>CAWGEM010000007.1:0-237326 GCA_963821555.1 uncultured Alphaproteobacteria bacterium | reverse complement strand
ACCGCGTTACGCGGCCTGAGCAACCGGAGCATAGTTGTCGTTGGCAACTATGGATTTGGCCCGATAACGACGGAACCATCCCGAGCAAAAGCACGTCCTTTACGCCCTCGTCGATCCTATTTCGCCCCCGCCGAAGCCCGGCCGGCGCCCGGGCTTGGGTGGAGGCGCCGGGTACTGCCCCCGGGTCCGAAAGGTTTATTACGACGGCCATTTATCGCCATAGCCGGCTTGCGCCGGCGCACCGAATATAGTCGCTGATGGTTACGGAAAAAAGAGCGCGTCCGGAGCCCCCTGATCGACGGAAGGCCAGCACGAGGAAAGTCGACACACGGCCAATCGGCGGCCAATACTTCGCGGCCGCGTTGCAACAAACCAGTTGGTCGATGTCGTGCCGACGCTAAACCGGGCTTGCCATGTCCGAGACTCGCTGCCAGTCCCAATTCCGCCACACCTAATTTCCCCCCGCCGTCTGACGCCCCGCCAATTCCCAGCCACGCCGACCTGTTCCTCGCCTTCTTCAGGATCACGCTGTCCGGGTTCGGCGGGACGCTGCCTTGGACGCGGCGCATGTTCGTCGAGCAGAAGCGCTGGATGACGGCGGAGGAGTTCAACGAGGCCTACGCGCTCTGCCAGTTCCTGCCCGGCCCCGAACATCGTCAATCTCACGGCGGTGTTCGGTTCGCGCATGCGCGGCGCCGACCGGCGCGCTCGCGGCCTGGTCGCGGCTTCCTGCTGCTGCCGTTCTCCACATGATGGTGACGATCGGTGCGCTCTACCTGCAGTACGGCGACGTCGACGCCGTCCGCCGCGATACTCACCGGCATCGCGCCGGCCGCGGCGCGGTCTGCTGATTGCGACCGTGGCGAAGATGGCGGTGCCGATGTTTCGCAGGATCGGGCTCGGTCGCTCCTTTGGTGCTGATCGTGACTGCCTTTGCCGTCGGCAGGCATGCGCTGGCCGCTCCTGCCGGTGCTGCTCGTTCTGGCGCCAGTCGAGCGTCGCGCTGGCTTGGTGGGGGCGCCGATGAAGGCCGATTCCGACGTCTTCGTCACGCTCGCGGTGCAGTTTGCGATCATGTCGCTGCTCGCGCTCGGCGGCGCCAACGCGGTGGTGCCGGAAATCCACCGCCAGGCGGTCGATATCCGCGGCTGGATGGACGAGCGGCAGTTCGCCGACATGTTCGCGATCTCGCAGGTCGCGCCCGGGCCCGAACGTCATGATCGTGACGTTGATCGGCTATCACGTCGCGGGATTGGCCGGCGCCGTCGTCACAACCCTGGCGATGTGCGGCCCGACCGCGGTGCTTGCCTCATTTTCTCGGCCAGGACCTGGGATCGCTTCAAGGATGCGCCATGGCGGATCGCGGTGCAGGCCGGGCTCGTGCCGATTTCGGTCGGCCTCATCGGCGCGAGCGCCATCGTGCTGACGCGCGTCGGCGGACCGCAGCTGGGTCGCCGTGGTCATCACCGTGGCCACTGCCGCGATCGCCTACTGGACGCGATGGAATCCGCTCTGGCTGATCGGGCTCGCCGGGCTGGTCGGCTTCGCAGGCTTGGTCTGAGCCGGATCACAGTCGATGGTTGCTTTTCATTGCGGAAAGCTGTCTGCTAGAAGAGGGGAGTGCCACGAAGCAGATAGGCGAGGGGAGTGGCGTAATGTCCGACGCAATGCCTCGGGGCAATGGTCGCGCTCGACAGAGAGCCAACGACGATATGACCTGGTTGGCGGCCTGACACTGCTGGTCTTGGCCGCAATCTCTATTGGCGACGTCGTTTCTGGTGCAAAATCCCGTGCCGCTGACGGTGCGCGGCTCCATTGTTGTTTTCGGTGCGGTCGGCCTCGCGGTTGCCGCCGGGTCTGCTGCGCGTTCAGAACCCGCAGGACTTCTACGGCGGCATGGCGCTGATCCTGCTGGCGCTGATCGCGTTCGTCGCCTCGAACGATCTGCCCGGCATGCGCGGCTTCGCCTTCGGTCCGGGCACCGCGCCGCGGCTGTTCGCATTCTACACTGGCGATCCTGTTCGCTGGCGGTTGTGGTCGGCGGCTTGATGACCAAGGGACCGCACGTCACGCCGCTACAAGATGCGCGGCGTCGTCTTCATCACCGGCTCGATCCTCGCCTTCGCCGCAACCATTCGGCCGCTCGGCCTCGTGGTCGCGAGCTTCTCCTGCATCGTGATCTGCGCGGCGGCGGCCGAAGACGTGAAGTGGCGCGAGACGGTGCTGTGGGCTGCCGTGCTCACGGCCTTCTGCGCGTTCCTGTTTCCCTATGGCCTGAACCTGCCGTTCCAGCTTTGGCCCCGGTTCTGGTAGATCGGCGAGGACGACCATGTACGATCTCATTTCCAATCTTTGGCTTGGAATGGGTGTGGCGGCCACGCCCACCAACGTCATGCTCTGTCTGATCGGTGCGCTGGTCGGCACGCTGATCGGCGTGCTGCCGGGCATCGGCTCGCTCGCGACGATCGCCATGCTGCTGCCGATCACCTTCGGCCTGCCGCCGGTCGGCGCGCTGATCATGCTCGCCGGCATCTACTACGGCGCGCAGTACGGCGGCTCGACCACGTCGATCCTGGTCAACATTCCGGGTGAATCGTCCTCGGTCGTCACCACGCTCGACGGCCACCAGATGGCGCGACAGGGCCGCGCCGGCCCGGCGCTCGCGATCGCCGCGATCGGCTCGTTCTTCGCCGGCTGCGTCGCCACCGTGCTGGTCGCGGCGCTCGGCGCGCCGCTGACCGCGATGGCGCTGCTGTTCGGCCCGGCCGAATACTTCTCGCTGCATGGTGCTCGGCCTGATCTTCGCGGTGGTGCTCGCCAAGGGCTCGGTGCTCAAGGCGCTCACCATGATCCTGACTGGGCCTGCTGATGTCGATGATCGGCTCGGACCTGGAGACCGGCGCCGAGCGCATGACCTGGGGCATTCCCGAACTGTCGGACGGCATCGGCTTCGTCGTCGTCGGCATGGGCGTGTTCGGCTTCGGCGAGATCCTGCGCAACCTGGAACAGACCGGCAGCCGCGACATCGTCCAGAGCAAGATCACCGGCCTGATGCCGACGCTGCCGGACCTGAAGGCCTCGGCGGGCGCGATCGGCCGCGGCACCATCATCGGCTCCCTGCTCGGCATCCTGCCGGGCGGCGGCGCGATCATCGCGTCGTTTGCGGCCTACACGTTCGAGAAGAAGATGTCCAAGACATCCCGAGCGCTTCGGCCGCGGCGCCATCGAAGGCGTGGCCGCGCCGGAAAGCGCCAACAACGCGGCGGCGCAGACCTCGTTCATTCCGCTGCTCACGCTCGGCATCCCGCCGAATCCGGTGATGGCGCTGATGGTCGGCGCGATGACCATCCACGGCATCGTGCCGGGCCCGCAGGTCATGACCAAGCAGCCGGAGCTGTTCTGGGGCATGATCGCGTCGATGTGGATCGGCAACCTGATGCTGATCGTCATCAACCTGCCGCTGGTCGGCGTCTGGGTGCGGCTGCTGCGCGTGCCCTACCGCCACCTGTTCCCGATGATCGTGATCTTCTGCTGCATCGGCGTCTATTCGCTCAACAACGCGCCGTTCGACGTCACCATGACCGCGCTGTTCGGCGTCGTCGGCTACTGGCTGGTCGAAGCACGACTTCGAGCCGGCGCCGATGATCCTCGGCTTCGTGCTCGGCCCGCTGATGGAGGAGAACCTCCGCCGCGCCATGCTGATCGCGCGCGGCGACGCCACGGTGTTCCTGACGCGGCCGATCTCGGCCACGCTGCTGGCGATCGCCGCCTTCATGCTGATCCTGGCGATCCTGCCGACCATCCGCGGCAAGCGCGACGAGGTGTTCACCGAATAGCGTCGCCGGCTTCGACCAAGACTTGCTGCACAAGGGGCGGCGGATGCCGCCCCTTCTCGGTTGGAGCGGATATATATCAGCGGCGGGGCAACGGCTTCGCGGCTTGCGGCATCCGGCGCTAGGCTATCCGCGCGGGCACTGAGTCGTGACGATCCGAGGCCGATCGATGCGCCAATATCTCGATCTGATGGAGCACGTGCTCGCCGACGGCGTGGAAAAGCGCGACCGCACCGGCACCGGCACGCTCTCGGTGTTCGGCCATCAGATGCGCTTCGATCTCGGCGAGGGTTTCCCGCTCACCACCACCAAGAAGCTGCATCTGAAGTCGATCGTCCACGAACTGCTCTGGTTCCTGGCCGGCGACACCAACGTCAAATACCTGCACGAGCACGGCGTGCGCGATCTGGGACGAATGGGCGGACGAGCGCGGCGAGCTCGGCCCGGTCTACGGCCAGCAATGGCGCTCGTGGCCGGCGCCGGACGGCGGGGCCATCGACCAGATCGCCGACGTGGTCGAGATGATCCGCCGCAATCCGGATTCGCGGCGGCTGATCGTGACCGCCTGGAATCCGGCCGACGTCGACAAGATGGCGCTGCCGCCGTGCCACTGCCTGTTCCAGTTCTACGTCGCCGAGCGGCCGGCTGTCCTGCCAGCTCTACCAGCGCTCGGCCGACATTTTCCTCGGCGTGCCGTTCAACATCGCGTCCTACGCGCTGCTCACCATGATGGTGGCGCAGGTGACCGGGCTGAAGCCCGGCGAGTTCATCCACACCTTCGGCGACGCGCACCTCTATCTCAACCATCTCGAGCAGGCGCGCCTGCAGCTTGCGCGCGCGCCGCGCGCAGCTGCCGGCGATGCGGCTCAATCCGGCGGTGAAGGACATCTTCGCCTTCCGCTACGAGGATTTCGCGCTCGAAGGCTACGAGCCGCACCCGCACATCAAGGCCGAGGTGGCGGTGTGAGCGCGGCGCCGCCGCGATCAATCGCTATCGTCCTCCTCGCTGCGGTCGCCGAGAACGGCGTGATCGGGCGCGACAACGCGTTGCCGTGGCGGCTGTCATCCGACCTGCAGCGCTTCAGGGCGCTGACCATGGGCAAGCCGGTGGTGATGGGGCGCAAGACCTATCTGTCGATCGGCAAGCCGCTGCCGGGGCGCACCAACATCGTGGTCAGCCGCGATCCGATGTTTCGCGGCGCCGGGCGTTGGTTACGGCCGCACGATCTCGATGCGGCGCTCGCGGTGGCGCGCGGCGATGCATTGCGGCGCGGCGCGGACGAGATCGTCGATCATCGGCGGCACCGACATCTTCCGCAGACCATGCCGCTTGCCGATCGCCTGGAAATCACCCATGTGCATGCCAGGCCGGAGGGCGATACGTTCTTTCCGCCGATCGATCCGAAGCTCTGGCGCGAGACCGCGCGCAGCGAGCATCCGGCCGGACCGCAGGACGATGCGGCCTTCGCGTACGTGACCTATATCGGGCGTGACTGCGACCTGCATGGAAACGCCTGCCGGCACAGGACGTTGCGCTGCGGCCGTGGCGCGCGTTGTAAGCCGGGACGGCTCCCCTATAACCCTGCCAACAAAACGGCCGGCCGGCGCGACGGCCGGCCGCCGAGGAGAGATTTCATGCCGTGGAGCAATCAGGGCGGCGGGCCCTGGGGATCGGGCGGATCGAAGGGGCCTTGGGGCTCCGGGCCGCAATCGTCGGGGCCGACGCCGCCCGATCTCGAAGAATTGCTGCGCCGCAGCCAGGACAAGCTCAGGAGCGTGCTGCCGGGCGGCAATCTCGGCGGCCGCGGCTTTGCGCTGATCGCGCTCGGCGCGGTCGTGCTGTGGGGCGTGTCCGGCTTCTTCCGGGTCGAGCCGGACGAAGTCGGCGTGGTGCTGCGCTTCGGCAAGTACGTGCGCGAGGTCCAGCCGGGCCTGAACTACCACCTGCCCGTATCCGATCGAGACCGCGCTGACGCCGAAGGCGTTGCAGGTCCGCAAGATCGACGTCGGCATGCGCATCGTCGACGACCTGCGCCGCGGCACCACCGTGCGCGACGTGCCGGAAGAGAGCCTGATGCTCACCGGCGACGAGAACATCGTCGACGTCGATTTCTCGGTGCTGTGGCGGATCAAGCCGAATGGCGTCGGCGAATACCTGTTCAACATCCAGAATCCCGGAAGGCACGGTGAAGGCGGTGGCCGAAAGCGCCATGCGCGAAGTGATCGGCCGCTCCGAAATTCAGCCGATCCTGACCGGCGCGCGGCAGAACATCGAGAGCGGCGGTGCAGGAGCTGATGCAGAAGACGCTCGACCAGTACGGCGCCGGCGTCCAGATCCAGCAGGTGCAGTTGCAGAAGGTCGATCCGCCGCCGCAGGTGATCGACGCCTTCCGCGACGTGCAGGCGGCGCGCGCCGACCTCGAGCGCGCGCAGAACGAGGCGCAGACCTACGCCAACCGCGTCGTGCCGGAAGCGCGCGGCAAGGTGGCGCAAATCACCCAGAGCGCCGAAGCCTACAGTCGCAGACGGTGGCCGAGGCGATCGGTCAGACCTCGCGCTTCCTGAAAATCTACGACGAATACAAGAAGGCGCCGGACGTGACCCGCCAGCGCATGTATCTGGAAACCATGGAGCGGATGCTCGGCGGCACCGACAAGATCATCCTCGATTCCAAGCAGTCCGGCGGCGGGCGTCGTGCCCTATCTGCCGCTCAACGAACTGACGCGGCGGCCGCAGGCGGAGGCACCCGATGAGGTTCGGTATCGCAGGCGGCGTCGCCCTCGTCCTCGCTGCTGGTCGCGCTGGTGCTCGGCTACTGCTCGCTGTTCACGGTCTATCAGACGCAGCAGGCGCTGGTGGTCCGGCTCGGCCAGCCGGTGCGGGTGGTGACCGAGCCGGGCCTGCACTTCAAGGTGCCGCTGATCGACAGCGTGATCGCGATCGACAAGCGCATCCTCGATCTCGAGAATCCGGCGCAGGAGGTGATCGCGTCCGACCAGAAGCGGCTCGTGGTCGATGCCTTCGCGCGCTATCGCATCCAGGATCCGCTGCGCTTCTATCAGACGGTCAGCACGATCGAGGGCGCCAACTCGCAGCTCTCGATCCTGCTCAACTCGGCGCTGCGCCGCGTGCTCGGCGAGGCGACGCTGACCCACGTCGTGCGCGACGAGCGCGCGCCAGCTGATGGCGCGCGTGCGCGAGCAACTCGACCGGGAGGCGCAGGTCTACGGCATCTCGGTCGTCGACGTGCGCATCCGGCGCGCCGACCTGCCGGACCAGAACAGCCAGGCGGTCTATCAGCGCATGCAGACCGAGCGTCAGCGCGAGGCGGCGGAATTCCGCGCCCAGGGCAGCCAGAAGTCGCAGGAAATCCGCTCCAAGGCCGATCGCGACGTCACCGTGCTGGTCGCCGAGGCGACCTCCAAGTCCGAACAGCTCCGCGGCGAGGGCGATGGCGAACGCAATCGCATCTTCGCCGACGCGTTCGGCAAGGATCCGGATTTCTTCGCTTTCTACCGCTCGATGCAGGCCTACGAGGCGGGCATGCGGCACAACGATACGCGCATGGTGCTGCGGCCGGATTCGGAGTTCTTCCGCTACTTCGTCGATCCGTCGGGCAAGCGTGCCGGATGGCGACACAGGCGCCGCCAGTCGCGGCACCGTGCCAGCGCGGCCACCCGCGGTGCCCGCGCCGCCAGCCGCGCCAGTGATAGTTTGGATCGGCGGTCACGGCGGTAACATTCGCGCCGTGGCGATGCGACGGCGGTACTCGGATTGCTCTGATGGGCGACTTCCTGGTCGCGATCGGTCTCGTGTTCGCCATCGAGGGGCTCCTGTTCGCCGCCTTTCCGGCGATCGCGAAGCGGGCGATGGCGCACGTGCTGGAGACGCCGGACAGCGCGCTGCGGCTGATCGGGATCGCTGTCGGCGGTGATCGGCGTTGTCGTTGGTCTGGCTGGTGCGCGGCTGAAGCCATGGCGTTGAGGGTCGCTTTTCCCGCCGCAATCCGACGTTTGATGGCGGTTTGCGCCGACACTTGCCTTGCATCCCTCCGTGCGCGGATGCACTGTCATGCCAACCCTTCTTTCCAGGAGAATCGACGGCCATGGCCCGCTTGATCACTGCGATTGCGCGCACCATCCGCAGACCGGTCGTGACCTCGGTCGCGGCGGCCGCGCTGGCGCTGCCGGCGCTCTCGCGCCGGCGCTTCGCGCGCGGACCGGAGAACATCGCCGACGTCGCCGAGCAGGTGATCGACGCGGTCGTCAACATCTCGACCTCGCAGACCGTGGAGGGCGCGCGCGACGCCGATGCCGCAGCTGCCGCCCGGCTCGCCGTTCGAGGAATTCTTCGAGGAGTTCTTCAAGAACCGGCGCGGCGCAGGGCGACGAAACCAGACGCCGAACCGCACGCCGCGCCGCGTCAGTTCGCTCGGCTCCGGTTTCGTGATCGATCCGTCCGGCATCGTCATCACCAACAATCACGTGATCTCCGAAGCCGACGAGATCAACGTCATCTTCACCGACGGCACGCGGCTGAAGGCCGAGGTGGTCGGCCGCGATCAGAAGACCGATCTCGCGGTGCTGCGCGTGAAGCCGACCAAGCCGCTCAAGGCGGTGAAGTTCGGCGATTCCGACAAGATCCGGCTCGGCGAATGGGTGATCGCCATCGGCAATCCGTTCAGCCTCGGCGGCTCGGTGACCGCCGGCATCGTGTCGGCGCGCAACCGCGACATCAATTCGGGTCCCTACGACAACTACATCCAGACCGACGCCGCCATCAACCGCGGCAATTCGGGCGGTCCGCTGTTCAACCTCGAAGGCGAAGTGATCGGCGTCAACACCGCGATCATCTCGCCGTCCGGCGGCTCGATCGGCATCGGCTTCGCGGTGCCGTCGAAGACCGTGATGGCGGTGATCGACCAGCTGCAGCAGTTCGGCGAAACCCGGCGCGGCTGGCTCGGCGTCAAGATCCAGCAGGTCACCGACGAGATCGCCGAGAGCCTCAGCATCAAGCCGGCGCGCGGCGCGCTGGTTGCCGGCGTCGACGACAAGGGCCCGGCGAAGCCCGCCGGCATCGAGGCCGGCGACGTCATCGTCAAGTTCGACGGCAAGGACATCAAGGAGATGCGCGACCTGCCGCGCATCGTCGCCGACACGCCGGTCGGCAAGGACGTCGACGTCGTCATCATCCGCAAGGGCAAGGAAGAGAAGAAGACCGTCAAGCTCGGCCGGCTCGAGGACGGCGAGAAGCCGCAGCCGGCCTCGGCCAAGGCGACGCCGCCGGAGGAGAAGTCGGTCGTGCAGCAAGTCGCTCGGCCTGCAGCTTTCCAGCCTGACCGACGACTTGCGCAAGCGCTACAAGATCAAGGACTCGGTCAAGGGCGTCGTCATCACCGGCGTCGATGCCGCCTCGGTCGCGGCCGACAAGCGGCTGGTCGCCGGGCAGCGTCATCGTCGCGATCGAGCAGGAGCAGGTGGCGGCGCCGGCCGATGTGCAGAAGCCGCGTCGATCAGCTGAAGAAGGCCGGCAAGAAGACCGCGCTGCTGCTGGTGGCGACCGCCGAAGGCGACATGCTGTTCGTGGCGCTGCCGATCAACTGACGCGATCGACAATCGCAGACCAATCGAAGGGCGGCCTGCGAGGCCGCCCTTTCATCATGTTCAGTCCAGCACGTGGTTGACCATGCCGTCGGCGAGCTTGGGCTCGAACCACGTCGACTTCGGCGGCATGATGCCGCCGGCGTCAGCCACCGCCATCAGGTCGGTCATCTGGGTCGGATAGAGCGCGAACGCCACGGCCATCTCGCCCGACGCGACGCGCCGTTCGAGCTCCCCCAGGCCGCGCCCGCCGCCGACGAAGTCGATGCGCTTGTCGGTGCGCTGGTCGGCGATGCCGAACAGCGGCTCGAGCACGTGGCGCGCGAGCAGCGTGACCGGCAGCCGTCCGATCGGATCGTCCTTCGGCACGAGCTCGGGCCGGATCGTCGAGGCGGTACCAGCGGCCGGCGAGGAACATGCCGAATTCGCCGGAGGCGGCGGGGCGGACGGGCCCGTCGCTGGCGGTCACCGTGAATTCGTTCGCGCAGCTCCGCGAGGAGTGCGTCCGCGGCTGCGGCCGTTGAGGTCGCGGACCACGCGGTTGTAGTCGAGGATCGTCATCTGGTGGTGCGGGAAGATCACCGACAGGAATTGCCGGTGCGAGCCCGCGCCGCGGCGGGCGTCGGCGACGCGGGCGGCCGCCGCCGAACGGTGATGGCCGTCGGCGATGTAGATCGCAGGCAGACGCGTCGAACGCGCGCGTCAGGGCCGCGATCGCGGCCTCGTCGTCGACCACCCACATCTGATGGCGCACGCCGTCGTCGGCGGTGACGTCGACGTCGGGCGGCCCGCTTGCGGCCCGCGCCAGCATGGCGTCGATCGCGGGCGCGTCGGGATAGGCGATCATCACCGGCCCGGTCTGCGCGTTGACCGCCTCGATCTGGCGGACGCGGTCGTCCTCCTTGACCGGCGTGGTCAGCTCGTGCTGGCGGATGCGGTTGGTCTTGTAGTCGGCGATCGAGGCCGCGGCGGCAAGCCCGGTCTGCACCCGGTCGCGCCAGGTCAGCCGATAGACGTAGTAGCAGGGCCTGGCATCGCGCATGAGCACGCCGGCCGCGATCATCCGCTGCAGGTTGTCCGTGGCCTTGGCGTAGACGGCACGGTCGTAGGGGTCGAGCGCCGGGTCGAGATCGATCTCGGGCTTCGAGATGTGCAGGAAGCTCCACGGCTTGCCTTTGGCGCGCTCGCGCGCCTCGGCGCTCGACAGCACGTCGTAGGGCGGCGCGAGGACCTCGGCGGCGCGGCCAGGCGCGGGACGGAGCGCGCGGAACGGCTGGATCAGCGGCAAAGGACCTCGCTTGCTTTTGGCCATGTGGCGGCTCTGGTTTAGTCGGCGTTGGAAGCCGGTTCAATATCGGCTAGCTGAGCGGCCGTGAACGCAGTCGACACCATTCTGATCGCCGGTCCGACCGCAAGCGGCAAGTCGGCGCTTGCGCTCAGCCTCGCCGAGCGGCTGGGCGGTGTCATCATCAATGCCGATTCGATGCAGGTCTATCGCGATCTGCGCATCATCACGGCGCGACCGAGCCCCGGGGACGAGGCGCGCGCGCCGCATCGGCTCTATGGCCACGTCGATGCTGCCGAGAACTATTCGGTCGGGCGCTGGTGCGCGGATGTCCGCGCCGCGCTGGCCGAGGTGCGCGCTGAGGGGCAGCTGCCGATCGTCGTCGGCGGCACCGGGCTCTATTTCAAGGCGCTGACGCAGGGGCTTTCGGTCGTGCCGCCGACGCCGCCGACGATTCGCTCGGCGGTGCGTGCGCGCCTCGAAGCGCAAGGCGCTGCGGCGCTGCATGCCGAGCTTGCGCGGCGCGATCCGCCAATGGCGGCGCGGCTGCGGCCCGGCGACCGCATGCGTATCGCCCGCGCGCTTGGAGGTGCTGGAGGCAACCGGCCGCTCGCTGGCCGATTGGCACCGCGACGGCATGCCGGCGCATCCTCGATCCGGCGCGCGCGGTCAAGGTCTTTCTGGCTCCCGACCGCGCCGAACTCTACCGCCGGATCGACGCTCGCTTTGACGCCATGCTGGCGGCCGGCGCGCTCGACGAGGTGAGGGCGCTCGATGCCCGCGGTCTCGATCCGATGCTGCCGGCCATGAAGGCGCATGGCGTGCCCTGGCTGCGGCGGCATTTGGCCGGCGAGATCTGACGCTCGACGAGGCGGCCGAGGGAGCCAAGCTCGACACCCGCCGCTACACCAAGCGCCAGGTCGACCTGGTTCCGCCATCAGATGCCGGATTGGCGCTTGGGTCGTCCCCGAGGCTGCGGAACCGGCCTTGCTCAGTGGCAATTTCGGCAATTCCGCCTTGACCACAACTGACCGCAGCGCCGTATATAGCCGCGCAAGGAAATGCCGAAAGACGATAAGTATGCGCAATTTTATTACCGAAGAGCTGGTACGGGTACCAGGGCGCACCGCCGAGGGTGGCTGAGACCACTCACGATGTGGCGGTGCGCAACAGGGGCTTCGGCCCCTTTTCGATTTCCTGGAGCGCATGCGGACGTTTGGAGTGGGTAGGAGAAGCGAGATGAGTGCGATGGAACCAAAGGCCAGGAAATGACCGGCGCCGAAATGGTGATCGAGGCGCTGGCCGATCAGGGCGTCAGGCACATCTTCGGCTATCCAGGCGGAGCCGTGCTGCCGATCTACGACGCGCTGTTCCAGCAGGACAAGGTGCAGCACATCCTGGTGCGCCACGAGCAGGGCGCGGTCCACGCTGCCGAGGGCTACGCACGCTCGACCGGCAAGGTCGGCTGCGTGCTGGTCACCTCGGGGCCGGGCGCCACCAACGCCGTGACCGGACTGACCGACGCGCTCTGCGATTCGATCCCGATCGTGGTCATCACCGGTCAGGTGCCGACGCATCTGATCGGCAACGACGCCTTCCAGGAGTGCGACACGGTCGGCATCACGCGGCCGTGCACCAAGCACAACTATCTGGTGAAGAGCATCGAGGACCTGCCGCGCGTGCTGCACGAGGCGTTCCACATCGCCGCGAGCGGCCGGCCCGGTCCGGTGGTGGTCGATATTCCGAAGGACATCCAGTTCGCCAAGGGCGCTCTATTCCCGGCCGCGGGATTTCCAGCACCAGGGCTACCGGCCGAAGCTCAAGGGCGACCTGAACCGAATCAAGGAAGCCGTCGAGCTGATGGCGCGCGCGAAGCGGCCGCTGTTCTACACCGGCGGCGGCGTCATCAACTCCGGACCGAACGCGAGCGCGCTGCTGCGCGAACTGGTGCAAGCCTCACCGGCTTTCCGATCACCTCGACGCTGATGGGGCTCGGCGCCTATCCGGCGTCCGATCCGCAGTGGCTCGGCATGCTCGGCATGCACGGCACCTGGGAGGCCAACTGGGCGATGCACGATTGCGATCTGATGATCTGCATCGGCGCGCGCTTCGACGATCGCATCACCGGCCGGCTCGACGCCTTCTCGCCGGGCTCGACGAAAGATCCACGTCGATATCGATCCGTCCTCGATCAACAAGAACGTCAAGGTCGACGTGCCGATCATCGGCGACTGCGCGCATGTGCTTGAGGACATGGTGCGGCTGTGGCGCGCAGAGTTCCGTGCCGGCCGACAAGACCGCGCTAAAGGACTGGTGGTCGCAGATCGAGAAGTGGCGCGCGCGCAAGTCGCTCGCCTATCGGAACTCCAACACCATCATCAAGCCGCAGTACGCCATCCAGCGGCTCTACGAGCTGACCAAGGACCGCGACACCTACATCACGACCGAGGTCGGCCAGCACCAGATGTGGGCGGCGCAGTTCTACGGCTTCGAAGAGCCGAACCGCTGGATGACCTCTGGCGGGCTAGGCACCATGGGCTATGGCCTGCCGTCCTCGGTCGGCGTGCAGCTGGCGCACCCGGAGCTCGCTCGTGATCGACATCGCGGGCGAAGCGTCGGTGCTGATGACGATGCAGGAAATGTCGACGGCGGTGCAGTATCGGCTGCCGATCAAGATCTTCATCATCAACAACCAGTACATGGGGATGGTGCGGCAATGGCAGGAATTGCTGCACGGCGGCCGCTACGCCGAGAGCTACACCCACTCGCTGCCTGATTTCGTCAAGCTCGCCGAGGCCTATCACGCGGTCGGCATCCGCTGCGAGCGGCCGGGCGATCTCGATGGCGCCATCAAGGAGATGATCGACGTGCCGAGGCCGGTGATCTTCGACTGCGTGGTCGATCAGAACGAGAACTGCTTCCCGATGATCCCGTCCGGCCGCGCCCACAACGAGATGATCCTGGGCGATGCGGGTGTGAGCGTCGAGGATGCCATCACCGAGGAAGGCAAGGTGATGGTGTAGGGATGTCGATCAATCGCTTATCCCAACCCGATCCGGCGCGTTTCACGAATCGCCTTGCTGAGAACCTGTCATGAGCAGCACGCAAGCCACCACGTCGCACTATCCAACCGCTACCGGGTCGCAGGCGATCGAGACCCGTACGCTCGCGGTGATTGTCGACAACGAACCGGGCGTTCTGGCGAGGGTGATCGGCCTGTTCTCGGGCCGAGGCTACAACATCAACTCGCTCACCGTGTCGGAGACCGAGCACGAAAGGCACCTCTCGCGCATTACCGTCGTGACGCGCGGCACCCCGATGGTGATCGAGCAGATCAAGAACCAGCTTGATCGCCTCGTCCCTGTTCACCGCGTCGTGGACATGACCGTGGCCGGCCCGTCGATCCAGCGCGAGCTGGCGATGGTCAAAGTCCGCGGCAAAGGCGAGCCGAGGGTCGAAGCGCTGCGGCTTGCGGATGCATTCCGCGCGCGCGTCATCGATGCCGGCACCGAAAGCTTCATTTTCGAGATCACCGGCGCGAGCGACAAGATCGAAAGCTTCATCAACCTGATGCTGCCGCTCGGTCTGGTCGAGGTCTCGCGCACGGGCATCGTCGCAATTGGGCGCGGCGCCGAGGGCATGTAGTCGGTTGGACGTCAGGCAATGACGGGCAACACCCTCGAACCCGTTTCGCGTGCAGCCGCAGCGGAAAGTGAAAGCCAACTTGATGTCAGGCGCGCGAGAATACCGGCGCGACACATTGGTCCGGCGGGAAATTCGATCTGATGCGAAATTCGCTGAAGGCGATCTGGGAGCAGTTGTCGCAATACTTGAAACCCGAGTGGGCCGGGCAGCTCGACTATTGGCTCGGCTGGCGGCTGATCGCGCTGCGCGAGCCGATGAACGGGCAGGAGGGGCGTCGTCGGATGGTCCGCGAAATCGTCAGCGACTGCGGGATCAAGAAGATCGTCGAGACCGGCGCGCTGCGCGGCACCACCACCGAATGGCTGGCGCAGTTCGGCCTGCCGGCTCTTGCCTGTGAGGTCGACCCCCGTCACGCCGCCTTCACCGAGGCTCGGCTGAGGTCGCGGACCAACGTCACCGTGTACCACAGCAATTCGATCGATCTGTTGGAGCGGCTGGCGAAGCAAGGCACCGACCTGTCGCTGCCGACCTTGTTCTATCTGGACGCGCACGGAAAAGGCAATCTGCCGCTCGCCCGCGAGATCGTGTCGATCGCGGCGAACTTTGCGCAGCCGGTCATTCTGATCGATGATTTTCAGGTGCCAGGCGATCCGGGCTACGCGTTCGACGATTACGGTCCGGGCGAGCGGCTCGACGTCGACTATCTGCTCGCCACCAAGGTGCCGCTTTCGATCTATTTTCCGTTCATGCCCTCCTCGCGCGAAACCGGCGATCGGCGCGGCTCTGCGACGGTGACTTCGAGTCCCGAGATGACGCAGGTGCTCGACCACATCGGATCGCTGCGGCGGTGGCTGCCGGGCTCATGAGGATGCGTGCCAAAGGGCGTTTTGAGCTTGTTTCGCCCGATCATTCAACCTAAAAGCGGCGCGGGAAATTTGGGTTCAAGGCTCCTGTGCGAGAGGGTGAGAAAAATGCGCGTTTACTACGACCGCGATGCCGATCTCAATCTGATCAAGGGCAAGAAGGTCGCCATCATCGGCTACGGTAGCCAGGGCCACGCCCATGCGTTGAACCTGCGCGACAGCGGCGTCAAGGATGTCATCGTGGCGCTGCGCAAGGGTTCGCAAGGCGTCAAGAAGGCCGAAGGCGAGAAGCTCAAGGTCATGGAAGTGGCGGAGGCCGCCAAGTGGGCCGACGTCATGATGATGCTCACGCCCGACGAATTGCAGGCCGACATCTACGTGAACCACATGGCGCCGCACATGAAGCAGGGCGCGGCGCTGATGTTCGCGCACGGCCTCAACATCCACTTCAACCTGATCGAGCCGCGCGCCGATCTCGACGTGATGATGATCGCGCCCAAGGGGCCGGGGCACACCGTCCGCGCCGAGTACCAGCGCGGCGCCGGCGTCCCGGTGCTGATGGCGATCCACAAGGACGCCTCCGGCAATGCCCACGACCTCTGCCTGTCCTACGGCGCGGCGATCGGCGGCGGCCGCGCCGGCATCATCGAGACGACGTTCCGCGAGGAATGCGAGACCGATCTCTTCGGCGAGCAGTCGGTGCTGTGCGGCGGCCTGGTCGAACTGATGAAGGCCGGCTACGAGACACTGGTGGAAGCCGGTTACGCGCCCGAGATGGCCTATTTCGAGTGCGTGCACGAGGTCAAGCTGATCGTCGATCTGATTTACGAAGGCGGCATCGCCACGATGAACTATTCGGTGTCGAATACTGCCGAGTACGGTGAGTATGTGTCCGGCCCCCGCGTCGTCACCGACGAGACGCGCGCCGAGATGAAGCGCATCCTGGCCGACATCCAGTCCGGCAAGTTTACCCGCGACTGGATGCTGGAGAACCGCGTCAACCAGACCTCGTTCAAGGCAATGCGTGCCAAGTGCGCGTCGCACCCGATCGAGGAGGTCGGCGCCAAGCTGCGCGCCATGATGCCGTGGATCAAGCAGCGCGCTCTGGTCGACCGCAGCCGGAACTGAACCGGGAACGCACTGCACCTGGGCCAGACAGCGGCGACAGGTCGCCCAAACTAGCCCGAGTCGAAGCCGGCCGGGTCGAAAGACAAGAGCGAGGCCGCCCCGGCCGTTCGGCGGCCTTGCCATGACGGTCTTGTTGCAGAATTATGACAGCGGCTTGCGCCCGGCCAGCTGGTTCGATCCCGGTGCGCCAGCCGGAGCATGCCGCCCGCGCTCGCGTACCTCAGTCGCCGATTTTTGCCCGCCAGTCGCGGCGATTACCACGCCTTTGGCTTGGTGCTGGTCGCAGCCCTGCATCTCGCGGCACTCGCGATCCTGATCTGGTCCGAGATCGACTTCGTTGCGCGGCTCGTGTTCGTCCTGACATGGGGCTTGGTCAATTTCACATTTCTGATCGTGCTGAGACGGCCGGCCATCGCCGCGGCGCTCACGCTGATGCTGGCGGTCATCCTGATCCTGCTGTCGCGCTTCAAGCACGACATTCTCATGATGACGGTCAACTTTCTCGACATCATGATTATCGATACCGACACCATCGCCTTTCTGCTCACGGTGTTCCCCAACCTGAAATGGATGCTCGCGGCGGCGGCCGCCTTCGCGCTGCCATTGTTCGCCGCGCTTTGGTGGTTCGACCCCTTCCGCATCAGGCTGCGCACGTCGACCACCGGCGCGGTTGCCTGTCTCGGCGGCCTCTGCGCCATCGCACTCGCGGTACCGAACGACCTCTACGACGAGTTTTACAGTGCCAACTACGTATCCAAGTTTGCGCGTTCGGGCGTGACCGGCCTGGTCGACCTCTATACGCGCGGCTATCTGGAATCCGATGCGGCGGTGACCGAACGGCTTGCGGCGACCGGCACCTGCCGGCCGGCCGCAAAGCTTCCGCACATCGTGATGGTGTTCGACGAAGGCAGCTTCGACATCACCGCGATTCCCGGGGTCAAAGTGCCACCGGCCTATCGCGATCACTTCCGTTCGTTCGACAACAAATCGCGCACGTTGCTGGTCGAAGGCGCCGGCGGACCGAGCTGGTACACCGAATACAACGTGCTCGCGGGCTTGTCGGTGCGCTCGTACGGGCGGTTCGCCGACTTCGTGACCCGGATCGCGGCCGATCGGGTCGAGCGCGGCCTGCCGCGGGCGCTGCGGCAATGCGGTTACAAGACCTTCAGCCTCTATCCGATGTGGGGCGCGTTTGGCGGCGCGCGGCAGTTTCAGACCACCGCCGGCGTCGAGCACTTCCTCGATGCCAAAGACATCGGAGCCAAGGGCGTCGAGCCGGACGGCTTTTTCTACAACAACGCCGCCAACCTCCTGGCGCGCGAGCGCGGCGGCAAGCCGCTGTTCCTGTTCGTCTATACGGCCGCCAATCACTTTCCATGGACTTATCGGTTTCGGCCCGACCTGACCCCGGAATGGACCGACAGCGGCAATCCACTCGAAGTCGACGAATATCTCCGCCGCCAATCGATGAGCGTGCGCGATTACGGCGAGTTCATCGCGCGGTTGAAGCGGGAGTTTCCGGGCGAGCCGATCCTGGTGGTGCGCTTTGGCGACCATCAGCCGAGCTTCGCCAAGCAGCTTGTTGATCCTGCGCTCGACGATACGGTGCTGGCGCGGCGGCTCGCGGAGGCCGATCCGCGGTTCCTTTCGACCTACTATGCCATCGAAGGCATCAACTTTCGGCCGGCCGATCTCGGCGCGGCGCTGGACGTGCTGGATGCGCCGTATCTGCCGCTGGTCGTGATGGAGGCAGCGGGCGTCCCGCTCGACGCGTCGTTCGCCGAGCAGAAGCACATCCTGATGCGCTGCCGCGGCCTGTTCTACCGCTGCTCGGGCGGCGCCGAGGCGCGCCGCTTCAACCGGCTCTTGATCGACGCGGGCCTCATTAAGCGCATGTGAGCGGGCGCGGCGCCGATTCGGCGAGCATCCGTTCGCATCATGCGAACGCGGCCATTCGGGAACCGATTTCCACTTTCCAAAATCATGCTCTAGCTTGGCGGCCGAACAAAAAGGCCGCGGGAGAGGGGAGCGATGGCAGAGGGCACAGCGGGTGCCGCGGTCGCGTTGACGGACGTGACCATCGCCTTCCGGCTCGCCGACGGCGGCACCTATCAGGCGGTCGAGCGCGCAACGCTGAACGTGGCCGACGGCGAGTTCGTCGCGATCGTCGGACCGACTGGCTGCGGCAAGACGACGCTGCTCAACGTCGCCGCCGGCCTGTTTCCGCCCACGACCGGCAAGGTCGGCATTTTCGGCAGCCCGCTCGACGGGCTCAATCGCCAGTCCGGCTACCTGTTCCAGTCCGAGGCGCTGTTTCCCTGGAAGACCGCGATCGAGAACGTTGCGATCGGGCTTGAAACCGCAGGCACCCCGCGCACCGAGGCGCGCGAGCGCGCGCAAGGCTGGCTCACCCGCGTCGGCCTCGCCGCGTTCGGGCCGCGCTATCCGCACATGCTGTCGGGCGGCCAGAGAAAGCGCGTCGGCCTCGCCCAGGTGCTGATCCGCGATCCGAAAATCCTGCTGATGGACGAGCCGTTCGGCCCGCTCGACGCCCAGACGCGCCAGATCATGGGCAACCTTCTGCTCGACCTGTGGAGCGCCGATCGCAAGGCGGTGATGTTCGTCACCCACGATCTCGAGGAGGCGATCGCCTTGTCCGACCGCGTGGTGATCATGTCCGCGGGTCCGGCGGCGCAGATCATCGGTGACTGGCGCGTGCCGCTTTCGCGTCCTCGCGACATCGGCGAGGTCAAGCTCGATGCCGCGTTCCACGCGCTGCATCGCGAGATCTGGCAGAAGCTCAAGGATGAGGTGCTCAAAGGCTACGCCCAGACCGGAGGCGGATGATGGCTCGCGTCAGGCTCATCGTTCTGCAGGTCCTGGTGGCCGTCGTCTGCATCCTGCTTTGGCACGTGCTGACCACGATCCCGGTCGGCGGCAAGCCGCTGCTGCCGCCGTTCTTCTTCTCGACGCCGCTCGATGTCGCAGAGCGGATCTGGAAGTGGTTCGCCGACGGCAGCATCTGGCGGCACCTCTGGATTACGCTGACGGAAGCGACACTCGCGTTCGTGATCGGCTCGGTCGGCGGCGTCCTGGTCGGATTCTGGTTCGCGCGCCAACCGCTGGTGGCCGCGGTGCTCGATCCTTACGTCAAGATGATCAACGCACTGCCGCGCATTGTGCTCGCGCCGATCTTCACGCTCTGGTTCGGGCTCGGCATCGCGTCGAAGGTCGCGCTTGGCGTCACGCTCGTATTTTTCATCGTGTTCTTCAACGTCTATCAGGGCGTGCGCGAGGTGAGCCCGACCGTGCTCGCCAACGCCCGCATGCTCGGCATGAACGAACGGCAGCTCATGCGCCATGTCTACTGGCCGTCGGCGCTGTCGTGGATGTTCTCTTCGCTGCACACCTCGGTCGGCTTTGCGGTCGTGGGGGCGGTCGTTGGCGAGTATCTCGGCTCCGCGGCGGGCCTCGGCTATCTGATCCTGCAGGCCGAGGGCACCTTCGATATCGCAGGCGTATTCGCCGGTATGTTCGTGCTGGCGGCGTTCGTGATCGTGATCGACGGCATCGTCACCGTGGTCGAGCGCCGGCTGCTGGTCTGGCGCCCGGTCGCGGCCGAGACCCGCACCTGACGCGACTTTGCAGCGGTTCGCCGCTGCTTTATGTTCGCCTCCGAACGGCGGCCGGATGACAGGCCGCAGGCAATCAGGGAGTGGACACCGATGATGGCGTTGTTGGTCCGGCGGGCAATCCCGTCCTTGGCCGCGCTGGTGCTGATGTCGGGAGCGGCGCTGGCGCAGATGAAGGTCACCATTGCGATCGGCGGCGCGGCCTGCCTCTGCTATCTGCCGACCGTGCTCGCCAAGCAGCTCGGCGAGTTCGACAAGGCCGGCATCAACGCCGAGATGGTCGACTTCAAGGGCGGCTCGCAGGCTCTGACCGCGGTGTTCGGCGGCAGCGCCGACGTGGTGTCCGGTTACTTCGACCACTGCGTCAACCTCGCCGCCAAGAACCAGCACCTGCAGGCGTTCGTGGTCTACGATCGCTATCCCGGTCTCACGCTCGTGGTCGCGCCGAAGCAGACCGCCGCGATCACATCGATCAAGGACCTCGCCAACAAGCGCATCGGCGTCAGCGCACCCGGTTCCTCGACCGACTATTTTCTGAAGTTCCTGCTGAACAAGAATGGTGTCGATCCGGGCTCGGTCGGTATCATCGGCGTCGGCCTTGGCGCGACCGCGATCGCCGCCATGGAGCAGGGCAGCGTCGATGCCGCGGTGATGCTCGATCCGGCGGTGACATTGCTGCAGGGCAGGAACAAGGACCTGCGCATCCTGAGCGACACCCGCACCCAGAAGGACACGATCGAGGTGTTCGGCGGCGAATATCCCGGCGGCGCCCTCTACACCCGCGCCGATTGGATTGCGAAGCATCCGAAGGAGACCGCGGCGCTCGCGAAAGCAATCGTCAACACGCTGAAGTGGATTCATTCGCACACGCCGGAAGAGATCATGGCCAAGATGCCCGATGAACTCATCGGACCCGACAAGGCGCTCTATCTCGCCGCGCTCAAGAATACGATCCCGATGTTCTCGACCACCGGCCGGATGGACCCGAAGGGCGCCGAAGCGGTGCTCGCGGTGTTCAGCCAGTCGTCGCCGGACGTCGCCAAGGCCAACATCGATCTGTCGAAGACCTACACCAACCAGTTCGTCGACCAGGCTCACGCGACGACCGGGTCGCGCTGACAGCAGTCATTCCAAACACTGCGGCGAGCACGCTATCCCTCCCCCTTGTGGGGAGGGTGGTTCGCGCGGAGGGAATCCGAGCGCGAACCGGGTGGGGTTTGTTGCGCGGCCACCGCGAAGGCGTGTGTGTCCGGTGAGTCCCCACCCCACCCGGCCTCGCTCGGCTGTCGCCTCCGCTCGGCCACCCTCCCCACAAGGGGGAGGGACAAGCGCGTATGACGCGAGTCGCTTCATTTACCTTCACCGCCGATAGCCAACGCTCCGCCGCCCCGGCGCTTGGTTTCGGGCGGCCAGGGTTTGCCCGTCTCCCTGTTTTCCGTCTCCCCTCGAAACGAGGGGATGGAGCGCCGGGAGGCGCCAGGGAGCTTGCGAGGCTCCCTTGACCGGCCTTGCGATCGGCCGGCCTGACGCGCCGAGCTTCCGAGACCCATCGTGTCTTGAGGGGATGGGGGTCCCGGGGCGCGTGGGCCCTCAGCGTGAGAGCCCTGCGCCTCCCGGCGCTCCACCGCGGCACGCGTTGTCGGCGGCCGCACCCTGCTTCGCCTTCGAACGCCGCGATCGACGACGCCCTCGATGAGCAAGGCGATGTCGAGAATACCGTTATTAGGAATATAGTCAAGAAATAAGAATATTTTGCTGATGCATGGCTGCGTCCTCGAAACGGTGTCGGCCATGTCCCCGAACGATGTGTCGGCCATGTCTGTGAACAGGCGTCGATGATGTCTCCGAACAGGCGTCGGTCATGTCCCCGAACACATGGCCCGGCACAGTCATCAGCCGGATCGATCAATCCGATGACAACATCATGCTGGAACTTTCGCCGCGGCGAGGACATGGTCGCGCGTCGCGGGCGTCCGCGAACGGGCGATCGGCGCCGCGACCCAATGGATGAGCGCTCGCTTCGCCGCCCAGCACCAGTCGAGGAGCCCATGGCGCGCCGCTTCTTCACCCTGGATGTGTTCACCGCCCAGCGCTTTGCCGGCAATCCGCTCGCGGTCGTGCTGGAGACCGACGGGCTGCAGCTCGCCGCGATGCAATCCATCGCGCGCGAGTTCAATCTGCCCGAAACCGTGTTCGTGTTTCCGCCGCAGACGCCCGGTCAGCGGGCGCGGCTTCGCATCTTCACCCCGGCGCGCGAACTGCCGTTCGCAGGCCACCCGACTGTCGGGACAGCCGTGCAGCTCGCGCACCTCGACGGCGGCAGCGATCCGCGCGAACTGATCCTCGGGGAGCAGGTCGGGCCGGTGGTCTGCATGGTCCAGCCGGGCCGCGACGGCGGCAGCGCCCGCTTTGAATTGCCGCGGGCGCCGGAACGCATCGCGCCCGTGCGGGACGTGGGCCGGCTCGCGGCCGCGCTCGGCCTCAACACCGATGACCTGGGCTTCGATCGCTTCGTGCCGGCGTGCTGGACCGCCGGCAATCCCATCACCTTCGTGCCGGTGCGTTCGCGCGAGGCGGTGGCGCGGGCGCGGCCCGACGGCGCGCATTGGGCCGAGGCGTTCGGGCCGGACGATCCGCAGGCCGTCTTTCTGTTCTGCCGCGAGACGGTCGACCCCGGCAATGCCTTCCATGCGCGCATGTTTGCGCCGGGGCTGGGTGTGCCGGAGGACCCGGCGACCGGCTCGGCGGTCGCGGCGCTGGCCGGCGTGCTCGCAAGCGCAGGCGGGCTTGCCGACGGCGAGCATGCCTTCACGATCGAGCAGGGCTATGAGATGGGCCGGCCGAGCCAACTCCATCTTGGGCTTTCGATGCACACCGGCAAGCTTGCGCGCGCGACGGTCGGCGGCGAAGCGGTCATCGTCAGCGAAGGCCGGATCGACGCTTGACCTGCGCCGCCGGGTGCGATGCATCTTGACCCATGACGGATGTCGTCGCGGTCGATCGCCTGGAACTGACGTTCGCGCCGCGAGCGTGGCCGTTTGCCGAACGGCGCCGCGCCGAGATCGACCGCCATTTTGCGGCGGTCAGGCGCGACCTGCCGGCGCTGTGGAACGGTCGGGTGTTACTGCTCGACCGGCACGAGCTTGCCGGGCGTGTCCTGCGCGGTCGCTACTTTGAGACTGACTTTGCGAGCTTCCTCGCCTGGCGCGACTGGGGTTTCCCCGATGCCGGCGTCAAGAATTGCTTCGCACAGGGCGCGCTGCGCTCAGCCGACGGTGCGTTCCTGCTCGGCGTGATGGGGCCGCAGACGGCCAACGCCGGACGCATCTACTTTCCGTCGGGCACGCCCGATCCGACCGATGTGGTTGGCGACGCGGTCGATCTTGCCGGCAGTGTCCGGCGCGAGGTGGCCGAGGAGACCGGGCTGTTGCCCCACGATTATGCGAGCGAGTCCGGCTGGCACGCGGTGCTGGACGGCCCGCGCTTGGCGCTGATCAAGGTCCTCGATGTGCCGGCCGACGCGTCGTCGTTGTGTGCGAAGGTCCGCGCTCATCTCGAACGGCAGGCGCACCCCGAACTTTCCGACGTGCGGACCGTCCGGGAGCCGGCCGATCTCGATCCCATGATGCCGTCGTTCGTTACGGCGTTCCTCGACCACGTTTGGGCTGCGGAAGCGAGCTGAACTCGTCTGCGGATCAGAAAATTCAGCGCCTGCTTCTCGTGCCCTCTCCCCTTGCGGGAGAGGGCCAACGTGCATCAGACACACGATCAGTCGGGTGAGGGGTCGTGCGTCACCGAGAGACCCCTCACCCAGCTCATGCTTTGGCATCGGCCTGAGTTGCCCTCTCCCGCAAGGGGAGAGCGCGCTTCAAGCGGCGCACTTGTGATCTCGCAAGCCGCAAGGGGAGAGGGCGCCACAATGATCGCCGCAGTGTTTTCGACGGCGTGCATTGCCAATGCAAAAAGGTTCGAGTGAAATTGCCCAAGCCCCGGTTTGCGGTTTGCGGCTGGGCGGCGTTGGTATAGCGTGAGCGCCGATGGAATTCGGAATTTTCGATCACCTCGACCGCAGCCGCCTGCCGCTTGCGGACTACTACGAGGAGCGGCTTGCGGTCATCGAGGCGATCGACCGTGCCGCCTTCTATGCCTATCATCTCGCCGAGCACCACTCGACGCCGCTCGGGATGGCGCCGTCGCCCAGCGTGTTCCTTTCTGCGGTGGCGCAGCGCACCAAGCGGCTGCGGTTCGGACCGCTGATCTACGCGCTGCCGCTCTATCATCCGATCCGGATGATCGAGGAAATCTGCATGCTCGATCAGATGAGCGGCGGACGGCTCGATGTCGGCTTCGGCCGCGGCGCGTCGCCGATCGAGCTCGACCTCTACGGCACGGTGCCCGCCGAGGCCCGCGCCATCTACGACGAGGCGCTCGCGATCGTGATCCGCGGACTGACCGAGCCGACGCTGAGCTTTCGCGGCAAGCACTTTTCCTTCGACGAGGTGCCGATGGAGCTGCAGCCGCTGCAGCGGCCGCATCCGCCGATGTGGTATGGCGTGCACGCCCCCGACAGCGCGGCGCGCTGCGCGCGCGCCGGCATCAACGTGGTCACGCTCGACATCGTCGCCGAGACGCGCACCTTTACCGACGCCTTCAAGGCGGCGTGGGCGGAAACCGATCGCAATGGCGCGGTCCGGCCGAAGTTCGGCCTCGGCCGGTTCGTGGTCGTGGCCGACACCGACGCCGAGGCGCTGGCGCTCGCCGAGCGCTGCTATCCGCTGTGGTACGAAAGCTTCTACTACCTGTTCAGGCTGTACGGCCGCATGCCGAGCCATCCGCGGCCGCCACGCTTCTCCGAGATCATCGCCGACGGCCGCGGCATCGCGGGCTCGCCGCGCACGGTGACCGAGGTCATCCGCCGCCAGATGGCCGACGCCGGGGCCGACTACTTCGTCGGCCAATTCGCGTTCGGCGATCTTTCGCTGGCGGAAACGCTCCGCTCGATCGACCTGTTCGCCGGCGAGGTCATGCCGGCGCTGCGCCCGCACTGAGGCTGTCAGACGCCGCGCACCGGGGTCCGTCACTTCGGCGTGCGCGGCACGATGTCGATCAAGCCGCTGACCTGCGCGGGCGTCATCAGCGTCGGGATATACTTGTACTCGAATGCGTCCTTGAGCATCGGCTGAAGGCCGCGCACTTCGTCGAGGTGGAACGCTGCAGCGCGGATAGTACTCGTCCCGGGTCCGGCGGGCGACCTCGCGCGAGACGCTGGCGAATTCGGCGTAGTGGTCGAGCGCGCGATCGTTGGCGTAGGCCCAGTCGATGGAACGCGCCACCACTCGCATCAGCTTGATGATTGCCGGCCGCTTCGATCTTAAGCGATCGCGGTGCTGGCGATATAGACCCGCACCGTCTGCTGCTTGACCTGCTCGACCTCGTTGCCGCGCGCGACGATGACGATCTCCCCGCGCTCGGCTTGATCGAGCCCGAATGGCGGCGCCGACCAGCCGACATCGATCTGACCGGACATGACCTGCGTGAGCGTGCCCGGCATGCCGCCGGTCGCGACCGGACGCGCCTTGATGGCGTTTTCCGAAAGCAGCGACAGCAGCGCGATATGACCGGACGAGCCGCCGGAGGAATAGCCGATGCTCTTGCCCGGCAAATCCTTGAGGCTGCGGATGCCGCTTGCCGCCCGCGCATACCAGAAGATGTCGGTGACGCCCGCCATCTCGCCGGCGATGATGCGGAGCGGCGCGCCCTTGACGTAGGCGCTGACGACGCCGAGCGTGCCGGTCGGGAATGGCGACATCGACGCTGCCCGAAATCACGGTCTGCACCGTGGTGGCGCCGCCCTGGGTGTAGGTGATGTCGAGGTCGAGGCCGGCCTCCTTGATGAAGCCCTCGCGGCGCGCGAACTCCAGGAACGAACTGTTCCAGAAGCCCTTTTGCGCCAGCGCAACCTTGAGCGTCTGGGCGGGAGCAGGAGCTCCGTTGCAGGCGAGCAAGGTCAGGGCCAGCAGCAGTGCTTTGCGCATGCGTGGTGTCCTCCCTGCCGCAGGATGATGGACGAGCGTCGGCGGCCGGTCACAAGCGGGGCCGGCGCCGGAACCCTTGCGGCCAGCCGGCCCGATCCGCTACATAGGGCCATCGGGATGCCAGGGCTTAACGCGGCGGTTAACCCGAATCCGCGACCCTGGGACGCCCGATAACGAGGGACTTTTTGGCATGTCGACGCGCTGCCTCATTCGCGCGATCGCCCCGGGGGCCGCCGACAGCCGTCCGAAGGACGGCGTCGCTTCGCTCGCCTGGCCCGGCCGGTGCCGCCCTCATTCTCGGGCTCCTGCTGCTTATCTCGCCCCTGAGGGCCGGCTGGGCGCTTGCGCCTGGGCACTCAGGGGGTTCGCCAGACAGCCAGGAACCCCAGAGCGCCCCGATCAGACGGGGCGCAAGCGAGAAGGACCTTTTCCATGACCACGCCAGCGAAGTCCGAGCAAGGACCGCGTCGTCATCTTCGACACCACCCTGCGCGACGGCGAGCAATGTCCCGGCGCCACCATGACCCACGAGGAGAAGCTCGAGGTCGCCGAGCTGCTCGACGACATGGGCGTCGACATCATCGAGGCCGGCTTTCCGATCGCCTCGGAGGGCGATTTCGCGGCCGTCCAGGAGATCGCGCACGCGCTCCAAGAACGCGGTGATCTGCGGGCTGTCGCGCGCCGCGTTCAAGGACATCGACCGCTGCGCCGAGGCGATCAAGCCGGCGAAGCGAAGCGCATCCACACCTTCCTGTCCACCTCGCCGGTGCACATGAAATACAAGCTCCAGAAGGAGCCGCACGAGGTCTACGAGATGGTGATCGCGCAGGTGACCCGCGCGCGCAGCCACACCGACGACGTCGAGTGGTCGGCCGAGGACGCCACCCGCACCGAGTTCGATTTCCTCTGCCGCTGCGTCGAGGCGGCGATCAAGGCCGGCGCCACCACGATCAACATCCCGGACACCGTCGGCTACACCATGCCGGACGGAGTATTTCGAGCTGATGACGCGGCTGCGCGAGGCGGTGCCGAACTCCGACCAGGCGCGCTTCTCGGTGCATTGCCACAACGATCTCGGCATGGCGGTGGCGAATTCGCTCGCCGGCGTGAACGCCGGCGCGCGGCAGATCGAGTGCACCATCAACGGCATCGGCGAGCGGGCGGGCAACGCCGCGCTCGAAGAGGTCGTGATGGCGATCAAGACGCGCAACGACGTGCTGCCGTACTGGACCAACATCGACGCGACGATGCTGACGCGCGCCTCCAAGCTCGTGTCGGCGGCGACCTCGTTCCCGGTGCAGTTCAACAAGGCGATCGTCGGGCGGAACGCGTTCGCCCACGAGTCCGGCATCCACCAGGACGGCATGCTCAAGCACACCCAGACCTACGAGATCATGACGCCGGAGAGCGTCGGCGTGAAGCAGACCTCGCTGGTGATGGGCAAGCACTCCGGCCGCCACGCCTTCGAGCACAAGCTGGAGGAGCTGGGCTACAAGCTCGTCGGCAACCAGCTCGAGGACGCGTTCGTGCGCTTCAAGGCGCTGGCCGACCGCAAGAAGCAGATCTACGACGAGGACATCGAGGCGCTGGTCGACGAGGAGATCGCGCACGCCCAGGATCGCGTCAAGCTCGTCTCGCTGTCGGTGATCGCCGGCACCCGCGGCCCGCAGCGCGCCACCATGAAGCTCGACATCGACGGCCGCACCGTGATCGAGGAGTGCGAAGGCAACGGCCCGGTCGACGCGATCTTCAACTGCATCAAGTCGCTGGTGCCGCACGAGGCGGTGCTCGAGCTCTACCAGGTGCACGCGGTGACCGAAGGCACCGACGCGCAGGCCGAGGTTTCGGTGCGGCTCGCCGAGCGACGGCCGCTCGGTGACCGCGCGCGGCGCCGATCCCGACACGCTGGTCGCGTCGGCGAAGGCTTATCTCGGCGCGCTCAACAAGCTGATGGTGAAGCGCCAGCGCGGCGAGCGTCGCGGTGAGCGAGCGCGCGCGTGCATTCGACCGACGTGGGCTAATCGGCTGCGTCGCCGCGCTGCAGCGTGGCCGGCACAATCGCGCCGCACCTTCGGCGCGATCCGGGCGAAATCGTGAAGGCACGGCGGCTTGCCCGCGGTGCCCGCTCCGTCATGACCAAACTTTAACTTGAACCGGCGAGGCGTGTGATCCTCTACTTGCCGCCGTTCGAGACACGCGAGGTCACCATGATCAGGTTCATGTTCGCCGCCGTGATCGCGCTCAGCATGGCTGCTTCAAGCCTGGCGCTGGCGCAGCAGGGGCCGCGCACCGACGCGCCGCGCACCGACGCGCCGCGCTGGCAGCCGAGCGCAGACGATATCGCTGCATTCGCCGACGCACGCATCGCGGCTCTCAAGGCGGGGCTTAGGCTCACGCCGGAGCAGGAGAAGAACTGGCCCGCGGTCGAGGCCGCGATCCGCGATCTCGCGAAAGAGCGCGCCGACCGGATGGCGGCGTTCCGCGCGGCGCAGAGCGACAACCGCACAGCGCCCGACGCGATCGACCGCATGCGTCGCGACGCCGATGCCATGAACGCGCGCGCCACCGCGCTGCGCCGCTTTGCCGACGCCGCCGAGCCGCTCTACCGGAGCCTCGACCAGGACCAGCAGCACCGCTTTGCTGTGCTGCTGCGCGCCGGCCAGCGCGGGCAGGGCGCCTTCGGGTGGCGGCGGGCCGAGAACACGCGGTAGCAACCGCACACGTCACGCGCTGCGGCGATCGCTCCCCTCCCCCGACGTCGCCGCGGCACGCGAGGCCGCCGGGTCCGCCCGGCGGCCTTGGCGCGTGCGAAAAGGCCGGCGAGGGCATGACTGCTGGACAGGCCGGCGCCGCTTTGCTACACGACGCCTGCTTTTGCGGGCATGCCCGCGACGGCGACCCGGGCGCATAGCTCAGTTGGTAGAGCAGCTGACTCTTAATCAGCGGGTCCAAGGTTCGAGTCCTTGTGCGCCCACCACCCAAATCAAGGATTTGGCGGGGAAAAATCAGGCGGCGAGCGACCGGCCCTGGCTCTCGGGGTAATCAGTGGGGTAACGCCTCGGCCGGCGAGCCCGCTGAGCTGCACCGGGTCTATCCTCCCGCCGAGTTGCGCAGCGCGGTGCAGGCAACGATGCAACGCAGCGGTACGCAACACACGCTGCACCGGCCATTGAGGCGCAGATCGCGGCGCTGCGTGACTGCTGCGTGAGCAGTTCGACGACGACGTGCGCAAGGATCGCGATCACTAGCGCGACCAGGCGCAGGCCATCACCCGGCAGCTTGGCGACGCCCGGGCACCGCAGGAGATGGTCGAGACGAGGCCCTGGTGGCGGCGGCTGGTTGGTTGACCTTGGGCATAGCACTCGGAGCGGTTTTGTTCGCAGCAGCGGCGTTCGGCGCTGCGGCGCTATTGCGCCGGAGATTCCGCTTATCCGTCGAGGCTGCGGGGTGCCTGGGGTTCTTCATTGCCATTATCGTCGTATCTGGCGGGCTTTTTGGTGCTGCCTGGTTAGGGCTAATTCGATAACAGAGCGATCGTAAAAATCCTAAAGCTCGCGGGACGGGGTGGGTCTGTTGCCTAGCCGCCTGGGCCTCAAGACGCTGCCGGCGGCTTCCTGGGCTGATCAGTGGGAGCTTCCCGTTGGGTCAGCGAGCAGATACTGAGCAGTGAAGCACAGTTGGCCGTTGATATCGCGCTATCCGTTCCGCGCGCGCCGCTCCTACGGTCGTGCGGCGCAATCGACATTTCGAAATTCCAAACGCCGCTCTGGCGCTCGACCAGCAAGTGAAATTGATCGCGCAAGCGTCGGTCCCTGGCGGAATGATCTCGCAGAACTTCGATCATCTGCTTCTTGCTCGCTGATGTTCTGTGGGTCTTTCATTCTGGGCGTCTGGTTTTCCGTGAAGCGCGGCCGGTTAAGGCGCGACGAAGGCGACGATGCGAGCGACGTTTGCGCTGCTTGCCGTTACCGGCTTGACGCTTGAAGTAAGGCCTTTCGGTAAGATCATCATGATCCTCAACGGCATGTCTTAAATCCTGCGGCCGGCGCACCGTGCCGCGTTGCGCCGATGCCGCTGCTGCCCCGTTTAGGGCGATTTCCCTCGACTTTGAGACGGCAGTCACGTAGCGTTGGCCGTCCAAACGCGAAAACGTCGCGTTCGGAAATTCAGCTCGAAAATTGCTACGCCGACAGGGCGCCCGCCGGGCGCCCCCTTGGCCTCGCCCCGAGTCCATCGGGCGGAAGGATCTGTCATGAATTTTTCATGGAAATTGACGCCTCAGGTCGAGGCCACCCTCTGGGGCGCCGCCGGCGGTGCCGCAGCTCTTGCGGCGATCGGATTTTTTTGGGCCGGCTGGGTCACCGGCAGCAAGGCTGCCGAGATGGCGCGGCAGCAGGCCGATAAGGCGGTCATCGCCGCGCTCGCGCCAATCTGCGTCGACAAGTTCCGCCACGCCCAGAATGCCGACGAGAATCTCGGCAAGCTCAATGCCATCAGCTACTCGTGGGACAAAGGCACCTACGTCAGTAAGGGTGGCTGGGCGACGTTGCCCGGCAACGGCGAGCCGAATTCGGCCGTCGCGCAAGCTTGTGCCGAGATGCTCAGCAACGCGGCAAAATAGCAAGCCGCGATCACTGCGTAACCAAGTCCCGGTTAGCGATAGGCAGCGCGTTTCTCGTCGCTCGGCGTCAAGGCGAGGGGGCGTCGCTGCGCCCGAAGTGCGGCCCAATCATCGGGATTGACTTCGGAGCATCCCACCAGCACGGCCGCACGTCGGCGCCGATGATGCCGCAGCCTGTGCACACCATGCGTCGCGCATGACCTCAGGCCAGTGTCCCGATTCCGAAGTTCGCATCATTGTGCGGCACCCCTCGTTTGCGAACTTCGGAATCGAGGGACACTAGCAACTTATTGATCCAGTGTGGCTTTGGTTCGGAAGTCCGCATTTCGGACTCGCTGCGAGAATGATGCGGACTTCCGAACCGCCACACTAGGCGAAAAAGCGCTGAGATAGGAATCGAATCGGGTCCGTGCATTGCGTTGAGCTCAGCACGTCGCGAGCCTGATCCGGTTGCCGCGACTTTCGACCGCCGCGAAATGTCCTTGATGTTGGGTCAGCCTTCGCCGGGTGTGGGGGCGAGGCTGAGATGGATGATCAATTGGCGCTGACTGCAATCGGGTTGCTGGTTGTGAGTTTGCTGATTCTAATCGGCGCGGCCGTCGCTGCGGTCATGTCGCTGTTCTAGGGCCTGGGCTGGAAGGCGCCAAGTCACCGACCGCGATGTGTGATCGTGAAGCCTGGCGGGTCATTGCCGCGATCCGGCTTTTGTCGGCGTGCTGCCGGACATCCGCGAGCGCCGGCACGTCTGCGGCAGCAGGTTAATTCTGCTGCGTCAGGCCGGCCTCCTTGATGACCGGTCCCCACTTGTCCAGTTCGGCCTTGTGGAAGCGGCCGAGTTCCTCCGGCGTCGAGCAAACAACGATCATCGCCTGATCCTCCAGGCGCTTTCGGATCGTCGGGTCTTCGCCGGCCGCCTTCACGCCCGAGTACATCTTCTGAATAATGTCTTTTGGCGTTTTCGCCGGCACGAACAGCGAATACCAACCGGTCACATCATAGCCTGGCAGGGTCTCGCCGATCGTCGGCAGGTCTGGCTCCATCGGGGAGCGCTTTTGCGTCGTCACGGCGAGCAGGCGTATTTGCCCGTCCTTGTGCAGTTGCAGCATCGGCGCAACGTTGTTGAAGAAGGAGTCGATGCGTCCCGGGATCAGATCCTGAATGCCGGGCGCTGCCCCGCGGTACGGCACGTTCGTCATCTTGATTTGAGCGGCGCGCACGAACAACTCGGCGGAGAGATGCGGTATGGCTCCATGCCCGGGCGAGCCGTAGGTGAGCTTTCCGGGCTCCGCCTTGGCGCGCGCAATGAAATGGGGGAGGTCCTTCGACGGCGAGTTGCCGGGCACGGCGATGGCGACTGGATATTGCACGACCAGCGACACCGGCTCGAAGTCCGTGATCGCATGATAGGTCAGGTTTGGATTGAGGTGGTTGTTGGTTGCGTGGTGATCGCCGGCCAGGAACATTGTGTAGCCGTCCGGCGCGGAACGGGCGGTGAATTCTGCCGCAAGGTTGCCGCCAGCACCGGGCTTGCTCTCGACGATGAACTGCTGGCCGAGCACTTCGGTCATCTTGAGGGCGACGAGCCGCGCGATGGTGTCGGCGCCGCCACCCGGCGTGAACGGAATGATGATGCGCACCGGGCGGTTCGGCCATGCCCCCTGGGCGATAGCGGGGCGCGCCAGACTGGAGCCGACGGATGCGGCGGCGGACAGTTTCACAAAGCGACGGCGGCTGATCATGTTTCCTCCAAGGCCGGCGGTCCTCTGATGCGGAACCCGTTTGGCCGGTGCCTATCCTATCGAAAAATTCGGTCGTGCGATGGCCAGCGTGCATCCGCCGCAGTGAGGCAGGGTCGTGCTGCCGCCAGCCCGTCGCCGGCGCGTTGCCTTAGGAATTCGCTGCATCGGCCCGCGAGCAGCCTTGAACTCCATCGCCATTTGGTGAAAGACGTGGGCCTCAAGGTCAGCGAACAACGCTCAGTCAGGGAGTGAAACGTGGCGAAGAGGGCCAGCAAGCCGGTCAGGTCCAAGCGGCGCAAATACGGCGATATCGTCTACGAGGTGAAAGATCAGGTCGCCTGGATCACGATTAACCGGCCGCGCGTGATGAATGCTTTCCGCGAGCAGACGCTCGACGAGATGATCGGCGCGGTGAAGTCGACTCGAGAAGACCCCTCGATTGCGTGCATCGTATTCACGGGCGCGGGCGACAAGGCGTTCTCGGCCGGCGGCGATTTCTACGCCATGAAGCGCCTCAACTGGATCAACGGGTCGATGTGGAACGACCGCATGCAGGGCCTTGCCATGGCGATCCGCGGCGTACCGATCCCGGTGATCGCGATGGTCAACGGCTGGTGCATGGGCGGGGGACACGAGCTCGCGCTCTGGTGCGATCTGGTGATCGCTTCGGAGAATGCGATGCTTGGCCAGACGGGCGCCAAGGTCGGCGCCTGTCCGACCGTAGGCGCGACACAATATCTGCCGCGGATCATCGGCGAGCGGCTGGCGCGCGAGATGATCTTCTGCGCGCGGCGCTTCACCGCCAAAGAGGCCGAGCAGATCGGCCTGATCAACAAGTGCGTGCCCCAGAAGGACTTGCTGAAGGCGACGCTGGCGTGGTGCGAAACGATCAAGGGGCATAGCGCCCAGACGCTGCGCATGACGAAAAAGAGCCTCAACTCGGAGTCCGACAACCTTTATTCGTCCTGGCAGCACGGCATGGAATTGCTGGCCCACGTCTGGGGCTCGGAGGAGAGCTTGGAGGGCATGAACGCCTTCCTGCAGAACCGCAAGCCCAATTTCCAGAAGTTCCGCATGCGCAACAAGCGCGAGCTTGAGCGCTACCTTGACGGCTGCGCGCGCAATCTCAACGCACCACCGTCGATGAGATAGCCCATGGCCGAAGCTGCCCCCGGCGCGCTCGCCGGCATGCGCGTGGTCGATATGACCCGCATCCTCGCCGGACCGCTCTGCACGATGATGCTCGGTGACATGGGTGCCGACGTCATCAAGATCGAGCCGCCCGGCACGGGCGACGACACGCGCGGCTGGGGCCCGCCGTTTGCAGCAGGAGAGGCGGCCTATTTCCTCGGCGTCAACCGCAACAAGCGCTCGCTGACGCTGAATCTCGCGACGGCGTCAGGCAAAGAAATCTTGGCCAGATTGATCGCAAAGGCCGACGTGGTCATCGACAATTTCAAGCTTGGCACGCTTGAAAAGTGGGGCTTCGACGACGCCTGGTTCGAAGCGCAGGCGCCGCGAGCGGTGCGATGCTCCATTACAGGCTACGGCACCAGTGGGCCGAAGGCATCGTTGCCGGGGTACGACTTTGTTCTGCAGGCCGAATCCGGCCTGATGAGCATCTGCGGCGAGCCCGATGGAATGCCGACGAAATACGGTGTCGCTATCGTGGACGTTTGCACCGGCATGCTGGCATGCAACTCGATCCTGGCTGCGCTCAACGCGCGGCATCGGAGTGGCCGCGGCCAGAAGGTCGAGGTGTCGCTTTACGAAAGCTCGCTCGCCATGCTGGTCAATGTTGCCTCGAACGTGCTGGTGTCGGGCAAGGGTGGCAGCCGTTTCGGCAATGGCCATCCGAGCATTGTGCCCTATACGACGTACCGCGCCCGCGATGCGATGATCGCGCTCGCGGTCGGCAACGACAGCCAGTTCGCGCGAACCGCCGAGGTGCTGGGCCATCGAGAATGGGCCCACGATCCGCGTTTTGCGGCCAATCGCGCGCGGGTGGAGAACCGCGCTGCGCTCGACAGCCTGATCGAACGGGCGCTCGCCGGCGATACCGCCGAGGCGTGGCTGGCCAAGCTGAAAGCCGTAGGCGTGCCTTGCGGCCGGATCAACTCTGTCGCCGAGGCGCTCGGCGATCCCCAGACCGCCGCTCGCGACATGATCGAGACGGTCGAGCATCCGACCATCGGTGCGTTAAAGATGCTCGGCATTCCGTTCAAGTTCTCGGACACGCCGGCTACGGTACGGCGGCCGCCGCCGACGCTCGGCCAGCATACCGAGGAAATTCTCGCCTCAGAGCTCGACTTTGATGCGAGTGCAATCGCGCGATTGCGCGAGGACAAGGCGATCTGAACATGTTCACCGGCTTCAGCCACGTGTCGATCGTGGTGCCCGATATCGAGGCGGCGGCTCGCGTGCTGTTGGAGCGTTACGGGCTCAAGGTCAGCAAGCCCGTTGTCAACGAGGAGCAGGGCGTGCGGCTGGCGTACGCTGACGTGGGCAACGCCAGGATCGAGTTGATGGAGCCGTCGCGGCCGAATTCGCCTGTCGCCAAATTCCTCGAGCGCAATCCAAAGGGCGGCATCCACCACTTTTCCCTCGCGGTCGACGATGTGCCGGAGGCGACGCGAAGGCTCGATGCCCGTGGCGTCCGTGTTCTCGGAGACGGCAAGCCGCAGCACAATGTCGCGGGCGAGCGCATCGCGTTCATCCATCCAAGCGACTTCCTGGGCGCGCTGGTCGAATTGGAGGGAGCGCATTCCGGGCAACACGAGAAGCGGCCATGATCATCAAGCACATCGAGCCGATCGCGGTCAGCCTGCCGATGAAAAAGCCGGTGGTCATGGCTAGCGTCGAGATCAGGCGCGCCGACAACATCCTGGTCCGGATCGAGACGGATAACGGCACTGTCGGTTGGGGCGAAGCAGCCGAAGCGCCGACCATGACCGGAGAGACTGTCGAGAGCATGATGGCCGCGGTGTCCTACATGGCGCCGGCGTTGATTGGCCGGCCGGTCGAGGACATTGCGGGCACCTCCGCCGCGATGGCCGGATGCATGTACGGCAACAGCGCGGCGAAGGCTGCGATCGACATGGCGTTGCACGACCTGGTCGGCCGTGCCGCCGGCCAGCCGGTCCATGCGCTGCTCGGCGGCAAGCGGCGCAGCCGCATCGCCGTGCTCGCCGTCATCAGCAACGGCGAACGCGTCGGCGATCTGCGCGATGCGGAGAAGAAGAAGGCCGACGGTTTTCGTGCCTTCAAGATCAAGGTGGGCATCGACCGGCCTTCCTTGGACGGCGAACGTACGCGCGCGCTCTGCAAGCTTCTCGGTCCGGAACTGCTGCTGTGCTCCGACGCCAACCAGGGTTGGAGCGCGGACGATGCGGTGCAGTATGTTCGGGCGGTTGCGGGCAGCGGGCTGACGTTCTTCGAGCAGCCGGTGCTGGCCAGCGACATCGCCGGCATGGCAGCGGTCGCGGCCGCTGCCGACTGCGCGATCGGGGCCGACGAAAGCATCCATGGGATCGACGACATCCGCCGCCACCATGAGCACAAGGCCGCGCACGGCGCGAGCCTGAAGACCATCAAACTTGGCGGCATGCGCGCAGTGATGGAGGCCGGCGAACTGTGTGACCGGCTCGGCATGTCGGTCAACGTGTCGTGCAAAACGGGCGAGTCGAGCCTCGCTTGCGCCGCGGCGCTGCATATCGCTGCCGCGCTGCCCCAGATCGCGTGGGGTCTGACACTGACCTGCGAGGGATTGTCCGACGACGTAACGGCGTCGCCGATCCGGGTCGTGCGCGGCCACGTCGACGTCTCGGACCGGCCGGGGCTCGGCATCGACGTGGACGAGGGTCGCGTGCGCCGCTATCGCCGGGATGTGGCGCCCAGGCGGGTCGCATGAAGCGCAGCAATATCGGCATCGCCGTCGTCGGTGCCGGGCGCATCGGGACACTCCGGGCGCGGCTCGCGGCCAAGCATCCGGCGGTCGGTTATCTCGCGATATCCGACAAGGACCCGAGCCGTGCGCGGGCGCTCGCCGAACAGGCTGGCGCCGACCGGCACTCCGGCAGCAACGAGGACGTGATCCGCGACCCCAATGTGACTGCGGTGATCGTGTCCACGCCCGAGCAGGAGCATACGCAGCCGATCCTTGAGGCGCTCAAGCTCGGCAAGCCGGTGCTGGTCGAGAAGCCGATCGGCTTTTCACTCGCAGACGCGGACAAAATCCTGGACGTGGTCCGACAGACCAAGGGCAGGCTGCGCGTCGGCTACAGCCGCCGTTACAAGGAGTGCTTCCTGCGAGCCAAGGAGCAAATGCGCCAGGGCCGGCTCGGCAAGGTGGTCGGCGGTCTGGCCCGCGTCTACAACTCGCGCGCTCAGGCATTCGCCATCCTCAAGCGCGATCCCCATGCCACGCCGGTGATGGATGTGCTGACCTATTACGTCGATCTGATGTGCTGGTTCCTGGAAGGCAATCGCCCGGTCGAGGTGGTGGCCCGCGGCCAGCATGGCATCCTCAAGGAGGCGGGCTACGGTGCGCACGACGTGGCCTGGGCCATCGTCACTCTTGCGGACGGGGCGGTGATCAACCTCGGCGTCAGCTACGCGCTGCCCGCAGGATATCCCACGCTCGGGCAGTCCGACCGCGTAGAGCTTCTCGGCACCGAGGGCACCATGATCGTGGACGACGACCATCTCGATCATCTGCTCTATTCGGATCGCGGCGTTCCCCACGCCTATGTGCCTGGCCATGACGTGAAGATGGCATTTCTTGGCAGCAACACCGCGGGCGACTGGGCGATGGACGATTTCTGGGGGCCGCTCGGCAACGAGACGCGCGCCTGGCTCGACCACCTGTCGACCGGCGCGCCGACCATCCACACCACGCCGGAGCAGGCGCGCATCAACCTGGAAACCACGATTGCGATTGAGCGGGCGATGGCTTCAGGGCAGTCGGTGCGATTGCCATTGCAGTCCGCAGGCTGAGATCTCTTGTCGTGGCTGGGTTCGGGTTGTGGCCGGAGCGATTTTCGTAGTCTGGCGAGACTGAGGCGGCTTCGCCGGGCGTGCATTATTGAAAAGTGCCCGTACCAACATCAAATGAGCAGCGATGACCGATTTTCCCAACCGCTGGATGTGGTCGGAGGCGTGCGAAATGCTGGCGCGCGCAGAACGGCTGCATCGTGAACTGTTCCGGCCCGGCCGCAGCGGCTTGCCGTTGCCCTCCTGGGAGCCCCCTGTCGACGTCATCGAGACAGAGCACGACGTTTTGGTCCTCGTTGCGCTGCCGGGAGTCGATCCCGAACGCGTGGAGGCGGTGCTGGAAGGCGCCGACCTCGTGGTCGCAGGGATCCGGGTGCTGCCGCCCGAGTTGCGCACGGCCATCATCCATCGTCTGGAGCTGCCGCAGGGCCGCTTCGAGCGGCATGTTCGGCTGCCGGCGGGCCGCTATGCGTCCGTCCGACGGACGACGGCACACGGCTGCATTCTCGTGACCCTGGAGAAAGCCGAGATTGTCGGTGGCTGATATGAACGAAATGCGCATGGAGCAGGCGAATGAGATAGCGGAGGCCAAGCCCTCCGATCGGGCGCGGCCGGATGTGCAGTTACCGCCCTTGCCGCCCGACGCTCTGATCATCGTGCCGGTCCGAAGCTTTGTGCTGTTTCCGGGCATCGTGATGCCCGTCACGGTGGGGCGGACACGGTCGATTGCTGCCGCCCAGCAGGCCATTCGCGAGCAGCGGCCGGTCGGCATCGTGATGCAGCGCGATGCGGAGCTCGCCGATCCGGCGGCCATCGATTTGCACCGCCTGGGAACGATTGCAAACATCGCGCGCTATGTCACCGCGCCCGATGGATCGCAGCATCTCGTTTGCCAGGGCGAACAGCGCTTCCAGGTGCTGGAATTCTTGAGCGGCTGGCCGTTCTTTGTCGCGCGGGTTTTGCGCATCCCGGAATCGGATAGCCGGACACCCGATATCGAAGCCAGGCTTTTGCATCTGCGAGGTCAGGCGGTGGAAGCGTTCGAGTTGCTGCCTCAGGCGCCGCAGGAACTGGTCGCGGCGATCCGGGGCATCGACTCGCCTGGCGGGCTGGCTGACTTCACCACCGCCTACATGGACATCAAGCCGGAGGAAAAGCAGGAAATTCTCGAGACGATCGACGTGACCGCGCGAATGGACAAGGTGTCCCGCTTGCTCGCGCAACGGCTCGAGGTGCTGCGACTGTCTGCGGAGATCGGCAGGCAAACCAAGGCTGCGCTCGACGAGCGGCAGCGCGAGGTGCTGCTGCGCGAGCAAATGGCCGCCATTCAAAAGCAGCTTGGCGAAGGCGAGGAGGGCAAGACCGCCGAACTCGCCGAACTGGAGAAGGCGATCGCCAAGGCGGGCATGCCGAAGGACGTAGAGGACCACGCGCGCAAGGAGCTGCGCCGGCTGCAGCGCATGCCGGACAGCGCGGCAGAATACGGCATGGCGCGCACCTATCTCGATTGGCTGATCGAGCTGCCGTGGGCGCTTCCGGAGGGAACTCCGATCGACATCGCCGAGGCTCGCAAGATTCTCGATGAGGATCACTACGGCCTTGAGAAGATCAAGCGAAGGATCGTCGAGTATCTGGCGGTCCGCAAACTGGCGCCCCAGGGCAAGGCTCCAATTCTATGCTTTGTCGGTCCGCCCGGGGTCGGCAAGACATCTCTGGGACAGTCGATCGCGCGCGCCATGAACCGGAAGTTCGTGCGTGTCAGCCTCGGCGGAGTGCACGACGAGGCCGAGATTCGCGGCCATCGCCGAACCTACATCGGTGCGCTGCCAGGCAACATCATCCAAGGCATCCGCAAGGCGGGCTCGCGAAACTGCGTCATGATGCTGGACGAGATCGACAAGCTCGGCACCGGTATCCATGGCGATCCTGGTGCCGCACTGCTGGAGGTGCTCGACCCGGAGCAGAACAGCACGTTTCGCGACAATTACCTTGGCGTGCCGTTCGACCTGAGCCGGGTCGCGTTCATCACCACGGCGAATGTGCTCGACACCATTCCAGGCCCGCTGCGCGATCGCATGGAGATCATCAGCCTGGCCGGCTATACGGCATCGGAGAAGCTCCAGATTGCATCGCGCTATCTGATCAAGCGGCAGCTCGAGGCTAACGGGCTTAAGGAGGGACAGGTCGAGATCACCGAAGCGGCCCTGAGCGAGATCGTTCAGCACTACACGCGCGAGGCCGGGGTTCGCGGGCTCGAGCGTGAGATCGGCAAGGTGCTCCGCCATGCCGCCGTCCGCATCGCCGAAGGCGCGACCGGACCGATCCGCATCGACCACGACGACCTCAACCCGATCCTCGGGGCACCGCTGTTCGAGAACGAAGTCGCGATGCGGACGAGCGTGCCCGGCGTTGCGACGGGCCTCGCCTGGACGCCGGTCGGCGGCGATATCCTGTTCGTCGAAGCGACCCGTATTCCGGGCCGGGGCAAGCTCATTCTTACGGGGCAACTTGGTGAGGTGATGCGCGAGAGCGCCCAGGCCGCCCTCAGCATCGTCAAGAACCGCGCCGCGGAGCTTGGCATCGACGGGACTGACTTCGAGAAGAACGACATCCACATCCACGTGCCCGCGGGCGCGACGCCCAAGGACGGCCCAAGCGCAGGCGTGGCCATGTTCATGGCGCTCACGTCGCTGATGACAAATCGGACGATCCGAAGCGATACGGCCATGACCGGCGAGATCAGCCTGCGGGGCCTGGTGCTGCCGGTGGGCGGCATCAAGGAAAAGGTGGTCGCCGCGGCGCGCGCCGGCTTGAAACGCGTCATGCTGCCCGCGCGAAACCGGCGCGACTACGATGATATTCCGGAGGAGGCTCGTAACCAGCTCGAATTTGTCTGGCTTGAGCGGGTCGAAGAGGCGGTGGCTGCGGCGCTCGATACGGCAACGCGCGAGGCATCGTGACAACGCCGCCGGCAGGCGGCAGCCGGCGCGAGCTTCATGAAGGGCCGGTGTGGCACCTTGTGCGTGCCTCCTCCGCTTTCAACGCTGGCGGGATCGAGCGCTGATCCAGGCGCCCAGCCGGTCGAGATAGAGATAGACGACCGGCGTGGTGTAGAGCGTGAGAAGCTGAGACAGCATGAGGCCGCCGACGATGGTGTAGCCGAGTGGCTGGCGCAACTCGGCGCCATTGCCGGCGCCCAGCATCAGCGGCACGCCCGCCAGCATGGCCGCCATCGTTGTCATCAGGATGGGCCGGAATCTCATCGTACAGGCGCGGTAGATCGCTTCCTCCGGGTCGAGTTTCTGCTCGCGCTCAACGTGCAGCGCGAAGTCCACCAGCATGATGCCGTTCTTTTTTACGATGCCGATCAGCAGGATGATGCCGATGATGGCGATCACGCTGAGGTCGAGGCGAGCCGCCATCAGCAACAGGAGTGCGCCGATGCCGGCCGACGGCAGGGTCGACAGGATGGTGATCGGGTGGATGGCGCTCTCGTACAGCACGCCGAGAATGATGTAGATCACAACGAGCGATGCCGCGACCAGGAGCGGGGTACTGGCAAGCGACGACTGGAACGCCTGCGCGTTGCCTTGGAAGCTCGTTGCGACCGAAGCGGGCTTGCCGCTCTCCTGTTCGAAGCGCCGGATCGCATCCACGGCGTCCCCGAGCGCCACGCCAGGCTTCAGATTGAACGAGATCGTAACCGACGGAAACATCCCCTGGTGATTGATCACGATTGGTGCCGGCTTGATCGCGCTATTGACCAGGGTGCTTAGCGGAACCTGCCGGCTGGTCGATGAGCTCACGTAAATGTCCTTCAGCGCCTCGGGACCGTATTGGAATTGCGGCGCGACTTCGAGGATCACGTGATACTGGTTGAGCGGGGTGTACATCGTCGACACGATGCGTTGGCCGAATGCGTCATCAAGCGTGTTGTCAATCGTCGAAGGCAGGATTCCAAAGGTCGACGCGACTTCGCGGTTGGTCGTCACATTGAGCATGGGCCCCGCACTTTCCTGATCGGTCGCGACGTCCGTTATCTCCGGAATGGTCTTGAGCTTGTCGAGGAAGATAGCGGCCCATTGATTGAGTTCGTTCGAATTCTGCGTCGAACAAAGTATATTGGTACTGGGTCTTGGAGATACGCGCCCCAATGGTGATGTCCTGCGCCGGCTGGAGATAGAGCTTGGCGCCCTGAACCTTCTCCAGCTGCGGCTTCAGGCGCTCGATCACCTGGGCGGCGCTGACACCGCGCTGGTCCAACGGCTTTAGGACGACGAAGCCGCGGCCTTGATTGAGGGTCGGCGTGGAGCCACCGGGGCCGATGAAATCGCTGACCGACTCGACCGCCGGATCTTTCAGCAGGATATTCATCAAGGCTTGCTGCCGTTCGGCCATGGCCGGGAATGAGATGTCCTGTGCCGCCTCGGCAATGCCGAACAGCATGCCGGTATCCTGAACCGGAAAGAAGCCCTTCGGGATGGCGTAGTACAGATACCCGGTGAACGCGACAGTTCCCAGCATCACGCAAAGTGTCGCGAAACGGTGGTGCAAGGCGAACTTCAGGCCGCGCTCATAAAAATGGAGCAGCGCGCCGAACGCACGTTCGGACAAACGATACAGCCGGCCGTGTTGCGTGTCCTTTTCCTGCTTGAGGAGGCGTGCGCACAACATCGGCGTCAGCGTCAGCGAAATCAGCAGCGATAGAACCAGCGAAACACTGACCGCGACTGCGAATTCGCGAAACATCTTCCCGATGTAGCCGCTCATGAAGAACAGCGGAATGAAGACGGCGACGAGCGACAACGTGATGGAAACAATCGTGAACCCGATTTCACGCGAGCCTTTCAAGGCGGCTTCCATCGGGCCGAGGCCGTCATCGAGGTGGCGAACGATGTTCTCGATCACGACGACCGCATCGTCGACGACGAAGCCGACGGCGATCGTCAAGGCCATCAGGGACAGATTGTCGAGGCTGTAGTTGAGTTCGTAGAGGACGGCCAGTGTCCCGATCAACGACAGCGGAACGGTGATGCCTGGAATGACGGTGGCCCAGAAATTCCGCAAGAAGACGAATATCACCATCACCACGAGGCCAATGGCCAGGATCAAGGTAAAGCGCACGTCCGAGACCGAGGCTCGGATGGTGGTGGTCCGGTCGGATGCGACGGATACCTTAATGGCCGGCGGGATGGAGGCTTCGAGTTGCGGCAGCATCGCCTTGATGTTGTCGACGGTCTCGATCACGTTGGCGCCCGGCACGCGCTGGACCGCGAGGATGATGGCGCGCTGCCGGTCCTTCCACCCGGCCAGCAGTTTGTTCTCCGGCGCCTCGATTGCCTGTCCGACGTCGCGGATTCGCACCGGCGAACCGTTGCGATAGGCGATAATCAAGTCGTTATAGGCGTCGGGCTTCAGCAGTTGGTCGTTGGTGTTGAGTGTGAAGGTTTGGCGGGGACTGTCGAGCGTGCCTTTTGGCAGATCGACGTTGGCTTCGCCGAGCACCGAGCGGACATCTTCCAAGCTGAGGCCGCGCGATGCCAGCGCTTGGGGATTGACCTGGACGCGGATGGCGGGCTTCTGCTGGCCGCCGATGCCAACCTGGCCGACACCGGAGATTTGCGAGATCTTCGGCAGCAGGATGTTCTCCGCATAGGCGTCGACGGTCGTCAGCGGCAGCGTCTCGGACGTGAGCGCAAGCAGCAGGATCGGGGTATCCGCGGGATTCACCTTCCGGATGGTCGGGGGATACGGCATGTTTGTCGGCAGATAGGGGCTCGCGGCGTTGATCGCCGCCAAGACGTCAACGACAGCGCTGTCGACGGTTCGGTTGAGGTCGAATTGGGCGCTCAGTTGTACAAAGCCAAGCGCACTGGATGACGTGAGTTGGGTGAGGCCGGGGATCTGGCTTATTTGCTGTTCCAATGGGGTCGCGACCGAGGACGCCATGGTCTGCGGATCGGCGCCCGGCAGCTGCGCGCTGATCTGAACGGTCGGGTAGTCGACATTGGGCAAAGCCGAGATCGGCAGCAGGCGGTAAGCCACGAGGCCGCATAGCAGGACCCCCACCATCACCAACGTTGTTGCAATCGGCCGCTGGATAAATGGCGCAGAGATGTTCACGGAAGCGCCTGCTGCACGGCGCTTTGCATATTGGCCTGTTCCGCCGCCTTGCCGTGCAGGATCCGCACATAAGCACCCGGCTGCAATTTGTACTGGCCGTCGACCACGACGGTCTCGTCGGCCTTCAGGCCGGCATCGACGAGAGCTTGACCCTCATTGATTTGCGCGATGTGGACCGGATGCATCTGCACCGACTGGTCCGGCTCGACGACGTAGACATACGATCCGTTCGGGCCCTGCTGGACCGCACCGGCCGCGATCGTCAATGCGTTGGGTTCCGTCTTGAGCAGCAAGCGCACGTTGACGAGCTCGCCAGGCCAAAGCAGCCGCTGTGCGTTGGGAAAAGTCGCGCGCAATCGGATGGTCCCGGTGGTCTGCATGATCTGGTTGTCGATCAGCAGCAACGTGCCCTCGTCGAGCCTCGTCTTTTCGTCCTGACTGTAGGCGAAGATCTTGACCGGGCCCTTGGCCATCTCCTGCTGGATGTCCGGGAATGTGGCCTGGGGCAATGTAAAGATCAGCGAGATTGGCTGGATTTGCGTCAGGTCGACCAAGCCGTTCGCATCGGTCGGATGGATGATGTTGCCCTGGTCGATCTGTCGGATGCCGGTGACGCCATCGATTGGCGCGATCAGCTTGGTATAGGTCAGGTTGACCTGCGCATTTTCAATCATCGCCTGGTCGCCTTTGACCGCGGCTTGGAGTTGAGCGACTTGCGACTTCTGGGTTGCGACCAATTGCTCCGTCGCATAACCCTTTGCGAACAGCGGTTCGTAACGGTTGAGATTGACCTGGGCGTTTTCCAATTGGGCCTGGTCGCGATCGCGAAGCGCGATCGCCTGATCGAGTTGGGCTTGGAACGGACGCGGATCGATCTCGGCGAGAAGATCGCCCTTGCGAACGGCCTGTCCCTCACGAAAGTCGATCTTGATCAGCGGTCCGGTGATCTGGCTCCGTACGACGACGTTGTTGAGCGCAATCACCGTACCGACGCCGCGCAGATAGATTGGCACGTCGTGGCTGCTGACCACTGCAGCGACAACCGGGGTTGGTTCCGGCGTGGCCTGCGCGACCGGCGCTTCCTTGGCCCGATGCCAAGAGCTCCCGAAAAAAACAAGCGCCGCCGCGGCGGCGAGGGATGCCGCCAGTAGGACCCATGATTGCATGCGCATGACCTGGCTCCATCGTGTATGCGGTCTAGCAGCCGCTGGCAGCAGTAACTCCTAGAGAACTGGCCATGTTCGAAGTCCCCAGTGTCGAGGACATCGCAGATGAGCATGGGGCCACCGGCATGATTGACGTGGCGACGTTCGGGCTCTCGCCGGGCGTCGCAATCTCAGTCGAGCCCAGCGGGATAACCGAGCCGTTCGTGGCCGGGTTTGCGAGCCCGGCCGCTGAACCGCTTGATGCAGATGTGGCAGAGGTGCCCGCCGGACTGGTGGCGTCGCAGACAGTGGACACCGTCGAGCCGCCGCCGTCGAAGGGTGCGATCGAGTCCGTGGTTGGGCACGGAACCACCAGCGGGCTAATTCCGCCGAGATTGAGTTCGGTTGCGCCGAGAGGAATTTGGGTCGGGTCGGAAGGCGACACGTCGGACGGCATGGTGCCAAGCGGTGATGTCATGCCCATGCCGGATGTCGGGCCAGACTGTGCGTAGCTCACACCGACGCCAGTCAACCAGATCAACGTGGTAAGGATGAACGTGCGGCTCATGACGGGCTCCGTGCCCAAAACGCCTCGACCGGCTCGCATTGTCAGAAGTCAGCCAATGCGCCGATCGACGGCACGCGACGCCCGCCCGCTGGCGTCGACATCGCCACAACAAATGTTCCGCCGCGCGAGTTCCAGATCGCCGAGGGAGTGGTTGGTTGCACCGAGGCTGCCTCTGGCATGATCGCAGTTCCGGTGCAGCTTGTTTTCCTTCGCTGTTACAGGGCCTTCGGCTGGCATCGCAGGTTCGTGGGCATCCTGCGCGCTGGATATCTAACGAAAATTTCATGCGCGGCCGGCGTTCGCCGAGCGCGGCGCAGGCAGGTCGTGAGGTGGACCTGGCTCGGGTGCAGACCGCCGAGCACGAGGCGGTGGCGAGATTGCCGGTGCGTCCGGATCGCCCTTATGTCGGATCTTTGAAGCCGGCTTTGATACGCTCAGTCGCGCTCTGCTCACGCAGCCACTGTTCGCCGATCCAGGCGGCCGAGCGCTGCAGCGGCCCTGCAAAGCGCCGTATCGCTTCGGCTTCCGTCATCGCGGACTTGAAATGCCGCATGCCGAGGACGGCAAGCGGCTCGCCTTTGATGAGGATCGGAACCGCAAGGCTCATTGACCGCCGGTCTGGCGTCTCGGAGACGCTCAGTCGCTGCCGCCGGATGCCGGCGAGTATCTTCTGGACCGCGGTCCTGTTGCTTGCGACTTCGGGCCATGGATTGGGTGCCATCTTGATGATTAATTCCAGGACCGCGTCTCGTCGGTTCTTTGTGCAGTAGGCGAGATAGCAGCGTCCAGCCGCGCTGCCGAGGATGGGAACGACGTGTCCGACGGTGTGACGCCGGAACAGCAGTGAGGTCTGTGGATCGGTGGTCGCGCGCAGCACCATCTCGATGCCGCCGGCCGTCGTCAGCATCACCGGCCAGGCAATGGCTTTGGTGAGGCGGTTCATCTCCGGTCGAGCGATGGACGAAATCCACTCCTCGTCGTCGAAACCGTCCGCGAGTTGCCGCACCTTGCGGGTCAGCCAGTACCGGCCATCGTCGTGATGGGTCTCGACCAGACCTTCGACACGCAACGTCTCAAGCATCCGGTACGCCGTGCCGCGTGACAGCTTGGTGCCCAGCGCGACCTGATTGGAGTTCAGGCCGTTGAATTGGTTGAGATAGAGCAGGATTCTGACCACCCGCTCCACCGCACGAACCGGCTTTGCCATCTCGCCGCTCTAGCCCGTGGCCTTTGCACAATAGTAGGCGAGGCCTCGCTGAGGAGGAAGCGCTGGCGCGGCGCCCTGAGGGCTACAAGCGGTTCGACCACATCGCCAGATCGAAGCTGCTGAGGTCTGCGGCCTGCAGCATGGCCTTAACCGTAACCACGACCGAGGTCGCAGTGACGTCGGAGCTCGAAAACGGTTGGATGCGGCGGCCCTGTTCGTGAGTGGCGGTGGAATAGACCAAGGTTGCGGTCGACATCAGCGCCGCTATGGCCGCGTCGGGGATGTCATCGATCTGGCCGGCTGCGCTTTGCGCTTTGATCTTTGCGCAGGTGCGCACGAGAGCTGCGAGTTCGTCGGCGGATGCGTGTTCAGGATTCTGATCGGACATTGGTTGCTGCCTGCGCGTATGGACTCGTCCCGGGCGGTCAAATCCGCGGCAGGTTTATTTCCTCGACAAGCTTGCGGTATTGCGCAATGTCGGCCGCATAGAACGCAGCGAAGTCGGCTGGCGTGCCTCCGCGCACCTCATAGTCCTGGTTGGCGATCTGCTGGCGCAATGCCTCGATTTTGAGAGCTTCGTTGGTCGCTTCGTTCCACCGCCGGATGATCGGCTCGGGAGTTTCGGCCGGCGCCGCAAGCCCAACCCAGCTTAGCACTTGGTAGCCGGGGAAGCCCGATTCGGCCAATGTCGGCACGTCGGGCAACCGGGGCGACCGCTTCAGGTTGGTCGTCGCGAGCGCGCGCAGCGTGCCGGCAGCCATGTGCGGCGCCGCAGCGCCTGTAGAAGCGATCATGAATTGCGTTGTCCCGGTCAGCAGGCCGGTGAACGCGGGCGCGATTCCGGGAAACGGCACGTGGACGGCAATGTTGGGCGGCAGGCCGGCACGCTGGAACAGCAGCGAGGTGGCGAGGAAATGCTGAGACGATGGACCGCCCGTCGAATAGTTCAGCTCACCGGGACGCTTCTTGAGGAGATCGATGAATTCAGCAACCGAATGTGCCGGGACTTCGCTCCTGACCAGCAGCACCAGAGTGGCGTCGCCGAGCAGGATAATCGGGGTGAGGTCCTTGTAGGCGTCGTAGCCAAGGTTCTTCTTGAGGGCGGGCGCCGAGCCGTGGGTGATGCTGGTGATGACGCCAAGGGTGTAGCCGTCCGGCGAAGACTGCTTGGCGGCAATGACGCCGAGCTGTCCGTCCGCTCCGACGCGGTTCTCGATGACGAATTTCCATCCCAAGCGCTCGCCGAGCTGCTGCGCGACGACGCGAGGCACGCCGTCGTACGGGCCGCCGGCAGGGAACCCCACGATGATGCGGATCGGCTTGTTGGGATAGTCGTTGGCTTTGGAAGGGGCCGACGCCAGGGCCGCGGGCGCGAGCAGCGGCGCAGCCAGTGCCTTGATGGCCTTCCGACGGTCGATCATCATGATGACCTCCTTGGATATTGGCTTTGTGTCGTGGGGCGGCTCACTCGAATTTGAGCCCGCTTTCGGCGATTTTCTCCGCCCAGAATTTGGCCTCGCGGCGGTAGAACGTATCGAACTCCTCGGCCCTAATGCTGAGCGGATTGACGCCCGCGCTGCGCATTCGCTGCACTGTACCGGGATCGTTGAGGACCTTGGTCACCTCTTCCTCGAGACGCTTCACGATCCCTGGCGGGGTGCCGGTTGGCGCGACCAATCCGATCCAGACGGAAATATCCTCCATCGCCGGGATATCGCCTTCAGTGGCGAGCCGGGGCAGATCGGCCAAACCGACCACCGGCCGGCTGTCGAGTTTGGCCAAGGCGCGGAAGTTGTCGCTCTGGATCTGGGATAGGTGGGCCGCGAGGCCATCGACGGCATAGTCGATGGTTCCCGCAAGCAGCGCGTTGACCACCTCCGAGCTGCCCTTGAAGGGAATATTGGTCGTTTCAATGGCGGCAGTCTTAGCGAAAAGGTACCCAGCAAGCCTCGTCGTGACAGTCGCCGTCCCATAGTTGAGTTTCCCGGGCGCGGCCCTGGCCTTGGCGATCAGCTCCTTGACGGTTTTGACGTTGTCGCTCGAACGTACCGTCAGCACCAACGCGTTCTTGGCGATCATGGAAATCGCGGTGAAGTCGGTCAGCGGGTTGTAGGTCAAGTTCTTGGAGACTGCCGGGTTCATCACCATCGTTGTGTCCATGACGGCGAGCAGGGTGTATCCGTCCGCCGGAGCCTTCGACGCCATCGTAGCGCCGATAGCGCTGTTTCCGCCCGGACGATTCTCGATGACGATGGACTGGCCCCAGTTCTCGCTCACCTTCTGCATGACGATTCGGACGGCAATGTCGATGCCGCCTGCAGGGGGATACGGAACGATTACACGCACCGGCCGGTTGGGATAGTCATTGGTTTGAGCGATGCCCTGCTGGACAAGCATGGTCGCGGCAAGCGCGGTCGCGAGGGCAAAGATCGTACGTTTCATTGCATGGTCCTCGAATGAGGGGAGGCCGAGCGGGGCGCGTGCCTCACGCGTTGCACTGCATCAGCCGGCCCAGCTCGGGCATCGGCTTGAGGGGGTCTAGCTTCGCTTTCAGGCGGTTGAGAGAGCCCCAAAGCACCGCCTGGTTGCTGTTGACCACTGGCTTTCCGAGCGCGGCTTCGAGCCGCGCAATGGCGTCGATCTGTGTGGTGTTGGCGCAGCTTAGAAAGACAGTGTCGGCGTTCGGCCGGTCGTTCTCCATGGCGATCTCGAACCAGCGTTCTGGCGTTACGCCGGCGTAGTCGATCGGCGACAGACCGAGCGCCACGTCATGGACAACTCGTTTGCCGATGGCTTCGAGGTAGCTGATGATCGTGGCATTGCTCGGATACGGGCTGATCACGACCATGCTTTCCAAGTGGAGCGCGTTCAGTGCTTCGCCGACGAGAGCGCTGGTCGACACTGCGGGGATGTCGGTGGCATCCGCGATGATCTCGAGAATGCGGTGTTCGCCCGCCGGGCCTTCCTTCATCGACGATCCGGTACAGTGATAGACAAGGAGATCGGGCTCGCACTCGGCAATGTCGACCGTGGCACGCGCGATCTCGTCCGCCATCTGTTCGATCGGTCTGCTCCACTTCCCCGCGATGCGCGCGCGCGTGGTCAGGACACCGAGGTCGGGAGGCGCGTACCGGTTGAATTGCGGTTCGCAGACGCGGTTCACGCCCGGTATGATCAGTCCGAGGAAGGCATGAAGCTCCGGATGTGGGCTGCTGCTCGGCCTCGTGGGCCGGTTGTTGGTGATGGCATCCATGGTTCCTCCCGAAGTACTTTGTTGAGCGGCCGATGGGCCACCGGCTCAAAGCAGCTTGAAGCTGGGCGTCATTCCCAGCAGGTGCTGCCCAACCACCTCGAACAGCGCGAAGTGTCCTTGGACCTGCTGCGCTATCGCGTGCATGTCGCGCATGCGGCGTTCATAAGGGTTATTGTCGAAGATCGCTGTTGCGCCGGCCGCGTGATAGACGGCTTCGACAACGTCCTTCGCCTCGTGGATCGCATACGTCGATGCCATGCGCATCGCCGCGCGTTGGTCGAGCGTGATGTCCGAACGCAACGCACCGGTCCACAGGTCTCCGATCGACTGGTACAGGAACGCGCGCACGCTCAGCAGTCGCGCCTGGCAATAGCCGACCTGTGACTGGATCGCGGCGTTGTCGCTAAGCACAGATTTGCCGAGCATCGGCCGCTTCCGGCCGGCGAGCTCGATGAAAGCATCCAAGGCGGCGCGCGCGACGCCAAGCGCCACGCCTGCGAAGGCGGCGGCAAACACATGGAACATCGACACGCGGTACAGCGCGCCAGGATGCCGCCGATCTTCGACACCATCGCGCAGGAATGCGTGACTCTCGGGGACAAACAGATCGGTGACGGCATAGTTGTCGCTGCCCGTGCCGCGAAGCCCGACCACGTACCAGACATCGGTCATGATCGCACTGGCGCGAGGAAACAGCATTGAGCGTTCGATAGGCTGCCCTTGCGGCGTTCGTCGCGGCGTGCCGTCCGCTTCGCAAAGCAAGCAATGGCCCGCGAGCCATGTCGCCTGGCGGCTGCCGCTGGCGAACATCCATTTTCCGGTTACGCGGTAGCCGCCCGCGGTCGCGATCGCCTTGGCGTCAGGGCTGGGCGGGCCCCAGGCCAGCACGCCGCGCCGATCCTTGGCAAAAATGCTGTGGGCGACCTCCGGGTCGAGATAGGCCGCGGCCATGGAGCACACCGCTGTCTGCGCCAAACACCAAGCGGTACTGGCGTCCGCCCTGGCGATCGTCTCGATCACTTGGACGAAGGCCGGCGGGTCGATCTCGGCGCCACGGAAGCTCTGCGGTATCAGCAGGCGGTAAAGGTCTGCGTCCTGTAACTGATCGTATATGTCGTCCGGTATCTGACGCTCGGTCTCGGTGCGTTGCGCCGCGGCCAGGATGGCGGGGACCAGCGCCTGCGCTCGCTGGACGTAGTCGACGTCGGGCGTGGCCTGCTTCAAATGCGCCATGCCGTACTCCTCAGCGAACGATCAGACGACGACGTAAAGACGGCCATCGACCACCTTGGTCTCGAACTTCCTGATACGCGTCGCCGCCGACCCCGGATGCGCGCCAGTCCTCATATCGAACTCGTAGCCGTGCCATGGGCAGACGATATGGAATTCGTCCTCGGACCACTTCATGCCGAGGCTTTTCCGGTCCTCTCCCAGAGACTCCACGACGCAAGGCATCACCTTGCCCTGGCAGATCGGGCCGCCCTGATGGGGGCAGTAGTTCAGAAAGGCGTGGAATTCATCGTGGATGCGAAACACCCCGATTTCCAGCCGACCGTTGGTCAACAGCCTGCGGTCGCCGTGCTTCAGTTGCGCGACTTCGTCCACCAGCACGTCCGTCATGCTTCACCTCCTTGGATTGGGCGCGGCTGCTTGCGTTAGAGCTTCTTATAGATGCGGCGCGCGGTCTCGCCGAGGATGTTGCGCTTGCCCTGCTCCGACACGAAAGGCAGGTCGAGGATGACCGACGGCTGGTCGAAGTCCCAGTGCGGCCAGTCGGATGCGAACATGACCGTGTTCTCGGCGTCGATCGCTTCGAACGTCGCTTCGAGCAGTTTCATGTTGGTCCGTTCCATCGGCTGATTGCAGTAGTACATCTGGCGCATGTACTCGCTCGGCAGCTTCTTGAGCAGAGGCGCCTCGGATTGACGCATCAGGTATTCGCTGTCGAGCCGCTGCATCAGGAACGGCAGATAGGCGAGGCCCGAACTCGATCCAGACCACAGGCAGCTTGGGAAAGCGCTCACACATGCCGTTAATGAGCCAGTTCGTCATATGCACCATGTTGCACATGACGAACGAGATCGAGTGAAGGCTGATGAAGCGGTCAAGTTGCGACATGAAGCCGTCCTGCCAATAGTAGGCGGCGTGGAAGTTGAGCGGCAGCCCGCGCTCCTCCAGCATGCGGTAGACTCGCATGTAGCGATTGTGGTGGACCGGCACGTGACGCACGCTCGTCACGGTGAAGCCGATCACGCTGGGATGATCGCCGAACTGGTTGATCATCCGCTCGCAGGCATCGGGATCGCTGAATGGCAGGAGGCAGTTCGTCTTCAGCCGCGAGTCGCCTGGCAGCACCTGCTCCGTCATGAAGCGCGCGTAGGCAAACGCGAGGTTTACCTCGATGTTAGAGCGCGGATGCGTGCCGATGTGCAGCAGCGCATTCGGAAACAGGATCATGCGGTCGATGCCGAACGAGTCCATGGCGCGGCGCAGCGGCACGACATCGGCGTGCACGGTCTTGTCGTCGATCTCGTCGCCTGGGGTGAAGTTCGAATGAATGATGCGGCCGCCAGCGCTCTGCGAGAACTGGTCGCCGTTGGCATGCAGCAGCACCGGCCGGAGGCGGGCGTTCGGTGTGCGCTTGAAGCTATTGGCCTCGGCCTTCAGGATCGGGTCTTCGATGTAATCGACGATCTCGTTCCACGAGCCGGTCTCGAAGTGATGCGTGTCGAGGTCGACGATGAAGTAATCGTTGAGCTTTCGAGCATCGCGGTACTTGGCTGCGTTCCGCAGCGTCTCGCGAGTGTCTGAGTCAGGCGTGAGCGACTGGTTTTGCGAGAACGGCCGGAAGTCACTAGAATTCTTGTGGCCCGTGCATGGTTCGCTCCTGTGGTAACGTCGTCGCCGAACTGATGTCGTTTGCTCGCGCAACAAAGCGCGGCCGGTCATCTTAGCCTGCTTCTAATCTACCTGGACCCGACACGGCGCCGGATACGGGATGCTCAGAGGTTCACCCTGTGAACATGATGGCGGATTGGGTGCGAAAAACCCTTATTCGAGCGATGCATATTGCATTGCAACAACGCGCGCTGTTGGGAAGCCCGGCTCGCACTATGCGCCAAGCAATCCAAGCGTCGTGCATTGCTAGCTTGCGGAGATTTTCCTGCGACGTGCAATGGCGCTCATAGTCGGGTACGCCGGCATCGCGATGTCTCATTGCTCGACCTTCTTGTCGAGTCCCAGCAGCTTGATGAGTGCCGCCTTTTGCCCGCTGTCCTGCGCGTGCCGCTCGGCGAACTTGTCGCCCGGCATGTAGATCGGGACCACACCGGCTCGTTCCATCACCTGGCGCACGGAGGGCTTCTCAAAAGCCCTGGGGCACGCGGTCGAAAGCCTGTCACGGACTTCGCGTGGCGCCGCGGTTGGAGCGTAGAGCCCGCCGAACCCTGGCAGTGAAACCGGAAAGCCGAGCTCGCCGATGGTGGCCAAGTCAGGAAGGAGCGGTATGCGGTTCGTGGCCAACAAGGCGACCATGTGCACCGTGTCTACGCTGAAGGAGCCAACCGACGAAACCACGAAATCGATGTTGCCGCCGGCCACGTCCTGGATCATCTGGCCGTAGTTACGATACGTCACATGCACCAGCTTCAAGCCGAGCTTGTTGATGAGATCGCTCATCTGCAAGTCCGACACGGTCGCGACGCCCGCTGTGGCCCAGGTGAGCGCTCCCGGTTTGGCGCGCGCTCGCTCGACGAGATCGTTGAACGTCCGTATCGGTGATTTCGGTGCCGTGATGATCACGAACACGTTTTCGAACAGATGGCAGATCGGAGTGAACGTTCCGACGTTGTAGCCGAGATCCTTCTTGAGATGCGGCTGGATCGTGAGCTGACCTTGCGGCCCGAACATCAGCGTGTAGCCGTCCGGTTGTGCGGCGGCGCCGGCGTTGAAGGCTAGGATACCGGATGCGCCGCCGATATTGTTGATCGTGACCGGTTGCTTGAGCTCGATGGCCAGTTCGTGCGCGAAGGCGCGCGCGATGACATCGACGACATTGCCTGCCGTGAACGGCACGATGAGCTGGATCGGTCTGCTCGGATAGCTTTGAGCCGAACTCTGGCCGACCTCGATTAGCGGCATAAAGGCCAAGGTCATCAACCAAGCGAGGTAACGCATGTTTCGTTTCCCGTTCGCAATCTGCTGTTTGGTGAACTGCATCGGCCAAGCCGCCCTTCGCGGGTTCGAGCCTAGCGGAATTCTCGCAGCGAGAACGGTCCGACTTCCGGGGGAGGGGCCCGAGCGGCATGCCATGGCCGTTGATGACGAGCACCGCCGAGAGCCGCGCGTGGCAGGCACGCCGCCGCCGGTGTAGATTCCGAGGGATTGGTGCTGAGGGTACCAGGGACGCCTCGACCAAGCGCGGAGCCGCATCGATGAACGATGATCTTGCCTCAGGTTTCCAGGACGTCGATCGTGCCACGGACTTCGCGTTGTTTTCGAGTTGCCTGGACTTGATCGAGTCAATCCCATTTTTCGCCGAGTGCAAGCGCGAGAGCTTTGACCTGCTGGGTGCTTCGCCGGGCCGTCGGCTTCTGGACGTCGGCTGCGGCCTGGGGGACGACGCGGCGGCGCTGGCGGGACTGGTGGCGCCGGGGGGAACGGCGGTCGGCGTCGATGGCAGCCGGGCCATGGTGGAGGCGGCCCGGAGGCGGCACGCCGGGATCGGGGGCCTGTCGTTTGAGGTCGCTGACGCAGCTGCATTGCCGTTCGAGGACGCAAGCTTCGACGCCTGTCGGGTCGACCGCGTCCTTCAGCATATCGCCGACCCTGCCCCGGCGATCCGCGAGATGGTTCGAGTGCTGCGTCCCAGCGGCGTTCTGGTCGCATACGACAACGACTGGGAGACGCTGGCGGTTGATTCAGCCGATCGCGCACTGACGCGCACCGTCCTGAATGCTTGGTGCGACCGTTTTCCCTCGGGCTGGATCGGCCGGCAGCTGGTCCCGCTCTTCTTGCAGGCCGGCCTCCGCGACGTCGTCGCGCTGCCGCGGACCCTGGTGCTCCGCGATCTGGCCGTGGCCGATCGAGTCTATAGCTTCTTCGCGACCGTCGAGCGTCTTGCGAAGGATGGGATCGTCGGCCGGGAAGACGCGGCACGCTGGTCAGAAGGGTTGCGGGCCGCCGATGGGAACGGCCGCTTCTTCAGTTCGTACACCGGGTTTTTGGTGCGAGGGACTCGCCCTTAAGGGCGTTCGATGAATTGGTCACGTTCGAGATGCGAGAACACTCCAATCCCGACTGACCTGCGGCCACCAAGGTCGATGCAGGGCCGTTGGATTTGAACGATGATCAATCCTTCAGCGCCCCGCAGACGTGCCCTCTCCTCCGTCAATCTGTTGGCCAATCAGCGCGATGGCCCGCTGATAGACCGGAGCGGCATTCCATGCCTGGATAGCTGCGAAATTGGCTTCGCCGGGCTGGTATCCCGCGCCCGCGCGCCAGCCATGGGCCCTTGAGGAAATTTGCCGTCGAGGACAGCGCGTTGGCCGCGTTGTCGAGACTTCCGCCGGTGCCGTAGTTCAGGATGGTCTTGGGCAAGAACTGTGTCTGGCCGATCTCACCGTGCATGGAGCCGCGCGAGCTTGCCGAGAGAACCCCGCGATCGATCAGTGTCAGAGCTGCGTAGAGCTGGTCGGTGAAATAGGCCGACCGGCGGCAGTCATAGGCGAGCGTAGCCACAGCCGACAGCGCGTTCTGATTCCCGCGGTCGGCCCCGAAGCCCGTCTCCATTCCCCAAATGGCCAGGAGCGGCCCCGGCGGGACGCCGTAGCGTTGCTGGATGGACGCGAAGAGTGCCGCATTGGATTGCTTGAGCGCCCGCCCGCGCGCGACGATGGCCGAGCCGCCACGCTTGGCGAGAAACTGATCGAGCGACAAACGGAAGCTCCTCTGGCCACGGTCAGCCGCGATGGTCGCAGTCGAATAGTTGGTCGCCATGAGGGCTGCGACGGTGGAGGCGCTGACGCCCCTTGCCCTCGCTTCATCGGCGAACTGCCTCTTCCACGCCTCGAAGCCAGCCGCCGTGCTGCCGCACTGCGCGGCGTCCGCTTTGCTGGCCATCGACACGAACGCCACCAAGGCTGCGACGATTGCGATCGTGAACTGCCCGCCCTTGGTCATCAGCGCCTCCGTCACACGCTTTGCCACCCGATGAAACGTGAGGTCCGACGCCACTCTCGCGCCGTTTAAGAATTTCGCGCCCTTCAGAAGTCGCGCTCCGTCGATGGAGCCATCAATGCATGAGCTGCAGTTGGCAATGAGCATTAGACCACTAAACGCGCAACGATACGAGCCCAGCCCAGTGTGTGCAAACGCCAGGGTTACCCAGCGGGGGTACTGAGCGACCACCGGCGACGCGAATCCAAACCGGTTATCCTTGCCCGTTCCTTCCGAAAATTCCATCCGGCGCTGGAGTCGGTTGCTGAGGCGGAATCATCGCAATCCCTGGAAATCGGGTTCGCTCAAAACCGGCGTCATCTTTTCGGACATGGCCAGCGATATCGGGGTGAGCATCATAGGCGTCCATGTTCATTCTGCAGCCGACCCGTCGAACGCACGTCCAAAATGCACCTAGTGGACGTTGGGCGACCTCCCGCGAATAAGGGGCCGCCATAGGTGGATCGGGAATTGCCTCGGGCGCGAACGCACTCGATAATCCTACTCATGTCAGCGCAGCCGCACTGACAACTCGCGCGGGTCTCGTGCTCAACAGCGGACAGGCACGATGGAGGAAGTCGCAGGACAAGGCGTAGGGGCGCGGGTGCGCCGCAAGGAAGATTCGCGATTCATGCGTGGACGAGGCAGTTATGTCTCGGACATGGTCCTGCCAGGCCAGAGCGAAGTGGCCTTTCTGCGCAGCCCGATTGCTCACGGTCGCATCCGCCGCATTGCGAAGCCGCCGGGTAGCGAAGAGCGCGTGTTCATCCGGTCGGACCTCAAAGAAGCGGCCGCCATGGTCGCGCCGACCACGGTGCCCGGCTACAAGCTCTCCGAATGGCATCCGCTGGCGCATGACAAGGTGCGCTATGTGGGCGAAGCAGTCGCGATGTGCGTTGCGCCCTCGCGCGCTGAAGCCGAAGATCTGACGGAAGAAATCGAGGTTGAGTTCGACGAACTCCCCGTGCTGGTCGACGCGCTCGCAGCGCGCCTCGAGAAAGGCGTGCGCGTGCACGAGCAATGGGATGACAATTCGTTCCTTAGCCTGAACCTCGACAGCGGATATGACGCCAACGCGAAGGGCGCGCCGGTTGTGGTCAAGCGGGAACTGTCGCTTAATCGCCAGGCCATGGTGCCGATGGAGGGCAAGGCGATCCTTGCCCACTGGGACGAGCGCAGCGACCAACTGGTGGTCTACTATTCGACGCAAGTCCCGCATGTCGTCCGTGTGGGACTTGCGCAGTTTCTTGGCATCGACCAGGGCAGGGTCCGGGTGATCTCCCCCGATGTGGGCGGCGGCTTCGGTTACAAGGTCATCGTGCATCCCGAAGAGCTGTGCGTCGCCTGGTTGGCGCTCAAGTATCGCCGGCCCTTCCGTTACATCGAGGATCGGCGCGAACACCTGGTGGTCGGAGCCAATACGCGACAGCATCATTACCGACTTACCGCGCACGCCGACGAACGCGGCCGTCTCTTGGCGCTCGACGCCGAGATCACCATTGACGGCGGCGCTTATTCCAGCTGGCCCTTCACGGCGGCGCTCGAGCCGGGGCAGGCGACCGGCAATTTACCCGGGCCCTATGATTTCAGAGGCTATCGCTGCAAGAACTCATTGCGTGGCGACCAACAAGCCCGGCTTCCTCCCGTACCGCGGCGTGGCTCGCACCGGGGTCTGCTTTGCCATGGAATTGATGATCGATGCGATCGCCCGCGCGGTCGGCCGCGAGCCGTGGGAGGTGCGGCACGACAACCTCGTTCCCGCGTCCGCGATGCCCTACGACAATGTCACGCGCAAACACTACGACAGCGGCGACTACCGCAAGGCGTTGATTACGGCGCGTGAGAAGATTGGCTTCGAGGCATGGCGCGAACGCCAGCGCAAGGGCGAGCCCGACGGCCGGCTGATCGGCATCGGCTTTGCGAGCTATTGCGAGCAGACCGCGCACGGCACGAGCGTGTTCTCCGGTTGGGGCCTGCCGATCGTGCCGGGCTATGACCAGGCGACAGTACGGGTCATGCCGGACGGCGGGATCGAAGTGCGCGTCGGTGTGCATTCGCATGGCCAAGGCATGGAAACCACGATGGCGCAGATCGCACACGAGGTGACCGGCGTCGCTCTAGACAGGATTCGGGTCATCCTCGGCGACACCGGCACCACGCCATATTCGACCGGAACCTACGCGTCGCGCAGCATCGTCATGTCGGGCGGCGCGGTGGCGAACGCCTGCAAGGAGCTGTTGCCGCGCTTCATCGCGATCGGCGCTCACCTCATGCAGGCCGCAGTAAGCACGGTGACGTATAACAAGGGCATGATAGTGGGGCCGCAGAAATCGATCCCGCTGCGTGACGTCGCCGAAGCCTGGTATCTACGTCCGCAAGAACTGCCGCCGGATGTCGACCGTGGCGGCCTTGAGACCACGATAGCCTTCAAGCCCAAGCGCGACACTGGCGCCTTCAGCTATGCGTCGCACGCCGCTGTGGTCGCGGTCGATGTCGGCATCGGCGAGGTCGAGATTCTGGATTACGTCGCGGTCGAGGATTGCGGCACGCTGGTCAACCCGATGGTCGTCGAGGGCCAATCGCTAGGCGGCATCGCACAGGGCATCGGCACGGCGCTGTACGAGGAGAGCCCGTTCGACGCAAACGGGCAGCCACTCGCTTCAACCTTTGCTGACTATCTGCTGCCGGGCCCGACCGAAGTCCCTGCGATCCGGATTTTTCACATGGAGACGCCGTCGCCCTATACCGAATTCGGAATCAAGGGCATGGGCGAAGGCGGCGCAATCGCTCCACCCGCTGTGATATTCAATGCGGTGAACGACGCACTCAAATCACTTGGCGTCGAATTGACCGAGACGCCGCTCACGCCGCGCCGCTTGCTGGAGGCGATCGGACGTGCCGAGCCACCGGCGCCGGCTTCGTCGGGCGCGGCATGAAAGCCGCGCGTTTCGACTACGTCCGGCCGGGCGACGTGGGGCAGGCCTTGGCGGCATTGGCCAAGGCCGAAGGCGGCGCCAAAATACTGGCCGGCGGTCAGTCGCTCGGCCCGATGCTGAATCTTCGGCTCGCGCGCCCCTCGCTCCTCGTGGATGTGTCCCGCCTCGAATCGCTCGCGCGCGTGGATGACATTGGGTCCGCCTGGCGTATCGGCGCCGGCGTTACTCATTCTCGGATCGAGGACATGCGCGGACGGCTCGCTGGCGGCGAAATGCTCTGCGAGGTTGCGGCTGGCATTGCCTATCGGGCTGTCCGCAACCGCGGCACCATCGGCGGCAGCGTAGCCCATGCCGACCCTGCGGCGGACTGGCAGCAGGCGCTCGCTGCGGCTGGTGCGACGATCAATATCAGGGGCGTTGGCGGTACGCGCTCCATCCCGGTCGAGCAATTCGTGTTGGGCGCCTTCACCACGGCACTCCAGGACAACGAGATCCTCGAAACAATCGAGGTGCCCAAGCTCTCCCGCGCGGGACGCTACGGCTATTACAAGTTCTGCCGCAAAACTGGGGAGTTTGCTGAAGCGAGCGCGGCCGCCGTGCTCGATCCAGAATCCGGGGCCGCGCGCGTCTATCTCGGGGCGGTTCGCCCGGTGCCGATCTCCCTGACCGCGCTCGCGCGGCATGTCGCGGAGGAGGGGAAATCCGCCGCCTCCGCAGACGCAGTCGCGGAGGCGATTGCCAGCACGGTGAACGATCTCGATCCAGTCGAGCATCGCATGGCGACGTCTGTCACGACTCGTGTCTTACAAAGGGTATTTGCGTGATGGTGCCCGTCGCGCTTACTGTGAATGGACGGATGGTGCAGGCGCTGGTCGAGCCGCGTACTCATCTTGCCGATTTCCTGCGCGAGCATTGCCGGCTCACTGGAACGCATCTCGGTTGTGAGCACGGAGTTTGCGGAGCTTGCACCGTATTGATTGCCGGTGCGCCGGCGCGCTCCTGTATTGCCTATGCGATCGCGTGCGACGGGCTCGCCATCGAGACCATCGAGGGGTTTGACGACGATCCGACCATGGCAAACTTGCGCGAGGCGTTTTCGCGCGAGCACGCGTTGCAATGCGGCTTCTGTACGCCCGGCATGCTCATCGCTTCGCGCGATATCGTGCAGCGTCTTCCGGATGCTGACGAGCAACGTATCCGCGTGGAGCTTTCCGGCAATCTCTGTCGGTGCACCGGCTATCGTGGCATCGTCAATGCCGTGCGCAGCGTGGTCGAAGCCCGCCGCCTGCAGCCGGCTGCGGCCGAGCCCAAACCGGCGATCACGCCCGCGGATACTCTTGTGGCTTTTTCGCCGAATAACGGCGCCGCAACAGCCGCGTCGGCCGCCCTTGCGCCGATGCTCGATGAGCCACGCCGAGGCTGGACTCGCTTCGAGGAAAGCTTTGTGATTTTCAAACCGCCGGCAACGGTGTGGGACGCATTTGCGGACGTCCCTGCGGTCGCAGCATGTCTGCTCGGGGCCGCGGTGACAGAATACGATGCTCACGCTGCGAAGGGACAGATGTCGGTCAAGCTTGGTCCGATTTCGGCAGCCTTTGTCGGCTCGGCGGTCATCGAGCGCGACGATGCGGCGTTGCGCGGCGTCATCCGAGGCGCAGGCAGCGACAGGGGCACGGGCTCGCGCACAAAGGGAGAGGTGACCTATTGCCTCAAGCCGGAGTCCGATGGCCAACAGACGCGTGTCGTCTTGACCGTCGAATACAGCCTGCAAGGTGCACTCGCGCAATTCTCGCGATCAGGCATCGTCCAGGACCTCGGCCGCCGACTGATCGCCGATTTCGCCGCCAAACTCAATTCGCGCCTCACGGGCGAATCGCCGGACCAACAATCGAGCACGCCGCTCAATATCGGACGCTTCTTGCGGCTGTGGCTCTGGGATCGGCTGCGACACCGGCTGGGGCGCTGACCGCACTTTGTGTGTACCGAAAACCTCACGCGCGTTGATTCGCCGAGGAATCGCCTGACGTCGTCGGCTACCCTCTCTGGATTGTGATCGCATCGGTCTATTTCGCAGCGCACCATCGAGATGTTCGGATGTGTTTGTGGACGACCACGGTTGGTGCAAACGCGGGAGTTGCCACACGGAACTCCAAATTTTGCCCTGTATCGGCCTTACGTACCGCCTGGGCAACGCGCAAGAAAAATGCTATCCTTCTCCTGAATTCGTCGATCATTTGCTCGCAGCCATAGGAGGGCTCCACATGGCCCATGCAAAGAAGGCTTCGCAGCGAAGGCGTCGGAAGACAGCCTTACCGGCAATCGGGATCGCCGGCCTATCGTTGTCGCTGGCAGGCGGTGCATCCGCATCTACTTCGCCGTGCCCGCGAATTTGCCGTCGCAAGGCACTCCGCCGCCTCGTCATCCTGCTCGGTGAGGAAGAAATCTCTGACGTCAGCCTCGCGACGTTCTATGTCTTCGACAGGGAAAGCCTCGTGACATCCCAGTTCGACATGCAGCTTGCCGCCAGAGGGTGCGGCGGTTGTCGAGGCTGCCGAGGCTGCGGCGCGAGGCTGTGCGGCGCGAGGCTGCGGAGGCTGTGCCGTACGAGGCTGCGGCGGCTGCGCGTACGAGGCTGCGGCTGCCGAGGCTGCAGAGGCTGCGGCTGCCGAGGTTGCGGTGTTGGCTGGAGAGGCTGCGCGGGATGCGGCGGTTGCGGCGGCTGCGGCGGTGCGGAACTTGCTTGACTATGGACTCCCTTGGGTTGGGTCCCTGTCTGCTGACAGGAAGAGCATATGGCCCAGTGCTTCGGCAGGCCCCAGCCGGACTGGGGCCTTTCCGATTTCTTTCGCGGACGCACGTCGTGGCCGAGATCTTCGCCGGACCTCGCTGGCCTGAGCCGCGACCGAGCCGCGAGGTTTTCGCGAACGCTAGATTGAGAACACGTGCTCGCACCTGCCGGTCCGGCATGAATCGTTCCGAGGCGCGTCGATTGACCCTCATGACGGACGATCATGGGACCGGCATTACGCCGTTCAACAACAAAGACGTTCTGCAATTCGCGCCGAATTTCACCGTCTATGTGATACCGCCCGACGTCGTGTGCCTCTATTCAGAGGACCGGAAGTTCCTCCTTCACGGCGAACTCTATTGCGCGCTGGCGTCTGCAATTGGCGAAGGTGGAAAGAGCGTTCGGGATCTTGCTCGCGAGCTGGAGCGGCATTTTCCGTCCGACATTGTCAAAGAAGCACTGAAGCGGCTGATCGACCGCCGTTATGTGCTTGCCGCATCGGACTCTTCCGCTGGCGTGGCGGCCGCCTACTGGGCGAGCCTCGGTCTGTCGCCAGAAACCGCCGAGACGAATCTCCAGAACTGTCGTGTCGGAATTCAAGCGATCGACGTGGAGGGTGCGCCTGAGCTCGGCGCCGCTCTGGGCGACCTGGGCGTTCGCGTCGTAAAGCGCTCCCCTAACCTGACAGTCACGCTGGTCAGCGACTATCTCGAAGGACGGCTGGCTGAATTGAATCGGGAGCATTTGTCGGACGGTAGCCCCTGGGTGCTCGTCCAGCCGTCCGGCATTTTTCCTCTGGTCGGGCCAGTGTTCCGCCCGGGCGAGAGCGCTTGCTGGACGTGCCTCGCCGATCGCATGAAGCGCAACCGCGAGATCAGGGCCCATCTCGACCTCGGACAGGCCCGTTGCGTCGCCGTATTCGCCTCTCGTCCGGCAGCCGCTCGGACAGACCGCCATCCAGCTTGCAGCTGTCGAAATCGCGAAGGCGGTCGCGAGCGACTATCGCACACGAATTGCGCGATCACATCATCAGCCTCGATCTGCTCGGCTCGACCATCGTGAAACATTATGTGTCGGCTCGCCCGCAATGTCCGAGTTGCGGCCGCAAGAAGCTGCGCGATCCGCGCCGCAGCGCCGGTGGTGCTGGAGCTTGGCGCCGGCGGCAAGCTGGTCATGACGAGCGGCGGGTACCGGACCGTCTCGTCGAGCGCGACGGTTGCACGTTTCCGAAAGCACGTGAGCCCGCTCACGGGCGTGGTCTCGCGTCTCGAACGGATCGAAGCCGACTTGCCCTTGAACACCAACTACTATGCCACGCACAATTTTTCGGCGCCTGCCAAGACGGTCAATGAGCTGAGGGCAGGACTGAGCGGCGGCAGCTTCGGCAAGGGCAGCACCGCCGAGCAGGGCGAAGCCAGCGCGCTCATGGAGGCGATCGAGCGCTACTCCGGGATTTTTCAGGGCGACGAGATCAGGGTTGCGCGCCGGTTCCGGGATTTCCCGTCAGGCGATGCCATTCTTCCGAACGAAGTCCTGTTGTTTAGCGATGCTCAATACCGCCAAGGCCAGGCACCGACCCCCGATTTTGATTCGCAGGTGCCGCCTCCATTCGATCCATCCACCAAGATCGAATGGTCGCCAATCTGGTCCTTGCGTGACAAGCGCTTCAAATATCTTCCAACCAGTCTCCTGTATTTTTTCCACAGAGGACCCGGCCAAATCGACGCCGACTCCAACGGCTGCGCCGCCGGCAACTCGCTCCAGGAAGCGATCGTCCAAGGCTTCCTTGAGCTGGTGGAGCGTGATGCATACGCGATCTGGTGGTACAATCGCTTGCAGCGGCCGCAAGTGGACCTCGAGCCAATTCGACGATTCCTACGTCCGCGATCTGCAAGCCCAGTTTGCCCAAGCCGGGCGCAGGCTTTGGGTGCTTGACGTCACGAGCGATCTCGGGGTTCCGACCTTTGTGGCGATATCGCACTGGGTGAACGACTTGCAGGAAAATATCGAATTCGGCTCTGGCGCGCATTTCGACCCGCGCATCGCCTTGCTGCGTGCGCTGACCGAGTTGAACCAATTCCTGTCCATCGGACTCATGGGGGGCGGGGCGGGAGACAAATCGAGCCTCGACGGCATCGTTCCGCTCCGCCTGCAGGACTATCCCTTCTTGTCGCCAACGAACGATCCGAAGGTCCAGCCGGCCTCCGACTCGAAGGCTCCCTTTGTCGACACACGCGAGCAGGTGGACGCCTGCGTGCAGATTGCCAAGAAAGCGGGCTTCGACTTCCTCGTGCTCGATCAGACTCGTCCCGACATCGGCGTCCCGGTTGTCAGAGTGGTTGTCCCGGGAATGCGGCATTTCTATCGCCGTTTCGCGCCAGGCCGGCTTTACGATGTTCCCGTTCAACTCGGATGGCGAGAGCGGCCGCTGTCGGAAGACGAGCTCAACCCAATTCATCCCCATACCTGAGGTTCGCCCCCGGCGTGAGCGCTCCCGAGAGAAAGAAAGGGAGACGGGCTACGCCGCCAACGGTCTCCGCACGACTTGCAAGCCGGGTCACGCTCGAAGCGCACGGGGGCGGAAAAATCGTCGCCTTCGTCGATGGCTACTCCGTTGACCTGGGAACGTTCAGCGCGGCTACCGGGAATCGTGCGCAGAATCTGCGAATTGGTCTGCCGCTCGTGTTATTTTCGTCCGGCGGCCGGAAAATCGACAAGGAGATCGATCTGCTGGTGCGGCGATTGACCTGGCACCGCCTGGTGGAGTTCTGCCTCGGGCGATCGTCAGGCCAGGACGAGCAGGTCGTCATTGAGCCGCAGGTTGCCGATTACTGGCCGACAGCGCCTTTGCTTGGCGATGCCGACGTCCTCGTCCTGTCCCGCTTTGCCTACATGCGACGGCATGGCAACGAGTTGGTGCTGGAATCGCCGCGTGCTGGGGCGTTATTCAGAATTTGCAATCCGAACATCGCGACGGCCCTTGCCGCACTCTCTGCGCCCCGATCAATCAAACAATTGCGCCGGCTGGACAGCTTCCCGGGGGTCGAGCTCCTTGCCCTGCTGGTGGATGGCCAAATCCTGTTGAAGGCCGATGTTGCCGATGGCAAGGACCCGCGTCTGGCGGAGGGTGACGGCAACCTCGTCGTTTGGGATTTTCACGACCTTCTGTTCCATACACGCAGCACGGAAGGCCGGCACGCCAACCCCCTGGGCGGGTTTTATCCCTATGCGGGCGTTGTACCTGTGCCGCCCGCGGTGCGTGCCCCCTGGCCCGGAAAGCCAATCGACTTGAGCAAGCTGTCGGTTGCTCAGTCGGAGATTGTCTCGCCGGTCGCAAATCTGCTGCGTGAACGCCATTCGACCCGCAGCTTCGACGATCGGAAACCGATCACGCTCGCCGAGCTTGCGCGATTTCTTGACGGCACGGCGCGTGTCGTGTCGACGCGGACAAGTACCATCGATCCCAGCGACGACGGCCCGGTGGTGGAGTACGCAGTCAGGCCATATCCGTCGGCGGGCGCGAGCTACGAGCTCGAGCTCTATCTGGCCGTCGACAGGTGCGAAGGACTTCCGCGAGGATTCTATCATTACGACGCCGGCGGACACGTATTGGTGCCGATCGGCACCCGCGCGCATGAGTTCCAAGCGCTGTTGACGGGAGCCGGGCTCGCAATGGACGCGCCCGCCGCGCCCCAAGTCCTGATCACGATTGCTGCGCGGTTCAACAGAGTTTCATGGAAATACAGCTCGCTCGCGTATTCGCTCATTCTGAAGGACGTCGGCGTAATGATCCAAACGTTTTACCTGATGGCGACTGACATGGGACTTGGCGGATGCGCGATCGGGACCGGCAACATCGATCTGTTCGCGAAGACGACGGGGCTCGAATTTCATGTCGAAGGTCTGGTCGGTCAATTCGCGCTTGGTCGCGGCATGAAGGGAGGGAGTTCCAACTGAAGAGCTGACAGCCTCGGTGTGTTAGCGATGCGACGGCATGGGGCACAGGATCCGCCAGCAATTCGTGTGCCAGCGCTACCAATTCCATCGCCGGCCACGCGTGTCGGAAGGATCGCGCGATCTTCGCTCGAAATATCCAACAGGCTTGCGGCTTCGCATTCCCTCCAGCGCGAATATGGCGCCCTGGGGGTCCGCACACTGGACGATCCAGCTCCCGCCCGACACTTCAACCGGGCCGTCGAGAATCTGTCCACCCTCAGCCTTCACGCGCTGAGCCACCGCGTCGAGGTCATCGACGTTGAAATAGTAGAGCCAAAAGGGGACCGGCATTGTCTCCGGCTTGGTCAGGATGCCGCCGATCGTTTGCCCTCCGGCGGAGAACAGCTGATACGTTCCCATCTCTCCAGTATCGACGCCTGCTTTCTTCCAGCCAAAAATCTCGCCATAGAAGGCCAACGCTTGTTCCCAGTCGGCAGCGAGCAGTTCGTGCCAGCCGACGCAGCCGGGTGCGTCCGGATCGGTGGGCTGCTGCTGGCCGGGCTGCAGCCACTTCAGCAACGCGAGCCTTGCGGCTTGTGGGTCAGCGAAGATCGAAAAGCGGCTGACGTCGGGAAGGTCCGTCGGCGGGATGTGCACGGCTCCGCCGAGGCGCCTGATCCGGTCCGCGGCAGTGTCCACGTCCTCGACGCTGACATACCCCAGCCAACTCGGCCTTGCGCCCATTTTTCTTGCGGCTTCAGCTATGCCCATCAGCCCGCCGACCAAGACCCTCCCAGCAGTGAACAATGTATACGTGCTGCCAGGCACCGACGCGTCCTGCGTGCCCCAACCCATCACCTTGGTGTAGAAGGCCTTGGCAGCCTCCGTGTCCGTCGTCAGCAATTCGTACCAGGCGAACCGGCCATGAGAAGTGACCACGCACGTTGCTCCCGTTCCAATCCGCAATGAGCCACCGCGCCGCGCATCTGCCGTCGAGCGGCTTGGCCTGAATATCAATGTAGCGGAGAAAAGTGCAAGGAATAGACAAGGCGTCACGCTGGGGATTTCGAGCCTGTCCTTTTCGAAATTGGCCTGCCGGCACGGCTGGCTAGAGTATGGAGACAAGTGTGTTAACGTGATCGCAGAATCCGGTTTGAAGAGCGGCGAACAGCGCTGCCGCAAGAATACCAGGGAGGAAACAATGATGACCGAGATGGGAGGCAGCACCCGTCGGATCGGTGCCGGTCGAGCGACAGCCGCGGTCTTTGCCATGGCCGCGGTTTGCCTGGCCGCTGCACCGGCGATGGCGCAGACCTACGGCCTTGCCACCATGCAGCCCGGGACGCTTGCGCATACGACCGGCACGGCCATCGCCAAGGTGCTGAAGGAAAAGGGCGGGCTCAACACCTTGGCGCAGACGACGGCCGGCGAGACTGTTCTAATTCCGATGGTGGCGAGCGGCGAAATCGATCTCGGCATCGCCAACCTCGCGGAGGTGCAGGCGCAGGTGGAAGGCAGCGGCCCAAACCGGCAGGCCGATCTGCGGTTGATCGGTGTGATCCACCCGCTGTGGGCGTCGTTCTTCGTCCGCAAGGACACCACGATGAATTCCAACGCCGACATGAAGGGCAAGCGTATTGCGCTCGGCTATTCGGCAATGCGCACGGTCGACATGCTGGTGCAAGCGCAGCTTGCGCTCGGTGGGCTTACCGCCAAAGATGTCACGCCGGTGCTGGTGCCGAACGTGATGCGCGGCGCCGACGACTTCATCTCGGGAGCGGTTGATGCACTCTATTTTGCGTTCGGCGCACCCAAGGTGCGCGAGGCCGATGCCAGCGTCGGCGGCATCCGGGCGCTGGACGCGAGCGCCTCGCCCGAGCGCCTTGCGGAGAGCCGCAAGCTGTTTCCCTATGGCTATCTCACGCCAACCGGTCCGGCGCCGATCTTCGTCGGCGTGACAAGGCCCATCAACGTATACACATTCGACTACATGCTGTTCACCAACGGCAAGATGAAAGACGAGGTCGTCTACAAGATCATCGACACCATGGCAAAGAACAAACCGGACATGGTTTCGATCGCGCCGCACATGGCCGCGTTCAATCCGGCCCTGATGTACAAGAAGTTCAACATGGCCTATCACCCGGGCGCTCTCAAATACTTTGCTGATAAACAGATGCAGCCGGTAGAGATCAAGTAGCGAAGCTTTGAGCAGGTCCGTCCACTGTCTCTCACAGGTGCGAGCGGCGGTTCTACGTCCGAGAGGTCAGCCATGACCACGATGATTGCAGCGCGCGTTCACAAATACGGCGAGCCTATGAGGCTCGATCGGATTCCAATTCCCGAGCCGCGTTCAACCGACGTGCTGGTCGAGGTAAAGGCTTGCGGCATCGTGCCCAATCTCGCACGCGTCGTTTCCAATTTCTTCGGATCGGCGCCCGATCCGAAGGCGCTACCGCTACTGCCGGCGATCTTCGGTCTCGACCCGACCGGCGTCATCGTCAAGGTCGGCGATCAGGTGCGCTCGGTGCGACCCGGCGACCGCGTCTACGTCAACCCGGCACGCAAATGCGGCTCCTGCCGGATGTGTCGAAGCGGGGAGCCGCTCGACTGCCCAAATTTTACGTTCCAAGGTTATTTCGGCCGCTCGCAGGAGATCATGAAGGCGTATCCCTACGGGGGATTGTGCCAGTTCATCACCGCGCCCGAGGATGCTCTGGTCAAGCTGCCAGACAAGGTGAGTTACGAGGCTGCGGCACGCTTTGGCTATTTGGGTACCGCGTACGCGGCCATGAAGAAGCTCGGCGTCGGCCCGGGCCAGACGTTTCTGGTGAATGGCATCAGCGGCATGCTTGGTTTGAATGCTGCCATGTTGGCGCTTGCCATGGGCGCCACCAGGATTCTTGGCACCGGCCGCAACAAGGCATTGCTCGATCGCGTCAAGGCGCTGTCGCCCCAACGCATCGAAGTCTACGCGGTTGACGAGAGCGTGCCTGTCGGGCCGGCAGATCCGCTCGTGGCCTGGGCCAAATCGATGACCGAGGGCTACGGCGTTGACAGTTCGCTCGACTGTATGCCGCCAGGAGCTAATGCTGCCGCTTTCATGCGGCCGCTGTTCACTTTGCGCCGCGGCGGTCGCGCCGCCACGGTCGGCGCCGTGATGGATGTGCTGCCGCTCAATGCCTTCTGGTTGATGACCAATCGGATCGGCCTGCAAGGCTCGGTCTGGTTCACCACCGGGGAAGGCGAAGACATGGCGGCGATGGTGGCCGCAGGTACACTCGACGTTTCACCGCTTGAGCATCGTATCTTCCCGTTGTCTCAGGTGAATGACGCGATGGCTGCCATGAACGACCGCAACGGTGGTTTCACGAACTTCGTTGTCGATCCGACGAGAGCCGGGTAGCACCCGCGCACAAGCGTCGTCTGGATTGATCTGGCGAGGAAAACTGCCCTGGCCGAATTCTGCATGGCCCGTCGATAAGGCCCGGCCAATTGCATCGGTGCGGCGGCCGTGCCAGTTTGGCTGCTTGGCGCAAGAGCTGAAAATGAAGCGAGGCCGTCGAAAGCCTAGGCGGACGCAACTCGAACGCCGGAACGAAACGCAGTCCGCGATCCTCTCGGCGTCGATCGCACTTCTCGCCGAGCGCGGCTATGCCCGCTTCAGCGCGAGCCGGGTCGCGGCGACGGCGGGCGTGTCGCGCGGCGCGCAGGAACACTACTATCCCAAGAAGAATGACCTGATCGAAGCCGCCACGCGGCATGCCATGCGGGAAGCGGTCGATCACGCCCGTGTGCTCGCCCGCACGGCCAGCGAGTCACCGGATCCGGTGGCCAAATTCCTCAAGGATTCCGAGCACTTCTTCTTTCGGCCTGTGTTTCAGGCGATGGCCGAAATCATGATCGCGGCCCGCTCGGATCGTGCGCTGGCCCGCATTGTGAACCCGATCGTGCTCGATGCGCGTCAGGTGCTCAACGGCATCTGGATCGACACGCTGGGCGCAGCCGGCTATCCGCGCGACAACGCGCAGCGCTTCATCGAACTGACGCACTACCTGCTGCGCGGTGTTTTCTTCGTCGCCAACTGGCTGCCTTACGACATCCATCGGCCGAGCATCATCGAGAGCTGGCGACGTGTCGCGCCGGCTGTTCTGACGCTCGATCGTACGGTTCGTCCTCGCGGTCGCTCCCGCAAAGCCGGCTCTCGGGGCAGGGCTACCAAAGCAAAACGGCTTGAACATACAAGGAGTTCTCCTGGTAAATACCGGGAATGATCCCGGTAATTGATTGTGTGCTGCGGCTGTGCTGTAGTTCGTGCCAAGAAAAGACTAAGGCGGTCAGGCTTATCGACCGCATGGGAGGATCACCATGGCGGTGCAACAGAACACCGACCACATTCAGACGACCCATATCGGCAGTTTGCCGCGGCCGCACAGCCTGCTCGACCTGCTGAAGGCCAAGTATGCAGGTCAGTCTTACGACGAGCGGCAGCTTAATTCCGTCCTGGCGCAGGCCGTTACCGATTGCGTGCGCAAGCAGGTCGAGTGCGGCATCGAGATCGTCACGGATGGCGAGTATTCGAAGCCTGGTTTCTTCACCTACATTCGTGAACGCTTCGACGGGTTCGAAGCGCGGCCGAACCAGAAGCTCGTTCTGTTTCAGCAGGAGGTCTCGGCCTTTCCGGAGTACTACGCCCAGTATTTCAAGGAAGCGATGATGGGCGGCGCGATCCTTCCGATCGTGCCGGTCGTCTGCACCGGTCCGGTGAAGTACAAGGGCGAGGCCAAGCTTCAGATCGATATCGCGAACGTAAAGGCCGCGGCGAAGGCCGCCGGCGTTCCGGACCATCACGTGTTCCTGCCGGCCACCGCGCCTTCCGGCGTCGGCGTCAACGAGTACTATAAGACCGACGAGGAATATTTCCATGCGCTCGCCGCCGAGCTGAGCAAGGAGTACCGGGCGATCGCTGCTGCCGGCATTCTCCTCCAGGTCGACGATCCGTTCCTGCCCGACATCTTCTTCGAGCCGGGCCTGGACGTTGCCATGAAGAAGCGTCGCGCCGAGATCTATGTGGAAGCCATCAACCGCGCGCTGGAAGGCATTCCCGCTGACATGGTGCGCTTCCATACCTGCTACGGGATCAACGAAGGGCCGCGCCTCTACGAAGCGGCTCTATCCGACATCATCGAATACGTGCTCAAGATCAAAGCCGGCAGCTACAGCTTCGAGGCCGCCAACCCGCGGCACGAGCACGAATATCATCTGTTCGAGAAGATCAAGTTGCCGGACGGGAAGGTGCTTTGCCCCGGCGTCATCACCCACGCCAGCAACATCGTCGAACATCCAGAGCTGATCGCCGAGCGGCTGATCCGCTTTGCCAATCTGGTGGGGCGCGAAAACGTCATGGCCGGAGCGGACTGCGGCTTTTCTTCGCAGGCGCTCTACAAGACCGAGGTTCATCACACGGTCGTGTGGGAGAAGTTCAAGGCGATGCGCGAGGGCGCGGATATTGCCACGGCGAAGCTGTGGAAGCGAGGTTAGCGCCCCCGGGCCGTTTCTGACAGGACAGGACTGCACCTGCATTCAAAGATCACCATGGGAGGAAACCATGCAGCGAGTGCTGAAGCGCAAGATCGGGAATGCGGCGCGTGCGGCGGCCGCCATCAGCGGCCTCGTTCTCCTCGGGATGCCGGCGGCGCAGGCTCAGGCGCAGACGCAGACGCTGCGCTTGCTGGTGAGCTGGGCCGAGAACGACCGGCCCTCTTACGTCAACGGACTGATCTTCCAGAAGCACGTGAAGGAGGTTAGCGAGGGCAAGCTCAATGTCACCATCAACGGGCCCGAAGCGGTGCCGCCGTTTGAGCAGTTGCAGCCGGTATCGGCGGGCGTGTTCGACATCCTCTACACGCATGGCGCCTATCACGTCGGCAGCCGAGGGCTAGCGCTCGCCGCCGACTCCATCGACATCGATATCGTCAAGCGCCGCGAAGCCGGAATCTGGGGATTCATCGACGACTACTATCAGAAGACCCACGGCCTGAAGCTGCTGGCGCTGACGACGCAAGGAACTAACGGCTATCACTGCTACCTGCGCCGGCCGCTGTCGGCCGAGAACGACTGGAAGGGCCGCAAGATCAGGGGCGTGGTCAGCTATCACGGCGTTATCCGGGCGCTCGGCGGTGAGCCGGTGGTGCTGCCGATGGGCGAGGTCTATGTCGGGCTCGAGCGCGGCGTGATGGACGGCTCCTGCGGACCAGCAGCCGGCATGCTCGCGCTGCGGCACTACGAGGTGGCCAAGTATCGCCTGGAGCCGACTTTCGGTGGCGTAAATGTGCTGTTCGCGATGAACGCCAATCGTTGGCGTGGCATGACGGAGCAACAGCAGAAGTGGCTTCTAGAAGCGGGCTCCCGCACCGAGGTAGAATCCATTCGGGTCGGCAACGAGATTGTCGCGGAAGAGCGGGTGAAGCTCACCGAGCTCGGTATTCAGGTGGCGCGGTTGCCTGACGACAAGGGCAAGATGATCCAGGATGTCTGGCGTATCAGCCAATGGGAGATCGCCGACAAGTGCTGCGGCGACGCCGCCAAGCAGCTACGGGAACTGGCGCGCAAGGCCGGCATGACGAACTAGCTCAGGCCTGCACCGTGGACCGCCTGCGCGCGCTGCACGATCGAGTGACTGCGGTCGGGTTCGCGGGAGCTGCCTTCTCTGTCGGGCTCATCACCTTTTCATTCTGGTACGAGGTGTTCGCCCGCTACTTCCTCGCTGCGCCGACCGTGTGGGCCTATGCGGTCGCGTCCTATGCGCTGTGCCCGATGATCTTTCTCGCCATGCCGGAGATGACCCGGCGGGGAGCGCACATTGTTATCGATTATCTAGTGGAGAGCTTGCCTCCGAAGCTCCGGCAGCCACTCGCCTGGACGGTCACGCTCGCTACAGCCCTGCTCTGCCTGATGGGTGCCTGGATCACGGGAGCCGAGGCATGGCGGCAGTACGATCAGGGCATCGAGACGGTCCTGGCGCTGCAAATCCCCAAGTGGTGGGTGTCGATCTTCATGCCCTACGGCCTGTTGAGCAGCGCGATCTATTTCTTCCGCCGCCTGTTCGAGCCGCCGCCCGAGGCGACCACCAGCAAAGCTTTGGCATGACCTGGTGGATGGTCATCTCCGGCGCGCTGACGCTGCTGCTGTTCCTGATGGCGCTCGGCATGCCGTTGTTTGCGGCGTTCCTGGTCATGAACGTGACCGGAATTCTGATCTTGTTCGGGCCCGCCGCCTTCGGACTGTTTGCGAACAGCATCTACACGACCTCGACGACGGGCATCCTGGCGGCGGTTCCGCTGTTCATCGCGATGGGCGAGATCATGTTCAAGTCCGGCGCGATGGAGGTGCTGTTCAACTCGCTCGACCGGCTGGTTGGCCGGTTTCGCGGACGGCAATACGTGGTCTGCATTCTGCTCTCGGCCGTGCTCGGCGCGCTCTCGGGCGCGGCGATGGCGGTGGCGGGCCTACTGGGGCGATCGCTTTTTCCCGCCATGCGGGCGCGCGGATACGATACCCAGTTCTCAGCCGGCACCGTGCTCGCGGGCGCGAGCCTCGATCCGATCATCCCGCCGAGCGTGCTGGCAATTCTCGTTGCCACCATCGCCGACGTTTCGACCGGCAAGATGCTGATCGCTGGCATCATCCCGGGTCTGGTGCTGACCGGGATGTTCATCGTCTATGTGGTGGTGCGGGTCTACTTCCAGCCGAGCCTGGCGCCGGACATCGCCGCCGATGCCGCGCAGGAAGAGGGCAGCCGGCTCGCCGCCGCGGCAAGGATGATCCCGTCCGTGTTCGTATTCTTTATGGTCATGGGCTTGATCATGCTCGGGATCGCCACCCCGACCGAAGCGGCGGCCACCGGCGTACTGGGCGCCATCGTACTCGCGATCTACTACCGCCAGTTTTCGGTCAAGCTCATAACCGAAGCGACGTTCACGGCTGCGACTGTCGGATCGCTGCTGCTCGTCATCATGTGCTGCGCCGTGATGTTTAGCCAGCTCCTGACGGTCACCGGCGCCGCGCGCGAGCTTGGGCAGGCAGTTGTGAGCTTGAGCCTGGGTCCCGCGTTGATGCTGTTCCTGATGATGGCGGTGCCTTTCCTCCTGTTCATGTTCCTGGACCAGGTCGCGCTGATGCTGGTGCTCGTTCCGATCTACCAGCCGATCATCCGCACCTATGGTTTCGACGACATCTGGTTCTGGACGCTGTTCCTGATCGTCGCGACCGTCGGCGGTCTCACTCCACCGTTCGGATACGTCCTGTTCGCCTTGAAGAGCGCGGCGCCGGATGTGCCGCTGCAAGTGATCTACCGGGCATCATGGCCATTCGTCTGGATCATCGTCGCCGGTATGGCCTTGTTCGCCGTCTTTCCAGCTCTCATTACGTTCCTGCCCAATCTGATGAGCGCCCGCTGACGCCACGACGAGACCAGCGCGGCATGGCGGCCAACTGTTCGACCTGCTCTCAATTGAGCGAGGAGGGGCTAGGGCAGCCTTGAGGTGTCCCGCGATCAGGACATGACTGCGTGCATCAGGGTTTCCAGATCGCTTCAACCGACCACCATTGGCATTGCCACGCGCTGTAGCAAGCGCACGTTGCAGTTTCCTCCCGATGGTTGCGCGGTGGACTGATATTCCGCATACTTCCATTTCTCCTTCGCAAGGCCGCCAAGTCGAATGAGTGCTGCAACTTCTTTTCAGCCGCTGCGGAATATCCAAGACATTGTCGAGCTCGAACGCGTTCCGCTTGAGCAGCGTTTGCTGTCGTGGGACGTCAACGATTGGATCCAGCGGGGCTTCAATTTCGCCCCGCAAAAGGTGGCGATCCGCTACGTCGCTGACGGCAACCCCGAAACGTCCGCGGTCTCAGTCACCTATGGCGAACTCAAGCATTGCGTGACGAAGGCGGCGAACCTGTTCCATTCGCTCGGCGTCGGCCCGAACGACGCCGTGCTCTATCTGCTGCCGACCACGCCGCAGCTTTACACCATCATGCTCGGCTCGCTCGCGACCGGCGTGTCGTGCTGTATCAACTGGATGCTGGAGCCCGCGCACTGGGGCGGCCTGATCAAGAGTTCGCGCGCCAAGGTGGTCGTGGCGCTTGGTCCAACACCCGGCTACGAAATCTGGGAGAAACTTCAGAGCATCCGCGCTGACATTCCCGCGGGCGTCACCGTGCTATCGGTTCAGGCACTCGGCGGCGCGGCGCTTTCGGAGACCGACTTCGACGCCCTGGCATCAAAGCAACCGGCCGACAGGCTCGTTTTCACCCGCAAGGCGGAGCGACGCGACATCGCGGCCTATGTGCATTCCGGTGGCACAACGGGCTCGCCGAAGCTCGTAAAACTGACGCACCAGGGGTTCTGCTACAAGTTTTGGGCCAATACGCTGGTAATGGCGCACACCGCAGACGATGTGATCTTCTCCGACTATCCGATGTTCCATATTGCCGGCTTTTTCGGCCGCGGCATCATGGCCATCGCAGACGGCATGGAGATTGTTATTCCCTCGCCGAACGGGGCGCGGGACAAGCGCTTCATCGAGAATTACTGGAAGTTCGTTGAAAAGTTCCGCATCTCGATCCTCTCCGGCGTGCCGACCACGCTGGCCCAGCTCAGCAAGATGCCGCCAAGCGGCCAGGATCTGTCCTCGTTGCGTCCCTATGGCGTAACCGGCTCGACCGCGTTTCCCGCGGAGGTGGCGCGCCAGCTCGAACGGATTTGCGGCGTTCGGATGCTGGCAAGTTACGGCGCGACCGAATACACGCAGAATGTCGCCCAGCCGCCGCGCGACGGCGACCCGCGCTACGGTTCGGCCGGGCTCAGGCTGCCCTACACAGACATCAAGATCGTCGAGCTCGATGACGGCGGTCGCATCAAGCGCGAATGCGCACCCGACGAGATCGGACTGGTCGTCGTCAAAGGCCCGAGCGTGACCCCCGGCTATGTCGACGAGGCTGCAAACCAGGGTGTCCTTCTGCCGGATGGCTGGTTCAACTCTGGCGATCTCGGCCGCATTGATCCCGACGGCTTCCTTTGGATCACAGGCCGGGCGAAGGATGTCATCATACGGGGTGGACACAACATCGACCCGACCGTGATCGAAGAAACGCTGCTGAAGCATCCTGACGTCGTTCTAGCTGCGGCGGTCAGCAAGCCGGATTCTCACGCGGGCGAGCTGCCGATTGCCTACGTGCAGCTTGTGCCGAATGCCATGACCACCTCCGACGAGGTGCAGGCCTTCGCCCAGGCGAACAGCCCGGAGCGTGCGGCGGCCCCCAAGGAAATAATAGTGCTTGAGAAGATGCCTTTGACCGATGTCGGCAAGCCCGCCAAGGTCCAGCTTCGCCTTGATGCCGCAAGACGCGCCTTCATGGCGGCGTTGGCTGACGTCGCCGGCAGCGGCAGCGTTTCGGTCGACATGGTCACCGATCCCAAGCAGGGCAATCGCGCGTTGATCAGGGTCGACAACAGCGCCGGCATCGCCCGCGAGCAGATCGAAAGTCGCATTCAGGAGCGGATGAAATACTACGCGACACCCTACGAAATCAGTTGGCCGTCCCGACGCTGATTCACTGTACGCGTAATTCATGTCGTCAGCTTCAGCGCCCAGCGTCGGTCAGCGGAAAGATTGAAGCAAACAGGACTGCCGAGCAAATAGTCGGCAGCAAGGAGGAAACGATGAGCTTGCGGTCTGGATTGTCGCGCGCCGTGCTGGGCCTACTCGGTGTAATCTGCGTTGCCGGCCCAGCCGCGCTCGCACAGGACAAATACCCCGCTCGGCCGCTGAAGATTATCGTGCCCCTGCAAGCGGGCGGCGCCATCGACGTGTTCGTCCGCGCGCTCGGCAAGGAGTTCGAGACGCGGACCGGCGGCAGCGTGGTGGTGGAGAACCGCGCCGGCGCAAACACCATCATCGCCGCCAACGCCTGCAAGAGCGCGGCCCCGGACGGCTACACCATCTGCCTGCTGACGCGCAGCACGGTGTCGATCAATCCGGAACTCTACAAGAAGCTCTCCTACGAGCCGCTCAAGGACTTCGAGCCGGTCACCAACGCGTTCTTCGGCCAACAGATCGTCATCCTGAACAAGAACGTACCGGTCAACACGTTCTCGGAACTGGTCGCGTATTCGAAGCAGAACCCGGACAAGCTCAACTTCGCCTCCATGGGCCTCGGCGGCGACTCCCACCTGATCATGGAATGGCTCAAGCACACCAGCGGCGCGAAAATCGCGCACGTCCCCTACAAGGGCTTTCCCGAAGCGATGACCTCGTTCAAGGCGAACGACGTGCAGTTGATTGCGCTACTCGTCGGCAACCCCGATCTGGCGCGGCAGGTGCGCGACGGCGAGGTGAAGGGCTTGCTGCTGCCGGGCAGCCAGCGGTCCCCGCTGGTGCCGCAGGTTCCGACCTTCGCCGAGTCCGGCCTGCGCGCCGACGAGACCACGTTTACTCCGTGGTTCGGGCTGTTCGCCCCGAAGGGCACGCCCGCCGAACTCGTCGACAAACTCAACGGCGAGTTCAATGCCATTCTCGCGGTGCCGGAGTTCCGCGAGCGCTTTCTCATCTCGAAGGGCTTCTCGCCGGCCGGGACCAAGCCCGACGTCTTCGCCAAATTCCTTGTCGAAGACCGCAAGGCCGCGGCAGAGCTCGTTGGTATCTCCGGCGTCAAGCTCGACGAGTAGAAGGCGAGTAGGAAGAGCACGCATGCGCTGGAGCCAACCCGCGGCCGGAGCAAGCACGCTGAACCGGCTCAGTACGCCCAAGCAGCGAGACCGCGAATGTCTTTAAACTACGAAAGGATCATGGCCTACCGTCCTGCCGACATCCGCGCGAGCTATGGCGCGCGCGACTGCATTCTCTATGCGCTCGGTATTGGTCTCGGCATGGATCCGATCGACAGGCAGCAGCTCAAGTTCGTGTACGAGAAGGAACTCGTCGCATTTCCCACGCTCGCGACGACGCTGGGCTGGATGGGCCGCCTTACCGATCCGCAGTTCGGCATCGACGAGCGCATGGTCGTGCTTGCAGACCAGCGGATGGTCCTGCACCAGCCGCTCGCCACGGAGGCAACGTTGATCAGCAGGCCTTACGTCAAGGAGATCATCGACAAAGGCGAGGGCAACGCGGCGATCATCCAGTTCACCCGCGATCTGACTGCCGAGGATGGCACTCTCGTTGCGACCGTGGAGAATTCGACGCTGGCGCGCAAGCATGGTGGGTTTGGGGGTAAGGTCACGCAATCGCCGGACCCGCACGCCATTCCGTCGCGCGCTCCTGATGCGGTGTGCGACCTGCCAACGCCGTCAAATCTCGCGCAGATCTTCCGCCTGACCGGCGACACCAATCCGCTGCACATTGATCCCGAGCGCGCCAAGGTCGCGGGCTTCCCACGGCCTATCCTACACGGAATGGCAAACTTCGGCATTGCCGCCCACGCTGTGCTGCGCACATTTGCAGACTACAGGCCTGACGCGCTCGCCAGCATCGAAGCGCGTTTCGCGCGGCCGGTGTTTCCCGGCGAGACGATCCGCACCGAGATGTGGCACGACGGCGCGCGGATTTTGTTCCGATGCCGCACGGTTGAGCGCGGCGAGGTGGCGGTCGATAACGGACTTGCGGTGCTGCGATGAACTGGGACAACACCACGCTGTTCTCCGACGATCATCCAGCCGACCGTAGCTTTCGCGAGGAGGTGCGGGGTTGGGTTGTCGCGAATTGCCCGAAGGATATTTGCCATCGCCCGCTCCGCATCGATCCGCCAGAGCTGAAGCCCTGGCACCGCAAGCTCTACGAGCGTGGCTGGATTGCGCCGCACTGGCCGAAAGAGGCCGGTGGCATGGGCGCAACGCTGACGCAGCAGATCATCCTGTTCGAGGAGATGAGCAGGATCGGCGCGCCGACACCGTATCCGCACGGGTTGAGCTTTATCGGGCCGCTGATCATCGATGCCGGCACGCCGGAGCAGAAGGCGAAGCATTTGCCGGGAATCCTGACCGGCGACATCACCTGGTGCCAGGGCTACTCCGAGCCTGGCTCCGGCTCCGATCTCGCCAGCCTGTCGTCGCGGGCGGTTCTGGAAGGCGACGCGTTTATCGTCAACGGCCACAAGACCTGGACGACCAACGGTCATTTCGCCGACTGGATGTTCGCGCTGCTGCGCACCGACCCGGCTGCGAAGCCGCGGCACGCCGGCATTACCATGCTGCTGATCGATCTGAAATCGCCGGGCGTCACGGTGCGGCCGATCCAGACGATCCGGGGCGATTCCGAGTTTGCCGAGGAAACATTTATCGATGTTCGGGTGCCGAAGGCGAACATGCTCGGCGTGCTCAACGGCGGCTGGGCAGTGGCGAACAAGCTGCTCGGCTCCGAGCGTTTCACCACCGGTCATCCGCGCAACGCCGCCGTTCTCCTGAACAAGGCGCGCCAGGTTGCGGAGTATTCCGGCGCGATCCGCGACTCCGCGTTTCTGCAGCGGCTCGCGATGCTAGAGATCGACCTTCTGGCGTTCTCGGCCTTCTATCGTCACGCGGCCAACCTCCACGGCCACCGGAAGGCGCCGCTCTCGATGGCGCCGGTCATCAAGATCGCGGGCGGCGAACTCGGACAGAAGGCGTCGGAATTGCTGGTCGATGCAGCAGGGCCGCTCGGCGCGAGCGCGGACGACATCACGATCGGCAACACCGCGGTCAATCCGGCCGCCGATCTGTTCGAGATGCGCCGCGTCACCGTGGGCAGCGGTACCGTGGAGGTCCAGCGCAATATCATTGCCAAGCGCGTCCTTAACCTGCCGTCGTGAGACCGCCGTGGAACTGCTGCTGAACGAACAACAGGTTTTGCTGCGCGACGCTGCGGCCAAGCTCGGCGTGGCGAGGGGAGGGCCCAGGCGCGCGCGCCACTTGCGCGACGCGCGCGCCGGCATGGACGCCGACGCCTGGAAGGCGATCGTCGCAGCGGGCTGGCTGTCCGCCCTGGTCGCCGAGGACCGCGGCGGATTGGGGCTCGGCGTATTTGATCTGGCCCTGGCGCTGGAGGAAACCGGCAAGCACGTGATGATGACACCGCTTATCGAGGCGGCCAGCGCCATATGGGCGCTGGCCAACGCAAGCGCCAAGGCCGATCAGGCTATGCAGTCCAGGCTCATCGTTCCGGTGACCCGCCCGCCCGGACAGGACTACCAGGGGGAGACGCCCGGCGTTCGGCTCGACGGAGGCACTCTGTCGGGTTCGTTGTCCTTCGTGTCATTTGCCGATGTAGCCGACGCATTCTTGGTGGTTGCCGACGACAACTCGCCGACCACGTTGTGTCTTGTACCGCGCGCGACCGAAGGTATTTCGGTTGCGACGATACTTAACGTCGACGGCTCGACGTCGAGCAGGCTTGTCTTCGATCAGGTTCGGCTATCGCCGGATCAGGTCGTTGCGAAAGGCGACAAGGCACAGGCGATTGCCGCAAAAATGGATGAGCTGCTGCTGCTCGGCACCGCGGTGGAGCTTCTCGGGACCGCTCAGGCTGCGCTCGATATGACGCTCGGATATATCAAGCTCCGCGAGCAGTTCGGCAAACCGATCGGCAGCTTCCAGGCGCTGCAGCACCGCGCGGTGAACTGCTATGTCGATGCCGAACTCAATCGCTCGCTGATCTTTGCCGTGCTGGCCGCCTGGGACGCCGGCACCTGTCATCCCGCGATGATCTCGGCGGCAAAGGCCCGGGCCAGCCGATGCGCTCTCGACACCGTACGTGCCGCCCTGCAGTTGCACGGCGCCATCGGGTACACCGACGAGCACGACATCGGCATCTACTATAAGCGCGCCGTGGCGCTTGCCGCTAAGTACGGCAACGAGATTACGCATGTCGGGCGGTTCTCGGAGCTCACCATGCCCGCCAGCGGCACCGGAGGATGATGCCGGTGGATACAATTCTTCAGTCCATCTCGGGCCGTGGCGTTGCGACGATTACCTTCAATCGGCCGGATCGCGCCAACAGCTACGATAGCATGATGCTCGACGCGCTTTGCGACGCTTTCGAGCAATACGGCAAAGATCCGAAGGTGCGGGTGATCTTGCTTCGTGGCTCGGGCAAGCATTTTTCAGCTGGTGCTGCGATCGGTGAAAGTTCGGCGAAGCCGCGGCTCAGCATGGGCGAAGTCTGCGCGTTGATCGATGCGACGCCGAAACCCACGTTGGCTGCGGTCCAGGGGGCGTGCATAGGCGGCGCGCTGGCAATCGCAAGCTGCTGCGACATGATCATTGCCGGACGCGAAGCGAGTTTCGCAATCCCAGAGGTGCGTCTTGGCTTTGCGCCCGTACCGCTGATTTTGACCTTTGTTCGGGCGATGGGATATCGCGCTGTCCGGCGGTACCTTATCTCCGGAGAGCGTTTTTCCGCAGAGGAGGGGTTACGCATAGGTCTCGTGGGAAAGGTCTGCGAGACGGCGGAGCTCGACCGAGAAATCGAACAGTGGGTCGATCAGTGCCTTCTCGGTGCGCCCGGGGCCATCGCGCGAGCCAAGGAGATGCTTCAGCGAACCGCCGTCCCGTCGACGATGAGCGTCAACCAGTTGCGCGACTTGCAGACGGCCTTCGAGGCACTTTCGTCCGACGACGAGGCTGTCGAAGGCCGCAGAAGTTTCAAAGAGAGGCGCAAACCGAGTTGGTATCCGCCGAAGTAAGTTCGTCCCCGCGCTCAATAGGGCTCTGGAATGTGACGTTCTGCCGTTTCAGCGGGCCTTCCCGAAAACTCCATCCGGCGTTTTGTCATGGCCGGCGGCAGTGGCTGTGGCTTAAGGTAACCCGGCACCGACGGCAGAGTGCCTGGTCCGACCGATCACCGAAGCATTTCCGGACATCGGCGCCGGCCTATCTAGTGGACCGACTCTAACGCTTGGTTCCCGCGTTTGACAGCGGCGAGGACGCGGTTTGGGTCTGCGGTCCAAATGAAGGGTTTGGGGTCGGAGTTGGTCTCGTCGAGGAAGCGGTTGATGGCGGTCTGCAAGTCGGCGAGCGATCGGAACACGCCTCGCTTGAGGCGTCGGCGGGTGAGTTTGGCGAAGAAGCTCTCCACTGCGTTGAGCCAAGACGCCGAGGTCGGCGTGAAGTGGAAGGTCCAGCGGGGATGACGCGCCAGCCAGCGTTGAACCTTGGGATGTTTGTGGGTTGCGTAGTTGTCGACGATGGCATGGATCGCCTTTCGTGCCGGAACCTGGGCTTCGATGGTGTTGAGGAAGCGGATGAACTCCTGGTGCCGATGGCGCTGCATGTTGCGGCCGATGACAGTGCCGTCGAGCACATTGAGGGCGGCGAACAAGGTGGTGGTGCCGTGGCGCTTGTAATCATGGGTCATCGTGCCGGAACGGCCCGGCTTCATCGGCAGACCCGGCTGGGTGCGGTCGAGCGCCTGGATTTGGCTCTTTTCGTCGACCGAGAGCACAACGGCATGGTCCGGAGGATCGACATAGAGACCGACGATATCCTTGAGCTTCTCGGCAAACGCAGGGTCGTTCGACAGTTTGAACGTCCGGATGCGATGCGGTGCCAGTTGATAGGCCTCAAGGATGCGCTGCACCGACCGCAGGCTGATTCCTGCCGCCTTGGCCAGCATCCGGCCGGTCCAGTGTGTTGCCTCGCACGGCGGCGGTGCGAGCGCCAGATCGACCACCCGCTGCACGGTCGCAGCGGGCAGCGGCGGCTTGCCAGGCTTGCGCGTCTTGTCGCGCGTCAGCCCTGCCACGCCCTCCGCCATGAAGCGCGCCTGCCAGCGCCACACCACCGGCTTCGATTTGCCAGAGCGCCGCATGATCTCCGCGGTGCCGCAGTCATCCGCCGTGGCGAGAATGATGTTGGCGCGCCAAACATGCTTCTGCGGTGCATTGCCGTCCGCGACGATCGCCTCAAGCTGACGACGATCCGCGGCCGTGACCTTGACGACAATTCCTGCTCTCATGCCGAGAGCTTGAACTGCTTCGGCCGATTTGGGAATCGACCGAATGAATCACACCACTAGAGCGTGACACTGCATCACCAATACGTCTGGATATGATATTCGGAAATGACAAGTCGATCGCAGGTCGACGCAGCACGGAGCTCTTGATGAGAGTCACTGCAATCGCATCGCTCGTCGGATTGGTGCTTCTTGCATCACCAGCAGTTGCACGGTGCCCCGCCAACTCGTCGTTTCAGTGGACTGTGTCTGACCAGCAGGGCGCCTCGCAGACCATATTCGTCCCGACCACGAAGACTGTCGCCACATATCGGATCTGCGTGAGCGAGCGGGTCGGCAATTTCCGCAACTCTCGACGCGCGCGCAAATCGAACGTGGACGGCCTAGTGCTGCGGCTCGCCTGTGGGATTGACGGGCAGAACATGACGCCGCCTTGCGTCAGCTTGCCCCTCAACAAAAGGGGCTCATGCACGGACGTGCGCACCGAGGGCACAATCATATTGATCCGCACCGACAAGGGCTCGTCAGGTCGAGCCGAAGGCGCGGCGTGTCGGATCGAATAACGCCGAGCGCGCCGTTGCCAGTCGTTCGGCCGGGCGCAAGGGCGCATGATCGACGATTGCTGTGCAGGCGCCCGGTACAGGAGTGATGAATCCCATCACCATGTCCGGACCGCCGGATTTTTGCAGACCGCCCCTGGTACAGTGTGGCTTAGTCTTGCCTTACAGTGCGCCGGTCGCTTCGCCGAACAAGCCATGGTCGGGACGATTTGAGCTGGAGGATTTTGATGGCGAAATTTGAGGCGCGCTTTTGCACGGGGAATTGGACAAGAATTGCACTGGCGGTTGTGTTCGGATGGTCGTCGACGATTGGTCCAGCGTTTGCCGACATCGCCGCGCCCAAGGAAACAGACCGTCACATCCGGATAGCGCAAGTCCAGACCCCGGCTCCGGGTGCGACACCCGCCGCCCCGCCGCTGGTGTCCGGCCCGGTCTACAGTCTCACGGATCTTGAGTTCATGCTGGCGCCGATTGCGCTCTATCCGGATCCGCTTCTGACGCTGATGATGACGGCCAGCGCGTTTCCGCTTCAGATCGTTCAGGCCGATCGCTGGATCGTTGCCAACCCCGACGCCGTGAAGAACGGCAATTTCGCGGAAGCGGACGCAAAGCCGTGGGACCCGTCGGTCCAGGCGCTGACGCGCTTCCCCGACGTGATCGAGATGCTCGCCGATCATCTCGACTGGACCGAGTTCGCTGGGCGCAGCGTTTGCACTCCAGCCCAACGATGTTTCGACCACCATCCAGATGCTGCGTGCGCGCGCGGAGCGCGCCGGCAATTTGAAAACCACGCCGCAGCAGACGGTCACGGCGCGCGAAGAGAGCGGCACGCGAGTCATTTACATCGCGCCTGCAAATCCGCAGCGGATTTATGTGCCGGTCTACAATCCCGTGACCGTGTTCGATACGCCGCTCACCGGCGCTCTGCTCTTTGGCACCGGCGTTCTGGTGGGTTCGGCCTGGAACAACCGATGGGGCTGGAACAACCGATATTGGCACAGTGTCTGGGTGGCACCGCCGGCTTGGCGCCCGCCGCCCCGCTGGCGGCCTTATCCGGGCCGTCCTGGAACGCGCCCTCCCGGTGTCAGGCCAGGTCGTCCGGGCGGTGTGCGCCCCGATCGTCCCGGCGGCGGTCGTCCGGATCGCCCGGGCATCCGGCCGGAGCGGCCCGACCGGCCCGGCATGCGTCCGGATCGTCCGGGAGTTCGTCCGGAGCGGCCTGATCGTCCTGGCTTGAGGCCCGATCGCCCTGGTGACCGGCCTGATCGGCCTGGTGTTCGCCCCGACCGACCCGATCGTCCCGGCGGACGCCCAGAGCGGCCTGACCGGCCTGATCGCCCCGGCGCTCGTCCGGAGCGGCCCGACCGGCCAGACGCACGGCCCGATCGCCCTGCTGCGCGACCCGATCGCCCTGCGGCTCGACCAGACCGGCCCTCGGCGCGGCCAGACCGCCCCGCAACGCGGCCTGAACGTCCTGCCGCAAGACCCGACCGGCCCGCAGCGCGGCCCGACCGACCGGCGGCACGTCCAGGTGGTGGTTCAGCGCGGCCGAACCGGCCCGCAGCGCGGCCCGATCGTCCCGCAGCACGTCCGAGTGGTCCGGCCGCTCGCCCCGGCGGCGGCCGGTCGGGAGCGGGTCAACGCCCCGCGAATGTTCAGCGCCAGCAGGGCGCCCGGTCTCAGCAAGGCGCCCGCTCGCGCCCGCAAGGCGGCCGCCCGCAACAGCGTGGTGGACAGGGAGGGCGGTCCGGCGGCCGGTCGAACCGCTAGCAATCGGCCAAGGCCGGACTGACGCTTCTTCGTCAGTCCGGCTGCACCCGGCCAATGGCGTTTCAAATGTGAGCGAACTAACGTCAACGCATTACGGCTGGGAGACGCTGACACAATGGCGTGGGACCGTCCCGGATCGAAAGAGCCACGCGGATTTTTATGGCTGTGGCTGCTGCTGACGTTCGTCTGGTTTGCCGCCAACTCCTCGCTCGCAATCGAATCTGTCGCAACCGGCGCGCTGATCGCGGCCGTGCTTGCCTATCTGTTCGCGCGCAGTTTCAAGGCATGGGCCGATGTTCGCCTGTCCGCATCGCGTCTGACGCACTTTGTCCGCTACACGGGCGTGTTTGTAGTCGAGTTGGTGCGCGCCAATCTCAACATGCTGCGCATTGTCTATGCGCCGCGCATCGACATCAATCCCGGCCTTGTGAAGGTGAAGACGCGCCTCAAGACACCGGTTGGCCGCCTGGCGCTCGCAAACTCTGTCGCGCTGACGCCCGGATCGCTGGTGGTCGATCTCGAGGATGACACCCTGTCGGTGCACTGGCTCGACGTGCGAACCACGGATCCCGAAGAGGCCGCCCGCCTGATCATTGGGCCGTTCGAGCCTGACCTGGAGAAGACCTTTGGCTGACAACATTCTCGTCCTCGCCGGCGTCTTGATTTTCTTTGCAATCGTATTTGCTGTCTTGCGTTTGATCATGGGGCGCACGGTCGTGGACCGGGTTGCGGCGGTCGACCTGCTGACCATCATTTCCATTTCGATGATCGCACTCTACGGTCACGTTGCCGGCCGTTTCATCTATCTCGACGTGGCGCTGGTCTATGGCGTGCTGAGCTTCCTCGCGGTAGTGGCGACGGCCCGCTATCTCGAACGAGGACTATAGCGCCGATGCTCGAACTCCTCGTCTTCCTGCTGTGCGGCAGCATCATCGTCAGCGGAATTCTCGCCGTCCGCCTCGCGAGCGTTCTTGCGGCTGCGGTCAGCGGCGGGCTTGCGACCCTGTTCGCCGCCGTGTGTTACGTGCTGCTTGGTGCGCCGGACGTTGCGATGACGGAAGCGTCGATCGGCTCAGGACTCTCGACGCTCATTTTCCTCTACGCGGTCCACAGGACCGCGGGCGCGAGGGAGTGAGCGATGGCCGAGTTGATCGGAAGTATTCTGGTTCTGCTCGGCGCATTTTTCCACTTCTCGGCGGGCCTCGGCATGCTGCGGATGCCGGATGTGTACACGCGCATGCAGGCCGGCACGAAAGCGTCGACGCTCGGCAACGCACTCATTCTGATCGGAATTGCGGTTTATCACCCGGGTTGGAGTCTCAAACTTTTGATCCTGATCTACTTCGTCTTCATGACCAACCCGGTGTCGTCGCATGCGCTGGCGCGTGCGGCTCTTGCCATCGGGATTCCGATGGCCCGAAAGGGTGAGCCGGGCGCACTTCCTGACGCAACCGCGCCAGTCCGGGACGGCGCATGACGCAGCGCATCTTCTCCGCAGCCGCTGTGATTCTCCTTGGGCTCATTTTTGCGAGCATCGCGATCGGCTACCAGGAGCAGCAGGCGCTGCGACCGCTCGCAGAAAGCTACGTCCGGCTCGTGCCGGGCGACCTCGGCGCGCCGAACGTCGTCACCGGCATCCTCCTCACCTACCGCGCCTTCGACACGCTTGGCGAAGTGGCCGTGCTGTTCATGGTCGCCGCCGGCATCGGCCTCATCCTCGGCGCGTCCGGCAAGGCGCCCGGCGTAGAGCGGGAAAAGGCGGCGCCGGCGTCGGAAATCGTCCGGACCGCAGCCCAAATCCTGGTACCGCTCATTTCGATCTTTGCCGCCTATATCATCATGAACGGCCACATCTCGGCGGGCGGCGGATTTCAGGGCGGCGCTGTACTGGCGTCGGCCATGCTGCTGATGTTTCTCGCGAACCCGTCGCAGCAATTTAACTTCGCCTTCGTCAGCATGGTCGAATCGATTGCGGGCGTTCTGTTCGTGCTGGTGGGCATCGCCGGGCTGATGTTCGCCGGCAGGCTTTCTCGACAGCCGGGTCCTGCCGATCGGCCAGTTCGGCGCCTTCTTCAGCGCCGGCGCCATTCCATTGTTGTCGGTCCTACTCGGCGTCAAAGTGGGCTGCGAACTGAGCGTGATCCTCGACCGCTTCCGAAGCTGATCCGCAAAAGGGAGACGGGTCGTGATTTCCACTGTTGTTCTGACCACCGGTCTCGTCCTTATGCTGATCGGCGTGTGGGGCATGCTCACCCACCGCAACATCCTGCGGATCATCATCTCGCTTTCGCTGATCGGCACCGGGACGCACATCCTGATCGTGGCGATCGGCTATGTCCGGAACGGCACCGCCCCGATCGTCGATCGCGCGCTCTCCATGGCCGAGGCGCCGACCCGCGCCGTCGATCCGATACCGTCCGCGCTGGTGGTGACCGCGATCGTCATCGGACTTGCGGTGACAGCCGTGCTGCTGGCCTACGCGATCCGCATCGCCGACACGAAGAAGACTCTTTCCATCGACGCTCTGCACGAGAGTCGAAATGGTAGAAGGCCTGCTCCACCCGCTGAACATCTTCATCGTCGGGCTCGGTGGCGGCCTTTCTAATCCCGCTCCTCTATCGCCTCGGGAGCGCACGCCGTCGCGCTCGCGCTCGTCCTGGCGCTGGCGGCCATGACGCTGATCTCGGGCGTCGCCCTGCTCCGGCTGGCGCAGGGGGCGGCGCCGATCGAAATTCTGACGGGCGGCGCGACGCCGCCGATCTCCATCAATCTTCGGCTCGGCCTGCCGGAAGCGATCTTCGCGTTCAGCGTCAATCTCGTCGCGCTGTTTGGCGTCGCCTATGTCGTTCGCGAGAAATACGCGACCGCCGTTGCTCTACCTGCTGATCGTCATGGGCATCCAGGGCATGGTGATGACCCGCGACCTGTTCAACCTGTTCGTGTTTCTGGAGATCGTCTCCATCGCCACCTACGGGCTGCTCAGCCTGACGGACACCGGCGGTCGGCGCTGTCCGCCACCTTCAAGTATTTCATGGCGACGGTGCTGGCGTCGGGCTTCTTCCTGGTCGGGACGGCGCTGCTCTATGCCGTGACGGGCCTTCTCAACATCGACGATCTGATCGCGAATCGCGCCGTCCATCGTCGGACCGATCGGCTACGCCGCACTAATTTTGGTGCTCGCCTGCCTGCTGCTGGAGCTGAAGCCGTTCCCGGCGAACGGCTGGGGCCTCGATGTCTACGAGACGGCGCGCAGCGATGTCGCTGCGCTGATCGCGGGCGGCGTTTCGGCCGGCGTGTTCTTTGCGCTCTTGAAGCTGCTGCCGCTGTTCGAGAGCCAGCTCACGACTGATCGCCGTGTTCGGCGCGATCACCTTCGTGTTCTCCAATCTGATCGGATTGCGGCAGACCAAGGCGCAGCGCCTGCTCGGCTACTCGTCGATCGGCCAGATGGCGCTGCTGACGATGGCCGCGGCGCTGCTGTACCGGCCCGAGCGCCGAGGCCGCGATGCTGCTGGTGATCGGCGGGCTGTTCGTCAATCACCTGTTCGCCAAGGCCGGCCTGTTCTGGCTTGCCGGCTATGTCGGCAAGACCGCGGTTACGCGAATGGTCGCGACTCGCCGGACACCCAAGCGCGATCCTGGTGTTCGGCGTTCTGATCGTCGCCATTTCAGGCTTGCCGCCGTTTCCGGGCTTCTGGGCGAAATGGCAACTCGTCATGACGCTTGCGTCGGACGAGCGGTATGCCTGGATCGCCATTGTGCTGATCGGATCGCTGCTCGAAGCCGCCTATATGTTCCGCTGGTTCGGCCAGTCCGTCCACGGTAGCGTCGCGATCGACAGCGTGCCTCGAAATGCGACCGCACTGGTTCCGATCTATGGAATGGCCGCGCTGCTGGTCGCGAGCGGCTATGTTACCGCCACCTTTGTCGTGTCCGACGCGCTCTGGACGGCCCTCCCGCTCGCAGCGGGAGCAGCCGTTCTCTGCCTCTGGCGGTTGCCGGCCCGCGTTCAAGGCGTCATTGCCCTTGCGATCGTGTTGGTCGGCGGGCTGTGGATGGTCCGCGACCTGTCCGGCCTGAACCAGCTCTTCGCCGTCGTCCTGCTCGCGGGCGGCCTGGTTGTGGCAATTGGCTGCCTCTACCGGTCCGATGCGCGGCCGGGCTTCTATCCGCTGCTGGCGGTGATGCTGCTGTCGCTGCCCGCGCTGCCGCGCGCGACCACAAGCCTCGAATTCTTCTTCGTCTGGGAACTGATCACGCTCTCGTCCTATTTCCTCGTCCTGCTCCGGCGCGAAGCCATGCGCGTACGCGCTCCACTATCTGCTGTTCTCGCTGGTCGCCGCGTTCTTCCTGCTGGTTGGATTTGCTGTGATGCACGCAGCGAGCGGGCAGTCTGTCGCTGTCGGCATTCCGTACGGCAGGGTCCGATGCCGTGCCGGCCTTTGTCCTGCTTGCGATCGGATTGCTGATCAAGGCGGGCGCCGTCGGGCGTCCATGTCTGGCTGCCCGGCACCTATGCGGAAGCCGACGACGATGTGTCCGCCCTGTTGTCGGCAGTCATCAGCAAGGTCGCGATTTTCGGACTGCTGGTCGGGACCTATGTCGCCATCCGATCGGAGTTGGGCCTGAACCTCGCCCTTGCGCTCGGCTGGATCGGGATGCTGACGACGCTCGTCGGCGCGATGCTCGCCGTGCGTCAGGACGACATCAAGCGCATGCTCGCCTATTCGAGCATGAGCCAGATCGGATACATCGTCGCTGCCATCGCGCTGATGAGCCATCTCGGCTGGGTCACGGCGCTCTACCTCGTCGCCAACCACCTCCTGGTGAAGGGCATCCTGTTTCTCGTTGCCGCCGCCGTCATCCTGCGCACCGGGACCCGCCTGCTGCCGGACCTGGGCGGGCTTGCGCGAGCGATGCCCTATACCTTCGTGGCAGCGGCGATCGCCATCGTGGCCATGTCGGGCCTGCCGCCGCTCGCGGGCTTCGGCGGCAAATGGCTGCTGCTGAGCGCCATGATGGAGAAGGACTGGTACGCGCCGGCCCTGATGACGCTGCTCGCAACCTTCGTAGGCTTTCTCTACATGGCGCGCTTCATCCAGGCGGTGTTCCTCGGTGCCCGCAACGCAGCGCCCCCAACCGTCCCGGAGGCCCCCCTCGCTCTGCTGGTCCCGCAATATCTGCTGGTGGTCGCCATCCTGATCATGTCGTTCTTCCCCAAGCTCCTGATCGAGCCGATTTCGCAGGCGATCGATCCGCAGTTCGCCTCGACGCTCGTCTGGCAGGGCATGTCGCTCGAAATGATCTACGGCTACTGGAATCCCGTTCCGGTCATGGTGTTCGCCGTGGCCGTCGCGGCGATCCTGTTCGGATTGATTTGGCTGGTGCAGCGCTTCCGCCGCGTCGACGTGAGCGCGGCATCGGAAGGGGTTTATGGCATTGCGAAAACAATATGCACGGCGCTGACGCCACCGCTGGCCAGCCGGTTCTGGGACGAACTCACCGGTGCCACGTCAGCGATCGCGCAGCGGAGCCGGAGGCTCTACACCGGCAATGCGCAGGCCTACAATCTCTACATCCTGTACTATCTGCTCGTGCTTTACGCGGCCGGTGGCGGCATTCAACTAATTGGCATAGCGCAGCGTTAGTCCGGTGATGCCGACGGCCACGTTCAGGCCAAAGGTGCCGGCGACCGCCAGGGGCTGGAGCATCGTCGACCGCCTGGAGCCACCTATCAGCACCTTGGCTCCGGCGCCCAGTCCCAGCGATGCCTCCGCGCTCGCGCGGAAATAGTGTCCCGCGATCGAGCCCGGCCTTGGATTCTGCGTCCGCGCAAAAACACGCCACATCAGGATGCCCCCGGCTGTCGCGCCGACATCGATCCCTCAACCGTTGCGCGGCCAACACTCTGGCGGGTAGCCACAGCACGCCGCAGCCATCGTTTGCTGCAGATCAAAAGCTCCCGACCAGCGACCCCAGGACAACGACGACAACAAGGCCTGCGATCGCTCCGACGATGCCGACCATGACGATATCGAAATAGCTTTCGCGATGCGTGGACCCGCAGACCGCCAGCAAGGTCACCACCGCGCCGTTGTGCGGGAGGCTGTCGAGCGTCCCGGAGCCGATCACGGCAACGCGATGCATGAGCGCCGGGTCGAGACCCGTCTCCGCGGCGAGCTTCATGAAGGCAGGCCCGAGTGTGTCCAGTGCAATGGTGAGGCCGCCGGATGCCGAACCGGTGAGTGCAGCAAGGATATTGGTCGCAACCGCGAGCGAGACCAATGGCCCGCCGCCGATACTGAGCACCCAGTCGCGCACTAGGGTAAACGCGGAAAGTGATGCAACCACTGCGCCAAATCCGACCAAGCTCGCGACCGATACGATCGGAAGCACCGACGCATTTGCACCCGAATCGACGCTGTCGCGCAGCGCCGGAAACCGGCGAAAATTGATCGCAATCGCTGTCAAGACAGCGGCCAAGAGGGCGACAGCGACCGACCAGACACCGCTGACCGCCGACAGCGAGGTTGAGCCCCAACGCGCCTCAGCCAGGAACGATGCGTCGATGCGCGGCAGGATCGCAAACGACATCAGCAGGTTGACCGCGACCACAACGATCAGTGGCAAAGCCGCGAGATGGATGGGGGGCCCCGCGCTGGCGTGCCCGCCGTGATGCATTTCCGCTGGATCGAACTCGCGGGCGGTAGTGGCGCGCTCACGCACCAGCGGATCGTTGGCCGCAGCATCGACGGGCGCTGGCTGATCCCGGCCGAAGCCCTCTCCGGCGCGACGGGCTGCTGTCTCCGCGCGCCCTAGCCACCACAGGCCGAACCCCAGCATCACCGCTGACGCAAGCACTCCCAGGCCGGGCGCCGCAAACGGCGTCGTGCCGAAGAACGGCATCGGGATGGCGTTCTGAATCGATGGTGTGCCCGGCATCGCCGACATGGTGAACGTCGAGGTGCCGAGCGCGATCGCCGCCGGCATCAGCCGCCTCGGTACGCCCGCGGCGCGAAACAGCGCGAGCCCCATCGGCGCCAGCACGAAGAACGCCACGAACAGGCTGACCCCGCCGTAGGTGACGGCCGCGCCAGCAAGCACGACCGCCAGCACCGCCCGCTGGGGGCCGAGCTTCTCGGTCATGAATTGCGCAATGGATCCGACCGACCCGCTGTCGTCCATCAGCTTGCCGAACAGCGCGCCCAGCAGAAACAGCGGAAAAAATTGCGCAATGAAGCCGGCGGCGGTGTTCATGAATGTCTGTGTCCAGCTCGCGAGCAGCGGCTCGCCTGCGAACGCGGCCGCAACGAGTGCCGCGATCGGCGCCAGCAGCAGGATCGTCCAGCCCCGAAAGGCCAACGCGATCAGCAGACCGAGACCGAGCAGAATGCCGAGCAGACCCATGCGTCAGACGCCTTCCAGAAGGATATCGAGATCAACCGAGGATCTCTCGCCCAGGCTGGAGGCGTTGTCCTTGAGGAATATGTCCGCTGCACGGCGACCTTCCTGATGCAGCATGCTGATGAAGTCCCACTCCGCATTCAATTTCGAGGAGTACCCGAGCTGGCCCATAATTTCGTTGCGCACGAGATGAATGCGCATCTGCGCCCACTTGGCGCCCTCGGTGTTGCCGGGGTCGGCTACCTGGCGCAGCAGCGCGATCATGCGCAGCTCCTTCAGCAGGACTGCGTTGAACGACACTTCGTTGAGCCGGTTCAGGATATCGCGAGCGGAATTGGGCGTCCCAGGCCGCTCCACCGGATTGATCGGGATCAGGATCGTATCGCGAGAATTGCACTCGCGAACCAGCGGCGTGATTGTCGGATTTCCGGAGTAGCCGCCATCCCAATAGGGTTCGCCATTGATCTCCACGGCCTGAAAGAGCGTCGGCAAGCAAGCCGAAGCAAGCAAGACCTCAGGCGTAATCTCGGCATTGCGGAATATCTGTCCGCGGCCCGTGCGCACATTGGTCGCGGTGATGAACAGCTTGATCGGCGCTTGCGCGATGCGTTTGAAGTCGATCAGTTCGTTCAAAATCCCGAGCAGCGGATTGCTGCCGCCCGGATTGAGATCGTACGGTGAATAGAGCCGCGACATAAGATCCATCGCGATAAAGAGAGGTGAGTGATCGAGCGACCAGCGACCCAGCATGATGTCCAACGGCGTGCGCCGGAACGGGCTGAACCTCGCCGCTTCGGAAACCTGCCGCCAATAGCGATCGAGATGCCGCCGAGCGCCCTCAGCACCGTCTTCCGCATAACCATCAACCAGGACGGCTGCGTTCATCGCGCCGGCCGACGTGCCGGAGATTCCATCGACCTGGAGCCAGGGCTCTTCGAGCAGGCGGTCGAGCACGCCCCACGTGAACGCGCCATGGGCGCCGCCGCCCTGTAGGGCAAAGTCCACAAGGAGAGGAGGCCTGTTGATCTTCGCTGAACCGGGGGTATCTGCCGACATAGGCGACCTCATCGTTTTTGGACGCACAACGCCGCCATGGGTCAGACCACTGCTCGCGCCGCTTACTGAAGATCATCCTCGCCCGCCCATTGCAAGGATCATGCAACTTGGTCATGCAACAAACATGACCGGCGCCTCGGGCCGCATGCAGTGTGAGCTTGTATACCAAGCTACTGATGGTTTTGTGTCGGCCATGACCCTCGACACGGGCTTTGCCCCTGGCCGAGCGCCTGCATGCAAGGCAATTTGGATCGCGTAGTCAGGTACCGCAACGCCGGAAGGTATTCTGCGCGGCACGCACTGACGAATGCCGCCCGAAGCACCCGTTCGCACGACTTCCGTATCAGATGAGTACGCACGGGGCCATTTCAAGCCAAGCGTGCGTCCTTTGCCGTGCACGCATCACGTAATCTTGCTCAGAGCAGCCTTCAACTTTTCCTCAGCCTTGTTGGAAAGCGACGTTTTCAATATCCGCGGGTTGAATTGATGGATTCGGCCAGCACCTTGTCCTCGGTCACGCTCTTGACCAACACAAAAAGTGCAGAGGACGCTACGGGAATTGTCGAGCCAAGCTGCTTCACAAAATCGTCGTTGATCCCATAGTCCGCCAGCGAGCCTGACAACGCTCCCGCGCCTGCGCCCGCCACCGCACCGAACGCCATGCCGGCGAGTGGGTTCATGAACAGCACGCCGACCAGCGCACCCCACAGCATTCCCCAGGTCCACCGCTCGCAGCACCAAGCGCCGTGAGATTGACCGCCTGTTTGACGTGGACCTTGCCGTCTTGCTCGCGTTCGACGACGCAGGCGTCTTCCATGTCGATGAGGTTCTCCTTCTGCAGCGAGCGCAACTTGTTGAGAACCTCATTGGCCGTTGAAGCCGAGGACCACGAGCGTGCTCATCGAACGGCATCTCAAACTTCATTTGTCTTGCTTCGTATGGTAGAGAAATCCGAACCTGCTTCAAGACCGACATGGTGGTCCAGTCGACCTGAGCCTCGCAATCGCTCCTCACAAGGGTTAGCGTTAATCCACCTCGCGGCGAATCTCTATGCAACAACGTCGTTCGTCGCAAAGCTTGTTGCTGATCTGCACGCTGATTCTCATTTTCGCCGCCGTGCATCTTGCCAGTGCCATCGTGGCGCCCGCGGCATTTGCCATCCTTATCATCGCAATCGTGTGGCCGCTTCAGAGCGCGCTTCAGGAGCGCATCCCAAAAGTATTGGCGCTGCTTGTGACACTCCTGGTCACGCTCGCCGTCATTGCAGCGCTGGTCTATCTCGCGATCTGGGCATTTGGTCTGGTCGGCAAATGGGCTGTCACCAATGCCGGCCGCGTACAGTCGCTTCATGAGAACGCAATGCACTGGCTCGGTGACCATGGCGTGCCGCTCGCCGATCTCATCACGCAGAACTACAGCCCGCGCTGGATCGTCGGCGCGGTCCGGGAATTCGCAGGCCGCGGCTATCGCGTGCTCTCGTTCTTCGTGCTCGCTTTTGCGTTCATCGCGCTCGCCCTGCTTGAAGTCGACATCGTGCGACGGAATATCGAAAAGCTGGGCAACCCGCAGCTCCAAACGTCGCTGCTGAAGGCCGCGCAGGACATCGCCAGGAAGTTCCAGAAATACATGCTCGTCCGCACCGCCATGAGCGCTTTGACCGGTTTGGCAGTTTGGGCATTCACGTTGGCCGCCGGCCTTGAGCTGGCAACGGCGTGGGGTGTCATCGCGTTTGTGTTGAATTACATCCCGTTCGTGGGTTCGTTCCTGGCGACGCTGTTTCCAACAGTGTTCGCACTGCTGCAGACCGAATCGCTGCAACTTGCGATCGTCGTGTTCGTGTGTCTGAACGTGATCCAGTTTGTTACCGGCAGCTACCTCGAGCCGCGATGGGCGGGGGCGGCCCTTTCGATGTCGCCGTTCGTCGTGTTGTTTTCGGTGTTCTATTGGAGCTTCCTCTGGGGCCTTGCGGGCGCCTTCTTGGGAGTCCCGATCATGATCGCAATCCTCACCGCCTGTGAGGAGCACCCGTCGACGCAGTGGATCGCCACCCTCCTTTCCGGACGCGACAGCAGTCCGAGTTAAACGTGCATCACACAGCCGGCTGCGGCTGCGGCTCCGCTTTCTCGCCCTTGAGCGAGAACCACGCGACGTAGAGCGTCGGCAAGAAGATCAGCGTCAGGATCGTTCCGATCAGAAGCCCGCCCATGATGGCAAACGCCATCGGGCCCCAGAACACAGTCGGCGCAATCGGGATCATGCCGAGCACCGTGGAGATCGCGGTGAGCATGATCGGCCGGAAGCGCGCGACGCTGGCGTCGATCGCCGCCTGCATTATGTCCTTGCCTTGCCCGCGCTCGGCGTCGATCTGCCCAATCAAGATCACGGCGTTCTTGGTGATCATGCCGAGCAGGGCCAGGATGCCGAGGATGGCAACGAAGCCAAGCGGCTTGCCCGACAGCAGCAGCGCGCCGACCACGCCGATAAGGCCGAGCGGCCCGACGCTCAGTACGATCAGCAGGCGCTCGAAACTGCCGAGCTGCACCATCAGAACCGTGAACATGATGAAAAGCATGGCCGGAAGGACGGCGATGACGGAGGCCATCGACTTGGCGCTTTCTTCGACGGTGCCGCCGACCACGATTTGGTATCCGCGCGGCAATGTCTTGGACAATTCCTCGATGGAAGGCGACAAGTCGGCGACCACCGTTTCCGGCAAGGTGCCAGCCCGGACGTCAGCCTGCACGGTCAGGGTCGGAATGCGGTCCCGCCGCCAGACCAGGGGCTGCTCCTGACCATATTCGAAAGTTGCGAACTGGTTGAGCGGCACGGTCTGACCGTTCGGCAGAGGAATCGCAGAGTCCGCAGCGTTTCGATCGAGATGCGCTGTTCGTCGGTCGCGCGCATGACCACGTCGACGAGGTAGATGTCGTCGCGGACCTGCGTGACCGGCCGACCGGAGATCACCGTGTTAAGCACGTTGGCGACCGCTGCCGAGCTCAGTCCGAGGAGGCGTGCCTCGTTCTGGTCGATCTCGATCCGGATCTGGCGCGCCGGCTCGAACCAGTCGAAATTCACGTGCACGGCCTTCGGATTGCTGGCCACAACCCTTGAGAGCTTCAAGGCGATCTCGCGCACCTCGCCGAGGTCCGGGCCGCTGACGCGATACTGCACCGGCCATCCAACCGGTGGACCGAGCTCCAGTGCGGAGACGCGGCCCACCAGGTTCGGGAAGTCCTCCGCCAGCACCTTTTCCAGCTTCCGCCGCAGCCGCTCTCGTGCCGCCACGTCTTTCGCGACGATCACCGCCTGGCTGAAGAAGTTGTTCGGAAGCTGCACGTTGAGCGGCAGATAGAAGCGGATTGCGCCGCGGCCGACATACATGCTCCAGCGCTCCACGCCGGGGTCGCCCCGCAGGACCTCGTCGAACCGCTTTGCCACATCTTCGCTCGCGAAGATCGAAGCGTTCTGCGGCAGTGTGAGATCGACGAGCAGCTCCGGCCGGTCGGAGGATGGGAAGAACTGTCGGGAGATCAGTTGCAGCCCAAAGATCGACGCAACGAACATGGCGACGGTCACGGCGATGGTCAGCCATTTGACGCGAATCGCGCCGCTGAGAAACGCCAGATAAATCCGCAGCACCAGCGAGGGGCCCGACGACTTCGCAACCTTCGGAGGCTTCAAGATCGCAATTCCGAGCAGCGGAGCGAACAGCACGGCGACGAACCACGACGCGATCAGTGCGATGCCGACGACAGCGAACAGCGAGAAGGTGTATTCGCCGGCCGAACTCGCCGCGAAACCGACGGGAACGAAGCCCGCAATCGTGACCAACGTGCCAGACAGCATCGCGAATGCGTAGGTGCGGAACGCGAATGTCGCGGCCTCAACCTTGTCGTCGCCCGCGGCGAGCCGGCTCAACATGGCGTCGGTGGTGGTCATCGCGTCGTCCACCATCAGCGCGAGCGCAATGATGAGCGCTCCGAGCGATATCCGCTGCATGTCGATCGCGGCCATTTGCATGACCGAGAAGACCACGACGAGCGTCATCGGGATGGCAAACGCGATCACCAGTCCGGGGCGTATGCCGAGGCTGATGAAACTTACCACCAGGATGATGCCGACGGCCTGCCAGAGCGACGCCATGAATTCCGAGATTGCGCTCTCGACGGTCACCGCCTGGTCGGCGACGAGCGTCGGCTCCACGCCGACCGGCAGGTCGGCCGTGATCTCCCTGATCTTGTTGTTGATGTTCTTGCCGACGGCCAGGATGTCGCCGCCGTCACGCATCGCGATCGCAAGACCGATCGCCGGCCGGCCGTTGACCCGGAACATCGGTTGCGGAGGATCGGTAAAACCGCGCGTGACCTTTGCAATGTCGCTGAGACGCAGCATCCGCCCGCCCACGGCGAAATTGACATCGAGCACGTCCTGTTCGGACCGGAAATCCCCGGAAACCCGTACCGAAAGCGTCTCACGTCCGGTCTGAATCGTGCCGGCGGGAACCACAAGGTTCTGCGCCTGCAACGCTGCGATCAGGGCGGAGCGGTCGATGCCCAGCGTGGCGAGCTCTTCCATCGAGAACTCGATGAAAATCCGCTCGTCCTGTGCGCCGAGAATCTCAATCTTCGAGACGTCCGGCACGGTGAGCAGCTTGGAGCGGATATCCTCGACGTAATCGCGCAGCTCGCGATGGGTGAAGCCGTCCGCTGTAAAGCCATAGATGATGCCGAAGGTATCGCCGAAGTCATCGTTGAAGCCGGGACCAATGACGCCGGCCGGCAGCGTATGTCGGATGTCGCCGATGCTTTTTCGCACGTGGTACCAGATGTCGGGAATTTCCTTCGCTGTCGCGCTACCCTTGAGGTTGACGAAGATGGTGGTTACGCCATCGCGCGTAAAGCTTCGCAGGAAGTCGAGCTTGGGCGTTTCCTGGAGCTTGCGTTCGAGCCGCTCGGTGACCTGCTTGAGCATGTCGGCGACGGTGGCGCCGGGCCAGGCCGCCTGCACGACCATCGTCTTGATAACGAACGAGGGGTCCTCGTTGCGCCCGAGCCGCTTGTAGGCGAACAGCCCAGCGATAACCGCCACGATCATAATGTAGATGGTCAGGGACCGATTCTTGAGGGCCCATTCCGAAAGATTGAAGCCCATTTAGCGCTCCGAGCCGAGCAGACGCACCTTCTGCCCGGGATGCAGGGCCTGAACGCCGGCCGTGACGATCAACTCGCCGGTTTCGAGACCGCCGGAGATGGCGACAGAGGCCTGATCGAAGCGCATTACGTCAACGTTGCGCATTGAGACCGTTTTCTTGTCGGGATCGACGATCCAGACCGATGGCTGGTTGTTGGCGTTCGTCAACGCCGTTGCCGGGATTTCGATGATGGCGATGGATTCAGTTTCAATCCTGCCATTGACCGTGGAACCAAGCCGCATTGCCTCTGGCGGATCGGTCAGGCCCACCTTGACCTCGAATGTTCGGGTTTGCGGGTTGGCCTGTTGCGCGACCTCGCGGATACGACCGCGCGCGGTGACTCTGGCATCGTCTGCCAGAGACACAGTGATCTGCGGATCGACCGGCAAGCTGCGGATCACCTGCGACGGCACGTCGAAGATGGCATCCCGGCCGCCGTGGCGGGCCAACCTCAAAATCATCTGTCCCGCCTGAACGACTTCGCCGGAACCCGGCCCGACGGCGGTCACGACGCCCGGAGCGTCGGCTTTCAGCTCAGTGAAGCTCACCAGGTCCTGAGCAGTCTTGAGCTGCGCCTCAGCCGAGTCGACCTGCGCCTGCGCGGTCTGCTGCGCCTGTTTGGCTTGATCGTGGTTGGCCCGCGTCGTCCAGCCCTGCTGCAGGAGCGTATCCTGACGCTCGAAGTGGTTGCGCGCCTGCATCAACTGCCCTTGCGCCGCGACCAACGTCGCCTTGGCGGAACGCAACGCGTTCAACTCGTTTTGAGGCTCGAGGCGCGCCACGACCTGACCAGGCGTTACGCGATCTCCGAGCTTGAGGCTGTTTTCGAGCAGTCGCCCGGAAATCCGAAAGCCAAGGGCGACTTCGTCCTCCGCCTCGATGCGACCGGTCAACAGGATCGGTGTACCGGCCTGCCGCTTCTCGACGACTGCAGCGCGCACCGGACGGGCTTCGGGGGGCGCGCTGGCGACCTCCTGCCCGCACGATGCCAGTGCAGGGGCAAGCGCCAAAGCCACCAAGGGAAGACAGGTCCGGCGCAACGCCGCTGCAAAACGAGGAAGAAAGGTCATCGTCGGATTCCTTCGCGAACACAGACTGCGGTCCAGCGACCCACCCGGGGCGCGTACCGCCTCCTTGACAGGCTGATGTGCGGTCAACATCTCGACCTTGCGAAGAGCGGCGAGCGTTTCCTTGGCATTCCTCGTTTTTCTAACATTGATGCACCATTTTAACGAGAGCAGACATTGACAGGAACCGACGTTCTCTGCGCCGCCAGCTGGTCAGACAGCACTATGCGTGCCAAGTCCGGCCTTGGGCGGTCACGTGCACGATAACCCTTTGGATTGATGATACGGATGTGCCGCGAATCAGGTCGACGACAACATGCCATGGAGCGTGTTGTGTCGGTCGATGCCCCCGGCCTTTTCACCGAGGCCATCGGCCCGGAGCAGATCACGCACCGTGCCACGAGCCTCGACGATGCGCAGCGCGATGCCCTCTGCGGCGAGTTGGTTGTGCAACTCGTGCAGCATGCGCGATCCGCCAAGATCGAGATAGGGCGATGCCGACAGATCGCACACAACGAGACGGATCGGGCCTTGTTCGGCGTGAAGGCGGGCTCGAACCGCTTGCAGGACAAAGTCAGCATTGAAGTACATCAGAGATGCTTCGGGCCGGAAGGCGATCACGCCGGCTAGCGGTTGGTTTTCGGGATGCCGGCTCATGTCAGAATAGCTGTCCGTTCCGGGAACGCGGCCGAGGAACGCCACGTTCGGGCGCGACGCGCGGAACAGCAGCATTACGATCGACGCCAGGGCGGCCAGCAGGATGCCCTGCAAGATTCCGAGCAGCAGCACCGCGCCGAGTGCGATGACCGCGGCGAAGAAGTCCATACGGCTTACGCGCCACATGTGCATGAGCGACTTGAAATCAAACAAGCCGAGGATCGCCGTCAGCACCACCGCGGCCAGCACCGCCTTCGGCAAATTCGCGAGCAACCCGGTCAGGAACAGCAGGCACAAGGCCAGTGTGATCGAGGCAATGACCAACGCGAGCGGCGTGCGGGCCCCGGCCTTGTCGTTGACCGCCGACTGTGACAGGCCTCCCGCGACGGGGTAGCCGTGCCCCAGTCCGGCCGCGAGGTTGGCCGCGCCGATGCCGAGAAATTCCTGGCGCGTATCGATTTCATAACTGTGTTTCGCTGCAAACGTCCGCGCGGCCGAGACGCCTTCGATATAGGCGAGCAGCAGACAACCCGCCGCGAGCGGAACGATGCCCTCGACGTCGCGCAACCGGAGCGCCGGACCGTCCAAACTCGGCAGGCCGGATGGGATCGCTCCGGTCACCGGCACGCCGAGCGCGGGAAGCCCGAGCACCGACGCGACCAGGATCGCGAGTGCCACGACGGCGAGCGCGATCGGCCGGCCAGGCAACAGCCGGTCCCCCAGCAACAGCAGCAGGATCGCGATAACACCAACGGCAAGCACAAGGAATTGCATCTGGCCGAGATTGCCGAGGAAGACGAATACGCGCTCGAAAAAGTTGTGGCCGCCGCCGGCGACGCCGAACAGGCTCGGAAGCTGGGTCATGGCGATGGTCGAGCCGGCGCCGATCTTGAAGCCCACGAGGACGCTGTCGCTGATCAATTGCACGAGCACGCTGAGCCGCAAGAGCCACGCGATCAGGCAAAGCACCGCCACCGTGAAGGCTGCGAGGCTTGCGATCTGGGCGTAGCGCGCCGCGTCGCCCTCCGCCATCGTCGCAACCGTGCTCGCGATCATCAGTGAGATGGCCGAAGTCGGGCCGACCGCCAATTGTCGCGACGACCCGAGCAGCGCATAGCCAAGCCCACCGAGAAGATAGCCGTAGATGCCGACCTCGGGAGGCAAGCCGGCGAGTGTGGCGTAGGCAAGCGACACCGGGATGGCATAGGCCGCGAGCGTGATACCGGCTGTGATGTCGCGGGGCAGCCATTCGGCGCGATATTCCGGGAGCCACCGCGCCGGCGGCAGCCACCCACTCACGCGGTCCGACAGGCCGCTCACGCAAGCCTCGCAGAGCAAATTCCGCTTGGTTGAAATCGCACTCCATCCGCCGCTCGTCCCCGCGCAAGCGGGGACCCAGTGTCACAGATTGTCAGACTGACCGAGTGGCTCTGGGTTCCCGCTTGCGCGGGAACGAGCGGGAAGAGCTTGCCATGACAATCGCAATACGACCACATCCCGACCGGGCCGAATGGGAACATGGTCTGCCTCCTCTGCCGGCCCGTGCAATTCGGACCTCGCTCTTCACGTCACGTTGTCGGGATTATCCTTGCCGGCTCTTCGATCCATCCTGCGGCGCCTGATAGCGGCCCCGAAGGGCCGCGCCATCGCGATGACCAGCACGACGGCGAGGATCAGCAGCAATCCGAACATGCCGCGGATGATCAGAAAGCGCGGACTGTCCGCGTCGACGAACCATGGCGGCAGGTACGTCACGATCGAGAAAATCGTGTCGGATAACCAGCTGAGCATGATCGTCGTCAGCGTCCCTTGTCTGGACCTCCCGTGTTCAGCCCCAGCTCAACGTCATGCTGATGTCGCCCGGCATGCCGTCCGGCCAACTCGCGATCTGAAACTTCACGCGGTATCCGCGCGACTGCATGTGCGTTTTCCAGAATAAGAAGAGTTCCTTGGGCAGACCGGTCAGGGTGTTCTCCCATCCCGGCTCCTGCTGATTGATGGCCCGGCCCTTGTCCGTGAACAGATTATTGGCAAAGCGCCCGACCTCGACCTCGGTCAGACCGTTGCTCACGGCGCGGTTGACGATGGCGGCGGCCCGCTTCATGCGCTCTTCGTCGGACACGCCCGACGGCGCCTCGAGCTTCTTCAGGAGTTCCTTCTTTTCGGCCTCGGCCGCCTGATGCCGGCGCATGAATTCGGCGGCTTTCTCCGCCTCCATCTCTGCACTCTTCTTACGGCAATCCACCGCGGTCGGCAGAATGTCATCAAGATTGGCCATGAGTCATGCTCCTGATCGAGTTTGCGCGGCGCGGTTCGTGATGCCCGCGCCGTTTCCTTGGTTAGTCCATGATATGATAGCCGCCATCGATATAAAGCGTTCCGCCGGTGATCAGGCGCGCAGCGTCGTGCGCGAGGAACGCGGTCGCAACCCCGACATCGTCGACGCTGACGAGGCTGCGCGTAGGGGCCTTGGCCCGCGCCTTGTCGAGGAGCTGGTCGAACTCCGGGATGCCGGAGGCTGCGCGCGTTGCGAGCGGACCCGGCGAGATCGCGTGCACCCGGATGCCTTTGGGGCCGAGTTCGGCCGCGATATAGCGCACCGCACATTCCAGAGCGGCCTTGGCCACACCCATGATGTTGTAGTTCTTCACGACCATCTGGCTGCCGTAATAGCTCATGGTGAAGATCGTGCCCCCCTTCTTCATCAGCGGCTCGGCGAGGTGCGCCATCCGGATGAAGCTCCAGCAGGAGACGTCCATGGTCGTGAGGAAGCCGTCGCGCGGCACGTCGACCACCCGGCCGCCAAGTGCGTTCTTAGGAGAAAAGGCGATCGAGTGCACCAGGAAGTCCAACCGTCCCCAGTCCTTTTCGATGCGTTCGAACACCGCCTCCATCTGGCCTGGGACGCCGACATCGAGCGGCATCACGATCTGAGCCTTCAGTTCACGCGCCAAAGGATCGACGAATTTCTTGGCCTTGTCGTTGAGATAGGTCACGGCCAAATCCGCTCCCAACGCGCAAAAGGCTTTTGCGCAGCCCCAGGCGATCGACTGGTCGTTGGCGATGCCGACGATGAGGCCGCGCTTGCCTTCGAGGATCGGCGCCTTGGCCTTCGGAATCGTCATGCCGTCCTCTTGCTAGCGGAATGCGGCAAGCGGCCGGCGGCCGACAACACGGCCAGGGTATGCTTGGCGATCATCAACTCCTCGTCGGTCGGCACCACATAGAGCGCGACGCGGCTGCCGTTCTTAGAGATGCAGGTTTTTCCGGCGGCGTTTGCGGCCGGGTCCAGCTCGGCTCCGAGCCAGGCCAACCGGCTCGCGATCTCGGCGCGGATCGGGGCGGACCTCTCGCCGATACCGGCCGTAAAGACGAACGCGTCGAGCCCGCCGATCGCTGCCGCCAGCATCCCGGCGAAAAGCCCGATGCGATACGCAAAGTGGTCGATCGCAAGCCGGGCAGCCGGGTCTTTGCTGTCGAGCAGTTCGCGCATGTCGTTGCTTATGCCCGACAGCCCTTTCAGCCCGCACTGGCCGTACAGCATTTTCTGAACCGCATCGGCACTCATGCCCTTCTCAGTCATGAGATAGAGCACCACCCCGGGGTCGAGCTGGCCGGGTCGCGTGCCCATCGGAAGGCCGTCAAGCGCGGTGAACCCCATCGTGCTCTCGACGCTCGCGCCGTTCGACAGCGCGCACATCGACGCGCCGCTTCCGAGGTGCGCGATGATCACCCGTCCGCTGGCGATCGCCGGAGCAACTTCGTGCAGCCGTCCCGCGACGTACTCGTAGGACAGGCCGTGGAAGCCATAGCGGCGCACACCCTCGGCATAGAGCTCCTTGGGAATGGCATAGTGATCGGCCTCGGCGCGATGGCCCCGGTGGAACGCGGTGTCGAAGCAGGCCACCTGCGGCAGGTCGGGAAAGCTTTCGCGGATCGAGCGGATCGGGGCCAGATTGTTGGGCTGGTGGAGCGGCGCGAGCGACACATAGCGCGCGAGATTTCCGATCACCTCGTCATCGACCAGGACCGGACGGTCGTAGGCCGCCCCGCCGTGGACAACCCGGTGTCCGACCGCGATGGGCTCAAGCTTCCGGGAGTTCCTGAGCCAGGTTCCCGCCGTCCGGATCGCAGTCGGCACGTTCGGAACATCGCCCGCGGGGTACTGCTGATCGATCAGCTGCGCGCCGTCCGCGTCCCTGGCGCGAAGCCTCGGGCGCACGCCGATGCCGTCCATCTCGCCCCTGATGAGCGGCTTGATCTCGTCAGCGCCGACGATCTCAAAGACCTGAAACTTGACGCTCGACGAGCCGGCATTGATGACGAGGACCGTCTGCATGATGCCTCACGCGGCCGGCAACGCCGCCAACCGACGGCGCGCATCGGCATAGAGCACCGCAATCGCGCACGATGCCATTCGCGTGCGCACGGAATCGGCGCGCGACGTGAGAATGATCGGCACCCGGGCTCCCAGCACGATGCCCGCCGCGTCGGCCTTGGACAGGAACGACAAATTCTTGGCCAGCATGTTGCCGGCCTCGAGATCCGGCACCACCAGGATTTGTCCGCGACCGGCCACCTCGGAGTGAATGCCTTTGATTCTCGCCGCCTCCGGATCGATGGCGTTGTCGAACGCGAGCGGCCCCTCCAGCAGGCCGCCGGTGATCTGCCCGCGCTCGGCCATCTTGCAGAGCGCAGCCGCCTCGATCGTCGAGGGTATCTTCGACGTGACGGTTTCGACCGCCGACAGGATCGCGACCCGCGGGGTGCCAAGCCCGATCTGGGTGAAGAGGTCGATCGCATTCTGGATGATGTCGCGCTTGGTGTCGAGATCGGGCGCGATGTTGATGGCGGCATCGGTGATGAACAGCGTGTCCGGGTGCGTCGGCACATCCATAATAAAGACGTGGCTGATCCGGCGAGCGGTACGAAGGCCGGTCTTCGACGAGGTGACCGCGCGCATCAGTTCGTCTGTATGAAGGCTGCCTTTCATCAGCAACTCGCCTTTGCCGGAGTGGATCATTTCGACGGCCTTCGCGGCGGCCTCCTCGCTGTGGTCCGCATCGACGATCTCGAAACGGCTGATGTCGAGGTTGTGCTTCTTGGCCACCGCCGCAATCTTTGCGGCTGGACCGACCAGGATCGGGACGATGATGCCCGCATCCGCCGCTTCGATCACGCCGCGCAGGGAGGTTTCGTCGCAAGGATGGACGACGATGGTCGCCGCCGGCGGAACCTCTTTGGCTTTCGCAACGAGCCGGTCGTACTTGGAAGTCGCCATGGAACTTCTTCCCCGTGTGTGCTCGCGCCCTCGGCAATCAGCGCCTTGAGGTGCTCGAACGGTGTCCGGTTTCGCCGATATCCCGCGGCGGCGGAACGACCGTCAACGGCCTTTCTTCGAAGAGCTTGACCACCCGCTCCATGCGGTGCGCCGCTTCGCCATCGAGCCCACCGCCTGCGCTCATCACCTTGCGCATGAGCGCGACCGCCTGGCGCCGCTCCTCCGCGTTCGCGGGCAGCATCGACGGAATGGCGGCGAGCGCGCGCTGCTCGTCGATCAGCAGCATGAAGAACTGATCGCGGATCAGCTTCTTGAATTCCGGCAACGGTAGCGTTGGGAATCGGTGCTGGGAGTTGCGGATGCGGCGGATGGTCTCGAAGCCGCGCTCGTCGAAGCCGCCGCGCGCCAACGCGACATAGAGCGTACCGCGAACCATAGACTCCCGCAGGCCGCCGTTCGTCATGCTCGATTTCAGTTCCGCAATCTTCGACCGCACGAGTTCCTGGTGAAGGAAATTCGTGTCGGCCTTTCGCAATGGCCTGGTCGATTCGCGGTCGATCCCGACCGCCGCCTGCAGCGTCGGCGATCCGTAGACCGATAGGAATGTCCGCTCGGCGACGGCCTCATTGATCTTGCGTGTCGAATCGAGCGCCGCGACGATCTGCCGGGACATTGTCTCCTGCATGGCGATGAATGGATTGCCGGCCGCTGCGGGCTTGCGGTCCTTGCGCACCTGATCGGCCAAGAGCGCAACTTGGGCCATGAACGGATTGGCATCCGAAAACAGCTCATACTGCAGGCGCAGCGGATGGCACCGCTCGAGCCACTCGGCCCATAGCGATCCACCCAGCATGCGGATCGCCGGCTGTGCAAACGAGCGGTAGAGCGCGAGATTGGTTTCGGACACACGGGCTGCGGTCGCAAACATTCGCTCGTCGGCAAGATCGTTCCCGCCGAGAGCGCGGATATCATCGAGTGTTCTCGGCTCGCAGCGCATGAGCCATTCGCCTGCGATCAGGTCGGCGTTCTCGGTGTCGGCCGTTGGCTGCTGGAATACCGCCTCGTAAAGGCCTGGCGGAAGCGTGTCGATGAAATCGATGTTGTGCGAGAACTCGCCGTGCTCTTTGCGTGCGACACTGGTCGAGACAAAAATCCCGAGATGGCCGACGCTCTCGTGAATGGTGTAGACGATGGTCTGGCCGTATGACCGGATCTGATCCACGTTGTCGTACAGCTCGAGAATCCATCCGAGCGCCTGCTGCGGCGGCGTGACGTTGTCTCCCTTGGAGCAAAACACCACGATCGGCGAACGGATGGCGCGCAGGTCGATAGCCAGGCCATCCGATGTCTCGATCCGCCCGGACGACAGCTTGTTGCCGATAAACAGCTCATCAACAATGAACTGGATCTCATCGGCGTTGAGATTGACGTGGGCTCCCCACCAGCGCTCGAAGCCGAGATATCGCGGCGCCTCGGTGTCGATCTTGGAATAGAGGTTGTATTGTTTGGTCCAGAGCGTATTGGCCGGGTTTTGGCTCTCGAAATTCTGCACCAGCCATGCGCCATCGAACTTGCCGTGACCGAGATCGCTGGCCAGGGCGGTGAGCCAGCTGCCACCCAGGAGGCCGCCGCTGTAGCGCATCGGATACTGTCCGCGCACCCCCGCCCAGTATGACAGCGGCGAGCCCGCGACGATCAGCGGCCCGAACAGTTCGGGCCGGATGGCCGCAAGCATCATCATTGCCCAGCCGGCCTGGCAATTGCCGACAACGCAGGGCTTGCCGTCCGCGTCGGGATGGAGCGCGATGACCTTCTCCAGGAAGATCGCCTCCGCGCGCGTGATATCCCCGATCGTCTGACCGGGCACAGGCTCCGGCAGGAAGCCGATGAAATAGCACGGGTGGCCGGCCTTGAATGCTACGCCGATTTCGCTGTCCGCCTTGAACCCGCCGATGCCGGGGCCATGCCCGGCGCGGGGATCGACGACGACAAACGGCCGACGGGTCGCAACGATTTCAGTCCCTTCAGGGGGGACGACCTGAACCAGGACATAGTTGACCGGACGCTCGAACTGGCGGCCGTCAAGCACGACCTTGAACTCGTAGTCGAGGACGTGGGGGGCGATTTTTGCGGCTTGCTCGCGGTACGCATTGCCGCGCTGGCGCATCACATCCCAGAATAGGATGCTGCGCTGAGCCGCGTCCATCAGGTACTCGGCCGCGGGGCCAAACATGCCGAAGTTCAGAGGAAAGCTGCCGGTCGAGGGTCCGTCAGTCATTCGCGAGTTTCCCCTTAGCTTGGCCTTGTGCCGGCAAGGCCGGATGGTGCCCATCAAACCTATCGTCAGCAAAGCAAATGTGACGTGATGCTCAGCCTAGCCAGCCCCCCGACGCCTGGAATACTCACAGAGTCGGCGCCTCAGGGAATTGCACTTAGGTTTAGAAGACCCATACCGCTCCATTAATCGGCGTCGCCGACGCGACGCCCTGCACCCGTGTTCCGTAGATAGACGAACCAGTAGACGGCAGCGACCATGACCGAGCCGCCAATGATGTTGCCGATCGTGACCGGGATCAGATTGCCGACAAAGAAATTCTCCCATGTCAGGGTCGGAAAGTCTGCCGCGGTCTTGCCGATCGAAGCCCAAAACGTGCTCCGGCGCGCCGGCCTTGATGAACAACCCGATCGGGATGAAATAGATGTTCGCGATGCAGTGTTCGAAGCCTGCGGCGACGAAGGCCGTGATCGGCGGAATGATCGTGACGATCCTGTCGACGGTCGTGCGCGCGCCGTAGCACATCCAGACCGCCAGGCACACCAGCGCGTTGCACATGATGCCGAGCGTGAACGCGGGAACGAAGTCCAGCGACGTTTTGGCATGGGCCGTCGTCAGCGCTGCAAGCCCGACTGCGCCCCCGCCAAAGGTGTACTGGGTCGTGAAGAACATCAGCGCGGCGGTCGCAAATGCGCCGACGAAATTGCCGGCAAAGGCGATGACCCAGTTGCGGAGCAGATCGCGCGTCCGCACCTTGCCGCTCGCCCAGGCCATCACGATCAGGTTGTTGCCGGTGAACAGCTCGGCGCCCCCGACGATCACGAGGATAAGGCCCACGCAGAACACGAGCCCGGTGAGCAGCCGCATGACGCCATAAGGCAGCGCGCCGGAGAACGCGGCCGCACCGTCCTGGCCGACGACGACGATGTTGCCGGCGCTGACAGTCGTGGCGAAGATCGCGCCGAAGGAGATGAATGCACCGGCCAGCACGCTCAGCACGAACAGTCGTGAGCGGATCGTTCGATGCCCTCTGAACGCCGCTTTCTTCGGCGCGAGCCGCCATCGTGGTCGGCATGATCGCGTCGAAGGTGACGGCCTGGGGGGGCAGCAGCGCGGTCCTCCGCGGGACGGTCGTTCATCGTACGAGCCCCTTGGCGTCCCGATTCGCGGGCCGCGCGGTCATGCGCAGAGATGCACCGTCATTTTCCCGCGACAGCCGCGGCACCGCCAGCAGTCCGACGATCTGCACGGCGATGACCTTCACGATCGTCATCGATGGGAAGATCATCGCATAGCCGATGTCGGGCCGCTCGGTTGGCGCCATGCGGGTGGAATAGACCAGGATCGCCGGATTTCCGGTCGCGCCGGATGCGACGCCGACCAGATCGTCGTACGGGATCTTCATCAGGTAGTAGCCGACCAGCAGCACGATCAGCACCGTCGTCAGCAGCACCGCGGCGCCGATGAACAGCATCGTCAGGCCGCTTTCCGACACGGTGCGCACGAACGGCTGGCCGGCATTGATGCCGACCGCGGCGAGGAACATCGCCAGGCCGAAGTTCCGCAGCACGATATTCGCCGGCAGCGGCATGACCCAAAGCAACGGTCCGGTTCGGCGCAGCTTGCCGAAGATACAGCGCGACGATCAGCGGGCCGCCGCCGATGCCGAGCGTGACGGTGCCGACGCCGGGGATCGGAATCGGAATCAGCCCGAGCAGGACGCCGAGCACCATGCCGAGCCCGAGCGAGACGTAGCTGAACTCCGCCGTCGCCTTGACGGTGTCGCCGAAATGCTGCCGGATCTCCTCCTTGCGTTCGGGCGGCATCAGCACGCCGACGCGGTCGCCGAACTCCAGCATCAGATCCGGCGTTGGAACGATGTCCGTGTCGTAGCGCCGGACATGCAGCAGATGTGGATCGGGAAGCCCGTCGGCAGCGGCAGCTGCGCGAGCGGAATCCCGACCACATTCGCCTTGCCGACAAACACCCGGATGTAGTCGAGCGCCGAGCGATCCTTGACGATGCGCCCGGGCTCCAGCCGCCCGAGCCGTGCGGCCGCCTCGGCAATCGCGTCCTCGGTTGTCGGCCACGATCATCAGACCGTCGCCGGCGGCAAGCGATGCGTCGTTCGACGGCACGACGTTCTGGCCGCCCTTGCGGACCATCGTGACCTGGACGCCGGCCGGCAGCTTCTGGCTGAGCTCGCCGAGCGTCTGGCCCGCGCAAGCTCTCGCCGAGCGTAATCTCGCCCATGTGGAAGCGCTGCGCCTTCGGCGGAAATTTCGGCTGGACCTGGCGCGTCATGAAATAGATGCACAGGATCGGGCCGATCACGCCGAATGGATAGGCGATCGAATAGCCGATCGACGGCTCGCTGTTCTGCATGACGTCGAGCGCGGCCTGCAGCGTCGCGGTGCTGGTCATCGAGCCGGCGTAGATGCCGAGCGTGTGGCCGATCTTGATGCCAAAGGCCTGGCCAAGCCCGAGCGCAACCAAAAGCCCGGCGAGCGACTGCGACGAGCGCCAGCAGATTGTACTTTCGATCCCCGCCGCACCGGTCATGCCCTCGAAGAACTGGCGCCCGTAGAGAATGCCGATGCCATAAAGAAACATGATCAGGCCGGTGAGGCCGATCGGTCCGGTGATCTGCGCCTTGGGAGCGAAGGCGCCGATGGCCAGTCCGACGAACAGCACCGCGCCGACGCCGAGCGAAAACCCGCCGATGCTGATCTGGCCGACCAGATAGCCGAGACCGATGGCGAGAAACGTCGCAAGGATCGGCTGCGTGCCGATGATGTCTCGGGCAACGCTCGAACATGGTGACTCCTCCAATTGGAGCGAGGACTGACCTTGCTTAGCCGCCGGATCAGCGGGCGCGGCAGCCCGCCGCGCGAAATTGCTCGATCACGCGATTGACGAGGTCGGGCGTCGGCGTGCTGGCGTGTCGGCGTGCTTGTAATCGAGCTTCATCGCCTTCCACTTGAACGCGCCGAGCTGGTGGAAGGGCTGCACCTCGACCCATTCGACGTTCTTCATCGGCGCGACGAACCGGGCGATGCCCTCGACATTGGCGGGATCGTCGGTCAGGCCCGGCACCAGCGTGAAGCGCACCCAGACCGGCTTGCCGATCGCGGCCAGCCGCTCGGCGAAGCGCAAGGTCGGCGCCAGATCGCGGCCGGTCGCCTTGCGATAGGTCTCCGGATCGGAGCTCTTGATGTCGAGCAGCACGAGATCGAGGACGGACAGGAACTCATCGTCGGCGCGATCGCCGAGGAAGCCCGATGTCTCGATCGCGGTGTGAAGGCCCAGTTGCTTGGCGCCGGCCAGGATCCGCCGGGTGAAGGCGAGCTGCACCATCGGCTCGCCGCCGGAGATCGTCAGGCCGCCATCGAGCGAGCGCAGCGCCGGCGCAAAGCTCGCCGAGCCGGTCGATTACGTGCTGCGCGGAGACGTAGGTTCCGTCCTTCAGATGCCAGGTATCGGGGTTGTGGCAGTAGGAGCAGCGCAGCAGGCAGCCCGACAGGAACAGCACGACCCGCAGGCCAGGCCCGTCGTAGCGGGACGACGTCTCGTAGGAATGGACGTAGCCGAAGGCGCCCTTGCGGCTCGTCGTTGAATTGGCTCTTCGTCCGGCGCGTCGGGCGAAATCCCGACGTGCAGATCGTGCCGGCTGCCCGCTTCCAGAGTGCCGAGTTGTGACATCGCCAGCCTCCCGGTGTCAGATCTGGCCGTGGAAGGTGCGGCTGATCACGTCCCGCTGCTGCTCGCGGGTCAGTCGGACGAAGTTGACGGCATAACCCGACACGCGGATCGTCAGCTGCGGATACTTGTCCGGATTCTTCATCGCGTCCTCGAGCGTCTCCTTGTCGATGACGTTCAGGTTCATGTGGAAGCCGCCCTGCTCGAAATACATGTCGAAGGCCTTGACCGCGCCGTCGATCAGTTCCTCGTCCGACAGGTGCGCCTTCTGCGGCGCGACCGAAACCGTGTAGCTGATGCCGTCCAGCGCATCCTTGTAGGGCAGCTTCGCAACCGACAGGCAGGATGCGAGCCAGCCATGGCTGTCGCGGCCGTGCATCGGATTGGCGCCCGGTCCGAACGGCTCGCCCTTGCGGCGGCCGTCCGGCGTGTTGCCGGTCGCCTTGCCGTAGACCACGTTCGAGGTGATGGTCAGCACGCTCTGGGTGTGCGTCGCGTTGCGATAGGTCGGATGCTTGCGGATCTTCTGCATGAACCGGGTGACGAGGTCGGCCGCGATGCGGTCGACGCGGTCGTCGTTGTTGCCGAACTGCGGGACCTGGTTCGTGCCGTCGACTCTCGATGCGATAGTCGACGGCGAGTCCGGTGTCGTCGCGGATCACGTGCACCTTGGCGTATTTGATCGCCGCCAGGCTGTCGGCGACCACCGACAGGCCGGCGATGCCGAACGCCATGGTGCGCAGGATGTCGCGGTCGTGCAGCGCCATCTCGAGGCGCTCGTAGAAATACTTGTCGTGCATGTAGTGGATGCAGTTCATCGCATGCACATAGGTGCGCGCGAGCCACTCCATCGTGTGGTCGAACTTCTCCATCACCTCGTCGTAGTCGAGCACCTCGCTCGGTGATCGGCGGCGACGGCGGCGCGATCTGATCGCCGGAGACCTCGTCGCGGCCGCCGTTGATGGCGTAGAGCAGCGCCTTGGCGAGATTGACGCGCGCGCCGAAGAACTGCATCTGCTTGCCGAGCTTCATCGCCGACACGCAGCAGGCGATGCCGTAGTCGTCGCCCCAATGGGGACGCATCAGGTCGTCGTTCTCGTACTGCAGCGAGGACGTTTCCTTGCTGACCTTGATGCAGTAGCGCTTGAAATTCTCCGGCAGGTGCTTCGACCAGAGCACCGTGATGTTCGGCTCCGGCGCCGGCCCGAGATTGGTCAGCGTGTGCAGCATGCGATAGCTGCTCTTGGTCACCAGCGGCCGGCCGTTCAGATCGATGCCGCCGACGCATTCGGTCGCCCAGTAGGGATCGCCGCTGAACAGCGCGTCGTAGTCCGGCGTGCGCAGGAAGCGCACGATGCGCAGCTTCTGGACCAGCTGATCCCACAGCTCCTGCGCGCCGGCCTCGTCCAGCGTGCCTTCCTTGCAGGTCGCGCTCGATATAGATGTCGAGGAAGCTCGAGATGCGGCCGATCGACATCGCCGCGCCGTTCGCCTCCTTGATGGCGCCGAGATAGGCGAGATAGGTCCACTGCACCGCTTCCTGGGCGTCTGTCGGCCGGCCGGCTGATGTCGCAGTCATAGAGCTTCGCCATCTCGGCGAGATCTTTCAGCGCGCGGATCTGGTCGGCCAGTTCCTCGCGCAGTGCGGATGATCTCGTCGGTCGGCCACATGTCGTCGATCTGCGCGCGCTCGCGCTGCTTGGCCTCGATCAGGCGGTCGACGCCGTAGAGCGCGACGCGGCGGTAGTCGCCGATGATGCGGCCGCGGCCATAGGCATCGGGCAGGCCGGTGATGATGCCGGACTTGCGGCACTTCATGATCTCCGGCGTGTAGGCGTCGAACACGCCGTCGTTGTGGGACTTGCGGTATTTCGTGAAGGCCTCGTGGACCTGCGGATCGGCCTCGAAGCCGGCGGCCTTCAGGCCGGCCTCGACCATGCGCAGTCCGCCGTACGGGAAGATCGCGCGCTTGAACGGCTGGTCGGTCTGCAGGCCGACGATCACCTCGTTGTCGCGGTCGATGTAGCCGGCCTTGTGCGCCAGCAGCGTCGAGGGCGTCTTGGCATCGACGGCGAGCACGCCCTTCTTTCGCTCGTCCTGGAAATACGGCTGCAGCTTGGCCCACACCGCCTTGGTGCGTTTGCGACGGCCCGACCAGAAACTTCTCGTCGCCGGTATAGGGCGTGACGTTGCGGACGATGAAATCGCGGACATCGATCGAGGTGCTCCACGAGCCCGGCTTGAACCCGCGCCAGTACTGCGCGCCATTGCCGGTGTCGACCGCAACAGCGACTGCCGCCTTTGCCATATCGTCCTCCTGGTAGGATAGATGACCGTCATCCACGCGCCCCACGGCGCGCGTCCTGCGACTTTTACGGCTGCCGCAGCCACATGCCTGCGGCGGAGACAATCTCCAACGGGCTACGCGGAGCGTCCCGGGGCCGGCTAGATCTTCGCTTTCTTCTTGAGCCGGAAGCCGTGCTTCTGCATGCAGCCGGCGCCCATCGTGTAGCGCGCCTGTGCGCTCACGTTCACGCCGGGTGCTCCCGCGGCGTCCAGCTCTTTCTTGCAGGCAGTATATGCGTCCGCATACGTCATCTTCTTGGTGGCCTGAGCCGACGCCGGGCCCGCGAAAGCTATCGCGGCAGCGACCGCAACCGTGATCAGATCGAATTTCCGCATCGCTACCTCCCGGCAAAGCCATCTATTATTTATGAATGATTATTCGCTATGCGCGTTCGCGAGGTAATTATACCGAAGTCCAATATGCCTAACCCTGGCATCCGAAAACGGATGAGCGAACAGCGGCGTGAACGCCCTTGCGGCATCAATACCGTTCTACAGCAAAACGCCTGTGGGCGAGCGGGGACTGATCGTCGTATTGGCCCTTGTTCGTACGGTTGGGCAGCTTGACCTTCGCTCGCTTGATCTTCTTGTGCGGAATCTGGCTCAGGATATGGGCGAGGCAATTCAGGCGGGCTTTCCGCTTGTCGTCGGAACGCACGACGAACCATGGCGCATGTCTTGTGTCGGTCGCCTTCAACATGGCGTCACGAGCCCGCGAATAGTCGTACCAGCGATCGTAGGATTCGACGTCCATCGGGCTGAGCTTCCATTGCCGGAGCGGGTCGTCGACGCGCGCCTCAAAGCGCTTTTGCTGCTCCTTCATGCCGACTTCGAGCCAGACCTTGATCAGGAGGATGCCGCTGTCGACGATGTATTTCTCGATCTCTGGGCAAAGTTTCAGGAAACGCTTGTAGCCCGCGTCATCGACGAAGCCCATGACGCGTTCGACGCCGGCGCGGTTGTACCAACTGCGATCGAAGATCACGACTTCACCGGCCGCTGGGAAGTACTCGAAGTAACGCTGGAAGAACATCTGGGTCTTCTGCCGATCGGACGGAGCCGGGAGGGCTACGACCCGAAATACGCGGGGGCTCACTCTTTCGGTCAGCGCCTTGATGGTCCCGCCCTTGCCCGCGGCATCGCGCCCTTCGAAGATGACGATGACCCGCAGGCCCTTCTCCTTGACCCATTCCTGCAGATGGCAGAGTTCGGTCTGCAACTTTCGCAATTCCTTGTCGAAAGTCTTGCGTTTCATCCTCTCGGGCTCTTGGCCCTTCTTGGTCTGCTTTTTCATGACGCCCCGCTGGTGTTTATGCGCTGTCCAAAGTCGGGCTTATCAATGCAATGTCCATCGTCAGGCAACCTCGCGATTTTGTGAAGCTTATGCGACTGCCGTGAATACTCACATTGGCCCCGAGTATAGTTGTGGCGGACGATCCGCCGCCCGATGATCTAGCTTGTGGCGTGCGATGGATGCCAGGGTCAAGGTCGGTATCGGCAGGCCAGAGCCCGATCGTTGCCGAGGGGCCATGGCCGAAGCAGCCCGTTATTCGGTGGTGGAGGTCCTGCGGAACGGCCGCCGCATCGAAATTCGTGCGCTGCAAAAGGATGACCGGGCCCAGCTTATGGAAGCGGCGGGCCGCGCCAGCGCGCAGTCGCTCTATCGCCGCTTCTTCGCCGCCAAGCGCGATTTCTCCGACAGTGAGGTTGCGTTCTTCGTGAACGTCGACTTCGTCAACCACGTCGCCCTGGTCGCGGTCGCGGACGAGAACGGCCGGCGGAGCATTGTCGGTGGGGGGCGGTACATCGTCGTCAGGCCCAAGACCGCCGAGCTGGCTTTCGTCGTGATCGACGAATTCCAGGGCCAGGGCATCGGTGCCGTCCTGCTGCGTCACCTCATAGCTATCGCCCGCGACGCCGGGCTCGAACAGTTGGAAGCCGAAGTGCTGCCGGACAATATGCCCATGCTGAAGGTGTTCCAGAACAGCGCGCTACCAGTCGGCACGACGCGCGGGTCGGGCGTGGTCCATGTCACGCTACGATTGACTCCGACTTCCTGAATGGCTCGCGGCGCCCGGAACAACGGCTGGAAGACATTGACCTGCAAGGAGAAGCTCATGCGTCCGCTTGGAATTTGCTGGACGGTCGTGGTCGCCTTCTGGCTCGCCGGCGCGCCGGCGCTGGGATCGGACGGCGATGGCAGCGCGGGCAAGCTTCCGGCTGACGCAGTGCCTCTCGCCTACCGGATCGATCTTGTCCCAGATCTTGCGCAGCTTGCGGCCGCGACCGGTCGCGAGCGCGTCGGCTTTTCCGGCACGGTGCAGATCGACATCGAGGTTCGCCAGCCGGTTGCAGCCATTGTCCTCAACGCCAACGACATTTCGTTTGCCCGCGCGACCATTGACGGCGTGGTGAGTGCCATCGAGGTCGACGCCGGCAGACAGATGGCGAGCATCGTCCCGCCGCAGACGCTGGCGGTGGGCCGCCACGTCCTGCCGATCGAATATTCCGGAACGATCCTGACGCATCAGGAGGGGCTGTTCTACTCCACCTACGACACGCCGGCAGGTCGGCGCTGGGTGCTTGCCACCGATCTTGAGCCAAGCGGAGCGCGCCGCATCTTTCCGGGCTGGGATGAGCCGGCATTCAAGGCGACATTCAGCCTTTCGGTGACGGTGCCCGCAAACTTCCGTGCGGTATCGAACATGCCGGTCGTCCGCGAGCACGCCGACGGCGCAGCGCGCAAGATCGTGACGTTCGCGTCCGACGCCGCGCATGTCCAGCTATCTGTTCGTGCTGGCGGCCGGCGAGTACGACCGCATCGCGACCACCGTCGAAGGCGTCGATATCGGCGTCGTTGTTCCCGGTCATCAGCTGCGCGAACAGGGCCGCTATGCGCTCGGTGTGGCGGCGCGCACGCTCGCCTATTTCAATGACTATTTCGGCGTCAAGTACCCGCTGCCCAAGCTCGACAACATTCTGGTGCCGCGCAATTTCACGGGCGCGATGGAGAACTGGGGCGGCGTCATCTATTCCGAACGCGCGCTGCTGTTCGATGAGGCGATCGGCTCGGCGGACGATCGCAAGGTCGTCCACGAATATGTCGTGCATGAACTGGCGCACCAGTGGTTTGGCAATCTCGTCACCATGAAGTGGTGGGACGAGCTGTGGCTCAACGAAGGCTTTGCCTCCTGGATGGAAAAGAAGCTCACCGACGAGTTCAATCCGTCGATGAAAGTCTGGGTGCGCACCCGCGCCGACAAGGAAAAGGCCATGGCCAAGGATGCGCTACGCACAGCGCATCCGGTGCAGCAGCCGATCGACGACGAATCGGAGGCGCTCGCTGCGTTCGATGACATAACCTATTTGAAGGGCCTGAGCCTGGTGCGCATGCTCGAAGCCTATGTCGGCGAAACGCCATTCCGCGACGGCCTGCGGCGATACATGGCCAAGCACGCCTATTCGAACGCGACCAGCGCCGACCTGTGGGCGGCGCTGGAGGCCGCGTCGAACAAGCCGATCGCCGCCATTGCCACTTGGCTTCAGTCGGCAGCCCGGAATTCCGCTGATCCATGTGTCCACACAATGCGTGGGCAACAAGCTCGTGGTGACGCTCAAGCAGGGTCGCTACGTCGCTCAACGATCCTTATGCGGCGCCGCAGACCTGGCAGGTGCCGGTCGCGATCGGCCGGCCCGGCGACGACAGGGCATCGCGCATGGAACTGGTGGACGGCACGCGCAAGGACGCTGACGTTCGATGGCTGCGACCGGCCGGTCAAGGCCAACTACGGCGATGTCGGCTACTATCGAGTTCAGCTACGACGAGGATGGCCTGAAAGCGTTGGGGGCGGTCTATCGTCGACTAAACGCCGCCGATCGGGTCAGCCTGATGGCCGATGCCTGGGCCATGGTGTTGGCCGGGCTCAGCCCTCCGGCCGACTATCTCGAACTTACGCGAAGCTTTCCGACGAGACCGAACTGGCGGTCTGGGACAGTGTCATCGAGAACCTGCGATTCATCGACGATCAATACGCTGCCTCACCGCAGCGGGAGGCGTTTCGCGCCTATGCGCGGAGCTGCTCCGGCCGGCGTTCAGTCGTCTGGGATGGGAGCCACAGCCTGGCGAGGACACCGAAGCCGCGCTGCTGCGCAGTCGCCTGATCGCGGACACTCGGAGCGCTCGGCGATCCGGAGGTGACGGCGGAGGCTCGCCGCCGGTTTGCAGCACTTGCAGCGCGACCGCGCAGGCTGTGCCCACGGCGCTGCGCGAGCCGATCGCCAAGGCCGTGGCCTATTCGGCCGATCGGCCAAGTCTACGACGACCTGCTGCGGCTGGCGCGCGAGCAGGAGAGCGAACAGGAGCGCATGATCTACTATGGCGCGCTCGCCGGCGCGCGCGACGCGGAGCTGATTGAACAGACCGTGCAGATCGCGCGCAGCGATCCGAAGCTGCCGCCGGCTCAGACGCTGCCTTTCTTGGAGCAGGCCGCGCGGGAAAGCGGTGATCCCGATCGGGTCTGGCGTTTGGTGTTTGCCTACCGCAAGGAGATTCTTGGCCGGCTGAGCGGGCTCGCAACAGCAGCAGGCGCTGTCCCGGATCGCGCGCGCGTCCGCCAATCCAGCGGTGGCATTCGAACTGAGGTGGGCGGACGCGACGCGTGCCGATCGCGGAATGCGCCGATTTGCCGACGAGGCGGCCGAGGAGATCGAGTTGAAGGCTGACCTCACGGAGACATTGATACCGGCGGTGCAGCAATGGATCGAGGCCCGACGTGATCGCTGACACCGGCGGACGCTCAAAGCGAGCAGCGCACGAAGGTCTCCGGCTCAGGCGCGCCCGGGCGAACACGGCTGATCGTGTTGTCGTCGATCACTCGCAGGGTGAAGTTCGCCGTATCGAACACGTTCGCCGCGCACTTGGCGTCGAACTGCTTCGGATCGTCCTTGCGCCACGCGACCCGGCAGGTCGCCACCCGGCCCCTGATCCGGTCGTTCTCCAGGATAAAGGCGACCCCATAACGGTGGGCGTCCCGCGCAAACGAAATCCGGTCGCCGCGCCTGACGAAGACCTTGGCGCAGGCATCGGCGCTCCTCGCCCAGGCGCCGTTCATGTCCGTCGCCTGAGCGTCGGGGCCGATCGTCAGCCAGGCACATGCCAGCAAGATTCCAAACCAAGGACGCCATTGCGGCATGGCTGCTCCTCTAGGCGACAGTACCGCTCACCCGAGCATTCATGTCGAGAATCAGAGGCCCGAGGGCGAATTGGTTCAGCAACGGATCACCGATCATCGCTAATCCCAGCCGTCGGCCGGGTAGGTGCACCGCAGCACGAATTCGATCTTCACCACATGCTGTCGGATGAAATCAAATCATATCTTGGCTCGGCCAGTATCGACGCGAGCAAGGTGCATCCACCGGGGGATGCAAGATCGATCGACAACCGCGCGGCGGAACCAGACCATGGCGTTGGTTGCCAACGTCCACCATTTTTGGACCGATCGAGCATGAACACGCGCGTACGGATGGCCGTCCGGCTTGCGACGTGGGGCGCGCGACATTTACATTGATAGGGCGCTTGGGAGGATCGACGACGATGCTCGAGGGCAAGCCGCAGGCGAACGACGTTATCTTTATCGTCGACGACGACCTTCCGTTGCGCGAGATGCTCAAAAATCTGTTCCGCTCGGTCGGCTTGCAGGCCGAGACCTTCGGCTCGGTCAAGGAATTTATGCAGGCCAAACGTCCTGACGTGCCGAGTTGCCTGATACTTGACGTTCGATTGCCGGGAATAAGCGGGATCGATTTTCAAGCAGAGTTGGCAACCGCAGGCATTCACATTCCCATCATTTTTGTGACCGGGCACGGCGACATTCCGATGTCGGTGAAGGCGATGAAGGCTGGCGCCGTGGAATTTCTCACCAAGCCCTTTCGCGAGCAGGAACTGCTGGATGCCGTTCGAGTCGCGCTCGAGCGCAATCGCGAACAGCGCGACAAGCGGCAGGTTTTCGACAGGATCCAGGCGCGCTTCGATTCACTCACGCCGCGCGAGCAAGAGGTCATATCGCTGGTGAGCAGCGGCCTCATGAACAAGCAGATTGCGTTGAAGCTCGCTATCAGCGAAATCACCGTCAAAGTCCATCGCGCCAATGCCATGCGGAAGATGGGTACGAGTTCGCTGGCGGAACTCGTCCGAATGGCCGATGCGCTCGGCATTCGCCAATCGAAGCAAGTGTGACGAACGCAGCTTGTCTCGCTGCGCCCAACGGTTACGCGGTGTATTGCGAGCAGTAAGCCGCGCCTTTCATTGGAATAAATCCAAGCACGCTTGGTTTGTGTGGATACTATTGATCCTAAAGGGGGAACCTATACCGATTCAGGATGTCCCTTATCCGTTGAGCGATGCTAAAAGGACAGGCCTTCGGAATTTTAGAGGTTGGAAAAATGCAGTCCACGTCAAACACGGTAGATAGGATCGCGGTGGTCGACGACGATTCCGGCATGCGTCGGACGGTGAACGACTTGCTGAGATCGCTCGGTTATGCCGTCACTCCCTTCTCCTCCGCGGAGCAGTACTTGGATTGGGCCAGCGCGAACCAACCTCTATGCATCATCACCGATGTTAAAATGCCCGGCATCAGCGGGGTCGAACTGCAAGAGCGCCTGATTGCCCAGGGCAATCGGACCCCCATGATTTTCATGACCGCGTTTCCGGAGGACGGGATCAGGGATCGCGTGCTCGAAGCAGGGGCGTTCGGATTTCTGACCAAGCCATTCCCCCAGCAATGCTTGCTCGACTGCCTGACGCGGGCGTTGGCGGCGTAACCCTCGACGCGTTCGACCGCGAGCGAATTCAACTCAGGCGACTTTCGCCCGCATTCATAGGGAACCTAACCCAGCGGCTTGGCCTGAGCCGCATGGCGCATGCCGATTGCTGTTTCGCGTGTCGCCACACCACCGACGCCACGTCAGCGACGATCACACGCGTTAGATCGCATGAGCTCATGCGTTCGTCCGCGCCGCTTCGATGGTCACAGCTCCTTCTCGGCGAGTTCGCGAAATGCTTCGGGAACGGAACGGGAAGGGCCCAGCACGACGGACGCATATCCAGCCGCTTCCCAGCCAAAGCGATCACGAATTTCGTCGAGCGCGCGGTCTGCGAGCCATCGCGCCGCGCCCTTCCTGCTGCCCGGCCGGCGTTTCTCATCGGCAAGTCCGAGCGGGAGTTCAAGCTGCAAGACCGTGCATTCTTCAAGCCCTGACAGCGATATCGCCAGAAGCGAAATAGCCTTCTCTTCAGGATGGCTCGCTAGAATGCCGCGCACGAGGTCTTCCGCCACTTCCGCAAGGATCGCCGTTGCCGAAATTGGCACGGACAGCGTGAGCGAGCGGGTGACGGAACGGAGATTGGCGAAGCGCACACGCACGGTGACGGTGCGGCCGGACCGGGACTTTGCACGGAGGCGGCTGCCGATTCGGTCGGCGAGGTGCCGGATCGCCGGCCGGAACACGGGTTCGGCGGCGGGCCTTCTTCCCAGTGCGGACTGCGCTCCCGCAGAGCGCGCGCGCCGATACGTTTTGACGTCCCGCGGATCGCGGTTCCACGCGAGCGCACCGAGCTGGTCCGCAGCGGCACGGCCGAGCAACCTGTTCAAAGCGCCCGGCGAAGTCCTCGCCAACTGACCGATCGTGAGCACCCCTATGTCCGCAAGGCGACCTTTCGTTGCTGGCCCCACTCCCCACATCAAGTCGACAGGCAACTCGTGCAGGAATTCGAGTTCGTTCGAGGGATCGACAACGAGCAGCCCGTCCGGCTTTGCCACCTGTGAGGCAATCTTCGCCAAGTGCTTTGTTCGGGCGACGCCAACGGAAATCGGCAGACCGAGTTCGCTGCGCACTCGATGGCGGATCGCCTTCGCTATCTTGGCCGGCGGACCGAACAGATGTTCCGTCCCGGCAACGTCCGCAAACGCCTCGTCGATTGAAATCCTTTCGACAAGCGGTGTGAAATCGCCCACGACTTGCATGACGGCATCGCCGAGCCGCTGGTATTCTTTGAAATGACCTCCGACAAAAATAAGCTCCGGACAGAGTTCTCGCGCCTGCCATCCCGGCATTGCGCTGCGCACGCCGAAGCCCTTGGCCTCATAGGAAGCCGCGAGCACGACGCCACTGCCCACGGCAATGGGCCTGCCACGCAGCGATGGGTCCAGCAACTGCTCGACCGAGGCATAGAAGGCGTCGAGGTCGGCATGGAGAATGGTGGCCGCTTCCATCGCTAGGTCCCCGGCACGACGCATTCTCCGCAAGGAACAAAAAGAGAACACAAGGGTTGCTAGTTGTCAAACATTGCGGGATTGGATGCGATCAATGCCGGCAAAAGCCGAGCCGTCGCCCTGTTCGCGCACCTGTCGGCCCGTGTTGTCCGCGAAGGCGACGGTCATTGCTGGCTGTCGCGCCTGCGGAGCCGCTTTCGTGACGAGAGAGACGAGGGTTGATCGATGGACATTTTCGACCGGCTGAAGGCTGCAGCGGCCGCCGACTGGCAGAGTTACGTCGACCACGCGTTCGTCCGCCAGTTGGGAGCGGGCACGCTGCCGCAAGTCGCATTCCGCTCTTACCTCCTGCAGGATTACCTGTTCCTAATTCAATTCGCACGCGCCTATGCGCTCGCTACGTATAAGAGCCGCGCGCTTGCCGACATGCGGGCGGCGCAGGCAGGGCTCGCCGCCATCCTCGATGAAATGGACCTGCATGTCCGGCTGTGCGACCGCTGGGGGCTATCGCCAGCGGAGATCGAGGCGGTGCCCGAACATCAGGCCACCATCGCCTACACCCGCTTCGTGCTGGATTGCGGTGCGGCTGGCGACCTCCTCGACTTGCATGTCGCGCTCGCCCCTTGCGTCATTGGCTATGCGGAGATCGGCCGCAACCTGACGCCGCGCGGTATCGCAGCGCTCGGCGACCATCCTTTTCGCGAATGGATCGGCGAGTACGCGGGCGAGGCGTACCAGGTTGTTGCCGCCAAGGCGCGCCGCCATCTCGACGACTTGGCGGCAAAAGCCATGACGGAGCGGCGTTTTGCCGAGCTTGCCGCGCTGTTCGGCAAGGCGTCACGCCTCGAGGCCAGTTTCTGGCAGATGGGATTGGCTGCCGTCCAAGACTGACAAGCCCGCATCGCGGCGTGCGTGAAGAGTGCGAGCCACAGCAATGCTGCCCGCCGGAAATGAAGGCGCACCTGTGCTACGAAAAGCGCGCGGAATATCCAGTCGGAAATAGGGAGTGGGGGATGACAGAAACGCCGCGCAACCATCGCTTTGGCTGGATCGGGCTTGGCCGCATGGGTTCCGCCATGGCCGAGCGGCTGGCCAAGGCGGGCGCCGATGTTCGCGGCTACAATCGCACGCGCGCCAAGGCCGAGGCGCTGGTCGACGTCGGGCGTGGTCGTTGCCGACCGGCCGGCCGACCTCGCCGACTGCGATATCGTGTTCACGACGGTCTCGACCGCCGACGACCTGAACGCGGTTCTCTTCGGGGACGGCGGGCTTCTTTCGCGGCCGGACGCAGAGCCCGAAAGTCCTGGTCGATCTTTCGACGATTTCGCCGGAGGCCTCGGCGGAGGTCCGCGTCGCCGGCGACGGCGCGCGGCACCGAGATGCTGGTCGTGCCGGTCAGCGGCAACGACGTGGTCGCGCGCGCCGGCCGGCTCAGCATGATGGTCGTCCGGGCCGCGCGCGGCGTTCGACACTCGTCGCGGCCCTACCTGTCGTGCTTCGGCCCGAACGTCACCTATGTCGGGCGAAGGCGACGTCGCGCGCATCGTCAAGATCTGCCACAACCTCTATCTCGGTATCACCTTCGAGGGCTTGGCCGAGGTGACGCTGCTCGCGGAGAGGCATGGCGTGCCGCGCCACGTGTTCCTGGAGGTCATCAACAACGAGCGTGCTCGGCTCGACCTTCTCGCGCTACAAGACGCCGGTGATCGCGAACCTCGACTACACCGTGACGTTCACCAACACGCTGATGAAGAAGGATCTCGACCTCGGCCTCAAGGCAGCCCGCGGCAACCGGCGTTGCGCTTCCCGCGACGAAGGTGGTGCGCGAGATCGTGCAGGCCTGCATCGACGACGGCCACGCCGAGCAGGACTACACGCTCATCCTCGACAAGCTCGCGCAACAGTCCGGCATGACACTGAAGTCCGGAGAACGTCCGCGTCGGCGACGGACTGTCCTGAGTCATGGGTCGCGTGCCGCAACTCTTTGCCGACGATCTGTCGTCGGATTTCGCTTTCAGCGGCGAGGCGAAGACGCTGACCGAGGAGCACTTCACGCAGTTCGCGGCGCTGACCGGCGACAAGCATCCGATCCACTACGATCCGGCCTATCGCGGCCAAGACGCGGTTCGGCCGGCCGATCGCGCACGGCCTGCTGCTGACCTCCCTGACGGCGCTCGGTGCGACCGCGATGTCGGCGCAGTCGAGGACGCGATGATCGCGATGGTCGAGCAGCGCTGGCAGTTCCTGCAGCCCGGCCTTCGTCGGCGACGTGGTCGTCGCCGAGTATCGAGGTCGGGGTCGAACCAGCCCGACCAGCAGCGGCCGCATTCGGCTCGAATTGGCGATCGACGCGTCAGGCTGCGCAACCAGGCCGGCACCGTGCTGCTGGAAGGCCGCCATGTCTATCTGATCCGCCGGCGCGTCCGCAGCAGGCGCACGCGCAATGAAGCGGGCGTCCGGCGCCAAGCCGAGCTACGCGCAGGCCGTGCCGCCTTCGACTGGGCGATGGCGCTCGACGACCTCGGCTGGTCGGACGGGACAGTCGGTCGACCTCGCCGAGACGATCGTCGACCGGCATGCGCGCGGCGCGCGGCGCCGAACGGACGGCGATCCTCTGGGTCGGCGCCGACGGCGCGCGAGCGGCGCATCACGTTCGGCGAACTGTCGCGGCAGAGCGCGCGCTTCGGCAACCTGCTGCGGCGCCTCGGCGTCCGAGCGGGCGACCGGGTCGCGACCGTGCTGCCGCGCATCCCGGAGGCGATGCCGGCGATCATCGGCGCGCTTCCGCGCCGGCGCCATCCTGGTGCCGATCTTCACCGGCTTCGCGCCGGACGCGGTCGCCTATCGGCTTGCGCACAGCGGCGCCAAGGTGGTCTGCGTCGGCGGCCGCTATCGCGCATCTGGTGCCGGCGGATCGACGGCATGACGGTCGTCACGATCGGCGGGATTGCGGTGCGCAGCGGCGGCGACATCGACGGCGACGCGGCGCTCGGCCGCGAAAGCGATGCGTGCGAGCCGGCTCGCTACGAGCGCAACGAGCCGGCCGTCATCATCTACACGTCCGGCTCGACCGGTCAGCCGAAGGGCTGCGTGATCGCCGCCAACATCCTCGCGGCGATGTGGCCCTACGTGCGCTACGGCCTCGACCTGCGCGCCGACACCGACGTGTTCTGGCCGACCGGCGATCCGAGCTGGGGCTATGGGCTGTGCTGCTATCTGCCGGCGCTGGCCACGGGCGCGCCGGTGCTCTGCGTCGAGGCGAACGCCACGCCGGAGGTGTGCCGCGACATCATCGAGCGCTTACAAGGTCAGCAATCTCGCCACCACGCCGACCGTGCTGCGCAGCCTGATGGCGCAAGGCGACGCCATCCGCGACGTCGGGCGCGTCGGTGCGCGCGATCTCGAGCTGCGGCGAGCCGCTGAACGGCGAGGTGGTCGAGTTCTTCCGCCGCGTCTGGGGCGTCACGCCGATGGATCACTTCGGCGCCACCGAATTCGGCCTGCCGATCGGCAACCACAACGCCATCGCCATGGCGGTGAAGCCCGGCTCCATGGGGCTGCCGGCGCCGGGCCAGCGCATGGCGGTCGTGGACGAGAGCGGGCGAGCAGCTGCCGGCCGGCGAGGTCGGGCTGATCGCGCAGCGCATGCGACGACAACAGCCGCTATTGGCTGCGCTACTGGAACGACGACGGCGGCGACCGCGCGGCTCCGTCGCGGCGACTGGATCTGCACCGGCGATCTCGCCCGCCGCGACCGCGGACGGCTACTTCTGGTTCGAGGGCCGCTCCGACGACATCATCAAGAGCTCCGGCTACCGGATCGGTCCGTTCGAGATCGAAAGCGCGATCCTCACGCACGGCGCCGTCGCCGAGGCCGCCGTCGTCGGCGTGCCCGATCCGCTGCGCGGCCAGGCCGTCAAGGCGTTCGTGGTGCTGCGGCCCGGCGTCGCGCGCTCGGACGCGGCTCGCCGACGAGATCGTCGAGACTGGTCAAGAGCGACCTGCGGCAGGCACCAGTATCCGCGCGAGATCGAGATTCGTCGATGCGCTGCCCAAGACCCAGACCGGAAAAATCCAGCGCTTCCTGCTTCGGCAGGCGGCATCGGAACGCAAGGCGAAATCATGACGGTCTACGAGCCCATTGTTCCCAATCCCACATGGCCGAAGTCGTTCACGTTCTCGCCCGGCGTGCGCGTCGGCAACCTGGTGTTCCTGTCCGGGCACCACCGCGACCGACGACAAGGGGCGGATCGTCGGCGAGGGCGACATCGTCGCGCAGACGCGGCAGATTTTCCGCAAGTTCGCCGCCGTGCTGGAGAGCGTCGGCGGCAGCCTCGCCAACATCGTCGAGACGACGGACTACGTGCTGTCGCTCGACGACTACGAGAAGACCGCCGAGGTGCGGCGCGAGCTGTTCAAGGGGCCGCCATGGCCGGCCGCGACCGGCGTGGTGGTGAGCGGCGCTCGTGCGCAAGGACGCGCTGATCGAGATCAAGGGGATCGCGGTTCTGACGTGATCGCCGACGCGCGGAGTGCGTTGTGTTTGGGCAGACGGCCCGCTATTCCGATCCCGCGATCCCGGCAGCGCGAACGGCGTCGCCCCATCGCACGATCTCGGAGGCAACAAAGCTCCTCAAGTCCGCAACCGACGGCGACGGACCTGCGAGCAGGCCCATCGTATTCATTCGCGCCTGGACGTCCGGTTGAGCCATCGCGGCCTTCACGGCGTCGTGGAGCGCTTCGACAACGCGGTCGGGCGTGTTCGCCGGGACGAGCACCATGTTCCACGCAACGGCCTCGAAGCCCGGTACACCGCTTTCTGCGAGCGTCGGCACATCAGGAAGCGAACTGACGCGCTCCTTGGCGGAGACTCCGAAGGCGTAAATCTTTCCCTCCGCCAGCAGCGGCTTGACATTGGCGGGATCGGCAAAAGTCATGTGGACCTGCCCTCCCACCACATCCGCGAGCGATGCGGCAGGCCCGCGATACGCGACATGCGTCATGTTGATCCCGGCCGCAGTCTTGAGCATCTCGCCGGCGAGGTGCGGCAGGGTGCCGATTCCGGTTGACGCAAACGTCAGCTTTCCAGGTTCCTTCTTCGCTTCGGCGACAAGTTCAGAAACCGTCTTTGCGGTGAGAGCCGGACCGCCCACCAGTACGAACGGCACTCGGGCGAGCAGCGCAACCGGGATGAAATCCTTCTGAGGGTCGTACGGAAGCTTCTTGAAGACGGTGACATTGGTGGCGACCGTGCTGTTGGGGGCGACAAGAAGCGTGTGGCCGTCGGGATCGGACTTGGCCACGGCTGTTGCCCCGACGATGGTGCTGCCGCCCGGCCGGTTTTCGACAACGAAGGGCCTGCCAAGGCTCTCCGAGAGCTTGGCTCCGAGCAGCCGCGCTGTTACGTCCAACGGCCCGCCCGCGCCAAGCGGTACGACCATCGTGACCGTTCGACTTGGAAACTCCTGCGCGGTTAGAGAAGCAGCCGAACCCGCGACGATGACGACGCCGATGACACAGCCATAGAACAACTTGCACACTGTCATCCCTCCCGCGGTCTATCGGTTATTCGGTCCCGTTTCGGTAAATGCGCCGCCGGCGGTTTCGCGTGGACTCCGGTCGCTGCCGATTGCCTGCGCGGAATTCGAGGCGATCCCGATGCAAGGCAACATTAAAAGCTATCTTGGTCCTGTGATGTCAGTCCAGGGCCAACAGCGATCCAATCGATTCGATCGCGGCAGAGACTCGCGTGTGACGAGCGTCCGCACACCACCCGATTGCGGCGTGCCGACCGAGGCGCAGTAGACACTGGATTTTGGTCCATGTACGGTCGAAGGACGTTCGGCTGCACCCAATCGGCTGAACAGCCTGCCGCAACAATCCCATTCCCGCCCCATCTGCACGTCATGCCAAAGCTGAGGATCACTGAGTCGTGAGAATTATCGCCATTGAAGAACATTTCATCCTGCCGGAGTACCGCCGGAAGTACAGCGACTACCTTGCGTTCCTGTATAAGTCGTTGGGCGAAGAAGCGGGCCACGACATTCCCGCCCAGCTGCTGGATATGGGCGACGACCGGCTTCGCTACATGGATGCGGCGGGTATCGACATTCAGGTTCTCTCGATCACCGCACCAGGACCGCAGGGCTTTGCCAGGGAGATCGCCGTACCGATGGCGATCGATGCCAACAATCGGCTGCGCGAGGCCATCGACAAGCATCCCGATCGCTTCGCGGGTTTTGCTGCGTTGCCGACGGCGGATCCCGAAGCCGCTGCGAGAGAGCTCGAGCGCACGGTCAAGGAGCTCGGCTTCAAGGGGACCATGATCCACGGTCACCAGCAGGGCTCCTATCTCGACGACAAGAAATACTGGTGCATGTTCGAATGCGCGGCGGCGCTCGATGTCCCAATCTATCTCCACCCGACCGTGCCCCACCCCGACGTCAAGAGGGTGTACTTCGACAAATACGAGGAACTGGAAGGCGCGGCGTGGGGGTTTGCCGTCGACACGAGTTGCCATTTCCTCCGGCTGATGTTCTCCGGATTGTTCGATGCCTATCCGACGCTCAAGATCATCCTGGGGCATCTCGGCGAGGGGCTGCCGTTCGCGATGCACCGGCTGCACGCCAAGAGCTACCACGCGGCGGAGCGCAGGGGCCTGAAGAAGACACCGCTGCAATACATCCAAGACAACCTAATCGTGACGACCAGCGGCAATTGGTATGAGCCCGCGTTCGTATGCACGCTGCTTGCGCTCGGCGTCGATCGCATTGTCTGGGCCGTCGACTGGCCCTATGAGGCGAACACCGTGGCCATGGATTTTTTCCATAGACTGTCGCTCAACGACAGCGACAAGGCCAAGATCGCGCACGGAAATGCCGAGCGGCTGCTGAGGCTCTGACGCTCGCTGCGGCTCCGGCACCTACTGCGCCGCGGACCATCGAGGTGCACTCGCTGACGGTTGCGCCGTGCTACGAAGATTTGGTCTTGGAGTGAATGACTTCGCCCTGCAGGCAGGTGCGCGAACTCAGTTCAAGGCGCGTTTTAAGTCGCGCGCTCGCCTGAGGTCTGCCGTATCCGCACCCTCCTCAAACCAGTCGCAGATCGGCCCGAGCAGTTTTCGCGCCTCATCCAGCCGTTCCCGCGTCCGCCAGAGCTCCGCGAGGCTCGTCGCGGCCCGCAATTCAAGCGATTTGGCGTGTTGACGGCGCGCGACTTCGATAGATTTCTTAAGGTGGAACTCTGCGTCGCTGACCCGCGACGGAGTGAGTGCCAGCAGGATTTGCGCCCGTTGGCGGTGCAGTTCGGCTTCCCATGATCGACCGGCTGTATCCCCGACACTTGTCAGGGCTTGGTCGACAATCGAGAGCGCGCGTTGATTTTCGCCAGATCGGGCGTGCACGTCGGCAAGCCAGCTGTCCATCATCTGCTGCATGAATCCGACGCCCTTGCTGCGCGCTTCATTGAGGCCGAGCACCACTTCGTCCCGGGCCTGATCGAGTTGACCAAGTTCGCCGATTGCGCGGCCACGCGAAATTCTCGACAGGATTTCGTACAACGAAAACCGCTGCTCTTGGGACATATCGAAGCTTTTCTGTGCGCTAGCGAGGCCGAGCTCGGAATCTCCCCGCAGAAGGTGCACGACCGACGTCATATAGTGAGCAAACGCGATGGTGTACGAGTGGCCGAGTTCTCGTGCCAGGTCGAGCGCTTCCGAAACACGCGAAAGCGATTGGTCGGGATATCCCAGGAACCACAAGTCCCAGGACAAGAGCAGCAGGGAGGCCGCCTGGGGTTCCACCATGTAGAGATTGTAGAGCGCCCCCTTTTGCTTGCTGATCGAAAGCGTGATGGCTTCCTCGAAATGCTGCTTCGACGATTTGAACTCGCCAACAGTCAACAACGTGCTGCCCATCACGCGATGGGCCACCATCACTAAAATGGGGTCGGACAGCGCCTGCGCCCTCGACAGGAACTCGTCAGCCATGCCGAGTGCTTCATCGTTCTTTCCGCCCATCCAGGCGTGCCCCCACAGCCCGTATAAGGCCTGGAAATATTCGGGCGTGTTGCCCAGTTGGAGGCACAGGGTTCGGGCCCGCGCGAACGCTTCGCGGGTGCCGGAGGCAGCGTAACCCTGAACCGCGATCAGCGGGATTCCAAGCGCCAGCTGGATATCGACCTCTTTTTTTGTGCGGTCGGCCGTCTCAGGCAAGACGACGAGGAGATCCAGCGCCTTTCGAAAGCTCGCGATAGCTTCGACATTGCCGGAATGGGCGAGCGCACGCTGGCCGGACTCGAACCAAAAACGAACCGCGAGCTCATGGTTGCCCGCCTCGCCGTAGTGATAGGCCAGGAATTCAGGCTGGTTCTCGACGAGCTCCGGAAAGTCGTTCTCCAGGACTGTGGCAATGTCTGCGTGGATCTGCTGCCGCTTGCTCCTGAGCAGCGAATTGTAGATCGCATCCCGCAACAGCACGTGCTTGAAGACGAAACGGATGGAAGGCGAAATGCCCACGCGATAGACGATGTCGGCCTGCTCCAGCAGCGAGAGCGCCGAGTGCAGGTCGTCTTCATCGACTTGCGATGCCGCGGACAAAAGATCGTAGGAGAACTCGCGACCGATCACAGCCGCGATCTGGGCAAGCCTACGGCTCGGCGCGACCCGGTCGAGCCGCTCCATCAATGCGTCGTTCAAAGTGTCGGGAACCCTCAGCAACACGGTTTGTGCCGACTGGCCGGAGCTGCCGTCTCGGGATCGAGTTCGAGGCATGCTGAGCATGCTGCTTGTGAGTTCCTCGATGAACAGGGGTACGCCGTCGGCCTTTTCCATGATCTGATCGAGCAACTCCTGGGGCATGCTGCCACCTCTCAAGAGGTCGCCGATCATCGTTTTCACTTCGCTGTGCGACAATCGCGTTAGCGAGTGCATGGTTACGTACGCGTGCGTAATCCATGTCGGCCGGAACTCGGGCCGGTAGGACACGACGAGCAGCACACGGGCTTGCTCAAGCCGGCTGATGGTAAATTCGAGAAGCTCAAGGGTCGACGGATCGATCCAGTGTACATCCTCAAAAACGCAGAGCGTCGGGCGCTGTGTCGACAAGGCCAACAGCATATCGACCAGCGTGCTGATCGTTTTGTTCTTGATTTGCTGCGGTGTCAGTTCGGATATTCCGTGGTGTTCATCTGTGGCAATTGACAGCAGGTTTGCAATCAGCAGCGCTGGCTCCAACGAACTGTCGCTGGCGTACGGAAGGTAGGCTTTGAGTTTGGCAAACTTGTCTGCGTCGGACTCGCGGGCCGTGAGCTGCGCGGCCTGTTCGAGGTGCTCGATGACCGGATAGAACGCGCTCTGGCTGTGATAAGGAGAACATTGATGGTGCAGAAGGAAGTGCGGCTCCTCCTGAATATGCGCCATCAATTCGTGGAGGAGCCGTGATTTGCCGACGCCCGGAATGCCCGAGAGCAGGATCACCTGACCATCGGCCTCCTTGACCTTGCGCCACCGATCCAGGAGCAGGCCAAGCTCGGTCGAGCGTCCGACAAGCGGGGTGAGAGACCCGGCATGTGCGGCTTGAAACCTGCTGGAGCTCGTCTTGGCCGCAATGACCCGGTACGCACGAAGAGGTTCGGATACGCCTTTGAGCTCCTGCAGGCCGAGGTCTTGAAAGTTGAAGGCCGCCGATGCCAGGCGCCTTGTCGATTCCGATATGATGACGGTGTTCGGAGCGGCCTGGGTCTGCAGACGCGCGGCGATATTCGGCGTCTCCCCCACCGCATCCATCGACCATGGGGTGCCGCTGTCGCCGATTTCGCTCACGACCACCGGACCGGAGCATATGCCGACGCGCGCAGCCAAGGTGACCGGGCCGACGATGTTCATGATGGCCGCAAGAATCTCGAGCGCGGCATGAATGGCACGAACGGCGTCGTCCTCGTGTGCGCGAGGCCAGCCGAAAAACGCCATGACGCCGTCGCCGAAATAGCGGGCGACCTCGCCGTCGTAGCGCCTGATGGCCGTGCTGCACGCAGTCCGATACGCGTCAATGAGCTTTTGGAGGTCTTCGGGATCGAGCTGCTCCGACAACTGCGTGGACCCCACCAAGTCACAGAACATCACCGTGATCTGGCGGAATTCGGCTTCCCGGTGTCGCACGGCAACACCCACAGCCGAAGCGGGTGCCCGCCGGCTTGCCTCGTCTGCGGCCTTCAACGCTTCGATGGCCCTGAGCAATCTTTTGCGGTGACCGAGTGACATCCCGATCTTCGCGAGGTCATTCTCGGTCAGATCGGGAAGGACCGCGTGGTCAATATTGTTTTCGGCAAATGCTTGCGTGTATTGGCCGAGACCCTGCTTGCGCAACCAGTCGGCCAAGTCTGTGGATGGTCCGGTCACCGCAAGCGCCCTTTCGTCGGCAGTTCATAGAACGCGCACTGTTCCATTGCCGATGGCGCCCAGCCGTTCGAACCACCGCATTTGGGACGTGCCATTTTAGGGGCTCAGTCCTGTTCTGGGGAGCCCTCCGGGAGCCTGTCCCGGTAAGAGGGCGTGGAAATGGCGGCAGGGGATCAATCCACGGTCCGCCTCGGCAAATCCGGGCGTGCTGAGCGTTTGATCAGTCCAACCAGGCGAGGCGCAACTGCGGCGGATGGCGCGAGTCTATGCGGGCACCATAACAGTATGAGGACAAAGCGCCGAGCATGGATGCCCCTTACTGCGATTCGCCCGGGATCGGGCGCCGCGTCACACCCATTGTCGGCGGCCGTCACGATCGGTCCCATCCCAGGACAGTCTAGCAGGGAATGCTCCGACCTCGTCGTGATGGGTAGGGAGCGACCGCTGCGGGTGGCCGGATGGTTATCACGAACTCGCGTCTGGGTTGTGCGGCGTCCGCGTGACCAGCGTGCTCATCAACTCCGTGACAGGATGCGGCCTGAACTGCGCAGGAACGCATGCATCAAGGCGAGTCCCGCCTTGGTCAGCGGCCATTCGCGGCCGTCTCGACATAGGTGCGCACAGCGAGATCGATGGCCTCTGTGCGGCGTCGGCCTCGGCGCGAACAACACGCTGATGGCGTATTTCGCGAGCCGCTACTTCGGTCTCAAGGCCTACGGCAAAATCTTCGGATTGATGTTCGGCTTCTTCCTCGTCGGTACCGGCGTCGGGCCCTATCTTAACGCGCTCTCGTACGACCGGCTGCACGCCTATGAACCGGCGTTGATCGTGTCCTGCCTGTGCGCGCTGGGTGCGTGCCTGCTGTTCGCCGCGCTCGGTCCCTATCCGTTTTCATCTCAGGGAGGCGCTGCGAACCCTCTCAAGCCCGCGGTCGTTCCAGGAACAGCGTTGCCCGCAGGCAGCGCGGTGCGTCAGTGACGCCGCGGGCGCCTTCCGTCAGAAGCCGAACAGCGCGGCGGGATTGTCGACCAGGATGCGCCGCCGCGTCGCGTCGTCCGGCGCCCAGTCGGCGAGCAGGTTGAAGAGCTGCACCGAGCCGACCTTGTCGGCGAACGACAGGTGCGGATAGTCGCTGCCCCAGATCAGCCGGTCGGGCGCGGCCTCGATCAGCGCGCGCGCCATCGGCGCGGCGTCGGCCAGGGCCGGCAACGTCGCCATGCGGTAGGTGCCGGTGAACTTCACCCACATGCGGCCGTCGCCGTGGCGCAGCACATCGAGCATCTTCTGGAAGCCGCGCTGCTGCGGCCCGTCCTTGGCGAGGAACATGCCCATGTGCGCGACCGTGTAAGAGCAGCGCATCTTGGCGAACACCGGCAGCAGCTCCTCGGTCAGCCAGCCGGGATTGAGGAAATCGACATGCCAGCCGATCTCGGCGCAGCGCGCGTCGATCCGCTCGATCCGCTTGCGCCAGATATCGGCGAAGCCCGGCTCCGGCGGCTTGACCGGCGACTGGTTGATCCGCACGCCGCGCACGCCGAGCTTGTCCATCTCGGCGAGCAGCGAATCCGGCGCGTCCTCGTCCACGTCGACGATGCCGCGGCAGCGCGCGACGCCGATCTCGCGCATGGCGTCGAGCATGCAGGAATTGTCGCGGCCATAGGCGCTCGGCTGCACGAACACGTAGCGCTCGATGCCGAGGAGCTTGGCGAGTTCGAGATAGTCCGAGAGCGGCGCGAGCGGCGGCTCGTAGCGTAGCTTTTCGTTTACCCCGCCGTGCGGGTAGCGGTCGGCCGGGCCGAACACATGGAAATGTGCGTCGCACGACAATGGCGGTGCGCGGAAGGCGGGCGGCGGTTCGTCCTGATGGCTCACTGAATTGTCACCTTCGCGCTCGCGATGACCTCGCGCCAAACCGCGATCTCGCGCTCGAGATGCCTTCGTCATCTGATCCGGCGTCGAGGTCACGGCCGTTGCGGCCTGCTGGAGATAGGCATCGCGCAGCCTTGGCTTTTCGCTCGCGCGCACGATCTCGCGGTGCAGTCGTTCGATGATTGGCCGCGGTGTGGCGGCTGGCGCCGCGATGCCCCACCAGTACGACATGTCGTAACGCGGCGCGCCGGCCTCGGCAAAGGTCGGCACCTCCGGCAGAAGCGCGCTACGCTGGTTGCCTGACACGGCCAATCCGAGCAGCGTGCCGGCTTTCACGTGCGCTACCCCGGCAGCAAGGCTTGCGATCACCATGTCGACGCGGCCGGCAATGACCTCGGCGATCGCCGCGGCCACGCCGCGGAACGGCACGTGCAGTCCCTTGGTGCCGGTCACGTTCAGCAGCAGCTCCATCGCAAGATGCGCTGAAGATCCCGGCCCGCCCGAGCCGAACGTGATCTCGCCCGGCTTCTGCTTGAGCAGGGCCACAAGCTCCGCGAGCGTCTTCGGGCCGAGGTTCGGGCGAATCATCAGAAGGGACGGTGACTCGGCGATCCGGCTGATCTGCGCCAGGTCCTTGATCGGGTCGTAGGGCAGGTTGGGGTAGAGGCCAGGAGAAATCGACAGCGACGTGTCGGTGAGAAGCAACGTGTAACCGTCGGGTGACGCGCGCACCACGGCGGTCGTGCCGGTCGTACCGCCGGCGCCGCCGCGGTTCTCGACGATCACCGATTGGCCAAGTTGCTCGGTCAGCTCATGGGCGAGAAGCCGCGCCGAGACATCGGTGAAGGCGCCGGGAACGAACGGCACAATGATGCGCACAACTTGATTCGGCCAGCCGGCCTGGCCGGTGGCCGGACCCGCGGCCAGCGGGGCGAGCGCGGCACCGAGCAGCAGTGTGCGGCGGTATCATTTCAAGTCCTCCGGTATTTGCGCTCATAGTTGGGAGACGTCATTCCGGGGCGGCCCGAAGGGCCGAACCCGGAATCCAGAGCGCGACACGCGGAACCGGTGGCTCTGGGTTGCGGATCGCCGCTGCGCGGCGTGCGGAATGACGGCGAGGGTGGTTCTCAATTCGCCACCTCGAATTTCACGTGCTTGGCGAGGTCCGCCCAGCGGTTCAACTCGCCTTCGAGGTGCGCGGCCATGTCCTGCGGCGTGCCGCCCTTGATTTCGAGGCCGACGGTGTGCAGCCGCTCGACGGTCGGCGGATGCTTCAGGGCGGCGTTGGTCGCCGTGCTGATCTTGTCCAGGATCGGCGCCGGAATGCCGGCGGGCCCGAGCAGCCCGATCCAGGAATACATCACGAAGTTCGGCATGCCCGGACTCGACCATCGTCGGCACGTCGGGCAGCGCCGGCGTCCGGCTCTGGCCGGTGGTCGCCAGCGCGCGCAACTGGCCGCTCGCGGACGAACTGGATGCGCCGTCGGCAGCGTCGAGAACACGAACGCGACCCGGCCGGCGATCAGGTCGGTCATCACCTGGCCGCCGCCGCGATAGGGCACGTGCGCGACCTTCACGCCGGCCTGGTAGTTGAACAACTCGGACGCCAGGTGGTTGTCGCTGCCGTTGCCGGCGGTGCCGTAGTCCAGACCGCCGGGCTTCGATTTTGCGAGCGCGATCAGGTCGGCCACCGTGTTCGGCGGCGAGGACGGCGGCACGACCAGCACCAGCGGCACCACGCCGACCAGGCAGATCGGCGTGAAGTCCTTGCGGGCGTCGTAGGGGATTTCCTTGAACAGGATCGGATTGGCGGCAATCGCGACGCTTGCGAACGCCAGCGTATAGCCGTCGGCCGGCGACCGCGCGGCGGCCTGCCAGCCGATCATGCCGGCGCCGCCTGGCCGATTGTCGACGAACACCTGCTGGCCGAGCACCTCGCCGAGCTGCGGCGCGACGATGCGCGCCGAGATGTCGTTGATGCCGCCGGTTCCGTAGGGAAGGATCAGCCGGATCGGCCGGTCCGGATAGTTCTGCGCCTGCGCGGGCAGTGGCGCGAGCGCACAGAGCAACAGGGCGCCGAGCGCCACCAGAATGCAGTCGTCGCATGACAATCCTCCCATGCGTGGTGCTTTGCGCCTTGCTTGTTGTGTCGTTGCTATGCCGCAACCGGCAGCCGCCCGGCCTCCCAGGCGGTGGCGCTGATCGAGGACCAGGCCGGGCGCCCGAACTCCGCCTGCAGGCCGGCGAGGATCGCGTGCGTCGGCAATTGCGTGCAGCCGATGAACAGCGCGTCGCAGTCCGGCCCCATGGTCTTGCGCGCGAGATCGCGCACCTCCGCGCGGTGATGCGGCCCGAGCGCGACGACGTCGGGCGCCCGCAGCGTGTCGAGCCGCACGACGCTGATGCCGCCGTCGTTGAGGAATGCCTCAAGCTGCGCATTCACCGCGTCGTGGTAGGGCGTGACGACGGCGACGCGCTTGGCCTTCTCGTGCTGCAACGCGCGCACCATGGCGCGCGCAACGGTCACGACCGGCAGGCCGGTCGCCTCGGTCAGCATGGCGGACAGCTCGGCGTCGCCGGCGGGCCCGGAGAGGAAGCCCGCCGCAGTGCAGCCGTAGGCGATGAGGTCGTATCCGCCAGCTCCGAAATGCTGCCGCGCCAGCGCGATGGCGCTGTCGCGATAGGCCGGGATCTGCTTCCCGGGTCAGCATTCCCGTCCCGCGCGGGATCTTCACCGTCGTCACGGTCGAGCCGTCGGGCAGCCATTTCGGCAGCTCGACCTGCATGGTCGTGTTGTTGGCCGGCACCATCAGGCCGACCCGCAGGGGGAATGTTCGCGCTCATGCCGCCACCCATCCGAGTTCCTTGGCCTTCTGCACCGGCCGCGTCAGCGAATGCGCCGCGCGCCGCGTACCGGGCGACAGCGGACGCCAGTGCAGCGCGCGCAGCTCGCCGAACAGATGCGGCAAGCGCGTCCAGCGTCTCGCCGCCATCGGTCGAGCGGAACAGCTCGCCGAGATTGGTGCAGACGAAGATCAGCATCGGATCGGCCGGCGTTGGTCGCGACGCACCAGACCGTGCTTTCGATCGGTCCCGGCAGCTTGGCGTCCTGCCAGGTCTCTGCCGTAATCGCGCGAGCGCAGCAGGAAGCCGTCGTTGCCGGGCGGGCCGTTGCCGTTGGTGAGGAACACCACGCCCGAGTTGTCGGCGCGCGGCACCACCGAGCGGCTGTAGGGCCAGGGCGAGGGCAGCTCCTGGTAGGCCCAGGTCTCGCCGTTGTCCTCGCTGCGATGCAGGCCGCGATTGGTGGTGGCGAGCACGACCTTGCCGCTTCGGCGCCTTGATCGCTGCGATCCCGTGCACGTCGCCGGAGACGAGGCCTTTGTCCTTGTATTCCCAGGTCAGGCCGCGATCCTTGCTGCGATAGATGCCGCCGACCTCGACCGTCGCCCCAGACCGTGCCGTCGTCGACCGGATCGAACAGGATTTGCGTCACCCGCGTCGGTCCGGCGTTGACGTCGGAGGCCGGGATGACGCCGTCGACCTTCAGCGGCGACCAGGTCCGGCCGGCGTCGGTCGAGCGGAAGAAGGCCGCCGGGCCGGGTGCCGGCGATCAGCGTATCCGGATCGGCGGGGTCGATCGCGACCGACCAGACATCCTGCATCGGCGAGGGCAGGTGCGCCCAGCGTGCGGTCGGCTCATCCCAGCGGAACACGCCGGCGTCGCTGCCGGCGAAAAGCCGCTCCGGCGTCGTCGGATGGCTCGCGATCGACCACACGCGCGCCTCGAGATACATGCCGGAATGACTGTTCGGATGCACGAAGGTCGCGCCGCCGTCGTCGCTGAACCAGGCGGAATGTCCGCCGGTGCCGGCATAGACATGGACCTCGTGCGCCGCTGCCGCTGCCATGCGCTTCCTCCTGGCCGGCGTTGTCGCTCCCGGCCTTGACCCTACTCTACGTGTAATCCCAGCATGCAGGAAACGGCGATGAAACGCGGCATTGGTCGCATTTTCCGCGGCGAACCGCTACACACTTCGCCGGAAAGCGCTCCAGGCGCAGCGCTGCGCTGATAAGCACGGGAGGCATGCCTTGGCTCATTCGACGACACGGCGCGCGTTTGTGCTCGGCGCGGTTACGGCACCGCTGTTGGCGCGTGCGGGCTTCGCGCAGGCGGGGTTCCCGTCGCGGCCGATCCGGATCGTGATCGGGTTTCCGCCCGGCGGCGGCATCGACATCCTGGCGCGCCTGATGGCGCCGAAGATGGCGGAGCGGCTCGGCCAGCCGGTGATCGTCGAGAACCGCCCCGGCGCCAACGGACTGATCGCGACCAAGGCGTCGTGCAATCCGAAGCCGACGGCCACACCATCCTGTTCGGCACCACCGGCAACCTCGCGGTCAATCCGGTGCTCTATGCCGGCCGCCCCGGCATGAACATGGAGCGCGATTTCGCGCCGCTGTCGCACGTCGCCTCGCTCGCCTTCGTGCTGGTGGCGAATCCTTCGGTGCCGGCGAAGTCGCTGCAGGAGCTGATCGAGCTCGCCAAGTCGAAGCCCGGCGAGATGCTGTACGGCTCGAGCGGCAACGGCGGCCTGCCGCATCTCTCCGGCGAGCTTGCTGAACCTCCAGGCCGGACATCCGCGTCCGGCACGTGCCGTATCGCGGCAGCGCGCCGGTGTTCACCGACCTGATCGGCGGCCAGGTCAACTACACGTTCGACGCGCTCGCGATCGCGCAGCCGCATATCGAGGCGGGCAAGCTGCGCGCGCTCGCCACCACCGGCGCCGCAGCGCATGGCGGCGCTGCCCGACGTGCCGATCGCGAAGGATACGCTGCCGAATTTCGAGGTGGTGAACTGGTACGCCATGGTGGTGCGCGCCGGCACGCCCGCGGCGATCGTCGTCGCGGCTCAACCCGGAGGTGGCGGAACGCGCTGCGCCAGCCCGACGTCGCGCAGCGTGCCGCCACGCTCGGTCTCGATCTCGTCGGCAGCACGCCCGAGCGTTCGCGGACACTGCAGCGCGCCGAGATCGCAAAGTGGGGCGAAGTGATCCGCACCGCCAAGGTCCAGGCGGATTGACGTGAACGACCGCGGGACGCCCGGCGAAGGAATGTCAATGGACACACAGGTGGTGATTGCCGGCGCCGGACCGGTGGGTCTGACGCTTGCGATTGATCTCGGCAAGCGCGGCGTGCGCTGCACGCTGATCGAGAAGAACGACGCGCCGCTCGGCTATCCGAAGATGGAGCGCTGCAATCCGCGCACGATGGAGATTTTCCGGCGTCTCGGCATTGCTGACACGGTCCGCGCCGCCGGCTATCCGCCCGACTGGCCGATGGACACCTATCTCCTGTTCGACCTGATGCGCCCGCCACTGTTCAAGATGGCGCATCCCACTGTGGCCGAGGCCAAGGCGAAACGGGACGCAACGTTAGACGGCTCGATGCCGCTCGAGCCCTACCAGATCATCTCGCAATACACGCTTGAGCCGCTGCTCAAGATCGGTGGTCGAGACGATCCCGAACGTCGACGTGAAATTCGGCCACGAGTTCATCTCGTTTGCAGGACGAGGCGGATGGCGTGACCGTGCATGCCCGAAAGAGCAACGGCGAGCGCCGTGACGTTCCGCGCGCAGTACCTGGTCGGCTGCGACGGCGGCTCCAGCGCGGTGCGAAGGCAACTCGGCTTCAAGATGGAGGGCGAGCCCAACATCCTGGAGATGCGCCAGGCGCTGTTCCACTGCCCGGAACTCTACGACAAGGTGCGCGCGCCGCGCGCCCGCCATTATCACCGCATCGACGACCACTGGACGCTGATGATCGTCCAGGATTCGCGCCAGCACTTCACGATCCATGCCGTCGTCGAGAAGGACGAGGACATGGCGACGCAATTCGAGCGGCATTGTCGGCACGCCGGTGAAGTACGAGATGGTGCATTGCGCGAAATGGACCCAGCGCCTGCTGCTGGCCGAGCACTACGCGCGGGGCCGCGTCTTCATCGCGGGCGATGCCGCCCATCTGGTCATCCCGACCGGCGGGCTCGGCATGAACACCGGCGTCGGCGACGCCATCGATCTGTCTTGGAAGCTCGCTGCGACCTTGCAGGGCTGGGGCGGGCCGAACCTGCTCGCGTCCTACGAGGCCGAGCGGCGACAGATCGGCGCGATCAACGTGAAGGCCTCCGGCCGCGGCACCACCGGTCGCGCGGTGTGGCGCGACGCCTACCGCCCGAACATCGAGGACGACACGCCGGAAGGCCGGGCCGCGCTCGCAATCTGCTCGCGATCGCGCGCGAGGAGGCGCCGAAGTCGTTCCGCGTGATCGGCGCCGAGCTTGGCTATCGCTACGCGGGTTCTCCGATCATCTTCGATGAGCCGGGCGGACCGGAGCCGAACATCGACGAATACGAGCCGACGAGCTGGCCGGGCGCGCGGCTGCCGCATGTCTGGCTGAAGGCCGGGACGGTTTCGGTGCACGACCGGATCGGCGACGGCTACACGCTGTTGCGTCTCGGGCCATACCAAGGCCGACGCCGCGGACTTGCGCCAGGCGTTTGCGGCGGTCGGCGCGCCGCTCACGGTGCTCGACATCGACGAAGGCGCGCCGCGCGCAGGTCTACGGCTTCGACTATCTCCTGGTGCGGCCGGACCTGCACGTGGTGTGGCGCGGCAATGCCCTGCCGGGCGAGCCGGACAAGCTCGCGCGCACGGTGACCGGGCACTAAGCGCACAGATGTTCGGAGAACTACGCGATGAGCAAGCCTGGCGACGTGCCGCGTGGTGGTTTGCGCTTGATCTGGCGGCCGCGCTGGCGATGACGGCCGGCGTCGGCCCAGAGCGTCGAGGAGTTCTACAAGGGCAAGACGCTGCAGATCAACGTCGGGTTCGGCGTCGGCGCCTCGTACGACACCTATGCCCGCGTGCTTGCCGACCACCTTGGACGCCACATTCCGGGCAATCCGCGGGTCATCGTCGATGAACATGGAGGGCGCCGGCAGTCTCCGCCTCGCCAACTGGCTCTACAACGCCGCGCCGAAGGACGGCACCGTCATCGGAACGACCAGTCGGGCCGCGCCGTTCGCGGCTCTGATCGGGACGCAGGGCGGCACCAATTTCGACCCGGCCAAGTTCAATTGGATCGGCAGCGCCAACAACGAGGTCAGCACCTGCGTCGCATGGCATTCCGCCCCGGTGAAATCGTTCGGGCAGTTGCGCAACACCACGCTCGTTATCGGAGGCGACGGCCCGGGCGCGGACGGCGAGCAGTTCGCGCGGGTGATGAACGCGCTGTTCGACACCAGGATCAAGATCGTCAGCGGCTATCCCGGCGGCAATGCCATCAATCTCGCCGTCGAACGCGGCGAGGTCGACGGCCGCTGCGGCTGGTCGTGGTCGGGGATCGTGGCCGAGCGGCGCCATTGGATCGACGAAGCGCAAGATCAATGTGCTCGTGCAATTCGGCCTGCAGAAGCACCCCGACCTGCCGGACGTGCCAGATGGTCCTCGATTTCGCCAAGAGCGACGAGCAGCGGCAGATCCTGCAACTTGTGCTGGCGCGCCAGCCGCTCGGACGCCCGTACCTCGCGCCACCGGGCGTGCCGGCTGATCGCGCCGAGGCGCTGCGCGCAGGCATTCATGGCCACAATGAACGATCCGCAGTTTCAGGCGGCAGCCCAGAAGTCGAAGCTCGAAATCAATCCGATGTCGGGCGCCGAGGTTGCCGGTTTGATCAACGGCATCGTCACAGGCGTGTCGTCGAGCGCGGTGGCGCGAACAAAGGAAATCTTGTCGCGCAACTGACCGGCGGGCTCGATGAAGGACAGCCAGATGCAGTTCTACGCCGACGGCCTTGCGATCGGTCAGGACACGCCGTACGGCGTCCACATCAAGGGACCGGACTATGCCGAACTCGGCAAGCCGCTTGGATGCGCGGGGCGGCGGATCGACAGCTCCGCCGAACTCGAAGACGAGCTTCGTGAGGCGTTGGCGACCGTCAAGGCCGGCAAGACGACCATTCTCAATGTCGCAATGGCTCGGTGATCGCGTGCACGAGGCGCGTCAGCTGTGCGAGGCCGCGTCGGCAGGCGCGGGCAGTGCCTCCGGCGCCGCAACGAGCGCGGCAAAGGTCCAGCCGATCATGACCACGACCGGCCCCGGCAGATCCGCCGCCGCAAGTCGGGCCGCAAGTTTTGCGATCGGAGCCGCGACGATCGCCTCGTCGGGCCGCGTCGCCCGCGCCACTGCGACCGCCGGCGTGCGCCGGATCGAGGCCCTCAACCACTGCGCTTGCGGCAAGCTCGGCGAGCGTCTTGCCTGGCATGTAGACCACCGTGGTGGCGTTCGGATCGGCGAGGCTCCGCCAGTCGATGTCGTGCGGCAGGCGCCCGTCGGAGCCGTGGCCGGTGACGTATTGCACGCGCCGCGCCTCCTTGCGCTGGGTGAGCGATACGCCGAGCCGCGCGGCCGCGCCCTGCGCCGCGGTGATGCCGGGGACGACCTCGATCGCGATGCCGGCCTTGCGGCAGGCCGCGATCTCCTCGCCGGCGCGGCCGAAGATCAGCGGATCGCCGCCCTTGAGCCGCACCACGCGCCGGCCGGCATGAGGCAAGCCCGATCATCAGATCGTTGATCTCGTCCTGCCGGCAGGACGGTCCGTAGCCGGTCTTGCCGACCAGCATCTTCTTCGCCTCGCGGCGCGCGAACTCGAGCACCTCGGGCGACACCAGATCGTCGAACAGGATGACATCGGCCGATTGCAGCGCGCGCACCGCGCGCAAGCGTCAGCAGTTCCGGATCGCCGGGACCTGCGCCGACCAGCGTGACCGAGCCGTTCTCGACCGCGGTAGCCTCGGCCGTGGTCTCGGCCAGCAGCCGGTCGAAATCGGCCTGCTGCGGCTCGCTCGTTCGGGATGGCTCGACGGCGTGCGCCGTGAAACAGCTGCCAGAACCGCCGGCGCGCGTTGAACGACAGTCCGGACGACTGCACCGTCGCGCCGCCAGCGCCGGGCGGCCTCGGCCCAGCGCGCGAAGCCGCGCGGGATCATCGCTTCGAGCTTGGCCCGGATCGTCTGGCCGAACACCGGCGCCGCGCCGTCGGTCGAGATGCCGATGACGAGCGGCGAGCGGTTGACGATCGGCGCCGAAGGAGAAATCGCAGAACGCGGGCTTGTCGATGACGTTGACCGGCACATGCGCCGCGCGCGCCGCGCTGGCGAAGCGCTCGGCCTCGGCGTCGTCGCTCGCAGGCGCCGACTGCGATCGCCGCGCCGGCAAAGTCCGCCGGTTGCCATGCACGCGCGATGCAGGTTGACCGGCCCGCGCGGCGGATCGCTCGCAAGCGCGAGCAACTCGTCGCATGGTCTCATGCGCATAGACATCGACCGCGGCGCCCGCGGCCGACAGCAGCTCCGCCTTCCAGGCTGCGGCCGGCGTGCCGCCCGCGATCAGCGCCCGGCGGCCGTCGAGCGCGACGAACAGATCGGCAGCCGCGCCAGCGCCTCCATGCGCGGCGGCGGTTGCTTCAGTGGGCGTGCGCGCGTGCATGAGCCGAGGTCCCATGGGCGACAATGCTCCTCAGTTCCGGCAGGCAGGTTCCGCAATTGGTGCCGGCGCGCAGCGCAGCGCCGATCTCCTCGACGCTGACGGCCTCGCGCGAGGCGAGCGCCTCGATGGATGGCGGCAAGTCCGACGCCGAAGCAGGCGCAGATCACCGGCCCGCTCTCCGGCGATGGCCGGGCCGCCGGCCATGCTGCGCAGATCGCTCCATTGCGGCGGCGTATCGGCCGGCCCGATGAACAGAGCCCCGTCGAGGCGGCCGTCGACGAAGGCCGCGGCACGGTAGAGGCCGCGCGCGCGGTCGACGTATTCGGTCAGCACCGCGTCCTCGAACAGGCGCGGCGCGAGCTCGTGCCAGGCCATCGGCCCGTCGTTGCTGGCGAACAGGCAGCCTTGCGCGCCATCGACGCGCGACACGCGCCCACCAGGTGCCTCGTCCGGCAGCGGCAGCGGCGCGCGCGACAGCGCAAAGCCGCGATAGGCGAATGCGACCGGCGCGATCGCGGCCGGCGTCGCCTTCGCCTCCGGCTGGCCGGAGTACGGATCGGTGCACGGCGCGACCAGATCGCCGATGCGCGCCGACGAGGCGGTGGCGTCGCTCCAGTGGATCGGCACGAACAGCGAGCCGCGCTGCTGGCCGCGCTGAGGCAACGACCTTGAGCACGCAGGAGCCGTGCGCGGTGGTGACGCGTGCAAAGCCGTCGTGCGCGAGGCCGTGCGCCTTGGCGTCGTGCGGATGGACCTCGACGAACGGCTCCGGCCGGTGCGCGCCGAGCCGCGGGCTCAAGCCCGTGCGGGTCATGGTGTGCCACTGGTCGCGGAGGCGGCCGGTGTTGAGGCGCAGCGGGAATTCGGCGCTGGTCGGCTCGCGCAGCATGCCGGCGGCTCAGGCGCGACGAAGCGCGCCTTGCGGTCGGCGGTGAAGAAGCCGCCGTCGGCGAACAAGCGCGCGCGGATCGCTGGCATCGGCCGGCCGGCAGCGGCCACTGCACCGGCTCGAGCGCGTCGTAGTCCTCGTCGGAGATCGCGGCGAGCCCGCCGATGTCGAAAGCGCGCGCGCCGTCGTTCTCGAAGCCCGAAAGCGCGGCGTGCTCGCGGAACACGTCGGCGGCGGTGCGATAGGCGAACGCCGCGCAAAGCCCATGCGCTGCGCCACCTCGGCGACGATCCACCAGTCGGGCCTGGCCTCGCCCGGCAGCGGCAGGAACGGCGCGCTGGCGCGAGATGCGGCGCTCCGAATTGGTGACGGTGCCGTCCTTCTCGCCCCAGGCCGCGGCCGGCAGCAGAACGTGCGGCGGCGGCGACGGTGTCGTTGGCGACGACGTTCTCGGACACGACGAACAGTTCGAGCTTGCGCAGCGCGTCGCGCACGGCGCCGGCGCGCGGCAGCGACACCGCCGGATTGGTCGCCATCACCCACAGCGCCTTGATCTCGCCGCGCTCGATCGCCTCGAACATCTGCACGGCCTTGAGCCCCTCGCGCTCGGCCATGCGCGGCGCGTTCCAGAAGCGGCGCACGCGATCGATGTCGGCCGGCGCGAAGCTCATGTGCGCGGCGAGCTGGTTGGCGAGCCCGCCGACCTCGCGGCCGCCCATGGCGTTGGGCTGGCCGGTCAGCGAGAACGGCCCCATGCCGGGCCGGCCGATGCGGCCGGTGGCGAGATGGCAATTGATGATGGCGTTGACCTTGTCGGTGCCCTGCGCCGACTGGTTGACGCCCTGCGAGAAGCAGGTGACGACGCGCGGCTTGGCGCGGAACAGGTCGAAGAAGCGCGCCACCTCGCCCTCGTCGAGGCCGGTGGCGGCGGCGGTCGCGGCGGCGTCCGGCGCGATCTCGCTGGCGCGCGCCAGCGCCGCGTCGAAGCCCGGTGGTGTGCGCGTCGATATAGCCGCGGTCGAGCGCGCCGCGCTTCGGCGAGATAGACGAGCAGGCCGCAGAACAGCGCGGTGTCGCTGCCCGGCGCGATCGGCAGAAACAGGTCGGCGTCGTCGCGCGGTCGCGGTGCGGCGCGGATCGATGACGACGAGCTTGGCGCCGCGCTCGCGCCGGTTGCGCACCATGCGCTGGAACAGCACCGGATGGCACCAGGCGGCGTTGGAGCCGACCAGCACGATGAGATCGGCCTCGTCGAGATCCTCGTAGCAGCCCGGCACCACGTCGGCGCCGAAGGCGCGGCGGTGGCCGGCGACCGTCGAGGCCATGCACAGGCGCGAATTGGTGTCGACGTTGGCCGAGCCGAGGAAGCCCTTCATCAGCTTGTTGGCGACGTAATAGTCCTCGGTCAGCAACTGGCCGGAGAGATAGAACGCGACCGCGTCCGGGCCGTGCGCGGTCGATGATGCGTCGCAGGCCGTCGGCGACCGCGCCGAGCGCGGTGTCCCAGTCGACGCGCGCGTAGCTGCCGTCGGCGCTGCCGCAGCATCGGATGCAGCAGGCGGCCGTCGAGCGACGAGCGTCTCGCCGAGCGCAGAGCCCTTCGAGCAGAGCCTGCCGAAATTCGCCGGATGATCGGGATCGCCGGTGACGATGGCGCCGCCGTGGCCGTCCGGCCGCGCCAGCACGCCGCAGCCGACGCCGCAATAGGGGCAGGTGGTGCGCACCGCGGCGCGGCGGATGGAGCGGCGCGTTCATCAATACACGTCCGGCTGGTAGCGGCCGCTCTTCTTGAGCTCGGCGACGAAGGCGATCGCCTCGTTGGTCGAGCGCGCGCCGTGCGCGGCGACGATGTCGACCAGCGCGCGCTCGACGTCCTTGGCCATGCGCTGGGCGTCGCCGCAGACGTAGACGTGCGCGCCGTCGGCGAGCCACGCCCACAGCTCGCGGCCGACCTGCAGCATGCGGTCCTGCACGTAGAACTTCTCGTCGCCGTCGCGCGACCAGGCGAGCGACAGCCGCGTCAGCACGCCCGCGGCCTTCATGCCGGCGAGCTCGTCCTCGTAGAAGAAATCGTAGTCGCGGCGCTGGTGGCCGAAGAACAGCCAGTTGCGGCCGGGCGCCTTGGTCGCCATGCGCTCGTGCAGGAAGGCGCGGAACGGCGCGATGCCGGTGCCGGGCCCGATCATGATGATCGGCGTCGACGGATCGGCCGGCAGGCCGAAATGCTGCGCCTTCTGCACATAGACGTGGAGCCTGTCGCCGGGGTTGACGCGGCCGGCGAGGAAGGTCGAGGCGACGCCGAGCCGCGTGCGCTTGCCGATGTCGTAGCGCACGGCGTCGACGGTCAGCGCGACGCGGCCGCTGGTGCACCTTGGGCGACGACGAGATCGAATAGAGCCGCGGCTGCAGCGGATCGAGCGCCTCGATGAAGGCCTCCGGGTCGGGCCGGACGCCGGAGAACTTCTCGATCGCGGCGAGCACGTCGAGCGTCGGCGGCGTCGCCGTCGGGATCCTCGCCGGCGGCCAGCGCCTTGGCCTTCTGCCGCCGCTCGCCGCCGGTGATGTAGGAGAACAGCTGGAACAGCATGTCGGGCGCGGGCGCCGAGCGAGACGCCGTCGATCAGCACGTCGCGCAGCGTGCGGCCGCCGATCGGGAAATCCGGCGGCGCGCCGAGCGCGGCGAGCACCGCATCGGCCAGCGCCGGATCGTTGCGCGGGAAGAGGCCGAAGGCATCGCCGACCGTGTAGTCGAGGCCGGCTGTCGGCGAGATCGAACTCGATGTGCCAGGTCTCCTTCTCCGAGCCCGGCTTGTTGAGCCGCGTGCGCGAGACGAAAGTCGCCTCGACCGGGTTGTCGCGCGAGCGGCCGGCTTCGCCGGCCGGCGTTGCCGGCGCAGGCTGCAGCGCGGGTCGCGCGCGCCGGCGCAGCCGGCAGGCGCGGCGTCGATCTCCGCGTGCAGCGCCTTCAGCATGCGGGCGGTTTCCTTGCCGCCCGGCACGCACAGATTCAGCCGCTCCTCCTTCTTGCCGAACAGCGCGTCGGCGTAGTCCTCGCAGTTGTAGCCGCACTGGCCGCAATCCTGCTGGGCCATCGCCGCCATCATGCGGCGCCGCAGCGGCCGGCCTTCGGCGAGCTTCATGCGCTCGGCGAGCGGCATGGTCTGGTCGTGCCAGGGCGCGCCGTCGTCGCCGTCGTCGCTCGGCCGCCGACATCGACGCCCGGCATCAGCGCCGCGGCATCCTGCGGCGACAGCGCGGCTGGCGTCGCCTTCGAGCAGGCCGGCGAAGAAGCCGTTAGCCAGCGCGCTGCTCGGCGGTGAACGGCGCGTTCTCCGGCACGATGCGTCGGAAGCGGCGGGCGCAGCGGCGAGTTCATGGCGCGGCCTCCGCGAACATCGCGGCTGCAGCGCCTCGATCTCGTGGCGGCGGGTGAAGGCCTGGAAGGTCTCGTCCGGCGAGGCGCGGTGCGCCAGATAGGCCCTGAGCATGCGCTCGACGGTCGCGCGGCGCGTCCTCGGCCTTGACGTCGCGGTAGAGCTCGCGCGCGAGCGCCGGCGTCCGGGCCGAAGCCGCCGCCGACCAGAACGTGATAGCCCTCGACCGTGTCGCCCTCCTCCGAGGTCTGCACCTTGCAGGCGAGCAGCCCGATGTCGCCGATGTAGTGCTGCGCGCAGGAATGATGGCAGCCGGTGAGATGGATGTTGACCGGGCCGTCGAGCTCGACGCGCGCCTCGCACCAGCGCGCGATCTCCTCGGCATGGCGCTTGGTGTCGGAGGCCGCGAAGCGGCAGCCGACATTGCCGGTGCAGGCGACGAGGCCGGCGCGGATCGAGCTCGCCTTGGTCGACAGCCCGAGCTTCTCGATCGCCGCCTCCGCCAGCCGCGAGCTTGTCGCTCGGCACGCCGGAGATCAGCAGGTTCTGCCAGACCGTGAGCCGGATATCGCCGTCGCCGATCTGCTGCGCGATCGTCGGCGAGGCCGCGCATCTGCGCCGACGGTGAGCTTGCCGACCGGCAGCACCACGCCGATCCAGTTCAGGCCCTTCTGCTTCTGCGGATGCACGCCGATATGGGCCGCGCGGTCGAACGCCGGCCGCGGCGCGACCGCCTCGGACGGCACGCGGACGAGCTTCGCGCCGAGCTTCTCCTCGACCAGCGCGAGGAACTTGTCGAAGCCCATGGCGTCGAGCACGTACTTCAGCCGCGCCTTGTTGCGGTTGGTGCGGTCGCCGTGCTCGATGAACACGCGCACGATCGCGTCGGCGACCTTGGTCGCGTCGGCCGGCGCACCACCACGCCGGTGTCGCGCGCGAAATCCGGTGGCCGGTGATGCCGCCGAGCGCGAGCCGGAACCAGACGCCCGGCTCGACGCCGAAGCCGTCCTTCACCTCGACCGCCTGGAAGCCGATGTCGTTGGTGTCCTCCAGCACCGCGATCAGGCCGGCGCCGTCGAAGGCGACGTTGAACTTGCGCGGCAGGCCGTAGAGCGAGCGGTCGTTGAGGATGTGGAAGTGCCAGGCGCGCGCGTACGGCCGCGTGTCGATCAGCTCCTGCGGATCGATGCCGGCGGTCGGCGTGCCGGTGACGTTGCGGATGTTGTCGGCGCCGGAGCCGCGCGAGCACAGGCCGAGGTCCTGGATCGCCTCCAGCATGACGACCGCGTTCTTCGGCCTCGATCTCGCGGATCTGCAGGTTGGCGCGCGTGGTGACGTGCGAGTAGCCGCCGCCGTAGCGTTCGGCGAGGTCGGCGAGCCCGGCGAACTGCCAGTGCGTGAGGATGCCGTTCGGCATCCGCAGCCGGCACATGTAGGAGTTCTGCGCCGGCGCGACATAGAACAGCCCGTAGTAGTGCCAGCGGAAATTGTCGGCGGGCTTCGGCGATTCGTTCTTGGCGGCCTGCTCGCTTCAGGCGCTGGATAGGCGTCGAACGGATGCTGCTCGCGCTTCCAGCTTCTCCTGGTCGGTGAGCTTGCCGCCGGCCGCCGTGGTGCGATCCTGCGCGGCGATGTGCTCGGCGTCGGGGCCGGTCGGCTTCGCCGCAGCCGCTGGCCGCCGCCCAGGCCGCGCCCGGCGCGCGCGATCTGCAGGCCGGAGAGGAAGCCCTCCAGGTAGCGTTTCTGCTCGGGCGAGAAATCGCCGGACATGTGCGTTATGCTGGCGATGCCGCGGAGTTGCCGTAGGCTTCGCCGATCATGAAGTCGGAAAGCGTGGCGTAGGCCGCTGGTCCATGCCGCCGCGACCTGCGGCGTCCACTCCGGGCCGAGCCCGCGTTCGAGCGTCCACAGCAGAGCCCGCGCCGACCGGCGCCGTAGTGATCGGCGCGTGACGCCGTAGCCGACGTGCTGCTTCGCCAGCGCGCTCGACCGCCGGCAGGATGGTCGGCAGGCTGTCGCAGCCCGTCCACCACGACCGCCAGCGTCGCCATCGAGCTTTCGTTGCCCTGCTCGTTCATGTCGCCCTTGAACAGCGGCTTCACCTCCGGCGCGATCTCGAACAGGCGCCCGTAGAACAGGCGCGGCCGCGGTCATCGGCGATCGGCTTCACCTTCTCGAAGCGTCGACTGCACGAGCGTCGACATCGTGCCGGGGTCATGGCCGCCTCGCATCACGCCGCTTCGACGAAGTGGTGGCGCTCGTAGAGGAACTCGAGCACGCGCTGGCGGCACTTCAGGTAGGTCGGATCGCCGGCGAGCGCGAGCCGCTTGCGCGGCCGCGGCAGCGGCACGTCGAGCACCTCGCCGATGCGGGCCGCCGGTCCGTTGGTCATCATCACGATGCGGTCGGACAGCAGCACCGCCTCGTCGACGTCGTGGGTGATCATCAGCACGGTGTTGCCGAGCTTGGAGTGGATCGCCATCACCGAGTCCTGCAGGTGCGCGCGGGTGAGCGCATCGAGCGCGCCGAACGGCTCGTCGAGCAGCAGCACCTTCGGCTCCATCGCGAGCGCGCGGGCAAGGCCCGACGCGCTGCTTCATGCCGCCGGAAATTTCCGCCGGCCGCTTGTCCTTGGCGTGCGCCATCTGCACGAGATCGAGATTGTGCATGGTCCAGTCGTGGCGCTCGGCGCGCGACTTCGTCGCCGAGAACACCTTGTCGACCGCGAGCCGGACGTTGTCGTAGACCGTGAGCCACGGCAGCAGCGAGTGGTTCTGGAACACCACGGCGCGGTCCGGGCCCGGGATCGTTGACCTCGCTGGTTCTCCAGCAGCACGCCGCCGGTCGTCACCGGCAGCAGGCCCGCGACGATGTTGAGCAGCGTGCTCTTGCCGCAGCCGGAATGGCCGATGATCGAGACGTATTCGCCCTTCTCGATGCCGAGCGTGATGTCCTTCAGCACCTCGGTCTCGGTCGAGCCGCGGGTGAAGCGTCTTGTCGACGTGGTCGATCTTGAGATAGGGATGGTGCGTCATCGCGGCGCTCCTTCAGTTGGCGGCGGTGCCGCGGGTGACGATGGTGGCGACGGCGGCGACGATGCGGTCGAGCACGAAGCCGACCAGGCCGACGTAGATCAGCGCCAGGATGATTTCGCTGATGTGCGACGAGTTCCAGGCATCCCAGATGAAGAAGCCGATGCCGACGCCGCCGATCAGCATTTCGGCGGCGACGATGGCGAGCCACGACAGGCCGATGCCGATGCGCAGCCCGGTGAAGATGTAGGGCGCGGCCGCCGGCACCATGATCTTGTAGAAGAACTCGAACTGGTTGAGCCGCAGCACCTGGGCGACGTTGCGATAGTCCTGCGGGATGTTGCGGATGCCGACCGCGGTGTTGATGATGATCGGCCAGATCGCGGTGATGAAGATCACGAAGATCGCCGACGGCTGGCCGTTGCGGAACGCCGCGAGCGACAGCGGCAGCCAGGCGAGCGGCGGCACGGTGCGCAGCACCTGGAAGATCGGATCGAGGCCGCGCATCGCCCAGGTCGATTGGCCGACCAGCGTGCCGAGCAGCGACGCCGGCGACAGCCGCGAGCGCGTAGCCGAAGGCGACGCGCTGCAGGCTTGCCGACATGTGCCAGAACAGGCCCTTGTCGATGCCGCCGCGATCGAAGAACGGATCGACGATCAGCTCCCAGGTGTCCGCCAGCACGCGCGACGGCGGCGGCAGCGTGGCGCCAGGCTTGCGGCACAGCAGCTCCCAGAGCCGAGCAGCGCAGCGCGATGCACGACGAGCGGCGGCAACACGTGCGCCGCGACCGCGCCGCGCGCGCGCGAGAGCGCGGCGTGTCAGCGGGCCTCGCTTCGGCGTGATCGGCAGCACCTTGGCGGGCGCGACTGGAGCCGCGGCACGATCGCGACCGCGGTCTCGGTCTTGCGAACCGGCATGTTCATGGTCGATGGGCTCCGGTTGAAGGGGAACGGGCCGCCCGCGTACGGGCGGCCCGTTCAGTCTCAGCCGATTTCGGCGCGCTTGATGGCGAGGCTCTTGAGGTAGGCCATCGGATTTTCCGGATCGAACACCTTGCCGTCGAAGAAGGTCTCCTTGCCGCGCGAGGTCGACGTCGGAATCTCCGGCGGCCGGCACCGACAGCGCCTTGGCGGCGTCGCGCCACATGTCTTCGCGGTTGACCTTCTTGATCAGCGCCTTGGTGTCGACGCTCGGCCTCGAACTTGCCCCAGCGGATGTCCTCGGTGAGGAACCACAGGTCGTGGCTCTGGAACGGATACGAGGCGTGGTCGCTCCAGTAGCGCATCATGTGCGGGTGCTTCTCGACCACCTTGCCGGGGATGCCGTAGTCGAACTTGCCCTTGACGCGGTCGGTGACGTCGGCGACCGGGCAATTGATCCACTGCCGCTTGGCGCAGATCGCCGCCACCTCGGCGTAGTTCTCGGGTTTCTCGCACCACTGCTGCGCTTCCATCACCGCCATCAGGAGCGCCTTGGCGGCGTTCGGATTCTTGTCGACCCAGGCCGCGCGCATGCCGAGCGACTTTTCCGGATGCTGGTTCCAGAGTTCGCCGGTGGTGATCGCGGTGTAGCCGATGCTTCTGGTGGATGAGCTGCAGGTTCCACGGCTCGCACACGCAGAAGCAGTCCATGGTGCCGACCTTCATGTTCGCCACCATCTGCGGCGGCGGCACCGTGATGGTCTCGATGTCCTTGTCGGGGTCGATGCCGCCGGCTGCGAGCCAGTAGCGGATCCAGAGATCGTGCGTGCCGCCCGGGAACGTGTTGGCGGCCTTCACCGACTTGCCGGAGGCCTTCTTCTTCTCCAGCGCCGCCTTGAACGGCGTGGTGTCGACGCCGATCTTCAGGTCGGCGTATTCCTTGGCGACCGAGATGCACTGGCCGTTCAGGTTGAGCCGCGCCAGGATGTACATCGGCGTCGGCACGTTGTTCTGCGTCACCTTGCCGGCGCGAGATCAGGTAGGGCATCGGCGTGAGGATGTGCGCGCCGTCGATGCCGTTGCCCTCGCCGCCGAGCACCATGTTGTCGCGCGTCGCGCCCCACGACGCCTGCTTTTGCACCTCGGTGTCGGGCATGCCGTACTTGGCGAAGAAGCCCTTCTCCTTGGCGACGAACAGCGGCGCCGCGTCGGTGAGCGCGATGAAGCCGAGCTTGGCGCCCTTCACCTCTGGGCCCGCGGCCTGCGCGAATGCGCCGGACGGAAACTGCGTCTGCACGGCGCCGAACAGCGCCGCGGTCGCGGCCGAGGTCTTGAGGAAGGCTCGCCGGCTGAGGGATGGTCTGGAGGGTGTTTTCATTGTCGCTGGGGTCCGTCTTGGTTCGATGGATTTCCGAAGCTCGCTGGACGCGCTTCCTGGTTCGTTCCAATAAAAAAGCCGCAGCCCGAGGTGCGATTGTCCCCCACGGGTACAGCGGCGTTGCTTCTTGGCCCGTCGTTGGACCGCGATGCCCGGCCCGTTGCCAGCATCGTTTGTCTGGACTTATTCAAACGCCGTGCCAGTTCAGCCAATATCTGGATTGTCTTTGTTATTCAGGGCTTTAGAGAAATCGAGCCGCTCGCATCAGGAGTTGTGACCGCCCACCATGCTGCTTACGCAGACCGCAAATGCAGAAAGTATGTGCAATGCACAAAAGATTCGGCGGGCGTGCGCCGGGCAGCCAAATGGCGCATGGTCGCGGACTTTTTCGCGCGTCAGCCGGATGGCAGCTGGAAGATCGTCCGCTTCATGGCGTACGAGCAATGGCGCGCTCTTGGCAGGGGAACGACGTGACCGAGCATCGGCTGGTCTTCAACGGCATGATTTACGAGAAGCAGAGCAATGCCCTGCGCCACCGGGTCGCTGCCATTCTCGAGCGACCGGACTTCGGTTCGCTGACGATTGTGTTCTCCAGCGACGGCGGCAGCACCGACGAGGGGTTCGCGCTGTACAATTTCATCCGCGCCTTGCCGGTGCCGATCCATATGCACGCGGCCGGCCATGTCGGCAGCATGGCGGTGCCGGTGTTCCTGGCCGGACATGAGCGGAGTTGTTCGCCCTATGCGCGCTTCTTCTTTCACGCCTACGACTGGGAGTTCGAGGGCACGCAGATGAGCGACCGCATCGTGGAGGCGCTCAAGCGGCTCAACAGCGACATCGACCTGTCGCGCGAGATTGCCGCTCGGCACACCAAGATTCCCAAGGAGCGGCTCTTGAGGCTTTACGCCACCAATCCCGATCCGACGATCTTTACGCCGCAGGAAGCCAAGCGGTTTGCGATCGTGGACGATATCGTCGAGCTCAATCCTGACGGTGAGAAGCAGGACGATGTCGCGTTGTGGACGGTCGGCTGGTGACGCTCGGAACGCTTGTCCGTTCATGGCGGGCGCGGATGTTGTCTGAATGTGGCTCACCGATCTGAGGTCTGACGCTCGGTGCCCTGGCAGGTGTCAAGATACCGCCAGCGGCCTGCGAAGAGCATGGCGTTTTCGGCAGACGGGCATCGGGCCTCGCTTTTCACCGGCTTCGGCAACGCGCGGCGGCAGGGCCCGCGGTGCGGATGGAGTTCCGCATGGTCTCAATGTCCTCAATGGGTTATAACGCGTCTGTCCGGTGTTGTGGGTCGGGGTAGGGTGTCCCATTGGGTTGGCTCTCGGGCTGCCCCGGCGCCGGCCCCGGATTTGTCGCAAGCGCTCTCCGCGCCGCCGCCGCGCATGAGCCCCGGCGACAGCGTCGGCGATCGGTGACGCCTGAGCGCAGTGACGCGTCCGCACTCCCGCCGGTCACTCAGACTTCGCGCAGGTAGCCCCAGGTGTGCAGCCGATCGTGGTCCTCGAACCATCGCTCGCCGATGTCGTCGCGATAGTACATGTCCGGGATCATGATGTTGCGGATGCGGGCATAGGCCTGCGCCTGCGCCTGCCGCACGGTCTGGCCGAGACCGCATACCACGAGCACGACGCCGGAGGTGCCCGCGACGTACCACTGGCCGTTCACCTGCTTGACGTCCTCGATGTGAACTTCTTCAGGAATGCCCTTCTTGAACAGGATGGCGGCGTTCTTGGAGACCGACAGGAATGTCGCGTCATCGTCGAAGGGAAACGGCGACACGACGATGCGGACGCCGATCTGAAATCCGCTCTTGACCCGTAGCTTCGGATTGATGCCTGCGGCCAGGTCCGCGAGGAACTGACCGATCGGCGTGATCATGCCCTCCTGCTGAATGATGATCGTCGGGTACCCGAAGCGCGAGGTGAACTCCAGCGGATAGATGCCGTTGCCGTTGACGATGCAGTTGAGATCGATGTAGCCGACGTAGTTCTCCTCGGCGAGACGGGCCTCCATCTTCTTGCAGCGTCTGGTTGAACAGCCGGTTTGCTCCGCTCCAGAACATCACCGTGCCCATCTCGCCGGTGGAGGGGCCGATGTTTCCGGGGAAGAGCTTCTTGTGCTCGAAGTTGACGTTGATCGGGGTGACGAACTCGCGGCCGTTGAAGAACGCGCCGACCGCGACTTCGACGCCGGTGACGCGGCGCTGCAGCTGGAACACCTTGATCTCGTCGGGAAACGATTTCTTGTAGGCATCGAGCACGCGGATCACGTCCTCGCCGTCGTCCTCGTCGCCCACGAAGAGGCGCCGCTTCACGTTGCCGCGCGGCGCCCGCGGGCTTGATGACGTAGCGCTCTGGATTGCTTTTCACATAGGCGATCGCGGCGTCGAAGTTGTCGAACTCCTCGTAGGGCAGGATGTTGACGCCGCTTTCTTGCAGCTCCTCCTGGCCGAACGAGCGATCGTCCTCCAGCCGATCGGTGTAGGCGTGCCGCCGACCACGAGCTTGCCGTCACGGCGTAATGCCTGCGCCTTGCCGCCCTGTCCCAGCGTGTCGTCGAACACGATGACGTCGGCCCAGTCGACGTCGCGCTCCCAGTCGTCGACCTTGGGCACGAAGCCGTCGGCGATGTCGCGCTCGCTCTCGTCCTCGATGAAGTACTTGACCTCGTGGCCTTCCTTCGCGACCTGCCAGGCGATGTCGCCGATCAGCCCGGACAGCGACACGAACAGGAACTTGCGCTTGCCGGCGTCCATGCTGCCTCCGCCGGCCCGGCCGGGTGCGATAAGCTTGCGGTTGCGATCAGGTCGTCGCCGGTGCGTTGCGCTTGTAGGCGCTGTGGTTGACGATCGGGGCGTTCCAGACCTGGCTGTTGGGGATCAGGACCTGCACGCCGCCTTCGCCCTCCAGCTCGGTGATGAACAGGCTCAGGTCACGCACGAGACCGCGCTTGCCCGCGACCTCGATATCGTCGGCGAGTTTGAATGGCCGAAACAACAGCAGCATGACGCCTGCCGCCATGTTGGACAGCGTGCCCTGCAAGGCGAGGCCGATGGCGAGCGACGCCGCGCCGATCACCGCGATCAAACTCGTCGCCTGGATGCCGATCAGCTGCAGGATGATCATGAACACCAGCACCAGTACGGTGTAGCGGGCGAGGCTCGAGAGAAAGTTCGCCAGCGTCTCATCGATGCGGTTGAGCGCGAGCGCGCGCTTGACGGCGCGCTGCACGGCGCTGGCCCCCCACCAGCCGATGACTGCGACCGCGAGCGCACCCACGAAGTTCATGCCGTACGCGACGGACAGAGTGGCCAGACCTTCCAGTTCTTTTCCCATGTCGCCCTCCCTTTGCTGGCCGGCCCGGCCAGGATACGACGAGGCCGCGCCGTTTCGAAGTCCGCCGGTTGCTGACGACGGTGCGACGCCCTTATCGGGCTACGGCATGCTGCGGGCCTGCGCCACGACCGCCGCACGGTCGAAGTCGTTGCAGGCCGCGATGAACTGGTCGGTGTAGGACGCCGCCGGCGTTTCAGCACCCTTCAAGGTGCCGAGCTTGACGAACGCCGCGTGCGTGTTCTGCCAGTTCGCCGGAATGAAGTCGCCGAGGCGGCCACCTTCGGGCTGGTCATGAAGCGCCTTCTCGAGGAAGCGCGTCATGATGTGTACGCTGTTCTTGAGCGCGGTGGCGTCGTCCAGGCTGGTCGGCTTGGTGGTCGGAAACTCCTCCCAGAACAGCCGGATGGCGGCGGCCTTGTTGGTCATCGTGAATACGAGGCCTTTGGTCATCGCCCGGCAATAGCCGGCCACTTCTTTTGGATTGGAGGCGGCGAACGATTTCCGGGTGGCGAGCGTGGTCCCGACCATGCCGTCTTCGAGCGGGATCGCGACGGTCCGCAGTTCCAATCCGGTGTTCTCTGCTGCGGCGAGCATCGCGTCCCACATCACGAGCGCTGCGATCTGGCCGCTGCGAAGCGCTGCAATTGCCGACGGGCCGGCCCCGGTCGAGATGCCGGTGTACTGGTCAGGCGTGATGCCGATTTCGGCGAGGTTCTGCTTCAAGGCCAATCCGCCGCCGGCGCCGAATGAGGGCGCGCCCACGGCCTTGCCTTTCAGGTCCTCAAGCTTCTGGATCGGCGAGTTCTTTCAGTACGACCAGGAACGTGCCGGGGTTGCGCTTGAGGTTGAAGAACGAGACGAGGTCGCCGTTCTGCTCGCGCACCGTCATGATCGCCGCGGCAGCGGTGGTTCCCACCTGCGCGTTGCTGGACTGCAGCACCTGCGCCGAGATCATGCCGGTCTGCGAATTCTGGATGTCGACGTCGAGCCCTTCGGCGGCGAAATAACCCAGCCGTTTCGGCACGGCGTAGAGAAACACCTCTTCGCCTATGCCCATGTTCGGATGCATCTGAACGAGCGTCATCTTCCGAGGCGATTGCGCCGCAACGGCGGTAACGAGCGCGCCCGTTGCGCCCACGGCAAGCGCCAGAGCGAGCGTGGCGCGAGTGATACGGATCAGCATGGCAGGCCTCCGCGGTTGACGTTGTGTCTTCGTCACATGCGCGCCGCTGCGGTCGATCGCTGCGCCCAGAAGCAGTAACGGCGCTCGATCAGGCTGACGGCATGGTTCATCAGAAATCCGATCACGGCCAAGAGCAGAATGACGGCAAACATCGGCGCGATTTCCATCGCCTGGTTGTATTGCATGAGCAGCATGCCAAGGCCGGCGCTGGCGCCCACGAACTCACCGACCACCGCGCCGAGGATCGACAGCACCGAGGCGACGCCAAGCCCCGCAAACAGGAACGGCAGGCAGCTCGGGATGATGATCTTCGTGAGCAGGTGCAGTTCGCTCGCATTGCAGGAGCGCGCAAGCTCGATCCGCTCGGGCTCGACCGCCTGATAGCCCGCCATCATGTTCACCAGCACCGGGAAGAACGTGATGATCGCAGTGATGAACACCTTGCCCTCGAGGCCAAAGCCGAACCACACCACCATCAGCGGCGCGAGGGCGACCTTCGGCAGCGACTGAAAGCCGACGATGTAGGGGTACCAACTCCTGCCGAGGATCGGCCAGTGCGAGAGTACAAGCCCGAGCAGCGCCCCCGCGGCCGAACCGATCGCAAAGCCGAGCAGCGCCTCCCAGACTGTGACACCGGCGTGGTACCAGTAGCTGGCCTTGTCCCACGGCGCGCGGCTCAGCCCGCCGATGGCGGCGCGCAGCACGTCTTCCGGCGGCGGCACGATGTAGGCGGGCGTGCCGAGCACATGGGTCGCAAACCACCAGATCGCGAGCAGCGCCACAAGGATCGCGGGCGAAATCGTAAACTGCGGGTAACGCCGCAGCAGGCCCGGCCGCGCCTCGGCAACCGGCGTAGGGGTCTCGACGGGCGCACGGCCGACCGCTTGCACCGTCATCAGAACATTCCTCCCTGCGCGTCGAGCAGCGAACGCAGCTTGGTAGCGTAGCGCCCGAAGCGGTCGGTGTTGATGACTGAGAGCTCCCGCGGGCGCGGCAGATCGATGGTGATCACGTCGGCGATGGTGCCGGGGCGGGCGGTCATCGCGATCACCCGGTCGGAGAGGAAGATCGCCTCGGCGATCGAGTGCGTGATGAAGATCACGGTCTTGCGGCTCTGGCTCCAGATCCGGATGAGTTCGAGGTTCATCTGCTCGCGCGTCATGGCATCGAGCGCGCCGAACGGCTCGTCCATCAAGAGCAGCCGCGGGTCTTGCACCAGCGCGCGCACGATCGCGGTGCGCTGCTGCATGCCGCCGGAGAGTTCGAACGGATAGCGCTCAGCGAACTCGGCCAGCCCGACCATTGCCAGCAAATCCACCGCGCTCTTGCGGTAGCTCGCCATCGGCAGCTTGCGGAATTCGATCGGCAGCAGCACGTTGTCGATCACCGTCCGCCACGGCAGCAGCACCGGAGATTGGAACACCACGGCCGCCTCCGGCGTCGGGCCGCGCAGCGGCCGACCGCCAAGCTCGACCGAACCCGCGGTGTAGGGCAGGAGGCCTGCCAGCACCTTGAGCAGCGTCGATTTTCCGCAGCCGCTCTGACCCACGACCGATACGAACTCGCCGTCGTAGATTTCGAAGTCGAGATTCTTGAGCGCGGTCACCGCGCCAGAGGCCGTGACATAGGTCTTGGACAGCCCGCGCGCGACGATCAACGCCGGCGCGCGGGAGGCATCCGTGTTGAGCGAAGCTGCGGTGGCACGCACGGGGTTCATCGTGTCCTGCAGGCTGAGGCCTTGACGACGGGCAATTTCACTGCGCGCCCATAAAGCACGCCCATAATGCAAGGGACATGCCAGGGATTCAATGCATCGCGGAAAGCGTCCGTGACGCAGGCCGCCTTATCAGTGAGCCTGCGGCGGAACCAGCGTGAACGACGCGATCTGCGGCGCAGTCTTGAAATAGGCCGTCTGCAGCTCGGCTTGGTCCTTGAACTCAGACTGTGCCAGCCGGCGGAAGATGACGTTGGTGACGAGCGACGGCTGATCGAACGGGTAGGGGTCTAGCGCAACTGTGTCCTGCGCCGTTGGCGTCAGCGTCATGCCGACGCCCGGCGCACCCGTATAGGACACCGGCACCGGCTCGATGCGGTCGGGCTTGAGCACCTCGGTACTGCAGATATAGAGCGATATGATGTCCCAGACCTGCAGCAGATTGTAGTTGATCGCGAACTCCCTGGCATCGAGCTTTTCCGCTGCGACCTTCTGCTTGGTTTCGCTCCTTGCAATGAACTCTTGGATGGGCGGCGGCAGCGTGCCGCGCTGGATCGCGGGTGGGTGGGTCATGACGCCGTAGCGGCCCTGCCAGAGCCCGCTGCGGTGTTTTGCGATCATCAGCCCCGCGTAGGGATCGCTCGCACTCAGCCAGTCGCCGGCCCATTCGAACGCTTCGAGCTGCGTCTTGTCGTTGGGGACCTCGCGGTAGTTCGGCGTCTTGCCTTGCGAATTGAGCTGCGGACCGATCTCGTAGCGGATCCAGCCCCGGTCGTGGAACATCGCGGCGCGCACCAGCGACATGTAGGGCCGCGGCTTCTCGAACCGGTCGTTGCCCCAATGTGCTGCGAACAACCCCGACAGCTGGGCATGATCGTTTTGCGTGATCATGACGACCGTGCCGTCGAACTCGTACCTGACGATCATGTCATCTCCACTCCATTGTGCGTGGGGCGCATGCCGTAGCGGATCAGGTGCTCGTCCCACGGCCGGTTGGTCAGCGTCGGATCAGGCATGGCAGCCCCTCGTCCCTCCGGGTTGGCGACGCCATCTTAGCACAGCGGTGCGGGGCGGCGCCCCGCGCCGAGAGGCCGACCGCTAGGGCTGCTTCGTCAGTTCGGTGCAGGAGGCGATGCGCGTAGGCGGCGCCAGCATCAGATAGCAGAGCTCCAGGCGGTTCGGCGCCAGCATCGTGGCAAAGGTGTAGCCGTCGTCGTCCACCATGTAGATGGTTCCGCCGCGCGATATGACGGCGATGACGGGATCGGTGCCGCGCGCCGAAGAGAACGTGCCGGAAAAGCGGCGGCCGTCCTGCTTGTCGACGACGAGCGTGAACGCGACGCTGTTGAGCCGAGGCGCGGCCGCCTGGGGCGCGGCGTGATGCGGATTGCCGACACCGAGCACGATCGATTCGCTCTCGCCCTTCCAGGTCCCGCGCAGGTCGGGAACGGCGCTCTGTGCCAGAGCCGAGGTCGCGCTGGTCAAGGCTGCAAGCACTACGATCCAAGAAAGCTTCGACATGACTGTCCTCCTTGCGTGGTTTGGTTGACGACGTAAGCTTCGATTGTCCTACCCTCACAACCTCAGCAGCTGCGCGGCGTTTCGCCAGCAGATCATCTCGCGCTCTCGCTCGCCGATCGGCGCGGCTTCGATGAAGCGCGCGGCCTCAACGCTGTCCTCCATCGGATAGTCGACCGAGAACAATACGCGATCCGCGCCCATCGCCTGCACGGCGCAGACCAGTGCCTCGTTCTGGCAGGCGCCCGCGGTGGTCGCAAAGAAATTGCGGCGGACATACTCCGACGGCAGCATCCGGAGCGGGACCTTCGGCCGGTAGACCTTGAAGCGGCTGTCGATCCGCCAGAGCACGAACGGCAGCGTCTCGCCCATGTGCCCGAGCACGATCTTTAGTCCGGGACAGCGGTCGAACAGGCCGCTCAGGATCAAGCGCAGCGCGTGGCCGCCGGTTTCCGCGGTCCATCCCCAAATCGATGCCGCAAGGCCGGGATAGTCCTCGAACGCCGGCGGGCGGACCGGCATGTGGACCGGATGCAGGTAGATCGGAACGTCGAGTGCTTCGACGGATTCCCAGAACGCGAGATATCGGGCATCGTCGAGATAGACGCCGTTGGTGTGGCCGTTGATGAGCGCACCCTTGAAGCCGAGTTGCCGCACGCAGCGTTCCAGCTCCTTTGCAGCAGCCTGCGGCTCCTGCATCGGCAGGTGCGCGAAGCCCAGATAGCGGGTCGGGTGTTTGGCGATCTCGGCAGCCAGCAGATCGTTGACCCGGCACGCGTCGCTCACCGCCCTCGCAGCATCGCGCTCGACCTGGACGCCGGGCGAGATCAGCGACAGCACCGAGATGTCGATGCCGGCTCTGTCCATCGCGGCGATTTCGGAGTTCGGAAAATTCCGGCATCGCCGCGTTAATCGACTGCAGGAACTCCGGAACGAACAGGCGCTCGCCGAGCTTGCCGGTGTGCGGAAAGCCTTCGGCCCAGAAGTGCTCTTCGAGTGCGATCTTTTTCATGGCGGTGCCCCGGCCCATGGTAGCCGGCGCGGCGTTGCCCTGTCCCCGGCCTTGATTCGTTGTCGGGAGACGGCGTGACGTCGGCCTGTCAGGATGCGCGGCGGAGCGGGGCGGCAACGGCGTTGCCCGTCAGCGGCAGTAGGAGGATCGTCATGAACAAGGCCGATGTCATCGCGAAAGTAGCCGAGAAGACGGGCCTCCCTCCAAGCGCCTGCGAAAAGGTCGTCGACGCCTTCGAAGAACATGCCGGCGAAGCGCTGATCGCAAGGCTCAAGGGCGATCAGGCCAAGCGTGCCGAATGGCTGGCGGAGGTTGCCGGCAAGGCGGGCGTCCGGTCGGAGGATTGCGAAAAGGTGCTGGCCTCGCTCGAAGACGTGGTGAAGAGCGGAATCTACGAGAAGCTCAATGCCTTCAAAGGGCTGTTTTCCCGGTCCTAGCGCCGCGCGGGACTCTCCGCGTCATGGCTGTGCTCGGTCAGCGGGAAACCTCGCGGCGCTGCGATGATCCGAGCACCACGACCTTGGTGCCGATCGGCGTCCGCTGATAGAGGTCGATCACGTCCTGGTTCAGCATGCGGATGCAGCCGGACGAGACGCTCCGGCCGATGGTCCAAGGCTCGATCGTGCCGTGGATGCGGTAGAGCGTGTCCTTGTCGCCCTGCCAGAGATACATGGCGCGGGCGCCAAGCGGGTTGCGTGGGCCGCCGGCGACGCCGAGCCCGCTTTGCAACTGGCTCAATTGCCGCGCGAGTTCAGGCTGGCGCTGGATCATCTCCTTGGGCGGATACCAGTCCGGCCATTCCTGCTTGTTGCGGATGTTCGCGACCCCCGACCAGCCGAATCCCTGCCGGCCGACCCCGATGCCGTAGCGCATCGCGCGCCCACCCTCCTGCACGGAATAGAGGAAGTGGTTCTGCGGATCGATGACGATCGTGCCGGGCGGCTCGTTCGAGGGATAGGGCACGGCCCGGCGGAGGTAGATCGGATCGATGTCGGAAAGCTGCACGGCCGCGATCGCGAACCGCTCGCCGGAGACCGCCGCGTACATGGCCATCTGCCGCTGATCGTAGACGTAGGCCGGCGCGCGCGGTCGCGGCTCGCTCTCGTAGGCCGGCGGGCGTGCCCGCTGCTCGTAGCTGCCCTCATAGGGCGCCGGTGCCCGTTGCGGTTCGTACTGTCCCGGGTAGGGGGGCGGCAGCGGACGGCGGGCTGCCCAAGGCGGCGCAAAGGGCGGTGGCGGACCGGGCGGGCCGCACATCCAGGGGAACGGGCCACACTCCTGGGCCATGGCGGTGCCGGAGATGAGAGCCAAAACAACAGCCAGCGCGCGTGTGTTCAACATCCGGCGTCCCCTGACAGAGACCTGATCCCTGTGCGTTCCAAGATAGCGGCACGGTTGCGGCATTTTTGGGGATGAAGGCGGCCATAATGCCCGATCCCGGGCTGTGGCCGCACGGCAGTTCTTCGCCGGCCGGTCATGGTATCCTTTAACGATATCCTGGGTCCTGGGGCCAGGCCATGGGCCGACGCGACAAGCCGGGCGGCAAGAGCAAAGCACGGACTTCCCGCAAGTCTGCGATCCCGCAGCGCCGCCGTATGCCGGCAGCAGCGGACGCAGGTCGCCGTTCGTCCAGGGAACTGCAGAAGGCACTTGAGTTGCGCACCCGCGAACTGACGCAGGCCCGCGAGCGGCAGGCGGCGGCCGCGAGCGAGAACGTCCGCCTCACCGAACAACTGCGCCAACGCACCGACGAGCTCACGGAAGCGGTGGAGCAGCAGACCGCGACCACTGAGGTCCTGAAGGCTATCGCGAGCTCTGCCGGTAGCCTCACGCCTGTGTTCCAGGCCATGGCGGAGAATGCGACCCACCTCTGCGAAGCGACGTTCGCCAATTTTTTGATGTATGTCGGCACGCAGGCCGACGGGCTCGCCGACTACAGAGTCGTTGCCATCCATGGCGGGACGCGGAAATGGGCCAGGCTGCGCAGCGGCAATCCGATCATCCGCACCTCCCCCAACGATATTCTGGGCCGCGTCACCCGCACCCGCCAGCTGGAACACATCGCCGATATCCGCACGGACCAGGCCTATCTCGACCGCTATCCGGCGCTCGTGCAGCTCGTCGAGGTGGCCGGCGCGCGGACCCTGCTCATCGTTCCGATGCTCAACGACGGCGAGTTGGTCGGCGCGATCGGTATCTACCGGACCGAAGTGCGTCCCTTTACCGACAGACAGATCGAGCTGGTCAGAAGCTTCGCCGCGCAGGCCGTCATCGCCATAGAAAACACGCGCCTGCTGAACGAGCTGCGTCAGTCGTTGGAACAGCAGACCGCCACCGCCGACGTTCTCAAGGTAATCAGCCGTTCGACGTTCGACCTGCAGGCCGTGCTCGATACGCTGGTCGAATCGGCCCATCGGCTCTGCGACGCCGAGCGCGCCGCGATCCGGCTTTTGAGAGACGGGCTTTACCACAATGTCGCGGACTACGGCTTCTCGCCCGAACACCGCGGGCGCATGAGGAGCGTGCCGGTCGCTCCGGGCCCGGGATCGTTCGTTGGCCGAGCCGTACTGGAAGGCAAGCCGGTCCACATCGCCGATGCCCAGGCCGACCCGGATCGCGAGATGGCGCAGCGGTCGAAATCCGGCGGCATACGATCCATGCTTGGGGTGCCGCTGATCCGCGAGGGCAACCCGATCGGCGCCCTGCTGCTGCAGCGGACCGTGGTGCGGCCCTTCACCGAAAAACAGATCGACCTTGCCACCACCTTCGCTGATCAGGCGGTGATCGCGATCGAGAACGTGCGCTTGTTCGATGCCGTGCAGAAGCGCACCGACGAACTGACCGAGTCGCTGGAGCAGCAGACGGCCACCTCGGAGGTGCTGAGGGTCATCTCCAGTTCGCCCGGCCAACTCGAGCCGGTGTTTCAAGCGATGCTGGAAAACGCAACCCGCATCTGTGAGGCCACGATCGGCATCCTCTGGCGATATCAGGACGGCGCGTTCGCTGCGGTATCGCTGCTCGGCGTGGCGCCGGCCTATGCCGAGTATCTCAGCCGTGGGCCATTCAAGGTCAGCGCCGCAACCGGGCTCGGCCGCGTTGCCATCACCAAGCAGACCGTCCACATCGTCGACACTCAAAGCGAGCAGCTCTACGCCGACCGCGATCCCTTCCGCCTCGCGACGGCCGAACTTGGCGGCCAGCGCAGCCTGCTCAACGTGCCCATGCTCAAGGACGGCGAATTGATCGGGGTAATCGACATCTACCGCACCGAAGTACGCGCCTTCACCGACAAGCAGATCGAACTGGTGACGAACTTCGCCGCGCAGGCGGTGATCGCGATCGAGAACACGCGGCTGCTGAACGAGCTGCGCCAGCGCACCGACGACCTCACCGAGTCGCTCGAGCAGCAGACCGCGACCACCGAGGTGCTCAAAGTCATCAGCTCGTCGCCCGGCGAACTCGCGCCCGTGTTCCAGGTCATGATCGAGAACGCGACCCGCCTGTGCGAGGCCACATTCGGCACGCTGTTCCGCTACGACGGCAAGGTGCTCTACCGTGTCGCGCGCACCGTTACGCCTCCTGCGCTGGTCGAATACCAGGATCGGCGCGGCCCGTTCAGCCCCGACGAGGGCAGCGAGATCATTCGCAGGATGTTTCGGGAGAAGTCGGCCGTCCAGGTTGTCGACGAAAGTCTCAGTCCGCACCCGAGCCCGACGGTCACGTACGGCGGGGCGCGCTCGGTGGTCGCGGTTCCTTTGCTCAAGAACGATGGGATCGTCGGCATCTTTGTTATCTATCGCCAGGAGGTTCGCCCGTTCACCGACAAGCAGACAGACCTGCTGAGAAACTTCGCAGCGCAAGCGGTGATCGCGATCGAGAACACGCGGCTGCTGAATGAGCTTCGCGAATCGCTGGAACAGCAGACCGCCACCGCAGAGGTTCTGAAGGTCATCAACCGTTCAACCTTCGACCTGCAGGCTGTGCTCGATACGCTGACCGAATCGGCGGCGCGGCTGTGCCGCTCGGATCGCACCGCGATCCGGATTGCCCGGGATGGGCTCTACTATCACGTGTCCGACTACGGCTTCATGTCCGACGAGGCGCGAGACCGAATTCAAGCCCAACCGGTTGCACCCACAAGCGGTTCGATGGTCGGGCGGGTGGTACTCGAAGGCAAGGCCGTTCATCTTGTGGATGCGCAAGCGGATCATGAAGAGGCGATGGTCCGGTTGGCGAAGCTGTCGCGCACGCACACGCTGCTGGGCGTGCCGCTGTTGCGCGAAAGCACTCCGATCGGCGTACTGCTTTTGCAGCGCAGTGCCGTGGAGCCCTTCACCGACAAGCAAATCGAACTGGCAACCACCTTCGCCGATCAAGCGGTGATCGCGATCGAGAACACCCGGCTGCTGAGCGAGCTGCGCGAATCCCTGCAGCAGCAAACCGCGATCTCCGAAGTGCTGCAGGTCATCTCAAGCTCGCCCGGCGAGCTGCGGCCGGTGTTCGATGCCGTGCTCTCGAACGCGGTCCACATCTGCGGGGCCAAGTTTGGCGTGCTGTCGTTGCGCGAGGGCGACGCGTTCCGTGCCGTAGCCACGCATGGCACGTCGCCGGCCTTCACCGAAGCCCGGCAACGCGACCCGTTGGTCCGGCCGACACCGGGACACAACCTGGATCTCCTGCTCCGCGTCAAGGATGTCGTCCACCTGCCCGAGCTCACGGAGCGCGCGGGACCTGTCGTGTTCAAGCTCGCCGGTGCGCGGGCGCTGTTGAACACGCCGCTCATCAAGGACAGCGAGGTGATCGGCTCGATCATGATCTATCGCCTGGAGCCAGGTCCATTCGGCGACAAGCAGATCGAACTCGTGAAGAACTTCGCCGCGCAGGCCGTGATCGCGATCGAGAACACGCGGCTGCTGAACGAGCTGCGCCAGCGCACCGACGATCTTACCGAATCGCTGGAGCAGCAGACTGCAACGAGCGAGGTGCTGGAAGTCATCTCAAGCTCGCCCGGCGAGTTGCGGCCGGTGTTCGATACCGTGCTCGCGAACGCGGTCCGCATCTGCGGGGCCGAGTTTGGCGCGCTCTCGTTGCGCGAGGGCGATGCGTTCCGTGCCGTTGCCAACTATGGCGCGTCGCCGGCCTTCATCGAGGCCCGGCAACGCGACCCGCTGATCCGGCCGACACCCGGGCACAACCTGGATCTCCTGCTCCGCAGTAAGGAGGTCGTGCACCTTCCCGGCCTCACGCTGGAGAGCGCTGGGCCCGTCCTGTTCAAGCTCGCCGGTGCGCGGGCGCTGTTGAACGCGCCGCTCATCAAGGACAACGACGTGATCGGTTCGATCATGATGTATCGCCTGGAGCCAGGTCCGTTCGGCGACAAACAGATCGAACTTGTCAAGAACTTCGCCGCCCAAGCCGTCATCGCCATCGAGAACACGCGGCTGCTGAACGAGCTGCGCCAGCGCACCGACGATCTCTCCGAGTCGCTGGAGCAACAGACCGCGACTTCGGAAGTGCTCAAGGTCATCTCGAGTTCGCCCGGCGACACCGATCCGGTGTTCACAACCGTGCTGGCGAACTCAACCCGGCTCTGCGAAGCCAACTTCGGCTGCCTTTGGCTTTGCGAAGGCGACGGCTTCCGCACCGTAGCGATCCACGGTGACCTGCCGGAAGACTATAAGAAGCGCTGGCTGAGCGGAGCAGTCTTCAAACCCAGCCCATCGGTTTCCCTCGCGCGCGCAGCAGCGACGAGACAATCGGTTGAAGTCGCCGATCTGCGCGAAAGCCAACAATATCTCGAAGGCGACCCCCTGCCGGTTGCTGCCGTCGAAGTCGCTGGTATCCGAACGTTGCTCGTGGTGCCGATGATCAAGGAGAAGGCCCTGGTGGGCGCCATCGCCATCTACCGCAAGGAAGTTCGTCGGTTCAGTGGCAAGCAAATCGAACTGGTCGAGAACTTCGCCGCCCAGGCGGTGATTGCGATCGAGAACACCCGCCTGCTTAACGAACTGCGCGAGTTTCTCGCTCAGCAAACCGCGACCGCCGACGTGCTCAAGGTGATCAGCCGGTCGACGTTCGATTTGAAGACGGTGCTGGAAACGCTGACCGAGTCGGCGGCCCGTTTGAGCAATTCCGATTTTGCCACGCTCAATCGGCAGTTCGGGGACGGCTACCGGCAGGTCGCGAGCTACGGCTTGACCGCTGCCGCCGCGCAGGTTGTCGAGGCGAACCCGCTCAGCGCCGGGCGGGGATCGGTGGTCGGACGCACGCTTCTGGCAAAGCAGCCTGTGCAGATCGTGGATGTTCTGGCCGATCCGGACTTCAAGATGCTCGAGATCGCAAAGCAGACCGGCGCCAACACGATCCTGGGCATTCCTCTAATGCGCGAAGGGGTACCGATCGGCGTCATGACGCTTCAGCGCCGGGCAAAAGAGCCGTACACCGACAAGCAGATCGAATTGCTGACCACGTTCGCTGACCAGGCGGTGATCGCAATCGAGAACGTGCGCCTGTTCGACGAGGTGCAGGCGCAGAAGCAGGAGCTGACCGAAAGCCTCGAGCATCAGACGGCCACCGGCGAGGTGCTCAACGTCATCAGTCGGTCGCCGACCGATGCGCAGCCGGTCTTCAACGCGATCGTCGAAAGCGCCGCGCGCTTGTGCGAGGCCGTCTTCAGCGTGGTCTGGTTGTACGATGGCGATCTTCTTCGCGTGGCGGCCACCAACAATTTCACGGCCGAAGCGATGAGGCGGATTTTCCAGACCTACCCCAAGCGACCGGATCGCTCGACGCTGGCCGGCCGCGCCGTCCTCGACGGCAGGGTCGCGCACGCCGCGGACCTCCTGGCAGACCCGGACTACGCGCACGAACTGGCGCGCGCCGGCAACTGGCGCGCCTCGCTTTCGGTCCCCATGCTGCGCGATGGCAGGCCGATCGGCGCCATCTCCGTCGGCAAGACCGAGCCGGTGCTGTTCTCCGAACGACAGGTGCAACTCCTGACCACCTTCGCCGACCAGGCAGTGATCGCAATCGAGAACGTGCGCCTGTTCGACGAAATCCAGGAAAAGAGCCGGCAGCTCGCCGAGGCGAGCCAGCACAAGTCGCAGTTCCTCGCCAACATGAGCCACGAGCTGCGCACGCCGCTCAACGCCATCCTGGGCTACACCGAGCTGATCGCCGACGGCACCTACGGTCCGCCGTCGGAGAAGATGATCGGCGTGCTGAAGCGGCTGGAGAGCAACGGCAAGCACCTACTCGGCCTGATCAACGATGTGCTCGACCTTTCCAAGATCGAGGCCGGTCAGCTTGTGCTCGACCTCAATGACTATTCGCTGCAGCGAAGTTGCCCAGACTGTCTTCAACGCGGTCGAGCCGCTTGCGGCCGACAAGAAGCTCGTATTCCGGGCGGAGATTGCGCGCGACCTGCCGCGCGGCCGCGGCGACGAACGTCGCCTGACGCAGGTGCTGCTCAACCTTGTCGGCAATGCGATCAAGTTCACCGACGTAGGCGAGGTCGTGATCAACGGCGGCGCCGGCAACGGATCGTTCATGCTGTCGGTGCGCGATACCGGCCCCGGCATCTCGGACGCGGACCAGGCCAAGCTGTTCCAGGAGTTCCAGCAGGCCGACAACTCGATCACCCGCAAGAAGGGCGGCACCGGGCTCGGCCTTGCGATTTCCAAGCGCATCGTCGAGATGCATGGTGGCCGCATCTGGGTGGAGTCGACGGTCGGCCAGGGCTCGACATTCTTCGTCACAATCCCGGTGCTGGCGCGCGCGCCGGCGCGCCCCCTGACGCGCTGACGCTGCGGCCATTGTTTACGGACGTTGTCTTTCCACAAGTCCACCCGATGTGGCAGACCGGCTACAGAAGCACACACAAGGCCGTTGCATACTTCGGCGTTGTTGGCGGGAGGTGATGTCGTGCGTTCGTTCGTTCTCGGTGCCGCGGCTCTGATCGCGCTGGCCGGTCCGGCAATCTCAGCCGACATGCCGGCGCCGGTGCGCAAGGCGCCGGCCCCCGTTGCGCCGGCGTGGAACTGGACCGGCTGCTATGTGGGCGGCCATGCCGGCTGGCTTTGGTCGGAGAAGAAGGACTGGACCGTCCGCACGCCGGGCGGCGCCTTTTACGGGGAGTCGCTCGGCGGGCACGACGCGAACAGCTGGATCGCCGGCGTCCAGGGCGGCTGCGACTATCAATTCAGCGGCGGCTTCGTGATCGGCATCGCGGGCGATTACGCCTGGACCGATGCGGAAGGCAGTCACGACAGCACGCGCGAGACCGGCGTGGCCTATTACAGCCAGGTCAAGTCGCTCGCGACTGCGACCGGCCGCATCGGCTACGCCTGGGACCGCTTCCTCGGCTACGTCAAGGGCGGCGTGGTCTGGGAGCGCGACGACTATTGGGCGACGACGACCATCCTTGGCACCGCGTACGCATCGAGCGAGACGCGGACCGGATGGACCATCGGGATCGGCGGCGAGTATGCCTTCACCAATGTCGTGTCCGGTTTCATCGAATACAACTACTACGACTTTGGCACGTCGCAGGTCAGCTTCACGCCGCAGGTCGCAGGCCTGCCGCAGGGGTTCGTCGACATCACCGAAACGAAGAGCGTGGTGCGCGCTGGCCTCAACCTTCGGTTCGGCGGCGGCGCGGCCTGGTGGTGAGCGTCAGCGGGTCAGCTTCGGATCGCCGAGGATCAGGTCGCGCAGCGCGTCGTAATACCGGACATAGCCGGTGCAGCGGCAGATGTGGCCGTCCATGGCGCCGAGAATGGTCGCCTCCACCTCCGATTTCGCGACGGGCGCGCGAGCAAGGCGCTCGACCAGCACTTGCGCCTGGTTGACGAACCCCGGCGTGCAGTAGCCGCACTGGAAGGCGAAGCGGTCGAGGAAGGCCGACTGCACCGAGGTAAGCGTGCCGTCTCGCGCAACGCCTTCGATGGTGCGAACGGCCTTGCCGGCGAAGAAATCGGCGCCGTTGATGCAGGTGTGAACGGCCTCCGATGAGCCATCCGCGCTGTCGACAATGACGACACACGCACTGCAAAGCCCCATGCCGCAGCCGAACTTGGTGCCGGTGAGATTGAGATACTCGCGGAGAAAGTCGTTCATCGAAAGCCCGTCCGGGATTTCGTACGGCCCCACCGCGCGGCCGTTCACCGTCAGGCTGATCGATTGCGTCTTCATCGCAGCGCCGCCTTGATGTCGTCGGCGTTGACCGGCATCGCATAGAAGCGTCGGCCGGTCGCGTCGGCGATTGCGTTGAGAATGGCCGGTGCGACCGGGATCATCGCAAGCTCTCCCATGCCCTTCGGCACGTCGGTCGGTCCGAGCGGCGGCAGCACGTCGACATCCAGCTTCCACACGGGCAGGTCGGAGGCGCGCGGCACCCGGTAGCGGTCGAGGTTCCAGGTGCCGTCGCCCGGACCGCCCTCGTAGAGCGGCAGGTTCTCGTAGAGGGCGTAGCCCACGCCCATGGCGAAACCGCCTTCGATCTGGCCCTTGACCTGCTCCGGCACGAGCGGGCGCCCGCACTCAAGCACGGTTGCGGCATCGACAATGGTGACCGCGCCGGTCGCGCGATCGATCTCGATCGCAACGACGGTGCCGGCTGCCGAGGTGTAGCCAACCGCGATCCGCTCGAACAGCGTCGGCGGGAACGTGACCGACACGCGATCGAAGCGCTGGTAGCCGGACGCGGTCATCGCCGCCTTTTGCGCCGGCGACGCGCCGTTGCCGTATCGGACGGCAAGCGCATCGATGGCGCCCTCATGGCGTCCGCCGGGCAGTTCGAAGGTCGCCTGCGCCCAGGCCCAGCGGTTGTAGCCGTGCACCATGGCCGCGACCACAAGGCCCATCTCATGGGCCTTGGCGGCAAGGCGCGGCAGCGCGAGCGGCTCCATTGCGTCGGCCGTCAGCCTGCCATCGACAAAGCGGATGTCGTCCACGCGGAGCCTCTCGCCCGCCGGCTGGCCGGATGACCAGATGGCGCGCGCCGCAGGCCATAGCCCGAAGCGCAGGATGACGTCGGCTGCTTCGGCTGCGACCGCGGTGTGCACATGGGCCGAGATCGATGCGGTCGTATCCTGCGCGATGTCCGGAACCCAACGCGGGTTCTTCGCCGCCTCGTCCTGCTGCTCGCGCGTGATCGTGAACGGGTTGTCCGCGGCGACGAGGCCGAGCGCATCCCAGCCGCTGAGAATGCCGAGCCTGACCTCGTCGGCGGCAACGCCGAGCCGGTCGGCGACGCGGACCGCGAGCGCGGTTGCAATTCCGGTCCCGATCTCGACCGCCTGCGAGGTGACGGTGATCCGGCCGGCCGGATCGAGCTCGACCAGCGCGAAGGCCGGATCGGAGCCGCTGCCGAACACCGTGCTGACGCAGGCAAGCCCGACGCCGTAGGCCTTGCCGTGCGCCGCGGCCGCGCGCCTGGCTTTCTCGGCGCGCCGTCCCGCCCAGATCGGCTTGGCCGCGAGCCGGTCGAGCACCTCGCCGCTTCGCAGCGCGCCCGAGATGACATTGCCGATCATGGTCTTGCCGCCGGTCTTGAGCAGGTTTGCCTTGCGGAAGGCGACCGGGTCGGCGCCGAGGCTTGCGGCGGCTTCGTCGATCATGACCTCGAGCGCGGTCATGCTCTGCAGCGCGCCGAAGCCCCGCATCGAGCCTGCGGTCACCGCGCGCGAATGCTTCGCCACCGTCGTCACGTCGACCTTGGGCACGTCATAGATTCCGATCGCAGCCGACGCGCCGACGAACGCAACGGCGGCGGACAGGTTGGCAAGGCCGCCGCCGTCAAGCTCCTGATCGGCCGCGAAGGCCGCGATCCGGCCGCTGCCGCGGTCGATCGCGATGCGGCTGCGCACCGTCATGGCGTGGCGCTTGATGCCGAACTGGAACTGGTCGTACCGGTCGTTGGCGAGGCGCACGGGCTGCCCGGCGAGAACAGGCCGGCCAACGCCACGTAGAGCGGGTAGATGGTGTGGTCCTTGCCGCCGAAGCCGCCGCCGACCTGGGCGCAGTGGGTCACGATCTCGCCGACGGCCTGCGCCGGCGCATTCTTCGATACGAGCTTGGCGACGCTCGCGCTCGCCTCCTGCGGGGACTGAACGCCGATGACGAGTTCGAGCTTGCGCGCATCGCGGTCGTACCAGGCAAGCCCGGCCTCCGGCTCCATGAAGACCTGATCGATCGATTGCGTCTGAAAGGTCCGGTCCAGGACCAAGCGTGCCGCGTTGCCCGCCGCAATCTCGGCGCGGATCTGGTCGCCGTAGAACGCCGCGCGCTCGGCATCGGAACCGGTCGCGGACGGGACCGCCCAGCTCGGACGGTCGTCCTTCTGATAGAGGACGGGGAAGGTCCATCCGGCGAGCATCGGCGAGTAGACATCTTCGGCATCCGGCGTGGCACCCGCGACCCGCACAAAGCGGGTGGCCGCGTAAGGCTTCTCGGCGACGGGCCCGGTTTCGCGCCCGAAGCGGAAGACGCCCGACGCCGAGCGGATCGTCTGCCTCGCGATCGCAAAGCGGCCAAAATCGTTCCAGATCAGCAGCGCGACCGGCTGGCCGAGATAAAGCGGCGTCTTGCCCGCGGGGCAGAGGAGATCGCCGGCATAGAAGTCGGGCACGGTGATCTCCGCCGCGGCGAGGTCGGCCGCCAGCACCACGCGATCGGGCGCAAGCTCCCGGTCGAGCATCGAAAGGTCGATGCCTTCGAAGACGTGGGTCGCATCCGGGCTCTTGAGCAGCGTCGCGTGCCCGGTCGATCGCGGCCATCCCGGCATGTCCGCCGCCCGGATGTCGGCGGCGTAGATTTTTGCACCGGTGATCTTGGGCCAGCCGTCGATGCGGCGCGCTGCCGTCGTGGGTGTTCGCTGCCAGACGTAGCCGGCTGAGCCGGGCACGTCCCCCAATCTTGGCGCTTGCCCAGCAGCCGTCAGCGGGCGGACGATGAGGGAAATGCCCGCGACCAGCGAAGCTTTGACGAATGTCCGGCGATCGATCGCGCCGGCCATCGCAGTCTCCTTCGGCTGCCGCAGCGTGAGCGAGGCGAGGCTAACACGGTCGACGACGGAGCAACAACCGGGAGGATCACATGGGTCTCGTGTCCGGCAAGGTCGCGCTCATCACCGGTGCAGCGGCTGGGATCGGCCGCGCCGCCGCGCTCAAGTTTGCGGAGGAGGGCGCTCGCGTCGTGGTGTCGGACGTCAATTCCGACGGCGGTCACGAAACCGTTGCGCTCGTGAAGGACCAGGGCGGCGATGCCATCTTCGTGCCGGCGGATGTGACGAAGGCCGCTGAAGTCGAGGCGCTGATCGCGACCGCCGTTCGTACGTTTGGACGGCTCGATTGCGCCTGCAACAACGCCGGCATCGAGGGCCGGGTCGTTCCGATCGCAGAACAGTGCGAGGACGATTTCGATCGCGTGATGGCGGTCAACGTCAAGGGCACGTTTCTTTGCCTCAAGTATGAAATAGGTCACATGCACACGCAGGGCGGTGGTGCGATCGTAAACCTCGCGTCGGTTGCTGGCCTGATCGGATTTGCCGGACTCGGGCCCTACGTCGCATCGAAACATGCCATCAACGGCCTCACCAAGAATGCGGCGCTGGAATATGCCAAGCTCGGTGTGCGCGTGAATTCGATCTGTCCGGGAGGCATCGAGACTCGGATGCTGGATTCGCTTGCGAGCCAAGCCAGCGGCGGGCAGCTTGGCACCCGCGAGATGATGGGTCCGCTGCACCCGATTGGCCGGATCGGAACGGCGGACGAGGTGGCCGAACTCGTCGTATGGCTGTGCTCGCCACGCTCAGCCTTTGTGACCGGGGCGAACATCGCCATCGACGGCGGCTACGTCGCGCAGTAGCGATGGGCTGGTCATGGCGCGACAAGTGCACGCGGTTTGGCCCAAAGCCCTTCCAAACCGCACGACTTAGACATTACCATTGGTCGTTCTTGTCCGAGGCCGGCATGAAGCGGCGGGAGTTCATGGCTCTGGCGGGCGGCGCCTTGGCGTGGGCGTTGCCGGCCAAGGCGCAGCAGCCGAAGGCGGCGCGGCTCGTCGGCGTGATCACCGGCGGGTCCGGACCCGATTCGCAGGCGCGCCTTCAGGCCTTGCTGCAGGCGCTGGCGCAATTGGGCTGGACCGAGGGTCGCAACCTGCAGCTCGACATACGCCGCGGCGGAGGCGATGCGGACGCGATCCGCAAGCACGCGGCGGAGCTTGCGGCGCTTGCGCCCGACGTGATCGTGACCATCGGCGGCACCGCCACTGGGCTCCTACTGCGGGCGACCCGTACGGTGCCGATCGTGTTCACCATCGTGCCCGATCCGGTCGGCTCCGGCTTCGTCGCAAGCCTGTCGCGGCCGGGCGGCAACGCCACGGGCTTCGTGCAGTTCGAATACAGCTTGAGCGGAAAATGGCTCGAACTGCTCAAGGAGATCATGCCGGACGTGACGCGCGCGGCGGTGCTGCGCGACGCAAGCGTGCCGGCGGGGGTCGGTCAGTTCGCCATCATCCAGTCGGTAGCGCCGAAGCTCGGCATCGAGGTCATCCCGATCGGCGTGCAGAGCGCAGCCGAGATCGAGAGCGATATTGCCGCGTTTGCGCGCGCGGGGGGCGGCGGACTGATCGTGACCTCGAGTACCAACGCACTGGTGCATCGCCAGCTGATCGTCATGCTTGCCGCAAAGCACAAGCTGCCGACGGTCTACGCCCAACGCGAATTCGTCGTCGGCGGCGGGCTCATCTCCTACGCCGCCGATTTCCCCGCGCAGTTCCGCCATGCCGCGGGCTACGTCGACCGCATCCTGAAGGGCGAGAAGGCCGCCGACCTGCCGGTGCAGGCGCCGACCAAGTACGAGATCGTCATCAATCTGAATACCGCGAAGGCGCTCGGGCTTACGGTGTCGCCTTCGCTGCTGGTGCGGACCGACGAGATCATCGAATAGCGCGGGGCGCCGCTACTCCCGGTCCTGCTCGGTCAACGCGCGCAGAAAGGCGACCAGTGCCGTCTTCTCGTAGTCGTCGAGCTGCAAGGGCCTGATCAGCGGCGAGATGTTAGGGTTGGGCCGGCCGCCGGCGCTGTAGAACTCCACCACCTCTTCCAGCGTGGCGAAGCTGCCGTCGTGCATGTAGGGCGGCGTCCTTGCAACGTTGCGCAGCGATGGCGTCCGGAACGCGCCCCAATCGGGATCGCTGCGCGTAATTTCGTAGCGGCCCGCATCGATGAAGCCGCCGGGCACGAAGCCTATGCCGAGATTGTGGAAGCGGAAGTCGGTAAACAGCGGGCGGCCGGGGCCGCGGCCGTCGGGACGCAGCTGATGGCAGTTGTCGCACCCGGCCCTGCGGGTGAAAACCTCAAGGCCGTCCCGCTCTGGCGGCGCCAGGATCGCCGTCTCGTTGTTGATGAGAAAGCGGTCGACGCGGCTCGGCGGCGCGATGAGCGTGCGCTGGAACGCGGCCAGCGCCAGCGCGAAGCCGCCGGGCGACGGCCATTCGCCCACGGAGGTGCGGAACAAATGGACGTATTGCGGATCGGCAGCGATCCGCTCGACTGCCTGATCGACGCCGATGCCCATCTCGCCGCGCTCGAACGGACCGAACGCCTGCCGTTCCAGCGCTTGAAACCGCCCGTCCCACATGAGCAGCGGGCGCGCCCCAACACCCAGAAGGCTGAGAGCGTTGCGCCGTCCGGGCCGGCCGTCGTCGGAGACGCTGACGCGGCGCGGCTCCGCGTAAGCGTAGCGCGGATTGTGACAGCTCGCGCACGCGGTCGTCCCGCTCGCCGACAGGCGCGCGTCGAAGAACAGCCGCTGCCCAAGCAGCGCCAGCCGTTCGTCGCCCTTGCGGTCAAATCCAAGAAGATAGCGATCAAGCTGCGGCAGTGGCCGCACCAGATCGTCAGGATGAGCCAAGGCCACGGCTGCCAGCGCAACCGCCGCCATCGCGAGACCGATCGCAATCAGGCGCGTCATGCTTATGGATCCCCGGTGCCGGAAGGGGTCGGCACCATGCTACGCGCCGCCGCCGCCAGCCCGGATTACATCTCTCGGTATGCTTAACGCGCGCCCGAATACGCGTGTGACCGCCTGCGCGGCTGCAGCTCAGTCCTTTGCGCGATGGTAACCGGAGGGTGGTCGCGCCGCTAACCGGCGCGGGGTTGGCGGCTCAATGAGTTCGACGAGCTCGCGGCGCGCGTGCTGCGGCTATTCGATCACTTCGTCTGCGCGCAGCAGCATGGCCTGCGAGAACTCGAGGCCGAGTGCCTTGGCGGTGCGCTGGTTGATGACCGACTCGAAGATCGTCGGTCGCTCGATCGGCAGTTCGCTCGGTCGCGCGCCGCGCGCGATGCGGTGGACGTAGTCGGCAAACCCTGCGAGACCGGCGGTTACTACGGCGCAGGCGAAAAAGTTGGCAACGGATTTCATTGCGTTACTCCTCCCATTCGCAGCCATTTCCGATTATTGATCTTAGAGTCTGACTCGAAACGATCCATATGATTTTCAAGCTCTTGCGAGCCTGCGGTTGAGGGTTCGGATGTGGGCGACGAACACCCAGGCAACTGCGCTGGCGATTGTTGCTTCGAAGTCCTTGGCAAGCCTGCGGCACCGGCCGAGCCACGCGAATGTGCGCTCGACCACCCATCTGCGGGGAAGCACCGTAAAGCCGATAGTTTGGTCGGAACGTTTGATGATTTCGATGGTCCATCGTCCAAGTTTGCGCAACGCATTGCGAAGCTTCTCGCCGGCATAGCCGCCATCGGCAAAGACATGACGCAGCCACGGATAAAGCGCGCGGATCGACGACAGAACGCTGACGGCGCCGTCGCGATCCTGGATGTCAGCCGCGTGAACCTGCAAGCCGACCAGATGGCCCTCGGTGTCGGTGACAATATGGCGCTTGCGGCCCTTGATCTTTTTGCCGGCATCAAAACCACGTGGGCCGCCGCCTTCCGCGGTTTTCACCGATTGGCTATCGATCACGCCGGCGCTCGGGCTCGCCTCGCGTCCCGCCTTCTCGCGCGCGGCCATCACCAGCACGTGGTTGATGGCGACAAACGTGCCGTTGCGCGACCACTCGTAGAAATAGCCCTGGACGGTCGAATAGGCCGGAAAATCCTTCGGCAGTTGTCGCCACTGACAACCCGTGGAGGCCATGTACAGGATCGCGTTTACGACAGCGCGCAGATCGGTCGTCCGTGGACGTCCAATCGGCGATGCTGGCGGCATCAACGGTTCGATCAACTTCCACTCCGCATCCGTCACATCGCTTGCATAACGCAAACCTTCCCGCACATAGTGCAGTCGAGTGATTTCGGTCCAGGCCATCGTGCTCTCCGTCGAATCACGCAAATCCGACAGAATCACAACCCGCTGAAATCACTCACCTCTTTTTCGGTCAGGCTCTTAGGCCGATTTAGCCGTCCAGGTGCGGTGCTGGGCCACCGACAAGTGCGCCGAGGTCCATCGGGGCGTGCGCGTAACCGTGTCAACGGCCAACCATCGAAGCAAGGCAGGCGATCCCATGGCAAAGCGCGGAATTCTCCTCGCAAAGAAAGATGTCGATGTGAAAAGCGTGGTCGAAGCGAAAGATGTGGTCGACAAGCAGGATGACGTGGAGACGAGCGAGGAAAGGCGGCCGAAAAATCTGCGAGCCAAGGCCATTCCGACCGAGGGCTATGGATTGGAAGTCGACGGCAAGATGAAGTCCCAGCACGACTCGTCGGACGCTGCGTTCAAGGCTGGCTTGGCGCTGAAAAAGAAGTTCCCGGTCGTCCAGGTCAAGGTGTTTGCCGCCAAGGAGCAGACTCGGACGATCGTGGAGTTGCCGAAGACCTAGGTCCAGGCACACGCCCAAGCCGCCAAGGACGCTCGGGATGCCGGCTCTTTCGCTCGGCGCAGAAGCTCTTGCTGCAATTCCTCGTCCAACATCTGCCCGTGGGGACACTGCCAGCAAATCGATATGTCGAAAGGGCTTGACGGCACCTCACTGGGGCAAAGTCACGACTCTTTGAAAAGCCGTTCGGACCCTCCATTGTTCGGTCGCCTACGCGAAACCGACCGTTGCTCGCGAACGAGACTGCCATTCAATTTCTCGGATCTCCGCAGCCTTGATTTACGCATACAGCTGCATAAGAATCTTTGAACGCGCCTGAGCTGGATCGCGCTGAGATGATGATGATCCTGATCACTGCGGGCTTCGTCATTTCGCTGTGTGTTTTTTCCTTGGGCGCGTGGCTATTGTTGCGGACCATTACGGGGGCCCCAGTACGTCTGGGCGGTGAAGGACCTGTAGGTTTTGTACTTGTTGTAGCGGGCGCGGCGTCGGTCTATTTCCTATCGAGCTACTATGCGCCGAGGATCGAAGCAGATAATGGGCGGCTCAATCTCGAGAACACACAGCTCAAGAAGGACCTGGAAGACACCACGCGCCAGCGGGACGACTTCGAAACTGCCCTTCGTGGTGAGAAGGATCGCACCGACAGTTTGGCTGTCGACTTGCGTGTGCTCAGGGCCGAGAAGGAACTGGTCGAACGCGACCTGAGCACGACGCGGGATGGGCTGTCGCGCACAAGAAACGAATTGGTAGAGGCCCAGGCCCAGCTCTCCACCGAGAGCGCGCGTGCGGATACCACTGACAAGCAACTCGCCGATGAGACAGGACAACGCCGCGAGGCACAGCAGCAGGCGCGTGTCGCGTGGTTGACCGCCGATCTGCTAGGGCTGAACGATCGGCAGCGAGCGGAGTTCAACAACATCCAGAAAGGCGTCCTCGCGTTGAACGAGAGCCTTTCTGCGCTCAGGATCAGCGAGACGCATTGGCCGCGGCTCGAGGGCAAGAAAGCGGTCGCTACTTTCGAAATCTATCAAAAGGCGTTCGAAGCGAATCTGATGGACCCGCGTGGCGCCGGCCTCTTCGTTTTCGAATCTGAAAAATATAGCTTGAAAGGAGATTCCCGGGGGAGAATAGCGGAGGCGCTGCGGACCAAGATTGCAAGCCTGATCTGCGAGGCGGCACGCCGCGCCATCGTCGAAGACGTCGCGCTGCCCGATATAGTCAAAGGCATGCCGCCGATCAAGGAATACAACGTAGACCCGGAAATTCTCAGCCAGCTGGTGGAACTGCAGTATCTCCAGATGCGCATCAAGCTGCTGGCGGGCAACGCTACCGTCTTGGTTCGCGGCTACGCGGACGGCGAGCAAGGATTCGCGGAACGCAGACTTGATCCTTCGTCCCGCGCGATCATCAAACTGCACGAGAACACCAAGCGGACGCCGGACGAATATGCACTGAACTTCCGGCCGGAAATAACCTCGGTTCAAATCGGTCGACCCAACACCAAGAACCCCACCTACGTCAGCAAGGACCTACCCAACCTTCGGGGAGCCGAGGTTGCCTCGATCATCAACGCTCTGGTCGGCAGCTGTTCGGCGCCGACCGCCGGTCCACCCGCGGGCACCGTCACCGCGGAAGTTCTTGAGGGTCAAGTCTTCCCCGGTCACGGCGTGATAGACCGCAAGGCCCGCGTGCACCTCCTTGTGTTTCTGAAGGAGCCTTGACCGGTTCTTGGCGAGACCAAAGGCCGAAGCTGGCTGCTAATTCGCTCACCCCCTAGGCGCATCGGGCGCTCGCGTGCGTCGCCACGAATGGAGGGGAAGGTGTGTGCTTCACGGGTACTTTGAATCGTACCGGCTGGAGGGGGGCGAGGTGACCTTTCCATCGCGCCGAGTTTTCAATGAAGCAAAACCGACATCACGGCGGGCATGTCGGAGCGTAGATGGCAGTTGCCGTTTGGGAGACACGGCGACCAATCGACAGCTGGCAGGAACTGCGGGCAGCCTCCGTGGCTGAAGAAGACCTGCAGGACGCACCGAACGGGCGGCCTTAGGTACGGTGCTACCAACGGGAGGGAAACGCTCCCAAAATCCCATCCGTGGCAGTGGACAACTCGCGCCAATGTGGCGCGCCATGGTCGGTGTCAAAATTCGGTCACCAGGGAGTCCAACTCGCTTGCTGTGTTGTGCCAATAAAACATTCATCAACGCTGGCGTTCTCGACCTGGAGCAGGGGGAAGGTCATGTCCGTGCATAGGCTCGTTTCAGCGGAGCATCCCGAGCTAGCGGGTTTTCGTAACACCGACGGCTGTGACCCCTGGCGCGTTCAGGACGGATCGCGTCGCCTCGCTGCACCGGTACATCTGGCCGAATTGCCGTCCTCACGGCCGACAGATTGGCAAGCATTTGAACGCGATATCGCGTGTCTGCTGCCGCCTGCTGAGTGCCTTCCGACCACGTGTTCAAGTCCTATTCAAACGCACACGGCCAAGGTTCCACAAGTAAGTCTCTGCACTCGTAGGGCTGAGGTTCAGAACGATGTGGACACGCAACTGCGACCGGACGCCTGCTCATTGCGCCAATATCGTGCCAAGGCAGAGCAATTAAAGATTAAAGCTCGCGGCGACGTAAACTTCATCTCTCGGGCTGCACTTGAAAATCTAGCACTTAGTTACCTTGTGTTGGCCGATTACGAACAAAGGCGTCAGCTCGGTCTCAAAGAGAAGGCTTGGACTCACATCGCACGCGAGAATGGCTGGCGCTGTACGTGTGGACGCGCAATTCCGTACCGCGATCGCGAGTTGTACTTTCATAGCAATCGCTGCTCGTTTTGTTGCCGGTAATAGGCAACGACTGCGCTAATTCAGGGGCGTCGCATTGGAGCTTTACCGTGCCTGCGGCAGCAGTGTTTGAAGCGTGCCGCGGCGGGCCACACTTCATCGAATAGTTGAAACAACATCGCACCATCAAGATTCTGGATGTACTTGCCCCCGAAAAAACCTGCGCGGGGAATTTGATCGCCCGCCGATGGCCCATCGCGCGACTGAATTGTGGCGGCTGCCATGTCCCGGAGGTCTGGCGGGCAATGGTTCGACTGCGTTTGTGGTTGATGATCGCCTCGCCCGCTTCGGCATTCGGCCGCTAACTCCAAACCGTGTACCCGATCTCACTTGGCGTGAGGTCCTTGAGAACATGTTTGCGGCAGCGCTGCCAGCAGGTGTCAGGATCGTTGATAGGGTCAGCACAGTCGCCGGACCAATCGCCAAAGATACCTGTGCTACGGCCCTTAAACGCCCGCTGGTGTTCGTGCCGCTAAGGGAGCCCTGGCCGGTAATGTTTATGCGGCCGGCGCTACGCTCCCAGGTTTGAAGTCCCAGATTATTTTAGCGCGCTGGCTGCCTTCCTACGAGGTCACTTTTCGGAACCAGCGACCCGTTGGACTGCTTAAAGGTAGTCCAGGGCGTATTCCGGCCAGCACTGCACGAGCGTTTCGTTTTCAGCGGATGGGCGCACGGTCGGAGGAAATGCGTTCGTTGTTCCACTCTGGCCGACGCGGGTTTTTCCAGCGAGTTGCCCCCCACGGTCCCCCATATCGCGGCGGACGTAATCTTTGAAATGCTATTCCTGGCCATTGAATTGCGTTTTCCCGTCAACGGGAAAAAAGCCTGCGCCGGGAACGCGCCCTGATTGTGGAACCTCGAACTGATCGTGCGCGTTGCCAACGAGCTGCTTCTTGCTCGCATCGGGAACGATGATGACGATGCGTCGGTCTACGTCGGTCTATGATCTCAGTGCTGGCCTTGCTCGCCATGGCGTTTTCATTTGCAAGCGCGGGCGCTGAAGTTCCGACCGACGCCCCGGCTGCGCGCCCCACGCATCGAATCAATCTCACGGTCGCGCAGCGACACGTCTTCAAGGAAATCATCCTGAAGGACGTGAAGCTCAAGGACGCGACGCAAGCCAACGCGCCGGGCGAGGTCGGGGACACCGTGCCGCCCGGCGTTGTGCTGCATCCAATTCCGGTCGAGGTATCGGCGAAGGTCCCGCAGGTGCGCAGCCACTTGTTCTTCGTCAAGGACGACCATGTGATTTTGGTCAACCCAAAGGACAACAAGGTCGTCGAAGTCGTCGATTGAGCGCGCAGGTCCGCGCGGTGTGCAAACAGGCTCCTATTTTCAGGGTCGCACGGAACCTTCCCGCCGCTTCGTGGCTTAACTCCCTAATGGATAGAAAAACGCCGAACGTTCCGTCCAAGTCTGTTTGCAACCCCGGCCGGCAGCTGCCGGACGAAACCATTGAAGAACGGCGGGCGCGGTTCGCTCGCGAAGGTCGAGAGGCGATGGCCGACTATCGCGCGGCTGAGGCGGCATTGCGCGATCGAACCAAGAAGCTACGCGCGATGCGCGAAGCGCAACAGGCGAACAGCAGCGCGCCAAGCGAGGGCGCGCGCGGACCAAAAAATAGGCCCCGCCGAAGCGGGGCCAGCAAACACGCGACGGGTAACTTCCCAGACTTATAGCTTGGGTGTTGTAGCGTGACCCCGCCGCCGAGCCCGCGGTGGAACCACCGATCGGCGTCGTGTGTTTCCTCTACAGAGCGCGGCATCGATCCCCGTATGTCCCATGCCGCGCTTCGGGAAGCCCCCGTTCTGGCCGGATGGAGGGGCTTCCCGCGTTCCCTGCCGGTGTTCATTCCCCCTTGCTTATGTCCGCAACCGTGCAGACAAGCGCATTGCGTCTGTCCGATGATACGTCGTCGGGGTGTGACGTTGCGGGAACGAAGCGTGGCGCCCGTCCTTGAAGCCCAAAGTCGCGCGCTACGCCAGGGAAGCCCCGATGCTGGGGCTTCCCGCTCTTGGCGCTACGACTGCAGCGTTTGAACTCAGCGCTGCTGCTTCTTTTTGGTGTTGCGGACCGGCCGATCCCCCGGAGTGACCACCGGGCGGCCGTCAGAGAACTGGTTCGGCTCGCACCAGCCGCCCATCCCGGAAATCTGCACACGACGCTGTTCCAGCGTCAGCATGTAGCAGTTGGTGAAGCCGCCACGGCCGCTCGCAACGTCCCCACCGCCACTTGAGCACAACGTTGTCATGGGTCGCGTCATGCCCCGAACAATCAATACACGAAAATCAGGCACGGTTCCGCCCGTGGCCGGGTCTCAGTCCCGTGGGAGAACGTCACATGCCCACGACCACATCATGCCGCGCCATGCTGGCCGGGAACGCAGTTCAACGTCACACGGTTGGTAGCACGCCTAGCTGAAGTGTCGGATTGAAGCGCCTTTGGCGTCATCGCTCTTCAGTGCGTTGAGGTCGCGCACCAACGATAGCGCCAACGCCACCAGTCGCCCATCGGCCGTGACGCCGTTCTTGGCCTCTGAGACTAGGACTTCAGCACGCTGGCGGATTTCGACTAGCGTGCTGGCTCGCGCCTCGATCAGGTCCCAGACCGCCTCCTTCTCCGTGGCCAACATGGCATCCCAGTCGGCCTGCTCGCCGCCCTCGTGACGGTTAATCGCCGTCTGCGCCTTGCGCCAAGCCTCGTAGGCTCCCGCGAACGTCATGAATACCTCTTTGGCGCCTTGCTATCGCCAAATCTTGGTGACGAGCGAGGTCAGGCGGCAGCGGCTTGAGCTTGCGATCTGACGACCTCGATTCCGTCGTTGAACTTTACACCGAGGATAACTTTCGGCAACTGGTCGTGACCGCGGAGACGATTCCAACTTTTCTCGGCGGCTTGTGCGAGCTTGAAGATCATGGCGAGGGCGGTCTTGTTCGAGAGGCAACCCCTCGATCGGACCGTTCGATGCCGAACGGTCGCGAACGTGCTCTCGATCGGGTTTGTCGTGCGTAGATGTTTCCAATGCTCGGCGGGGAAGTCGTAGAAGGCGAACAGCGCCTCACGGTCTTTCGTCAGGCACTCGACGGCCTTGTCGTACTTGACGCCGTAGGTTTCGATGAATGCATCGAGTGCAGCCTCGGCGGCCTTCCTGGTCTCCGCCATCCAGATGTCCTGCAATGCGCGCTTGGCCTTTGCTTGCAGGCTCTTTGGCAGCCTGTTCAAGACATTCGCGGTTTTGTGCACCCAGCAGCGTTGCGCTCGTGTCTTCGGCCACACCTCGTCGATCGCCTTCCAGAAGCCGAGTGCCCCGTCGGCGACGGCGAGCTGCGGGTCGATCGTCAGACCGCGCCGCTTGAGATCGAGCAGCAGCTCCTTCCAGGATTGCGCGCTCTCGCGGATGCCGTCGGCAAGCCCAACCAGTTCCTTCTTGCCGTCGGCGGTGGCGCCGATGATCACGAGCAGGCACTGCGCATCGTCTTCGAGCCGGGCCTGGACGTAGATGCCATCGGCCCAGACGTAGACATACCGCTTGGCGGACAGGTCGCGATCGAGCCAGCGGGCGTGTTCGTCGACCCAGGCCTCCTTCAGCCGCGCAATGGTCGAAGCCGACAGCCCGCCGGCGTCCTTGCCGAGCAACGCGCCGAGCGCCTCCTCGAAGTCGCCGGTGGAGATGCCCTTCAAGTAGAGGATCGGGATCAGCACTTCGAGGCTCTTCGTGCGCCGCGCGTAGGGCGGCAGAATGGTCGGGCTGAACCGAATCCGCTCACCGCCGACGGCCTCCCGGTCGCGCACGCGCGGCTGGCGCACGGCCACCGGTCCGATGCCGGTCATGATCTCGCGCTCGGGCAGATGCCCGTGACGCACGACGCGCTGGTGGCCCGCCTCGGTCTTGAGATCGGCATATCGCCCCAGGAAGTCAGCGACTTCCGTCTCGACGGCCTGCGTGAGCAGGGCACGCGCCCCGTTGCGCAAAATCTCGGTGAGCGAATCGGTGAAAGTCCCTGGCTGAGCCAGCTTGATGACGTTAGTGTCGGTCACGGCGTATCACTCCTTTGGTGGAGAAGTGGAGGCGTCGAACACCCCCACGATACGCCGCCTTACCCCTTCATGCCGTCACCAACTTCCGCGCATAGCTCTGCCCGCAACAGGGCAAGGGTGCGGCCTTGATCCTGCCCGCCTGCAACACCGAGGCGATGAACCTGCACCTCGTGGAGATCGCCCAGACCGTTGCGCCAGGCGCACACGCTGTGCTCCTGGTCGATCAGGCAGGCTGGCATCTGTCAACGCGTCTCGTCGTGCCGCCCAACATCACCATCATCGCCTTGCCGCCGAAATCCCCCGAGCTCAACCCAGTCGAAAACGTCTGGCAGTTTATGCGTGACAACTGGCTATCGAACCGCGTCTTCAAATCCTACGACGATCTTGTCGATCACTGCTGCGAGGCATGGAATAAGCTCGTCGATCAACCCTGGCGCATCATGTCCATCGGATTGCGCCAATGGGCGCACGGGTTCTGATCAGTGAGACTTGGTATTAGCGCCCACTGTGCAAGCAATTCGGATTATCCATGCCGTCGTCCGTTCGCTTGGAGGCTTTTTCGTCTGAAGGCGTTCAAACAAACAAGCTGCGTTAGGGTTTTCTCAATTAGAGATCTATTAGCTTTCGGATACGATCCGGTCCCGGGACCATTAACGATACGGAGCAAACAGACTTACAGTTCGGTCGTTAACGAGATACTAACCTTGCCTTGAAGCATTGACTGGGGAGATATTATGAGTGCGCCGACAACCTACCAGGATAATCTCGACGGATCCCCGCTGAAGTACGCGCCGAAATGGATACGGGAACAGACTGAGCCACGTAGAGAAGTCTCCGAGTCCGAGTGGGTCGATTTCAGTCCGACCGATACCAATAAAGAGACAGAACTCCTGAAGCGTTGTCTCGATGAAGTGGTTGGCAGCATCGCCGAGGAAAGGCGTCTCCTGAGCGTCCGCACACAGCGCCGCGTGCCCATAGGGTCGTTGCGTCCCAATCCACACAATCCCCGACAAACTCATACAGATGAAGAGCTCGATGAGCTCACAGAGTCTATTCGTACGCACGGCATCATTCAGCCGATCGCGGTGCGTGCCGTGCTTGGCGCTACCGAAACCTACGAGATTGTCGCCGGAGAGCGCCGCTGGCGCGCCGCACAGCGGGCTCAATTGAACGATATTCCGATCGTGTTGCTTGACGTTAGCGATTCCGAAGCTCTCGAAATTGCGATCATCGAAAACGTTCAGCGCGCTGATCTTAATCCACTCGAGGAGGCCGCGGGCTATCAGGCGCTTACCGAAAAATATGGGCACAGCCAGGAGGCGATTGCGAAGACGGTTGGTAAGAGTCGCAGCTATATCGCCAACACGCTACGCCTGTTGAAGCTTCCCGACGAAGTGAAGGGCTACATTCACACGTGCAAGCTTACCGCCGGTCACGCGCGCTCGCTGGTTGCCCAACCTGATGCGCAAAAGATTGCGGAACAAATCATTTCACAGAAACTCACCGTGCGCCAAGTCGAGGCGCTGGCGCAGAAGCGCGCCATCGGCGTCGGCGATGCAGCCAAGGCAAGTACTCGCCTGGAGAGGGGCACCGAAACTCTGGCATTGGAAAAACGCCTGTCTGACCTATTTGGGCTGCCGGTTAAGATAGGTCGTAGGCACAATGGGGTGCTCAACATCCGCTACAAAAGTTTTGATCAGCTGGAAGAGATCTTGCGTCGGCTCGAGAAGGCATTATGGCCTGCCCCCGGTTCGGATGACATGCGGTTAAGCGAATCCAGCCTGCCGGTCGAACTCCATAGGCCTTAAGATGTCCCGTCCTCGAGTGCCTGCGTTTGGCACTGTACAAGCGCTCAATGTAATCCGAATACATCTGGGTTCCTCCCGGAAGGTTAGACAGGACTGACTTAAGGGGACCTCGAAAAATTGCCACCGCTCGTCAGGTGCCCCGAATTTGCCCGCAAATAATTCGGCTTTGTTCTCGTTTCGATTCTGTGCTGGTTCACCCCAAAGATGTCCGCGATTGCCAGCTACAGCAATTTTTCGAGGTCCCCTTAAGCATTTCGCCGGCTTCGCCTCATTACCCTGCCGTGGTGCCTCGCTGAGTGGCGGCGTCTGAATAAAATCGTCCACGGCTTGGAATTGCCCCGGTCGATGTTGAATTAACGAAGGAGGCGTTGCCCGCCTTGAGCCATTAGGCTCGGCCGTGTTGAAACTTCGCAGGATGGAGAACTGCTCGTTATCGGACTTCGCAGTTGAAGTTCTGTGTGAAGCATAGCGGAGCGGCAAACGAACTGAAGCGGCAACAAAACTTATTGCGCTCGCACTGCGCCACGACGACTTGCTTCGCGAAACGGCGTCGACGGACTGATTGCGGCACCCGACCTCCATCCCCGGCCACTGCCCCTGAGGTCAAAGTCTCGCGGTTGCCAACGGTCCTCAGATCGGCACTAATAGGCGCACCGGCCGGGAGAGAACTGAGCACAACACGCTGGTCATAGCGCGTCATGCCCCGAACACATCAATGCACGAAAACTCGGCACGATACCGCCCCGGGGCTGGCGTTCCAAAAACTTATGGAGAGCGCACCGTGTCCGGCACTACTAGACCTATACCTATGTCGGTCTCCGACGACATCATTGCGGGCGATCCGGTCTTCGCTGCAATCGACGCGCATATGTTAGCGGAAGGTGCCGCAAAAGCCGCTTTCGACAAGAATGTCGAAGGTCGACTGGACGATCGGGTGCGACAGGAACTTTACAACCGGGCGACCGATGCGCTTGCCGCACTGGTGAAGACCACACCGACGACCATGGCGGGCTGCATTGCGCTGCTGCGTTACCTGGAAATAGCCACCGACGAGGGGTCGGGGCTGCTCGGTGTCTGGCAAGAGCACATCAGCGGGCCGGCGGCCAATCTTCTCTCGCGCATTGCTGCAATCCTCGAAACGCAGGAGGCGCAGTCTTGACGGCAAGGGTTGTATAGCAGGGGTCCACAGGTTTCAATCGTCGAGCCCGCCGTGCTTTTTGCCGCTGATCCTATGAGGCGTCCGGCTGATCGACACAACGCCGACCGCGCTCGCAATCACGCTCATCGCGTTGGTCGTGCTGAGCGTATGGTGAGACGTAGGTGATGCCCACACGCGCCCTGACGAAGTTCGCCCCGCTGTCCTCGTGGTCGGCCGGCGGTGGGCCCCATCGCCATCTTTCGCAGCAACAGCTCCGAAGATTTTGGATCGTAACCCTATTGTTGTTGCCTACTTGCCGCTGGGAAACATTGGAGGCATCGGGGGCATCGGAAACATCAGAGGCATCGAAAACATCGGAGGCATCGGAGGCATCGGTATCCCAGCGGTACCCGATACACATCAGATCAATCGCCACTGAACACGCCACGCAAGACGCAGTGAAATAGCCAGATTTTGCGCACTACCAGCCCGCACGCTTTTCCACGCATTGATCCCAGCACGTATCTGCGGCACCAACACGCCCAGTGCGCCGAACCTTGAATGCGCTGTTCCGCGCTGTGGCAAGAACACAGTGATCCAATCTTGCGCAAAGTGAAACTGACTTTACGCCTTTAATGCCGTTCGCTACCTACGAACCGATCGTGCACTCATTCTCGATGCACAATGGTGTACGTGCGCTCGACCGCAATGCGACCGCAATCTCGCTCTTGATCGTTATCGTGTGCGCGCCGATGAGCAAAAAGTGCTGCTGCGTCAAGAGCATGGCTGAGAGCCCTAAGCCTGCGCAGCGTACTATACACCTGATTGCCGCCCTGCGCCGCCCCGAGCTCTTGATCGTAATCCCAATACTAGAAATCCATCCCCCGTCTAACACGTGCCGTGCAACGCTGCACGTGCACAAGCACCGCAACCTGCTGCGCATGCACCCGAGCGTCTGCATGAATCAGCCCGATTACACCACATGATTTACCCCCACCCGCGCAGATCGAGAGCCGCGCAACCTTCCTGCGCAAGTCCTCAAGTGCAACTCCACACTGAAAACCCGACGCTGTTCACCTTCCGCTCCGAGCCAATCGCAGCGCAGTCACCCGCGATCACTTGCCAAGTTCACCATCACGATGTCTACCTTTTCGTTTTTCTTCTTTTTTACCCGACGCTGACAATTCGGCATCGCGATCTAATTGATCTCTTTTTCGCAGCCACTCCCTGAACTGTTGATACAGCCGTTCTTGCTGCGCGGCATCGGGTTGGCGAGCGCGCCTCGGCTCGCCTGCTCGTTCGACCGCACGCTTCGGCTCGAAGGGTACATCAGCCCCGTGCGCTTGGATGTTGGCAACGACCCCCGCCATCGCGAGGGCAACAATTACCGTGCGCCTCAATGACATGGTTTGGTCACCCCATTACCGCAAGGATGGCATGACGGATGTCACGAGATTGCTAACGTACGATTAACTGTTGTGGTTGCTGGTTAACTTGAGTTCAAGCCGCAGCCCGTGGAGCTGAGCATAAGTCCACGCGACCGCTGGAAGCAAAAACAGCCCCCTACGACAAGTCAAGGGCTGCCAAGTTTTGACTGCGAAGGGTTTCGCCCCGGCCAAAGGCAGCCCCCGATGCACGACGCCGAGGGCTGCCAAATGACCGCAGTGCGAAAGGAAAAACCGCGATCAGCATTCGATGTTGGCAGTATAATTCCCCGTCCGCTGCGACGGACCTCTGCACGCAGTGGGCGCGAGAGCGTCCTGCCCCCCCCTTGTCGCCGCTCTCGTTCTCTCTGATCGTTCCTGCTCTCAGGCGTTGTCGCGCAACTGGTCTCCAGGACAATCAGCCTCCGTTGACCACATCATTCCAGTTTGGCACCGACCTTTTCCGACTTGAGGATCGGCGACCAGCGGGCGATCTCCGCCTTCACGTAGCCTTCGAACTTGGCCGGCGTGCGCTCGTCCTTCGGGGGGACCGAGCCGCCGAGATCGCTCAGACGCTGCTTGACGGTCGGATCGTCCAGTGCCTTGTCGAGCGCGGACGCAAGCCTCTCGACGATCGGCTTGGGCGTCCCCTTCGGCGCGAAAATGCCGGCCCAGATGCTCATCTGATAGCCCAGGCCGGCTTCCTTCGCGGTCGGCACGTCAGCCAGCACCGCAAGGCGATCGGTCGAGGAAACAGCGTAGGCCTTGATGGCGCCGCCCTTGATCTGCGGGGCGACACTCACCGCCTGCTCGCAGAAGAAATCGACATGGCCGCCGATCAGATCATTCATCGCCGGACCGGTGCCGCGATAGGCAACGAGCGCAGGCTTCACGCCCGCGGCTTGATTGAACAAAAGGCAGGCCATGTGCGAGGACGCACCAATGCCGCCATGCGCCTGCTTAACCTTGTCACCGTTCGTCTTCAGGTAGGCTACGAATTCGCGCAGATTCGTTGCCGGGAAATCCTTGCGCGCGACGATGACAGCCGGGGCGTTGGCGGTAAATCCGACCGGCGTGAAGTCTCGCTCCGAATCGTATTTGACATTCGGGGTCAGCACCGGCGCGGAGACATGCGAACCCATGCTGCCGGCCAACAGCGTATAGCCGTCCGGCTGGGCAGACGCCACGCGCGCGCTGCCGATCGTACCGCCGCCGCCGCCGACATTCTCGATGACCAGCTGCTGGCCGAGCGTCTTGCCCATCTGCTCGGTGACGATGCGCGCAACCACGTCGCTTGGACCGCCGGCAGGAAACGGCACGACCACGGTGATGGCGCGCGAGGGGTAGTCTTCGGACCGCCTGGTCAGTATCGCGGCGATTAGGCCGGCCGCAACGACGCAAGCCGCCCCCTTCCAGATCGTCGAAGCTCGCATCCCAAATCCTCCGTAATCTATCTAATGGACAAGTTGGCCGCCGATGGTGGCCAGAATTGCGACGAAATTTGTATTACTGCCTTGCAAGCATGTGGAGGCGTCGCGTCGCTTCTTCGGATCCCAGGCTCTCGGCTTTTTCATACAGGCTTCGAGCCTTCTGCCAAGTCCGCGTGCTTCCCGACAACTCCGAGCCGCTTCAGGGCCGTGGGATCGTAGCTGGCGGCCAATGCAACAGTTGCCGCGGCATCGCCCGCCTCGGAAGCGCGCTGGAACACGATTCGAGCGGCGGCGATATCGCCCGCGGCACATCAATTGCTCGCCCTGGGTCATCAGCAAGGCGATTTTCTCCCGGTCGAGCACGCGCCCGGGCGTGTCGGGACGGGACGCCTCGACGGCGGTCGGCTGCGGCGCCCGCAGTCCGACAGTCTCGACAGCGGGCGCGGGGGCGGCGCTTGGGACATCGGCTTGCCGAGGCGAGATCGAAGGGACGATCGACGTTCCTCGATCGTGGTCTCGCGAGCCGATGGGCCCTTTCTGCTCGACCGGACGCGGCACCTCGAATCTTCAACTGAAACGTCTCAGGTTGTGACGGAAGGACGCGCGTCGACGCCGACACCAGGCTGTCTGCTGAAAAGTAGTAGGCCAAAGGGGCAACGCTGCCGGCAACGATTAGAACCGACAGCCATCTCAGGGCGTGGCGGGGCGCCCTCGCAGGGGACGGCATGCCCTCGGACTTGAGCGGAGGTGGCGATCGAAGCCGCGCGACGGTTGCCTCGCGCTGCAACGATCGCAAAGCGGTTTCCAGGCGCTCAAGATCGAGATCGACGATCTCATCCTGGGGACGAGCGGACTTTTCGCCGATGTCCTCGGTCGAAGTCATACCTTGCAACGGGAGCGATGGCTCGGTAACGCCACGCGTGAAATTTGCGTCAGGTACCAGGCCGGACCGCGCCACTGACATGGTTCGACGATATGAGCGCAATCGCCCGGTCGCAGCTCGCTGTCGTCATCCTCGGCACCGGCCGGTGCGCAACTGGCTCTTCGCCGCACGCACTCGGGCTGCTCGCGCGCCCACTGCGGCACATACGAATGCTCAGTTAAATTCGAAAGCTTCCTCGGTGGGGTACTCATGTACTGACGCTCCCCTGATGACGCACCCGACTGGCGTTGGCATTGCTTTCACGGCCTGATGAATGACTGGCTTGCTCGCTGCGTTGCCACACGACCGCATGCGAGCGCCGCCTGCTGCTACTGACGGACACGTTTGGACCGCCATTGTAGGAATTCCCGGAACAGCGCCTCGCGCTGCGCGTCGGTCAAACTCGCGCTGGTCGCACCCTTTTCCCTAACAAAGGCGGCAAACTCGCCGCGTAGCCGCTGGCGAGTCGGCGACCTCCTTCCCGCGCAGCCGGTCAAGCATCTCCTCTGCCATTGGCAGGCGCTTCCAGCCAGGCACAGTCGCAGCCAGATTGACGTCGCGCCACTTGGGATGGCGTGGAGGTTCGAGGAACTTGTCCCATTTGCCAAAAAGGGCATCGACAAACCGTTCGATGCGCCGGTAGCGATCGGTTCCTCTCGGCCAGTTGAAGGCTGCCAGCACCGTGGGAACGGCAATGGTGTCGACCGTCTGACCTTCGGCGATCAACGTCGGATAGTCCCGGTGCGTCAATTCCCCAAGCGTGTAGTAATCGGCAAACGTTCTTGAAAGTGGAATCGACACGAAACGCAAGCCCGAATTGGGCGGAATGCTGGCGAAGAAGCCGATGGGCTTGCCGATGACTCGGATCAGCGCCGCGACCTCGCCGCTCCTGAGCTTTTGAAGTGCGGTGGGGTTATCGTAGAGCACCTGCTCGACCGGGATGTTTAATCGCTGAAACACCATCGTCCCGGTCAGGCTCGAACCGCTCCCGGCCGGACCGAAGTTGACCTTCTTGCCGCGCAAATCCTCGATAGTCTTGATCTCGTCGCGCGCAAGGATTTGGACCTCCGAAACGGGCAGCCGAAGGATGTAGTTGACGCGGTTTTCGAGGTTCGGAATTTTTCGATTGGTACGGAAATAGTCGAAGACGTCGGCTTGCGTCACTGCAACATCAACGCCGCGCAAGTAGAGGAGATCGTCGAGATTGGACGTGGCGCCGTAGGTAACCATGGGTAGAATGCGCAAATTGTCGCCATCGTCGAGAACCTGTGCCAATTCGTCGGCGTAGGTCATGTAGGAGCCCGAGAGCAGTCCACCCGCGACGCCGACCGTCCAGGCGTTCTTGCGAGACTTCATTGCGGCATCGGTGCCGCCTTCCTGGATGGATTTCGGAACGGTTTGGGCTTGCGCCGGTGCCAGCAGTCCTATTCCGACGGAGCCGGAAGAACATAGACCGGCAAGCAGCAATGCAATACGAATCGGGACGCGCATCCAGCCACCTCTTGGAATGTGGGACACCTATTCAATCCGGCCCAAGGCGCCTCTGCCCCTTGCCGTTAATACTTTTACAACGACCAAACTCTTCACCCAAACAAATGGTTAATTTAAGGTTAACGAGGCCGATCACGCCGGCGACGCCGCGCTCCGCGCAGGCAAAGTGCTGCCGGTATCCATCTGCATACGCTCGATGGGGACGATGAAAAGGCCAACACGGACAGAGTTTCGCGTACGGATGGACTGGGCGACGCCGTGGTTGTTGCCTTCGCTCGCCGACGTCAGGGGACGATTGTGCGCCCGGGAACCCTCTCGGCCTTCGACCCGAGCTTCTCCCCATTAGATGACGCGCCTTCGTGTTTATCAAGCTGGATCGCCGCCGTCGTTGGCCGTGGTTGATCGGCGGGATCGAAACGGAACGGCATCGCTGAGCATTCATCCGCCGGTAGCTGCATGGCCATAGCCATGTAGGGGGCCACCAAAGAGCCAAACTCCCTGTGAAAATTGCTGATCATCTCGAACGCTTTGTCCCGCCGCTCAGCGGCCGCTCTATGAACAAGCTCCAAATTTGCCGAGTTTAGGTCATCGGCAGCTGAACTGAGCCGGACCATCGCAAAGGCTACGGCGTCGAGATAATCGGTGACCTCAGAGCCAAAAAGGAATGCCGCGCGATCTGTGGCCGCCAAGAAGGTTCGTTCGCTGTCTGGGTCTACGCGACCGGACCGGCTTATGGCGCGAATTGCAGATTTCAGGTCGGCAACGATAGCCCATCGTCTGTCGAACAGGTCCAAGACCACATGCTGCTGAGAGACGTGCAACATTTGGGCCGCCGTATCCGCCTGCGCCTTGGCAATGTCGCGCTGCGCTCGGCCGAATAGGAATGCCACACCTGCTGCGGTGATGGCGGCAATGATTGTTGCGACCGGCCCCACAAAGTCCTTAAGCACTTCGTTCATTGGCGCGGCCAGACCCAGCTGCGACATGGTGAGACCGTGACGCGCGAACCACGTCAAGACTACGACGATCGGTATCGTACAAGTCAGAAACAACAAACTCAGCGCGATTGACGCCACTCGGTCGCTCATGGCCGAGGCTTGGCACGGCGTCCTCACCTCGGCAATTCGCACCGGGGAGTAGGGTTAAGACCGAGAATAATTAAGCTCGTTGAAGTAGCTCACACCAGCCGCCAAGGCAACACCAACAAAATTGCGGCAATCGCCCAAGCAAAACCCATCCACCACGCCACGCGGCGGATTCGAGAACCAATAAAACCCGGGTCCATATGCGAAATTTGCTTGTCGTCGGGGATTTTTGCCGGAGGAGGTTCGATGATGCCTGGAAATACCCGGCCAACGTTGCCTGGAATCGCAATGTACCGTTTAACGTACCAAGCTTGCCATCGGTGAGCGCGGAGAATGATTGTAGTCAGCGCCCAGGTGAGTACTACGCCAAATACACACACGATCAAGGCTAACGCTGCCTGCCTCAACGGCCGTTCCGAAGGCGCCAAGACTAGGTATCCGAAGCCAGTTGCCAGAGCGCCTTGGATCGCTATTAGGTTTCGGAACCACGTTTGAGACGCGCGACCTGATTGAGATGCCAACTCCAACAATTGGTCACTATGAGATGTATCCAACTCGGACCGCCCACTGATATTGGACATTGGTAGTCACCCCAAGCGTACAAGTGGCTTTGGCTGGACAAGACGGCGCATGTGGGAGCGAACCCGGCGCCACCGCCCTCGCGCCCACTGCGTTGCTGATTGGGCGCTCGTTCCGCAGCGGCGAGCGATCATAGGCGCTGCGTGCGTGACGTGCGACTGCGGCCTTTCGTCCTTTCGGCATTCCCTACAGGCCGACCACGCAGTGCGTTTGATTAATCAATACCTCAATTCCTGGCACTGGTTCGCAGCTCGCGGCGCCGGCTTTGCCAACGCGATGCCGGCCTGCTTGTTCTTGAGCAACTCGACCACGGCAGTCTCGTAGTGATCGACAAACGAGGTCGGGTCGAACGTGCCCGCCTTGGTATCGACGATGTGGTCGGCGAGCCTCAACATCTCAGCCGGCAGCTTGATGTCCGGGATGTCGGCGAAGTAGTCGCGACATCATCTTGATTTGGCTAACGGCTTCTGCATGAGGCGAACGCCATCCTCAGTAATCTCCACGCCTTTGACCTGCAGCGCGTTAATCACCTTGTCGACGGTCCTACTGTCGGCCCCAACGGCCTTTTTGCGCGAGGCTTCCATGCGGACGATGGTCGACGGTCTGACCTTGGATGCATTGGCGAGGTCACGGACGTTCAGTCCCGCGAGCGCCATCGCGGCTCGCAACCAGTCTCCTGTTACCCTTCCGGCCGCTTTGCAGTAGTCATGGGGTTCCGATCCCTTCGAATATACAGTCTTGCCCTTGCACACGCTGGCGCAGTCACCGGTTAGGTCTCCCCCTCCACTGGCGCATCCCTGGCAAGTACAAGTCGTGCCCGGAAAACTCTCCCCGTCAGCCGCCAAAGCAGCGGACACGGAAAACCCTGTGAGACCGGCGGATAGTGCGGCGCAGGCGAAAAAGTTGGCAACGGATTTCATTGCGTTACTCCTCCCATTCGCAGCCATTTCCGATTATTGATCTTAGGCCGATTCAGCCGTCCAGGTGCGGTGCTGGGCCACCGACAATTGCGCCGAGGTCCATCAGGGCGTGCCCGTAACCGCGTCAACGGCCAACCATCGAAGCAAGGCAGGCGATCCCATGGCAAAGCGCGAAATTCTCCTCGCAAAGAAAGACGTCGAAGCGAAAAGCGTGGTCGAAGCGAATGATGTGCTCGACAAGAATGACGACCTGGAGACGAGCGAGGAAAGGCAGCCGAAGTATCTGCGGGCCAATGCCATTCCGACCGAGGGCTATGGATTGGAAGTCGACGGCAAGATGAAGTCCCCGCACGACTCGTCGGACGCTGCGTTCAAGGCTGGCTTGGCGCTGAAAAAGAAGTTCCCGGTCGTCCAGGTCAAGGTGTTCGCCGCCAAGGAGCAGACCCGGACACGCTTATAGAGAGATCCATGCGCTTTGTGTCCGCATCGCTGGTCACCTTGCTCCTCGGTTGCGGCTTGATCGCAGCTATATCAACCGACCGCGCCGAGGCCGATCCCTATCGGTGGTGTGCCGTCTACGGCGGCGGCCGCGGCGGCGGCACCAACTGCTACATGCTGACGCTGGAACAGTGTCGTGTTCAGATTTCCGGGATGGGCGGCTGGTGCGAGCCGAACCAGTTCTATGACGGTCGCCCGGTGGTCACTCCGGGGGATCGGCCAGTCCGCAACAACAGCAAGAAGCTGCAGCGCTGAGTTCAAACGCTGCAGTGGCCAAGAGCGGGAAGCCCCCTTGATTGCTTGACCGCGGAGGCTTTCCTAAAGCGTGGCGCACAGTTGGGGACGGCGCGGCCACGCTCTACAGACCAATGCACGTTGTCTGCAGCGGTTCCTGTTGCGGTTCGCAGCTAGAACAGTGCCATGACCACCGCGCCGATCGCCGCGCCTACCACAATCACCAAAGTCACGACCAGCAAGACGATCGCGGTCAATGCCAGTTCGTCGTCCATGTTCAGCCCTCATTTTCGAGCGCAGCGGCCACCTGCCTTAAGCAGGGCCAGACAGTCTGACGCAGGTTGCACTCGAGACGGCAATTGCGACGTGCTGCCGACGCGCAGCATCGTGGGGGCTTGCGCAACCGCGGCGAACGGCCACGCTGCCATCGCCCCGCCGCAAGCGCCCAGAAATTCCCGTCGCCTCATGCCTGCCCCCGGGCTCAATCCGAGCAGCCTAACATGGCAGGTGTTCGATCTCACGCTCCCGGGACGACGAGGCGATGGAAGCGTCGCCCGCCTCCGCGCAGCGGCAGCGGAACGTCCCGCGGCGAATGTCCGACGCGCCGGCCGTCAGAACAGCATCGTCAATGCGACGGCTAGCAACAGCGTAAGCACCACGGCGAACTGACGGGACGGCCGCGGCGCGTGGTAACTCCGGAGGTGGACGAACGGTACTCGTTCGGCATTTCTCGCGAATGCAGTCTCATGACGCATGGAAACCTCCCATAGGCCTTCAGGCCTTCTGGGCAGGGTGGTGGCACAGCGAGCGCTCGAACGGGGTGAGGTGGATCACACCCCAATGCGATTTCACCTGCGGGTCATGGACTTGGGGAGAAAATCATTGATTGCAAAGAGTTTAGTCGGGAGCGGGGCCGTGGGCGTCCGGCGCCGATGGCCTGAATTTCAATCCGGGGGCTTCGAACCGGCTCGACCCTGGCGTGGCCAGGGATAAACCCCCGAGCCTTCCAGGCCGTTCGGCACAAACATCCACTTTTGAGCCGCCATCCCCCTCCTTGATGCAAAACGGGGCTGATATGCTTTGCTCCTGCACGATGTGGCCGCGACGCTTGCTGGGGGTGCGATGAGACGGCGCGAGTTCATCACGCTGCTCGGCGGTACCGCGACCGCTTGGCCGCTTGCCGCGTTGGCGCAACAACAGACGCGGTTGGTCGGCTTTCTGAACAGCGCCTCGCCCGACACCTATCGTTTCAACGCCAACTCGTTTCGGGAGGGGTTGGCGAAGGCCGGCTTCGTCGAGGGCAGAAACGTCCGCATCGAGGAGCGATGGGCCCGCGGAAACTACGATGCCCTCCCTGCACTTGCGGCGGAGCTTGTCGCCATGGGCGTCGTTGCCATTGCCGCCACCGGCGATGTCGCCTCCGCCCGCGCCGCGCAGCGTGCGAGCAGCACGGTGCCCGTTGTCTTCACGATCGGCGGCGACCCCGTCCGCTTCGGACTGGTCAAGAGCGTCAACCGCCCCGGCGGCAACGTGACCGGCATCCTGTTCAATCAAAATGTGCTTGGCGCCAAGCGCGTGGAGCTGCTCCACGAAATGGCCCCGACCGCTTCGCGAATTGCGCTGCTGATGAATCCCACCAACCCCAATGTGAATATCGAGGCAGCGGACGCAGAGGCTGGAGCAAAGAAACTGGGTCTGGAGACCATCACGCTCAATGCCAGAAATGCGAGCGAGATCGACGCCGCATTCGAGCAGTTCCTGAGTGCCAAGGCGCAGGCCTTCATTACCGGAACCGATCCGATCCTGCTCGATCGGCGCGAGCAGATCGTCGGGTTCGCGCATCGGCACAAGCTCCCGGCCGTGTATTTCGTGCGCCAGTTCGCGGTGGCGGGCGGACTGTTGAGCTATGGCCCGAGCATCAGCTGGATGTATCGCCAGGCCGGGGAATATGTCGGCCAAATCCTGAAAGGCTCGAATCCGGCGGAGATGCCGGTCTTGCAGCCGACGCAATTCGAATTGGTGATCAATCTCAAGACGGCGCATGCCTATGGCGTCAGCGTTCCGCTCACGCTGCAGGCGGCCGCCGACGAAGTGCTCGACTGACGGTTTCTTTTCGCGGGCGGCGGTTGTGGGGGCGGCCCGTTGCCGTTCCCTTCCAACAAGCGATGGGAGGACCACGTGATTGAGCTCTATCACTTCTGGAGTTCGGTTTGTTCGGTGCGCTGCCGGATGGCCCTGGACGAAAAGGGTGTCCCATGGACGAGCCGCTACATCGACCTGTTCAAATTCGATCAGATGAAGCCGGAATACCTCACGCTCAATCCCGATGGCGTCGTGCCGACACTGGTGCATGACGGCAAGCCGATCCGCGAGTCGACGATCATCAACGAATACATCGACGCGGCTTTCGATGGGCCGAAGCTCGTGCCGGCCGATCCGCTTGAAGGCTGCTCGCATGCGCGAGTTCGTGCATCGTTGCGAGTCGAGTTTTGACGCCATCGTCAAGCTGACCTTCGTGAAATACATCCTGCCCAAGCTGCGCAACCGCTGGGGTGACGAGGAACTGGTCAAGCAGGCCGAGCGGCGGCCGACGCGCTTCTACCGCGATATCCACGGCCGCGGCGTGCGTGGCGAAATCACCGATGCGGAGCTCGCTGAGGCGCGCGCCAAGATCGAAGAGCTGCTCGACCGTCTGCAACACGATCTCGATCCCGGCCCCTGGATTGTCGGTGCCGACTACTCGCTCGCGGAAATTACCGTGGCGCCCTACATGTTCCGTCTCTCGGCGTTGGGCGCCGACCAGTTCTGGTCGCACAACCGCCGACCGCGCGTGAACGAATGGTACAAGCGCATCGCGGCGCGGCCGGCGTTTCAAACGGCCGTGTCGTGGCCCGACGAAAGCGGCGGCGGTTACGAGGAGGTCGGGCTCAAAACCACAGCGCCGATTTGACCGTCCGCAGGGGCGGTCGGAAAACTGTGCATCACCCGGTGGCACCAAGCGTCAATTTCGGCCCGCGCCGATGGCGCTTAGCCAGGCGTCATGCCTTTGGCCTTGATCACGGCGGCAGCGGCGGGCGTCGCGAGGAACGTGATGAAGGCCTTGGCGGCGTCCGCGTCCCTGGTGTTGGCGGCAGCCGCTGCCGTGAAGACGACCTCCTGCTGCAGCTCGGCTGGGAACGGACCGACGATGTCGAGCCCGGGAGCCGTGAGAACATTGATCAGGAACACGCCAAGCTCGGCCTCGCCGCTTGCGACCGCTTGCACGATCTGGGCGGGCGTAGCCTGGACCTTGGTCTTGACCTTCATGGCTTCGCCGATGCCGAGGCGTTCGAGTGCGCCGAGAACCTGAGCGCCGGCCGCGCTCGCCGGGATGAAGGCGATCGATTGTGCCTTGACCAGCGTCTGCCTCAGCGCGTCGGGCGTGCTGATGTCGGGCTCGCGGGGCCCCCGAGCGGACGGCGACGCCGAGGCCCACGCGCGCGATGTCGATGGTCGGCCCGGATGCGAACTGCGCGCGAGCACCAGCGTCCCTCATCACCTCGCGTGGCACGACGCCGAGGTCGAACGGCCCACCGCTGGTCGCGAGTTTGATCAACTCGGGCGTCGTGCCGAAGCGAAAGACGAGCTTGTGGCCGGAGGCGCTTTCGAATTGCGGGCCGAGCTCCTTGAGCGGAGCCGTCATCGCGCCGCCGGCGATGACCTGCAGTTCGGAGGCCCCGACCGCCGGCAGCGCGAGCACGGACGCAAGCGCGGCGGCTGTGGCCGCGAGCAAATGTCCCTTCATGAAAGTCACCCCGCTGAGGGTCGTGGGCCGATCATGCCCATAGCCCCGATGCCGCCGCCTCATGAATATTCGCATGTCTGGGAGCGGCCGCAAGACGGGCAGCGCCGTAGATGGCCTATTCTCGTTACGATACGGAAACGGCTGTGGCAGTCGGTGCGCGGAGCATGGCAATACCCACGTTGCACACGCCCGCATCCTGCGGAATTGCGCGGGGCTTGTTCGTAGATGACGCATCGTCCTGCCATTGACAGTGCTGGAATGCGCCGCGGAATTTGCGGGTTGCCGCGAGCAGCGAGGTCGACGCGCAGTGACCAGACCTACTCCACCGGCACGCGGCCGATGCGCCAGGCGGTGAGGTGGGCGGCGATGTCGCGCGGGTTGAAGGCCGGCCCCGTGAACGCGCCGATGCCGTCGGCGGCTCGGCCGCGACCGTCTGCGGCGCCGGTCCGAGCGCCGCGTCGTAGAGGTCGGCGCGGAACACCGCCATCGCGGCGTCGCGCATCTCGTCCGACAGCGGCGCCTGGCCCCAGCGCACCATCTGCGCGTAAAGCCAGGCGGCCTGCGCCGGGTCGGGGCGGCCGGCGCCGTTGCGGCCGACCAGGAGATAGTTCGCGATCGACGCGCGTCGCGCCGTCGGGCGCACACCTTCATGCGGCCGTCGAGCGTGCGGCGGATCACTTCGGCGCGACCCCGATGCGGTTCGGCGGCGGCGAGCATCGCCGCGACCTCGTCGCGGTTGGCCTCGTCCTCGATGAAGGCCGCGGCGCGAGCATGGGCGCGCACCAGGCGCGCGAGCGTATCGGGATTGTCCTGCGCCCAGCGGCTGCGCACCGCGAGCACCTTCTCGGCGCCGCGCGCCAGGATTTCCGAGACGAAGTGCAGGATGAAGCCGATGCCGAGATCGACCGCGACCGAATTCCACGGCGCGCCGACGCAGAAGCCGTCGACGTGCTTGTTGGCGAGGCTCTCGACCATGTAGGGCGGCGGCAGCACCACGAGGCGCACGTCCTCGTCGGGATCGACGCCGCCGGCCGCCATCCAGAACCGGAGCTGGTAGTTGTGGGTCGAGAACGGAAACGTCATGCCGAAGGTGAGCGGCTCCTGGCCGCGCGTCTTGCGGTTGGCGACCACCTTGGCGAGCGCCCGCGCCGACACCATCGGATCGACGATGTTGCCGTCGGCGGCGGCGGCGATCGAGGCATAGAGCGCGGGCGACACCGTGATGGCGTTGCCGTTCACGCCGAGCGCGAACGGCGCGACGATCGGCACCTTGACGTGGCCGAGGCCGAGGCTCGAGGCGATCGCGACCGGCGCGATCAGGTGCGCGGCGTCGAACAGGCCGATGTTGAGCTTGTCGCGCACGTTCGACCAGGAGACCTCGCGAACAAGCTCGACGTCGAGACCTTCCGCCGCGAGGAAGCCTTTGTCGGCCGCGACGATCAGAGCGACCGCGTCGCACAGCGGGATGAAGCCGATGCGCAGCCGCTTGTTCATTTGAACAGCTCCGCGGCGGTGATCACCGACTGCGCCACCTCGGCGATCTTCTTGTTCTCGTTCATCGCGGTCTTGCGCAGCAGCGCATAGGCCTGCTCCTCGGTGAGGTTCTTGGCGTTCATCAGGATGCCCTTGGCGCGGTCGATCACCTTGCGCTCCTCGCAGCGCCGAGCGGGTGCGTTCGAGCTCGTCCTTGAGGCGCGCGAAGGCGTTGAAGCGCGAGATGCAGAGGTCGAGGATGTTCTGGATGCGCTCCTTGCGCAGCCCGCCGACGATATAGGCCGAGACGCCGGCGTCGACCGCGGCCTCGATCGAGGCGCGAGTCGGACTGGTCGACGAACATCGCGACCGGGCGGCGCACCGCGCGGCTGACCTGGAACATCTGCTCCAGCACGTCGCGGCTCGGGTTCTCGAGGTCGATCAGGATGACGTCGGGGTCGATGGCGTAGATGCGGGCCAAGCAGGTGGGCGGTCTCGTCGATGCGCACGACATGAACATGACCGGCCTCGCGCAGCCCGTCCTCCAGGATGGCCGCCCTGATCGGGTTCTTGTCGACGATGACGATTTTGAAGGGAGGAGTCCACCTTGATCGAACTTCAAGCCACGTGCCAAGGCGCTGTACAAGCGAGAATTCTACAGATTGTTTCAACGTGTTACGATCGATGTGATAAGGTGAGCGGCATCTTGCGGCCAAATCGCGATGCCCGTCTTTGTCGCAGTGCGCACGGATATTGTGCAGTGCAAGACTCCCGTTCTGATCGCAGGCGGAGCGGGCGATTTTCGGCTGGACGGGCGAAGCGAGGACCGGCGAAGTGATCGCCCTCGGGTGGCGCAATGACATACGACCCAGCGACGCACGGCGGATTTACGTGATCGGCGACATTCACGGCCGTACCGATCTGCTCGACCGCATGGTCGGGCACATCCACGCGATCTCGGCGACCTGCCGGGCGCCGAATGCCTGACCGTGACGCTCGGCGACTACGTCGACCGCGGGCCGGATTCGCGCGGCGTGATCGAGCGTCTGTCCCAAAATCCGTTCCCGCACGCCTACGTCGCGCTTAAGGGCAATCATGAGGAGTTGTTCGAGACGTTCCTGCGCGAGCCCGACGTGGGGCGCCATTGGCGCCAGCTCGGCGGGCTTGAGACGCTGCTTCCTATCGCGTGCCGGTCGGTCCGCTGATGGTCGGGCGGAACTACGAGGACGCCGCCGAAGCGCTGCGCGCAGCGCTGCCGCCGCAGCATCGCGAATTCCTGTCGTCGCTGCGGCTCTCGCTCGATCTTGGTCGCTACTTCCTCTGTCACGCCGGGATTCGCCCGGGCATCCCGTTCGATCGGCAGGACCCGGAAGACCTGATGTGGATCCGGGAGGAGTTCCTGCTGAGCAGGGTGGACTTCGGCAAGGTCGTGGTGCACGGCCACACGCCGACCGAGGAGCCCGAGGTCTTGCCAAACCGGATCAACATCGATACCGGGGCGTTCGCGACCGGTCGGCTGACCTGTGTCGTGCTTGAGGAGGGCAAGCATCGCTTCATTACGGCTTGAGGTGCTTTTGCTAAAGTCCGAGCACGTTCATCCGAACTGTTAGGACGGCGCGCTAAGGGGAGGGACGATTGGTGCGGTCAAGGCTCTGGATCGTGCTTGCCGCGGCGGCGGCGCTGCCTGCGCTCCGACGCCTCCGCGCAGCAGGTGCTGGACGCGGTCTATCGAGGCACGCTGGTGTGCGACAAGCTGCCGTTCACGGATGCCGCCATGCGGGAGGCGATCGACGTGACGATTGCGGGCGGCACGGTGCGCTACACCCACGTTGTGCGGCTGCGCCCCGCCGCGGAGACCGTGCTGGAGGCGGGCACCGGCACGCTCGATGGCGGCAAGCTCAGCCTGCAGGGCTCGTGGAAGGGCGGAAATCGCGAATACACCGCCTCCTACAGCGGCACATTCGTCCGCCGCAGCGCCAAGCTCCGCGGCAAACAGACCTGGTCCGACGGCGGCAAGACCGTCACGCGCGATTGCTCCGGCGCGATCAAGCGTCCGCTGAAGGTGTTCCTGCCGCGCAACCGCGCGACACCTGCCGCGCAATGACCGCGCCCGCATGAACCCGCCGCTGCTGTTCGACCTTGCGGGCAAGCGCGTGTGGGTCGCCGGCCATCGCGGCATGGCGGGGTCGGCCATCGTGCGGCGGCTCGCCTCCGAGCACTGCGAGGTCGTCACCGCCGATCGGCAGGCGCTCGATCTGACGCAGCAGGCGGCGGTCGAAGCGCTGGCTCGCGCAGGAAAAGCCCGACGCCGTGTTCCTGGCCGCCGGCCATGTCGGCGGCATCCACGCCAACAATACGTATCCGGTCGATTTCCTGGCCGACAACCTCGCGATCGCGCTCAACGTCATGCGCGCGGCCCACGCCGGACGTCAAGAAGCTGCTGTTTCTCGGCTCGTCCTGCATCTATCCGCGGCGACGCCCCGCAGCCGATGACGAGGACATGCTGCTGACCGGTCCGCTGGAGCCGACCAACGAGTGGTACGCGGTCGCCAAGATCGCCGGGATCAAGCTGTGCCGAGGCCTATCGCCGGCAGTTCGGCGACGACTTCATCTCGGTGATGCCGACCAATCTCTATGGCCCGGGCGACAACTATCATCCCGAGAACAGCCACGTGCCGGCGGCGCTGATCCGCCGCTTCCACGAGGCCAAGCTGGCGGGCAGCCGCCGACGTGGTGGTCTGGGGCAGCGGCACAGCCCAGCGCGAGTTTCTGGCGGTCGACGATCTCGCCGACGCCTGCGTGTTCGTGATGAAGCACTATTCCGGCGACGAGTTTCTCAATGTCGGCACCGGCGAGGAGGTCAGCATCGCCGAATTTGCGAGCCTTGTCGCCGAGGTCGTCGGCTATCACGGGCGAGCTCGTATTCGACACGTCGCGCCCGGATGGCGCGCCGCGCAAGCTGCTCGACGTGTCGAAGCTCGCCGCGCTCGGCTGGCGGGCGCGCACGCCCCTTAAAGAGGGGCTGGCGCAGGCCTACGCCGATTTCCTCGCCGGCGGGGGACGAAGGCGCGACGAGCGCTAGCTCGGAAATCAAATGGATGCGAGCAACTCTTGCGACCGCCGTTTGGTTCGGCAACGCTCGGTAAATCCCGGCGGCTGACGGCATGGCACTCATCGAAAAGCTGCTGAGCGATATGACGCTCGAGGAGAAGATCGGGCAGCTCACGATGGGCGGCGCCAGTGGCGATGTCGTTCATTCGGACTCTGCCGAGGACGCCGAGCTCCTTCGTGACATTCGCGCCGGGCGGGTCGGTAGCTTGGTCGGGGCTCACGGTGTGGCAACCACGACGAGGCTGCAGCGCGTCGCGCTCGAAGAAACGCGGCTGCGCATTCCGCTGATCTTCGGCTTCGACGTCTTGCACGGCTACCGGTCGATCTTTCCGGTGCCGCTTGGAGAGGCGGCGGCGTTCGATCCGGATTTGTGGGAGCGCACCGCGAGAATGGCGGCTTACGAGGCCCGCGCCGCCGGCATCACGATGACATTTGCGCCGATGCTTGACGTCACGCGCGATCCGCGCTGGGGGCGCATCGTCGAGTCGCCGGGAGAAGATCCATGGCTGGCGGCGCAAATCGCGCGCGCGAAGGTGCGCGGCTTCCAGGGACCGGACATCGGCAGGCCGGATGCGATCGGCGCGACTGCCAAGCACATCGGCGCCTACGGCGCGGTGACGGCGGGCCGTGACTACGCCTCGGTCGACATTTCCGAGCGGCAGCTGAATGAAGTCTATCTGCCGCCGTTCCGCGCCGCCGTCGAGGCCGGCGTCGCCGCGATCATGCCGTCCTTCAACGATCTCGCCGGGGTGCCGACGACGGCCAATGCCGAGCTGTTGCGGGACACGGTGCGCAAACGCTGGGGATTCGACGGCGTGATGGTGAGCGACTTCAACGCCGTTGCAGAACTCGTCAAGCACGGGGTTGCGGAGGATATCGCGGAGGCTGCCGCACTTGCGCTGCAGGCGGGCATCGACATCGACATGGTGGGCAACGCCTATGCGCGCGGCCTGCCGATCGCGCTCGAGCGCGGCGACGTGACGATCGGGATGATCGATGAGGCGGTTCGTCGCGTGCTGACCCTGAAGGCGAAGCTTGGCCTGTTCGAGCATCCGTTCCCGCCTGAACCGGACGCTGCCGAGCGCGAAGCCCGGCTCGTTGCGGCTCGCGCGCTGGCGCGCGAGGCCGCCACGAAATCGGCCATGCTGCTCAAGAACGAGCAGGATCTCTTGCCGCTCAAGCCGCAACAGCGCGTCGCCCTGATCGGCCCGGTGGCCGGCGCGGATGGCCTGCTCGGCGCCTGGCATGCGGGCGGGAAAGAGGTTAAGGGCGTGAGCATTCGAGAGGCCCTGCATGCGGCGCTGCCGGCCGGAGCTTTGTCGATCGCCAAAGGCGTCGATCTCGAAGGCGACGATGTCACCGGTATCGCCGAAGCCGTGCGGATCGCCCGCGAGGCCGACGTGGTCATCCTCTCGCTCGGCGAGCCCGAAGGCTTCACCGGGGAGGCGGCCAGTCGCGGGCAGATCGAGTTGACCGGCCGCCAGCGCGAGCTGGCCCTGGCCGTGTTCGACGTGGGCAAGCCCGTCGGTGGCGCTGCTTTCGTCAGGGCGCCCGTTGACGGTGCCTTGGCTGATCGAGCGTGCGGAGGCCGTGATGGTGCTCTGGTTCCTCGGCATCGAAACCGGCAACGCGGTCGCGGCGCTGTTGCTCGGCCAAGCGAGCCCGAGCGGAAAGCTGCCGATTTCCCTGCCCCGCTCCGTCGGGCAAATTCCGATCTTCTATGCGCAGCGCTCGACCGGACGGCCGTTCTCGACGACCGACATGTACACCAGCGGCTACCTCGACACGCCGGTGACGCCGCAGTTCCCGTTCGGCCACGGCCTGTCCTACTCGCGCTTCGAGTTCGACAATCTCCGCACGGTGTCGACGAACTACCGAAAGGACGAGACGATCGCGATCGAAGCCGACGTCACGAATGCCGGCGCGATGGCCGGCGAGGAGACCGTGCTGCTGTTCGTGCGCGATGTGGTGGCGCGTCCCGCGGCCCCGGTGATGGAGCTGCGGGGCATCACCAAGATGACGCTGGCGCCGGGGACGTCAGGGGTCGTCCGGTTCGATCTTCCGGTCAAGTCGCTGGCGTTCCCCGGGGGCGATCTCGGCCCCGAGGTGGAGGCCGGCGAGTTCGAGCTAATGGTTGGATCGAGCGCAGAGCATTCGGCCCTGGTGCGGACCCGCATCAGGGTGAGTGGCTAGTGCCGCCGCGCGAGAGGCGATTGGCGCAGCCTCAGGTCCGGTATATGGTGCCGGCGCAATCGCCCGACACGAGGACCCCCCCCCGATGGCCATGCAACCGCAGGCTCCGAAAGCGCCGGATGTCACACAGGCAACCCAGGCGCCGACGTTCCGTTACGTGGATTTGCCGGAACTTCAGGAGACATTCTCCGACTCCATCGCGAGCACATTCTTCGACGGGCAATCGTTGCGGATCGAATTCTGCGTGAACCGGATTGATCCGCTGGTGCCCAATACCGCCCCGACCGGCCGCCGCTATCCATCGTGCCGGCTGGTGTTGACGCCGGGCGCGGCGCTTGAGCTGATGAACCGGATGCAGCAGATCAGTGCGGCGATGATCAAAGCCGGGGTTCTGAAGCCGACCGCGCCGCAAGCCTCTTCCGTCACGAACTGATTGGCGCCGGAGACCAGGGCCGCAATGCAGGCCGCAACGCACGAGACCTTCTCACGCGACGACAAGATCGTGGTCGGTTCCGATCGCTCGTTCGGAATCGTGATGGCCGGTGTCGTTCGCGCTGATTGCGGCGCTCAACTGCTGGCATGACGGCCGGGTCTGGCCGTGGATCGGCGGCGTTGCCGCGCTGTTTCTGGCGGCCGCGCTGTCTATGGCCGGCGATGCTCAAGCCGCTCAACCGGCTCTGGCTCAAGTTCGGCCTGCTGCTGCACGCGGTGGTCAACCCGATCGTCATGGGGCTGCTGTTCTACGGCACGGTGCTGCCGACCGGCCTCGTGATGCGCGCGCTGGGCAAGGATCTGTTGCGGCTGAAGCGCGAGCCCGATGCGGACAGCTACTGGATCGTCCGGCAGCCGCCGGGGCCTGCGCCGCGAGACGATGAAGGATCAGTTCTAGAGAGGACACGGCATGGACTTTCTGGCTGAGCTCTGGCGCTTCATGCGCGTGCGCAAGAAATTCTGGCTGCTGCCGATCCTGATCATGATGGTGGTGTTCGGCGGCCTGGTGGTGCTGACCAAGGGCTCCGCGGTCGCGCCGTTCATCTACACGCTGTTCTAGACCGCGCGATGCGCGTTCTCGGCATCTCCGCCTTCTATCACGACAGCGCCGCGGCGCTGGTCGAGGACGGCCGCATCGTCGCCGCCGCGCAGGAAGAGCGCTTCACCCGCAAGAAGCACGATCCCGTCGTTTCCGCACAACGCGATCGCCTATTGCCTCGCAGGAGGCCGGCGTCGCGGCTCGACGAGCTCGACCATGTCGTGTTCTACGACAAGCCGTTCCTGAAATTCGAGCGGCTGCTGGAAACCTATCTCGCGCTGGCGCCGCGCGGCTTCCGCTCGTTCCGGATGGCGATCCCGCTCTGGCTGCGGGAGAAGCTGTTCCAGAAGAACCTGCTGCGCGACGAGCTGAAGAAGTTCGCGCGGAGATTTCGACACGGCAACGGCTGCTGTTCTGCGAGCATCATCTGAGCCACGCGGCGTCGGCGTTCTTTCCCTCGCCGTTCGAGAACGCGGTGGTGCTGACCATGGACGGCGTCGGCGAATGGGCGACGACGTCGGCGGCGATCGGCGACGGCAACCGCCTGGAGATCTTCCAGGAGATCCATTTCCCGCATTCGCTCGGCCTGCTCTATTCGGCCTTCACCTATTACACCGGCTTCAAGGTCAACTCCGGCGAATACAAGGTGATGGGGCTCGCGCCCTACGGCGAGCCGAAGTACGCCAAGCTCATTCTCGACAACCTGATCGATCTGAAGCCGGACGGCTCGTTCCGGCTCGACATGTCGTATTTCGACTACTGCACCGGCCTGACCATGACCAACGAGCGCTTCGCCGAGCTGTTCGGCGAGCCGGTGCGCAGCCCGGACCAGCTGCTGACGCCGTTCCACATGGATGTCGCGGCCTCGATCCAGGCGGTGCTGGAGGAGGCCGTGCTGCGGCTGACGCGCAGCCTCGCCAAGCAGACCGGCGCGCGAAATCTCTGCCTGGCCGGCGGCGTGGCGCTCAATTGCGTCGCCAACGGCAAGGTGCTGCGCGACGGCGCATTTCGAGAACATCTGGATTCAGCCGGCGGCGGGCGACGCCGGCGGCGCGCTCGGCGCGGCGCTCGCGGCCTGTCCACCTCTTCAAGGGCCAGCCGCGCAAGACCAACGGCGCCGACGGCATGGCCGGCGTCTATCTCGGCCCGAGCTTCGCGCAGGCCGAGATCGAGCGGCGGCTGACCGCGGCCGGCGCGCGCTTCGCGGTGCTCGGCGAAGACGCGATGATCGAGACGACGGCGCAGGCGCTGGCCGGCCAGAAGGCGGTCGGCTGGTTCCAGGGCCGCATGGAGTTCGGCCCGCGCGCGCTCGGCGCGCGCTCGATCCTCGGCGATCCGCGCTCGCCGGCGATGCAGAAGAACCTCAATCTCAAGGTCAAATACCGCGAGAGCTTCCGCCCCTTCGCGCCGTCGGTGCTGCGCGAGGACGTCGCCGACTGGTTCGAGCTCGATGCCGACAGCCCCTACATGCTGCTCGTCGCCGACGTCCGGAAGGACCGGCGCCGCGCACATGACGGCCGAGGAGCAGGCGCTGTTCGGCATCGACAAGCTCAACGTCGCGCGCTCGGAAATTCCGGCGGTGACGCATGTCGACTATTCGGCGCGCATCCAGACCGTGCACGCCGACACCAATCCGCTGTTTCACCGGCTGCTCAGCGCGCTTCAAGGAGCTGACCGGCTGCCCGGTGCTGGTCAACACCAGCTTCAACGTGCGCGGCGAGCCGATCGTCTGCACGCCGGAGGACGCCTTCCGCTGCTTCATGGGCAACGAGCTCGACGTGCTGGTGGTCGGCAATTGCGTGCTGCAAAAGGACGAGCAGGACCCGGCCTCAAGCAGGACTACAGCTCCGCCTTCGAGCTGGATTGATCCTCAGGGCGATTGGGAGGTGCCCGCCGCAGGTCCTAGATCCAGCGGAACACGGAGAAGCATGCCCAGATTGCAAACATGCCGATTATTATCGCAATGACGAGCAAGCTGCCCTTGGTTTCTTCTGTCATTCTTGTCCGTTCAAGTTCGGGATTGCGGGGAGGAAATGCGGGCACCGCCCTCCTCCAGAATAACAATCTTCAACAACAGCTGTTCAACCAGCATGAGTCCCAACCAGGACCGGATCAACACGGGCGGATTCGCAGGAATTTGGGCTCAGATTCGAACGGAGTAATGGGTCCGTTGGGAAGTTGCAACCGGGTGCCGGCTGACGCATGATGGACCGTCAGCGACCGATACTTTTTCGCTGCGCTGATCAACCGCATCGTCGACGGCTTATCTCGGTGACGGAGACGCTCACCCAGACTGGTATTTGAAGGGGCAGATCGAGACTGGCCCGGACGATGTCTGTCGCGGCGGTGTTGGGCGGCAATAGCAGGATGGCTGAGTTAGGGTCCATGGTGCGAGATTGCGACTGCCTTTTGTTCTCGGTCAACGACGAGAATGTCGCTTGACCTGCCTTGCAGACATCGACGCTCTCATCCTTGCGGGCGGCCTCGGTACGCGCATCCGCCCGGTGCTCGGCGAGACGCCCAAGGTGCTGGCTCCGGTCGCCGGGCGGCCGTTCCTCGATCATCTGCTTGGCCAGTTCAGCCGCTTTGGAGCGCGGCGTATTGTGCTATCGCTGGGATTCGGCGCTGTGGCCGTGCGCGACTATCTGGCCGATCGTCGCAATTGCGGCCTCGATGTCGTCGTTGTCGTCGAAGCCGAGCCGCTTGGCACGGCGGGCGCGGTTCGGCATGCGCGCGCAGCGCTGCACACCGATCCGGTTCTGGTCGTCAACGGAGACAGTTTCGTCGATGCGGACTTCTGCGCGCTCGTGAAGCACCATAGGGCGCTCGGGACCAAAGCCACCATCCTGTGCACCGAGGTCGCTGACGGCGGACGTTACGGGGGCGTCACGATCGCGCCTGACGGGCGCATCGCGGCCTTTGCGGAAAAGAGCTCCGAAGGCAGGGCGGTGGTGAGCGCTGGCGTCTATGCCGTCTCGGCGTTGTTGCTTGATGAGATCGCGGCTGGCTCGTCGCGTTCCCTGGAACACGATGTTTTCGAGCGGTCGCCGTCCAGGTCGCTGGGCGCCTTCGTTGGACGCTTTCGCTTCGTTGACATCGGGACGCCGACGTCGCTGGTCGACGCGCAACAAATTCTGCAAGTCGTCGGCACTTCCACTTGAAACGAGCGGATGATCATCAGCCGCACGCCATTTCGGGTTTCGCTGTTCGGGGGTGGCACCGATCATCCGGCCTGGTTCCGCGAACATGGCGGCGCCGTGCTGGGGCTCGCCATCGACAAGTATTGCTACATCAGCGTGCGCAGGCTGCCGCCGTTTTTCGAACACCGGTCCAGGATCGCCTACTCCCGGATCGAGATGGTGCGGGACGTATCGGAGATTCAGCATCCCGCCGTGCGCGGGGTGTTGAATTACCTGAACATCTCCGACGGTCTTGAAATTCACCACGACGCCGATCTGCCGGCGCGTTCAGGGATGGGATCGAGCAGTTCCTTTACGGTTGGCTTGCTGAATGCCCTGAACGCCCTCGACAGCCGGATGACGCAGAAGCGCGACCTGGCCGCCAAGGCCATCTTCATCGAGCAGGAGGTGCTGAAGGAGAAGGTCGGGTGTCAGGACCAGATCTGGGCCGCGTACGGTGGTCTCAACAAGATCGATTTTTTCCCGGACGGCAATTTCGCCGTCAATCCGATGATCTTGAGCCGCGACCGGCTGGCCGAGTTCGTCCGGTCCATCATGCTGGTCTTTACCGGCTTTTCGCGCTTCTCGTCCGATTTCGCCGAGAATCAACTGAGCAACCTCGGGAACCGGAAACCGCAACTTCGCGCCATGCGCGCGATGGTCGAGACCGCCGTCGACATCCTTGCGGACCAGCGCACGCCGCTGCGTGAACTGGGCGACCTCCTGCACGAATCCTGGCAGCTCAAGCGCCAGCTTGCGGACAACGTCTCCAACGACCGCATCGACGACATCTACGATGCGGCCCGCGCGGCCGGCGCGGTCGGCGGAAAGCTGCTCGGCGCCGGAGGCGGGGGGTTCATGATGTTCTTCGTCGAAGCCGAACAGCAGGACAAGGTCCGCGAACGGCTCAAGAACCTCATCCATGTGCCGGTGGGGCTCGACAACGAAGGCAGCAAGATCGTGCTCTACCAGCCCGGCGGTCTGTGAAGGAACGGGTGGCGGCTAAAGATTGCTGTAGACGCTATTCTGGATCATTGCGTAGCCCTTGATCAGCTCGCGGATGCCGTCGTCGAGCGAGTACTTTGGCCGGTAACCGGTGGCCTCAATCCTCGCGTTGGACACGATGTAGTCGCGCTTGTCGGGGTCCTCGCCGACCGGCGCTTCAAGATAGGCAAAGTCGGGCACCTGCAGCTTGATCCGCTCGCACAGCTCCGCCTTGGAAAGATTGGCGTCGGACAGGCCGACGTTGTAGGCCGCCCCTTCATCGCGTCGAAGTTCTGCATGGCGTGCATGAACGCGCGGGCGACGTCGCGGACGTGGATGTAGTTGCGCTTGAAGTGCGCCTCGAACAGCACGACGAAGCGATCGTTGACGGCCCGATAGACGAAGTCGTTGACCAGCAGGTCGAGGCGCATGCGCGGCGACATGCCGAACACGGTCGCGAGCCGCAGGCTGATCGAGCTGTCGCGCTCGAGCACGATCTGCTCGGCTTCCACCTTGGTGCGGCCGTAGAGCGAGACCGGCCGCAGCGGCGTTGTCCTCGGTGCAGAACTTGCCCTTCTCGCCGACGCCGTAGCCGCTGTTGGTGATCGGCATGAGGACGCGCTGGTCCGGCGACAGCATTCCGAACAGCGTCACGATGGCGTCGCGGTTGGTGGTGTCGGCGGCGATCGGGTCGCGGTCGCAGAGCGGCGCGCCGACCAGCGCGGCCAGCGGAATCACGACGTCGGCCTTGCGCGACCAGCGGCTGGAGGTCTCGCTCGGATCGCGCATCGCCGCGCACCAGCGTCGAACTTCGGGTCGGCGCAGACGTGCGCCAAGGCTGTTCTGCCGGAACATGAAATTGTCGAGCACGGTGACGCGGTGCCCGGCGGCGAGCAGCGTCGGGCACCAGGATCGAGCCGAGATAGCCGGCGCCGCCCGTGACCAGAATCGATTGTGCCATGGCGCTCATCGATGCTCTCCTGGGTCGTCAGCGCGCAGCCCGATCCAGCACCTCGCGCAGCGTTCGATCTGCGGCGTCAGGTCGAACGGGATGGTTGCCGACGAAAAAGCCGTGGTCGTGCGCGAGGTTGGCATTGGCGATGCGTCGACGGCATCTCGTAGTCGTAATACCGGATGACGTCGTGGCGCAGGAAATTGCCCCCGGTGATGATGCGATAGCCGATATCGGCGTCCTTGAGCGCGGCGAACACCTTCTCGCCGCGTCAGCCCGGACTCCGGATTGAGCACGATGGTGAAGCAGAAGCCCGAGCTCTTGCCGTTCTCGCGCTGGATGATGAAACGGTTGTCGCCGCCGAACAGCCTCTGGAACAGCGCCAGGTTCTTGCGCCGCTGCCGCCGTCATGGCCGGCAGCTTCTTGAGCTGCTCGAGGCCGATCGCGCCGCTCATCTCGAGCGGACGCACATTGTAGCCCGGCAGGATGAAGCGGTAGGCCTCGTAGAAATCGTCGTCGCGCTTCTCGAACAGCACCGAGTCCGGCGGCAGATCGCGCGTCCAGCCATGGGCGCGCATGCGACTTGACCAGGTCGAACAGTTCGCGGTCGTCGGTCGGGACCATGCCGCCTTCCATGGTCGAGATATGGTGCGAGAAGAAGGAGCTGAAGGTCGTCATGTGGCCGAAGGTGCCGGCCTTGCGGCCGGCAAGCTCGGCGTCCATCGACTCGCAATTGTCCTCGATCAAATAGAGCCCGTGCTCGTCGGCGAACTGGCGCATGCACATCGAGCGCGGCCGGATTGCCGAGAATGCTGACCGCCATGATGGCGCGCGTGCGCGGCCCCATGGCTGCTCGCAGCTGGCGCGACGTCCATGTTGAGCGTGTCGAGCTCGATGTCGACGAACTTCAGCTTCAGCCCGTACTGCTGCAGCGGATGATAGGTGGTGGCCCAGGAAATGGCCGGCACGATCACCTCGTCGCCGCGCTGCAGCGGGCGCTCCTTCTTGTAGAACAGCGCCGCCACGCACAAGAGGTTGGCGGACGAGCCGGAATTCACCATCACGGCGTACTTGCGCTTGTGATAGGCCGCGAACGCCTCCTCGAACGCCGCGACGTTCGGGCCCATGGTGAGCCGTCCCGAGGCGATCACGCGCTGGATCGCGTCGATCTCCTCCTGGCCCCAGGTGTTGGCGGCAAGTTCGTAGAACATGGCTCAGGTCGATAGAGGGTGGCGCAAGTTCAATAGATAAGGCCGCGCGGAAACGCCAGACCCCAACGATCTCTCGCTCCTCTCATTCGGGGCCGGATTTCGACCCAGCGTTGGTCCGGGCGGCGGCGTTCTGATATGGACAAATGGCCAAAGCCCAATCGAGCCACGATCAAATGCGGCGCCTGGACGTCCTCTTCATCACGCCGAATTCGTCCGAGAAGGCCTACCAGGCCTTGGCGGTCCGTCACTCCGCCATCGAGCCCCCGACCTGGTCGTTGCTGCTCGCACAAGCGATGCGGAAGAAGGGATATTCCGTTGCGATTCTGGACTGCGATGCGCTGCGGCTGACCGATGAGCAGGCGGTCGACCAGATCTCCCATCTCGATCCGCGCCTCGCCTGCTTTGTTTTGTACGGCCAAAACCCGAACGCCGGCACCACATCCATGATCGGTGCGACCTCGCTTGCCGCCGGGCTGAAGGAAGCGCGGGGTGATCTGAAGACCTGCTTTGTCGGGTCACATGTAAGCGCGCTGCCGCTCGAGGTGCTCGGATATGAGTTCGTCGATTTCGTGCTGATCAACGAGGGCGTCTATGGGCTGGCCGACCTGCTGTCGACCGATCTTCGCCAAGACCTGCACAAGGTCGGGGGCATCGGGTACCGCAACGACGGCCAACCGGTGCTGACGGCAGGTGCGAGGATCGTTCCCCAGCAGATGATGGACCAAGATCTGCCGGGCTATGCCTGGGACCTGCTACCGAAGAAGCAAAAGCCGCTCGATCTCTATCGCGCGCACTTCTGGCATACCAACTTCTCACACGACAAGCGGTCACCCTTTGCCGCGATCTATACCTCGCTGGGCTGCTCGTTCGGCTGCAACTTCTGCATGATCAACATCGTCAACCGCACCGATACGAGGGCGGACGCGAACGCCGCCGACTTCCGCACCATGCGGTTCTGGTCGCCGGCGCTGATCTTGAGGGAATTGGAGACACTGGCGGGTCACGGCGTGGAGACGCTGCGGCTCTCCGACGAGATGTTTTTCCTCAATCGCAAGTACTACGTCCCGATCCTGCAGGGTATCATCGAGCGCGGCTTGAAGTTCAACATGTGGGCCTATGCGCGGGTCGACACCATCCGCGGCGATCAATTGAGGCTCTTCAAGGACGCCGGGATCAATTGGCTTTGTCTCGGGATCGAGGCCGGCAACGAGAACGTTCGCCTCGATATCGAAAAGGGCCGTTTTCGCGATGTGAATATTCGAGACGTGGTCAAGATGATCGAGGACCACGGCATCGAGGTGCTGGGCAACTACATCTTCGGCTTCCCGGAGGACACCAGCGCGACCATGACGCAGACGCTTGACCTTGCCATGGACCTCAACACCGCCCACGCCAACTTCTATCCCTGTCAGGCGCTGCCCGGCAGTCCGCTTATACTTCGCCGCCAAATCGCAGGGCTGGGACCTCCCCAGCACTTACGAGCAATACGCGTTCCTCTCCTACGAGTGCAAACCGTTGCCGACCAACCACCTCACCGCAACCGAGGTCTTGCAGATTCCGCGACGATGCCTGGCACAGGTATTTCTCCAATCCGGATTACCTTGCGCTGCTTGGAGCGGAAATTCGGGCCGGAGCAGCGGCGTAACGTCGAAGAGATGTCAGGCATCCGCCTCAAGCGGCGTCTCCTGGGGCACCAACCATGAGAAATGTCGCGTTCTTTCAGGACAAGGCTCGCAAGACCCGACGCGAGATCTTCGAGAAGTTTGCGCTGCTGCAGCAGGGGCATCCCGGCTCGGTTTTCTCGATGGTCGATGTCGTGGTGGCGCTCTACTACGGCGAGTATGTGCGCCGGGATCCGAACGATCCGACCAAGACCCGCGACAAGGTGATCGTGAGCAAGGGACATGCGACGGCCGCGCTCTATCCGGTGTTGACCGACCTCGGGATCATTCCGAAGCAGGAGTGGACCAACTGGGGTCGGGAGCCCTCGGTGCTCCGGGTGTTCGGCAACACCCGCATTCCCGGGATCGACGCGACATCGGGCTCGCTCGGCCATGGTCTGGGAATCGGCGCGGGCTATGCGCTGTCGTTCAAGCGGCGAAAGTCCGACCAGCGGACGTTTGTGATCATCAGCGAGGGCGAGCTCTACGAGGGGTCGATCTGGGAGAGCCTTTTGTTCATCAAGCACCACCAACTGGACAACCTTCATATCGTGCTGGACCGCAACAAGCTCATCATCCTGGGCGATACCGAAGCCTGCTTGGGTCTGGAGCCGATCCAGCAGAAATTTGCAGCCTTTGGGTTCAACGTTCAGTCCTGCGACGGACACGACTTCAACGCGGTCCTGGCCGCGCTGGACAATATCGTTGGCTGCCAAGGCCCCGGGCGTCCTGATCACCGACACCGTCAAGGGCAAGGGATTGAGCCTGATGGAGGGCAAGCCCGAGTGGCATTACTGGAATCCATTGACCGAGGAACAGCTGGCGCGCTGCAGGGCCGAGCTGCAATGAAGTACCAGCGCGATGCCTTCATCTCGGAAGTGTTCGAGCGCGCCAAGGGCGACAAGGATATTTTCTTCCTGAGTGCGGATTTCGGCGCGCCGGCCTTGGACGCGTTTCGCGAACAGCTTCCCGATCAGTTCGTGCATTGCGGGATTTCCGAGCAGAACATGATCGACCTTGCGGCGGGGCTCGCGCTCGATGGCCGGAAAGTGTTTTGCTACGCCATGGCGCCGTTTGTGTCGTTGCGCTGTTTAGAGCAGCACAAGTGCTCCAACAGCATGATGAACCTGCCGGTTTGCACCATCGTTGCCGGGGTGGGTCTTGGATATGCGGACGCCGGCCCCACGCACTATGCGACCGAGGACCTGGCTTGCCTGCGGGCCATCATCAACGCCCATGTGCTGACCGCAAGCGACGCCGAGGTGGCGCGGCTCCTCGCAGCCGATGCGGTGGATCGACCCCGCTTTAGCTTTGTGCGGCTTGATCGGCAGCCGGGCATCGATTTGTCCCCCGCGCCCACGCCCGACGACATCCGGCGTGGCTATCGCATCATGCGGCCGGGGCGCAAATTGGCGCGTGGTGACGCATGGTTACATGCTTGGTCAGACGCTCGAAGCAGTGGCGGAGGGTGCCGATTTTGATGGGGTTGCCGTCATCGATCTCATTCAAGTCAAGCCCATGCCGCAAGATCTGGTCGACCTCATAGCCGGATGCGACGCGTTATGACGATCGAGGAGCAGACCCCGAGCGGAGGCCTGGCTGCCGCGGTGATGGAGGCCTTGGTCGATGCCCATCTGGTAAAGCCGTTCCATCGGCTGAGCCTTGCCGGAGCGGTATTTCTTCGAGAATGGCGGCCGGCGGAAGCTATTGGAAATTGCCAACCTGGCGCCGGCGGACATCGCTCGCAAAATCAAGTTTGCCTTGGCGAGCCGTCGGGATGAAGCTGGTACGACCTCAGCCCCGAGCGGCACGTGATTGCAGACGGCGTGCCACCGATTTCGGTGCAGAAACGTGCCTAACGTGCCGCCGGTCTCCCCATATGAGTTTGCAGGTGGAGCCAATGAAATTTATTCGAGAGCTTGGATGAATATCCTGGGCATTAAACGCCTACAGATCAGAGCCTGAAAGAGACTACAGCGCAGCACTCCAGTTGGACTGTGACCGCCTCCGACCATCGCCGCCGCGCCTTACGCCTCGGTCGGCGTCAAGAGCGACTCGCGAACCCCTGCATCGCGCAGCAGCTCCTCGAAATAGGCGATCGTGCGCGTCAAGCCCTTCCCGCAACGGGGTGCGCGGCGCCCACTGCAACATATCCTGCGCCTTGGAGATGTCCGGCCGGCGCTGGCGCGGATCGTCCTCCGGCATGGGGCGGTGCACGATGCGCGAGCGCGAGCCGGTCAGGTCGATGACCTGCGTCGCCAGTTCCAGGATGGTGAACTCCGTCGGATTGCCGATGTTGATCGGGCCGGTGACCTGGTCCGGCGTCGCCATCAGCCGGACCAGGCCCTCGATCAGGTCGTCGACATAGCAGAACGAGCGCGTCTGCGAGCCGTCGCCGTAGACGGTGATGTCGCGTGCCGAGCAGCGCCTGCACGATGAAATTCGACACCACGCGCCCGTCGTTCGGGTGCATGCGCGGGCCGTAGGTGTTGAAGATGCGCGCGACCTTGATCGGCAGCTTGTGCTGGCGGCGGTAGTCGAAGAACAGCGTCTCGGCGCAGCGCTTGCCTTCGTCGTAGCAGGAGCGCGGGCCGATCGGATTGACGTTGCCCCAGTAGTCCTCGGTCTGCGGATGGACGTTGGGATCGCCATAGACCTCCGACGTCGAGGCCTGCAGGATCTTGGCGCTGCACGCGCTTGGCGAGCCCCAGCATGTTGATGGCGCCGTGCACGCTGGTCTTGGTGGTCTGCACCGGGTCGCGCTGGTAGTGGATCGGCGAGGCCGGGCAGGCCAGATTGTAGATCTGGTCGACCTCGACATAGAGCGGGAAGGTGACGTCGTGGCGGATCAGCTCGAAGCGCTTGTGGCCGAGCAGGTGCTCGATATTGCTGCGCGCGCCGGTGAAGAAATTGTCGACGCAGATGACGTTGGCGCCCTCGGACGAGCAGCCGCTCGCACAGGTGCGAGCCGAGAAAGCCCGCGCCGCCGGTGACCAGAATGCGCTGTTCGAGATGCATGGCCAATCGACCCTCTTCAACCGAACCGATAAAGGCTTGCCAGATTTAGCCGCTTTTTGCTAGTTGCGCCAGGCCGATCTTGGGGCCCAGCCACGAGCACGCTCGCAGTACAGCACGAGACACGCCTTGAACATCCTGGTGACCGGTGGCGCCGGCTATATTGGCAGCCACGCCTGCAAGCTCCTGGCGTCGCGGGGACATGTTCCCGTGACCTACGACAACCTGTCGCGCGGGGAGCGCGCTACTGTCAAATGGGGCCCGATTGAGATCGGCGACATTGCAGACCAGGAACGTCTGCGGGCGGCGATCGAACAGCATCGCCCCAGCGCCGTCATGCACTTTGCGGGCTTCGCCTATGTCGGGGAATTGGTCGAGCAACCGCTGCTGTATTATCGCAACAACGTCGCGGGCTCGGCGGCGTTGCTCGAAGCCGTGCTGCGATGTGGTCCGCTGCCGTTCATCTTCTCGTCGTCTTGCGTGACCTACGGCATGCCCGAACAGGTGCCGATCCGGGAGGACCACCGGCAGCAACCGATCAATCCCTACGGCCATTCCAAGCTGTTTATCGAGCGCATGCTGGCCGATGCTGGCGCGGCACATGGGCTGCGGTGGGCCGTCGCTGCGATATTTCAACGCCGCCGGCGCCGATCCGGATGGCGAGATCGGCGAGAGCCACGATCCCGAGACGCATCTGATTCCGCTGGTGCTTGCAGCAGCCCGCGATGGGACATCGGTACGGATCTTCGGGACCGACTATGACACGCCCGACGGCACCTGCGTGCGCGACTATGTCCATGTCAACGATATCGCCGACGCCCACGTGCGGGCGCTGGATTATCTGCTGGGAGGCGGCGAAAGCTCGGCGTTCAACCTTGCCAACGCGCGCGGATATTCGGTGAAGGAGGTGATCGCCGTGGCCGAAGCAGTCTGTGGACGCGCGATCCGCGCCGAGGCCGCGCCGCGCCGGCCGGGCGATCCGCCGATCCTGATCGGCGACGCCGAGCGCGCCCGCCGCGTGCTCGGTTGGCAACCCGCCCGCTCCGAGCTGTCGCAGCAGATCGCCGACGCCTGGCAGTGGCTGCGATCGCGCAGATGACTTCGCAACCAGCACGGAACATTCTTGGCATCAACGCGTACCACGCCGATTCCGCGGCATGCCTGCTTCGCGACGGAGTGCTGGTGGCGGCGGCCGAAGAGGAACGGTTCCGCCGGATCAAGCATTGGGCGGGATTTCCGTCGCAGGCGATCCGCTATTGCCTTGCCGAAGCGAGGACTGTCGCTGCGGGACGTGGACTGCATCGCGGTCAATCGCAACGATCGTGCAAATCTGGTGCGCAAGATCGCCTATGTGCTCACCGGGCCGGCCGAATCCGAAGTTGATCCTCGACCGGCTGCGCAATCGCGGCCGGGTTGCGAGCCTTGAAGAGGAGCTGGCCAAGGAGCTTTCCGTCCGCTCGGTTTCGAAGGACGGATCGAGCGGTCGAGCATCATCTCGCGCATCTTGCCTCGGCGTTCTACGTCTCGCCGTTTGCCGGAGGCGGTCGCGGTGTCGGTGGACGGCTTCGGCGATTTTGCCAGCGCCGCCTGGGGCTGCGGGCGACGGGACGGCGCTGTCGCTCGACGGCCGCGTGCTGTTTCCGCATTCGCTCGGCATCTTCTATCAGGCGATGACGCAGTACCTCGGGTTTCCGCACTACGGCGACGAGTACAAGCTGATGGGGCTTGGCGGCCTACGGCCGGCCGTCATTGATCGAGGCGGTGCGCCCGCTGGTGTCGCTTGCGGCCGACGGCGCGTTTCGACTTGATCTGCGGTTCTTCCGACATCATCGCGAAGCCGTCGCCTACGAGTGGAACGGCGGCGAACCGGTGTGCGGCGAACTGTTCTCGGCAGAACTGGAACATGCTCTGGGGCCGCGACGGGCTCCCGACGAGCCGCTGACCGACCGGCATCGCGATCTGGCCTTTGCGACGCAGGCGGTCTACGAGGAGGCGTTCTTCCATCTGCTGAATAGCTCTGCCGACGCGCTATCGCAGCGAGGCCTTGGTGCTCGCCGGCGGCTGCGCCTACAACTCGGTCGCCAACGGCAAGATCCGATCGGCGCACGCGATTCAAGAGAATCCTATCTGCAATCGGCCGCGGGCGATGCGGGCGGCGCGATCGGCGCAGCCTACGCGGTCTGGCACCGCGACGGCGGCGCGCGCGCATCGGGCCGATGTCGCACGCCTATTGGGGGCCGGGGTTTGGCGACGACGCGCTTGCGGCGTTTGCGCGAGTCGCAGCAGGCCGAGCTCGCCGCGCAGGACTTGCAACGTCCGAGACCATCGACGACGAGGCGAGCGCTCGTCTGCGGTCGTGGCGCAGGCGATCGCGGACGGCCAGGTGGTCGGCTGGTTTCAGGGACGGATGGAATGGGGACCGCGCGCGCTCGGCAACCGCTCGATCCTGGGCGATCCGCGCCGCGCCGACATGAAGGAACATCCTCAACCTCAAGATCAAGCGCCGCGAGTTGTTCCGCCCGTTCGCGCCGTCGATGCTGCGCGAGGCGGTGCCGGACTGGTTCGAGAGCGACGACGACGTGCCGTTCATGCTGCAAGGTGCTTCCGATCCGGCCCGAGCGGCGCGGAGCACATTCCCGCGGTCACCCATGTCGACGGCACCGGCCGCCTGCAGACCGTCACCGCCGCAGTCCAACCCGCGCTATCTACGCGCTGATCGAGGCGTTTCGCCAGTCTGACCGGCGTGCCGATGGTGCTCAACACCTCGTTCAACGAGAACGAGCCGGTGGTGTGCCGGCCCGAGGAGGCGCTCGACTGCTTCCTGCGCACCAAGATGGACATGCTGGTGCTCGGCCGGACGGTGATCACGCGCAACGACAAGGCTGGTCCTCCGCCTTGATGTCCACGCCGCGGATCAGACGCCCCCTTCAGTCCACCGCGCGCCATGAGGGCGACCGTCTTCCGGCGCGAAACCGCGGACAATCGTCTCGGAAAGCAATTCTTCAAATGCCCGCAGCTAGCACATGTTGACCTGTAGCGTGCACTGCAGGTTTTGGGGATAACTGATTGATTCGATTTTACTTGATGGCCTATGGCAAGCACGATATCAAGTTGCGGCACGGATGGGTTGACATGGGCGACGCTGGCTTTGGTCCATTTTCTGGTAGCACTACCCGTCCGCAGTCCGCTGCTGACATCGACAAATTTCGGATACTGCTAGCGGAGGGCTACAAACCGGCTCAAATAGAGGCAATGTTGCGGCGTGATAGAGAAGTCGGTAGGGCAATTGGATCAGGAAGTTAGCGATCAACTCTCAGTTCCGCTGGCGGCCGAATTGATGCCCAGCACCAGTCGCGCGTACGATGAATTGGCTATTGCGAATCAAAACCTCCACCGTGAATTTCAAGAGTTGTTGGAGCGTTTTCGTCAGTTCAAATTCTGGACTTGCGTTGCGGCCGGAACAATTCTCTTGGGCCATCTGTTTTGGTTCCTTTCGTGAAGGCGTCCAGCAATATACAAATTCGACTCCATGATGCACGCGAACCACTGGGGCCATGGCCTAAGCGAGCTTATTCACGAGCATTTGCTAAAATAGTCTGCCAGCGTTCAAAGGCTTGTTTTCGGGTAAATCGTATTTCCAGCATGTTACGTGCATTCCTACCCATAGCAGCGCACCGGTGTGAATCTTCAGATAACGCCACGATTGCGGAAACAAGAGAATCTGAATTTCCTTGTTCAACGGCAATGCCGCATTGGTATTGCTTTATCAGGTGGGTAAGTTCCCCATCATTGGCACCGATTATGATCATGGGTCGTCCGGCGGCGGCCACACCGTAGAATTTGCTTGGTAGAAGTAGTCCTTCCAATTCGGGCTTCAACGTGATCCAGTGTACGTTCGGGACGGATAAAGAGTGCTTGAGATCGGAGCGATCTTGGTACGGCATGAATCGGAAGGTTCGGTCGAGTGCACGTTTTTTGACCTGATCTTTGAGTATGCTGATCCCGTGTCCGCCTCCAATGAACAGGAATACAATGCGTGACCGATCGCTCAGGTTCTCTGCGGCATTGAGGATCGTGTTGATGTCGTGCGCGCGCCCAAGGTTCCCGGAATAGCCGACCACGAACTTGTCTTGCAGGTCCCACTGCTGCCGAAGCGGATTGTCCGCGGGACTGACTGGGACGATCTCCTCGTCGTTGCACCAGTTCGGGATGACGTGGATGCGCTCGCGATCGACGCCGTGCGTCGCGATCCGCTCCGCCATTCTGTCGGCCACGGCAACGTTGGCGATGGCGGCTTGCAGGCTGCGATCGCGCAAGGCGGTCAGCGCGGGACCGAGCGGCCATGGCAAAGACGGCACACCGAGTGCGAGCGCCACTTCGGGGTAGAGGTCCTGCACCCAGTTGACGAGGCGCGCGTTTCGTCTTTCGGCGGCGTGTGCGGCGATTACCGAAACCAGCGGTGGGTCGGTCTTCGGCGACGATGATGTCCCCGGGCTCCGCGAGCGCGAGCAGCGCGCGATAGAGCGAGATGTAGAAGCTGAAGTAGTCGAGCGGCGCGTCCGGGAAGGGCTGAGCGGCCGAACCGGGTCGACGATACTCGGTGAAGCCTAACGCCAGCGACGATCTCCTCGCCGGCAGGTCGGCGTTCGGATCGTCGTAGCGCTGGCGGCTGGTCACGACATGAACGTGATGACCACAATCCGGCGAGATGAAACGCAAGATCGCTGAGAATTTGGCTTGTGGCCGAGTGGTCCGGATAAAAGAACCGATTTATGAAGATGACCCGCTGCAATGGATTGATATCGGCATCAAACGTTGGAGGAATCAGGTAATTTGCCCATCTTCATGATTTTGAACGCGCTGCTCTGCATTCCGTATGAAACAGAACGCCGATCGTCATGATCATGATTCTGATATCAAGCCGGAATGCCGCTACGCGCCGGGAGGAGCGGACGAAGACCCATGATTGCCATGTCGCCAACAGGGTTTTGAGAAGTTGCGGCAACTCGTCCAGGCGGCTTTGGCGAAAAATTGCCAATGACAAAAACTCCGTTCACTGGTCGTTATCTGCGCGCCAGACTGCGATGTTGCCAATACAGCAGCGGGGGCCGGATGTCGATTAGCACGACAACAAGCGGAGGAAAACCAGAGGCAAGTAGTCGAGCAGAAAAAGCACCGCAACAACCGGGTCGGCGCAGAGCCTAGAACGACACTGTGAACGATTGCGGGGGCGGGCCACGCGCGCTGTCGGCCCAAGACGAAACATCAGCCGGACAACGATCTGCCACAACCAAGTAGCTGTTCGCTGATTGCGATATTGCCGTACTCGTATGCAACTCTATAGATGCAGTCATCATTGTCAAGCGCGTTCCAAGCTTCGAGTTGGCTTATCATCCCCGATCGTCGCAAGGTCGAGGCCTCTGGTCACAACTCGGCCAGATTTGCTTCGCTAATTTGCCCGCGAAGCAGCATGCTGGCGATGAAGGTCCGGCGGCATATTTGCCGAATTCAGTCGTCGACTGTTAACCAAATTATTGCAGTGTCGAAATATTCTGGCTCTGGGCTTGGAAGTTCGAGCCTGGGCGGGTTGTTTGAATTTCCACCCCCAGAATTGCTACGGGCGCTCAGGTCACTTGCTCGGGCCTTGCGACGCTGTAGAAACCGCTTTGCGAGGGGCAGACGGGGCCGCGTTCGGTGTTAGCTTAGGGAAGACGAGGCTGACTAAGCGATGAGAAGGGTCTCCCTCTATAGCGCCTTGCTCGCTGTGGCATTTTTGGTCTGTGGTTGCGGTGCCGGCTCTCTCAGCGACGCTGATCAGCAATCCTTAGCCGCAGCCGCGGTCGCTGCCCCCAGGTTTCAGCCCGGCGATAAAATTCGAATTAACGTGTTTGGGGAAGAGCGGCTTAGCGGCGAATACCAAATCGACCAGACCGGCCGGATCTCATTGCCGCTCGCCGGCACCTTGAGGGCACAAGGCCTGACACCAGAGGAGCTTGAGCGAGCGCTGGCCGACAAATTTCGCGGTCAATACCTGAGAAATCCAAAGGTCACGGTCACAATCGCCACGCTTCGGCCGTACTACATGATGGGCGAGGTCACCAAACCAGGGGAATTCCCCTACCAGAGCGGACTAAACGTGCTGACCGCGCTAGCCATCGCCGGTGGTCCGACCTATCGAGCCAGCCGCACCACGGTCGAGATCCAAAGGCACGGGGAAACTAGCATGCGCGAATATCCTATCTCGGCATCTGTTCCAGTTTTGCCTGGTGATGTAATCAAGGTGCCTGAACGTTATTTTTAGCGCCGTCTGCAAACACTGCACGGCCGACCTCGCGGCTGTCGGCATTCGCAGCGTTAATCCTGTGAAGACAAGCTCCTCGAACCTGTGACGACAAGCTGCTCGCCCATTAACCCGAGATAAAATCCTTATCGGTAAGTTCGGCTTTGCCAAATAGCCGCTAACCACCATCGCCGTCTTATTCGAATAAACCCGCGCACTCCTCTGACAATTGCCTGGGGCGTGGTCGGTGTTTTTTTCATTGTTGATCTGATCTGGCTTCCGATATCGCGGCTTCGATTTCCAGCATCGAATTCGGCCCACCTGTTGTCGACGTTTCTAATAATGGCGGCGGAACCAGCACCAATAGGCAAGGTAGATCGCCTCGTCGAGATCGTGGGTGATAAAAACGATTGTGATATCGACCTGGCGCCAGATCTGCAGCAGGTACGATTGCATCTGCGCGCGGGTTTGCGCGTCGAGAGCGCTGAACGGCTCGTCCATCAGCAGGATGCGCGGCCGATTGGCAAGCGGGCGATCGCCACGCGCTGCTTCATGCCGCCGGAGAGCTGGTGCGGATACAAGTTCGGCGAAATCCGTCAGGCCGACAAGCTCGATCCACTCTTGCGCCTCGCTCTTGGCGGTAATCGTGGAGAATCCGCGCGATACCTCGAGCCCGAACATCACATTCTGGAGTACAGTCAGCCAAGGAAATAGCGTGTAGGTCTGACATCTCATACCGCGGTCGGGGCCTGGTCCAGTGACCGGCTTGGCGTCGAGCAATACTTCGCCCGAGCTGAGCCTCTTCCAGCCCCGCCAATAGGCGCGCCAGTGTCGACTTGCCGCAGCCCGAGGCACCGATGACACAGAGGAACTCGCGCCGATGAGTTTTAAAGCTCACGCGGTCCAGAGCGAGCATCTGCCCTTGCGCAGTGTCGAAATTTTTGACGACATCGCGCACTTCGAGAATGATCGGCCGTTCGCGCATGCGTTGGAAACGCGCCGCGACTTCAGCGGATTGCTCGCGATAATTCGGCAGGTCGACGGTTTCAAGGGCTTCCGTCACGCCGCTCATGCGCGCACCACCTGCTGTTTGGCTGGAGCATTGGGCGGCAAATTGGGCCGGCGCCGGAGTTGTTTGAGCTGAGAAAGCCAGCCCGTGCGCGCGCTCGGCGCCCATGGGAAAATCTGCCGGCCCAGCGACGCCAGCATCACGTCGGTCATCAGGCCAATCAAACCGATCAGTATGATCGAAGCGAACACTTTGTCATAAGCCCGGTACTTAGCCTGTTGATTGATGAAGAACGTGATGCCCGAGCTAACTCCGATGAGCTCAGGCGGGAACGATTAAATAGGTCCAGGCCCAGCCGAGCAGCACGCGCATGTCCGTGTAAATGTCCGTGATGACGCCCGGGACGACGACGCGGAAAAGCAACTGGCGCCGCGACGCCCCGAGGGTCTGCGCGACTTCGAGCAGAGCGGGATCGATGCGGCGCGTGCTGTTGGCGATCACCAGCACCTGTTGGAAAAAAGTGCCGACGAAAATGATAGCAACCTTGGGCGCGTCGTAAATTCCCAGCATGGCCACCGCCAGCGCGCCAAACGCCGGCGCCGGCAAATAACGAAAGAACTCAATGAAAGGCTCGTGTAGCTTGGCAAACTCGGGAATGGCGCCGCAGAGAATTCCCAGCGGCGCGCCGAGCACCGACGAAATCAAAAAGCCCCAGAAAATGATCGTGATGCTGTGCCACAGGCTCTGGTGCAGCCAAGGCTCATCCGGCCGCACCGGCGCCGTTATGAAACCGGTCACTAGGGCGCGCGTCACCTGGTGCGGTGCCGGCAGAAAAACCGGGTTGGCCGGCTCGCCCAGCGCCACCCGCCCACCGCGCGCGATGATCTTGGCATTGGCAGCGTCAAAGGCGTCGTTGTCGACCAGCAGGCCATTAGTGAACCAGTCCACGTCGCCTGGATTCGAAACCATGACCATCGGATGCCAGATGAACGGGACGTAGCTGACCAGGCACCAGAGCGCGAGCGGCGACAGAAACGACAGCAGCGTCAGTATTAACTGGCGGCGCGGCGGCAACTGGCCCATCAGGCGAAACCATGGGCGGCGAACAGCGGACATGATTCAACTTTTCAATTGAGTATTGCCGAGTCCGCCCCGGTTTACTTGGCGAGCGCTTCTTTCGAGAGCGAGCCGTCGATATATTCGGCCACGGGCTGCGTCTTCTCGTAAACTTTATGTTCGACGTTGAAAGTATCCGCTACCTTGCCACTGCCGTAGAGCGATTCCAGCGTATCTTTCTGCTCGAAGCGCGCCAGCGCCTCTTCGGGTGTGAGAAAGCGTGTGCCCGGTAAAAACTTGGCGTACTCTTCAGGCGGCACGCCGGCGCGCCCAGCCATGATCTTGACCGCTTCTTCTTTGTTGGCCGGGTCCATCACGTACTGGACGATGCGGTTCCACACTTTAATCACCTTGACCCAGTCGGCGCGTTGCGCCGCCAGACTCTTCGGGTTGACGCACACCAGGTCGTAGATCAGCCCAGGCGTATCGGCGCTGGTGAAAATCGCTTTCGAGCCTGCCAACGACTTCAAGGCTTGACCGGCGTTGGGCTGCCAAGCGCCGATCGCATCGACGCCACCCGAGGCCAGGGACTGGGCCGTCTGATGGGTCGGGATGCCGACCAGCGTAGACGTCTTTCTCTTTAAGCCCGTTTTTCTCAAGCCCTTTTACCAGCAGGAGGTGTTCCACCAATCCTAGCTCCAAGCCGATTTTTTTCCCTTTGAGCGCCTTCACGCTGGCGATGCCAGGTTTGGCGACGATCATATCGTTGCCATTGCTGTAATCGGTGACGAGGATGCACGTGCTGCGAGCGCCGGGCGCGCCGGTAACCAGCGCATCGCCCATGGTCATCATCACCGCATCCAACTTGCCCGCGGCAAAAGCCTCCATCGAAGGCGCGTACTCGAACCACTCGAACTTGATGTCAACCCCGGCCTCTTTGAACCAGCCTTTCTGAATGCCGATCTCGAAGGCGATCCAACCCGGCCAGTCGCTGTAGCCGATTTTAATCGTGGCACTGGCGGGCTCTGCCGCCTTGGCGGGTGGAGCAGCCGGAGCAGGCGCATCTTCTTTTTTGCTGCATCCGGCGCCAAGCGCAAGCACCATCAGAGCCAAAAGGGTTGTCGAAAAAGACCCGCTGCGTTGTGAGTATTTCATTCTTACCTCGCCTCTTACGGAGTTGATGCGCAAAGCGTTACGCAACTATTATACCGACTGTTGCTGACAGTCTTGCGCACCACAGATGTGTTAAATCCATTTATTTTCCAATGGATTTTACGCTTCAGAGCGATTCCGTTGTCGATCGATTCGACCCTGAGGCGCGTAACGATTGCTCTGTTTTTAATCAGGCTGCTTAAATGCGAGGCAGAGGGAATCAAGTCGTTGTTGGCCTTGCGGATTCGATCAGGTATAAGTCGTCTATAATTTATTGAGAATTCGTCGCCGATGTTTTTTCAGACTTCCCCTGTGAGTTTCACCGCGAGAGGCGCTCAGGTTCTCCTTCTCTGCCTGCTGACGGCGCTGCTTTATTTTTCCGCCTTGGGCACCCGCGATTTCTGGGCGCCGGTGGAACCGCGCTACGCCGAGATCGTTCGGGTGATGTTTGCCAAGGGCGAGTGGATGGTTCCCACTGTCAACGGCGGCATCTACACCGATAAGCCGATTTTGTTTTTCTGGCTAGCGCTGATCGTGTCGAAGCTGTGCGGCGGCGTGTCCGAGTGGACGGTGCGGTTTCCCGCCGCTCTCGGCGGCGTCGGATTTTATTTATCGACTTACTTCTTCGGCCGCGATTTCTTTAGCCCACGCATCGGCTTTATCGCGGCGGCGATCCTGGCGACATCGATGCGTGTCATCTGGGAGGCGCGCTGGGCCCATGTCGATATGATTTTTTGCTGCTGGTTTCTGCTGTCGGTGTACTTCGCCGCACGGACTTTTCTGGGTAAAGCGCGTGAATATGAAATTCTCTTAGCCTACGCATTTATGGGACTTGCGGTTTTGACCAAGGGGTTGATCGGCGTGGTCTTGCCGGGCTTGGTGTTTGGCGCATTCATGCTCGTGCGGCGCGATTGGCGCATGATCGCGGCAGCTAAGCTTCATCTGGGAATTCCCATTTTCCTGCTGGTCACTGTGCCGTGGTTTTACCTAGTTCAGCAAACAACCGATGGGCGTTGGCTCAGTGAGTTTATTTACATCCATCATTTAAAGCGTTACACCGGCGGCGCTGGCCATCGCCAGCCGGTCTATTACTATCTGACGACGCTGCCCGCTGATTTTCTGCCGTGGACGATCTTCGCCATCCCGGCACTGATCGCGCGCTGGCCTTATCGTCAAGCGTTCAGAGATCTCTCCAGTCAACTTTGTCTGTGCTGGTTTCTGGCGATCTTTTTGTTCTTTACCATCTCGGACACCAAGCGCGATCTTTACCTGCTACCGCTATTACCGACGGTGACGCTGTTTGTCGCTTGTTACTTGGATGCTTTTGCGGAACAACGAACCGCGCAAAGCTCGTACTACCGTTGGCTCACGGCGGGCTTTTTCGCGCTGCTCGCGCTTGCAGCTTTCCTTGTTCCAGGGGCGGCGTGGCGGCTGCGGCCCGATGCTCTGCTGCCGCTGTTACCGGCGAGTCTGGTGCTGGCCCTCGGCGGCGCGCTGGCGGCGGTTTTTCTGATGCGGCGCGAACTGAGTAAGGCGATGGCGGCGATTGTCGGGTTGACGACACTGTCGATTGTAGCGGCGGCGCTTTGGGTGTTTCCTTATTTGGAAGCCTTCAAATCGCCACGGCCGTTTGCCTTGGAGATAAAGAGATTCGTGCCGGCGACTGCGCCGTTGTATATCTATGCCGACACCATGCATGATTTTAACTATTACGCCGAGCGCGAAGCGATTCCCGTGCTGGCGTCACCGGCGGCGGTGCGAAGGCTGCTCGCCGCCGCGCAACCTGGCTTTCTCTTGGTCAAGGAGCGCGATTTCGCTAAATTGCCGATGCTGCCGCGCGCTTGGGTGATCGCCGACGATCGCAAAGGACGCATGCCGTGGCATTTACTCCAGTTCAAAAGATGATTAAAAACATTTCCTGGATAGTCATTGTCGTGGTGGCGGCTTACTTGCTCTGGTGGCTGGTGCGGGCATATTTCCCAGGTGAGATGGACGACCCGCGCTCGCAGGAGTATTTGAGCCGCATCGCCGCTGAGATCAATCGCGGCGTGCCGGTGATGATCGATAAGGAGACCGAGCTGATGCCATCCTCAGGCCATGACGGGATGCTGATCTATAATTATCGTTTAGTGAGCTATGCGGTAAAAAACCTTGACCATCAACGATTCGCCGCCGGTGCGCGCGACCGGTTAGTGCAAGGCGCGTGCAGCCGGCCGGAGACGCGCGACGATTTTCTCAAGAAAGGCGTGGGTCCCTACGCTACTCCTACTTCGACAAAGACAAGCAGCATATCGCGACCATCGATGTCACGCCGAAGGATTGCGGCTTCTGACCGCGCGCAGCGCGGTCTCAGATTACAGATTACAAATTCAGATCTCTTATTTTCAGGATCTCCTTGGCGCGCGGGATCAACGACTTGTCTAGGTTGAAAACATCGTGGACATTTTTTTCCAGCTCGGCGCCGTCAAGCGGGCTGATGTCGAGCTTGGCCTTCGTAGCATCGGCAAGGAACTCCGGATCTTTCATGACGTCCATGAATGCCTTGCGCAGCATCGTTAAACGATCCTTCGGGGTGCCCGGCGGAAGCAAATAGGGCCTGGCTGCTGGGCCAACGCTGTGAACCAAAGCGATGATTAGCTTTCGAGCTTCGTCGGTCTTGGCGTAACTAATCGCCAACGGAACCTTGGCAAGTTCCGGGTGCGATTTCGCCGTGGTCTGCAAAACCATCTGCAGGTCGCCGCTTTTAAGCTGATTAGGCCAGGTTGCGGTAAAAGACTGCCAAGAGTTGCACACCCCTTGGACTTCGCCGCTGTCATAGGCCAACTTAACTGTCGCGGTCCCTGTGTAGCCGGAGACGAGTTGCACAGGAAAGCCCGATGGTTGCCATCAGTACTTTGGGGATATCGTCCGTGGCTGAACCCGCTCCGACGCCCCAAGCTTGACAACGGTCTTGGATGACATCCATTGGTCCATGGTCGAGATGCCGCTATTTTTTTTGGACACGCCGATGACATAGTCGTCCTGGGTCGGGACGCCGATGTAGCCAAATTTGGCCGCGTCGAACTGGATGCCCGGTTTGCCCAGAAGTTGCTGCAGGAAAAGCCCGCCGATGAAGTGACCGATAGTCAGGCCGTCGGGCTTGGCGATATTGTACATATCAGTTGGCCGAGATCAAAAAGCCGGCGCCGGGCATGTTTTCTACAATGATTGTAGGATTGCCCGGAATATGTTTACCCATATGCCGCGCAATCGTGCGCGAATAGGTATCGTAACCACCGCCCGCAGGCGGCAGCACCGACGATAATGCGGATCGCCTTGCCCTTGGTAAAAGTTATCCTGGGCGAAAGCCACGCTTTTTTGGTGCCCAGATTCCCGGCGACAAAAACGGCTGCGAGCGCGATATTCCATCTCTGTTTCATAGATTGATTACCTTTTCGATTAGACGATAGCGCTGACCAATTATTGCCAAGTATCTTTGAGCTGGTTGATGATGGCCGGCTCAATCTTAAAAAGCTGATTGACGATTTTTTCAATTTCCTCGCCGGTTAACGGGTCGATGTCGAGGCGTGATTTCTTTGCGTCGGCGATAAATTAGGATCTTTGAGTGTTTCGACAAAGGCTTTGCGCAGAAGTTGCACGCGATCTTTCGGTGTCCCCGGCGCTACTGCGTAGGGACGGGTTATAGCAGGCGGTACATGACCGCCAAATTTGAGAATCTGTTTGGCATTATCAGTGGTTGCGAAGTCGATAGCGTTGGGAACTTTTGCTAGCTCAGGGTGGGGCTTGGGATTCACTTGCAGCACGATAAGATACGTTGCCGGAGTCGAGGCCTTGGCGCCAGATCGATTTGATCGACTCCCACTGCCAGCAGCCGCCGGCTACCTCGCCGGCTTCGGCGGCGAGTCTTACTTCGGCTGTTCCTTTGTAACCGGCGACGAGTTGGATCGGTAACTTCCAGCGCTGCTAGCAAGAGCTTGGCAGTGTTATAAGTCGTATCGCCCGGCGCGACGCCGCCGATTTTCACCGGCGTTTTCGCATTCCTCAACGTGTCGAAGGTCGTGATGCCGCTCGCCTTGGTGAACGCACAGGCGTCGTTGTCCTGGGTCGGGACGCCGATCTACTCGAACTTGCGAGCGTCGAACTCGATGCCCGGCTTGCCAAGGACTTGGTCAATCACCAGGTTACCGAGGAAATTCACAATCGTAAGGTCGTCGGGCTTCGAGACTTTATAAACGGATTGGCGGCTATCAAGCCGGCGGCGCCCGGCTGGTTCTGGACAACAACCGTCGGATTGCCCGGAATATGGTGGTCGAGGTGGCGCGCAATCACGCGCGAATAAATGTCGAACCCGCCGCCCGGCGAAGAACCCGACGATTAATTTGATAGTCTTGCCTTCGTAGAATGGCGCGGCTGCGTGGGCCAACGTCACCGCTGTCATGACTAGGAGCAGTTGGCCGAGTGATTTGCCGACTAGATTGAACACTGGATTGATTCCTTCAAGGGGGCTCTGAACTTCAACGCAGGCAATTAAGTATGAAAAATTGCCCTGAGTCAATGGGATCGTCGTGCCGCGGCTGTGAGCTTAGATCACCGGGCGCTGTGATTCAGGTTAACCGTGGCGTCTCACCGAGCAACTCATGCCGTGACGACAATACGTTAAATTTTCTCCGTCTAATCGTTATCGCTGATCGTGAGTTCCGCGGTATTTTGCGCACCGAGCGCTGCGCCACCAGTAGGATTGGAAAGCGTGAGATTGACTGTTTCATTACCCTCGACGAGGGTGTCGTTAGTAATCGGCACTATGAAGGTTTTACTGGTTTGCTTTGCCGCAAAGGTGAGGGTTCCTGAAGTTGCGGTATAGTCTGCTCCCGCCGTTGCCGTGCCGTTGCTAGTCGCGTAGCTGACGCCGACACCGCTGGCGGTGCCGCCGGTGCGGGTAACGGTAATGGTCGCTCTTCTGCCGGATTCGTTGACAGTGTAAGTGGGGAGGCTAAACTGAATGGTGCCTGCGGCATCATTATCGTTCACGGTCAGCACGGCCGTGCTCTGGCTTCCCAACAATCCGCCGACGGGATCGCTCAAGGTCAGATTGACCGTTTCATTGGCTTCATTGATCGTGTCCTTCTTATTGAAACCGTGAAAGTCTTGGTTATCTGATTGGCCGTGAAGCTTAACTTCCCGGTCCTTGCCGTATAGTCCGATCCTGCGGTCGCGGTGCCATCGCTGATTGTATATTTCACAGCCAAAGTGCCAACCGCAACACCGCTTCGATTTACTGTAATCGTCGCTTTGCCGCTGCCCTCGTCGGCTGTGTAAGTTGGTGAGTCAAATTCCACCTTCAGGTAGCGCGGCCAAGGCATCAAGGATCTTTATCCGCGGCTTGATGAGGCTGTTCAGCGGGTCGAAAACCGGTTGACCGGAAGTCTGTAATGCTGCCAGCATCTGGCTGACTGTGGCATTTGGCGCTGCTTGCTTGAGAATCGCAAAGGCTCCCGCGACATGCGGCGCGGCCATGGAGGTTCCTTGGAACGCAGCGAAGCCGCCGCCGGGAATCGACGAGATAATAGAATCCCCAGGAGCCAACAGCGATAGAAACGATGCACTATTGGTGAATGATGAGACTTGATCTGTGGTTGTCCCGCCGGAGCCATCTCCAACAGAACCGACACTGATCGCGTCTGGCGCACAAGCAGGAGCTGCGATACGGAATCCCTCACCCTCATTCCCCGAGGCTACGGCGGAGGCAATATTGGCGGATCTTAGGGACCTTATGATACTTGCGCGTGGGTCTGTGCTGCAGGGAGTTGCAAAGGTTTGTCCGCCGAGACTCATGTTGACCGCGGCAATGTTGAGCAGCGACCGCTGGCTATAGACGTACTGTAATCCTGCCAGGACATCTGAGTTGAATGCCAGAGCGCATGGCGGGAGTTCGTCGGCCAACTGGCAGATAAACCCGTCCGAGAATTGGCTAAAAACCTCGATCGCCATGATCCTACGCCCGGCGCGACTCCAGCAAATCCTCCGGTCGAGCCGCCTGCCGCGATGCCGGCCACATGGGTGCCATGGTCACAGCCGTTGGCACTGCAAGGTACTCCTGATCCGGTCGCTGTGGACGTCTCAGCGCCGCCGGGGCAAACACTCGTGGCCGATAGACTCGAATCGTTAGATGAAAAACACGCTTCGGCGATGACTTTGCCACTGAGGAATGCGTGACTCTTGTCGACACCGGTATCGAGTATCGCGATGACGGTGCCGGAGTACCGTCCAAGCTTAGTCCCGCGAATCCGCCCGCCCATGCCTGATCCGCTTGCACCAGCGGGATGCTTTCGGCGAGAAATGTTGCGTTAAGTTGATCCTCTAAGACCTCGATGACGACTCCGCGGAGGGATTCTAGTGCTTGAAGTCCCTCGGGGGTGAGACTGAGAGCCATAAATGGCAAATCTTCGAACTCATGAATTACCCGGTGCGGCAATCGCGACAAGGTATCTCGCGTGGAGGCGCGAGCGAAGGCAATACTTCTGCGCCGGTTAGCGAGCACTCTAGGTCGCTCTCAATGTCGGATTCAGTAGTTGGCGGCGTGTTCAGCCGGACGATGACTCGGACAGTTCCCTGTTGCTGTGCCTTTTGAATTAAACCCTATCGGAGCCATAAAGGCGGCCGCCACTGAGCAAAAGTCCGCTGTCGGCAAGCGGACGAATGAACCACCACCAAGGATCATCACCGGCAGCCATTCGGGTGGCGGCGATCCTCCGCTGATCAACAGGTATGTCATTGAGCAGCTCAATGGTGCTGAGATCGAAGAGCTCTCTCCGTTACGCGCACGACGTGACGGGATGCGGCAATCATCTTTAGCGCGTCGACGGACGCTGCCAGCACAATGGCTGGAATCGAAGAGTAGCTGCGGATAACCCGAAGGTTTACCTTGGCCAGCTCGTCAAGGAGTGCATTTTGTGCCATACGAATCGCATCTTCCCGAGACGAATCGGAATCTTCTCTGTGTGGCGGTAAGCGTAATTCGACAATCACACGGACCAAGCCTAGGGCCTTTGCCTTCTGATAAATTTCGGGGGCAATAAGGGTTTGGTCGTCAGGTAGCAGGGTTGGGGTTGTGCGGCTCGGAGGCTCTGCGAGCAAACGGGATGCCAATTCCACCGCGATCTTGAGGTACATGCTCCAAGAGAATGTTATTCTCTATTTCTTGTCGGGGATCAACCCTACGAGGTTTGCCCGAGGCGGCCAATTTTTGGCTCGCGACGCCTTTTCCTTCCGCTTCAATTCCAGGATTGATTTGAGGACCGAAACTCAGCGGCAGGGAGATGCAAAAAGACAGCAATAAACTCGCACTGAGCCGCCGTGAAGAAAGACCAGAGTAGGGTGGGGAAGAGTTTCGGAAATTTGCCGGCAAATTGTCCCAGGACACGACAGTAAGTGACTGATTTACCGGGCGATTATATTTTCTGTTAGGGTCTCCGGCGAAGCTCATTGTCGCCCCAGATATGCCGATTCGTTTGAACAGTCAATAGCCGTGTGAGCACCCAAACTCAGCAACTTTGCCAACCCGCGTTTGCTGGGAAAGACTTCCGAGTGACTTGCCTCAACGGTCTTGTCGCATCTCAGCGCTTAATTCATCCTCCCAACTGCGGCTGCCGTTCGACAACCATTGTAAACCTGGATCGCGGATTTCACCGGAGCGCGCGAACTTCGGC
>CAWGEM010000006.1:0-278264 GCA_963821555.1 uncultured Alphaproteobacteria bacterium | reverse complement strand
CCATTACCATTGCTCTGTGTTGTGTCCTTGTTGTGGTGGCAGTTGGGGTCATCCTGCTCCAGTTGCACAAGCATGTTGGCTGCAGATCACCGCCACCCCTCCCAGGTTGTGATGGGTTTACGGACGGATGTTGAGGGATGCTCATCGGCAGGCCACGGGGGCTGGCTGGTGACGATCGGCAGGGTGACTGTGGTGTTTGGCTAAGTCTGGATCACTCACTGTCCTTGATTGCTGCTGCGTCGTGGTTCGGTGGCGCTGACCCAGGGATGGAGCAGAGCGTGCAGATGGTTCCCACAGACCAGGTCTGAAGTCCAAATGAGATCGAATCAAACGGAGCTGTCTTGAGGTGGAGGGAGCCATCTAGGGGCCCGTCTCTGTTGAGGATCTTTTGGCTACCCAGCTGAGAGTATTGATTGGGTTGTGCACTTGGAGGGCATCTTTGTCCAGGCATCTCACTTTGAGTGTCTCCAAGTGGGGAAAACTGGGTCCCCAACAGCGGGAGACCTCGGGTAAATTTTGGGTCGACGAGGGCAAGAAATAGTGGATGACGTGCTTGCTAGTGGCCTCACGGTTTGAGAACCCTCGGAGGCCTGCGTGGCGATCAGCTTCATCATGATGGAGATCTCCTTGTTGTGATGGAATTCGTCGTAGCGGCGCGCGACTCGGCGGAGCCGTCGGCAACCTTGCGGGCAGACGGGGTACCCCGACCTTGATCTTGAGACGGTGGTGGTCCATCGGGATGATCCTCGCCCAGCGCCGGACCGACGACGCTATCCACGTCCAGGTCTTGCACCTTTTCGGCAAAGAGGCGGCCCACGCGGGAGGTCTCTTCGGTGTGCGGGTAGAGCGCGTCTTTGTTGATGTAGGTGGATGAATGGCGGCCCGAGGCAAGAACAAAGTGATCGTTGGTGATCACCGCCCGGGTCGCTTTCAGGATGTCGAAGAAGTTCACCCATTCCGGGTGGGAGCCGACCCTCGACCGTGACGGACTTCGCCAGGTTGCGCGGCTGATCCACGTCGCAGCCGCGGCGCACGGCGATGTGATACGCCAGCAACTGCAGCGGCACGACTTCGAGGATCGGCGCAGCAACTCGCGTGCGCGGCGGGCACCTCGATCACGTGGTCGGCCGATCTCGCGCACGTCGCTGGTCGCCTTCGGTCACGACCGCGATCACGATGCCGTCGCGCGCCTTGACTTCCTGAATGTTGCGAAAGCGTCTTCTCGTAGCGCAGCTCGCTCGCCTCGTTGCCGGATCGCGCGTGGCGATCACCACCACCGGCAGCTTTTCGTCGATCAGCGCGTTGGGACCGTGCTTCATCTCGCCGGCCGGATAGCCTTCGGCGTGAATGTAGGAAATCTCCTTCAGCTTCAGCGCGCCTTCGAGCGCGATCGGGAAATGGATGCCGCGGCCGAGGAAGAGAAAATCGGTGCGCGCTTGAAAAAGTGCCGCGCCAGCTCCTCGACCTGCGCATCGTGCGCGAGCACCGTCTCCAGCTTGCCGGGCAGGTGCAGCAGTTCCTGCACCAGGCGCGCGACTGCTTCCGTCGCTCAGCGTGCCCGCGCACCTGGCCCAGGTAGCATCGCCAGCAGGAACAGCGCGGTCAACTGGCAGGTGAACGCCTTGGTGGAGGCCACGCCGATCTCCGGACCGGCGTGCGTGTAGATCGTGCCGTGCGCCTCGCGCGTGATCATGGACCCGACCACGTTGCAGATCGCGAGCGTCTTCGAGCCCTTTCTGCTTGCTCTCGCGCTGCGCCGCCAGCGTGTCGGCGGTCTCGCCCGATTGCGAGATCACGACGGTCAGCGTCTCCGGCGCCGACGATCGGATCGCGATAGCGGAACTCGCTGCCGTAGTCCACCTCCACCGGAATGCGCGCCAGCTCTCTCGATCATGAACTTTGCCGGCCAGCGCCGCGTGCCAGACTGGTGCCGCAGGCGACGATCTTGACCTGCTGGAAGCGGCGGAAATCGTCCTCGCGTGATTTCCATCTCGTCGAGGAAGACGCGGCCCGGTCTCCTGGCCGACGCGGCCCAGCGTGGTGTCGCGCACCGCGCGCGGCTGCTCGTAGATTTCCTTGAGCATGAAGTGCTTGTAGCCGCCCTTTTCCGCCTGATCGGGTCCCACGTGATGCGCTGCGAGCTTGCGGGTGATCACGGTCGCCCGTCCAAAGTCGGTGAGCGGACGCCGTCGCGGGTCAGCACCGCCATGTCGCCGTCGGCGAGGAAGAACATGTCGCGCGTGTGATTCAGGATCGGCGGGAACGTCGGAGGCGACGAAGTATTCGTTGTCGCCCAAGCCCGATCACGACCGGCGGTCCCAGCCGCGCCGCGACGATCTTGTTCGGGATCGCGCGAGCACATCACGGCAAGCGCGAACACGCCCGTGAGCTGCGCAACGGCTCGCGCGCACCGCCGTCTTCCAGACGGTCGTTGCCGCTCCAGTCGCCGAAATATCTTCTTCGACCAGGTGCGCGATGATCTCGGTGTCGGTCTCGGTGACGAACTTGTGGCCCTCGCTCGTGAAGCTGGTGCTTGAGCGGCAGGTAGTTCTCGACGATGCCGTTGTGCACCACGACGATGTCGCCGGTGCAGTCGCGGTGCGGATGCGCGTTCTCTTCGGTCGGACGGCCGTGCGTGGCCCAGCGCGTGTGGCCGATGCCGTAGGTGCCGTCGAGCGGCTGCTCACGCGACGGCTTCTTCCAGATTGCGCAGCTTGCCGGAGGCGCGGCGGACGTCCAGCGCGCCCTGCCCGTCGGCCACGGCGATGCCGGCCGAATCGTAGCCGCGATACTCCAGCCGCTTCAGGCCGTCCAGAATGATCGGGACAACCGGTTTGTTCCCGATGTAGCCGACAATTCCGCACATGGCTCCCTCGCAGCCTCGACTCTTCCACGCGGAAGGAAAACTCTTCGATGACCGGGTTGGTGAGCACGTCCTGGGCGATGCGCTCGACCTCGTCGCGGGCCTGCTCCGGGCTGAGGCCCGCTGGCCAGCTCCATCTCGAAATACTTGCCCTGGCGCACCGCCGCGATGTTGCGGTAACCGAGCCCGTGCAGCGCCGAGAGAATGGTCTGGCCCTGCGGATCGAGCACCGTCTTCTTCAGGCTCACGTAAACGTTTGCTTTCATGCGACTTTGCACCGCACCCATCATAACAGGACTTCCCGCAAATCCTGCGCCGAACCGCTATGGTACCATTGCGGGGCCATGCCCCCGATGCGGACCGGTTTCCTCCGAGAGCATCCGAACTCCGCTGGTCCTGGCTGGCGATCATCGCGCCCGGCATTCTCGTGGCAGCCACCGGCGTGGGCGCGGGCGACCTGCTCACCGCCAGCATCGCAGGCTCCCGCGTCGGCCTGGCGATTTTGTGGGCGGCTCCTCTCGGCTGCGTCCTGAAGTGGACGCTGAACGAGGGCATCGCCCGCTGGCAGATGGCCACCGACACGACGCTGCTGGAGGGCTGGTGTCACGCGGCTCGGGCCGCTGGATTCAGTGGGTGTTTCTGCCCTACTTCCTGCTGTGGTCGTTCTTCGTGGGCGGCGCGCTGATCACGCGCCTGCGGCGTGGCCGCGGCCAGCATCGTGCCGCTCGGCGACCCAAACCTCCAAGAACATCTGGGGCGTCATCCACTCGCTCGCCGGGCTGGCGCTGGTCTGGGTCGGCGGATTCCCGGCTCTTTGAGAAGCTGATGGCGGTCTTTCATCGCGCTCAAGTTTGTCGCCGTCATCGTCACCGCCGCGCTGCTCGTGCAGGACTGGGGCGCGGTCGCTCGCGGGCCTCACCGTGCCGCGCATTCCCCGAGGCGGCCTGCCCTGGATGCTCGGCGTCCTCGGCGGCGTCGGCGGCACCGTCACGCTGCTTTCCTACGGCTACTGGATTCGCGAAAAGGGTCGCACCGGACAGCAAGGCGTGCGCATCTGCCGCATCGACCTCGGCGTTGCCTACACGCTGACCGCGCTCTTCGGCGTGGCGATGATCATCATCGGCTCGCGCATGCAGCGTCGAAGGCCAGGGCATCCGCCTGGCCGGCACAGCTCGCCGATCAACTCGCGCTGGTGCTGGGTCCGTGGGGCCGGTGGGTCTTCCTGCTGGGATTCTGGGGAGCCGTCTTTTCGAGCCTGCTGGGAGTGTGGCAAAGCGCGCCGTACCTGTTCGCCGATTTCCTGGCGCTGCGGCGCGGGCTGCGGCCGGCGAATACAAGACGCTCGACCTGGAGCGCACGCGCGCGTATCGCGGCTATCTGATCGCCATCGCGATGGTTCCGCTGGTCACGCTCTGGCTCACCGTGGAACGCATCCAGCTGGCCTACGCCGTCATGGGCGCCCTGTTCATGCCGCTGCTGGCGGTGACGCTGCTTCTGATGAACACGCGCGAGCCGTGGGTGGGGCGCAGCTTCAAGAGTACGTGGATTCTCAATGCCATTCTCGTGATCACTCTGCTGCTCTTTGCGATCACAGGATTCCTCCAGTCCTGCGCGGCATGATGCCAGCGTTTGGAGCATAGACGTTCGGCGCTTAGACTTTTCCTTTGTAGGATTTTGCCAATGGCGCGGAAAACTTTCTCGCTTCAAGACCTGTTCCGCACCAAACCGCTCGACGCGATGCTCGACGATGCCGAACAGCCTGAGTACCAGCTGCGGCGCGTGCTCGGGCCGCTGCAACTGACCTTGCTCGGCATCGGTGCGATCATCGGCGCCGGCATCTTCGCGACGATCGGCACGGCGGCGGCCGGCGACGCAGCACCGCCCCGGCGCGGGACCGGCGCTCATGGTCTCGCTTCGTCATCACCGCCATCGTCTGCGGCTTCACCGCGCTGTGCTACGCGGAGTTCGCCTCGATGGTGCCGATCTCCGGCTCGGCGTACACCTACTCCTACGCGACGCTCGGCGAGCTGGTGGCCTGGATCATCGGCTGGGACCTGATCATCGAGTACGCCGTCGGCAACATCGCGGTCGCCATCAGCTGGGCGAACTACTTCAAGACGTTGCTGACGGGGATTCGGCGTCGTCATCCCCGACTGGCTGTCGATGGACTATCGCACCGCCGCGAAGGTCGCCGGGGCGTCGTATCGAGAGCGCGCCGCACGTCCTCGGCATGCCGATCATCTTCAACCTGCTCGCGGTTGCGATCGTCGCGCTCGATCACGATCGTGCTGATCTGGGGCATCCGCGAGAGCGCGCGGCTTCAACGCGGTGATGGTGGGCATCAAGATCCTCGTCCTTGACGTTCTTCGTCGTCGTCGGGCTCTACTGGGTGCAGCCCGGCCAACTGGACGCCGTTCGCACCCAACGGCTGGGCCGGGATCAGCGCCGGCGCGGCCATCGTGTTCTTTGCGTACATCGGCTTCGACGCCGTCATCAACGGTCGCCGAGGAGACGCGCGACCCGCAGCGCAACCTGCCGATCGGCATCATCGCCTCGCTGATCATCTGCACGGTCTTCTACGTCGTGGTCGCGGCGGTGTTCACCGGACTGATCTCGTATCCGGACGCTGAAGCGCAACGCTGTCGCCACCGAACAGGCCGAGCCGCTGACGATGGCCCTGCAGCATGGCCAGCTCCGAACCTGGGCTGGGCAGTCGGGATCGTCGCGTTCGGATCGGTCATCGCGCACACGGCGGTGCTGTTGGTGTTCCAGCTGGGACAGCCGCGCATCTTCTTCTCGATGGCGCGGGACGGGCTTGCTGCCGCCGCTCTTCGGCCGGTCCATCCGCGCTTCCGTACGCCGCACGTCGTCGACGATCCTGACCGGCGTCTTCGTCGGTGGCTTCGCCGCCGTTGCCAGCATCGACGAGATGGTCGACCTGACGAACATCGGTACGCTGTTCGCGTTCATCCTGGTGTGTGCCGGCATCATCGTGCTGCGCATCAAGGACCCGGAGCGGCCGCGGCCGTTCCGCGTCCCGAGCGGCTGGAGGTGGAGCCTGTGCGCTCTACGTCGCGCTTTGCGATCGGAGTCCTGCTGCTGTCGTCCTCCGCGGCGGGCGCTCGTCGCGGCGCTCGTGCTCGGCGCGTTGGCATTCTTCGCTCCTGCCGCAACCACATCTTCCCGGTCCTCGGGCATCGTCTCGTGCCTGTACCTGATCTAGTACCTGCCGCCGACGTCGTGGCTGCGCTTCGCCGCGTGGCTGAACTTCGGTTTCGTCATCTACGTTGGGTACGGCGCCGTGCACAGCCGCCTGACTGGACGCACGTCACGCGCAGTGGGGGCCAGAGGCGGAGCACGACGCGCGCACGGCGTACACCGGGACCTGGCTCGGATCATAGGCGTTCCGCTGCTTGATGCGAGGTTTCGATGTTTGGCTGGCGGCGCGGAAGGATATCGCGGATCGAAGCGAACGGGCCGCCTTTCACGATGTTTTTCACCCCGGTCAGTGGCTTGAGACGTCCTCGTTCCTGATCGTTCCGCTGGCGCTGAATGCGTTCGTGCTTTGCCCGATCGTGGTTCGACGCGCTCTGCGGGCACGCCGCGATGGTGCGTCCGGGAGGATTTCAGCCAGCATTGTCATCGCTGCCGCGCTGGCTCTCGCCAGCATCGTCTACTTGCTCCTCATCGCCGCGCACCGCCTTTGAGTCGATTGGGGTTTCTGCTTGCGGAACGTTGGTGGACTCGCGGAGGCTATCTGGCGGTTTGCAACGCCAGGATCTGCTCCTGGACTTTGCGGCGGAACACGAGCGGCGAGGCGATCAGCTCAAAGTGTTCCTTAGTGCCACCGGTGCCAATAATGATAATCGTGCCGTAGTCGAGCATGCGGCCCCAAATACCCTGGATCACTTCGATTGCCTCGATCTTGGTGAGTAGCGTCTCGAGCGAGCGCCGTTGGATCCAGCCCACCTTTACGATGACGCGCTTGTTGGTCACCGCAAACTCGGATGTCCGGCGGCTGATCCCAACGGGAATCGCCATCAATGCTGCGATGCCTAGGCCGATCCAGAGCGCATATTGAGCGGCGCTGGCTGCGTCCGGTTCGCCCCAGATGCGCACGATCGCGAACAGAGCCAGCCCCATAAACATCACCAGCAACGGGCGGATGTAGACGATCCAGTGGCGACGGGTGCGGTGCATCACCTGCTCGCCGTCCATCAGGTTCTTGTCAACGTAGGACATGAGCGGACCGGCCCCCAGACGAATCGCTACGGTGAAAACGTTCCGTTCGAAATCGTGGTTATTGGATGAGCGGTGGTTTCTCTTCACCGCCGTTTTCGACTTCGGCTTCTTGCTCAGGGATCAAGCAGGCGGCGGCGATCTTGTCGCCTTCGTCGGCGCGCAGCAGGCGCACGCCCTGCGTGCTGCGGCCCGCCGAGCGGATGGCGTTCGACTCGAGGCGGATGATCTTGCCGTCCTGGGTGATGATCATCACGTCGGTGTCTTCCTTCACGGGCAGGATGCCGACCACCTTGCCCTTGCCTTCGGTGGTCTTCATGTTGATGACGCCCTTGCCGCCGCGGGCGTCAGGCGGTAGTCGCCGAGCGGGGTGCGCTTGCCGTAGCCGTTCTCGGAGATGGACAGAATCAGCCCTTCTCTTCTCGACCACCTCCATGCCGACCAGGTAGTCGCCCTTCGTCGAGGTCCATGGCGCGGACGCCGCGCGCCGGGCGGCCCATGGCGCGCACGTCCTCTTCGGCGAAGCGGATGGCCTTGCCTTCGTGCGTGCCGAGGAAGATGTAGTTGTCTGCCCGTTGGTCACGCCGCGGCGATCAGTTCGTCGCCTTCGTCCAGCGAGACGGCGATGATGCCGCGCGCCATCGGATTGTCGAACTCGGTCAGCTCGCACTTCTTGATGACGCCGTCGCTTGGTGACCATCACGATGTACTGGTCCGGCGACGAACTCCTTCACCGGCAGGAACGCCTTCACGGTCTCGTCCGGCTGCAGGTTGATCAGGTTGGCGATGTGCTTGCCCTTGCCGGTGGTGCCGGCGTCGGGAATCTCGTAGACCTTCAGCCAGTAGACGCGGCCGCGGTTGGTGAAGATCAGCAGGTAGCTGTGCGTGGAGGCGACGATCAGGTGCTCGACGAAGTCCTCGGCGCGCGTGCCCATGCCGATGCGGCCCTTGCCGCCGCGCGTCTGCCGGCGGTAGGTGTCGACCGGCGTGCGCTTCAGGTAGCCGCCGGCGGCTGACCGTGACGGCGACGTCCTCCACCGGGACCAGGTCTTCGAGCCGGATCTCGCCTGTCCTCGATGATCTCGGTGCGGCGCTCGTCGCCGTAGTCCTTCTGGACTTCCTTGCAGCTCCTTGACGATCAGGCTCGCAGCCTCTTCTCGCTGCGCCAGAATTTCCAGGTACTCGGCGATGCGGCGCGGATCTCGGCCAGCTCGTCGAGGATCTTCTGCGCTCCATGCCGGTCAGGCGCTGCAGCTGCAGCTCGATGATGGCCTGCGCCTGCTTCTCGGTGAATCTCGAAGCGCGGCGATCAGGCCTTCGCGGGCTTCCTGCGGAGTCTTGGAGGCGCGGATCAGCTTGATGACTTCGTCCAGGTTGTCGAGCGCCTTCTGGAAGCCGAGCAAGATGTGCTCGCGCTCGCGCGCCTTGCGCAGCTCGTACTCGGTGCGGCGGCGCACCACTTCGACGCGGTGGTCGATGAAGTGCTTGAGTGCAGTCGATCAGGCCCAGCTCGCGCGGCTGGCCCGTGATGCACGGCCAGCATGATGATGCCGAAGCTCGATCTGCAGCTGCGTGTGCTTGTACAGATTGTTCAGGACGACCTCGGCCTGCTCGCCGCGCTTCAGTTCGAAGACGATGCGCATGCCGTCGCGATCGCTCTCGTCGCGGATGTCGGAGATGCCTTCGATCTTCTTGTCGTTGACCAGGGCGGCGGCGCTTCTCGATCAGCCGCGCCTTGTTCACCTGGTAGGGAATCTCGGTGACGACGATCTGCTCGCGGTCCTTGCCGATGTTCTCGATGGCCGCGCTGGCGCGCATCTTGAAGCTGCCGCGGCCGGTGTGATAGGCGTCGCAGATGCCCGGCCTGCCGAGATGAAGCCGCCGGTGGGGAAATCCGGGCCCGGCACCATCTCCAGATCTTGGCGAGCGGCGGTGTCGGGATGCTCGATCAGCTGGATGGTGGCGTTGATGATCTCGGTCAGGTTGTGCGGCGGAATGTTGGTCGCCATGCCGACCGCGATGCCGTCGGTGCCGTTGACCAGCAGGTTCGGAACGCGCGTGGGAAGAACTTCCGGCTCCTGCGGCTGTCGTCGTAGTTGGGCCGGAAATCGACGGTCTCCTTGTCGATGTCCTCGAGCAGCCGGTCGGCGATCGGAGCAGGCGCGCCTCGGTGTACCGCATCGGCCGCGGGCGGGTCGCCATCGACCGAGCCGAAATTGCCCTGGCCGTCCACCAGCGGATAGCGCATGGTGAACGGCTGCGCCATGCGCACCAACGCGTCGTAGATGGGGACGTCGCCGTGCGGATGGTACTTGCCCATCACGTCGCCGATGATCTTGGCGCACTTGCGGGTGTGGGCGGTTGGGCGCAGGCCCATCTCGTGCATGCCGAAGAGGATGCGGCGGTGCACCGGCTTCAGGCCGTCGCGGACATCGGGCAGCGCGCGGCCGATGATCACGCTCATCGCGTAATCGAGATACGACCGCTGCATCTCGTCTTCGATGTTGATGGGCGTCAGGTTCTTCGGCAGCGGCAGCTCGGGCTGCTGTCCGTCTGGCGGCCAGAGGACCCCGGAGGAATTGATCTGATCCGCCATCTAGATTCTCCGTACCTCGTGTTAAACATTCGTATCGTCAGCCGAGCGCTCCTCAGGTAGAATGCGCTGCGCAACAAAAGCCGTTCTGCCGCTCCGGCCGTTCCCAATCAATTATACTTCCGGTGCGCTTGTCTTGCTCGGTATCGCGCCGGTTACACTGAGGCGATGACTCGCCCCTGCAAACGTAAATGACCGGCTGATCGTCGCCCTGGATTTTCCCAAGCCGAACAGCGCGCTGACACTAGTCGCGCAGCTCGACGGCCTGGTCTCTTTCTACAAAGTGGGCTCTGGAACTGTATGCCGCGTCCGGCGGTGACTTGGTGCAAGCCCTGGTCTCACAGGGCAAGAATGTTTTCCTCGACCTGAAATTTCTCGATATTCAGGAGACCGTGCGCCGCGCGGCCCGCCAGGTCGCCAAACTCGGCGTGACGTTTCTCACCGTGCATGAAAGCGGCAAGGCCATCGCCGCTGCCGTGCGAGGCCAGCAAGGGAAGCAATACGAAGATCCTCGCCGTTACCGTGCTCACCGATCATGGACACTGCGGATGTGCAGGCGATGGGATTTGATGGCTCCGCCGAAGAACTGGTGCCTGAGCCGCGCCAGGAATGCCATCGCCGCTGGCAGCTCATGGCGTCATCGCCTCCGGTCACGAGGCGCGCAAGATCCGCGCCCTTGCCGCGACAAGCTTATCATCGTAACGCCCGGGATTCGCCCCGCCGGCCACCGTCGGGCGACCAGAAGCGCACCGTTAACCCGGCGGATGCCATCCTCGCCGGAGCCGATTACATCGTCGTGGGTCGTCCCATCCCGAGCGGCCGACCCGCGCGCGCCGCCCAGCAGATCATCGCCGAAATGCAAACTGTGGCGTTCGAAACGAGCAACGTGAGACGGGCCTGGAATTTCCGCCTAGCTAGCTCTGGCGGTTGGCGCGCTCCAGATCGGCGACGCGGCTGTCGAGCTACGCGAACTCGTCTCGGCCGACTTTCTGCTTCAGGTCATTGCGAATAATCGCGAGTTCCGTCTTCACCTCGTCCATTATCCGTTTTCAGGATGTCGATGTCGGTTTTCATCACTTCGACATCTTCGCGAAGAATAGACATCGCCCTCGGCAACGGCCTGGATATCGGAGCGCAGACCTTCGACGAGTATGCCCATCCGGTGCTCGAACTTCTCTTCCTGCCGAGTGAGCCCTGTTCGAACCTCTCATCCTGTCCGAGACAACGCTTGATCAAACTTCGCATCCAGTCTGCTCAGCGCACCATCGAACTTCTCATCCTGCCGAGACAACGCGGCTCGAAATTCCTCACCTTGCTTCTCGACGGCCCGCTCGAATTTCGCTTCCTGGCGGTCGAGAATTCGTTCGAGGGTCCGTTCGTTCAGTTCCATGGCGACAGATTGTATGGCAGTTGCAAGCCCGCTACACGTCGAGGTTCTTGACGTCGAGCGCGTTGTCTTCGATAAACTTGCGGCGGACTTCGACGTTCTCGCCCATCAGCGTGGAGAACATCTCTTCGCGCAACGGGGAGGTCTTCCAGGCGGACCTGCAGCAGCGTGCGCGTCTCGGCATTCATCGTGGTGCTCCACAACTGCTCCGCGTTCATCTCGCCGAGACCTTTGTAGCGCGTGACGGTGAATTCCTTCTTCCCTTCGCTCATGATGTATTCGAGCAGATCCTGCGCGCATCTCGCGTTGGCCGGACCCTTCTCCGCGCCCTTACCGCCAGCTGAAGTGCCTCGCCGGACGCCTCAGCCTCACGGTGAACGGAGGCTTGTCGAGCGGCACGATTTCCTTGGCAGCAGCGCGCAGGCGCTTGTACTCCGGGAGCGAGGCCAGCTCCCAGTTGATTCGTCTTCTCGGTGCCGGAGCCATTTACGAAAGACCAGCTCGTGCAGGCTGTGCTCCTCGTCAAACTCGATGCGCGTCTTGATGCCGCAGCGCTTCAATCTTCTTGGCGAGCTCCTGAAGTTTTTCCTTGTTCGGAAAAGTCGGTTTTCTTTTCGAGGTCGGATTTCGAGAGCAACTCGACGACCGGGCGGTTGCGCAGGCGCTTGTCCAGCTTCTCGAAGAACGTGGAGTACTCGGCGAGGTCGCTCAGAAACTTCGTGAGGCGGCGGCCTTCCAGCCTCTGCCCTGCCGCGTTCACGACCACGCGGTTCTCGGTGGCGCGGCGCATGATCTCGCGCGTGAATTCCTTGTCGTCCTTGATGTACTTCTCGCTCTTGCCCTTCTTGATGCGATAGAGCGGCGGCTGCGCGATGAAGACGTGGCCGCGCTTGATCAGCTCCTGCATGTGGCGGAAGAAGAACGTCAGCAGCAGCGTGCGGATGTGCGAGCCGTCCACGTCGGCGTCGGTCATGATGATGATCTTGTCGTAGCGCAGCTTGGCGACGTCGAAGTCGTCCTTGCCGATGCCGGTGCCGAGGGCCGTGATCATGCGCGCGGATTTCCTCGTGGCCCAGCATCTTGTCGTAGCGGGCCTTCTCGACGTTCAGGATCTTGCCCTTGAGCGGCAGGATCGCCTGGTAGCGGCGGTCGCGGCCCTGCTTGGCGGTGCCGCCGGCCGATTCGCCCTCGACCAGGAACAGCTCGCAGCGCGCCGGATCCTGCTCCTGGCAATCGGCCAGCTTGCCGGGCAAGCCGCCGGAATCGAGCGCGCCCTTGCGCCGCGTCAGGTCGCGGGCCTTGCGGGCCGCTTCGCGGGCGCGGGCCGCGTCGATCGCCTTGCCGACGATCTTCTTCATCACCGCCGGGTTCTTGTCGAAGTACTCGCCCAGCTTCTCGTTGACGAACTGCGACGACGTGGCCCTTGATGTCGCTGTTCAGCTTGCCCTTGGTCTGCCCTTCGAACTGCGGCTGCGGCAGCTTCACGCTGACCACGGCGGTCAGGCCTTCGCGCACGTCGTCGCCGGTCAGGTTCTCCTTCACGTCCTTGAACAGCCCGCGCCTGCTGCCGTAGGCGTTGATGGTGCGGGTGAGCGCGCTGCGGAAGCCGCTCAGGTGCGTGCCGCCATCCACGGTGTTGATGTTGTTGGCGAAGCTGAAGACGTTCTCGGAGTAGCCGTCGTTGTACTGCAGCGCGACTTCCATCGCACAGTCGCCGCCGTTCGGCAGCTCGCGCTCGCCCTCGAAGTGGATCGGCTTGTCGTGCAGCACGCTCTTGCCGCGGTTCAGGTGCTTGATGAACTCGGCGATGCCGCCGCTGTACTGGAACTCGTGGCTCTTGACCGGATCGACGCGCTCGTCGGTCAGCGTGATCTTGAGGCCCTTGTTCAGGAACGCCAGCTCGCGCAGGCGCTGCGCCAGCGTGTCGAAGTTGAACTCGGTGGCGTCCATGATGGTCGTGTCGGGCTTGAAGGTGATCTTGGTGCCGGTCTTCTTGCCGGCCTTGCCCGATCTTCGTCAGCGGCGCCTTGCGGGACTGCCGCGCGCGTACTCCTGCTCCCAGGTGAAGCCGTCGCGCCAGATCTCGAGCTCCAGCCGCTTCGGACAGCGCGTTCACGCAGCTCACGCCGACGCCGTGCAGACCGCCCGAAACCTTGTAGCTGTTCGAATCGAACTTGCCGCCGGCGTGCAGCTTGGTCATCACGACCTCCGCCGCCGAGACGCCTTCTCTCCCTCGTGATGTCCACCGGAATGCCGCGGCCGTTGTCGACCACCGTGACCGAGTTGTCGATGTGGATGGTGACGTTGATCTCGGTGCAGTAGCCGGCCAGCGCTTCGTCCACGGAGTTGTCGACCACTTCGTAGACCAGGTGATGCAGGCCCATCTCGCCGGTCGAGCCGATGTACATCGCCGGGCGCAGGCGCACCGCCTCCAGGCCTTCCAGCACCTTGATGCTTTCCGCATCGTAGACCTCCGGCGGTGGCTGGCTCCCTGCCGCCTCCGCTAAGGTGTCAGTTCCTTATCCCCACATACGCGTCTTTAGAAGTGTTCCTCCGGCTTGTCTACTCAAATTCCCAGCCTCAGCCGAACGAAGTACATTGGTTCAGTCTCAGACGCGCATGGGCATGACCACGTAGCGATACTTCAATTTGTCATCCGCCGGGCCGCAACTGCCCGGCGCTCTGCTCGTCCTTGAATTCCAACGAAATTTTCCCTGGGCTGCATGCCGCGCAAGAAAATCGAGCAGGTACTGCCAGTTGAAGCCGATGGTGAACGGCGGCGCGGAGTAGCTCACCGGAAGCGTCTCCTCGGATTCCCCGGCTTCCGATCTCGACGAGACAACTTTCAGCTCGTCCTTGCCAACTGCAAGCGGATGGAGTGCGAACGCTCGTCGGAGAACAGAGGACACGCGTCGGACGGCCGCGCCACTCCTCCTGCTCGAGCGATTACCACTGCGGTCATTGCCCTTTGGGCAGCACCGCTTCGTAATTCGGGAACTGGCCGCTCAACATGCGCGAGATCAGCATGCGCCGCCCCATGCGGAAGAAGATGTGATTGTCGTCCTTGTAGAACTCGACGTTGGTTCCCTCCGGCACGTCCCCCAAGGAGCCGCTCAGTTCCGTCATCGCCTTTTTCGGCACCAGAATGCGCAACTCCCCGGAAACGCCGCTATAGCCTTCCTTTGGCTACGGATTCCTGGTTTCGACGTGGGCCAGGCGGTGGCCGTCGGTGGCCACCATGGTCATCGTCTCCGGCTTCAGGATCAGCAGCGCGGCATTCAGCGTGTACCGCGATTCTTCCTGCCGAGATGGCGAATAGGGTGCGGCTGATCAACTGGCCCAACCGCTGGCCGGATGAAGCGAGGCCAGCCGCCAGCAAAGTCCGGCAGTACCGGAAAGTTGTCACGCGCCATGGCCGACATGCGCACATGCGACTCTGCCGCAGGTCACCTGCAAAGAGCCGCCGGCGGCTGCATTCCGCCCATCTTGAACCGAATTTCGTCGTCCTCCAGCTGGCGGATGTAATCGAGCAGCTTCTTGGCCGGTACGGTGGTGGCCCGCCGTTTTTTTCACTTTCGCCGGGCAGGTAGCTCCGAATCCCCAATTCCAAGTCCGTTGCCGTCACTCGCAGACCGAATCCGCCAGCGCCTCCACAAGATATTCGAAAGAACAGGAATTGTCGTCTTCCGCTCGACCACTCCCTGCAAGAGCGCCACTTCGCGCACCAAGTCGACCCGCTGCACAGAAAATTCCATCAGCCTACTCCTTAGAAACTCCTGTAAAGTCTATCTCTCTATTTTATGATGATGAGAGGGTTCCTTTTGTGAAAAAATGCAAGTAACTCGTGATTCATGATAGCGACAGACCGGTGAAAAATAACCCGGTTCCGGCGACGAATTGCGCGCACTGTGAATAATCGCGCCCTCAGGAACAAGCTCACCGCCATCGATTGCACACCGTCCACACCTTTCCACAGGTTCCGCAGCAAACTCCGAAAATACCGCAACACTCCCCCAACTCTCTAATGAAGTAGATCGCTTAGCCTGTTGAGCAACCTGTTCAAATCTTTATCCGACTTTTTCGATTCCCGAATCTTTTCGACCGAATGCAGCACGGTCGTGTGATGCTTGCCGCCGAAGGCGCGGCCGATCTCCGGCAGCGACGCTCCGGCGAGCTCCCGGGCCAGATACATGGCCACCTGCCGTGGATAGACGACCTTGCGGGAATTATTACGAGCCTTCAAGTCAGCCAAGCGCAGGCGAAACTCTTCCGCTACAACTTGCTGAATGGCCTCAATGTTGACCTTGCGCTCTTGCGAGCGCAGGGTTCCTTTCAGCACCTGCTGGGCCATGCCGACGGTGATTTCGGCGCCGGTGAGCGAGGAATAGGCCAGCAGACGGGTCAGCGCGCCTTCCAGTTCGCGCACATGTCCGCCGTGCATCTTGCTCGCGATCATCAGCGCGACGTCTTCCGGCCAGTGCAACACCTTGCAGGTCCGCCTTGCGGATCAGGATGGCCACCTTGGTCTCCAGATCCGGCGGCTGGATGTCGGCCATCAGGCCCCACTCGAACCGCGACCGCAGCCGCTCCTCCAGGTTTTGGATTTCCTTCGGAGGCCGATCGCTCGTGATGACGATCTGTTTCTGCGACTCATAGAGCGCATTGAAGGTGTGAAAAAACTCCTCCTGGGTGCGCTCCTTGCTGCTAACAAACTGGATGTCGTCCACGAGCAACACGTCCAGATTGCGGTAGCGATCATGGAACGAGACCATGCGGTCGTAGCGGATGGAGTTGATCATGTCGTGGACAAACTGGTTGGTCGGCTACATAGCACAGACCGCAACGCCGCTGCGGCCGATGGTATGTCCGATGGCCTGGAGCAGGTGCGTCTTGCCCATTCCCACGCCCCCATAGAGGAAGAGCGGGTTATAGGCCTTCGAAGGATTGCGGGCCACGGCGTCGGCGGCGGCGTGGGCAAACTGATTGGACGGTCCAACGACAAAGGTCTCCAACGTATAGCGCGGGTTGAGTTGAGCCACGGGCGAGTCAAAATCGAAGGCTGTCTGCGGCTGTGCCGCCGCACTCGGGGCCGCCTTCTTCGGCGCAGGCGCCGAGTCCACAATCGATCCGCTCGATTCCAAGGGCCAACCTGCGCCAATGCTTCCTCGATCAGCTCCGAAAAATTCTTGTTGTAGTACTGGCGGAAGGTCTGGTTGGGCACACGGACGGAGAAAGAACTGCGTCATCCACGTGACCTGTATCGAGCGGGTTCAAGCCACGTCGCATAGTTTTGTGGACTGATGCTCTTCTGGGAGACGTTCCCGACTGTTTCCCACGGATTCATAGAAAATGCCTTTGCTGCCGGTGGGACGCCCTTTGCAACCAAAGATGCGTTGCCGTGCTGCGGAGAGACCAGCCTTTCGTTCGTTTGAAAGAGCGCATTCTACCAAACCGCGCTCTTGACCTCAAGGAGAGTTGCCGCGAAGTCCTTTGGATGAAGCGAAGAAAATTTTTAGGCACTTCCGATTACTGACAAGCGGTTGTATATTCCTTGCAGCAGCGGGCCTGCAAGGCCTCAGCAAAACACTCCATCGTGCGGCAGGTGCGGAAATGAAAGCCAAGCAAACGATTCTCGCTCTATCGGTTCTTACTATTTCCCTGTGCTATGACCACCAGGCGCAGGCCCAGCAGCCAGCACCGGCAACCCCTCCGCCTCCGCCAACCGATACCGTTGCGCCGAAGATTCCCGGCGTGGTCGCAGCGGGAACGAAGGTACATTTCATCAAGGAAGGTTTTCAGGGCACGGAAGGCCCCATCGCGTTGCCCGACGGCACGCTCATCTTCACCGAAACCGCTGCCAACCGGCTCACCCGAATCGACAAAGACGGAAACACTTCCACGTTTCTAGAGAACACGAATGGCTCCAATGGACTGGCGTTCGATTCCAAGGGCCGCCTGATCTCCGTGCAGACCACGCCGGGCCAGACGAAAATCGGAGTAATCTATCCCAAAGGCAGCGAGGCGACGATCACCGACAACTTCGAGGGCAAGCCTTTCGGACGTCCCAACGATCTCGTAGTGGACAAGAAGGGCGGGGTCTATTTCACCGAGCCCGGGCCGAACGCGCAGCCGGGCACCCCACCTGCGCCGCTGCCGTCCGCTGTCTATTACGTTCCTTCAGGAGGCAAGCCCGTCAAGATAGCCGACGGAATCGAGCGGCCCAACGGCATCCAGCTCAGCCCGGATGAGAAGGTGCTGTACGTGCAACAACAGCACGGCGAACACTTGCTAGCGTTCGATATTGAAGTGGACGGGAACGTCCGCAACCGCCGCAACTTCGCCAAGTATCAAGGCGTGACCCAAACGCCGACCGGCGTGAGCAGCGGAGCGGACGGCCTCGCGATCGACAGCGACGGCCGGATCTACGTGGCGACGACCGTTGGGGTCCAGGTCTTCAATCCGCAAGGACAGCACCTGGGCACCATCCCAGTTTCGCGAGCGCCGCAGAACATCGCCTTTGCCGGTCCGGACAAGAAGACCCTCTACATCGTCGGTCGCGGCGCGGCTTTCAAGATCGAGATGACAGCGCAGGGCTTCAAAGGTCGGGTGAAGTAGGCCGCGCTAGAATTTGAGCTTCGCCGCGAACTCGAAGACCCGCGGACTCCCCGCACTCGTGATGGACCCAAATGTCGCGGAGCCGAAGCTTCCAATCGGATCGTTGAGCGGCGGGGTATTCGTCACATTGAAGACCTCTGCGCGAACTTCCATGCCCAGTTGCTCCCGGAGCGCAAATGTCTTCCCCAACATCAAGTCGGCATTCTGAAACGCAGGTCCGCGCACCGGGTTGCGGGAGCTGGTTCCGAGCGTGAACGCGGGAGCGTTCGAAAAAGCGCTCGTGTCAAACCACTTCTGGATACTGCGATCCTCAAAATCATTCGGATTGCGCAGACGATTTGGACGCTGAAACGCGTATCCGAGGCTGGAGTTGTTGTTGGTCGTTTGCGTAACAATCACTCGATCACCGGACTGAAAGCGAACCATCCCAGAGATTTCCCATCCGGAGAGCTTCCATATCTTGGGAATTTCGTAAACCCAGCTTGCGCTGAAGACGTGCGGGATATCTCCTTGCGAAAAGTCCTTTTCGAGATGGAGATTGTTGGCGTTGGCGACGCCCTGGTTCAGTATCGGGCCGCTGAAGATCGTCTGCGAGAACACGCTCGAGGCGTCATCCATCAACTTCGACCCCGTGTAGGCCGCCGACACCGTCAGGCCATTGGAGAGGCGCCTTTCGACCTTGGTCTGGAGCGCGTGATAGCTCGAATGGCCGATGTTGTTCCGGAAGAGCGCGACGTTGCCGAAGCGCGGGAATGGCCGCAGCAACTGCTGCCGCGTAATGGTGGGTCCATTGAGTGCTGGAGTCGCTGGAATCTGTCCGGCGAACGGATTCGGCACAGCTTCATTCAGCGCCGTGCCCAGTGACAGATAAACATCCGGCAGTTGATTGATGTTCGGATCGTTGATGCCGAGGTTCGTATTCTTCGATCCGAGATATCCGACCTCGACGTTCCAATCTTGCCCAATCGTCTTCTGTACGGTGAAGTTCCACTGCTGCGAGTAGCCGGAGTTGTGGTCGCGGTCTGTGCTGAAGACGCCTTGACCAAGGCCCGAGTTGGGATTCGGTGGCGTGACCTGCACCGTCGGACCGCTCGCGAGCACAAAGGCTGGACGTGTGCTTGAAGGGGCCGGCTGCGTGACCGTTTGGATGAACGGAAACTGCGGCAGCGTAAACGGCGTTGTGATTCCGCTCTGCTCGAACCAGACCATGCCGTAGCCGGAGCGCACCACCAAAGAATCGCCGAGCCGATAGGCAAGCCCGACGCGGGGGGCGAAATCACAACAATCGAGGTCGCGGCCAGTGTCTACAAAGTCGAGAACCTCTCTCTGAAGATTGAAGACCGCGCCCCGTCCGTTGGCCTCCGTGGACGGGAAATTCAAGGTGTAGCGCGTTCCAAGATTCAGCGTCAGGCGGTCGGAGACTTTCCAGTCGTCGCCTACAAAGAACTCCGCGATGTTCGCCCTCTCCTGCAACGTCTCCGGTTGAATGTCGATGGTGAAGTTCGAGACCTGGCCGAGCAGCAGCGAAGCGATGGCATTGCCTGTGAGCGTGTTGAAGGTGAATGCCCCAGTAAGGTTCGGGGGGTTCAGGATATCCAGAGACTGATGCCTTAGGTCCGTTCCAAACTTGATGGTGTGGCGTCCCCGCACTGTCGTGAACGTGTCCAGGATTTCCGTTACGGATGTCTTGAAGTTGCTGTTCGCACCCGCTGCGGGACCGATCTGCGCGAAGCCGGCGATTGCAAAAACCGGAAGCACGTTCGAAAACGAATTGGTCGGCAGGCCGGGAACGTGGATGTCGCTGTTCTGAAGGGAGGCCTGATTCAAGCTGCGGCGCGTATAGCCGAAGCGTGCTTGGTTCAAAGTGCTGGGCGAAAGGGTCCACTCGTAGGAGGTTGCAATACCGTCGCTGCGCGTGAGAGCGTCGCCGGTAACTCCGGACGGTATTGCCCCGCTGCCATCGGGCAGGGGAGTAACCGGCGTGTCTGCATCGCGGAACCAGGTGTAGCGGCCGAAGACTCGGTGGTTTTCAGCGAGCACGCGATCAAGCCGAACGTCGAAAATATCCTGATTGTCAGGCTCGACGCCGGTACGAGAGAAGTTGCTGGTCGACCCGGTAAGGTTCGGATCTGGGTAGTGCTTCAGCACGGCCACGCCTATGGGGTCCCATGCGGTCTGCGGCATTGGTGTGTTCGCGGGATACACTTCGCCCGTAGTTGGATTTGTAATCGCAGTGGTAAACACTCCCGCTTTTTGAGCAAGTGTCGGGACCAGGCTGAGGCGCGGTACGGAGGTTCGCAGACGGGATCCTTGCCAGTCGGTGAAGAAGAACGTCTTGCTCTTTTGGATCGGCCCGCCGAGCGTAAAGCCGTATTGGTTCCGACGGAAGACGGGAGTGGTGCCAGGCGGCGTGAAGAGGTTCCGCGCATTCAGTTCTTCATGGCGGAAGAATTCAAAGACGGAGCCGTGCAGTTCGTTGCTGCCCGATTTTCCGCTGACCATGATCGTGCCGCCGTTGGAGCGGCCGTACTCTGGCGAGTAGGAGTTGACGTTGAGGCGAAACTCCTGGATGCCGTCGATGATCGGATAGAACGCCACTTGCCCCGGCTCCGGCTGGAGCACGCTGATGCCGTCGTAGATATATTCATTCGTGCGAGGGCGGCTGCCGTTGATGCGTGGAAGGAGTGAGCCATTGGGCAGCGCGACGCCGGGCGACAGCGTCGTGAGCGTAACAAACGTGCGGCCATCGAGAGGCAGCGTCGTGACTCTTGCTTGATCGACGATGTGGCCCACCTCCCCCGTTACAGTCTGCAGCAAGGGCGCTTCGGCCCTCACCTCCACCGACTCCGTCTGCGCCCCGAGCTGCAACGAAACGCCCAGCGCGATGCGGTCTGCGATCCGCAGCGTGATACCGGACTGGCGATAGGTGCGGAAGCCGGGCTGCTCCACGGTGAGCAAGTACTCCCCGGCGGGTAACCCCAGGATGTGATAGTCGCCGCGATCATCGGACGCGGCGGTGAATCGCGCCATCGTGCCTTGCTCCTGGGCGACGACGCTGGCTCCAGGAACCGGCAACCCCGAGGGGTCGAGAATCGTTCCCAGCAGTTCCGCCTTGCCCGCCTGGGCAAAGCCTACATTGGCAAAGGTGAACGCAAGCAAAAGCACAACGGTCAGACTAAGCGCGAATCTACGCATATTCCCCTCTCTGATTTGAGCTGGACCACCCTATCGGGGCGGTGCCTCGCCGGGCAGGATGAACCCGTACTTCCGCATGATCGGACGCCCCTGGCTGCCATTGATGAATGAGGCGAACTGGCGCGCCTGCCGCTCATTCTTTGTGCTTTTCAGGACCGCCAGGGCCTGATCCAGCGGCTTGTGCAGTTCTTGAGGGATCAGCGTCCAGTGCCCATTGCTCTGAACGCTCAAGCTCAGCGCGACGATGGCGGCATCGACGTTTCCCGTAGCGGCGTACTGCAATGTCTGGCGCACATCTTCGCCGAAGACGCATTTTTCCTTGACGGCATCCCAGACGCGTGCCGCTTGCAGGGCTTGCTGCGCTGCCAAACCGTACGGTGCGTGCGCGGGGTTGGCAATGGCAATCTTTTGAACCTCGGGTCGGGCGAGGTCCCCTAACTTTTCGATGTGCAAGGGACTGTCAGATTTGGTCCAAAGTGTAATTCGGCCGCGTGCGTAGAGAGTCTTTGTGTCTGGAATGATTAGGCCCTGCTTTTCCAGGCGATCCACGAATTCGATGTTCGCAGCGGCGAATACATCCATAGGCGCGCCATGCTCAATCTGTAGCGCCAGCGTGCCTGTTGAGCCAAAGCTGTAAACGACGTGGGTGCCCGTCGCTCGTTCAAACAACCCCCCAATCTCCTGGAAGGCCGAAGTGAGGTCGGCCGCAGCGGCTACGTTTAGGACGTTGGTGTCGGACGGCCGTTCCGGCGCTGCTCGTGAACAGGCCGAAACGGAGAGAAGAAAAGCCACCACGAAAGCGAGCACGACTGCGGGATGGAACAGATATGCCGCCCCGCCGCGGCGCACCTCAGCCACGGATGACCATTACCTCGGTGGCCTTCATCAGGGCATAGGCTTTGACGCCGATTCGCAGGTCCAGCTCCTCGCACGACTTGCGCGTGATGATGGAGGTGATCGTCTGGCCCTCGATATCCAGGGTGACCTGTGCGAGCAGCCCATCGATCTGCACATCCTTCACTGTGCCGAGCAGCTTATTGCGCCCGCTGATGGCGTCGAGGCCCTTGGGACGTTTTGTCTTGCGCGTGCGGCCGCCGGTGAGGCGATCGATTTCGCTTTGCGGGATGCGGTGGTGCCCTCCGGGAGTCTTCACCGAGCGGATTTTTCCTGCATAGATCCACTGCTTCAACGTCGGGTAGCTGATGCTGACTTGCCGCGCCGCCTCCGCCAGCTTTAAGAGTTCCATGGCGGGAGGATACGGTTTACAATGATACGTGTCAATAAACCAATACGATAGACTACGATTTTATGCGGTTACGTAATTCAAGGCCGTGCAGATTCTGTGCTGGGATAGAATCTAGCGATGCCACGGAAGATTGACGTCGCGCAGTTTCGGGTTCCTCCGGGGAAGTCCGTCGACCTAGGGAAATGGCCGACGAAGGTGAAACCCTTTTACGATTCGGATGAGGACTACAAAGTTCGCTTGGAAGAACATCGCGAGCAGTTGAGAAAAAAACAGGATGTGCTGTTCGCGCACAACCGCTACTCGCTGCTGATTATCTTCCAGGCAATGGATGCCGCCGGCAAGGATAGCGCCATCGGGCACGTGATGTCCGGCGTGAACCCGCAGGGCTGCCAGGTTTACAGCTTTAAACACCCGAGCGAAGAAGAGCTCGACCACGATTTCCTCTGGCGCACGACGCGCAATCTTCCCGCGCGCGGCAACATCGGAATTTTCAACCGCTCCTACTACGAGGAAGTACTGATCGTTCGCGTGCACCCGGAGATTCTCCGCGCCCAACGCCTGCCGCAGGAGGCTCTAGACCATTCCGGGATCTGGAAGAAACGCTTCGAGTCGATTTTTGATACCGAGGAGCATCTGTGGCGGAATGGCACGCGCATCATCAAGTTTTTCCTCCATATTTCCAAAGCGGAACAGCGGCGGCGCCTGCTGCGGCGCATTGACGACCCGCAGAAGAACTGGAAATTCAACTTCGCCGATCTTGAGGAGCGCGAGGTGTGGGCGGACTATATGAAGGCCTATGAAGAATGCCTCGGCGCGACCAGCACGAAGCGCGCACCCTGGTACGCGGTTCCCGCCGATGATAAGAAAAACGCCCGGCTCATCATCTCCCGGGTGATTGTGCAGGCGCTGCGCGAGCTGCCGCTGCGCTATCCCGAGCCGGACGCCAGCCAGCGCAGAAAACTCCTCGCCATTCGCAGAAGGCTCCTCCCCAAATAGCCCCCCTGCACGAAGTGGCACAATGAGCCGCTAAGGCGCTGTTTCAATTGACACTGTAATCGTGGCTATGCTCCAATTGCGGCGTGAAATTCTGCCCCGAAATCAGCGTCCAGAGAGGTTCTCATGCAGATCGATGATCTTCTGCGCATAGCGGTGGAGCGCAAGGCCTCCGACCTGCACCTGAAGGTAGGCAACTATCCCTATCTTCGCGTTGACGGCGTGCTGATTTCTCTCTCCGACCTGAAGCGCCTGACTGCGGAAGACATGCTGAACATGGCGTTCAGCATGATGTCGAACCGGCAGAAGCAGAAGTTCAAGGAATCGGCCGAGCTCGACCTAGCCTACGGCGTCGCTGGTCTGGGCCGCTTCCGTGTGAACGTCTTCCAGCAGCGCGGGAACGTGGGCATGGTGCTCCGCGTTGTTCCGACGAAGATCCGCACGTTTGAAGAGCTGAACCTTCCCAAGGTCATCTACAAGATTTGCGAAGAGCGGCGCGGCATGGTGCTGGTTACGGGCACCACGGGAAGTGGTAAGTCTACGACCTTGGCCTCGATGATTGACCGCGTGAATGCTACCCGCACCGACCACATCATCACCATCGAGGACCCTATCGAGTACCTTCACAGGGATAAAAAGGGAATTGTGAATCAGCGCGAAGTGGAAGTGGACACCCACAACTTCTCGGTCGCGCTTCGCGCTGCACTCCGCCAAGACCCGGACGTGATACTCGTCGGCGAAATGCGCGACCTCGAAACCATTGGAACGGCGCTGCTAGCTGCCGAGACAGGGCACCTGGTTCTTTCCACTTTGCACACCTTGGATGCCGTCGAGACAGTGCAGCGCATCATCGCGGTCTTTCCGCCTCCCGAGCAGAAGCAGATCCGGCTGCAACTCGCGAGCACGCTGCGCGCGATCGTCTCCCAACGCCTGGTGCGCAAGAGCGATGAAGTAGGTCGTGTGCCCGCGGTCGAAGTCCTTGTCGCCACAGCCTTTGTGCGGGATTGCATCATCAACGCGGACAAGACGCGCATGATCCGCGAGGCCATCGCCGCCGGCACCTCGCAATACGGAATGCAGACGTTCGATCAGTCGCTCTATGATCTCTACACCGCGAACCTCGTTAGCTATGAGGAAGCGCTGCTGAACGCCAGTAATCAGGACGACTTCAAGCTGCGTGTCCAGGGCATCCGCTCGGCTGCGGATGCGGCTCGCGAAGAGATGCAGCAGGAGATCGATTCGTTCGAGAAGTGACAATCCCCGCCGCTACCACTTTCAGGGACGCTGACGCCACTCGTGCCCGAGTGCTTCTCCTCCTATAACCGTAAGCAACTGAACCTTATTCGGTAAGCACGCCTGCGCTCCGCGAAGTTGACAATTTCGCGAGCCATCGGGTACGATGCCTCCCCTCAAATTGATGTGGAAGAGCGCGTTACCTTAGAGGCAACCTTTTTTGGTCCCGCGCCTCTAATTGTGTGTTCGTCGGTTTGGAGAAAAAATTGCTGAACCTCTCGTGTGAGCTCAGCATCTATTAGGAGTCAACAAGACGGGATCAGGAGACAAGTGATGGAAAAGGTAACGAAAAGCAATTTTAAACAATTCCGGCAAACGCTGGAGCAAAAATCTCAAGAGCTGCGGACGCAGATGGGCAGTCCGGTTGGGAATCCCGTTCTGCAGATCCAAGCGGATCCCTATGACTCCGCCGATTGGGCCGAAAAGAGCCACGAGGAGTGGATCTTCCTGAAGAAGAACAGTTTTGATATGGATCTTCTCCGCGACATCGAGGCGGCGCTGGAGCGGTTGCGCGAGGGGACGTATGGCGTTTGCTCGGATTGCGGGCTGCCCATTTCGCGCAAGCGGCTTGAGGCGATTCCGTGGGCAATCTACTGCGTTTCCTGCCAGGAGCGGCGTCAGACCGGGAACAACTAAGCAGGAACTTTCGCTCGGTTTGCTCGTCCGCAACAGGGAGAATCTCCCGCACTGGACGGGCGCAGGCAGGGGAGCCGAAACGGCGGTCGGCTCCCCTGGTGGCAGAATGGCTGGCCGGAAAAGTAAAGTCTCACCCACCACCGACCCCCAAAGAAAGAGTGGCACGCAAACGCCGACAGCTCTAAACGGCCATAGAGAAAGCCTGCGCCGCGGAGAGTACTCGCGGGATTTCCTGTTGACATTCCCCTTCGCACTGTGAGAGCGTAGTCAGGCTGGAACCCACACAACAGCAGAAAATCTTTTCGACTGCGATTGTTGGGTCTTTGGCGAAACCTTTTTGCGGAACTCACTGTCTATCTATAGCCAACGCAAATCTCTTCGGTCCATGGGGATATCTCCGCAAGCCCGAACACAAGAAACTCGAGGTAGCCATATGCAAAAACGAATGCGTCGCGCTCTGCGCGCCAGTTATGTCGTTGTGGCGATCGCCGCTTGGATGACTCTTTCTTCCTCGCGGCTGTCGGCGCAAAACGCCGACCTGATCTTCTACAACGGAAAAGTCATCACCTTTGATAGTAACGACTCCATCGCGCAAGCGGTGGCGATCACTGGAAACAAGATTACGACGGTCGGTACGGATCAGGCAGTGCTCGCCACAGCCGGACCGAACGCCCAGAAGATTGATTTAAAGGGCCGGACATTGATCCCCGGCATCATCGACACGCACCGGCACATGTACGGCGCAGCGGAAGGCGGCTACGGCGGCGGTTTGTCAGACAACGATATGCGGCGCTATCCCGTGGACTGGAGCGCGGTAAGAACGAAAGACGATGTGCTCAATCAGGTTCGCGGCGTCATGGCGAAGAACAAGTTCCAGCCGGGCCAGTGGATCTATCTCAACAATCGCGTGACCTTTATGGGTAACGGCGACGAGAACTCCCCGAACTTTGCGAAGATTCTCTATGATGAGATGAACCAGTGGGAGCTCTCCAAGGTTACGCCAGACAACCCGGTATTGATGTCGCTCGGCATCCCGGACTTCAACGGCTTCCTGCTGAACGAGAAGGCCATGGAGTGGGTCATGAAGAACCATGGCGACTTCGTGAAGCAGAACGGCCGTTTCTGGGTGGATGCTCAGGGTCGTCCCGACGGACACCTCGAGCCTCCCGCCAGCCGCTTGGTTCTCCCGTTCACCTACGACCGCAAGGCGGAAATCCTAGCTCCTCTTTATGAAAAGAATATGCAGGAGCATCTGGCGATGGGTATGACGGGTATCTCCACCCGCATGCCGAAGGATTCGCTCGCGGCCTACAAGCTCCTGATGGATCAGGGCAAGCTCACGTGGCGCCTGAGCTGGGGCGACATTGAGACGTTCGGAAATACCGACTTTGCCACCAGCAACCTGAAATCCCAGGCCGCGAAAATCGGCAAGGGCTACGATGGCAAGGATTCCGACAATCTTTGGATGACCGGTATGGGACCCACCGCAATCGATGGCGTCACCAGCCGCGCATGCACCGATCTGAAGAAAAGCGGTCGAACTGACCCCGATTGATAGCTGGTTCCCGATGGGCCAGTGCCACACCGATATCGAGTACAAAGGCTCCCCAAGGCGCGCCGCCAACATCACCAAGAACTACTATCGTGATTGGGTGATGAACGCGGGCCGCGACGGTGTGCGTTTCGCCAACACGCACGTGGCTGGCGACCGCGCCACCGGCAACATGTTGAACTTCATCGAGCAGCTCCAGCAGCAGTACGGCGCGAACGCCACCAAGGATTGGGGCCTCGACCACTGCGACATGGTGAACCCCAAGGACTTCGCCCGAATTGCGAAGACCCGCGTGTTCATGAGCTGCTATATTCTGGTCTCGATCAGGGGCTCCGCCGCAATCGCTCGGGCCTATGGCGAGCAGGTTGCCAACGTCTACCCCAGCCCGCTGAACAGCATGCTGAAGGCTGGCGGCAGGATTGTCTTGGAGTCCGACAGCGGCTCCTACATCTGGCAGGATATCCGCGCGGCGGTCACGCGCAAGGACGGCACCGGCAAGGTGCTGGGCTCCGCAGGAGCGCGTGGACAAACCCACGGCGCTGAAGATGCTCACCAAGTGGGCGGCCGAGTACGTACTCAAAGGCGATAAGCTGGGCACGATCGAAAAAGGCAAGCTCGCTGACGTCGTCGTTCTGGATCGGGATTACCTGACCATGAACGATGACGACATCGACAAGGTGGCGCCGCAGGTTACGGTGTTCGACGGCAAGATCATTTATGTCCACTCGGCCTTCGCCACTGAAAACAACCTGAAGCCTGCCGGCGCGGTTGTTTCCACGTACCCGGATCTCATCAAGCGGCGCACGCCGCGCTCTGGTGTTAGCACTGGTGGATAGCTTTAGTTTTTAGCTGATTCAGCGATTCAACTCTCCCGCACTTCGGTGCGGGAGAGTTTTTTTTGGGAGGAACAATATGAGCAGAGCGTTGAGCCTGCTGGCGGCAGTTGCCGGTTGGCTGGTGTTATCGGCAGGGTTGCTGCCCGCGCAGAATGCGGATCTGATCTTCTTCAACGGTAAGGTCCCCGCGGTCGACAATGGCTTCACCGTGGCGCAGGCAGTGGCAGTTATGGGCAACATGATTTCCGCAGTGGGGACTGACCAGGCAGTCCTCGCGACGGCCGGTCCCAACACGCAGAAGGTCGACCTGAAGGGCCACGCATGATCCTCGAGCGACCCCGTCAAAGTTGACGGGGAGCAAGGTTCGCCCGTGCTCCCTTTTTTGTCACAACCCTACTGGCCGTCGCGGTAGTACTGGTCGATTCGTTCCTCCCCGAGCCCCCTTTTTCCCCACGAGAATCTGCTTGACACCCCCTGGGTGTGGTTGGCATAATCCGCGCAGCGTGGGTGGGGTTTCCGATTTCATAATTGTTTTTACGGTCTCATAAGAAGGCGACGTCCAAAGGAGATTTCTCGATGACGAAGCGTTTTCACGAATGCCGTAACACGTTCTCGCACGCAGTGGGCATCTGCTGCGCAGTGCTTTTTGTGGCTGCTTCCCTGGTGGCGCAGGTCACCACCGGAACTGTTCTAGGGATAGTGAAAGACCAGAGTGGTGCGGTGCTGCCGGGTGCAACCATAACGGCCACCAACGTTGATACGGGTATTTCCCGCACGATGGTCACGGGGAGCCGCGGCGAGTACCGCCTGCAAGCGCTCTCGCTGGGCAACTACGAAATACAGGCCACGATGGCTGGCTTTCAGACGGGTGTCCGCAAGGGCATTGAACTGAGTCTCGGTCGCGAAGCCGCCGTCGATTTCACCCTGCAAGTCGGGAATGTCGCGGAGCAGGTTACGGTCACCGGCGAGGCGCCGCTGATCGAGACCACCACGGCAACGATGAGCGGCCTGGTAGACCCCAAGCAGATGCGCGAGATTCCGCTCAACGCTCGCAGCTTCATTGAACTGGTTCCGCTGCAAGCCGGAGCCGTGTACGCCGAAGCCGGCGACCAGAGCGCGACCAAGGGTTTCGGCGTAAAGCTGGCGATCAGCGGCACGCGCTACAACGGCAACGCGTTCCTGCTGGACGGGGCCAACGTGAACGACGCCGCGGGCTCCTCCGGCAGCGCGGCGGGAACCATGGCGGGTGTGGAGACGGTGCGTGAATTCAAGGTGATCACGAATGCCTATGACGCCGAATACGGACAGCACGTCGGCGGCGTGGTCAGCGCGGTTACGAAGTCCGGAACCAACGATTTCCATGGCTCGGCCTTCGAGTTCTTCCGCAATGACAAGCTGGATGCGCCAGACTTCGACGACAATCGTTTGACGGCTGGCGAAAAGCCGCCTTACCACCGCAACCAGTTCGGCAGCCACGCTTGGCGGACCCGTCAAAAAGAACTCTGTTTTCTTCTTCGGCAGCTACGAAGCGCTGCGCGAAGCGGTCGGAGAAACAGCGGATTACAATGTGCCAGGACCAGAGCTACGCCAGGGCTGCGTTCCAGTAACTTCAGGCAGCGGTTCAAACGTCATTAGGGCAAGCATGAATTGCTATGACGCCAACGGTGTGGCAACAAATGTGGCAACGACTGCGACACCCAACGGAATCGTCAACGCCAGAACCAGGCCGTTCATGGATACCTATCCTCAGGCGAATACGGCATGTTCGGCGAATTGTTGGTCCGTGAATCCATTCTGGTCAGCGAACGGAACCGGAGTGTTGTCTCGTGCTGAATCGCGCATCACCAACCAGAATTTCTGGACGGGTCGCGGCGATGTCCGCCTTTCCGATTCGGATAGCTTCTTCGTCCGCTACACGCAGGACATTGCCGACCGGACTGATCCTGGCCTTGAGACCGGCGAGGTCTCCAGCACGCACAACCGGTACCTGACACTCGAAGAGACACGAATCTACTACTCCGGTGCTGCTTGGCCGGACCAACTTCTCGTTTGTGCGAACCGCGCTGGGACTGAAGGACGTGAGCCTGAAGTCGCTGGGCCTTGCCGATTACGAACTGCCGGCCTGCCCGGCCTGCACGCATCCGGACAGCTTCACCGGCAACGACGTTCCGGGCATCATCGCGCCCAGTCTGATTACCGGGATGGGAGGCGACAGCACCAGTCCCAAGGTTCACAACCTCAACACCTTCCAGTTTCAGGAAGCGTTGACCTACACCGTCGGCCGACAGAACCTGAAGTTTGGAGGGAACTTTGAGCGCATCCAGTTCAACCAGCGCTCCGACTTCTTCTCCGGCGGCAGCTTTAACTTCAGCAGCATTGATGATTTCATCCGCGGCGAACGTGAATACATTCAGCGTTACCGCGCCGGGCTCGGACAACAACCGCGGCTGGCGGCAGAACCTGACCGGAATGTACCTTCAGGATGACATCAGCCTGAAGCCGGGGCTGACCCTGAACATTGGGCCTGCGATACGAATTCATCAGCGTGCCAAAGGAAGTCAACGGCAAAGTAGCGCACCATTCGCAACATCGAAGAGTCCTACTTCTACTCGCAGAAGCCGGAGCAGGACGACATCGGCGACCCGATGTTCCTGAATCCATCGCTGAAGAACTTCGCGCCCCGCGTCGGCATCGCGTGGACACCGTTCGCGAGCGGCAAGACGGCCGATCCGCGCAGGAGGCGGCTTCTACCACGATCAGCTGATTTCCAACTTCTACATCACCTCCGGGGTTCGCATGGCGCCGTTCTACTCGGCGGCGGTGCTGACCGCATCCACAGTTCCAGTTGGCAACCGGCCAGGCCATTGCATTCCCGAACGCCTACCAAAGCCAGACGGCTCTTTTGACCAAGGGCGGCGGCAAGCCGCAGGCGGACGGGTTCCAATGGAAGATCGATCAGCCGACTGTCTACAAGTTCAGCCTCACCATCCAACAGCAGTTGCTGCCGGACACGACCCTGGAAGTTGGTTACTCCGGTACCCGCAGCGTGCATACGCGTTCGGGAAACATGCTGCTCAACACCACTCCGGTGAACTTCGTGCCGCAGTTGGGCGGCCAGTTTATCTTCGTGGAGCAGCCGCTGTCGAATCCCAATTGGGACCGCATGCGTTGGCGCATGACGGACGGTACCTCGTGGTATCACGGGTTGCTGGTAACCGCCAGCAAGCGCTTTAGCCGGGGCTTCCAGGCGCAGACCTCCTATACCTGGTCGAAGTCGCTGGATGATAGCTCCACCTGGACCGGATCGAGTGATTTCGGCTCCGGAGATACGCTCGGTGTCCGCCGGGATCATTGGTGGGGCAGATCGTCCTTTGACGTGACCCACAGTTTCAGCACGAATTTCCTCTATGAGTTTCCTGGAAGTCAAATGTCCGGCTTCGCGGGCAAGATTCTGGGTGGATGGAACCTCAGCGGTATCGTGCGCGCTTACAGCGGCAATCCGGTTACGCCAAGCGGCACGCGTTCTGCCCTGAATCGCCTGGAATCAGGCGCGTTGACGGGCAATGGTGGAACCACCAGTTGCAGTACTACCCAGAGAGCGATAAACCCTGCAACCGGCAAGCCAGGCTGCGTCACGAGCACCATCACCTATGTGGCGGGCAGCACTTTGAACCTTGCGCCGGGCGTTACCAAACTGAAGACGAATCCCGGTAACCGCGAGCAGTACTTTGATCCGGCTGATCTGGCATGGCCCGGGACGTTCCAGAACGGCACGGCTCCGTTGAACTGGCCTGGAGCGGGTGCGAACGGCGCTGCCGGCGGCCTGGTCGCAATTGGTAACCTCGGGAGAAACACCATCACGCTTCCCGGATTTTTCAACGTGGATTTCACATTGCGCAAAGATACGGCGATGCCAATGCTGGGTGAGGCCGGCAAGATGGAATTCCGCTTTGAGCTGTTCAATGCGGCCAACCATCCGCGCCTCGGGACTCCGGGAACAGCCCTGTTCAACAACCGTGGAGAGCCGAACGTCAATGCAGGCATCATCACCGATGCGCGCGGCAACTCGCGGCAGATGCAACTGTCGTTGCGGTTAGTGTTCTAACCTTCGCTCAAGGAGCCCGGCAGGCTTCGGCCTGCCGGGCTCCATTTCCGGCACAAGAAAAATCTGATCATCGAAAGTTTGCCTGTGCTAGGCTTAGGCCACTGTCGCCTGCCACAATCGGCAGGCGGATCTTAGCGGCACATTCGGGGATAGCGTTTTCTTAGGTTTGATAGGGGTTCGAAAAGGGCTGGGGGCGGTTGTGTGTGCCCTGATAAGGTTCAGTCACGGAGGAGGATTCCATGAAGGTCTCGGCAAAGCTTCTGATGGTGGCGGTTGCAGCCGCATGGCTCGTCGCCCCTGCTTGGCTTGCGGCTCAAACGCCCAGCTACATTTTTTACAACGGTAAAATTCTGACCGTCGACAGCAATTTTTCGGTGGCGCAAGCGGTTGCCATTACCGGCAACCAGATCGCTGCAGTGGGAACGGACGCGGCGGTCCTGCCGCTCGCCGGCACCAACACCGTAAAGGTTGACCTGAAGGGCCGCACAATGGTGCCCGGCCTCGTCGACACGCATCGACACATGTACAGCTACGCGGAGGGCGCGTATGGCAGGCTGCTCGATGCCGACCAACGACGGCGCTACCCGCTCTCCTACAGCGCGGTCACCTCGAAGCAAGACATCCTGAACATCATTCGCGGCACAGTTCAGAAGTACAACCTGCCCAAGGGCACGTGGATGTACTTCACCGGCGGCCCCGGCAACCTCGAGAGGACCAAGATCCTTTACGACCAGCTCACCCAGTGGGACCTCGACACCGTCTCACCGAACAACCCTATCGCCATGGGTCTGGGCATTCCGGACTTCAACGGTTTCATGGTGAACAAAGCGGCCATGGACCTTCTCATGAGCAAGCACGAAGCCTTCATGAAGAAGTTCGGCCGCATGTGGATCGACTCGACGGGCCGCCCGGACGGCCATTTGGAGCCGCCCGCAAGTCGCCTCGTCTTACCATTCACCTACGACCGCAAGCCGGAAGACCTGGCGGTCATGTACAAGAACGATCTAGAAGAGATGAACTCGATGGGCATCACCACCGTCGATACGCGCCTCCCACAGGATAGCCGCAACGCCTACGCATGGCTGCAGAGCCACAGCGAACTCACCGTTCGCGTGGGACAGGGCGTCATCGAAGCCTTCGGCAACATCGACGACCCGATGACGCAGCTCGCCGCCTACAAGGGCAAGGTCTCCACTGGTGATGACTACATCTGGGTCACCGGCGTGGGCCCGACCGCTATTGACGGGTCTACCACGCGAGCCTGCACCGACCAGAAGCGCACCGGCGGTGCGTACGGCATGCTCGATGAGTGGTTCCCTGTCGGGCAGTGCCATACCGACATTGAGTACCGTGGTTCGCCCAAGCGTTCCGGCCAGATTACAGGTAACTATTACAGGGACTGGGTTTTCGCCAGCGCCGAGAACGGCATCCGCTTCGCAAACGTCCACGTCGCAGGCGACCGCGCCGTGGGCAATATGCTCAATTTCATCGAGCAACTGCAAAAAGATAAAGGCGCGAGCTCCACCAATAACTGGGCCTTCGATCACTGCGATATGGTCAACCCCAAAGATTTCCCGCGCATCGCGAAGCTGGGCGTGACCATGAGCTGCTACATCCGTATCAACAACCTGGAGAACATGGCAAAATCCTACGGCGACACGATTGCCAATACCTTCCACGCTCCGGCCGCCAGCATGATCAAAGCGGGAGCCAAGGTGGTGCTCGAGACCGACAGCAACACATACATCTGGAACGATATGCAAACGTTTGTGGTTCGCAAGGATCGCAACGGCAAAGTCTGGGGACCGCAGGACCGCGTCGATCACCCGACGATTCTGAAGATGATCACGTCGTGGGCCGCCGAGTACGTCCTCAAGCCCGACAAGCTCGGCTCCATCGAAAAGGGCAAGCTCGCCGACCTGGTCGTGATCGACAAGGACTTCCTGGCGATTCCGGACGAGCAGATCGGCCAGATCAAGCCGCAGATCACGATGATGGACGGCAAGGTTGTTTACGTCCACACCGACTTCGCTCGCGAGAACAACTTCCGCCCCGCAGGATCGCTGGTTTCGAACTATGACGACCTGAAATCCCGTAGGCCTCCGTCTCTCTCCGCGGACGAAGTGAGCAGCGGCGGGTAGCTGCTAGTTTGCTAGTGTCGCTTTCCACCAGGAGCCGCTGTCAGGATTGCCCGGCAGCGGCTCTTGTGCTAGAGTTCTCGCCGAGAGCGGTCCCTTCTTCATGCGGTATCCAATGTCAGTGCGAGCTACAGATTCAGCAGCCCTTTCTGTTGCCTGAGCGCAGCAAGGGCCTATTTATTCTTGGCACTCTGCAATAGCACAACAGGAGGTTCTTGAAATGAGATTCCCCGCGAAATTTTCTTGGGTCGTCGTCGTTGCAATCGTGTTCCTTGCGCCCGCTTGGCTATCGGCGCAGGCCCCGGACATCATCCTTCACAACGGAAAAATTCTGACCGTCGACAGCAATTTTTCCGTCGCGCAGGCAGTGGCGATCACCGGCAACAAGATCAGCGCGGTCGGCGCGAACGACCAGGTGCTGGCGACGGCCAGCCCCAACACGCAGAAGATTGACCTGAAGGGCCGCACGGTAACACCTGGACTGGTTGACACGCACCGGCACATGTACGCCTATTCCGAGGGCACCTATGGCGGCTACTTTGAGCCTGACCAACTGCGAAGATATCCCGTCGACTGGCGCGCTGTGAAGACCAAGGAAGACGTGTTGAATCAGGTGCGCGGCGTCATGGCGAAGTATCACTTCCAGCCGGGCCAGTGGGTCTATCTCACGAACCAGGTTTCCTTCATGAGCAATGATGCTTCGCCGATCGAACTGGCCAAGATTCTGTATGATGAGCTGAACCAATGGGAGCTCGACAAGGTAACTCCGGACAATCCAGTTTTGATGTCGATGGGAATCCCCGATTTCAACGGGTTCCTACTGAACAAGAAGGCGATGGACTGGCTGATGGCGAACCACGGAGATTTTGTCCGGCAAAACGGCCGCTTCTGGGTCGATGCCGGAGGCCGTCCCGATGGTCACCTGGAGCCTCCCGCCAGCCGCGTAGTGTTACCCTTCACCTACGACCGCAAGCCGGACGTTCTCGGGGCCATCTATGAGAAGGACATGGCCGAGGCCTCCACGATGGGTCTCACTTCCGTTTCCAGCCGCATGCCGAAAGACGCGCTCGCGGCATACAAGATGCTGGAATCGCAGGGCAAGCTCAAGTACCGCATCGGCTATGGCGTCATCGAAGCATTCGGCAACACGGACGTCACCACCGGAAACTTAAAGAGTATTTCTGCCGAAATAGGCAAAGGCACTGACAAGATCTGGATGACCGGCGCGGGACCTACTGCGATCGATGGCGCCAGCAGCCGTCAGTGCACCGATCAGAAGCGCAGCGGGACCTACACGCCCATCGATGGATGGTTCCCTGTGGGACAGTGCCATACGGATATGGAATATCGAGGCGCTGCGAAGCGCGCTGCACCAATACAGAAGAATTATTTTTCTGATTGGATCATGGCAAGCGGTCGCGATGGCGTTCGCTTCGCAAACACGCACGTCGCCGGCGACCGCGCCAGCTCGAACATGATCACATTCATGGAGAAGCTCCAGGCGCAGTACGGGAAGAGATGAAGACGGAGTCGGTCGACCCGCTCACGGCGGTCTGGCTCGGCACCAAGAAGACCTGGTTCGTCATCGACCGCACGTTTTCCTACATTGGCGGACTGTTCGCCGGGCGCGAATGCGCCGATCAACTGGGCGGGCCATCCGGATTGCCCGGATCTCCGGGCAGGTCGCCACGCTCGGCTTCCTTCCCGTCCTCGATCTCGCGGGCTTGCTGTCGATCTCCATCGGCATGCTCAACCTCTTCCCGGTTCCGCTGCTCGATGGCGGTCACCTTTTGTTCTATGCGATCGAAGCGGTGCGGGGACGTCCGCTGTCCGCGCGTGCCCAGGAGATCGGCTTTCGGATCGGTTTTGCGATCGTTGTGATGTTGATGATCTTTACAGTGTTTAATGACACCATTCAGCTGCTGCCGCGGCTGTGGGCTTCATAGCCTGTCACCCGCGGGCAACATCTTGGGGGATAAGGGGAAAACGCGACGCCCGGTTGTGTTGCACGGTGGAAAAAGCTGTACAAGCATGCTACCGAGTAAATCACGCAATAACGCCGTTCAGTCGGTAAAAAGGGTCAATAAGGGCGCATTGCGCATGACTTCGTGGGTAGGGATGGTTCGGGGCCTGGGTCTGATCGGCACGGTCCTCGTGGCGGTGATTTTCGGCGCCGCAATCGGGGCTGTTACGACCGCTGATCGCGCCGCGGCTCAGTCCGCTGGCTCGATCGTCGTCGAGGGCAACCGACGGGTCGAAGCGGAAACCATCCGCTCCTATTTTCGCGCCGGGCCGGGCGAGCGCCTCACCAGCTACAAGATCGACCAGGCGTTGAAGGCGCTCTACGCCACGGGCCTGTTTCAGGACGTGCGCATCGACCAGTCCGGCGGCCGGCTGATCGTGTCGGTGATCGAAAATCCGGTGATCAATCGAGTCGCCTTCGAGGGCAACAAGAAGATCAAGGACGATCAGCTCACCAACGAAGTGCAGTCGAAGCCAAGGGGCACGCTGTCGCGCCCCACCGTACAGGCTGACGTGCAGCGCATCGTGGAAATCTATCGTCGGAACGGCCGTTTCGATGTGCGTGTCGAGCCGAAGATCATCAATCTTCCGAACAATCGCGTCGACCTTGTGTTCGAGGTTAACGAAGGCGAAAAGACCGGCGTCAAGGAAATCCGCTTTGTCGGCAATCACTACTATCGTGATCAGCGGCTGAAGGACGAAATCAAGACCTCTAAGTCGTTGCCGATTCTCAGCTTCCTGCAGTCGACCGACATCTACGACCCCGACCGCGTCGAAGCCGATCGCGATCTGATCCGTCGCTTCTATCTCAAGCATGGTTTTGCCGACGTGCGGGTGGTTTCGGCGGTTTCGATCTACGACCCGCAGAAGAAGGGATTCGTCGTTACCTTCACGGTCGACGAGGGCGCGCGATATCGGTTCGGCAAGATCGAGATCCAGTCCAGTGTCGCGATGGTCGACCCGAGACCGCTTTATTCACGGCTCAAGATGGGCGCCGGCTCCGTCTACAATGCCGAAGCGGTCGAAAAGTCGGTCGAAAGCCTAGCAATCGAGGTTGCCAGGCGCGGATATCCGTTCGCCGTCGTACGTCCGCGCGGCGATCGCGATCAGGCAACCGCGACCATCAACGTTGTGTTCGCCATCGAAGACGGTCCACGGGTCTACATCGAGCGGATCAACATTCGCGGCAACAGCCGCACGCGCGACTATGTCATTCGCCGCGAGTTCGATATCGGGGAGGGCAATTCCTACAACCGAGCCCTCATCGATCGCGCCGAACGGCGACTGAAAAACCTCAATTATTTCAAGACCGTCAAGATCACCAACGAGCCCGGATCGGCTCCCGATCGAATCGTGCTCAATGTCGACGTCGAGGAGCAGCCAACTGGCGAATTCTCGGTCGCCGGCGGCTATTCGACCGCGGACGGCTTCATGGCGGAGCTCAGCGTTGGCGAGCGCAACCTGCTCGGCCAGGGGCAGTTTGCCAAATTTGCCGTTCAATATGGTGAGCGCGCCCGCGGATTCGAGTTGTCGTACGCCGAACCCTTCTTCCTTGGCTACAGGCTGTCTGTCGGCGGCGATCTCTATGCCAAGCAGACTCTGGCTTCGAGCTACGTCTCCTACGACAGCAAGACCCTGGGCGCCGGAGTGCGCGCCGGATTTGCATTGAGCGAAGAGCTCTCGATGCAAACGCGCTACAGCATCTACAGCCAGGAAATCACTCTGCCGACGTATTTAAATGACTGCGTGAACTCGCCCAATGCGACGGTGAACGGCGGGGGCGGCGTGGTGCCCGGGGATGTCATGTTACGCGAACGGCGAATCCTCGCTCGCCATCCGCAAGGAACTGGCCGCCGGTGCGATCCTGGTGTCCTCGCTTGGGTATACTGTCGCCTACAGCACCGTCGACAACCTCAGGAATCCAACCACCGGCGTGTATGCGGAGTTTAAGCAGGACTTTGCCGGCATTGGTGGCGACGTGAATTTCATTCGATCGCAGGCTGAGGCGCGCACGTATTATGAGATGTTCTCCGACGTTGTCGCCGTTCTGAAGTTGCAGGCCGGACACATTACCAATTGGGGCGGCAAAGAACTACGCATGCTCGACCATTTCCAGATGGGGCCGAACCTGGTGCGCGGCTTTGCACCGGCCGGACTTGGTCCGCGCGACCTGACGACGCTAAACCAGGACGCGCTGGGCGGCACGATGTACTGGGGCGCGAGCATCGAAGCGCAGGCGCCGTTCACGTTCCTTCCCAAGGACGTGGGCGTCAAGGGCGCGGTATTCGCCGACGCCGGATCGCTCTGGGACTACCGCGGACCGACCTCCTGGATCGTCACCGGTGAAACCTTGACGCCCACCAACTCGGCGGCCATTCGAGCCTCGGTCGGCGCCGGCATCATCTGGAACTCGCCGTTCGGCCCGCTGCGCTTCGACTATGCCTTCCCGCTGATGAAACAGAGCTACGATCGGGTGCAGCAATTCCGCTTTGGCGGCGGAACGAAGTTCTGATCGAGACGGGGCCCCCTGGTGGCGTCGGTCCGTCAATCGAGAGGCCGGCGTTGCCACGGCCTTCGATCTTCAAGGCACGCGCGCGGACGGTCCTGAGTAATTCCGGCAAGCTAGGAGCCTGTCTGAATAGTCACTGGTCAGGTGGTGGCGAGTTTGATTCTTTGCGGAGCTATGAGCAAGCACTTTCGCCCCTGGAAGATCGATGAGGCGCAGCTTCTGCCGCCGAGCGTGCAGGACTATGTCCCCAAGAGCCATCTGTCTCGGCTGATCGTGACGCTGGTCAGGGAGGAGCTTGATCTTTCGGCAATTTCCGGCAGTTACCCGAGCGGGCTCGGCCAGCCGCCGTTTGACCCCCGCATGATGACGGCGCTGCTTCTGCATGCCTATGCGAGCGGCATCTACTCGTCGCGCCGGATCGCCAAGGCGGCGGTGGAGCGTGCGGACTTCATGATGATCGTGGCGGGCGACCCGCCAGACTTCCGCACGATCTCGGATTTCCGCAGACGCCACCTGAAGGGGTTGGCCGCTCTGTTCGTGCAGGTGTTGAAGCTTGCCGAGAAGGCCGGGCTGGTGAAGCTCGGGCACGTTGCGCTCGACGGCACCAAGATCAAGGCGAACGCGTCCAAACACAAGGCGATGAGCTACGATCGCATGAAGAAGCGGGAAGCGGAGCTTACGGCCGAGGTCGACCGCTGGCTTAAAGCCGCCGAGGCCGCCGATGCGGAGGAGGACAAGCTGCACGGGGCCAAGCGTGGCGATGAGATGCCCGATTGGGTGGCCGACAAGCAGAAGCGGTTGGAGAAGATCGCTAAGGCCAAGGCTGAGCTGGAGGCGGAAGCCAAAGCCGCCGCCGAAGAGGAGATGCGGCGCCGGGCCGAGGCGGAAGAGAAGCGGATTGCGGAGGGGCGAAAAAAGAACGGCAAGACGCCGGCGCCGCCGAACCAGGAGCCCGACGGCAAGACGCAGCGCAACTTCACCGATCCGGAAAGCCGCATCTTAAAGACCAAGGATGGTTACATCCAGGGCTACAATGCGCAGGCCGCGGTCGATGCAGAGGCCCAGATCATCGTGGCCCATAGCCTGACGCACAGCATGAGCGACCAAAACCAACTCGTGCCGCTCATGGATGGGATCAAAGACAGTCTCGGCCGCAAGCCCAAGGAGGCCTCAGCCGATGCCGGTTACTGCAGCGAGGCGAATCTTGAAGCCTTGGCCGAGCGCGATGTCAGCGCTTACCTCGCAACCGGACGAGCCAAACACCCCGCCAGCGTCCAACGAAATATCGCAGGGCCGCTGACAAAGGCCATGCGGGACAGGCTGAAGCGGGCGGGATGGCGAAGCCGGTATCGGTTCAGGAAGCAAACCGTGGAGCCGGTATTCGGACAGATCAAACAGGCAAGGGGGTTCAGGCAGTTCCTGTTGCGTGGCATCGAGAAAGTGACGGCCGAATGGGCGTTGATCTGCACCGCCCACAATCTCACCAAGCTCGCCCGCGCCGCCTGAGCAGGGTATCATTCACGAAAATCGCTTGTGCCAGAGCTATCTGGACGGGCTCCTAGTGGTCCGACTCCGACGCTTGGTACCCTGCTGGTACCAAGCGTCGGCCCGGACCACTAGCAAACCCAATGCTTTGTGGTTCGATGCCGACACAATCGCGGGAGCGAAGCGTCGGCATCGAACCACTAGAACATCTGGTCCGGATTGGCCGCAACGTGCTAATCCGACGGCGTGCATCCGGCTGGCGCGCGCCCAATGTGTGCCAGCTTGGCACGCAACATTGCCGAGCGGCCGGCAAGACAGGACCGAGTTGCAGACCACCACGTCGTCGTCCGCGCCGGCGCGCGGCGCAGATCGGTCCGGCCCGGTGACGGAGGAGACGAACAATGAGCGGCGAGACGTTAGATACAATCGGGATTCTGGAAATCCTCGCCGTGCTGCCGCACAGGTATCCCTTCCTGCTGGTCGATCGCATCATCAACATCCACGGCGATGAGTCCTGCGTCGGCATCAAGAACGTGACCGCCAACGAGCCGCATTTCCTCGGCCATTTCCCCAACAGCCCGGTGATGCCGGGCGTGCTGGTCCTGGAGGGAATGGCGCAGACCGCGGGCACGCTGTGCATCCGTTTGATGCCCAACCGGGCGAAGCCGATGCGCGTCTACTTCCTGACCATCGACAAGGCCAAGTTCCGCAAGCCGGTGTTGCCAGGCGATAGATTGGAATACCACATGCACCGGCTGAAACGGCGAAAAAACATGTGGTGGTACCGGGGCGAAGCCATGGTTGATGGCGTCGTTGTCGCCGAGGCCGAGCTTGGCGCGATGATGGCTGAGGCCTGATCGTGCCGAAAATCGATTCCACCGCACGCCTGGCCGATGGCGCCCGACTGGCGGACGACGTCGAAGTCGGCCCGTATTGCGTCATCGGCTCTCAGGTCGAGCTGCGATCCGGCGTGCGGCTGATGTCGCACGTGAACCTCGACGGCATCACCGTCGTCGGCGAACGGACGGTAATCTATCCGTTTGCCTCGCTCGGCACGCCGCCGCAATCGTTCGGCTATGGCGGCGAACCCACGCGGCTTGTGATCGGCCCCGACTGCAACATCCGCGAAAGCGTAACCATGAACACCGGCACGGCGCAGGGCGGCGGCGTGACCGAAGTCGGCGCGCGCGGATATTTCATGCCGTACTGCCATGTCGCGCACGATTGCCGGATCGGAAGCGACGTTGTGTTCGCCAACAGCGCCACGCTTGGCGGCCACTGCACGATCGGCGATCATGTCCACATTGGGGGACTTACCGCCGTGCATCAATTCACGCGGATCGGAGCGCACGCGATGATCAGCGGCATAACCGGACTGCGCGGCGACGTCATTCCATTCGGACTCGCCGCCGGCGCATTCGCGCGGCTGAGCGGGATCAACGTGACTGGGATGCGCCGGCGGAAATTCCCGCGGGAGAGTATCCGCGCCGTGCGCAATGCCTATCGCCTGCTATTCTTCAGCGACGGCCTGTTGGCGCAGCGCCTGGAAGCGGTCGAAGTGCAGTTCGGCAACGACGAGGCGGTCGCGCAAATCGTCCGGTTCGTGCGCCAAGGCAATAACCGCCCGTTGTGCCATCCCAGCAGACTCGATGAGACCTGACGCCCAATGACCGCCTTGCCCGAGCAGCGTTCGCATCCGGTCGCACGCAGTGGCCCGCCGGTCGGAATTGTGTGCGGCGGCGGAAGCGTGCCGTTCGCGGTGGCAGATGGCGCGCTTGGGGACCGCCGTGTCGTGCTGTTTGCCTTGCGGGGCGCGGCCGATCCAAAACGGGTTGCCGCCTATCCGCACCATTGGATCAGATCCTTCGAGATCGGCCGCCTGTGCCGGCTTGCACGGCAGGAAGGCTGCCGGGAACTTGTGTTCATTGGTCTGCTGCTGCGGCCCAAGCTCAGGGAGCTGCGCACCGACATTTTGACCTGGCGGCTGCTGCCTCGAACTCATACGACTGTTTCGTGGGGGTGATGCCCACCTGTTAGAGGGGGTCATCAAGATTTTCGAGGAGCAGGGCTTCACCGTGGTCGGCTCGCACGAATTGGCGCCGAGCATCCTGACCCCGCCGGGGCCGGCGGGCAGCAATATGCCAAACGAGCACAACCTGGCCGATATCGCCCGCGGGATCGCTGTCCTGCGCGCCATGGGGCCCTATGACATCGGCCAAGCCGTGATCGTATCCCGCAACCAAGTCCTGGCGTTGGAGGCAGCCGAGGGAACCGATGCCATGCTGGCGAGGGTGGCGGAGCTGCGCCGGATCGGCCGCATACCGGCCGCCGGCGGCGTGCTCATCAAGGCGCCGAAGCCGCAACAGGACCTCCGCATCGACCTGCCGACGATCGGACCGAAGACCGTCGAAGGCGCACTGCGCGCCAAGCTTGACGGCATCGCGGCCGTTGCCGGCGCCTCGATCCTCGCCGAACCTGCACGCGTGGCCGACTTGGCCAACCGTGACAATCTGTTCGTCGTCGGCGTCAATCCCGACGGGAGCATTCGGTGACCTCGACCGCGCGCCCGTCGGCGGACGACGCTGCCGGAGCGCTGAAGATTTTTCTGGTCGCAACGGAAGTGTCCGGCGACCGGCTGGGCGCGGCCTTGATGCGGGCGCTGCGGCAACGCTCCGACAGGCCCATAAGTTTTTCCGGGGTCGGCGGGCACGAAATGGCGGACGCCGGGCTGCAAAGCCTCTACCCGATCGACGACTTCTCCATCATCGGTTTCGCCGCCATCCCGCGCCGCCTGCCGAAGCTTTTGCGCTACAAGCGCCAGACCGTGCAGGAGGCGCTCAAGCAACACCCGCACGCGCTGGTGGCGATCGACAGCCCCTCGTACACGCTGCGGGTCGCCCGCTCCGTCCGTGAGGCCGACCCGACGATTCCGATCATCGACTATGTGTCCCCGACGGTGTGGGCGTGGCGTCCCTGGCGGGCGCGGAAGATGCGCCGCTTCGTCGATCACATCCTGGCCCTGCTGCCGTTCGAACCCGAGGTCCATCGGCGCCTCGGCGGACCGCCCTGCACCTATGTCGGGCATCCGCTCATCGAGGAAGCAGCGTTGCTGCGTCCGAACGCCGAAGAGCTGCGCCGCCGACAGGCCGACCCGCCGGTGATCCTGGCGCTGCCCGGCAGCCGCGGCAGCGAAATCGAGCACCACGCCAGGATTTTCGGCGACACCGTCGCGATCCTTCGCGACCGTGTCGGTCCGATCGAGCTCGTGGTTCCGACCGTGCCGCAGCAACTCGCCCGCGTGACCGCCGCGACCGCTGCCTGGCCGGTCCGGCCGCGCATCGTCGTCGAGCAGGCCGAGAAGCAGGCGGCCGTGCGCATCGCGCGTGCGGCGCTGGCCAAATCGGGCACCGTCACGCTCGAACTTGCCGTTGCCGGCGTGCCGATGGTTGCCGCCTACAAGGTGTCCCGCATCGAAGCAACGATCGTCCGCCGCCTGATCCAGGTGCCGTCCGTCATCCTGGCGAACCTGGTGATCGGCGAGAACGTCGTGCCGGAATTGCTGCAAGAGCAATGCACCGCCGAAGGCCTCGCCGAAAGGCTCGTGCCGCTCGTCGGCGACACGCCGGAGCGGCGGCGTCAGCTCGACGCCTTCGCCCGCCTCGACGCCATCATGGAAATCGGCAAGCACTCGCCCGCGGCACGTGCCGCCGACATCGTGCTGGCTTTAGCTGCGCGGGCAACCCAGCGCCGCCAAAACGGATGTCGCCGCGACGGCAAAATGAAAGGCCGCCGAAATGAAAGGGCGCCAAGCGGCGCCCCTTCCGACCGGCTGTGCGGTCGCGGCTATTTCCGTCGCGAAATCGGAACGTAGTCGCGGCGCTCGGCACCGCTGTAGAGCTGTCGCGGCCGGCCGATGCGCTGGCTCGGATCCTCGATCATCTCTTTCCACTGCGCGATCCAGCCGACCGCGCGGGCGACCGCGAACAGCACCGTGAACATGCTGGTCGGGAAGCCCATGGCCTTGAGCGTGATGCCGGAATAGAAGTCGACGTTCGGGTAGAGCTTCTTTTCGATGAAGTACTCGTCGTGCAGCGCGACACGCTCGAGCTCGATCGCGACCTGCAGCAGCGGGTCGTCGCGGTGGCCAAGCTCGTTCAGCACCTCGTGCGCGGTCTTCTGCATGATCTTGGCGCGCGGGTCGTAATTCTTGTAGACGCGATGGCCGAAGCCCATGAGACGGAAGCCGCTGTTCTTGTCCTTTGCGCGCTTGACGAATTCCGGCACGCGCTCGACCGTGCCGATCTCGCCCAGCATCTTCAGCGCCGCTTCGTTGGCGCCGCCGTGCGCGGGTCCCCAGAGCGCGGCGATGCCGGCCGCGATGCAGGCGAACGGATTGGCGCCGGTCGAGCCGCAAGCCGCACCGTCGAAGTCGAAGCGTTCTGCTCGTGGTCGGCATGCAGGATGAAGATGCGGTCCATCGCGCGCGCCAGCACCGGATTGGGCTTGTACTCTTCGGCCGGCACGGCAAAGCACATGCGCAGAAAATTGGTGGCGTAGTCGAGATCGTTCTTGGGATACACGAACGGCTGCCCGACGGTATATTTGTAAGCCATCGCCGCCAGCGTCGGCATTTTCGCGATCATGCGGATCGAGGCGACCATGCGCTGATGCGGGTCCGAGATGTCGGTGGAGTCGTGGTAGAAGGCCGAAAGCGCGCCGACCGAGCCGGTCATCACTGCCATCGGATGGGCGTCGCGCCGGAAGCCCTGGAAGAAACGGCTCATTTGCTCGTGCACCATGGTGTGGCGCGTCACCCGGTAGTCGAAGTCGGCCTTCTGGGCGGCGGTCGGCAATTCGCCGTAGAGCAGCAGGTAGCAGGTCTCCAAAAAATCGCCGTGCTCGGCGAGTTGCTCGATCGGCACACCGCGATAGAGCAGGATGCCCTCGTCGCCGTCGATATAGGTGATCTTCGACTCGCAGCTCGCGGTCGAGGTGAAGCCGGGATCGTATGTGAACATTCCGGTCTCGGCGTAGAGCTTGCCGATGTCGATCACGTCGGGCCCGATCGAGCCCTGATGGATCGGGAAACGACCAACTCTTGTCACCGACGGAAAGCGTTCCGGTCTTGACGTTGGCGCCGGTCTTCGCGTCCATGATTGTGCCCTCGATGCGGTCGAAACCCGCGACCTGACGGTTGGAGACAAGTGCTTGGGCGCGGGCGGAGACCGCGCGGAAACCCAATAAACTTGGGTAACCCATCCAGTTGTGCACTGCAAGGCGCGGGGGCAAGGTCCGATCCGGGTCACCCGGCGCCGGCCTGATCGCGCAGCCGAGCAAGGCTTTCCGGTCGTCCCAGAACCGCCAGCACGTTGAAAATTCCAGGTGAGGTCGTCCGCCCGGTGAGCGCCGCGCGCAGCGGTTGCGCGATCGCGCCGAGCTTGGCGCCAACCCGTTCGGCAAGGCCGCGCACCGCCTGTTCGGTTGCCTCCGCCGTCCAAGGCTCGACCGCCTCCAGGGCGGCGATGGCCTCGGCCAGAAACGTCCGAGCCTCCGCCGTCAGCAGAGCCTTCGCCTTGTCGTCCAACGCCAGCGGGCGGGCCGCCCAGATGAAGCCTGCGGCATCCACCAGCTCGATCAGCGTCTTGGCGCGCTCCTTCAGTTCGGGCATCGCCGTAAGGATCTGGCCGCGGACCGCCGGCGTCAACTTGGAGCGGATTTCCTCGCCATTGGCGAGGTGCGGCAGCAACCCATCGATCGCGGCCAGAAGATCGGCGTCAGCGCTGGCGCGGATGTAGTGGCCGTTGAGGTTCTCGAGCTTGGCGAAATCGAAGCGCGCGGGCGAGCGGCCGATCTGCGGCAGGTCGAAGGCCGCAATCATTTCCTCGGTGGAAAAGATCTCCTGGTCGCCGTGGCTCCAGCCGAGCCGGACCAGGTAATTGCGCATCGCCACCGGCAGATAGCCCATGGCCCGGTAGGCATCGACGCCGAGCGCGCCGTGGCGCTTGGACAGCTTGGAGCCGTCCGGCCCGTGGATCAGCGGGATATGCGCCATCGCCGGCACCGTCCAGCCGAGCGCCCGGTAGATCTGCGTCTGGCGGGCGGCGTTGTTGAGATGGTCGTCGCCGCGGATGACGTGGGTGACCGCCATGTCGTGGTCGTCGACCACCACCGCCAGCATGTAGGTCGGCGTGCCGTCGGAGCGCAGCAGCACGAAGTCGTCGAGATTCTCGTTCTGCCAGACGACGCGGCCCTGCACCTGGTCCTCAACCACGGTCTCGCCGGAGAGCGGCGCCTTCAGCCGGATGGTCGGCTTGACCCCGGGCGGCGCCTCGCCCGGATCGCGATCGCGCCAGCGGCCGTCGTAGAGCCGCGTGCGGCCCTCGGCGCGCGCCTTCTCCCGCATCTCGGCAAGCTCCTCGGGCGAGGCGTAGCAGCGGTAGGCCTTGCCGGCGGCCAGCATCTGCTCGACCGCCTCGCGGTGGCGCTCGACGCGCGAAAACTGGTAGACCGCCTCGCCGTCCCAATCGAGGCCGAGCCAGGCGAGACCGTCGAGGATGGCGTCGATCGCCGCCTTGGTGGAGCGCTCGCGGTCGGTGTCCTCGATCCGCAGCAGCATCTTGCCGCCGCGACCGCGCGCATAGAGCCAGTTGAACAATGCGGTGCGCGCCCCGCCGATGTGCAGGAAGCCGGTGGGCGAGGGCGCAAATCGCGTGACGACGGGTTCGGTCATGTCAGGCGAGGGAAAATCCTCTGGCGGCGATCAATGCGGCGCCCCATGTAGCACAAAATCGCCCCGGAACATCTCCCCAACCGGGATAGGCGACGGGCTTGGCTCGCGCGCACGGATTTGGCACATAGGCTGCGCGCAGGCGGCATCGGGTCTGGACAGGTGGCATGGCGATCGGCGAGGCGGCAGCGGGCGAGCGGGCTCCGGCAGAGGGCGGCCGCGACTTCATCCGCGACATCGTCCAGGCCGACCTCGACGCCGGGCGGCACAAGACGGTGGTCACCCGCTTTCCGCCCGAGCCGAACGGCTATCTGCACATCGGCCACGCCAAGTCGATCTGCCTGAATTTCGGCATCGCGCAGGAATTCGGCGGGCGCTGCCATCTGCGCTTCGACGACACCAATCCGACCAAGGAGGAGCAGGAGTACATCGACGCCATCGAGCGCGACGTGCGCTGGCTCGGCTTCGACTGGGGCACGCACCTCTACCACGCCTCGGACTATTTCGAGCAGCTCTATCGAATGGGCCGAGCACCTGATCCGCGCGGGCCTGGCCTATGTCGACGACCAGTCGCAGGAGGAGATGCGGTCGAGCCGCGGCACGCTGACCGAGCCCGGCCGCGACAGCCCGTTCCGCGACCGCGGCGGTGGAGGAGAACCTCGACCTGTTCCGCCGCATGCGGGCGGGCGAATTTCCAAACGGCGCGCGCGTGCTGCGCGCCAAGATCGACATGGCCTCCGGCAACATCAACCTGCGCGACCCGGTGCTCTACCGCATCCTGCACGCCAGCCATCCGCGCACCGGCGACAATGGTGCATCTATCCGAGCTACGACTTCGCGCACGGCCAGTCGGACGCCATCGAGGGCATCACGCACTCGATCTGCACGCTGGAATTCGAGGACCACCGGCCGCTGTACGACTGGCTGCTCGACCACCTGCCGGTGCCCTCGCACCCGCGCCAGTACGAGTTCGCCCGCCTCAACCTGACCTACACCGTGCTGTCGAAGCGCGTGCTGACCGAGCTCGTGCGCGACGGCCACGTCAGCGGCTGGGACGATCCGCGCATGCCGACGCTGGCGGGGCTTGCGCCGCCGCGGCGTGCCGCCCGGCGCCATCCGCGACTTCGTCAAGCGCATCGGCGTCGCCAAGGCCAACAGCGTGGTCGACGTCGGCATGCTCGATTTCTCGATCCGCGAGGCTGCTGAACAAGACCGCGCCGCGGCGGATGGCGGTGCTGCGCCCGCTCAAGGTGGTGATCGAGAATTATCCGGAAGGGCAGAGCGAGGAGCTCGAAGCGGTCAACCATCCCGACGATCCGGCCGCGGGCACGCGCAAGATCCGCTTCGGGCGCGAGCTCTATATCGAGCGCGACGACTTCATGGAGAACCCGCCGAAGAAGTTCTTCCGGCTTTCGCCCGGGGCCGAGGTCCGGCTGCGCTACGCCTATTTCATCACCTGCCGCGAGGCGGTGAAGAACGCAGAGGGCGAGGTCACCGAGCTGCGCTGCACGCTACGATCCGGCCACGCGCGGCGGCAACGCGCCGGACGGCCGCAAGGTGAAGGCGACGATCCATTGGGTTTCGGCGGCGGACTCCAGGCCCGCCGAGGTGCGCATCTACAATCCGCTTTTCGGCAAGCCCGATCCGACCGGCGGCGAAGGCTTCTCCGCCGATCTCAATCCGCAATCGCTGGAAGTCCTGCCCGACGCGCGGATCGAGCCGGCGCTGGCGGCGGGCGGCAATTCCAACGAGCCGGTGCAGTTCGAGCGCCAGGGCTATTTCGTGCGCGACCTGGATTCGACGCCCGACCGCCCGGTGTTCAACCGCACGGTCGGATTGCGTGATACATTCGCCAAGGAGGTCGGGGGGACCAGAAATCCAGTAGTCAGTGGTCAGTCATCAGAAGCCAGGACTTGAATGTTTGGCTTCGCCTCCTCTGATTACTGACCACTGATTACTGACTTCTGGATTGCGCATGGTCGAGTGGGGCAGGGGTGGCGAGGAGCCGCGGCCGGGCCGAGACGTGGCCGCAGGATGCGGCGCGGCGCCGGCGTGCGCTGGCATGGATCGGCGGGCTCACCGATTTCGGCCGCGCCGCGGCGGCGCGCTTCCGCCAATGGGCGATCGACGACACCGGCCCGGGGCGCCTGCTGCCGTGGCTTCCGGTCGGCTTCGGGCTTGGCATAGCGATCTATTTTGCCGCCGAGCGCGAGCCGGCCGTCTGGGCGGCGGCCGGACTGGCGTTCCTCTTCGCCGCCGCCGCAGTGGCCGCCCGGCGACGCCCGTTCGCCCTTCCGCTGGCGTTGGGTTTTGCCGCAGTGTCGGCAGGCTTTGCCGTAGCCACGCTCAAGAGCGTGCAGGTGGCGCATCCAATCCTCCTGCGGCCCGCCGGCAATGTGCAGATCGCGGGTTTTGTCGAGGTGCGCGAGGAGCGCGAGCGCAGCGACCGCATCGTGGTGAGCGCACTCACGCTCGAAGGCTATCGGCTGAAGCAGAAGCCCGACCGCGTGCGGGTCTCGGTGCGCAAGGGCACGGCGCCGCCGGTCGGCGCCTATGTGACGTTTCGCGCCCGCCTCAATCCGCCACTCGCGCCGCTTCGCCCGGGCGGTTACGACTTCGCCCGCGACCTCTACTTCCAGGGCATCGGCGCGGTCGGTTTCGTGCTCGGGTCGATCCGCACGGCCGAGCCGCCGGTGCCGCGCGGCCTGTGGCTGCGCTACGCCGCCAAAATCCAGGGCATGCGGGACGCCATCGACGCGCGCATCCGCGCGGTCGTGTCCGGCGACCGCGGCGCCATCGCCTCGGCGCTGATCACCGGCAAGCGCGACGCGATCTCGGCGCCGGTCAACGACGCCATGTACATCTCGAGCCTGGCGCACGTGCTGTCGATCTCGGGCTATCACATGGCGCTGGTGGCCGGCGTGGTGTTCTTCGTGCTTCGCGCGCTGTTTGCGCTGGTGCCTGCGTTCGCCAGCAACCGACCGATCAAGAAATGGGCGGCCGTTGCGGCGCTGTTCGCCGCGGCCTTCTACCTTGTGCTCTCGGGCGCCGAAGTCGCCACCCAACGCGCCTTCATCATGACGGCGATCGTGCTGTTCGGGGTGATGGTCGACCGGCCTGCGCTCACGCTACGCACCCTGGCGGTGGCGGCGCTGGGCGTGCTGCTGCTGGCGCCGCAGGCCGTGGTGCATCCAAGCTTCCAGATGTCGTTTGCGGCAACGCTGGCGCTGATTGCGGCTTACGAGCGTGGCCTGCCACGCTTTGCCGACGCCGACAGCTCGGTCGGCGCCCGCGTGGCGCTGTGGGGCGGGCGCGAGGTTCTTGGCCTGGTGCTGGCCTCGCTGGTGGCGGGGCTTGCCACCACGCCCTACGCCGCCTTTCATTTCCACAGGCTTGCGCCCTATGGCGTGGTCGCCAACCTCTTGGCCATGCCGATCGTGTCTATCTGGGTGATGCCGGCGGGCCTGCTGGCGCTGATCGCCATCCCGTTCGGCTTCGACGGCCCGCTCTGGCGGCTAATGGCGGACGGCATCGACTGGATGATCGCGGTCGCGCTCTGGGTCGCGAAGCTTCCGGGCGCGGTCGGCCATATGGCGGCGTTCGGCACTGGACCCCTGCTGCTCGGCACCGGCGGGCTTGCGCTGTTGTGCCTGCTCAGAAGCCCGCTGCGCTGGTGCGGCGCGCTGCTGATCGCGTGCGTGAGCCTGTGGGCGATCCGGGCGCCGCTGCCGGAGGTACTGGTGGCCGCCGAGGGCCAAGCCTTAGCGGTGCGCGGCGCGGACGGCCGGCTTGCGATCCATCGCACCGCGCGCGACGCGTTTGCCGTGCGCGAGTGGCTTGCCGCCGATGGCGATGCCCGGCTGCCGACCGATCCGGCGTTGGGGGAAGGGTTCCGATGCGACGAGTCGGGCTGCATTGCCAGGCTGGCCGACGGCAAGCTCGTGGCGCAGGTGCTCGCGCCGGAGGCGTTCGAAGAAGACTGCCGCCGGGCGGCCGTCGTGGTCACCGCCCGCGAGGCACCGCCCGATTGCGCGGCGCTTACGATCGACCGAAGAGTGTCGCGCGCGAATGGCGCGGTGGCGCTGCGGCGCGATGGCGCGCACTGGCAAATCACACCGGCGCGGCCCGTCGGGCAGGACCGGCCCTGGGCGCGCGCTCTGCCAACAGTGGAAGAGGCAGCGTCGGCGATCCGGCGGCCTGCGCCGCGCGACGCCACGCCCAGGCCCGAGGACCTGGAGGCGGGAGACTGACCAGGCTCAGTAGCGCCGGAACAACCCTACCATCTTGCCCTGGATGCGGACGCGCGTGGGCGGCAGGATGCGCACCTCGTAAGCCGTATTGGCGGGCTCGAGTGCGATCGAGGCGCCGCGGCGGCGGAAGCGTTTGAGCGTCGCCTCCTCCTCGTCGATCAAAGCCACCACGATATCGCCGGTGTCGGCGGCCTCGGTCTTTTTGATCAGCACGGTGTCGCCGTCGAGGATGCCGGCTTCGATCATCGAGTCACCGCGGACCTCCAGGGCAAAATGGTCGCCGGTGCCGAGCATATCCGGGGGCATGTTGATGGTCTGGGTCTTGGTCTGGATCGCCTCGATCGGCGTGCCGGCGGCGATGCGGCCCATCATCGGAATGGCGACCGGACGGCCGCTGTCGTCCTCGGAGGGGGCGCGCACCCGGCCGAGGTTGCCCTCGATGACGCTCGGGGTGAAACCGGCCGGCCGATGCCGTGGGCGACCGGCTCAGGCAGCTTGATGACCTCGATCGCCCGCGCCCGGTTCGGTAGGCGGCGAATGAAGCCGCGCTCCTCCAGCGCCGTGATCAACCGGTGGATGCCTGACTTCGATCGCAGATCGAGTGCATCCTTCATCTCGTCGAAGGAGGGCGGAACCCCGAATTTCCTTCACACGCTCATGGATGAAGCGCAGCAGCTCGAATTGCTTGCGAGTCAGCATCGCATGATCTCCCGGTGCCCGGCCGGCGATGGCCGCCAAAACAAATCATGAACGGACACTATATGTTCTATCTGTGTTCCGCAACCCTTTAATTTGGCGTGAAGAACTCGACCGACCGCTAAAACGGCCGCGTAAGCCTAAGAATGGCACAACGGCTTCCCGCAGGAGCTGCGGCCGCAAAGGGCTCGCGAATGACGAGACAATCGGCCTTTGCGAGCGCTGCCATCATGGAGGAGGTCTTGCACCTTCACCGGGCTGGCGACCGGGGATCCATCGGGTCCGGGCGCCAGCGTGGCGCGCAGATAGTCGGCGCGTTCGTCGTTGGCCGGCAGTTCGCAGCCGAGCGTCGCCGATTCGGGCGGGGCATGCAGGTCGCCGCGTCCGGCCAGCCGCCGGATCAGCGGCACCAGGAACAGGAACGCGCAGACATAGGCCGAGACCGGGTTGCCGGGCAGGCCGAGCACGCGCATTGCGCCCAGGCGACCATGCATCAAAGGCCGTCCAGGCCGCAGCGCCACGCGCCAGAACGACAGCGCCAGGCCCTCGGCCGCAAGCCCGCGTTGGATCAGGTCGTAATCGCCGACCGAGGCGCCACCGGTGGTGAGCAGAATGTCGGCTTGGCTTCCTCGCGCCCGGCGGATGGCGGCAACTGTCGCCTCGACCTGGTCCGGCACGATGCCGAGATCGACCACCTCGGCGCCCTCGGCCCGCGCCAGCGCCATCAGCGCAAAGCCGTTGGAGAGCGGCAAGGTCGCGCGCGATGCCGTTGATGCCGGTGCAGTCCGGGCGGTTGGGCGTCAGGTTGATGTCGATCACCGGATCGTCGAGGCCCGCGTACTGCGCGAAGCTCTTGCCGATCGGCGCGTCGGCCGGCAGGTCGATGATGCCTTCGTGATCGTCGGAAATCTGCAGTTCGAACTCCGAGACCAGCATGCCGCGGCTTTCGACGCCGCGGATGGTGCCGACGGCGAGCGTCATGTTCTTGCCAGGGATAAAGGCGCCGGGCGGCACGAATACGCCGATCATGCCGGTGCGCGCATTGGGCGCGCCGCAAACGACCTGGGTCGGGTTGCCGTCGCCGGTGTCGACCAGGCAGACGCGCAGCCGGTCGGCATTGGGATGCTGTTTGGCCTCGACGACACGCGCGATGACGTAGGGCGCGAGCAGCTTGCCCTTGTCCTCGACGCTCTCGACCTCGAGTCCGATCATCGTGAGACGGCTCACGATGTCGTCAAGCGAGGCATCGGTGTCGAGATGCTCCTTGAGCCAGGAGAGGGTGAATTTCATGGTTGGTCAGGTTCGCTTACGGCTTGAAGAACCACATCAGCGGCAGGCTGATGAATACGAACGCGGTAAAGGCGATCGAGACGCGATTGCAGAACGAGTAGATTTCGCGTCGGATGATCAGTTCGCGGTCGAGAGTGTGTTTTATGTCCTGCGCCGAACGGACGAGATCGTACGCGCGAAAGATCGACAGACAGCGAAGGCAGCCCATCGCGATCAGCAGATAAACGAGGATCTGAAAGATCACGACCATCTCGGCGAGTTCGGCTCTTGGCCACCAACGACGACATGAGACCGAGACCGGCGATCATCATCGAGGCGTGTGTCAGCAGCCCGGTGGCCTTGGCATCGACATTCTGGAACGCCGTTGCCAGCGTCGGCTGCAACTCGAACGGGTAGTGCAAGGCCTTGCCATACGCTTCGAGCTTTGCGTCGTCCCAGCCGCGCGTAATGCTTGAATACAGTATTCGACTGAACCAGTTCATGGTGCACTCGCTTGGCAAGTCGCCCCGTTCCATGGAGAAGCCGTAGCGATCACGGGCTCAAGCCCCCGGCGAGCGTCGGGAAATCGAGCGGCCGGAATCCGTAGTGCGCGAGCCAGCGCACGTCGGCTTCGAAGAAGGCGCGCAGGTCGGGCATGCCGTACTTCAGCATGGCGATGCGATCGATCCCGAGACCCCAGGCGAAGCCCTGATATTCGTCCGGGTTGAGCCCACAGTTGCGCAGCACATTCGGGTGCACCATGCCGCAGCCGAGGATTTCCATCCAATCCTCGCCCTCGCCGAAGCGCACCTCGCCCTTGTCGCGTTTGCACTGGATGTCGACCTCGAGCGATGGCTCGGTGAACGGAAAGTACGACGGCCGGAAACGCATCTTGACCTGATCGACCTCGAAGAACGCCTTGCAGAACTCTTCGAGGATCCATTTCAGATGGCCGAGATGCGCGCCCTTGTCGATCACCAAGCCCTCGACCTGATGGAACATCGGCGTATGCGTCTGGTCGCTGTCGCTGCGATAGGTGCGGCCGGGGATGATGACGCGGATCGGCGGCTGCTGCGCCAGCATGGTCCTGATCTGCACCGGCGAGGTGTGCGTGCGCAGCAGCAGCCGCGAACCGTCGGGCTTGGGCGAGAAGTAGAACGTATCGTGCATCTCGCGCGCCGGATGGCCTTCCGGAAAATTCAGCTTGGTGAAGTTGTAGTCGTCGGTTTCGATGTCGGGCCCTTCGGCGACGGCAAATCCCATGTCGGCGAAGATTGCGGCGAGCTCGTCCACCACCTGGCTGATCGGGTGGATTCGGCCAGCCTCGGCCGGCGCCTCGCGCAGCGGCAGTGTCACGTCCACGGTCTCGGTCGCGAGCCGCTGGTCGAGGGCCGCGTTCTTCAGCGCATCGCGCCGCGCATTGAGCGCGGCGGTCGCGCGGTCCTTCAGCCCGTTGATCGCAGGACCCTGCGTCTTGCGCTCCTCGGGCGTCATGCCGCCGAGCGTCTTGAGCAGCGCGGTGATGGTGCCGTTTCGCCCGAGCGCCGCGACCCGCGCGGCTTCGAGCGCCGCCTCGTCCGGGGCGGCGCTGACGGCATCCATGATCTCGGTTTCGAGCTTGCTGAATTCGGCCACGGCATCGCCTCGTGAAAACGGGAGGTTGTGACCGTGTCGCAGGGGAAAGGTCAAGCCCTGCCCGGCGTTGCCCCATCGCAATGGTTCACGGCCGGGCGATGCTGTGGGACACTGCCGGTCCTTCGGGAGGTTCCTTCCATGCCGTTCCGCCTGCTTCTGGCTGCTTCGGCCGTGCTATGGGCCGCCGGCTCCGCCCCGGCAGGCGATTGCCCGGACACCGAATTCACCCTGGAGGCGCGTGAGGAACTGATCCGCAAGGCGCCGTCCTGCCAGGAGGCGCTGGCAATGATGGAGGCCTGCGCCTACGGAGCGAGCGGCGATGTCGTGCTGGGCACGGTGGTGATGGAGAAGTGCGAGGCCGATTTCATCGCCCGGCTCGGCAAGGGCGAACGGCTGGCCTACGCGCGGAAAGTCAGTCGCTGCGACCGCAAGTACCGCAACGAGAGCGGCACGATGTACCGCTCGTTTGAGGCGTTCTGTCGGGCGGAGTCGCCCGCGACTATTCGAAGAGGTACGGCAAAGCCGCCGCCCGCAAGTGAGCCTTCGGAGCGCGCCGCTCAGCTGCGCCAGCGCAGCGTCATCGGCGCGAGCGGGTTGGCGAATGGCCGGTTCTCGGCCTGGGCGGCGAGCCATTCGTCCTTCAACCGCATCCACCAGCGCGCCTGGGTGTCGGCATCGTTGATCAGCATCAGGCGCGGACCGTGCTCGAGGCCCTCGCGCTGCAGCACCACCACCCGACGATCCTGGTCGAGGAAAATCCGCATGAGCCTGTGCACCAGGGGCCTGAGCGCGCCGACCCATGCCGGTGTCGCCCAGAACAACTGATGCACCTCGGTTTCCTCGTCGGTCACCGGCGTGATCGCGGTGAGCCCGACCACGGCATGGCGATCGCCGTGCACCTCCTCGATCCGCAGGCCCGGCAGTCGATAGGAGATTTCGGTTTCGACGTGGTTGCCGAGCAGCTTGTAGATGATGTTCTGGGGCGGCAGTGCGTGGCGGACCATGCGAAAGCCGAGCTCGCTCGGCTCGAACTGCTTCTCCTTGGGCCGCAGCGTCCGCGCATTCTTCTTGAACCACCACGATGTGTGCACGTAGGCGGCGTGCGTCGGGTCCATCAGTCCGAATGCCGCGTGGTCGGTCGAGCATGGGAACGGCAGCATGATATGCAGCTTGGGCGCGGCATCGTCGGCGAACGCCGGAATACGAGGCGGCTCGCCGGCATCGGAGGGCGCCTCGCCTTCGCGCGGAAAATAGATCCAGACCAGCCCCTGGCGCTCGACGCAGGGGTAGGAGCCGCAGCGAATCTTGGTGAGGTCGATCTGCTGGCCTTCGCGCAGCGACGGAATCTCGATGCAGGCGCCGCCGCGATCGAAGCGCCAGCCGTGATAGCAGCAGGTCACCGCCTCGCCGTCGAAGCTGCCGTAGTGCAGCGGAATACCGCGATGCGGGCAAAGGTCGCGCAGTGCGAACACGCGGCCGTCCGAGCCGCGGCCAAACAGCACCGGCTCGCCCAGCAGCATCTTGGCCAGCATCCGCCCCGGTCGCAGGTCAGCGCCGGCGAGCCCCACATACCAGAGGCCGCGCAGCAGTTCGGCCTTGAGAGCCTGCATGGTCGTCCCCGACGCGCAGCCCCGACGAAGCCGCGCCGCCGCGTCAGGCGAGCGCCGTCTTGGCCCGATCGACGATGGTTTGGAACGCGGCCGGTTCGGCGATGGCGAGTTCCGAGAGCACCTTGCGATCGACCGTCACGCCAGCCTTGGCAAGGCCGTCGATGAAACGGCTGTAGGTCAGGCCGAACGGCCGCACCGCCGCATTGATGCGCTGGATCCAGAGTGCGCGGAAGGTGCGCTTCTTCGTCTTGCGGTCGCGGTAGGCGTATTGCTGCGCCTTCTCCATCGACTGCCTGGCGATCCGGATGGTGTTGCGGCGCCGGCCATAGTGGCCCTTGGTCGCCTTGTAGACCTTCTTGTGCTTGGCGTGCGCAGTGACGCCGCGTTTGACGCGTGCCATGGCTGATCTCCTCGAATGCTATGCAACGACGGGTTGCGGCGGCGCGGGGCCGACCGCGACGACCCTCAGCCGTTGGGCAGGAAGTATTTGATGACGTTGTCGCCGTCGGTCTTGAACAGCACGCGGGTGCCGCGATGCTGGCGGATCTGCTTCTTGGTCCGCTTGATCATGCCGTGGCGCTTGCCGGCCATGGCCGACTTGACGCGGCCTCCGGCGGTGATCTTGAAGCGCTTTTTGGCGCCCGACTTGGTCTTGATCTTGGGCATTTTGCTCTCCTTGCGACGGCACGGGACCACGGCCAAGGCCGGGTCCGTCCGGGTCATGCTCTCAATGAGCGTGCTGATGAATCAGCGTCGCCGCCACGGCAGCCCTTACCGGCCGGGCGGCGAGAGGCCGGGGTTATGGCAGAGGCGGCCCGAAAAGACAACCGGACGGGCCGAAGGAAACGCCCGCGATGGGCTCGCGGGCGTCGAATCGCGGCGGTTATTTCAAGTCAACGCGGCGCCAGCACCATCACCATCTGGCGGCCTTCGAAGCGGGGCTCCATCTCGACCTTGGCGATCTTGGCGGTGTCGTCCTTGACGCGGTCGAGCAACTTGGACGCCCAGCTCCTGGTGCGCCATCTCGCGGCCGCGGAAGCGCAACGTGACCTTGACCTTGTCGCCTTCCTCGAAGAAGCGCTTCATCGAGCGCATCTTCACGTCGTAGTCGTGGTCGTCGATCATCGGCCGGAATTTGATTTCCTTGACCTCGACGACCTTCTGCTTCTTGCGCGCTTCGGCCGCCTTCTTCTGCTCCTGGTACTTGTACTTGCCGAAATCGAGCAGCTTGCAGACCGGCGGGGTGGCGTTGGGCGAAATCTCGACCAGGTCGAGGCCGGCCTCCTGGGCCTTGGCCAACGCGTCTGCGATCGGGACGATTGCCGAGGTTGTGACCGTCCTTGTCGATCAGGTGAACCTCGCGGGTGCGGATCTCTTCATTGATGCGCGGGCCGTCCTTTTGGACGGGTGCCGGCGCTCTCATCGGGCGACGAATGGCGGATAACTCCTCTGCTGTTCCGGGAGCGATCAAGATCGGGACAATCGGCCAATAAGTCAACGCCGTTTGCTGCGTAAATCGCAGGCGTCTATGCGACCTTTTGAGCGCCGGCAACGTCGGCATAGAGCTTCAGCGTCAGTTCGGCGGCGGCGGCCGCATTGAAATGGCCGAGCACCCAGGCGCGACCTCGCGCGCCGATCGCCTGGCGCGTCGAATTCGGGTAGCGAAAACAACTGGATCAAGGCTGCCGCCAGGGCGGCATCGTCGCCGGCGGAAAAGCGCATGCCGGTCATCCGGTCCTCGGCCACCGCCGGCGGCGAAAGCACCACGTCCGGGCCGGCGGCGAGATCGGAAACGATGACCGGCCGCGCCATCGCCTGCGCTTCAAGCAGTGCACGTTGCAGCCCTTCCGGCTGCACCGCAGCCGACACCACTACGGTGGCCGCCGCGTAGGCCGCTGGAAGGTCCGTGATCGCGCTCGTCATGCGGATCACGTCGCTGGTGTCGGTGGAAAGCACCTGATCCCACAGTTCGCCGGCGTAGCGCGTACTCTGGTCCTCGGCGGCAAACACGCAGACGAAGTCTTTCAAGCCGCATCGCCTTGAGGCGGCTCGACCGCCTGCACGACAACGTGATGACCCTTGCGACGGAGCATGCGTCCGACCACCAGGATCACTCGGTCGCCGCGTGCGACGCCCCAGGCCCGCCGCACCGCGTCGATGCGTTCGGGCGTGACCGCGGCCGGATCGAAGCGCTGGAAGTCGATGCTGGTCGGCACGACCGCGATACGGCTCCACGGCGTGCCGTAGCGATCGTTGACCAGTTCGGCGAGCTGATCGCTGACGGCGATCACCCGGTCGCCACGAGCCATCACGCTATTGTAGAGCCGCTTGAAGACATTCTGCTCGCGAAAGCCCTTGTACCAGGTCGCTACGAACGGAATGCGCGTCGCGCGTGCCGCGAGATAGGCGCTCCAGGCGGCGGAGCGGCCGTGCGCATGCACCACGTCACACTTGCGCTCGACGAGCAGCCGTCGAATCGTCAGCGCATTGCGCACCATCACGAATGGATTGCGGCTCGCCATGTCGAGCGTGATGCAGGCGCCACCGGCCGCTGTGACCTTTTCGGCAAGGCGGCCGCCGCCGGAAACCACGATCGACTTGTGTCCGGCTGTCGCGAGGATCTGAACAAGCTCGACCGCTCCCGTATCGGCGGCGCCAACCTGCAGCGTCGGAACCACGATCAACGCGGTGAGAGTACGATCGGGCGCCACCGTCGGCGGCGATGCGATTGGCACGATCGAAGGAAGATCGCCGTCGGCCAGAGATCGCGCCGGCTCGTGCGTCGGATCAACCGCGAGGATGCGCGCTGTCGGGGGACGGGATGCCACTACGCACCTGGTGTCGAAGCGAACGGGAAGCCTGCCGCGGGCCGACGATGGCGGTGCCCCGGTGATAGTCGGCTTTCAGGCCGTGCGCAACATGCCCTGGTGCCCCGAACCTGAAGTTCTCACGGGTGGCAGCAGGCTCAATCTTCTGCATCCAGCAGCGAGGCGTAGACGCTCAGCGTGGCGGCGGCGATCCGATCCGGCGCAAAGGTGAAGCTCGGCAAATTGCCGGGCGCGGGCCGCCATCGCCCGATAGGCTTCCGCATCGAGTGACAGCGCCTGGTTGCAGCGCCAGCGCCAGTTCGGCCGGGATCGTCCGGCGGCACCACCCAGCCGGTGCGCAGTTCATCGGGCATCGCGCGGCGGAGCAACCATATTCTCAGCGAGCGGCCCGACCGAGGTGGCGATCACCGGACGTGCCATCGCCTGCGCCTCGGCAACGACACGGCCGTAGAATCGGCGGCGCGATGCATGGCACGACCACGACATCGGCCGTAGCATAGGCCGACGCCATGTCCGGCGCTATGGCCGACCATTCGGAACAGCGCGGCGACGCCCTTCGGCTGCGCCTGCGTCATGATCGAGCGCGCATAACGCTTGTGGCGCTGGTCGTCGCCGGCCAGCACGAAGGTGACGCCGCGCATGCCGTCGTCGACCAGCAAGCGCGCGGTCTCCACCAGCGTCATCTGCCCGTTCCACGGCGCGACGCGGCCCGGCACCAGCACGATGCGCACGCCGCGATGGAATGCCCCACGCCTGACGCAGCGCGGCCACGCGTTCGGGCTGCACCGCGCTCGGATCGAAGGCGGCGAGGTCGATGCCGCGCGGAATGATGCTGACGCGCTCGATCGGAATGCGTGTAGCGCTCGATCATCGGCTTCGCGTTGAACATGCGAATGCGCGATCACCCGATCGCCGCGGCTGAGCGCGCCGAGATAGAACGACGCAAGCCGCATGCGCGCTGGCGGCAGGTCGGGCAGGTCGGTGACGAGGCCGATCGCGCTGCGGTCGGTCGCGACCAGCGCGCTCCAGGCGGCGCCGGCGTTCTTGGCGTGGACGATGTCGACGCGCTGCTCGGTCACGAATCGGTTCCAGCGCGGTCGGCGTTGCGCCGCAGCTTGCATCGGATTGAAGGTCGCGCGACGCAAATGGCAGCCATTCGCCGCCGAACGATTTGAGATCGTCGACCAGCGGCCCGCTTTCGCCGGCGCACGATCGCGCGCGCGCCGGCCTTGCACCAGCGCGCGCGCGATGTCGACCGTGGTGCGCGCCGTACCGTGGTCGCGCAGCGACGGCACGATCTGCAGCACGGTGGCGCCCGCCAGCGTGCGGGGCAGGACACGTGCCTCGGCGAGCATCGGCGGCGCTGATCGCCATCGGTCAATCCTGTTGCGCCGCGCCTTCCACGGGCAGCGCAGCCCCCTTGCGCCTGGCGCCCGCTTGCGGCGAAACACGGGCGATGCGTATGCCATGTGCATCGCCGACGGAGGGTCGAAGGCGTTTCGAAATGATCGATTCTTGCCTTAAATATCTCGACGTGGGAACCGGCTCCGCCGCCCGCCGTATTGCGGTCCGCGTCCGCGACGGCGCCGCGCCCGGTGTGTTCTGGCTGGGCGGCTTCAAATCGGACATGCAGGGCACCAAGGCCGCGGCGCTGGACGGCTGGGCGGCCGGGCAGGGCCGAGCCTGCATCCGGTTCGACTATTCCGGCCACGGCGAGTCGGGCGGCGCGTTTGCCGACGGCACGCATCGGCCGCTGGCTGGAGGACAGCGTCGCGGTTTTCCATGCCGAGCGCCCGGGACCGCAGATCGTCGTCGGCTCGTCGATGGGCGGCTGGCTCGCGCTGCTGCTGGTGCGCGAGCTGCGAAGCCGGCGCCGCGCGCCGGTCCGGCGTCGGTGGCGGGCCTCGTGCTGATCGCGCCGGCCGTCGACTTCACCGAAGAACTGATGTGGAAGCGCTTCTCGCCGACGGCCGAAGCGCGAGATCGAGCAGGAGGGCGCCTGGCAGCGGCCGTCCGCAGTATGGCGACGAACCCTACCTGATCACCCGGCATCTGATCGAGGAGGGGCGCAAGCACCTTCTGCTCGGCGGCCTGATCGAGACCGGTTGTCCGGTCCGCATCCTGCAGGGGGTGCAGGACCCGGACGTGCCTTGGCAGCATGCGGTCGAGCTGTCGTCACGGCTTGCCCATGACGACGTGGTGCTGACGCTGGTGAAGGACGGCGATCACCGGCTGTCGCGGCCCGAGGACATCGAGCGGCTGATCGCGGCGGTGGCGGAATTCTGAAGCTTCAGATTCGCTCGATGCCGGCGTCGGCGATCACGCGGGTCCAACGTGCGACATCGGCCGCGATGCGGCTTTTGAACTCCTCGGGCGGCCCGGCCTTCGGCTCGCTGCCGAGCGCGCGGATGCGCTCGGCGACCGCGGGCTCCGCGACGAGGCCGATCAACTCGGCGTTCAGTCGCGCTGCGATCGGCTCCGGCAGTTTGGCGGGCGCCACGACGCCCATCCAGGAGGTGATCGAGAAGCCGGGGAAGCCTGCCTCGGCAATGGTCCCGACCTCCGGCAGGCTCCCGAAACGGGTCGCGCCGGTGACCGCGATGGCATGCAGTGCGCCGGACTTGATCTGCCCGATCAGCGCGATCGGCGGGTCGATCAGGAAGTCCAGCCGCTTGCCGAGCAATTCGGTGAGCGCCTGGTTGCCGCCGCGGAACGGCACCGCCTGTATCGGAACATTCGCGAGCCGCGAAAAGTACTCGATCAGCAGGTGCTGTGGCGTTCCCTGGCCCGGCACGCCGCCGAGCAACGGTGTGCCGCGCTCCCGGCCGGCCTTGATCAGGTCGGGCACGTTTCGGATCGGATGCTCCGGATAGGTCACCACGACAAACGGAAACTCGATCACCTGTCCGATGATGGTGAAATCGTCGATCGGGTGGTAGGGCAGCGCCTTGTAGGTCGCGGCGGTGACCGCGTGGCCGCTCGGGATGAAGCCGAGCGTGTAGCCGTCCGGCGCGGCGCGCGCCACCTGTGCGGCCGCGAGCGTACCGGCGGCGCCCGGGCGCGGCTCGACCACGACCTGATGGCCGAGCCGTCGCGACAATCCCTCGGCGGTGAGACGTGCGCTCACATCGACACCGCCGCCGGGCGCAAGGCCGTGCAGCAGCGTGATGTTGCGCTCGGGCCAGGCCGCGAGCGCCGGTCCGGGCGGTAGCGCCGCAGCCGCAACACCGGCCAGCACGGTTCGGCGCGTCAGTCGCGGCATGGGTATCCTCCCGGTCTTAGTTTTTGATTTTCCGCCGCAGCATACAGCTATTCGATGATCTCGTCGGCGCGCACCAGAAACGATTCCGGGATCGATAGCCCGAGCGCCCGTGCGGTCGCCAGATTGACAACGAGATCGAATTTGACCGGCTGCTCGACCGGCAGGTCACCTACAAGCTTTGGTAGGGATGCCGGTTCGCTGCTGCAATACGAATAGCAGAATTTGCGTTCGCCCCAGCTCACTATCAAATTCTCACAGCGAGCACTCGCGCTCCCCCACCAGCCATCGTGCACCCGCGTCTCGCGCTGCCGTCAAGGTCAAGCCTTCGGTGCTTTCAGCAACCTTGACGCCGCTGGCCGCGGTCGCGCGCTGTCCTTGCCGGCTCCGGGGGAATGCCCGCTTTCCTGCCCCACCAGGGGAATGGCAACGTCGTCACGAAAAAAGCGCGGGCATCAGCAACATCGTTCAATACCGCGACACACTTCTCAAAGAAGTCAAGGACACCAAGAAATCAGAAACTTGGCGCTGCCTGTGCAACGTCCGCAGCGCCGTCCGCATCTGTTGCGGAAGCGGACTAAAACTTCCGTACTTCCAGCGCCATCGACTTGTCGTCCTTTGCGCCTAAGGTCGCTTCAGGGTCCAAGCGGACATCAACCCGCAGCCTCGGCGAAAATGACCCAACTACGGCATGGCGTGGGACGAGGCCGCGCGAAATGCCATTCCGCGCGGGTATTCACATCTACGTTGCGGCTAGTTGGCTCGCTTCAATGCGATGTAGATTTGGCCGCCAGACGGCACGGTTGTGTGATATTTAGTTCGTCTGCCAGAAAACCGGAAGGGTCGGTCGAAACACTGACCCAACTACGGCATGGCGTGGTGATCGAGGCCGCGCGAAATGCCATTCCGCGCGGGTATTCACATCTACGTTGCGGCTAGTTGGCTCGCTTCAATGCGATGTAGATTTGGCCGCCAGACGGCACGGTTGTGTTTTGATATTTTAGTTCGTCTGCCGAGATAGACGTGATGGTTCGTTTGTTCGGGGCGCCGACCTGGTTCGCGGAATGTGCTGGATTTCGATTTTGCAGGTCGACGACCTTGGTCAACTCGCGGACTAAAATCACTGCTCCGTGTAATCAACTTACAACGTTTGCCACACAGGCGGAAGGGGTAAGGAGCATCGTGACTGTCGAGTGATGCCGCCTAGCGGCACAGTTCTGTTCCTTTCGAAGCAAAGCAGACTGTCCGCTTCTGCGGAATCGGACTACATGCGTTAATGTTGTAGCGATCACATGAACACCTGCGATTTCGCGGGAGATATCGCAGTCCGAATCGCCGAAATCACTTCGGGTAGTCGACAGCAGTTGCCACCATCGGAAACGTTATCCGCATGCGGTGCGCGACAGCAATGCCGATGGCCTCGTTTGTACTCAGGCGAGGCAACGCCGATATCTGCGCGGCTCCACTCGCCGCCGCCAACTCCAGCGCTGTCCTGAAAGCTCTGTTCATCTCCTCTGCCTGCGACACCGCCACGGGGCCGACGTGACCGGTCTCGGAAACATAAGCGTATCCTATGCACTCGGCACCCTCGTAGAGGAGGGCGCCTTTCATCGTGTTGTCGTTCAGAAGGTAGCCGATCGATGTTTCTCGCGCGCAGGCACCCAAGGCACTCACATCGCAGCTGCGCCAGAATCTCTCAGATGTGAGGCGGTCGGTTCAATTGGCGTGTAGTCAGGGCGCTTTCATCGTGTGCGTTAGAAGGTGCGATGATGTTTCTCGCACACAGCAAGCACTCACATCGAGCTGCGCAGAATCTTCAGATGTGAGGCGGTCGGTATAGCGTGTAGTCAAGGTTCTTTCCCTGTGGACCGGACATCAACAGTCACGTGCAACGCTGCATAAATAGATTGGCACCCGTGGCAATAGCCCATGCCGAATATACAGTCCTTGCGACACGACGTTGAACGTGAAGGTGATAAGGCCCTTGTTGTCAGCGCCTGCCCTCCTGGCGTGCTCAAAGGTTCGCGCCAGCAGTTCATTACCGATGCCGCGGCCTTGATGATCGGGCGCGACGAACAGTTCCGCCAGGAACCACAGGTCGCCGCACACCCAACTCAGAGCGAAGCCGACGATATCCCCATTGGCTTCGGCCACCCACACGCCGCCAGGATCGTCCTTCTGGGAAAACAATTGAAAATCGGGGGGCCGCACAGTGGCCATCGGTCCGAAGCCGTGACGTTCGGTCAAGTTGTTGATGTTGCGAACTACAAGCTCTTGCGCTCGCAGTAGCTCGTCGGTCCGTGCAGGCCGAAAATCGATGGGCATTGACGCGACCTCCATGGATAGAGCTCCGTCATGGCAATACGGACGAATGTGGTGGGACCAACTCTCTAGACGAAATCTCCCGGACGATCTCGTTCACGAATCGCCGATGTAGCCGCCATACATCCCCTAAACGTCAGGTGTGCCTGAAATTCAGAAACTTGGCGCAACGTTCGCAGCGCCGTCCGCTTCTGTTGCGGAAGCGGACTACATGCGGTTGGCGGCGCCCTAACGCGGCGTGCCAGCAATCGACATTGAGTGGCTACTCAATCACCTCGTCGGCGCGCAGCAGAAACGATTCCGGGATCGTCAGCCCAAGTGCCTTCGCGGTCGCCAGATTGACAACGAGGTCGAACTTGACCGGCTGCTCGACCGGCAGTTCCGCAGGCTTCGCCCCGCGCAGAATCTTGTCGACGTAGTCGGCGGCGCGCCGGAAATTGCTCGAAAAGTTTGGCCCATAGCCAATCAGCCCGCCGGCCGCGACGTATTCCCGAGCACCGTGCATGGTTGGAAGATGCATAGCCAACGCTGAAGTGTTGAGGTGAGCGCGATTAGAGTTCACAAGCGGGTCCGGCACGACATACACCGCGTCAACAGCATTCTTCATCTGCTCGATCGCAGGCGAGATATCCTCCGCTCGCCGGATTTCGAATATGGCGACCTCGAGTCCAAGAAGTTTGGCCGCGCTTTGCACTTCTCGCATGTCCAGCGCGAGGTTCGGGTTGCCGCCATTGCCCAAAATCGCCAGCCGACGGATATGGGGGACCACCTCGCGCAAGAGATCAATTCGCTTGCCTGCAAGGTCCGAGGACTGGTCCGAGAGACCGGTCACGTTGCCGCCGGGCCGCGCAAGATTCGCGACCAGGCCCGCACCGAGCGGGTCAACGGCCAGAGCGAACACGATCGGGATTGTGGATGTGGCGCGCTTTGCTGCCGGAACCGCCGTCCCCGCCGTGACAATGACATCGACCTTGAGGCCGACGAGTTCGGTTGTGAGCTCAGTATAGCGCTCGCTTCGCCCCTCCACCCAACGATACTCGATCGCAACGGTTTGGCCCTCGATCCAGCCGAGCTCGCGCAACCGCGCGACAAATGCTGCGGCCCATTGGCTCCACGCCGAAGCCGACCCCGTTCCCAGGAACCCGATGGTCGGCAGCTTCCGCTGCTGTGCGCGCGCCGCGAGCGGCCACACAGCCGCCGCGCCGCCGAGTGCCGCGATGAAATCGCGCCGCCTCATTCGATGACCTCGTCGGCGGTAAACAGGATGTTCGGCGGGATTTCCAGGCCGAGCGCCTTGGCGGTCTTGAGGTTGAGCACGAACTCGAACTTGGTGGATTGCATCACCGGCAGGTCGGCCGGCTTCTCGCCCTTGAGGATGCGCGCAACGTAGCCGCCAGCCTGCCGGTACGCGTCGGTCTGGCCCGGACCGTAGCTCATCAGGCCGCCGGCAAACACGGACTCGCGCAAAATGAAGCTCGTCGGCAGCGCATGGCGAGCCGTCAGCGCGACCAGCCGGTCCCGATGCGAGTTCAGGAACGCGCCGCTGCCGACGAACAGCGCGCCCGCCCCGCTCTGGACGGCGGTTGCAACGGCCGCTTCGATCTCGCGCTCGCTGCCGACCTCGAGAACGAGCAGTCGCAGCCCCATCGCCTGCGCGGCGGGCGGAAGGTCGCTTCGCTCCGCCTCGGCCTGAGAACTGCCCCGATGCGCGAGCGCAGCGATGGTCGTCGCCCTGGGCACGAGCTGGTGCAACAACTCCAGGCGTTTTGCTCCCAGCGTCGAGAGCAGAAAGCTCACGCCGGTGACGTTGCCGCCCGGCCGGTTGAGGCTGGCAACAAGCCCGTCGCGTACTGGGTCGGTTCCGGTCACGAACACGATCGGCACCGTCGCGGTTGCGGCCTTGGCCGCGAGCGCCGGCTGGAGGTTGCCCACGATCACGTTGACCGGCCGGCGGATCAATTCGGCAATCAGGCCGGGCAACCGATCAAGCTGGTTGTCGCCGTAGCGGTATTCGACCGCGACGTTCTGGCCGTCGACGAAGCCCGCCTCCTTCAGGCCCTGGCGGAACCCCGCCACCTGATGCGCGAAGCCGGTGGCCGTCGTGCTTCTGACATATCCGACCACCGGCATCGCCGGCTGCTGCGCGCGTGCCGCGAGTGGCCACGCCGCCGCCGCGCTTCCAAGCAACGTGATGAATTCCCGTCGCCTCATGGGCGTCCCGCAGGCGAAGGACGCACCCTACCACATGATTGAAAGAGGGCTGTATGCGCAGCGCTGCAGATTTGGCTGCCGATGCCCTGACTGAAACGCCGCGGACCTTGGCGGCATCACGCGCGCGCCGCCGCCCATTCCTCGGCGACGGCGGGGTCGGTTTCGGCGTCGCGCAGCGCTGCGTGCGCCGATAGCCGCTCCGGCGCAAGCCGCGCGAGCGCCCAGACCGCTGCGCCGCGCACCAGCGGCGAGCCGTCGGTGAGCCGCCGCTCGGCCGCGTGCGAAAGCGAGGCGTCGCCGGAGTTGCCGATCGCGATCATCACGTTGCGCACGAAGCGATCGCGCCCGGTGCGCTTCACGGCGGTCTTTGCGAACATTGCGCGGAAGCCGGGGTCGTCGAGCTCCGCGAGCTCGGCGAGCTTCGGCGGCGAGCGCAGCACGTCGCGCGCGGCTAGCTTCGCCTCACGACCGAGCTGGGCGAACTTGTTCCAGGGACAGGCCGCAAGGCAGTCGTCGCAGCCGTAGATGCGGTTGCCCATCAGCGGGCGAAGTTCGCGCGCGATCGGCCCCTTGTGCTCGATCGTGAGGTAGGAAATGCAGCGCCGCGCATCGAGCCGGTAGGGCGCCGGGAACGCAGCCGTCGGACAGATGTCGAGGCACGCGCGGCAACTCCCGCAATGGTCTGTTTCCGGCGCATCCGGCGGCAGTTCGAGCGTGGTGAAGATCGAGCCGAGGAACAGCCACGAGCCGTATGCTCGCGACACGAGGTTGGTGTGCTTGCCCTGCCAGCCGAGGCCCGAGGCGGCGGCGAGCGGCTTTTCCATCACGGCTGCGGTGTCGACGAACACCTTGGCGTCGCCGCCGCCGCGCGCGAGCAGGAAGCGAGCAAGCTCCTTCAGCCGCGACTTGACCACCTCGTGGTAATCGTCGCCCTGGGCGTAGACCGAAACCACCCCCCGGTCGCGCTTCAAAAGAGCCTGGAGCGGGTCTTGCTCGGGTCCGTAGTTGACCCCGAGCATCACGACCGAGCGCACCTCGGGCCAGAGCACCCTCGGTGCTCCGCGGCGCTCGGGATTGTTCGCAAGCCAGAGCATGTCGCCGTGGGCGCCCTCGGCGAGGAAGCGCGCCAGCCGCGGGGCCGCCTCGGGTGCGCCGTCCGGCCGCGCCACGCCGAACGCGGCAAAGCCCAGCACCTCCGCCTGCCGACGCAACTCGGCCTTCAGCGCGGCGGGATCGTTCAAAAGTCGAGGTCGGCGTAAGTCGTCGACGCCGGCAGCCCCGGCACCGTCTCGGCGAGCAGCGGCCGGAACGCCGGGCGCGACTTGATCCGCGCGTACCAGGCCTTGGCGGCCTCGTCTTCCTTCCATGGCACATCGCCCAGGTAATCGACGACCGAGAGGTGCGCTGCCGCCGCGAGATCGGCAAAGCTCATACGCTCGCCGGCGAGCCAGTCGCGGGTGCGCACCAGCCATCCGATGTAGGCGAGATGATAGCGGACGTTGGTCCGCGCCGCACGGATCGCGTCGGTATCGGGCGAGCCGCCGCCCTGCTCGATCCGCATGTGGCGCTTGTAGAAGCGCTCGTTGACGAGCGGCCCGCTCACCTCGGCGAAGAACTTGTCGTTGAACCAGGAGGCGAGCCTGCGCACCTCGACCCGCCGGCCGAGCTCGACCGGCATCAGCCGGCGCTCGTCGAGCGCGCCACCGCGGGTCTCGTCGAGGTATTCGGCGATGATGGTGGCGCCCGGCACCGGCGGATAGCCCTCCTCGACCAGCACCGGCGTGTTGCCCGCCGGGTTCAGCTCGAGGAACGCCTTGCGGCGGTCCCACACCCGCTCCTCGACCAGCGGCACCTCGACCCCGTGCTCGAACAGCGCGAGCCGGATGTAACGCGAGTGCGGGCAGCACGGATGGTGGAACAGGCTCAGCATGGCACCCCTGCACGGACTGTCCGATGCCGGCCGGCGGGACCGGAATCAAGCGGCACCCTAATGCATTTTCGGCCGCGGTGGGCAGGGCCTCGCGGGGTCCCCGGTGCATAAGGTGGCGGATCTGCTGGGAGGGCCGGGACCCCGGTAATCCAGGGCGCGTGTACTCACAAATCCGTTTCTGTGAGCGCGACTCGCTGAATGTCCGCTTCGCTCCGAAGGTCGACCGAATTACCGCGTTGCGGCGAATGTTGCCATGAGGCGACGATCTGCACCGCAGCAACCAGCCGGTTATTCGATCACCTCGTCGGCGCGCGCGAGCAGTGAGGACGGCACGGCAAGCCCGAGCGCCTTGGCAGTCGTCAAATTGATGATGAGATAGAATTTGGTAGGCTGTTCGACCGGCAGATCGCTCGGCTTCGCCCCACGCAGGATCTTGTCGACGAAGTCGGCGGCGCGCACATACATATCGGAGAAGTACGGTCCATAGGACACCAGACCTCCCGCCTCGACGTATTCCCGGTTGCCGTAAACCGTTGGCAGCCGCGCGCTCAGCGCCAGCGTGTTGATGCGAGTTCGATTGGTGGTTATGAGCGAGTCGCCAATAACATAGATTGCATCCGTGCGGCCCTTCAGCGCCTCGAAGCCTGGCGCAATATCCTCCGATCGCCGGATTTCAAACTTGGTAACCTCAAAGCCGAGCGTGCTGGCCGCTGCCTGAACCTCGCCTATTTCGAGTGGAGCGCTGGCATAGCCGAGATTTCCGACATTGGCCATGACCGCCAACCGGCGCAGTCCGGGGTGGACCTCGCGCAAGAGTTCGAGCCTCTTGCCAGCAAGATCGGCCTGCAGGTTCGACAAGCCGGTGACGTTGCCCCCCGGTCGCGCCAGGCTCGCGACCAAGCCGTCTCCAACGGGGTCGTTCGCTACCGCAATAACGATTGGAATGGTCGACGTCACCCGCTTTGCCGCGACCGCGGCCGGCCCCTGCGTGACAATGACATCGACTTTGAGCCCGACGAACTCAGCGGCAAACTCGGCGTAGCGCTCGCCGCGTCCCTCGGCCCAGCGATAGTCGATCGTGACGGTGCGACCGTCGATCCAACCAAGCTCGCGCAGCCGTTGCACAAAGGGGGCAACCCGCTGGCTCTCCGCCGCAGGCGTGCTCTGGCCTAGAAATCCGATGGTAGGCAGCTTCCCCGACTGTTGTGCCCGAGCTGCGAGCGGCCAAACCGCCGCCGCGCCACCGACAATGAAGATGAACTCTCGCCGCCGCATGTCCGCCCCTAAGCTCAGTAGGCGGCATCGTATCGGTTCGGGCTGGTCCGCAGGAAGGGCAGGCGGATGATAGTTTGAACAAGTCGAAAGTTTGCGAGATCGAGGTTCGCAATGAGGCGGCGCAAATTCATTACGCTTCTCGGGAGGACGCGCCGGTGTTACCGGTCGCGTGGACGCTTGCCGCGCGCGCAGCAGAGCGAGCGAATTCGGCGCATCGGTGTGTTGGTGTCCCTTGGCGAGAAGGACCCGAGAGGTCAAGCACGCACCAAAGGACTTCACGGCGGGCGGCATTTCGTTCAAGTGAGCATGTGACCGAGCAATCATGCGCCGGCTCTCTGGAGCATCGTGCCGAACCAATGGACAGTCCCCGATATTCACTTGCTGGTACGTGCCGCTGTGGACGAACGAGCATCGCGATCACAGCGGCTCCCATCTTGACCGCGGCCTGCCACTGCCGAGGCTGCCAGCGAATGAGCGCCAGCGCCTATTCCCTGACCGCCATGATCCCGACGGAAGCTTTCCGCGTCATGGCTGGTGAGCCGGAGAGAGGCGGCATCAAAGGCCCGCAGCTCGAACACTTCTTCTGTCCCGACTGCAAGACATGGATGTTCACGCGGGTCGTCGGCATGAATTTCGTCAACGTGCGCCCCACGATGTTCGACGATCCGAGGTGGAGCCGGCCTTTCATCGAGACCATGACGGCGGAGAAGCTGCCATGGGCGCAAACGCCCGCCAGATACCGCTACGAGGGTTTCCCGCCGGTTGAGGATTTCCCGCGCCTTATGGAAGAATTCGCCGCCTCTTTAGAAAGCTGACCATTTCACTTTCGCCGCCGCTTTGCGACAGCCCGCATCCTGGATGTGCGTCGGGCGCATAGCGGCGCGCTGCATCTCAACCGCCACGGGCGCTGCTGTAAGCTGCGTCACACGGCCTTGTCATGACGTTGGCTACGTTGCGCCAGCCGCGGCATGCCAAAACGGTCGCGGCCACAGTGGGGCTGCGTCGTGCACCGAAAGCGCTCACAATGCCGACATAAATTCGCAGCAGGATAGTGTGGATTTCTACACACGGCGCCGGTGAATCGGCGAAATTGCGTTGAACAAATTTGTGGCAATCGGCCAATGCGTATTGATGGTCGATACCAAGATCGCACCGCGCGCGGCGTAGCCGGGTACCGCGGGGATGGATTGCGCGGTCGTTCACGCACCCGTCTGCAGCAAGTGCTGTCACGATGCCGTCTTCGGTTCATCGCGTGGCGAGACCCGACGGGTGTCCGCTTCACGCCTTGAACTCGGGGGCTTCGTCTCAATTGACTTGAATGCGTCGGCTGTCGAGAATTCTTCAGTGACGGGGCGGCGTCATGAGTAGGGCGACGGACGGCCACCGGGGTCAGTTCAGCGAGGCGGCGCAAGCGGCCTTTGCGCGGCTCAATCTCATTGGAAAATCATCGGTCTTCGTCGATGCGCTGCACGTCATCGAGCGTTTCTCGGCGGTCGATGCGACCGTGTTGATCCAAGGCGAGACCGGGACCGGCAAGGAGCTTGCGGCGCGGGCGCTGCACTACCTCAGCCGCCGCCGCGACCACCCCTTCATTCCGGTCAATTGCGGTGCGCTGCCGGACAATCTGCTCGAGAGTGAGCTGTTTGGATACGAGCGCGGCGCCTTTACCGATGCCAAGCGCGCCAGCAGCGGTCTCATCACGCAGGCCAGGGGGGGCACGCTGCTGCTCGACGAGATCGAGACGATGACGCCGCGCGCGCAGGTGGTCCTTCTGCGCTTTCTTCAAGATCATCACTATCGACCGCTCGGCGGCCGGCTTGTGTCGGATGGCGACGTGCGTGTCATTGCGTCGAGCAATGTCGATCTGGAACAGCTCGTGCGGCGCGGCCAGTTTCGGCAGGATCTGCTGTTCCGCTTCACCGTGCTGTCCGTGACCATGCCACCGCTGCGCCACCGCGGCGGCGATGCGGTCCTGCTCGCCGAGCATTTTCTGCAGCGCTTCGCCACGGAATACGATCGACCTGCCAAGCGATTGCATCACAATTCCGCATCGTGGCTGCGCGCGCACGACTGGCCCGGAAATGTCCGCGAGCTGGAGAACATGCTGTTGCGGCTGTTCCTGCTCGAGGAGGGCGATGCGATCCGCATCGGAGCCGTGGCGCCCGCACCGGCGAGCCATCCAGCCGGCGGCCCGAGCCAGACGCCGACCTTCCGTTCCGCCAAGGCGCACGCCATTGCGCAATTCGAACAGGCCTATCTCAGGGAACTGCTCGTCAGGACGTCGGGAAATATTTCCCTTGCTGCGCGCATTTCGCGCAAGGACCGCAGCGCCCTGAACAAGCTTGTCAAGAAGCACGGCCTGGCCGTCGGGGAATTCCGTCTGCCCTCGATGTGATCGAGCGCGCGTCCTTCCGCTGAATTCGTCGAGCATCCCGCCGGCGCGGACTTCGCGCCGTGGTTCCTGGGTCAAATTCGCCACACTGGGTCGCGACTCGAGTCAGCGTCGCGCTGATACAGGCGGCGATGCGCTTGTCATTCACTTATGCGCCGCAGGTGAGGTGAACACGACCCAGGGCGGGCGCACGCGCCTCTGAAAATCTCAAGCGTTATCAGCATTTCCGCGTTGGCACGGCAACTGCAGAACAGGCGCTGACTAGGTGTCGGCAAGGTTCGAGCGGTGCCAAGCGACGAACGTACCATTGCGATCGCCGAAGCGATTGATCGCTACGTCAGCGAGCATCCCAACGCGGCCGATACGCCGGAAGGCATTCGCAGCTGGTGGATTGGTCGCGATCGAGCGCTCGCTTCGCTCGAGGACGTGCAGAAGGCGCTCGATCATCTGGTGGCGCGCGGCCGGCTTGCGCGCGTCACGCTTGCGGACGGCACCACGGTCTATACGCGCGGCGCGTCATGGACCGACGCGCAACCGTTGCAGCACGTCGGCGCGATCCATTCCGGCCCGAACCAGCAGGCGATTGCCGCGGTCCTGGCCGCACGAAAGGGCCGTGATGGGCCGTAGTCCGTGTCCTTCCAGCGCGTCGCATGCGATCGGGCCGCCGCGGCCCGGCGCGCGGCCGCATCCCATAACCCACGTTGCCAACCGAGAGAGGCGCCGATGCCAGTGCCATTGACTTATCCCGGTGTTTACATCGAAGAGCTGCCGAGCGGCGTTCGCACCATCGCCGGCGTCCCGACCTCGATCACCGCATTCGTGGGTCGAGCCCTGCGCGGACCGGTCAACGAACCGGTGCGCGTGCAGAGCTTTGCCGAGTTCGACCGGGCGTTCGGCGGCCTCTGGGTCGACAGCACGCTCGGCTACGCGGTCGCGCAGTTCTTCCTCAATGGCGGCGGCGATGCGCTGGTGGTTCGGGTGGCCGCGAGCGAGTCAAAGACGGCCAAGGCCGATGTCGGCGGGCTGAAGCTCGCCGCGGCCAATCCCGGCGAGGAAGGCAACAAGTTGAAAGCGACGGTGGCCGATCCGACCGACGGCGACGCCGACCACTTCAAGCTCACCATCATAGACAGCGCCGGCACAGCCACAGACTTCGACGATCTGGCGATCAGCGGCGTCGAGGCCGCGCTGGCTCCAACCGCCGTTCGCCTCGATCCGGATGCCCCGGCGCCGACCGCACGGCCGGCCAATGACGGGCCGGTGGACTTTGCGGGCGGACACAGCAGCGCCGGTGCTGCGAAGCTGACGGTCGACTCGTCCAAGTTTGTCGCGGCCAGTCCGGGTGGTTGGGGTCAGAGGCTGCGGATTCGCATCGAGCATCCGAGCGGCTCGACGGCCGACCAGTTCAATCTGATCGTCCGTGACACCGGTACGGGCGCGACCGAACAGTTCCTCAACGTTTCGACGTGGCCGACCAGTCCACGCTTCGTCGCCAAGGTGCTGGAGCAGCAATCGAAGCTGATCCGGCTCGAAAGCCCGGTTCCGCCAGCGCGCCCGACGGCAAGCGGCGCGGCTGTCGCGGGCAAGGACCCGATGACGGACGATGCGACATCAACCGCATTCGGGAATGACGGCGCCGACGGATCAGCGATCACCAACGACGACATCTCGAATCCAAACTTGGAGAGCAGCAAGGCCGGACTGTGGGCGCTGGAGAAAGCCGACATCTTCAATCTGCTTTGCATCCCGCCGCCCACCCACGCTAGCGACAGCAACATCGATATGACGACCCGCGACGCGGCGGCGAACTACTGCAAGAAGCGCCGCGCGCTCTACATCGTCGATCCGCTGCGTGGATGGGCCTCGCATTCCGATGCCGTGACCGGTGTCGACAACAGCTTCATGGCGCGGACCGAAAACGCGGCCCTGTTCTTCCCGATGCTGCGCAGCCCCGATCCGCTGCGCGAGGGCCAGCTCGGCGAGTTCGCGCCATGCGGCGCGGTTGCGGGCGTGTTCGCGCGCACCGACGGCGCGCGCGGCATCTGGAAAGCACCCGCCGGCATCGAAGCCGTTCTCGGCGGCGTCTCCGAACTCGCGGTCAAGCTGACCGACGGCGAGAACGGACAGCTCAACCCGATTGCGGTGAACTGCCTGCGCAGCTTCCCGGTGATCGGTCGCGTGATCTGGGGCGCGCGCACGCTGCGCGGCGCCGACCAGCTCGCATCGGAATGGAAGTATGTGCCGGTGCGGCGGCTCGCGCTCTACATCGAGGAAAGCCTCTACCGCGGCACGCAATGGGTCGTGTTCGAGCCGAACGACGAGCCGCTGTGGTCGCAGATCAGGCTGAACCTCGGCGCCTTCATGCAGACGCTGTTCCGGCAGGGCGCGTTCCAGGGGTCGACGCCGAAGGACGCCTACTTCGTCAAATGCAGCCATGAGACGACGACGCAGACCGACATCGACAACGGCATCGTGAACATCATCGTCGGCTTCGCTCCGTTGAAGCCCGCGGAATTCGTCGTCATCCAGATTCAGCAGATTGCCCAGCAGCCGTGAGGCAGGGAGTTAGGTCATGGCTCAATTCAGCGTCAACACGACACGCTTCGATCCGTACAAGAACTTCAAGTTCCGCGTGAAATGGGACGGGCACTACGTCGCCGGCCTGTCCAAGTGCGGCGCGCTCAAGCGCACGACCGAGGTTGTCGAGCATCGCGATGGCGGCGATCCTTCGACCTCGCGCAAGTCGCCGGGCCGATCCAAGTTCGAGGCCATCACGCTCGAACGCGGCGTTACTCACGACATCGATTTCGAGCAGTGGGCCAACAAGGTCTGGAACTTCGGATCCGGGCTCGGCGCGGAAGTGTCGCTCAAGGACTTCCGCAAGGACCTGATTATCGAAGTCTATAACGAGGCCGGGCAGCTCGCGATCGCCTACAAGGTTTATCGCGCGTGGGTTTCGGAATTCCAGGCGCTGCCCGATCTCGACGCCAATGCCAACGCCATCGCGATCCAGCACATCAAGCTCGAAAACGAAGGCTGGGAGCGCGACTACGACATCACCGAGCCGAGCGAGCTCAGCTTCGTCGAGCCGTAGCCATCGGGTGTGCGTGCAATGCAATTGCTCACCGACAGCGCGCTGCTTTCGCTCTGGGACCGCGCCCAGAATCGCAGCCCGCTCGAGCGCGCGCTGCTTCTGCTGGAGGCCGCGCTCCCCGCGCTTGCCGAGCGCGAGCGCATCGAGGCCGATCTCGGCGCGCGGGATGCTGCGGTGCTGAAGCTCCGGCAGGCCACCTTCGGCACGCGGCTCTCGGGCTACGTTGCATGCCCGGCCTGCGCATCGCGGCTCAAGTTCGACCTCGATACGCGAGAAGTCCTGCGCGATGTCGCGGCGACGGTCGACCGGACGTTCAAGGCCGGCGGCGAATTCCTGTTCCGGCTGCCGAACAGCGGCGATCTGATCGCAGTTGCGGATTGCGCCGATGCCGACACCGCCGGTCGCGAGATTCTCGACCGGTGCTGTCTCACGCCGGATCGCCCGCAGGAATGGCCGGAGGCGGTGGTCGCCGACGTCGGCGCCCAGATGTCGGCGCTGACCGGTGCGGCCGACATTCGCCTTGCGTTTGCGTGCGCCGCATGCGGGCACAGCTTTTCCGAACGCCTCGATGCGCCGGACTATGTCTGGAAGGAAATCGAGCATCGGGCGCACCGCATCCTGGACGACGTGCATCGGCTGGCCTGCGCCTACGGATGGACCGAAGCATCCGTCCTGTCGCTGGGCCCCGCGCGCCGGGCGGCCTATCTCGCGCGGTGCGGCGCATGAGCGATTTCCTGCACCAGCTCGGTCATCGGGCGCTCGGTACTCCGTCACGGCTGCGCCCAAGCGAACCGGCCGGATTGACGTACGTTGCGGAAAGGCCGCCGGAGATCGATTCGCTCGTGCCATCCGTGTCGTCCGAGCGGGCACCGAGGCGACCGCCAGCGCGCCCCTCGAACGCGACGATTGAGCGCGACGCTGCAGCATCGCCGGCGACCGACCGACGTTCCGGGCCAGCGATGAGGCCGCCGGCCGCCGCGCCCGGCGACGATGGAGCATCAACCGATGCCGATGGAATCGCCGGCGGCCGCAGCGGATCCGGTGACCTGCAGCCGGTGACGGCTTCTGCGCCGGCACCGCACGCCGCGGTGGATGACAGTCCCTCCCATCGCTCGGCTGCGGACCCGGATCGCCGTGGTCGAGCGAACGCATCATGGTCGCGCGAGTCGGTTCGAGACACGGCTGACCTGATCCGGCCGGCGGTGTCGGGCGAGGCCATGCGCGCTACGCGCCCGCCGGAACGGGTTGCGACTGCGGGGCCGCGGTTGTCGCCGGCTGCCATCGCAGTGCCGCGCGTCGAGGCCGTCGCGCCCGAGGTCAACATTCACATCGGGCGAATCGAGCTGACGGCGGTGATGACGCCGCCACCGGCACGGCGCGAGCCGCCGGCGGTACCCAAGGCGTCGCTCGACGACTATCTGCGGCGACGCAGCGGGACGCCGTCATGAGCAGCGCGCTCGCCATCGCAGGCGTATCCGCGGTCATCAAAGACCTGCTCGACAGCGGTCTGATCGACGGGCAGATCACCGACACGATGGGTCAGGGCGTGACGGTCTCGGTGGCCGCGCCGGACTCGATCGTGCTCGGCAGCGATGCTGGGCCGCGTCTCAATTTGTTCTTGCATCAGGTCACGCCCAATCCGGGATGGCGCAACGTCGGCTTGCCGGGATACGACGGCTTGGGCCGGCAGCGGATCGGCAATCCGCCGCTCGCGCTCGACCTCCATTATCTCCTGACCGCCTATGGCAGCTCCGACCTGCATGCCGAGGTGCTGCTCGGCTATGCCATGCAGCTCATGCACGAGACCCCCGTGCTGGCGCGCAATGCGATCCGCAAGGCGCTCAATCCGCCCGCATCGCCCGTCAATGGCAGTCTGCTTCCGAGCGTGTACCAGGCGCTGCGCGCGTCCGACCTCGCCGATCAGGTCGAGCAAATCAAGATCACGCAGCAGGCGATGGGCATGGAGGAGCTGTCCAAGCTCTGGACCGCGTTGCAGGCGCACTATCGGCCGAGTGCGGTCTATCAGGCTACCGTCGTTCTGATCGAACAGAAGCGCAGTGCGCGCGCCGCGCTGCCGGTGCTCTCGCGCGGCAAGCCGGTGCCCGATCCGGCCGACCCCACGCTGATGAACGAACCCGGCGTCGCGCTGCAGACGAGCCTGCTATCGACATATCCGGAGATCGAGACGATCGAGCTCCCGCAGAAGCGGATCGTCGTGCTCCACGGCGAAACGATCGAATTCCACGGCTACAACCTCGACGGCACGGGACACGCCCTCGTGCTGTCGAATCCGCGGCTGGACATCGAGCTCGAAATCACGCCGGCCAGCAGCGCCGAGGACAGCGCCGTCGCATTCGTGCTGCCGGACGATCCGGCAAATGTCCCCGCCGGCAGTTACTCCGCGGTCATCAAGCTGTTGTCGCCCGGCGACGTGGCGCCGCGCTCGACCAATCAGCTATCGCTGCCGATCGCTCCGCAGATCACGGCGCTGCCGGCCACCGCCGCCCTCGACGCCGACGGCAATTTGACCCTCGCGCCCACCTGCAAGCCACTGTTGCGTCCCGACCAGCGCGTCTCGCTCATTCTCGGCGGCAATGAGGCGCCGGCCGCAGCGTTCAGCGTCGCGACCTCTACCCCGACGTTCAAGTTCAAGGCGCTTGCGCCCGGAACGTACCGGGCGCGTCTGCGCGTCGACGGCGTCGACAGCCCAATCGTGGATCGCACCAAGGCACCGCCAGTGTTCACCGGGCCCGAGATCGTGGTTACGACATGAACGCGTCTGCCGAACCCGCGGTGTGGATCGACGCCAACCAGGCGCTGCTGGTGGCCGAGCTGGCACGGGTCAGGGCGCTGATTGTTGGTGACCGGTCGGGCGAGACGGAGCATGCCTCGCGTATCGAGGCCGCCACTGCTGCGATGCATTGGCCGGCCGCGATCGACCAACTCCACCGCGTGTTCCGTCTGTCGCCGTTCGAGCGCGATATCCTGCTGCTTTGTGCGGGCGTGGAGCTCGACTCGCAGCTCGCGGCAGCCTGCGGCTCGCGCGGCGCAAGCTTCGCGGCGGCGCTCTCGGCGTTTCCCAGTCCGCACTGGAGTGCACTGACGCCGCACCGCCCGCTGCGGCGATGGCGCATGATCGAGGTCGAACCCGGCGCGACGCTGGCGTCGGCGCCGCTGCGCATCGACGAGCGTATCCTGCATTTTCTTGCCGGGATCAATATGCCCGATGCCCGCCTGCAGCCGCTGTTGAGCATGCGCGCGCCGTCCGGGCTGATGGCAGGGTCTCAGCAGGCGCAGTCCGATGCGATCGCCGCGGCTTTGCTGCGGCACGGCGCGCTGCACTGGCCGGCGATCCAGCTCGCCGGGGACGATCCGCACGGCGCGGAGGACATCGCCGCGGCAATGGCTGCGCGGCTGGGGTTGCAGCTTCATGTCATGAACGTCGAGGACACCCGCACCAGTGCGGCAGAGATCGACAGCTTTGTCACGCTGTGGGAGCGCGAGGCGGCGCTGCTGCCGGCCGCGCTGCTGATTCAGTGCGGCGACACGACGCCAAGCGAGCAGACACTGTCGCTCGCGGAGCGGTTGTCGTCGCCGCTGCTTATTGCAGCGCGTGACGCCATTTCGTTGCGGCGCAAGGCGCTGGTCTACGACGTGCGCAAGCCGGAGGCGGCGGAGCAAAAATGGCTCTGGAGCATGGCGATCGGCGCCGATGCCGACGAATGCAAGGATGCGCTTGACGGGGTCGCCGAGCAGTTTCGGCTGAGCGCTCAGGCCATCCTCGCAGCCGGACCCGCCGTCAAGGAGCGCATGGACGGCCGGGGAGTCGCTGTCGAAGGCGGTGCGCGGCGTCTGCCGCAGCAGCGGTCGCCGGCGGCTCGACGATCTCGCAGAATGCATCACGGCTGCGGCGACCTGGGACGAACTCGTGCTGCCGGAACCGCAGCTTGCCGCCTTGCGGCAGATCGCAGCCCAGGTGCGGCGGCGCGGACGAGTCTACGACGACTGGGGCTTTGCTCGGCGCAATCCACGCGGCCTCGGCGTCGCCGCCCTGTTCTGCGGCGGCAGCGGCACCGGCAAGACGATGGCCGCGGAGGTGCTCGCCTGCGAACTCGACCTCGATCTCTATCGCATCGATCTCTCGTCGGTCGTGAGCAAGTACATCGGCGAGACCGAAAAGAACCTGCGGCGCGTTTTCGACGCCGCGGAGGACAGCGGCGCGATCCTGCTGTTCGACGAGGCCGACGCGCTGTTCGGCAAACGCAGCGACGTGAAGGACAGTCACGACCGCTACGCCAACATCGAGGTGAGCTATCTCCTGCAGCGGATGGAGGCCTATCGCGGCCTTGCGATCCTCACCACAAATCTGAAGTCGGCGCTCGATCCGTCGTTCCAGCGCCGGCTGCGCTTTATCGTCCACTTTCCGTTCCCCGATGCGCGATCAGCGCGAGGCGATCTGGCGCCGCAGTTTCCCGGTCACGGCGCCGACCAGCGGGCTCGACTTCGGCAAGCTTGCGCGGCTCAACGTTGCGGGCGGCAGCGTGCGCAACATCGCGCTCAACGCCGCATTCCTTGCGGCCGATAGCGGCGAGCCGATTGCGATGCATCACCTGCTGGCTGCTGCGCAGTCCGAGAGCGCGAAGGTCGAGCGGCAGCTGAGCGACGCCGAAACGCGGGGTTGGACATGACCAGTCCGCCGCGTCCTCGGATCAACGTGACGATCGATCAACTGGTGTTGCGGGGCTTTCCCGCGGACCGGCGCGACGCGATCGCAGCCGCACTGGCCGCTGAACTGCGGCAGCAATGGACCGATCCGGGGGCGATCGAGCGCCTAGGCGCAGGCCGCTCGCTGGAGTTGGTGCGCGCGCGTCCCATCAGCCTTGCAGCCGACGCAAAGCCGCAGCAGGCGGGCGCCGAGGCCGGGCGTGCCATCGCGCGGAGCATCCAATCATGACCGCGACGCAGACCGGGGCTTCGGCCGCGCCGACGCTGCCTTCGGTCCTGGCGGGAGGAACTTGAAGTGGCTGGTGGCCGCCAAGACACGTTATCGACGCGCGGTCGTGGAGCCGATCCGGCCGGCATTGCCGTACCGGCACATCACGATTCGGCTGCGCGGCTTCAGCCGCTGTCGCGCCGCGCCTCGCATCACGGGTTGGGGGGATCGTTGTTGCAGCGCAAGTGCGCATGCGGCGCTGACGCCGGGATCGGCGGTTCTTGTCCGGAGTGCGCGCACAAGCGATTGCAGCGAAGGGGCTCGGGTGGGTTGAGCGGAACCTCTGCGATCGTGAGCGATGTGTTGCGGGACCCCGGTGCGCCGCTCGATCAGGCGGCGCGCGCGTTCTTCGAGCCGCGCTTCGGTCACGACTTTAGCCAAGTGCGGGTGCACACCGACACCAGGGCAGCCGAGTCGGCGCAGGCGGTGAACGCGCAGGCCTATACAGTCGGCGGCGATATTGTGTTCGGTGCCGGCCAATATTCACCTCGATCGGAGAGCGGCCGCCATCTGCTGGGCCACGAGCTGACTCATGTGGTGCAGCAGGCTGGCGCGAGCGGGCTTGATGCGACCGCCTCGGAGGCCTCGGAGCGTGCCGCCGAAGTTGAGGCGGAGAGCAACGCTCACGCGCTCGGCGCGGGCGAGGGCATGGCCTTGCAAGCGGGCCCCATGCCGCGGCTGCTGCAGCGCCAGGCGCAGCCTGCCGCTCCTGCGGCTGCTCCCGCTGCCGCTGCTGCGCAAGCGCCCGCTGCGCGCGAGATTCCCCGGCAGATACGCAGCATCGACAACGTTCCGCGACGGGGCTTCGGACAATTCGATGCGTCGCTTGAATCCGGGCGCGGCGGCGGAAACCCGCCGTGCCAACTCACCGTCACGACAAAGGTCAAGTTCAATTTCCCCAATACGTCCGGCGTCTGGCCGCAGGGGCTGCCGGCGCGTTGGACAACGCAATTTGTCGAGCAGGTCCAGCAGAAGTGGAGTTATCGATACCTGCTGCTTCGCGCCGGCTCCTGCTCTCCCGACGAGGTTTGTGAGCGAGTCGCGGTTCGCGTCCGTGTCCTGCCGGTCGAGACCGGGCAGCATCATACGGTGAACGTCCTATACAGCAACCCGTCGGGCGATCGCAGCTTTGTGGCCGGCAGTCAGGCGCGTACCGGAACGTTCCACGGGAGTGACATCAACACCAACACAGCCTTTCACGAGACCGGCCATTTCTTCGGACTTGAGCACATCGCCTGCGATGATAACGGCTTCACATGCTACGGGATGACCGCCGGCACCGCCGATGACGTGATGGGACGCGGCGCCTTCGTCAGCGCCCGCGACTACGAGCCCTTCATCGACGTGATGCGCACGCTGACGCATTGCGAGTGGCGGACCCATTCCACCCACACGCGCGAAGTCCCGTCCTGGATGATCGGTGCCGGGGTGCTCGGCCTGATGCTCGGAGTGGGCCTGACCGGCGCTCTGGGCATGGGACTCGGCTGGATGATCGGGACAGGCCTGGCCTTGGGAGCAATAGGGGCCTTCGTTGGCTGGGCGATTGACATGACATGACCGGACGAACGCAAAACACGCGCTGCGCGACGGCCAGCATTTGCATGCCGTGCGCCGACGCGTGCCGGCCGCAGAGCGGTCGGCCCGCTTGGGCTCCCGGTCGACTGCCGGTCTGGTTCGGGTGTTGCCGGGAGGACTGCGGATGAACCTGGGCCTCGGACGTTCGTTGCCGATGCTTGGCCGTGGCGGGAGCCATGATGCCGGCATCAAGGCGTCGAAGGGAGGCCAGGCGCTTGGGCAGCTTAAGCCGCTGCTGCCGGCCGCGCTCTCGCAGTCAGGGCAAGGATCGCTGCTGCAGCGCAAGTGCGCCTGTGGAGGCGATTCCGGGATCGGCGGCGCCTGCCCGGAGTGCTCGCGAAAGCGACTGCAGCGGAAGGGCACGGGCCATCTCAACGGGACGCCCGCGATCGTGAACGACGTGCTGCGTGAGCCTGGCGCGCCACTCGATGACGCGGCGCGCGCATTCTACGAGCCGCGCTTCGGTCACGACTTCAGTCAGGTGCGCGTGCACACCGACAGCAAGGCGGCCGAAATCGGCGCAATCGGTGAACGCACAGGCCTACACGGTCGGCGGCGATATCGTATTCGGCGCGGGCCAATATTCTCCTCGATCGGAGAGCGGCCGCCATCTGCTGGGTCACGAACTGACGCACGTCGTTCAACAGGCTGGCGCGAGCGGGCTTGCTGCGACCGCCTCGGAGGCCTCGCAGCGTGCCGCCGAAGTTGAGGCAGAGAGCAACGCCCACGCGCTCGGCGCAGGCGAGGGCGCGGCTTTGCGGGCCGGCGCCATGCCGCGGCTGCTGCAGCGCCAGGCGCAGCCTGCCGCTCCCGCGGCTGCTCCCGCGCAAGCGCCGGCGGCGCGTGAAATCCCCCGGCAGATTCGCAGCATCGATTCCTTTCGGCGAAGCGCCTTTGGACGTTTCGACGCGTCGCTCGAGCCCGAGCGCGGCGGCGGAAATCCACCCTGCCTGCTCACGATTTCGGTGCGCGTCCGCTTCAACTTCCCAAATACGCGCGGGGTTTGGCCGCAAGGCCGACCGGCCACGTGGCAGCAGGAATTCGTCAAGCGCGTGCAGGAAAAGTGGAGCTATCGATACCTGCTCGTGCCGGCGTCGAGCTGTCCGGGTGACGCCTGTCAGAAGGTCGCGGTGCAGGTCCGGGTCCTGCCGGTGCAAACGAACCAGCATCACATCGTGAACGTGCTCTACGACAAGCCGTTCGCAGGGCGGAGCAATGTTGGCGGCAGTCCGGGCGGGGTCGGCACGTTCTACGAATCGGACGTGCGAGGCAATACGTCGATCCATGAAGCGGGGCATTTTTTCGGACTTGAGCATATCCATTGCGACGACAATGGCATGCTTTGTTACGGCGTGACCGCAGGTGAAGCCGACGATGTGATGGGAAGTGGCGCCTTCGTCAGTGCGCGCGACTACGATCCTTTCATCGAAGTCATGCGCCAACTCACGCATTGCGATTGGCGCACTCACGACACGCATACGCGCGGCGTCCCGTCTTGGATTCTCGGCGGTGCGATTATCGGCGCGGCGGCCGGGGTAGGTCTTGGCCTCCTGAGCGGGTTGGGTGTCGGCGCGATCGTTGGCCTCGGTCTGACGTTCGCCGCGCTTGGCGCAGGATTCGGCTGGCTTGCGGATACAGCATGAGCACCCAACGACATGACCGACATCGGCCGAGAGGCCGGTTGCTGACTGGATGGAGGCGTGCGCCGTGATCTCATGGAGCTCAAGCATCCGCAGCTTGGTTCGTTCGCGCCCCTGGGGCGCGGACGCGGATGCGGTCGCTCCGGCCGTGCTGAGCCTGCTGCCGTCGCCCGGCCGGCCGCTCGACACCGAAACGCGCGCCATCATGGAGCCGCGCTTCGCGCATGACTTCGGCAACGTGCGCGTCCACAGCGATTCGGAAGCGGCGCAGGCGGCAGGCTCCGTCGACGCACGCGCCTACACGATTGGCTCGAACGTGATCTTCGGCGCCGGCGAATTCCGTCCCAACAGCGAGGAAGGCCAGCGCCTCATCGCGCACGAGCTTGCACATGTGGTTCAGAACGACGCGGCCTCCAGGGTTGAGCCCCGCGCGTCGCGGAATGACGAGCCCACCGAGCGGGCGGCGCACCGTGCGGCGCAGTTTGCACCGGAGGCGCAACAATTGGATGCGTTGCGGGCTCCAGCGCCGGTCCCGGCGCTGCAGCGTCAGGAGACCGGTTCGTCGCCGCCCGATTTCCGGCTCAGGCCGTCGCCCTGGTTCATGCGCTCGGTGGGGCGGCTTGCGATCGACGGTTTCGTGACCGGCCAGTCGTCGCTTTCCGACGACCAGCGCGGCCAGATCGCGGCGCACGCCGCAACGCTGCGGAGCCTGCTCGAAATGGAGCCCGGCGGTCGCATCACGATCACCGGTCACGGCGATGCAGTCGGAACCGAGACGCGCAACCGCGAACTCGGACTGGCGCGCGCCGGAGCCGTTCGCGCGGTGCTGATCGAGGCCGGCGTAGCGGCCGACCGCATCGATGTCGACAGCGTCGGCGAAAGCGATCCGGCGGTGCCATCGCCCGGCGCCGAGCCGCGCAACCGCCGCGCGGTGATCGGCTTTTCGCCGGGGCTGCGGGTGCCGGGGTTCGGCGGTCCGGGCCTGCGGCCGCCGACGCTGACGCCCGAGCCTCGTACACCGCCGCCCGACCTGCGCGTCCATCGCGATCCCGGCCGGCCGCCGCCATACGTGCCGCGGCCGCCGACGTCGGGCCCGATCCTGGCGCCGCCTTCGGATCGCTCCTCGCGCGGCCTTCGCGATTTCTTCGAGCGCGATCCGCTCTTGCGCATGTTGCCACAGCCGTTCCGCAACTGGGCGCTCGGCGGGCTGGAAAAGGCGCCCGAAGGAATCGCCGGGATCATCGCCGACCAGATTCCGCTCGAGGGCGAGCAGAAAGAAGCGGTTGCCGCGCTGCTGCGCGCGCTCGCGCTTTTCATGCAGGGCCAGCGGTGGTCGCCGCCGCCAAGCCGCGATCCGCGGTTCGACATGCCGCCGGCGCGGCCGTTCCCGAGCGTGCCCGGCCAGACAATCATCCCGGGGCCTACCTTGAGATTTTGAGGTCGTCGCGCATGTCCACGTTCCCGAATTCTCCCAAGCTCGTTCGCGGCGGCCTCGTCCTGGTCGATCCGTCGTCCGGTGCGATCAGGCGGGTGATCACCCTGCAATACAATCCCGACTCGATTTCCCGCTCGCTGCAGATCAAGAGCACGGGTGCGGAGGGTACCGACCGCTCGGAGGCCCTGCGGCTGAAGGGGCCGCCGGTCGAAACGATCAAGCTCGAGGCCGAGATCGACGCGACCGATCAGCTCGAGATCGCCGACCAACAGGCGATCAGCGTCGGCATTCATCCGCAGCTCGCGGCGCTCGAGACCATGGTCTATCCGACGAGCGGGCAGCTCCTGTCCAATAACAGTCTTGCGCAATCCGGCACGCTCGAAATCGTGCCGATGGAGGCGCCGCTCTGCCTGTTTGTGTGGAGCAAGAACCGCGTGGTGCCGGTGCGCGTCACCGAGCTCAGCATCACCGAGGAGGCCTTCGACATTGCGCTCAATCCGATCCGCGCCAAGGTGAGCCTGGGCTTGCGTGTGCTGAGCGTCGACGATCTCGGATTCGACCAGAAGGGCGGCAGCCTGTTCATCAGCCACCTGCAACAGAAGGAGCAGCTCGCCAGCCTCAGTCCGGCGGCAGCGCTGAGCGTGCTCGGCATTGGAGGCATCCCGTGACCGACCCGAACGCGGCCCTGCAGGCGCTGGTTCAGCACGTCGGGCTGAAGCCCAGCCTGTTCGCCCCGAACAGCCGTTATTTCGGCTTCGAGACCGCAACGATGCAGACGGCTTCCGGCCAGACCGTGAGCTTCCTGCGGCGGCGTTTCGTGCCGTCGTCCGATCGGTTCGCGTTGCGCCGCGAGCATGCGGTGGTGCAGGGCGATCGGCTCGACAATCTGGCGGCGAAGTACTTCGGCGATCCGGAGCTGTTTTGGCGGCTGTGCGACGCCAACAACGCGCTGCGGCCCGACGAACTGATCGAGATCATCGGCCGGCGCCTGCGCATCACCCAGCCGCTCGGAGTCCCGGGGGTGCCAGGTGCTTAGCGGAATCGAACTCACGCTGATGGTCGGGCCGGCGGTGCCGATCCCGGTACCGCAGAGCGTGCTCGACGCGCTCACCAGCGTCACGGTGACGACCGCGTCCGGCATGGGCGCGAGCGGTTTCGAGCTTAACTTCACGCTCAGCAAGCAATCGCCGCTCAACACCATCTTCCTGCTGGCGGGCGGCGCGATGCCGCCGATCATGCGTGTCGTGATCGTCGCCACCATCAATGGCACAATGAACGTGCTGATGGATGGCGTCCTGCTCGAGGCGACGGTTGCGCCGGGCAGCGCGGGCACCGCTTCAACGCTGACGGTGCGCGGCAAAGACCTCAGTGCCGTCATGGACCTGATCGACTTCAGCGGCATCCCCTATCCGGCCATGCCGTGCTTCGCACGCGTCGCCTTCATCCTCGCCAAGTACGCAGCGCTCGGCATCGTGCCGCTGCCGATCCCGGAGATCGTCCAGGACTTGCCGATCCCGATCGATCGGATTCCGCGGCACCAGGGCAAGGACTTGGCCTACATCCAAAAGCTCGCGCTGGAATGCGGCCATGTCTTCTATCTCGAGCCGGGTCCCGCGCCGGGAGTGAGCGTGGCGTACTGGGGCCCGGAGGTGAAGGTCGGAATTCCCCAGTCTGCGCTGAATGTCGACATGGACGCACACACCAATGTCGAGTCGCTGCAGTTCACGTTCGACAAAGAGCGCAAGAAGCTGCCGATCGTGTTCATCCAGGAGCAGGCGACCAAGGCGATCCTGCCGATCCCAATTCCCGATATTACGCCGCTCAATCCGCCGCTCGGCATGCTCGCGCCGGTGCCGCCGAAGATCGAGCCGCTGGCCGACACGGTTCATGCTTCGCCGCTGCAAGCGGTGATGCAGGGGCTCGCGGAAGCGGCGCGCAGCGCCGACGCGGTCACCGCCACCGGGACGCTCAACGTACTGCGCTACGGCGGCATCCTGAAGTCGCGCAGGCTCGTCGGCGTGCGCGGCGCGGGCTCCGCCTTCGACGGCCTCTACTACGTCAGCAGCGTCACGCATTCGATCAAGCGCGGAGAATACAAGCAGCAGTTTCAACTGGCGCGCAACGGCTTGATTTCGACAATCCCAAGGGTGGCGGCATGAGCGAAGGCAGGAAGTTCTACGGCAAGTACCGCGGCACGGTGATCAACAACATCGATCCCGAGATGCTCGGCCGCATTCAGGCGATCGTGCCGGCGGTGTCGAGCCTCGCGCCGACGAGTTGGGCGATGCCCTGCGTGCCGATCGCCGGCAAGCAGGAGGGCATCTTCGCGGTGCCGCAGATCGGTTCGGGTGTGTGGATCGAGTTTGAAAGCGGCGATCCCGACAAGCCGATCTGGGTTGGAGGATTCTGGGGGATCGCGGCCGAAGTGCCGGCGCTCGGCTTGGTGCCGCCGCCGATCCCGCCCGGCCAGAACATCGTGCTGCAGACCACGCTGCAGAACACCGTCCTGATCAGCGATGCGGCGCCGTCGCCGCTGACCGGCGGGATCATCCTGCGCAGCACGACCGGCGCCATGCTGGTGGTCAACGATCTCGGAATCTTCATTCAGAACGGCAAGGGAGCGTCGCTGACCATGGTGGGGCCGGCGGTCGACATCAACATGGGCGCACTCACGGTCATCTGACGCGCGGCGGCGGCCTCTCCGCCGAGGAACGCGTGCCCGCCGCGCAAGCGGCTAACACAGGAGGACAGACACGATGCCAGGGCCGATCCTCCATCTCGGAGCGGTGGTGCTGTGCGCGCACGGCGGCCAGGCCATGCCGACAGCGCCGGTGCCGCGCGTGCTGGTGGGCGGTCAGCCGGCGGCGACCATCCTGCCGCCGTATGTGGTGGCCGGCTGCCCGTTTCCGCCGATCGCCGGCGGGCCTTGCGTGACCGGACAATGGATCGTGGGCGCCGTCCGCGTGCTCGCCATGGGGCAGCCCGTGGCGATCCAGACTGGCGCCGCAGTGTGCGTGCCAACGGGAACGCCGCTGCTGCCGGTCGGCGTGCAGCCGCGCGTGATCGCGACGTGAGGCGGCGATGAACCTCATCTATCCCTATCAGTTCGATGCCTTGCGCCGCACCGGCGAGGCGAACGACGACCGCCATATCCGCGACCTGATCGAACAGGTGCTGTTCACCGCTCCGGGCGAGCGGGTGATGCGGCCCGACTTCGGCAGCGGCCTGATGCAGCTCGTGTTCGCGCCAAACTCGCCGGAGCTTGCGAGCGCGACGCAGATGCTGGTGCAAAGCGCGCTGCAGCAATGGCTCGGTGAACTGATCGCCGTGCAGGACGTGCGCGTCGAGGCCAACGACGCGACGCTTTCGGTCACCGTGCGGTACGTCGTGCGCCGCACCGACGAGGTGCAGGTCCAGACCTTCCAGCGCGACCTCGGAGGCTCCTCATGATGTACCGCTGCTGCGACGAGCTGCGGCGTCAGGAGGTTGCCGGGCATCCCCCGCTGAACGGCATCGATTATCTCGAGGTTGTCGATCGCGATCTGAACGATACCGATCCGCTGCGCCAGCGCACCTTGCTGGTCAGTTGCATCCGACCCGTGTCCGGGCTGTCCGATGGCAACCTCCGGATCACCGGCGGCGAGCGCGAGAGGGACATCAAGATCGAATGGGCGATGCCCGCAACGGACGTTCTGGCGAAGCCCGACACGCCGGCAGAGCACGACACCCGCGCGGTGATCGCTGCCGTGGCCGATACGAGCCGCGTGCTGGTCGCGCGCGTCGCCGCCACCGGCGACTATTCCACCTACACGCTCAAGCTGGTGACATCGCAGGACAACGACAACCCACCGGCGAACTTCGATCCGCAGCTTTCGTTCATCGACTTCTCGTTCAAGGTCGACTGCCCTTCCGACTTCGACTGTCAGCCGGTCCATTACTGTCCGACCGAAACGCCGCCGCCGCCCGATATCAACTATCTTGCCAAGGACTACGCGTCGTTCCGTCGCCTGATGCTCGATCGCATGGCGCTGCTTGGCACCACGCTGGCAGCAGAGCAGCGTCGCGGACTACGGCGTCGCGCTGATCGAGTTGCTGGCCTACGTCGGTGACCAGCTCAGCTACCAGCAGGACGCGGTCGCGACCGAGGCGTATCTGGAAACTGCGCGGCGCCGCATCTCGTTGCGGCGCCATGCGCTCCTCGTGGACTACCCGATGCACGACGGCTGCAACGCCCGTGCCTGGTTGCAGCTCCAGGTTTCCGTGCCGACGGTCACGCTGTCGCGAAACGACCACGCAGTTCCTGACCCGCTGCCGCGGTTTCGATCCCGGCATCGAGCGCGCCAGCAAGAAGCTCGACGAAGCCATGCTTCTGTCGCCCGCGGTGTTCGAGCCGCTGCACGATGTGACTCTGCACCAATCACACAACAGTCTGTCGTTCTACACCTGGAGCGACAAGCGCTGCTGCCTGCCGCGCGGTGCAACGCGGGCGACGCTGGCCGACCATGTGTCCGACCTTGCGAAGGGCGATGTGCTGCTGTTCGAGGAGGTGCGCGGCCCGCACACCGGCGCCCCGGGCGATGCCGATCCGTCGCATCGTCATGTCGTGCGCCTGACCGAGGTGAGCGCCGTCGTCGATCCGCTCGGCAATGTACCGGTCACCAATATCGCCTGGGACTCGGAGGACGCGCTGCCGTTCGCGCTCTGCCTGTCCAGCGTCACCGACAAGCAGCATGGCGAGACCGAATTGACCGACGTGAGCGTGGCGCGCGGCAATCTCATCCTGGTCGACCACGGCGCGACCGTCAGCGACGAGCAGCTGGGCACGCGTGCCGGAGCCGATCCTGTTCCTGGCGCGGGACTGTGCGGGCGATCCCTGCAAGCCCGCTGATCCCGATGCCGCTGCCGGTACGGTTCCGTCCCAGGCTTTCGCGAGGTCCGTTGACGCAGGCCGCGATGTTTCAGCCGCCCGCGAAGCCCGGCCAGGCCGCTCCGAAGCGCATCCCGTTCGACCCGGCCGCGCCAGCCGTGCACGCCACCGATTGGAGCATGACCGATGTGCTGCCGCAGATCGACCTGCGCAGTGTGCTCGGCACGAAGCATCACACGTGGGAATCGCGCCGCACGCTGCTCAACAGCAACGCAAGCGCGACTGAATTTGTCGTCGAAGTCGACGATGACGGCGAGGCCAGTCTCCGCTTCGGAGATGACGCCAACGGGCTTCGGCCGGCAGCCGGCACCGCGTTCACCGCAACCTACCGGATCGGAAACGGCTTGCGCCGGCAACGTCGGTGCCGAGTCGATCGTGCACGTCGTCGCCTCGGCCGCGGAACTCGCGGGCATCGACAGTGTCCGCAATCCGGTGCCGGCGAGCGGCGGCGTCGAGCCTGAGATCCGCCGAAAGCGTTCGACGCAATGCGCCTGAGGCGTTCCGCACCCAGGAGCGCGCCGTCACACCGGAAGACTACGCCGAGGTCAGCGAGCGCCACCGTGGCGTACAGCGTGCCGCGGCGACGCTGCGCTGGACCGGCAGCTGGCACACGATGTTCATCACGGTCGATCCCGACGCCGGTGCAGACCCGCGCGCGCTGCGAGAGGACCTCACGCCGTTCGTCGATCGCTACCGCATGGCCGGCCACGATCTCGAATTCAACGATCCGCTCTACGTCTCGCTTGAGATCGACATGCACGTGTGCGCAAAGCCCGACTATTTCCGCGACCACGTCGAACGCAGGCCTGCTCGAGCTGTTCAGCAATCGCTTTCTGCCGGACGGGCGCCGCGGCCTCTTTCATCCCGATAATTTCTCGTTTGGCGACACCGTGTACCTGAGCAGGCTTTACGCCGCGGCGCAGGCCGTTCCAGGGGTCGCGTCGGTCCGCATCGACAAGTTTCAGCGGCTGGGCACCGCCGACCAAGACCTACCTGCACGACGGCAAGCTGCCGCTCGGCCGGCTTGAGATCGCGCGTCTCGACAACGATGCGAACTATCCGGAGCGCGGCGTGCTGCGGCTCGAGGTCAACGGCGGCAAGTAGAGAGCGATCATGGACGACATGACGGATTGCGGCTGTTGCAGCGGGACCGAAGCCGATACGCCTGCGGCAAAGATCAATCGCCCGGGCCTGCCGGCGATCTCATATCGTGTCGGCACGCATGCGAGCTTCAAGGCGAGCGTGCTGGCGCGCCTGTCCGCCAAAGAGTTTCCGGCGCTCGCCGGTCTCGCGACGCGCGAGGACGACGACTACAGCATCGCGCTGTGCGACAGCTTTGCGGTCCTGGCCGACGTTCTGAGCTTCTACCAGGAGCGCATTGCCAACGAATTCGTACCTGCGCACCGCGACCGAGCGACGCTCGATCCGCGAGCTCGCGCGGCTGATCGGCTATCAGCTCGCGCCCGGGCGTGGCAGCCGGCACCACGCTCGCCTTCACGCTCGAGGCGTCGCCGGGGGCACCCGCACTCGCGGCGCAGCCGGTCACGATTCCGGCCGGCACGCGCGTGCAGAGCGTGCCCGATCCCGATCAGACACCGCAGACGTTCGAGACCGTCGCCGCGATCGTGGGGCGGGTCGAATGGAACGCGATCCCTGCCGCCGCATCGCAGCAGATCGCAGTCCGTCGCGGGCTGACCGAGCTCTATCTCGCCGGCACGAACCTGCAGCTCCAGCAGGGCGACGCAATCGCCATCGTTGCGAGCCGGCACGCTGCTGGGACGTGCGATGGCTCGATCAGGTCGAGACCGACGTGGCCGCTTGGCCTCACCCGCGTGCGCTGGACAGACGGCGTTGGGTAGCCGCGTGGCCGCTCGATCCGGCGGCCGCCGACGGCGTGCGGGTCTATGCGTTTCGCCAGCGTGCGGCGCTGTTCGGCAACAACGCGCCAGACCCGCGCATGATCTTCGGCACGCACAATCCGGATTCCGACGGGCTCACGACCGGAACCGGAAGCAGCCGGCGCTGGGCGGGCTTCAGCATCGACATTGCGCACGAGCGAATCGACCTCGACGCGTGTCTATCCCAAGGTCGTTGTCGGAGGCTTCATCGTGTTGGCCGCCGACAATCCGAGCACAGCCGCGTCGTTGGTCGACCACGTCGCGCTCTATCGAAGTGACCCGCGTGACGCAGTTGTCGCGCTCGGGTTTTGGCATGAGCGGCAAGATCACCCGGGTGAGGCCGCATACCACCGACCGGCCTCAGCTCTTTCGGGCTGCGGCAGACCGTGGTGCTGGCGCACAGCGAAGAGCTGCAGGTCGCGCAGCCGCCCGCTGCTCTATCCGGTCTACGGCAGCACGCTGGGCCTGGGACAGCGCCACCCCGACCTTATGCCTGGACAGCTGGTCGCGGTCTCGGGCATGCGCCAGCGGGTCCGGATTGGGTCCAGACATCGCCGGCATCACGCTCGACGCTCCCCGACGGCGACGCCCCGCACCGCAGTGGCAGGCCGGTCGTATCGTCATGCGCGCGCCGCCGGAGCGGCTGGTCGCCGGCGAGTCCACGACGCTTTGGGGCCGGAGGAGCTCGACCCGACGCTGCCGGCCGAGGCGCTGCGCTGGCATCTTGAGGACAGCGATGGCGCGGCGCTGATTGCCGACGCTCCGGCCGGCAGCCTGCATCTGCAGCCAGCCGGCAAGGACGACGCCTGTCGTGAGCGAGAGCTGCGCCATCGTCGCGGGCGACGGCGGCGTGCTGCACACCCTCACCCGCACCGCGATCAATGTGAGCGCGCCGCTGCAGCGTTGCTACGATCGCTCGACCGTCACCGTCAACGCGAACGTCGCGCCGGCGACGCACGGCGAGACCGTCGAGCGAGATCGCCGGCAGCGGCGAAGCCGGCCGGGCGCATCAGAGCTTTGTGCTCAAGCAGGGTCCGCTCACCTACGTATCGACTCCGGCAAGCCCAAGCGGCAGCTGCGTCGACGCTTGCAGGTGCGCGTCAACGATCTGCTTTGGGACGAAGCGCCGAACGCTCTACGGTCGCGGCGCGACCGAGCGCATCTATGCTTTGCGCCAGGACGACGACGGTCACAGCGCCGTGAAGTTCGGCGACGGCGAGCAAGGGCGCGCGCCTGCCGAGCGGCCAGAACAACGTGCGGCTCACCTATCGCAAGGGGCTCGGCGCCGCAGGCAATCTGCGCGCCAACCAGCTCACGCATGCTGATGACGCGGCCGCTGGGCGTGAAAGGCGTGACCAATCCGGCGCCCGCGACCGGCGGACAGGACGCCGAGCTGATCGCGAGATGCGCGAAAGAACGCGCCGCTGCGCGTGCTCACGCTCGACCGCGCGGTATCGAGTTCAGGACTACGTCGATTTCGCGCGTGCGTTTGCCGGAATCGCCAAGGCGTTCGGCGTCTGGATCGCCGACGGCCGCGCCCGCGGCGTGCATCTCACGGTCGCCGGGCCCCGGTGGCGCCAAGATTCCCGCCGACAGCGACACGCTGAAGAATCTGACCGGAGCGCTGCGCCGGTTCGGCGACGTGCATCTGCCGCTGTCGCGTGCAGACGTACAAGGCCGCGAACTTCAGGCTCGCAAGCCAAGATCAAGGTGGCGGATGATGCCGAGGACGCCAAGGTACTGAGCGCGGTCGAGAGCGCACTGCGCGCCGACTTCTCCTTCGAAGCGCGGGAGTTCGGCCAGCCGGTCACGCTCGAGCGAGGTCTATGCGTCGATCCATCGGGTATCGGGCGTCGTCGCCGCCGACATCAACAAGCTCTATCGCAAGGGCAAGCCGCTCGCGTTCCAGCAGCCGCAGCCGAAACCGCGGCTGCTCGCCGCGCTCCCGGTGGTGCAGCCCGACGGCAGCGTGGCACCGGCGGAGCTGCTGACGCTCGATCGCGGGCCGATCGATCTTGGGGTGATGTCATGAACGCCCAGGCGCAGCGGCTGTTCGAGCTTCTGCCGGCGATCCTGCGCATCCGCGACCTGTCGCAGGCCGACGTCACGCCCGGACTGCTCGCGCCCGAAGATCGCACCGCGTTGGCGAACCTCGAAACCAAGGCAGGCCGGTGGCGCCATCCTCACGCCTGCGGAAGCCGACACGCTCGCCGAACTGCGCCGGCGCGCACTCGGCGGGCCGCTCGCCAACCTGCTCGCGGTGTTCGGCGAGCAGATTGCGGTCCTGCAGGAGGACCTCGAACAGCTCTACGACGACCAGTTCATCGAAACCTGCGCCGAGTGGGTCACGCCCTATATCGGCGACCTGATCGGCTACCGAGCGCTGCACGGCGTCGACGCCGAGATCGCGAGCCCGCGCGCCGAGGTCGCCCACACCATCGCCTACCGCCGGCGCAAGGGCACGATTTCCGTGCTCGAGCAGCTTGCGAGCGACGTCACCGGCTGGAACGCGCACGCGACTCGAGTTCTTCCAGCAACTGGTGATGACGCAGTACATGAATCATCGGCGGCTGCACAGCCTCGCGACCCCGGACCTGCGCCGCTGGGAGCCGCTGGCGCGCGTCGGCAGCGCATTCGACTCGATCATCGCACACCGTCGATGTCCGCCGCATCGCGAGCGGCCGCGGCCGATACAACATTCCGAATGTCGGGATCTTCCTGTGGCGGCTCAATGCTCATCCGCTGAGCGTCTCGCCGGCGGTCCGAGTCGACAACCGCCGCTTCCGGTTTCATCCGCTCGGCATCGATCAGCCGCTGTTCACGCGCGCAACCACCGAGGACGAGATCGCACATATCGCGACGCCGCTTAACGTACCGGTGCCGATCCTGCGTCGGGCGTTGCATGCCGATCTTGTCGACTACTACACCGAGAGCGACGAGATCACCAAGAGCTTGCGCATCTACGACAACGCCAACGCCAACGCCAGCGGCGAATTGCAGGCCGTCGCATCGGACAAGATCAGGGTCTGCAATCTTTCCGATTCGGGCGGCGGCTGGGCGCATTTGCCGACCGACGACAAATATGCGGTCGATCCGGTGCTCGGCCGCATCGCGACGCCGGCGACCGCGCCCGCCAATCGCTTGGTGTGGGTCGATTGCCACTACGGATTCAGCGCCGACATGGGCGGCGGCGAATACGAGCGCGCCGCTTCCTTCGAGACGACAGAAACGACCGCCCAAGACCGTGCGGGTGCCGGACGAGCAGCCGACGATCGCGGATGCGCTGGTCGAGCTTGCCGGCGCCGGTCTCATCGAGATCAGCGACAGCGGCCGCTACGAGGAAACCGTTGCCATCAACGTCAACGCCGGTCAGACGGTCGAAATCCGAGCCGCAAACAATTGCCGTCCGACGCTGATCCTTGGCGGCGAACTGCAGTTGCGCGGCGGGAAGACTCCGAAATCAGGCTCAACGGGCTGTTGATCGCGGGCCGCTCCGCTCGTGTGCCGGCGGCGGCGGGCAATCAGCTTGCGGAACTACTGATCAGGCACTGCACGTTGGTGCCGGGCCTGACGCTCGAACCGAATTGCGATCCCGTCTCGCCGAGCGAGGCGAGCCTGATCGCCGAGATCGTAGGCCTGCAGGTCACCATCGACCGAACGATTGTCGGCCCCTTGCTGGTCGCGCGGGATGCCTCGGTCAAGGCTACCGACAGCATCATCGATGCCATGGATGAGAGCCTTGTGGCGTACGCGGCGCCGGGGACGGCCGATCCTCCGGGTCCCGGCGCGCCGCTGACGCTCCAACAATGCACGGTGGTCGGCAAGCTGAACGCGTTGGCGTTCGATTTGATCTCGAATTGCATTCTGCTGGCCGGGCTTGCCGACAGCGACATCTGGACTGCGCCGGTGACCGCGGCGCGGCGGCAGCGCGGATGCGTGCGCTTCAGCTATGTCCCGCCTGGCGCGCGCGTGCCGCGCCGCTACCGATGCCTGCCGGAGGCGGCGCCATCGGCGGAACTCGCTTCACCCAGCTTCACCACGTTGCGGTACGGCAAGCCAGCCTATGCGCAGCTTGCAGCCAATGCGGGCGCCTCGCTTCTCACCGGCGCCGACGACGGCGGACAGCCGGGCGCATTCCATCACCTGTTCCAGCCGCAGCGGGAAACCAATCTGCGCGTCAGGCTCGACGAGTACCTGCGTGCAGGCCTTGAGGCTGGAATCTTTTACGAGACGTGAAACACGACGGTCGACGCAAGGAGTGAGCCATGAGTGGTGACTATAGCCGGCTCGGCAGCAGGCGGTGGCCGATCTACGACGCTACGCTTCTGCAGCAGGGGCGGCCGCTGACCGATCGCGACTGGAACGACATGGTCGCGCAGCTCAACCGCCGCGACCGGGCGTTCGTTATCGACGGAGCCGGTCCGTTGATGCATTCGGTGACCGCGCCCGACGCATTCAAGGTGACCTTCGACAGCACCGCCGCCGACCTGAAGGTCGCGCCGGGGCGGATTTACGTCGACGGCCTGCTGGCCGAGAATTTCGGCACCGGTGACAAGGTCTGGGACCGGCAGATGGCCGAGGAGGCCGGCAAGGACCCTGTCGCCTACAAACAGCAGAAGTGGTTGCCCAATCCACCGAACCTGCCAACCAGCGGCGGGCCCTACCTTGTCTATCTCGACGTCTGGCGGCGCGAGGTTACCCACAACCAGGACAGCGACCTCGTCGAGAAGGCCATCGGCGTTGATTCCACGAGTTCGGCTGCAGACGGTCTGGCAGCTCAAGGTCCACACCGAGACTGGCGTCAACTGCGATACCGACCCCGGCATCGTCCCCGCATTCGCGCCGTCGCGCGGGCGCTTGAGCTCCGACACGGCGGAAGTGCCGGGCGACGAGAATCCGTGCATCGTTCCGCCGAGCGGCGGCTACAAGGGCCTGGAAAATCAGCTCTATCGCGTCGAGTGTCACAAGAAGGGCGGGCTCGGCGTGGCGACCTTCAAATGGTCGCGAGACAATGCCTCGGTCGAAACGCGGGTGCTGAGCCTGACCGATCCGACCAAGCTCGTGGTGGAAAGCATCGGCCGCGACGACGTGCTCTGCTTCAAGAGCGGCGACTGGGTCGAGATCACCGACGATTGGAAAGAGTTGAACGGGCAGCCGGGCGAACTGCGCAGGATCGCGAACAACGGCATCGACAAGGCCAATCGCACGATCACGCTCGAGGCGCCGGTCAAGGTCGTGCCGACGCCGCCTGGACAAACCGATCCGTTCCCGACCGACGGCGATGGCAATCTTCAAGCGGATCGCAACACCCGTCTGCGCCGTTGGGATCAGAAGGGCAAGGTGCTCAACGCCGACGGCACCGTGTACGCCGATCTTGACCTTGCCGGCAGCGACGGCGCGATCGTGGTGCCGGCCGGGGGCGGGCCGCTGCTGCTCGAGAATGGCGTGGTGGTCACGTTCAGCGTGACGGTCGGCACCAGCGCCGGCGAGTTTCATGTCGGCGACTACTGGGCGATCTGGGCGCGCGCGAGCGATGCCACGATCGACGTGCTCGACGAAGAGCCGCCGCGCGGCATTCATCATCACTACGCCAAGCTCGCGATGTTCACGCCGCCCGGAACGGTGGCCGAATGCAAGCCCGAGCCCGAACCGGACAAGGAGCCGGCTGATTGCTGCTTCACCGCCGTGGTGGTGCCGACTGACGATGCGACCGACGACATTCAGAAGGCCATCAACGAACTGCCTCTGGCGGGCGGCTGCATCTGCCTCAAGCCGGGCGTGCACAGGATCAAGACCGGCCTTGTCATTCCGCGATCGAACGTATCGCTGAAGGGTGAATCCGCGGGCGTCACCATCCAGCTCATCGGCGAGGGCGTTGTGCTGCATGTCGGCGACCCGAAGGGCGATCGAATTTCGGGCATCGACATCTCGACCATCGTGTTCGAGCGGGTGGAGTCCCAGGGCACGGTGCCCGCCCTCGTCGCATTTACCTCGGTGGACGCGAGCGTCATCCAGGACTGCACGATGTTGATGTCTTCGCCGACGATGTCGATCGGCCTCTACATCGAGGATGGCGGCAACCTGCGCGTCCTTCGTTGCGCAATTTCGGGCGGGTCGGTGGGTATTGCAGCCGTCGACAAGACGGGCAGCCACGACCTGCTGTTTGAGCAAAATCGCATTGTGCTGGGATTTGGGACGGCCGAAGACGCGTCCGGCCTCGTCGGTATCATCGTTTCCGGCCGCGAGGACCTGCCCCCGAGCCCCACCGCACGCGTGACGATCCGGGACAATACGATCAGCCGCTGCGTGTCCGGAATCGTGGTCAACAACACGTTCGATGTCGAGATCGCCGGCAACGCAATCGACCGCAAGTTTGGAACGAGTTTCGGGACAAGCTTCGGGGTCATGATGGGGGAAGTCTGGTACGGCCAGGTCCGCGACAACAACATTTCACTGAAAGACGGCATATCGTGTCTGTGCACCGGTGGTGTGGAGAACCTGATCACGGCCAACACAATGGTAGACGGCGAAATCGGGATTGTCCTCTTTCGAGAAACGCTCCCGATCTGCACGCTCAATCAGATTCGCAACATGAGGAACGCGGGCATCATGATGCTGGCGGTGGCGAACAACGCCACCGGACGCTGCGATGTCACGGGCAATCGCGTCGTGGCATGCGGGTTTGGCGGCGCGCCGAATTGCGGTATCGGCGCCATGATGATCACAGGCGACCTGCATATCGACGGGAACGAGGTCATCAACACCGGCGTTTCGATGGACTTCAAGACACAGGCGCCGGGACGGGCGAACGGGATCGCGGCGGCCTTCGTGCAGGAGGCGACGGCCGAGGGCAATATCGTGACCTACATCAACGCGGTCCGCCCGCCGGCGGTCGAGGATCGAGCTCTGATCATGATCGGCCAGCTCCAGACCTCGTTCAGTGACATGCCGTTCGGATACCCGGCCCTCATTACGGCGAACAAGTTCACCGGCTGGGGCCGCACCGGGTTGGTCGAGCTTTTCTCAATGCCGGTGTCCGACAGCGTGAAGATCCAGTTCGAGCGCGTCTTCTTCAGCAACAACTATTGTTTTCACCTCGTGGCCGAAAACGACGACGCCGGAGCCTCGGTGAGGCTTGCCGGACACGCCGCGTCGGCTATGGGCAATCAGGTAAAGTGTGCGCAGAAGCGATACATCTCGATCGACTTCAAGGACTCGGTGGCCGCTTGCGTCGGAAACATCACGTCCGGAAAGATCGTCGGGACGAACCTCGACCCGACCAGCGTCGGGCTGAACCTCGTGAACTTCCTCTGATCGGCAGGATGGAGATGGTCCCATGGATGTCAGCGCGATCTTGAAGCAGCAGCAGGCCTGGATCGACAAGATGGGCGAAGCCCTGTCCGGGAAGATGAACCCGATCGATGCGGCGCAGTTGCCTCTGGATGTCAAGAAGGAGCGGATGGCGGAGCTGACCGAGAAGGTCAAGCAGCTTACGGCCCGCAAGGAGGAACTGCTCCGCAACTACGACCGTGCAATCGACGAGGGCCAGAAAGCCATCGACTATCTGAAGGCGGAGATCGAGCGGGATGAGGCGACTCGCTCAGGCGGCGGCTCGAGAAAGCCGGCATCGTCCGGGCGAGGCCGAAGACCAAATCCCTAGTTACGGCCCCGGCGCCGGCTCGCGCTGCTCACGCCGCGCCACAAAGTCGCGACCGACGGACGCTTTCGCTCGCGCTCCGGCGCTTTGAGCGATTCCGCAGCGGGTGTTATTGTCGAGCCCGAACCGACCACCATAAGGCCGATCGGGGAAGCGCACCATGTTGACGAGGACCATCGATCAGATTCTGCCCGAAAACCGCCGAGCGCCTTCCCGACAAGACCGCACTGATCTTCGGCGACAGAGCCTGGACGTATCGTGAACTCGAACGGCTGACCAACCAGGCGGCCAACGGGCTGAAAGCGCTCGGCGTCAAGAAGGGCGACCGGGTGACGCTGTTTGCGCAGAACAGCGCCGAGTGGGTCATCAGCTATATCGGCATCGCCAAGGCCGGCGGCGTCATCAATCCAGTCAATGCGATGCTGACCGCCGACGAACTGGCCTTCGTCGTCAAGGACTGCGGCGCTCGCGTGCTGATCACCACCGCCGAGCGTGCCAGGACTGCGCTGCCTCTGAAGAGGGACGGCCACCTGAAGGAGATCGTGGTGCTGAGCGGCGGTCCGCTCGAAGGCACGATCTCGTTTTCCGAATTGCTGGCCGACCGTTCCGACACGATCGAGCCTCCCGGCAACAAGCCCGAGGAGCTGTCGACCATCTGCTACACCTCCGGCACCACCGGCTTCCCGAAGGGCGCGATGCTTAACCACCACAGCGTCGTGCTCAACGCGGCGATGACGGCGGCGATGAACATGCGCACCGAGCCGGACGTGCAGTTCACCGGGCTGCCGCTGGCGCATGTCTACGGCACGGTGGTGATGAACCTGAGCTTCATGCTCGGCATGACATTCGTGATGCTGGAGAAGTTCGACACCCAGCAGGCGCTGGAAGCGATTGAGCGCCACAAGGTCACCATCATGGACGGCGTGCCGACCATGTATCTCTACATGCTGTCGTATCCCGACTTCGGCAAATACGACCTATCGTCGTTGCGGGTCGCGGTGGTCGGCGGGCAGGCGATGCCGCCGGCCAAGGCGACGGAATGGCTGCAGCGCGTCGGCTCGGCTGTGCTCGAACTATGGGGCATGACCGAGCTCGCCGGCCCCGGCATCATGCAGCATTCCTATGTCGACAACCGGCTCGGCTCGGTCGGTATCCTGATGCCGTTCATGCAGGGGCGCATCGCCGATCCGGCGGATCCGGCCAAGACGCTGCCCGAGGGCGAGGTCGGCGAACTGATGGTCCGCGGGCCCTACACGATGCTCGGCTACTACGGCAACGATAAAGCCACCGCGGAGGCGATCGAGCCTGACGGCTGGTTGCACTCCGGCGATCTCTGCAAGATGGACAAGGACGGGTACTTCTTCATCGTCGACCGCAAGAAGGACATGATCCTGACCGCCGGCTACAACATCTATCCCGCCGAGATCGAGCGCGTCATCGTTTCCCACCCCGCGGTCGCCATGGTCGGCGTCGGTCCGAAGCCGGACGAGCACAAGGGCGAGATCGCCAAGGCCTATATCGTGCTGAAGGCCGGTGCGAGTGCGGACGCGCCTGCGATCATCGAGCATTGTCGCAAGCATCTCGCGGCCTACAAGGTGCCGCGTGAGGTGCAGTTCGTTCCGGCGTTGCCGACGACCTCGTCGGGCAAGATCATGCGGCGCGAGCTGAAGACGCTCGAGGCGAGCGCGCCGGCGGAAAAGCAGAAAGCGGCCGCAACGGCCTGATCCGCCGTCGGAAGAACTCTCGGATGCCGGTCAGGCGCCGGCTTCCGGCGCGGTGTCACTTTGCCTGCGCGCTGCGGCCGCGCGTTCTCCCTCGCCGAGCTCGGCCAGAACGTCGGCATAGATCTGCCAGTTCTTCTTCTTGGTGGCGCGGCTCAGCACCCGCTCCGACAGGAGGCTGCGCGCGACCGCGCGCTTGCTGCTGTGAACCGCCGCGTCGCACATGATCTGGGCGAACAGATCGCGCTGCGCGTGGCTGCCGCCGATCGAGACGATGTCGTGCCGCAGCGGCCAGAACAGGTCGGTGGCCTTGTCGTAGTCGCCACCCTCGTAAGCGATCATGCCCTCGCACAACGGAATAAGGATGTCGCGCGTGGCTTGGGCCCGCCAGCCGTCGCCGACCTTGGAAAATTCCGCCATCGATTCGATGTGACGGCGCGCCGCCTCGAAATTGCCGTTGGCGGCGAGCGCGAGGCAGAAGTGCGCGTCGCGAAACGGCAGCATGTGGTCATGGATGCGCGTTTCCGAGTGCTCGGCGAGCGCCTGCCAACGCTCGCCCACATCGACGCCGCTCAACTCGATGCGCTTGAGCAGCGCGGCCTGATTCGACACGTCGACGTAGGTCTCGGAATTCACCGAGCACAGCGCCTTGTCGTAGAGTTCGAGCGCCCGCTCGTTCTGGCCCTGCGCGAGCAGAAACAGCGCGGCGTGCCACCAAACATGGGCCTTGAACGGATTCTTGTGTGCCCATTGTTCCGGCGTGTAGTCGAGCCACTTCACGCCTTCAGCCGATCGGCCTTGCATTTCCAGAACATGGGCGACGGAATGGATCGCCCAAAGGTCGCCGGGGTTGCGCTCGACGGCCTCGCGCCCCCAGCGCTCGGCTTCTTCGTAGGCGCCGCATTCCTCGAGCGAGTAGGCATACATGCCCTGGACGCAGCCGTATTCCGGGACCTTGTCGCTCCACTCGCCGAGCACTCCCGACACGACCGACCGCATCACCTGGCTGCGCCCAGTGTAGAAGGTCATGGTGTGGTGAAGCTTCAGCGCCATAAGGTCGAGCGGCGCCTCCGTCAGCACCTCTTCCCAATGCAGACACGCCCGCATGATGTCGCCCGCGGCCCATGCCGCCAGCGCCTTGACATGGAGCTGCTCGCGCTTGGTCGCGGCACCAAGATGCGGCGCGATGTCGTCGAGCGTCTGTTTGACGCGCGGCAGCAGCGCTTTGTTCTCCAGCATGAGGAAGAAATAGCCGCGATAGCATAGCGCCAGCACGAAGGCAGGGTCTTGCTCCAGCGCGCTCCTGACGTGGGCGCCGGCCGTCGTCCGGTAGTCGAGGAACGCAGTCACGGCCTGGTCGATGTGCTTGGCCGCGCCCTCGATCGCGGTGGTGAGCGCAAGTCCCCGGCAATCGCTCTGCATGTGCGTTCACTCCAGGCTCGGGATGACGCCCAATCCCTTGAGCACCCGTTCGGGGGTGGCGGGAAATTCGTGAATGTCCCCGCCGCGCCGGCTCAGCGCATCCGCAACGGCGCAGGCGACTGAGCCCAAGGCGCCGATGATCGAGCCCTCGCCGCAGCCCTTGAAGCCGCCGAGCGCGGCCGACGGTGTGTTGGCGTGGTGCAATTCGATCCGCGGAATTTCCAGGGCCGACGGCACGAGAAAGTCGGCGAGCGTCACGGTGCGGGGCTGACCGGCGTCGTCATAGACCAGCTCCTCCAGCAGGGCCTCGCCGATGCCCTGCGCGATGCCGCCGATGATCTGGCCTTCGACCACCGCCGGGTTGATGATGGTGCCGACATCCTCAGCCGCGACATAGCGGATAATCTCCACGTGTCCGGTCGCCGGATCGACGTCGACCACGGCGATGTGCGCGCCACCAGCGAAGCTGCCGAACTTCGGGTCGTAGAAGGCGGTCACCTCGAACCCCGGATTGAGCTCCTGCGGGATCTCTTTCGCGGAAAAATAGCTCTTCTCCGTCATCTCCTTCAGCGTAATGCTCTTGGAGCGATCGACGGTTTGCACGACGCTGTTGGCGATCGTGAGCTGCTCGACCGGAACCTGCAGGATGTAGGCGGCCATCGCCAGGATGCGCTGGCGCAGCTCGCGGGCGGCCTTGATGGTGGCGCCGCTGCCGAACACGGCGGTGCGCGACGCAAACGTACCGAAACCGTAGGGCGCAGTCGCGGTGTCGTTGCTGATGCTGGTGATGTCCTCGAGCCGGATGCCGAGTTCGTCGGAGGCGACCTGGCGCATCGCCGTCATGATGCGCTGGCCCTGCGACGGCAGTGCGGCGGCGACGGTCAGCACGCCGCTCGTTTCCAGTCGGAGCGTCACGGCGTCTCGCCCCGGCTGCAGCAGGGTGCCGGGTCCGACCGCGGTGCTGGTGCCGAGCCCGGTCAGCTCGGCGTAGCAGGCGATGCCGATGCCGCGAAGCTTGCCGTTGGCCGGTGCTTCGCGCTGCTCGGCGCGCAGCCGCTCATAGTTGGCCTTGGCGACCGACAGCTCCAGGCACGGCACGTAGTTGACGTTGTCGTGCACAAGATTGTTGGAATTCCGGTAGGGCATCGCCTCTCCCGGAATAAGGTTTCTCTGCCGCACCTCCATCGGATCAAGCTTGAGGCGGCGCGCCATCTCGTCGATCACGAGCTCCAGCGAAGCCGAGCCCGAGGGCCGGCCCACCGCGCGATACGGCCCGACCGGGGTCTTGTTGGTCGCGACACCGCGCGTGCGATAGCGCAGGGCTTCGACGCGGTAAGGACCCGGCATCAGGCCCGCCGTCTGCAAGGGCTCCATGCCGGCCGACCAGAGATAGGTGGAGTAGGCGCCGACGTCGACCCAGATGTCGGAGCTCAGCGCAAGGATGCGGCCGTCGCGGTCCACCGCAAGTTCAAGTTCGATGTACTGGTCGCGGGCGTGGGTCGAGGCGACCATGTTTTCGAGGCGGTCCTCCACCCATTTCACCGGACGTCGCAAGGTCAGCGCGAGGTGGGCGCAGACGAACTCCTCGGGATAGATCGAGGCCTTCTGGCCGAAGCCGCCGCCGGTGTGCGGGATGATGACGCGCACCTCGTTCTCGGCGAGGCGCAGGTGCTTCGCGAGATAGTGCCGTACCACATACGGAAGCTGGTGGCTCATCCATACCGTGAGTGCGAACGTGCTTTCCCGAAACGCGGCAACGCAACCGCGGCCTTCAAGGCAAAGCGCCTGCTTGCGGCCGATGCGGAACTTACGCTTGACCACGAGGTGCGCGCTGCGGAACGCCGCATCGACATCGCCGCGCTGGTATTCCCGCTTGATGAGGTAATTGTTCGGGCAGGTCTCGTGCACGAGCGGCGCGCCGTCCTGCTCGCCGAGGCGCGGGTCGGTTACGGCCGGCAGCGGCTCGTAGTCCACCTTGATGAGTTCGGCTGCGTCCTCGGCGGTGGCGCGATCTTCGGCGACGACGGCACAGATCGCCTCGCCGCAGAACCTCACCTTGTCGACCGCGAGCCAATGCTGCGTCGACTCCCCGCCCGAGAAGCGGTTCGGCATGGAGCGGAAAGGATCGACCTTGCCGAGCAATTCCTTCCCGGTCAGCACCTTGATGACGCCGGGCAGTTTCTGCGCGTCGCTGATGTCGATCGCGTTGAGCCGCGCGTGGGCATGCTGGCTGCGCAGGAACGCCACGTGGTACATGCCGGCGAGCTTGATGTCGTTGAGGAAGCGGCCGTCGCCCTCGACCAGCGGAATCGCCTCGTCGGGAATGACCGACGAGCCCACCGCCCGCAGATTGACGAAGCGTGTGTCGGACATCAGGCCGGCTCCTTGCGCGCCGCCGCAAGCACGGCATCGACGATCGCCTGATAGCCGCTGCAGCGGCAGATGTTCCCCGAAAGCGCTTCGCGCACCTCCAGTTCGGTCGGGTTCGGGTTGTCCTGCAGAAGCTCGATCGCGGTGATCAGCATTCCCGGCGTGCAGAAGCCGCACTGCAGGGCGAAGTTCTCGAGAAAAATCTGCTGCATCGGATGCCGCGTGCCGTCCTCGCGGCGCAGGCCTTCGATGGTGGTGACCTCGGCGCCGTCGGCCTGTACCGCGAGCGTGAGGCAGGAGCGCGCGCTGCGGCCGTTCAGCGAAATCGTGCAGGCCCCGCAGACGCCGTGCTCGCAGCCGAGATGCGTGCCGGTGAGATGCAGGTGATCCCGAATGAAATCGGCAAGCGACAGCCTGACCGGAACGGTCTTCTCATAGACCCTGCCGTTCACGGTGAGGCTGATCTTCTGTTCGCGGGCCAACTCAGTGTCCTCCGCTGCGCGTCAGCGCCGACTGCAGGGCCCGCGACGCCATGACGCCCGCCAGATGCCGGCGATACGACGACGAGGCGTGCACGTCGTCCGCCGGGTCGACAGCCGCCACGACGCTGGCGGCGGCGTCCGCGATGACGCGTTGCGCTTCGTCGGCGCGGAGGCTGCGGCCGGTAAGCAGCGACTCGGCGTCGCGCGCACGGAATGGTCCTTCGCCCATGCCGGTGATCGTGAGCCTCGCCTCCGCGCAAACGCCGTTGCGCATGGTCAGCATGGCTGCCGCACCGGCAATAGCGAAATCGCCAAGCCGGCGGGCGAACTCGACGAACGCAACGCCGGTGTTGGGCGGCGTGCGCGGGTAGCGCAAGGCCACCACCATCTCTTCCGGTTCCAGCGCATTCGACAGCATTCCGGTGAAGAAGTCCTCGGCCGGCAATTCGCGGCGGCCGGCTGAACCCGCGATCATCACCGTGCCGCGCATGGTGACGAGCACGCTGGGATGTTCCGCCGACGGGTCGTTGTGCGAGACGCTGCCGCAGACCGTGCCGCGATTGCGGATCGCCATGTGCGCGACCTGCGTGGTGGCCTCGGCCAGCAGCGGCCAGCCTTCGCGCACCTCGGCGCTGCGCAGCAATTCGGCGTGCCGCACCAGCGCGCCGATGGTTAGAAATTCGGTGTCGGCGTGCAGGCGATCGAGTCCGGCAATGCGGTTGATGTCGACCACGACCGCGGGATTGATGATGCGGCAGTTGAGCATCGGCATCAGGCTCTGGCCGCCTGCCAGCACGCGGCCGTCTGCTCCGGCCTCGTTCAGAATTTGCAGCGCCTCGTCCAGTGTGCGCGGCGCGTAGTAGTCGAACCAAGCCGGCTTCACGTGGATCTCGACCTCGTTACTCTCATTGGAACTCGAAGCGGCCGCCCGTTCGTTCGGTCGAACCGGATACTTTGGCGCCGCCAGCGTCGAAGGCTCCGCTAGAGTGCAGGCCGGGCTGCCGCCATATAGCCTTGGGCTTTATTATGTAAGCTCTTTACTATAATGAAAGTCTTGCCGCGACGGTGTCAACACACTAGGCCGGACCCAGCCGGCTCCGAACGCAATTGATAAAATTCGCGGCTATCGGAGGGCGCAGCCATGGAAATGCAGCTCAAGGATCGCGTTGCGCTCGTTACTGGCGGCACCCGCGACGTTGGGCGCGAGATCGCGCTGATGCTCGCGGCTGAAGGCGCTGCGGTTGCGGTGCATCACCGCAGTTCGGCCGAGGAGGCCGATGGCGTCGTTGCGGAAATTCGCGGCCAGGGCGGCAAGGCCAAGGCCTACCAAGCCGATGTTGTGGACCCGGCCGCGGTACGCCGCATGGTTCAGGGCGTCGTTGCGGACTTCGGCGGCCTCAACATCCTCGTGAGCAACGCAGGCCTTGCGATCCGCAAGCCGTTCAAGGATTCGACGCCGGACGAGTGGCGCAGCCAGGTCGACGTCAACCTGATGGGCCCGATCCATCTCTGCCACGAAGCGGCAGCTCATCTCGAGAAGGGCGGTAATGGGCGCATCATCGCCATCGTCGGCAATTCGTCGCGCGTCGGTGAAGCCGGGCTTGCGATCGTCGGCGCCGCGCGCGCCGGCGTCATCGCGCTGATGAAATCGCTGGCGCGCGAGATGGGCCGTGTCGGAGTGACCGCCAACACCATTTCGCTCGGCCTGGTCGAGACCGGGCACGACCCGGAATGGCTGAAGGCCAATCACGACAAGCTCGTGCGGTTCTATCCCACCCGGCGGCTGGGCCAGCCCGATGACATCGCGCCGACCGTTACGCTGCTCGCCTCGCCCCGCAGCGGCTGGATCACGGGCCAGACCATCAGCATCAGCGGCGGCTACTGCATGGTGTAAGGCCGTAAACGTTGCGCTCGACCAAATCACGGACCGGATGATCATGCCGAATTGTTACGCCATCGAAGACCTGATCCCGGTGATCGATCCGACGGCCTATGTGCATCCAAGCGCCGTGCTGATCGGCGACGTGATCGTCGGGCCGCGCTGCTACGTCGGACCGGCCGCCTGCCTGCGGGGCGATTTCGGACGCATCATCCTGCGTGACGGCGCCAACGTTCAGGACACCTGCGTGCTGCACGGCTTTCCGAGCACCGACACGATCATCGACGTGGACGGGCACATCGGACATGGCGCCGTGATCCACGGCGCCCACATCGGGCCGAACGTTCTTGTCGGCATGAACGCGGTGGTGATGGATCGCTCGGAGATCGGCGAGTCATCGTTCGTGGGCGCGATGGCCTTTGTCCGCGAGGGCACAGTCATTCCGCCGCGCTCGCTCGCGCTCGGCGTTCCGGCCCGCGTCGTGCGGCCGCTGACCGACGAGGAGATCGCCTGGAAGCGCAACGGCACGCGTGAATATCAGGAGCTTGCGGTCCGCAGCCTCGCGACCCAGCGCACGGTCGAGCCGCTGCGCGCCGTGCAGCCGGACCGCCCGCGCTATCGCGGCGGTTCGAGCGAGACGCTTGGGGCGGTGAAGGCTTCGCTGAAGTAGCCGGCAGGACAACAGACGTCTCGACCACGGATTGCTGCAACGATGAAAATGCATCTCCTGCCCTCCGGTCGCGTGAAAATCCGCAAGAGCATTTTTCTGCCGGCCGCGGATCGCAGTGAGATGATCGAACTGCCGGTGGCGAGCGCACTGCTGCGGCACGGGCAGGCCAACGTGCTGTTCGATACCGGCTGCCATCCGGAGGTGTCGAACGACCCGGCCGGCCGCTGGGGCGGGCTCGCCAAGCTCATGATCCCCATCATGCGACCCGGCGAGCACGTCCTGACCGGTCTTGCCGCGGTCGGGCTTGCGCCCGACGACATCGACGTCGTGGTCAACTCTCACCTGCATCCCGACCACTGCGGCTGCAATGCCTTCTTCCGCAAGGCCACTTTTCTGATCCACGCCAACGAGCTTGCCGCGGCGCGCGCTCCCGGCAGCGAGGCCAGCGGCTACATCGCCGCCGAGTGGGAGCAGCCGATGCCGGTCGACGAGATCACCGGCCAGCGCGACGTGTTCGGCGACGGCCGCGTGGTGCTGGTGCCGCTGCCCGGCCACACGCCAGGCTCGATCGGTGCGCTGGCGCGGCTCGACCGCAGCGGCACGTTCCTGCTGGCGGGCGACACCGTGAGCCTGCGCGAGACGCTCGACACCGGCATCATCCCGCGCAACACCTGGAATGCGGATGCGCTGTCGAACTCGCTCGATGAGGTCCGTCGCATCGAGGCGGGAGGCGCCACCATCCTGTGCAGCCACGACGCCAGGCAGTGGGATGCCTTGCGCAAGGGATCTGACGCCTATGACTGAGCGTTGCGCCACCACGACCGCGGATCGGCGCTAACATGTCGCTCCGATTTGCCCTTCTCGGCCTGCTCGCGGTTCAGCCGGCATCGGGCTACGACCTGAAGCGGGCGACCAACCGCTCGACTTACTTCATCTGGAACGCCACCGGTCCGCAAATCTACAACACGCTGAACACACTGCGAGAGGAAGGCTACATCAGCAGCGTGTCGCGCCGGCAGAAGGGCAAGCCCGACAAGCACGTCCACACCATCACGGCCAATGGCCGCGCCGCGCTGAAGGAGTTCCTGGGCAAGCCGATCCGCGCCTCGGTGACGCGCGACGAGGTACTGCTGCGCATCTTCTTCGGCAACTTCGCGAGCAAGAGCACGATCAAGCGCGAGCTTGAGGCCTATCTCGATCGCATCGGTGAGGAACGGGCCACCATGGAGGCGACCGAGGCGCGCATCAACGCGCACCCCGGCGGCAAGCATGAGGCGAGGCGGTTCCAGCTGCTGTCGCTGCGGATCAAGGTCGCGCAGATTCGCGCCATGGAGCAGGAGCTTTCGCGCTTTCTTTCGAACGGCGCGCGCCGCGCCGGATAGTCCATCGCGGGCGATGGCCTATTTGGCGCGCTCGCTGACGCCGGCGAGATCGCGCGCGCGCGCCTTCTTGTCTTCGATCCGCATGCCGCGCGCGATCTGGATGCGCTGTGCCTGCGGCGAGCCGGCGCCGTGCAGGCTTTCGGTCAGGTAGCCGACGGCGTTGCGGCCGATGGTCATGTTCTCGATCAGCCGCAGGATGCGCATCCGGTCGGTGACCTCGACACCGTCGCGACCCTGCAGAAATTTTCGGATCAGCGGCCCGGCCTCGTTGTTCTGCAAGTCCTTCTCGGACGGCATGGTGACGATCAGCCCGCCGGCGATATCCTGCGCGAGCCGCGCGATCTCGAACGGGAACCGCGTCACGTTGTGCTTGGCGACGTTCGAGAGCATCTCGTCGTTGATGTAGGCCCCGGAGGCGGCCGGTTTCGACTGATGGGCCGCCGCCATGCAGCTCGAATAGATCGTCTCGTTGAGATGCGTCATCTCGACGAGCTTGTCCTTGATGTGCGAGGCGGCTTCGACGCCGTTGTACTCGGCGGCCGATGCGGCCGCACCGATCAGCACGTCGCCCAGCCCGGTTTTACAGACATAGGATGAGCGGTGGTAGGTCGTGAAGCGCTCGACCAGCGACGACGCATAGGCCCATTCGCCGTCCATGAAGACATGCTCGTGCGGCACGAACACGTCTTCGAATACGACCAGCGACTCCTGGCCGGCGAACTGCGCGTTGCCCGCGTCCATGGCGCCGCCGTCGACGATCCGCGTGTCGTTGGTCTGCCGGCCGACGATATAGGTCAGCCCCGGCGCGTCGACGCGAACCGCGCCGACCACCGACCAGTCGCGGTCGGCCTCGGTCATGCGCATCGTCGGCATGAAGATCAGCCAATGCGAATTGATCGCGCCGGTCTGGTGCATCTTGGCGCCCGACACGTAGATGCCGTTGTCGTCGCGGCGCGTCACGTGCAGATAACAGGTCGGGATCGGCCTGCTGGTGCGGCGCCTTCGAGCGATCGCCCTTCGGATCGGTCATCGCGCCGCCGATCACAATGTTGGCTTGCTGGGCGCGCCGCAGGAACGCCAGGAACCGCTTGTGGTAGTCGCTGCCGCTCTTGCCGTCGATGTCGAAGGTCACGGAATGGCAGGTGCCGATCGCGTCGAGGCCGACGCAGCGCTGAAAGCAGGTGCCGGTGCGCCGCCCGAGCTCGCGTTGCATCTCGTGCTTGGCGACGAGGTCGCCCGGGCTGGTCGGAACGTGCAGAAAGCGATTGACGGAACGCTCCGCGATCTCAGAGCGGACGGCAGCGAGCTCTGGCCGCTCCGAGGCGATCCGGTAGGTCTCGGCCATGGCGTTGATCGACGGCCGGATCACCGGATGATCGACCGGCTCGGGCACGCGCTCGCCCATGAAGAACACGTTCATCCGCCGGCCGCGCAGCGAACGGATGTAATCGTCGGCCGTCACGATCGGGGATGCAAAGTCGGCCCAGAGCGCTTCAACGCCATCCATGACGCGATCTCCTACCGCTGCCCAGCCATCCATCGGTCGGCTTATGGGACCCCATTGGCTATTGGGCCGCAAGCTCCGACAACAAATAGTTTTGCAGGGCGACCGCCCGGGCGCCGCTTTCGATCAGGCGATCGACGATGTCGGTCAGGAGCTCGAACTCCTGGCGGCTGAGGCAGCCGAACTCCACGTCGTTGACGCGGCGCTGGATCGGCGCGAGTCGTTCGAGTGCTGCACGGCCCTTGTCCGAGACGGTGAGCGTGACCCGGCGGCGGTCGGAGGCATCCGCGGCCTTATGAATCAGGCCGCGCCGCAGAAGCCGTCCGGCAACCGCCGTGATGAACGCGCCTGACAGGTAGAGGTGGTCGGCGACGGTTTTGACGTTGACGTCGCCGTCGCGCGAAAGGTGCGCGATGGCAATCAGGACCGTGTATTCGATGCCGGCGAGGCCAATGAGCCGAGCGTGGCCGCTGCGGATGCGCTCGTGATGGGCGGCGAAGCCGAACAGGCCGTGCACCAGGTGACGGAATTGCCGGTCCTGGCCGCCGGACAGCAGCTCCGGCCGGGAGGTGGTCAGCGGCAGGCTCTCGTCGCGGGCCGACTTCCGCGCCGGCTCTCCGCGCGCCCGGGTTGCGGCTGCTATCGCCTTGCGCCCACGGGCCCTTTTGGCATTGCGCGCCATTGGTTCGGCTTCCGCTCCGTTGGTCTCCGGCCCAAGCCGCGGCAGCAGCACGTCTAGCACCAAATAGCGAGCTTGAATAGCTAACGTAGTTAGGTAATTATTGGGGACTGGCGCCGGGTTGGGCCGCGGTGCGCCGCAGCGGAGAAATGGCGATGCAGATCAAGCGGACGCTGACCTTCTGCGACGAGGTCGCAATCGAGGCCGGCCAGACGATTGATCCGCCGCTCCGCAAGGTCGCCGTCGCGGCCGTGATCGACAACCCATTTGCCGGCCGGTTCGAGCGCGATCTCGGCTCGCTGACCAAGGCGAGCGAGGAGATCGGCCGTGTCATCTGCAAGATCGCTGTCGGATTGCTCGCCCCATACAAGCCGGAGAGCTACGGCAAGGCCGCTCTCATCGGCGTCAACGGCGAGCAGGAGCACGGCGTCGCCATGCTCACCACCGTATTCGGCAACGTGATGCGGGACGCCGCAGGCGGCGGCAAGGCGTGGATTTCATCTCTCACCAAGCGCGCCGCGCCGGGCTCGACCATCGATATTCCGTTGGCCCACAAGGACGCGCTCTATGTGCGTTCCCACTATGATGGCGTGACCGTCACATTGCCCGATGCGCCGCTGCCGGACGAGATCGCCATCATCTGTGCGTTCGCCAATCGCGGCCGGCCCAACCATCGCGTCGGCGGGCCGAAGGCGAGCGAGATCAAGGGCATCGACGGGTTGACCTAGTGTCCCGAACCCGAAGTTCGCACCATTGCTCAGCATCCTCATTTGCGAACTTCGGGTTCGAAGGACACTAGGAAACTTCACAGTGCTAGTGTCGCCTTGATTCGGAAGTTCGCCTCCGAGCAAGCTGAGAATTCGGGCGAACTTCCGAATCGCGACACTAGACGGAGCGCACCATGACCAGCTGCAAGACCGGTGCCGAACACATCAAGTCCCTGCAAGACAGCCGGACGGTCTACATCGACGGCAAGCTGGTGCCGGACGTCACCACGCACCCGGCGTTCGCGAAGTCCGTGCAGTCGACCGGGATGCTGTACGACTTTCAGGCCCGGCCGGAAAACCTCGAACTGATGACGTTCAAGCCCGAGGGCTCGAACCGCCGCGTCAACCGCGCCTGGCAGATGCCGCACAACTACGCCGAGATGGTGCAGCGGCGGAAGGCGATGCAGGCGTGGGCCGCGCAGCATTACGGCTTCATGGGACGCTCGCCCGATCACCTCGCGTCGGCGCTGGTCGGCCAGCGCATGGGCAGCGAGGTCTTTCGCAAGCAGAAGGACGGCGAGGCCCGCGCCAAGGCGCTGGAGAACTATTTCGAGGAGGCAAGCCGCAACGACTACTTCCTCACCTACGTAATCATCAATCCGCAGGCCGAGCGCGGCAAGGACTGGGGCGACCAGGCCGAGGACCTGGTGGCGCGCATCGTCGATGAAGATTCCACGGGGATCACCATCCGCGGCGCCAAGATGCTCGGCACCAGCTCGATCATGGCGAACGAGGTGCTGGTCGCAAACCTCCAGCCGCTCAAGCCCGGCGAGGAAGACCTGGCGTTTTCCTGCGCGCTGCCGATGAACATCAAAGGGCTGCGCGTGCTGTCGCGCAAGTCCTACGAAGCCTCCGCCGTCTCCGTTTTCGACAATCCGATATCTTCGCGCTTCGACGAAAACGACGCGCTGATATACTTCGACAACGTCAAGGTGCCGTGGGAGCGGGTATTCATCTGCCGCGACACCGACATGTGCCGCGCGCAATTTCATGACACGCCCGGCCACGCCTACCAGAACTATCAGGCGCAGATCCGGCTGTCGGTGAAGATCAGGTTCCTGGTCGGACTTGCGCACCGGCTCTGCGAGGCGATCGGGACCCACAACATGCCGCCGATCCGCGAACAGCTCGGCTATCTCGCGGCCAACGTCAGCATGGTCAATGCCATGATGGCTGGCATGGAGGCGGAAGGCACGATGCGCGGGCCATGGTGGGTGCCGAACAGGCATTACATGTATTCGGCGCAGGTGCTAACGCAGGACCTTTACCCGCGCGTGATCAATACGCTCCGCGAACTTTCGGGCGGAGCGCTGATCATGCTGCCGTCCTCGGTCCACGATTTCGACGATCCCGAGCTCAAGCGCATCATCGGGCTCACCCAGCGCGCTGCAAAGATGCCGCCGGAGGAGAAGGTGAAATTCCTGAAGGCGGCATGGGATGCGATCGGTTCGGAATTCGGATCGCGTCACACGCAGTACGAGATGTTCTATGCCGGTGCCCGCTTCGTAACGACCGGGCATAGCTACCGAACCTTCGACTGGCCGGAGGCCACGGGTCTCGTCGACCACCTGTTGTCCAGCTACGATCTTTCGGACGAGCTTACGGGCGCGCCTCATTAGCTTCATCGAGTTACGGATCGACGCATGAACGTCGCGATCATGAATCTGGGCAAGATCGTTTCCGGCGATTGGAAGAACCCGTTGATCGCCGGCGACACGATTCTCTGCCAGGGCGATCGCATCACCTCGGTCGGCACCGCTTCGGCGCAGGCGGTCGAGGCGGCAGACGTGGTGATCGATGCCGGCGGCATGACCGCGATCCCAGGCCTGATCGATTCCCACGTCCACATCACGTTTGGCGACTACACCCCGCGGCAACGCACGGTGGGATACCTGGAAAGCTATGTTCACGGCGGGACGACGACCGCAATCTCCGCCTCCGAGGTTCATGTTCCGGGACGGCCGAAGGACGTCGAGGGCGTCAAGGCGTTGGCGGTTGCCGCCCAGCGCTGCTTTGCGGACTGGCGGCCGGGCGGCATGCGCGTCATTGCGGGCTCGGTGATCCTGGAGCCGGGGTTGCAGCGCGCCGACTTCGAGGAGCTGTTCCGGAAGGGCGTCCGGTTGGCGAAGGCCGGGTTCGGCGCGGTCAAGACCTCCTACGACTATGTCCCACTGGTCGCCGACGCGAAGGCCGCCGGCCTGCTGACGACCTGCCACACCGGAGGCTCGTCGATCCCGGGGTCCGGCGCGATCACCGGCGACCATCTGCTGAAGATGCATCCGCACGTGTCGTTCCATATCAACGGCGGGCCGACGGCGATGCCGGACGCCGACTTCGAGCGGATCATCCTCGAATCCGAAATCGCCCTGCAGGTCTGCACTGCGGGCAACCTGCGCACGACACTGCTCTGCGCGCGGCTGGCCGAGCGGCATGGCGCCTTCAACCGATTCATCATTGCGACCGACACCCCGACCGGAAGCGGCATAATGCCGCTTGGGATGCTCTACACGATCGCCCATCTGGCGAGCCTCACCGAAATGCCGGCCGAGCGCTTCATCTGCGCGGCGACCGGCAGCAACGCCAGGGTCTATGGCCTGGACAGCGGCCTGCTCGCGCCCGGGAAGGCCGCCGATATCGTGCTGCTCGACGCGCCCGACGGCGGCACCCAACAGACCGCGCTGGCTGCGATCAAGAACGGCGACATCGCCGCCATCGGCGCGGTCGTGACTGCGGGCGTGCCTCGCTTCGTGGGGCGCAGCCGGAATACGCCCGGGACGACGCGCAAGGCACGCGTTGCGAAGTCGCGGGTGATGCAGGATTTTGCGGCGGCAGGGCATTAGCGGGTCGCGCCGGTCGCGTGTACGGCGGGACGCGATGGTGCTATGGGAAACTGCGGCCGAACGTGGGGCAACCGCGTCCGGAGGGGGATAGTCTCATCAGCGCATGATCTATCAGCAGCTGATCAACGGCCTGATGCTCGGGGCGTCATACGCCCTGATCGCCATCGGCTATACGCTGATCTTCGGCGTGCTGCGGCTGCTCTATTTCGCACACGGCGAAGTGTTCATGGTGGGCGCCTTCGCCGGCCTCTACCTCGTGATCCTCGGCGGGGCCAACATCTACGTCGCGATGCTCGGCGCGATGATCATCTGCGCCATGCTGGGCATCATCGCCGTCTACGTCTCCGTCCGTCCGGTGGCCAAGGATCGCCCGCTGGCGCCTCTGATCAGCACCATCGGGCTCACGATCATCCTGCAGAACCTCGCCGTCTACATCTTCGGCGGCCAGCAGATGGCCTTTCCGGAAACGATCCGACAGGAACTTTACCGTATCGGCCCGATCACGATCAGCTCGGTGCAGATCTTCATCCTGGTGGTCGCCATCGTGCTTATGGCTGCGCTATGGCTGTTCATCGAGCACACCAAGATGGGTCGTGCCATTCGCGCCACCGCGGAAAATCACGAGACGGCGGCGCTGCTCGGCGTCGACGTCAACCGGGTGGTGCTGGTGACCTTCATGATCGGGTCGGGAATCGCCGGTGTCGCGGGCGTGCTCGACGGCATCAAGAACAGCGGCATCTCGCCGTTCATGGGGCTCAGCGCCGCAGTCAAGGGTCTCATCGTCATGCTGCTGGGCGGACTCGGCAACGTGCCGGGAGCGATGGTCGCGGGCCTCTTGCTCGGCATGATCGAGATTTTATCGGCGGCCTATATCGGAACCACCGAACGGGACTTGTTCTCGTTCCTCATCCTCATTCTCATCCTGCTCTACCGGCCGACCGGCCTGTTCGGCGCGCGCACAACAGAGGAAAGGTAGCGTCGCCGATGTTCGAGGGGCTGCTTGATGGCTATACGCGTTCGCTGCTGATTTTCGCCGGCATCAACATCATCGCAGCCTACAGCTTTTATCTGCCGTTCAAGACCGGCCAGGTGTCGCTCGGGCAAGCGGGCTTCATGGCGATTGGAGCTTACGGTTCCGCGATCCTCACCCAGAAGTTCGGCATTCCGTTCTCGATTGCGCTCATATTTGGCGGCGTGGTCGCGGGCGCAGTCGGCGTCATCGTCGGTTTTCCGGCGCTTCGCATCAAAGGCATCTATCTACTGCTGCTGACGCTCGGATTTTCCGAGATCGTTTCCGTGATTGCGCTGAGCTGGGAGTATGTCGGCGGCGCGCAGGGCTTCCGGCAGATTTCGTTCAATCCGTTCACGCTGGAATACGTGATCGGCATCATCATCGTCATCCTCTTGTTCGTTTCCCGGCTGGAGCGGTCGAGCCTCGGCCGTGCCATGGATTCGATCCACCAGGACGAGACCGCGGCCGAAGTGATGGGCATCGACGTAGTGCGCATCAAGCTCCTGGCGTTCGGGCTCGGTGCAGCACTCGCAGGGCTCGCCGGCGCGCTCTACGCCCACCACGCGACGTTTATGGATTCCACCACATTCAGCATCATGCTCTCGGTGGAGATTCTCATGTTCGTCGTGATCGGCGGCGGCAGCACTTACTGGGGGCCGGCCTTCGGTGCGGCTGTGCTGAACGCCATCCCCGAGGTGCTGCGGGCTCTGCGCGAATGGCTTGAGCTTATTCCAGTCGCCTGGACGAACTTCTATCCAGCCAATCGAGTCTACGAGTTCCTCCATGGCTTCCTCGATTTCGAGAATGCCAAACGCCTGATTGCCTACGGCGTCATCATCATCCTGATGATGATCTTCCGGCCGGACGGGCTGCTCACCCGCGATCAGCTGCGACGCTTGCACTGGTCGCGGCTGAGCGGGAGAACCCGCAGTGCGTGAGCCGGCCGCAAATCACGTCTGTCTCGCCATCGAGGGCCTGACCAAGCGTTTCGGCGGCTTCTACGCCGTCAACGAACTCCGCATGGACGTGCGACAGGGCGACATTCATGCGCTGATCGGTCCCAATGGCGCCGGCAAGACCACGTTTTTCAATCTCGTGACAGGTGTTCTATCCGCCGATACCGGTCGGATCGCTTTCGAAGGCCAGGCAGTCGATCATGCCCGGCCGTTCCGACGCACGCTCAGCGGCATCGCGCGCACGTTCCAGAACATCCGGCTGTTCCCGCATCTGACGGTGCTGGAGACCGTGATGATCGGCGAGCATTGCCGGGTCTTTCCGTCGGTCTGGAAATCGCTGACCGATGCCGTGCTGCATCGACCGTTCCACACGTCGGACGCCGAGCGGACGATGCGGAACACCGCCGTGGAGCTGCTCGAGTTCCTTGGGCTTGCCGGCAAGCAGGAGGAGAAGGCCTCCGACCTGCCGTACGGCGAGCAGCGCAAGCTTGAGCTGGCGCGCGCGCTCGCCACCAGGCCGCGGCTGCTTCTGCTGGACGAGCCTGCGGCCGGCATGAACCCGCGCGAAACCAGCGAGCTCGATCAGATCATCACCCGCATCCGCGACCGGGGCATCACCATCGTTCTCGTCGAGCACGACATGAAGCTCGTCATGGGCATCTCGGACCGCATTACGGTGCTCAACTTCGGGACCAAGATCGCCGAGGGCACGCCGCAGCAGATTCAAGACGATCCGGTGGTGATCGAGGCCTATCTCGGCGAGGACGTGCAGCTATGAGCATGCTGGAGATCAAAGGCCTGAGGTCCGGTTACGGCAAGATCGAAGTGCTGCACGACGTCGACCTGTCGATCGACGCAAGGCCAGATCGTCACGCTGATCGGCGCCAACGGCGCCGGCAAGACGACACTGCTGAAAACCATTTCCGGGCTGATCCGTCCGACCGCGGGCACTATCGAGTTCGAACGGCCAGAGCATCGCGCGCCGGCCGCCACACAAGATCGTCGGCATGGGTCTCAGCCAGGTGCCGGAAGGTCGCGCCATCCTCAAGCGCATGACCGTGCTTGATAACCTGCGCATGGGTGCGTTCATTCGCAGCGACGCCGAGATTGGCCGCGACATCGATGCCGTGTTCGGGCGCTTTCCGGCGCTGGCCGAGCGGCGCAATCAGATGGCGGCGACGCTGAGCGGCGGCGAACAGCAGATGCTGGCGATCGGGCGCGCGCTGGTGGCGCGGCCGAGCCTTCTGCTGCTCGACGAGCCCTCGCTCGGGCTTGCCCCGAAGTTCATCACTCGGATCTTCCAGACGCTTCGCGAACTGAGGAGCGAGAACAAGACGATCCTGCTGGTCGAGCAGAACGCCCGCCAGGCCCTGCAGGTCGCGGATCGCGGTTACGTCATGGAGCGCGGCCGGATCGTTCTTCAGGGTTCGGGCCAGGAGCTGTTGAGCATGCCCGAGGTCCAGCGGACTTATCTCGGCCAGCATGCGGCGTGAAGACGCGAGGCGATGGATGCCGGCGGCTGGTGCACACCCCGGTGTTCAACTAACATGGCAACAATGCCGGTGCTCACGTTGCCGTGGAGCGTCGCGTGTTTTGGGATCATTCATCATTCTTAGGAGAGGGCAGTGACAATGAGTCTGTCTCGGAAACTTGCGGGTTCGCTGGCCGTCGCGGCCGTGGCGCTCCTCGCTTTGCCGGCGAACAACGCCGCAGCGCTTGAAGGCCGCAGCGTCAAGATCGGATGCCTCGCCCCCCTCACCGGCAAGGGCGCCGAGTGGGGTACGACCGCCAAGGTATCCATGGAGATCGCGGTCGAGGAGATCAACGCCAAGGGCGGCGTCGGCGGCGTACCGATCGAATTGATCTGCTACGACACACAGACGCTTGAGGCGGAAGCGCTGAAGTCCGTCAGCAGGCTCGTAGAGCGCGATCGGGTTCTGGCGATTTCGGGTCCGTGCTTCAGCGGCGAATTCGAGACCATCGCGCCTCAGCTCGACAGTCAGCTGAAGACCGTCATCAACTCCTACTGTTCGGCCAAGCCCGGGCTTTCGGCGATGAGCCGCTGGGCGTTCCGCAACACGCTGACGAGCGACAAGCAGCTCAAGCCCGTGGTGGAGGCCTGGATCAAGGACTACAAGATCAAGAAGGTCGTCATCATCTACGATGCAGAGGACGCGGTGTCGAAGGGCGAGGGCGCGGGCGTTCTGCCGGCGCTGTTCAAGGCGAACGGCATCGAGGTGCTGGACTCCCTGACCTACCGCACCAAGGACACCGACTATTCGGCCCAGGTCACCAAGGCGAAGTCGCTCGGCGCCGAGGGCATTGGGCTGGGCTCCTGCTATCAGAACGCCGCTGCCATCGCGAAGGAAATGCAGAAGCAGGGCCTCAACGTCCCGATCGTCGGCGGCGCCTGTGCTGGTGCGCCGGCCTTCGTCGAGATCGCGGGCAAGGCCGCCGAAGGCGCCTATATGTCGACAGCCGCGTGGCTCGACGACCCGAGGCCGGAGGTGCAGGCGTATCTGAAGAAGATCGTTGCCAAGAACAACGGCCAGCAGCCGCCCTACGGCGGTCCGCGGGCCTACGACATCGTCTATTCGTACAAGCACTGCATCGAGCAGTCGGGCGTTACCAACAAGCCCGCGGATCTGGCGGCGGACCGAGAGAAAATCCGCACCTGTCTCGCCGGCCTGAAGAACTTCCCCGGCGTGGCGGGCGAGATCACCATGGACGAAAACCGCGACGGTGCGGGCTCAAGCGCCATTCTCAAGGTCATCAACGGCAAGTACGTCAACGTCGCCAAGTAGCGGCGTCGTCGGGCGGCGTTTCACCGTTCGATCAACGGCCAGGGCGGCGCCCTCCCCGGAGGGCGCCGTTTTCTATCGGGCGATATAAGCCGTAGGGCCAATGTCTCGACATCGGCCGATGCGCTACGCTTTGAAACGTGCGGCATCGTCGGCCGTGCCGGACGACCAGGGAGGGCAGCATGAAACGGTTCATGATGGGTGTCGTCGCAATATTGACCGCACTGTTCCCGATCGGTGCAGCGGACGCGGCAAGCCCGCGGCCGAAACGGATCGATATCCAATACGTCGAGCCGCAATCGGCCGACCACCAACCTCTGTTTCAGATGCTCAAGGAGCGTGGCGTGCTCGAACGCCTGCGCGATCTGCTGTCGCCGTTTCGGCTGCCGCGACGGCTCATGCTGAAGACACAGGGCTGCGACGGCGTGTCCAATGCCTGGTACGACGGCGAGTCGGTCACGGTCTGCTACGAATTCCTCGACGACATCTGGAAGAATGCCGCAACCGAGACGCTGCCGAGCGGCCTTTCGCCGATCGATACGCTGGTCGGTCCCACGCTCGACGTGTTCCTGCATGAGGCCGGGCACGCGATGTTCGATATTCTCGGCGTGCCGCTGTTCGGGCGCGAAGAGGACGCCGCCGATCAGTTCTCCGCCTATATCATGCTGCAGATGGGCAAGCAGGACGCACGCCGCCTGATCGTGGGCAATGCCTACCAGTACAAGGGCGATCTGCTGGCCAAGGACGTGACCATGTCGTTGAAGAAATTTGCCGACGAGCACGGCACCCCGGCGCAGCGCTTCTTCAGCGTGTTGTGTATCGGCTACGGCTCGGACAAGAAGCTGTTCGAGGATGTCGTCACCAAGGGCTTTCTGCCGGCGGACCGTGCCGAAGGTTGCGAGGACGAGTACAACCAGGTCGCGTATGCGTTCGAGAAGCTCATCATGCCGCACGTCGATCGCAACCTTGCGCGGAAGATCAACAAGAACTGGCTGCCGCCGGTGACGGCACCACCACCGCGCAAGCCTGTTGTCCCCGCGCCCAAGCCGCCGCAGTAAAATGGCTACCGATGTTTCCTACCCATATACCGCTCGGCATTTGCTCACGGCGATTGGCCGTGCCGCTCGCGCCACAGTGACATCCAGCTTAGCCCGGCTGCAGTACCGGCACTCGGCACATATTCGGCGCTGAACCAGCCGCGATAGCCGATTTCAGCCGCGACCGAATGCAGCCCGGGGAAATCGATCCTGCCGGTGCCCGGTTCGTGGCGGCCCGGGTGATCTGCCAATTGAACGTGGCCGATATCCTGATGGTTTGTGCGAAAGGCCTCGATCGGGTCGAGACCGGATTTTGCGAGGTGGTAAACGTCGAACAGGAGTTTCACGTCGGCATGGCCGATGTCGGCGATCATGCGCTGGGCCAGCGCCGGCGTGTGCATGAAATAGCCGGGCAGATCGATCGCGTTGATCGGCTCGATCAGGATCGTGATTCGATGGGGCGCGAACAGATCGAGCGCGAACCGCAGATTGTCGCGATAGGTCGCGCAGCAGCGTTCGAACGGCATGTCGGGTGCAGGGATGCCGGACGTGAAGTGCACGAAGCGCAATCCGGTCGCCTCGATGCATGGCAGCAGGGCGCGGCAAGCCGCTTGAAACTCCGGCTCGCGGCCCGGCAGCGCCGCACAGCCGGGCTCGCGGCGATCGCGCGAACCCACGGCTCCCGTGGTCTGGAGCAGCGGCAGCGCGCTTTGCCGCATGCCGGCAAGCACGTCCTCAAGCGGATAGCGCATGATGTCAGAGAGATCGACCGCGGCGAAGCCTGCGTCGCGCGCCGCACTGAAACGGTCGATCAGCGGCAGTTCGGTGAACAGGTATCCGATGTTGGCGGCGATACGTTCCGATAGTCCGCCAGCCTCGCCGGCGCGCGCCACCCGAGGCGTCACTGCGCAACGCCGCGATTGTCCTGCGATCCCTGCGGGTTGAACAGATAGTCGGGCCCAAGCTGCGCGATGTCCGGACAGCCGATCATGGCGAGCGTCATGTCCACCTCTTCGCGCAGGATGTCGAGCGCGCGCCTTGCGCCGACCTCGCCGCCCGCGGCGACGCCATAGAGTGTGGCGCGCCCGACGAATACGAACCTCGCGCCGAGGCAAAGTCCGACCACGATGTCGGAGCCGCGCCGCACGCCGCTGTCGAGCATCACCACGGTCTTGTGGCCGACGGCCTGCGCGATCCCGACCAGCGCGTCGGCGGTGGCCGGCGCACGATCGAGCGTCTTGCCGCCATGGTTCGACACGATGATGCCATTGACACCGGCGTTGGTGGCGCGCACCGCGTCGGACGCGCGCGCGAGGCCCTTGACCACAAGATTGCCTGGCCACAGCCGGCGGAACCGATCGAGGTCGCGCCAGGTCTGCACCGACGGGTTTTGCGAGCGGCGGAACGCCGACACTTCCGCCGCGGTCGCGCCCTTCGGCGCGTACGGCGCCCAGGTGTGCATCATCGGCAGGCCGCCGTTGCGCAGCCACTCGAAGGTCCAGCCGGGATGGCGCAGCGCGTCGAGCACGATCGGCAGCGACAGGCGGAATGGCACCGAAAAGCCGTTGCGCTTGTCGCGTTCGAGCTTCGGAAACACCGGGTTGTCGACCGTGAGCACCAGCGTCTGGAAGCCGCAGTCTCGGGCGCGGCGCACGAAGTCGTCCGAGATGCTCGGGTCGCGCGCGGCATAGAGCTGATACCACGGGTTGTCGGGGACGACCTTGGAGATTGTTTCGGGTGAGGTCATGCTCGAGCCCGACATGATGCTCGGCACGTTGGCACTGGCCGCCGCCCTAGCCAGCATCAGGTCGGCGCCGCGGCGAAACAGCTCGGCGATCCCAGTCGGCGAAATGCCGAACGGGCTCGCGTAGGTCTTGCCGAAGATCGTGGTCGACTGCTCACGCTCCCGGACGTCGGCCAGATGGCGCGGCAGGAGCTGATGCTGCTGGAAGCCCATGGCATTGCGGGCGACACCGTATTCGTCTTCGACGCCGCTCTGGATGCACTCGAACAGAATGCGGGGCAGCCTGCGCTGCGCGAGCCGTTCCAGGTCCACGACACTGATGGCGTCCTGCACCTTCATTTCGACCCCTGCGAATTCCATTGCCATGCCGCGGCGGCCCGCGGTTTGTCTACCATGCCACCGGTTGGCCCGGACTTGGAAGCCCCGATGGCTGCGTCGACAACGGCCGCATGCATCATGCTGCCGCGGTTTGACAGTGAACATGTTAACGAACACAATTCCGTCGATCATCCGGCCGCCTGATGCCGCGCGTCAGAGAAGAGCACGGGAGAATTTCGGGAGGCTGACATGCAACGCCCCAAAGTTCGCCAAGCCGCAATGTGCATGCTGGCACTGCTGCTTGTCGCAGCTCTCGCCACGCCGACGCGTGCGCAGGACTATCCGACCAAGGATATCCGCATTGTGATCGGTTTTGGCGCGGGCACTGGCGTCGACGTCATCGCACGGTTCTTCGCGACCAAGCTGCAAACGCTCGCGGGCAAGCCGGTGATCGTGGAAAACAAGGTCGGTGCGCTCGGCAACATCGGTGCCGAGTCGGTGGCGCGCGCGAGGCCCGACGGCTACACGCTGCTGATCGCGCCAGGCAACTCGACCATGGCGTCCAATCCGCACCTGTTCAAGCAGCTGCCGTTCGATCCAATCAACGACTTCACGCCGGTGACGACGCTGTTGCGGCTTGCGTTCACTTTCTGCGTCGCTCCCAATTCGCCGATCAAGTCGATGCCGGAATTGATCGCGCTGCTCAAGACCAAGGGTGACAAGGCCTCGTACGGCGTCAGCGGACCGTTCCAGACCGTGTCGGGCCACCTGTTCAAGACGCTGACCGGCACGACCGCGACGGCGGTGCGCTATCGCAGCACGCCGGACATCCATCGCGACCTGCTCGCAGGGCTGCTCGACTACATGATCGCGGATGCGCCCTATACGCTCGCGCCGGCCAAGGAGGGACGGCTGCGGCTCCTTGCGGTCGCTTCGGCCGAGCGCTCCAGCGTTGCCCCCGAGCTGCCCGGCATGCGCGAGGCCGGCATCGAGGGCTTCGATCTCAGCTCGTGGTTCGCGGCCTGGCTGCCGGCCAAGGCTCCGCCGGCGGTCGTCGCCAAGCTATCGGAATGGTTCAACACCATCCTGATGCACGACGACAACAAGGAGTTCATCAGGTCGATCGGGGCCGAGCCGTTCCCGGGCAGCCCGGACAGCCTGCGGGCGTATACGGTGAGCGAAATGGCCAAGTGGGGGAGGCTGATTCGCGAGGCCGACATCCCGCAGCAGTAGGCCGCTGGCGCAGCCGCTTGGCGCAATCGGTGCTTGGGGACGTCGCGCTGCTGCGGGCTGATGAGGGGGATGGACATGTTGCGCGTGAAGAGCCCGCAGGATTTCGGTGCGGCGCTGTTCTTCATGCTGTTCGGCCTCGCCGTCGTCTACTTTGCCCGCCATCTCGCGCAGGGCACGGCGATGCGGATCGGGCCGGGCTATTTCCCGACGCTGCTGGGCTGGCTGATCTTCGGCATCGGCGCCGTGCTGATGGTCCGCGCGCTGACCGTCGAGGGGCCGCCAATCGAGCGCACTTCGCCGCGGCCGCTCCTGTTCGTGATCGCCACCATCCTGGCGTTTGCCGCGCTGATCGAGACGGCCGGGCTTGTGGTTGCTGCTGTTGTTGTTGTGGTGGCCGCCGCCTGCGCGCGCCCCGGCGTCAATCTAAAGGAAACGCTCCTGCTAGCGGCCGGGCTCACTGTCTTCGTGGTCGCGGCCTTCGTCTACGGCCTGTCGCAACCCCTGCCGCTATGGTGGGGCCAGTAGCATGGACATCGATATCGTCCACCACCTCGCGACCGGCTTTGGCGCTGCCTTCACACTGAAGAATCTTGGTTTCGCGCTGATCGGATGCTTGCTTGGCACGCTGGTCGGTGTGCTGCCGGGCATCGGCCCGCTGCCGACGATTGCGATGCTGCTGCCGTTCAGCTTCGGCCTTGAGCCGCTGTCCGCGCTGATCATGCTGGCCGGCATCTACTACGGCGCGCAGTACGGCGGCTCGACCACGTCGATCCTGGTCAACATGCCGGGCGAGGCGTCTTCGATCGTCACCTGTCTCGACGGCCACCAGATGGCGAAGCAAGGCCGCGCCGGCGCAGCGCTGGGCATTGCCGCGATCGGCTCGTTCGTCGCGGGCTGCTTCGGCACCGTATTCATCGCAGCCTTCGGGCTGCCGCTTGCGATCTTTGCGCTGCGCTTCAACTCGCCGGAATACTTCTCGCTGATGGTCCTCGGTCTTGTGACTGCGACCGTGCTGGCGCACGGCTCGATCATCAAGGCCATCGGCATGGTGCTGGTCGGGCTCGTGCTCGGGCTCGTCGGCACTGACGTGGACAGCGGGCTCACACGCTATACCTTCGGGCTGTCCGCGATCTGGGACGGCATCGACTTTCTTCCATTGGTCATCGGCCTGTTCGGGCTCGCCGAGATCGTTCGCAATCTGGAGCAGCCGGCCGCGCGGCAGGTCGCCGCCGACACGAGGGTCAGGAATCTGTGGCCGAGCCGCACAGACTTCCAGCAATCCTGGCGGCCGATCGTGCGCGGCACGTTGCTCGGGTCGGTGCTCGGCATCCTGCCGGGCGGCGGCGCGCTGCTAGCCGCGTTTGCGAGCTATACGGTCGAAAAGAAGATCGCCGCCGATCCGAGCCGGTTCGGCAAGGGCGCGATCGAGGGCGTTGCCGGCCCGGAATCGGCCAACAACGCGGCCGCGCAGACCTCATTCATTCCGCTGCTGACGCTGGGGTTTCCCTCAAACGCGATCATGGCGCTGATGATGGGGGCGATGATCATCCACGGCATCGAGCCGGGCTCGGCGGTGATGACCAAACGGCCGGACCTGTTCTGGGGCATGGTCGCGAGCATGTGGATCGGCAACGTCATGCTGCTGGTGATCAACCTGCCGCTGATCGGGATATGGGTCCGGCTCCTGTCGATGCCGTACCGGCTGCTCTACCCGGCGATCCTGCTGTTCTGCCTGATCGGCGTCTACAGCACCAACACCAACGCGGCCCAGCTGGTACTGACCGCGGTGTTTACGCTTGCCGGCTACGTGCTGCTGCGGTTTGGCTGTGAGCCGGCGCCGCTGGTGCTCGGCTTCATCCTCGGTCCTTTGATGGAGGAGAACCTCCGCCGTTCGCTTGTTCTGTCGCGCGGCGATCCGATGATCTTCATCAACCGGCCGGTGTCGGCGACGCTGCTCGCGCTGACGCTCGTGGTGATCGCCTTGATCGTGTTTCCGCAGCTTCGAAGAAAGCGCGAAGAGACGTTCCAGGAGTGAATGGGTGCTTCCGCTGTCGGGAGGTCGATGAGCGCGGCGCGCATTGCTATGCCCTCTCCCACAGGGAGAGGGCTAACGTGCACTCGACACACGACCATTCGGGTGAGGGGTTTTGACCGATCGACGGTCCGTAACCCCTCACCCAGCTTGTGCCTTGTAGTCCGTTGGAGCGGCCCTCTCCCAACGGGAGAGGGCACGATCATAAACGCTCCGTTCGTCCTCCAAATCGCGCGCCTACGACGCGAGCCGCACCGCCGAGACCGGGCGGCGCAGGCCGCGTCGTTCGAGCCGCGGCAGCACCTCCTGCACGAAGTACGGCAGGTCCTGCAGGTAGTCGACGAAAATGATGGCGGCGCCGTCGAAGCCCGCATCGCTCAAGCGCGCGAGTTCGCCCGCGACGTGATCGGGCGTGCCGAAAATCGAATAGTGGTCGCGTGCGATCACCGCGCGCGCCTGCTCGTGCTCGCGGATGGCGGCGACCTCCTCTGCCGTCTGCGACTTCGAGCCGCGCGGCGCGAGCCGGCTGGCGTTGCGCCGGTCGATCGCACCCCAGTCGGCGTCGGCGACGCACTGGTCGAGAAACTCCGTCACCTCCGCCTGCGTCGGACGGCACACCACGCTGATTGGCGTCCAGACCTGCAATGCGCGGGGAGCCGCGCGTGCCTTGCTTTCCTTGATGCGCGCGCGGCTGTCCTCCGGGGTCTGGCACCAGTCGTAGTGCATGTCGGAATTGCGGATGGCAAAATCGCGCCCGACCGGCGAGGCGCCGGCGTTCATCATCGGTGGGATCCGGCCGCCATAGGGCTGCGGGCGGCCGATCACGCCTTTCAGCTTGAAGTGGCGGCCGTCGAAATCGAACTCGCCCGGTTCCGACCAGATGCGGCGGATGACGTCCCACCACTCCTGTGCCATGGCGTAGCGGTCGACGTGCTCGTCGATCTCCCGGCCGAACATCCGGAACTCGGCCGCGTTCGAGCCCGGCACGAGATTGACGCCGAAACGGCCGTGCCCGATGTGGTCTGCAGTTGCCATCTGCTTGGCGGCGAACACAGGATGCAGAAGGGTCGCGTGCACGGTCGAGAAGATCGAGATGTGCCGCGTCTGCCCGAGCAGCCCGCAGGCCCAGGCGATGCTTTCCAGGCAGTGCGAATTGACGTTGCTGTCGCCACCGTAGCCCTTCCAGCGCTGCAGCGGCACGAGGCACTCGATGCCGGCGTCGTCGGCGAGCTTGGCAAGGGCCACGCTGTCGTCCCAACCGCCAAGCCAGCGCTGACGGATCAGCGACAGCCCGCCCGAACAATTGACGCCGAACACGCCGAGCTTGAAGCGGTTGCCGCCCAGGAAGCCGGGGTTGCGCTCAGCCATCGGTGTCCTCGCCGTTGTTGCGGTCTGCCGGAGTAAGGAGGCCGTTGCGCCACACGGCGGCGGGCAACGTCCGGCGACGGAATTAGGAACATTGCGCCGCAGCGTGTCAATCGCGCGGGCCCTTGCGAGCGGGCGCGCGAGCGGGGCATGCTGTTGCGCCTGCATTGCGGCGTTGGTCCTGGGCGGAGGTGTTGTGTTTCGTAGCGTCGACTGCCTCTTGCGCCCCAAGACCATCGCGATCGTCGGCGCCTCCGATTCCAGCCGCGGCGGCTGGGCGCAGGAGATTTACGACAACCTCCAGCACTGCGGGTTCCCCGCGAGGCTTTACCTCGTCAACCCCAAGCGCAACGATTTGTGGGGCCGGCCGGTCTATCCCAACTTCGCGGCGATCCCGGAACCGGTCGATCTCGCACTCACCATCATTCCGTCGCCGTTCATCGCGGACACGCTCGCCGAAGCGGCGGCGCATGGGCTCAAATGTGCGCTGATCTATGCTGCGCAATTCGGCGAAGGCGGCGATGCGGAGGGGCGAAAGCGCGCGCAGGCGCTGACGTCGCTATCGGAAAAGACCGGCCTTCGCATCTCGGGTCCGAATTGCATGGGTTCGCTCGCTCTGCGCGAGAAGCTCCTGCTCTATCCGGCCAAGCGCGTGCGTGCGCTGAACCCGGGCCCTGTCGGTGTCGTGTTCCAGTCCGGCGGCACGTTCCAGTTCTGGCTGCAGCAGGCGGCGCTGCGTGGGCTCGACTTTTCCTATGCGGTGTCGAGCGGCAACGAGCTCGATCTCGATCTCGCCGACTACATCAATTTTCTGGTCGAAGACGAACACACCAAGATCATCGCCTGTCTGGTGGAGGGCGTTCGCCGGCCGTCCGCGTTCATGGCGGCGGCCGAGAAGGCGCTTGCCGCGAGGAAGCCGATCATCCTGGTCAAGGTCGGTCGCAGCGAGCGCGGCAAGGCCGCGACCGCGAGTCATACCGGCGCGATCGCGGGCGACGACCAGGTGTTTGACGCGGTGTGTCGCAAGTACGGCATCGTGCGCTGTCCCTCGCTCGACGATCTGATCGAGGCCGGGCTCGCGTTCGCGGCCGGCCGGCTGCCGGCCGGCAACCGCATCGCGATGGTCGGCTATTCTGGCGGCGCCAAGGGGCTTGTGCTCGACTATGCTGCCGAGGAGGGCGCCGAGATGGCGCCGCTCGCGCCGGAGACTCGTGCGCGGCTTCCCGCGATGATCGATCCGGGCCTCGCCCCCGAGAATCCGCTCGATGTCGGTCCGGTGATCGGGGTACAGCCGCCGAAATTCGCCGAGATCTGCAAGGTGATCTGCGCCGACCCGACCGTCGATCTCGTGACAGTGCAGGGCCTGCTCCCGGTCAATCCGGGCGATCCCTACAACGCCGAGCCGCTGCGGAGCGTGCGCGCCTCGACCGACAAGCCGATCCTTGCGTTCGGCCGCATGGCGCAGAACGTCTCCGACATGAGCCGCAAGTACCAGACCGAGACCGGCGTGCCCTTGATCCAGGGCCTGCCCGAAACGGTGCGGGCGCTGCAGGCGCTCGTCCGCTACGCCGGCACGCTGCGGCGCGGTGTTACCGCGCTGCCGGAGCCGCAAGGCGTCGCCGGCGATCTCGCCGGCGCGCGCTTCGACGGCCTGCTCGCGCAGCACGGGCTGGCCGTGCCGAAGAGTTCGTTTGCGAGGACGCCCGAGCAGGCGGGCGATGAAGCTGCTCGCATCGGCTTTCCGGTGGCGGTCAAGATCGTGTCGCCGGCTGCGAGCCACAAGACCGAGGTCGGCGGCGTGGCGCTCGGCCTGCGCGATGCCGCGGTGGTGCAGGATGCGGCAAGAGCAATGGCGAGGCGGCTCACCGCTCACGATCCGCGCGCGACGATCGACGGCTTCCTGGTGCAGGAGATGGTTGACGGCCTCGAAATGATCCTTGGCGTGCGCGAAGACCCGCAGTTCGGTCCGTTCATGCTGGTCGGATTTGGCGGCGTGCTGGTCGAGGTGATGCGTGATGTCGCGATCCGGCTGCTGCCGATCGACGAGACGACCGCACGCGAAATGCTTGCCTCATTGCGCGGCGCGCCGCTGCTCGGCGCGTTCCGCGGCCGGCCGGCGCGCGACGTCGACGCCGTGGTGCGCGCCATGACCGGGCTGTCGCGGCTGTTTGCCGATCGCCGGGAGCAACTTTCCGACCTCGAGATCAACCCGCTGATCGTGCTTGCCAAGGGCGACGGGGTGCGCGCCGTCGACGTTCGTCTGGTTCGACGCAATCTATAGAAGACGTCCCCCATGAATTGGGCTTCGTACATCCCGCTTGCTCTGTCACCCTCCCCTGGAGGGGGAGGGTCGGCGAGCGACGCAGTCGCGAGCCGGGGTGGGGTGAACTCCTGCGTAGGTGGGCTCACCCGACCCCGCCTGCGTTCGCTTCGCTCGGCAGGCGACCCTCCCCCTCCAGGGGAGGGTGGACGGAGCATGCGGTGGCCGCCGAACCCAACTCGGAATTTGCTCTAGGAGCGGTTGCATGCATGGAACGCCCGTCCCTGAAGGACTAAACTTCGATCTTCCGGAAGAAATCCGGATGCTGCGCGACACGGTCCGCAAGTTCGTCGACCGGGAGATGATCCCGATCGAGCGCACGGCGCGCGATGGCCACAAGCTCAAGCCCGAAGTGCGTGCGCACCTGACCGGCAAGGCGCGCGAGCTTGGTCTCGCCGGCTACGATGTGCCGCAGGAGTACGGCGGGCTTGGCATGGGGCTCGTCGCCAAGGTGACAGTCTGGGCCGAGCTCGGCCGCACCATCGCGCTGCCATCGCGCGGCGTCGACGTGTTCGGGCCGAACGTCAGCCCGATCCTCTATCACCTGGACGACGAGCAGAAACGCAAGTACCTGCTGCCGACCATCCGCGGCGAGTTGAACTGGTGCCTCGCCCAGACCGAGCCGGATGCGGGCGGCGATCCGGGCGGCATGCGCACGACCGCCGTGCGGCAGGGCGACCATTACGTCATCAACGGCATCAAGCGCTTCATCACCGGCGCCGACGACGCCCACTACGCGCAGTTGATCGCAGCGACCGATCGCTCGAAGGGCTCGCGCGGCGGCATCACAGCGTTCATTGTCGATATGAAGGCGCCGGGGGTGCGGCTGCTGCGTTCGCAGGAGCTGGTGGTCGACGATCGGCCGTGGGAGATCGCGTTCGAAGACGTAAAGGTGCCGGTCGCCGACCGCATCGGCGAGGAGGGCGACGGCTTCCGGCATGCCCAGCACTGGCTCAATGTCGGCCGCATCCGCCACGGCGCGCGCAGCATCGGCGTGATCGAGCGTTGCCTCGAGCTCGGCACGCAATACGCCAAACAGCGCGTAACCTTCGGCCAGCCGCTGGCCGAGCGGCAGGCCGTCCAGTGGATGCTGGCCGACAGCTTCATAGAACTGCACCAGCTTCGGCTGATGGTCTACGATGCCGCCTGGAAGTACGACCAAGGCCGCGATATCCGAACCGAAGCCTACATGGCCAAGATTTTTGGCGACACCCAGTCATTCCGCGCTGCCGACCGCTGCATGGAAATCCACGGCGGCATGGGGCTTGCGACCGACCTGCCGATCGAGAAATTCTGGCGCGACCAGCGCAGCATGATGATTACCGAGGGGCCGATCGAAATTCTCAAGATGACGCTCGCGCGTCACGTGCTGCGAACCTACGGCTGAACGAATACGGAAAACATCGAACCGAATGTTGGAGGACCACGTCCATGGCTGAGTACAAGTACGAATTCGTCAATGTCCGCGTCCACGACGGCATCGCCTGGGCGTTTCTCAATCGCCCCGACAAGCGCAACGCGATGAGCCCGCAGCTTCATTACGACATGGACGACGCGCTCGCGCGGCTCGAAGTCGACGACAACGTCAAGGTCGTCGTGGTGAGCGGCGAGGGCGGCAATTTCAGCGCCGGCCAGGACCTGAAGAAGTTCTTCCGCGAGCTGGAACGCAATCCGGGCGAGCGCAAGAAAGCCGCCGCGGCGGCCAACCGCTGGCGCTGGGAGCGGCTCTACAACTACGACAAGCCGACGATCGCCATGGTGCACGGCTACTGTGTCGGCGGCGCGTTCATGCAGCTTCTGGCCTGCGATTTCGCGATCGCGGCCGAGAATGCGACGTTCTCGCTGTCCGAGGTGAACTGGGGCATCCTGCCGGGTGCGCTCGTTTCCAAGGCGGTGGCCGACGCCGTGCTGCCGCGGCACGCGCTCTACTACGCCTGCCTCGGCGATCCGTTCGACGGCAAGGAGGCTGCCCGCATCGGCATGATCAACTATGCCGTGCCTGCGAAAAAGCTCGAGGATGCCGTCACCGATCTGGCCGAGCGGCTGATGAAGAAAAGCCCGGCGGTGCTGCGCGCGACCAAGCAGGCGATCCGCCATGTGCGCACGATGGATGTGCCGCAGTCCTACGAATACCTCGCGGCCAAGGGTCAGGCGATCAAGACCGCCGACAAGGAGGACTCCTACAACACCGGGCTGCGGCAATTCCTGGACGAGAAGTCCTACAAGCCGACGTACGAGCCGTTCAAGCTCGGGACCATGCTGACCGATCAGCGGACGGCAAAGAAATAGGGAGGCGGCCGATGCCACGCGGAACGCTGACCGCCATTCTGGCGGCGCTGACGATCGCGCTGCCGGGCAGCGCGATGGCGCAATTCTACAAGGGCAAGACGATCACCATGATCGTCAACTATCCGGCGGGCGGCCCGACCGACATCGAGGGCCGCATCATCGCGCAGCATCTGCCCGCGCACGTGCCGGGTAACCCGACCGTGGTGGTGCGCAACGTCGGTGGCGCCGGCGGCCTGATCGGCAGCAACCAGCTTGGCGAAGCCGCGTCGAACGGCGAAACCATCGGCTTCTTTACGCTCGCGATGAACGACCAGATTCTCGGCAACAGCGCGATGCGCACCAAGTACTCCGAGTTCGCGCTGATCGCCGGGGTGGAGTGTCCGCTGGTGGTCTATATGCGCAAGGACACGCCGCCTGGCCTCAACACGGCGGCCGACATCATCAGGACGCAGGAGTTCAAGGCGCTCTCGCTCAATGTGCAGAACACCAACACGCTGAACCAGCTGATCGCGCTCGACCTGCTCGGGGTCAAATATCAGGCGGTGCCGGCCTATCGCGGCCTGAAGGACGTCGAGACCGCGATCCTGCAGAACATCGGCCAGCTTGCCAATTCGTCGCTGTCGGGCTGGGCCGCCTCGGTCGAGCCGACCATGGGACACGTCGTCATCCCGCTCTGGCAGCTTGCGCCGCGCGCCAAGAACGGCAGCTATCCGCGCAGCCGCGCGCTGCCGAACCTGCAGACCTTCGAGGAGTTCTACGCCTCGGTGAGACCGGACAAGCCGCTGGCCGGGCAGTTGCCTTACGAGGCGCTGCGCGCCTTCGCCGATCCGCAGCTTGCGATGTTCCGCGTCGCCATGATGCCGCCGAAGGCCTCCGAGGAGGCGACCGGTATCCTGCGCGCGGCGTTTGCGGAAATGTGGAAGAACCCGCAGTTCCTCGCGGATTACTCCCGCATCATCAAGACCGAGCCGATCTTCGTCTCGGGCAACGAAGGCCAGGACATCCTCGCCGACCTCGGCAACGTGCGGACCGAGATCAAGGACTACCTGGTGAACTACGCCAACAACGTGGTGGTCAAATAGCTGGACCGGTGCTCTCAGCGAACCAAATGCCTACCCTCGTCATTCCGGGGCGCGCCGAAAGGCGCGAACCCGGAATCCAGAGCCGCACGCGGAATCTGCCTCTGGATTCCGGGTTCGCGAGCTTTGCTCGCGCCCCGGAATGACGGTGGCTTGGCCCTCGACGCTCAGATCACATAGATGCGGTCGCGCAATTCGTCGCGGTCGCTCGCGGTGCGCGGGAAGTGTTTGGCGAGCGCCTCGCCGCACAGGTCGATCGCGGTAATGAAGCCGTCGGCAATGCGGCCGTCGCGTGTGTGCGCAATCAGCGCGTCGACCGCGCCCTGCCATTCCGACTGCGGCACGCGGCTGGCGATGCCCTCGTCGGCGACGATGCGGGCGTAGTGTTCGGCCAGCGACACGAAGATCAGAACGCCGGTGCGGTTCGCGCGTGCGCGCCAAGCCCGCGGATGCGGAACTGCTCCATCGCGGCGCGATGCGCGACGGCGCGCTGCGCCCGGCGCGTGTCAGCAGCGCGACCCGGACGCGCGGCAGGCAGAGCACGACCACAAGCACGACGAACAGCGACGATCTGCAGCGACAGAATCGGCATAGACCGGCAGCGCCGTGGTCGCGACCAGCAGCCATGGCAGCGCAGCGCGCGCGAGCGCCGCGAGGAAGATCGGCAGCGCTGTCGGATCGGTCGAGGTTCGCGCCAGCACGCAGACGATCTCGCCGGAGGTCTTGGCCTCGGCGGCCCGGATCGCGGCCGACATGCGGGCCTGGTCCTGTTCCGACAGCATGTCCATCACCAGCTCCCCGAAGCGCCGCCGCCGCCCGACGAGCCGCCGCCGCCGGAAAATCCGCCGCCACCCGACCAGCCGCCGCCCCCGAGTAGCCACCGCCGGAATAGCCGCCGCCGCTATAGCCGCCGCCGCGTCCCGGAGTTGGCAAGCATGTTCAAGCAGCACGTTCAGGACGAACCAGCGGAACTCGCGGGAGACGATGAACAGCGTGATGAAGACAAGAGAGAGTGCGAAGAGGATCCAGCGTGCCGAGCATCCGGTCGCTCCTGGCTGTCGAGCCGCAGCGACGGCCGCTTCTGCCATTCCGACGCGTCGGTGGTCAGCACCGTGATGATGTCGTCGACGCCGCGCGCAATGCCGCCGCCGAAATCGCCGGTGCTTGAAGCGCGGCGTGATCGCGTTGGTGATGATGATCTTGGAGAGCGCGTCGGTGAGCGTGCCTTCGAGGCCGTAGCCGACCTCGATGCGGACCCGCCGCTGGTTCGGGCGCGACCAGCAGCAGCACGCCGTTGTTCTTGGCCTTCTCGCCGAGCTGCCAGGTGCGGAACAAGCTGATTGGCGTAGGGCTCGATCTCCTCGCCTTCGAGCGAGGTGACGGTGGCGACGACGAGCTGGATGCCGGATTTGGCTTCGAGCTCGGCGAGCTTGGTCTCGATCGCGCTCGCGCACGTCGGCCGGGATGATATTGGCCTGATCGACGACCCGCCCGGTCAGCGCCGGAAACGTGCAGCGCCAACGGACGACGCGAGCGCTGCGAGCAACAGCACGCCGCAAGCGCAAAGGCCAGCGGCACGGACCTCCCGGCGCAAGCGACGCGGGCGTGAGCGCGGCCTGGCGGTCATCGATGCTGCCTTCGCGGCAGGCCGCGGTCAGAACTTCACTGGCGGCGGCGTCTGCGCGGTGTCGCTCGCGGCGAACTCGGCCATCGGCTTGTTGCCGCGGAAGAAGGTCGAGGCCCACAGGATGGCCGGGGAAGGTCCGGAGCTCGGTGTTATAAGGCCCGCACCGCCTCGATATAGTCGCGCCGCGCGACCGCTGATGCGGTTCTCGGTGCCCTCGAGCTGCGATTGCAGGGCGAGGAAGTTCTGGTTCGATTTCAGGTCGGGATAGTTCTCGCTGACCGCGATCAGCCGGCCGAGCGCGCCGGAGAGCTGGTTCTGCGCATCCTGGAACTGCTTGAGCTTTTCGGGGTCGGTGAGCTGCGAGGCGTCGACCTTGATCTGACGTCGCCTTGGCGCGCGCCTCGATCACCGCGGTCAGCACGTCCCGTTCCTGCTTGGCGTAGCCCTGCACGGTCGCGACCAGGTTGGGGATCAGGTCGGCGCGGCGCTGGTAGTTGTTCTGCACGTCCGCCCACTTCGCCTTGGCCTGCTCCTCGAGCGTCGGAATCGTGTTGTAGCCGCAGCCGGATACCGCAAGGCCGAGGAGAACGACGGCGAGGATGGTGCGAATGCGCATGAAGGCCTCCTGTGAGCAAACGAATGTTCAGGCGATGGCCGTACCCACCGGACGCTCGGCAGCTCAAAAGCCTGGCGACGGGTGCGCGTTGGTTCTCAATAGCCGAAAGCGCCGGGGCGCGGCAACGGCCCTGATGGAAGAAGAAACCGGCGCGCGATCAGAGCTGGATCGTATTGACGGTGCGGTTCTCGATCTCGCCGCGGACGTGGGCGTAGAGCCGCGGGTTGCGGCCGGAGAGGATTTGCAGCGCGGCAAGCACCGCATTGGACGGCTCGAGCACCGTCATCACCGGCACCGCGCTCGGCGCGCGCAGCGACGACCACACGTCCTCGGGAAAATCCTTGACGCTCGCCGGCACGGTGATGACCGGCATGGTCGACATCGCCGACAGCGTCGGGCCGGCGCCGTTCGAGCGTCCGATGTAGGCGATCATCACGGAGTCCGGCACCTCCTGCATCATGCGGTGCAGGATGCCGGCGGCCGCCACCGGCTCCTTGTGCACCGAGCAGGTCACCACCGTCATCAGGTCGGCAAGCTCGCCGAGCGCGTCCTTGAACGTGTCGGTCTTGTCGCTGGTCGAGCCGCGCCACAGGATGATGCGCTGGCGCGGAACGCGGAAGTGGCTCGGTGATCTCGGCGACGCGCCGGTATTTGGCGGCGACGTCGTCGAGCGCGCCGCCGTCGCGGTACACCTGCTTGTCGATGTAGGAGCCGCTCTCGATCACCCGCCAGGAATCGTTGTCGATCACGTCGGCGAGCAACAGGCGGCCCTGGGCGTCGAAGCCGAACTCGACCTTGAAATCGACCAGCGTGCCGCCTTCGAGCTGCCAGGCCTTCTCCAGCACCAGGAACGCCTGCCGCGCGATGCGCCGCATCTCGGGAAAGATCTTCCACTCCTCGTCGGTGTCGAACACCTCCGGCGTCGGGCAGGGCGAGGAACGGCTCCTGGCCGAGGATCGGCTTCGCGGGATTGTAAAGCTTGATCTGCGTGGCGCCCTCGACGTAGCTCATCAGGGGATCGTCGCAGGTGAGCGGCTTGCCCTTCCAGTCGCGGTCCTTGGTCTTGAGGAAGAACTCGACGATCAGTCGCGGGAACAGCTGGCCCTTGGCGAACTGCGGGTTGCGCTTGAGATAGGAGCCGTGCGCTTCGCGCCGCACCACCACCTCGTAGGGCAGCATGCGGCAGTGCGGCGCGATGAACGAGATCGCGCTGTCCTGCTCCACGAATGCGACCGGCAGGCCGCATGCCTTGAGCAGCCGGAACACGTTGCGAGGTGGTGGCGTTGGCGAGCCGGCCCTTGTCCGGGATGATGTCGTGCTTGGCGCCGTCGCCGGCCGTGATGTCATCCTTGGAGATGACGGTCACCAGGTCGGAGCCGCGGTCGATCTGGTGGATCTTCTTGGTCTTGCCCTCGGTGACCAGGGCGCCGAGCGAATGGTTCGCGGTCGGGTCGTTCGGCCGTCTGGACGTTCACGGCGTGATCCTGCGCTCTGCTCTGGGTTGCACCGGTCAAGTAGGATAGCAGCCATCATACCCGCCAGGGCTCGGCTCGGCCAATCGGCGGTGTGGATTACTATTCGCGGGGTGCCTTGGGGGCAGGCAGGGCAGGCGTCCAATGCGCCTCTGCATCGCTCGAATGCGCTATTCCGAGGCGCAATGGAATTGTTTTGGGGCCCCCAAACCGGCAGGATCACGGCCAAGAAACGGCGGGAGGATCAGGCGATGATCGAGACGGCTGGGATCGATGCGGTATTCCGGCCGAAGCAGGTCGCGGTGCTCGGCGCCTCCACCGACCCGACCAAGTTCGGGCACAGCCTTGTCCGCAACCTGCAGACCTTCAAGTTCCCCGGCGACGTCTACCCGATCAGCCGTTCGGCGTCGGAAATCTGCGGCTACAAGGCCTTCGGGTCACTGAAGGACGTGCCGCAGGCCGTCGATCTCGTGCTCATCAGCATCCCCTCGACCGCGGTTCCGGCCGGTATCGCGGATGCGGTTGCGGCCAACGCCAAGGCCGCCGTGGTGTTTACCGCAGGGTTCCAGGAGGTCGGCGAGGAAGGCCGCCGGCTGCAGCAGGAGATGGTTCAGCGCGCTGACGGCCGCATCCGCATGATCGGGCCGAATTGTCTTGGCGTCCGCAATTTCCATCTGCCGATGAATGCGTCCCCGATGCGCGATCTCGCATCCGAACCCGGCCCGATCGCGTTCGTGTCGCAGAGTGGGGCGTTCGGCAATGCCGCGATTGCGGCGCTGCGCAACGCGGGCATCGGCCTGTCCAAGCTCGCCAGCATCGGCAACATGGCCGACATCACCCACGCCCACATGTTCCGCTATCTCGCCGACGATCCGGAGACGACCGTGATCACCGCCTTCGTCGAAGGCGTGCCCGATGTCGGCGTGTTCCTCGACACCGTCCGCGAGGTCAGCCGCAAGAAGCCGATCATCATCCTCAAGGGCGGCCGGTCGAAGGCTGGTCAGCGGGCGGCGCTCTCGCACACCGGCTCGCTCGCCGGCGATGGCAAGGTGTGGGAGTCGCTGCTGCGCGAGGCAGGCGCAATATTCGCCGACACCAGCGAGGAGCTGTTCGACACCGCGAATGCGCTGGCCCGCTCGGGGGCGAACCTGCCGCGCGGTCGCCGCGTTGCGATCTTCGCGCTGGCCGGCGGGCCGAGCGTGGTTGCCGCCGATCATTGCGAGCAGCATGGCATGGAGCTGCCGCCGCTCGCCGAGCAGCTCACCGAGCTGCGCCCGCTGGTGCCGCCGTTTGCGGCGCTCGGCAATCCGGTCGAGGTGACCGGCCAGACCAAGCGCGAGCACCTCGATACGTGCGCACAAGCAATCGTGAAGCAGGATAACGTCGACGCCATGGTCGGGATCGCGATTGGTCTCGACTTTCCGGAGTTCGCCCATTGTCTTGCCGCGGCGCGCGACGTGAAGCCGGTCACCACCTGCATTGTCGCCCCGAACAGCGAGACGATCCTCGCCGAGCTGAACGTGCCGAACTATCCATCGGTCGATCGCGCGGTGCGCGCGCTTCGCCATCTCGTCGACCGCGCCGAGGCGATCTCAAAGCCGCCGACCGGCAAGCCCGGAGCGGTGCCGCCGCGCGCGCTTCACGGGGGCGTGCACTCGGAAGCCGAGTTCGAAGGCCCATCTTGCGGGCTACGGCATGCCGGTAACGCAGGAACAAGTGGTTGACAGCGCCGACGCTGCGGTCGCCGCGGCCGGCCGCATCGGCTACCCAGTCGCGCTCAAGGTGTCTTCGGCGGCGATTGCACACAAGTCGGACGCCGGTGGCGTGCTGCTCAATCTCAAGGACGAGACCGCGGTGCGCGAAGCAGCGGCCATTTTGGCGCAGCGCTTCCCGGGGGCCGCGATGTTGGTGCAGCAGATCGTCGCGGGCGGCGTCGAGCTGATTGTCGGCGCGCAGCGTGCGCGGGCGACCGGCCCGGTCATCATGCTTGGGATCGGCGGCGTCTATGCCGAGGTGCTCGACGACGTGGTGTTCTGCCGCGCGCCGGCCTCGGCGGACGCGGCGCTGGCGGCGCTGGCGCGGCTGCGCTCGCAGCGGCTGCTCGATGGCTATCGCGGTGCGCCGCCGGTCGATCGCGCGGCGGTGGCGGCCATCGCCGCGCGCCTGTCCGAGATCGTTGCCGCCAATCCAGCGATCAGTCGAGGTCGATCTCAATCCGGTGATTGCCGGCCCGGATCGTGCGGTGATCGTCGATGCCTTGATCCGTGTGGAGGAAACGCCGGCCATGGGAGCCAACACGTGAGTGACGCCGTCATCATCGGAACCGGCGAGGCGGGTTACACCCGCCATCCCGAGCCCGGCCAGACCACGCATACCTTTCTGCGCGATGCGGTGGTGAGCGCGCTGCGCGACGCCAACCTCAAGCTCTCTGACGTCGATGGCCTCGCCATCTCCTCGTTCTCGATCGAGCCAGACAAGTCGGTCGACATGGCCTGGCGGTTCGGCATGTCGCTGCGCTGGCTGCTGCAGGACACGAACGGTGGCGCGGGCGGCATCAACATGCTCGGCCACGCTGTGCGCGGCATCGAGGCCGGCGCGGCCTCGGTGATCGTGGTAGTCGGCGGCGATGCCATGGCGGCGGAAGGCTTCGCGCGGCTCACTGCCAACTACAACCGTGCCATCCGCGATCACGTTGCGCCGCTTGGCCATGGCGGTCCGAATTCGCTGTTTGCGATGCTGACCCAGCGCCAGATGAAGGCGTTCGGGCTGGAGCGGCAGGACTATGGCCACCTCGCGATTTCGCAACGCGCCTGGGCCGGCGGCAATCCCGGCGCCGTCTATCGCAAGCCGTTGACCATGGACGAGTACCTGAACGCGCGCGTGGTCTGCGATCCGCTCACGCAGTATGACTGCGTGCCGCGCTGCTGCGGTGCCTCCGCGATCGTAATCGCCACCGCCGATCGCCTGCCGCCGGGCCGCGCCGGCGTGCGCGTGCGAGCGCTTCGGCAGAGCTTCAACTATGACCACCAGGGGGGCGATGGCCTGCGCACCGGCCTGTCCAAGGTTTCCTCCGACCTGTGGTCGGCGGCGAAGGTCGCGCCCGAGGATATCGATGTTGCCGCGATCTACGACGATTACCCGGCGATGGTGCTGGCGCAGCTCAACGACCTCAACCTGGTCCCGGGCAGCGATCTTGCCCGCTTCTGCCGGGTCGAGATCGCCGAGCGCAAGTTTCCGGTGAACACGTCGGGGGGCCTCCTGTCAGCGGGTCAGGCTGGCTCGGCCGGAGGCATGAACGGCCTCGTTGAGGTGGCGCGGCAGCTTCAGCATTGCGCCAACGGCCGGCAGGTGCCGGACGCCCGCCTCGCGGTGGTCAGCGGCTACGGCATGGTGCTTTATCGCTACGGCGCTTGTGCCGGTGCCGCCGTTCTGGAGCGCATGTCATGAAGCCCGGTCTCCCGCTTGCCCGCTGCACGGTCTGCAACGCCGGGTATTTTCCTCCTCGCCTGATCTGTCCGCGCTGCGGCAGCGCCGCCTGGCGCGACGATACGGTCAGCGAGGGCGTGGTCGAGCAATCGACCATCGTGCATCACGCCGCCGGCAACGCGGAGTGGAAGCCGCGGCATATCGCGAGCATCCGCACCAGCGAAGGTCAGCTGATCGTCGCAGGTCTGGAAGAGCCGCTGCCGAATGCCACTCGGGTGGCGCTGTTTGATCAGGAAGGCTCGCCGGTCGCGCGCAAGGCTTAAACGGACGGCTAAGCAAGGCCGCCGGCAAGGGAGGGAAATCATGTCACGGACCGCCAGTTTCGCCGGTCTGATCGCACTCGGCATCGCCATGACCATCTCCGGCGTCGCGGGTGCGCAGTCCGCCTATCCCAGCAAGCCGATCCAGTTGATCGTGCCGTTCCCGCCGGGAGCTTCGACCGATCTGCTCGGCCGCTATCTCGGCGCCAAACTCAAGGACGCGCTCGGACAGGCGGTGGTGGTCGAGAACCGGCCGGGCGCGGCGGGCGCCATCGGCGCAAGCTACGTCGCCAAGTCGGCGCCCGACGGCCATACGCTGCTGATCGCGTCAAGCTCGGTGACGAACGCGCCGCAGCTGCAGAAATCCCCGATGTTCGACACCATGCGCGACCTCGCGCCGATCGCGATCGCGTTCCAGCACCCGTTCGTGCTGGTCGCCTATCCGAACCTGCCGGCCGGCAACATCGCGGAGCTGATCGCCTACGCGAAGGCCAATCCCGGCAAGCTCAACATCGGAACGCTCGGCGGCTTCAGTGATCTGATGTCGATCATGTTCCGCACGGCCGCGCGCCTCGACATCCAGGTCGTGCCGTATCGCGGTGCAGCCGAGGCGGCGGTAGGCGTGATCCGGGGCGACTCGCACATGACGCTCAACGCGTATTCGGCGGTGCAGGCGCAGATTGCCGCTGGCCAGCTGCGCCCGATGGCGGTCGCCGACCTGCGGCGCAGCCCGTCGATCCCGGACCTTCCGACGATGCAAGAGGCAGGCCTCGTGGGCTTCGAACTGATCAATGTCGTGGGCGTGCTCGCACCTGCTGCGACGCCGAAGCCGGTGTTGGACAAACTCAACGCGACCATCGCCGGCATCATGGGTTCGCCGGAGGGCCGCGAGTTCGTGACCAGCCGCGGCAACGATCTCGCAAGCGACATGTCGGCTGCGGCCTACGCAGCTTACATCGTCAAGGACAACGAACGGTTCAGGAGGGTGGTCGAGGAGGTCGGCTACCAGAAGCAATAGCGGCGCGAGCTTCTGGCTGTCCGCGGAGAAGGGGAGACACGCATGAATTTCGGCGAGGCGCAACCGACGCGAAAGCCGCGCCGCGCACGGCGGCTCGCGCCGGCCATCGCTGCGCTTGCGCTGGCAGGCGTGTGCGCCTGCTTCGGCGCAGCCTCGGCGCAGGACGGCGCCTATCCGAACCGCGCCGTTCGCATCATCTCGGGCTTCGCGCCGGGCGGCGGTGCCGACACCGTGGCGCGGCTGTTCGCCGAGCGCCTGACCGCACTGCTCGGCCAGCCGGTTGTGGTGGAGAACCGGGCCGGCGCCGCTGGCGGCATCGCCGGCCGCCAGGTGGCGAGCGCTGCACCCGACGGCTACACCGTGCTGCTCACCTCGAACGGCATGATGATCAACCAGATCATGAACCCGGGCCTCGGTCTCGACATCGAGCGCGATCTAGCGCCGATTGCGAGCGTGGCGCCGCAGGCTGTGATCGTGGTCGCTGCGCCCGAACTGCCGGCGAATTCGCTGCCCGACCTGATCAGGCTCGCCAAGGAGCGAAGCCTCAACTACGGCACGCCCGGCGCGGGGTCGGTGTCGCAGCTTGTGGTCGAGTACATCTTCACCACGCAATCCGACGCCCGCATGACCCACATTCCCTATTCGGGCGCGGCGCCGACGCTGACGGCGGCGATCGCAAACCAGGTCGAGGTCGCCTCGACCACGATGCCGCCGGCGGTGGCGCTGGTGAAGTCGGGCAAGCTCAAGGGCATCGCGATCACCACGCCAGCACGCTCGATGGCGCTCCCGCAGGTGCCGACGGTCGCCGAGCAGATCCCGCAAGGGATGTCGGTCTCGGTCTGGAGCGGCTTCTTCGTGCCGGCAAAGACACCGCTGGCGATTATCGCCCGGCTTGAGGAGGCGGTGCTCAAGATCGCCGACATGCCGGACACCAAGGAGAAGCTCGCGCAGTTCGGCTACGAGCCGACCAGCATCGCCGCCGAGCCGTTCCGGCGCGAGCTCGCGAACGAGTTTAAGATGTGGACCGAGGTGGTGGCCAAGACCAAGCTCAAGCCGTAGGCCAGCCCGCACCCATCGATGCGCATTGCGGACAACAAGGGCAGCGGATTCGCGGCTCTTGCTGGTCGTGCATGCCGAGCAAGAACCGGGGAGCCTGCCCCGGCCGCACCTGCTATAACAAGCCAGAACAACTCAACCGCGCTATGGAGCCACCCCATGTCGCGTGCCGCCTCGACCGAGGGCAAGCCGACCAAACCGCGCTGATCCTGAAAGACGCCGACTTCAACTGGCAGGACCCGCTCGACCTCGAAGGCGAACTGACCGAAGAAGAGCGCATGATCCGCGACAGCGTGCGCGCTTTCGCGCAGGACAAGCTGATGCCGCGCGTGCAGGCTCGCCTGGCGCGAGGAGCGGGTCGACAAGGAGACTGCTGCCGGAGATGGCCGCGCTCGGCCTGCTCGGCCCGACCATCCCGGAGGAATACGGCGGCGCGGGCCTGGGCTACGTCGCCTACGGCCTGATCGCGCGCGAGCTGGAGCGCGTCGATTCCGGCTACCGCTCGACGCTGTCGGTGCAGTCGTCGCTGGTGATGCACCCGATCTACGCCTACGGCAGCGAGGCGCAGAAGACGCAAATACCTGCCCAAGCTCGCCAACGCCGAACTGGTCGGCTGCTTCGGCCTGACCGAGCCGGACTTCGGCTCCGACCCCGGCTCGATGATGACGCGCGCCGAGAAGGTGCCGAACGGCTTCAAGCTCAACGGCGCCAAGATGTGGATTTCGAACGCGCCGATCTGCCGACCTCTGCCATCGTGTGGGCGAAGCTCGAAGGCAAAATCCGCGGCTTCATCGTCGAGCGCGGCACCAAGGGCTTCTCGACGCCGAAGGTCGAGGGCAAGCTCAGCCTGCGCACCTCGGTGACCGGCGAGATCGTGCTCGAAGACGCCTTCGTGCCGGAAGACAATCTGCTGCCGAACGTGAGCGGGCTCGCCGGTCCGTTCGGCTGCCTCAACATGGCGCGCTACGGTATCTGCTGGGGCGCGATGGGCGCGGCCGAGTTCTGCTGGCACGCCGCGCCGGCAGTACGTGCTCGACCGCAAGCAGTTCAACCGGCCGCTCGCCGCCAACCAGCTCGTCCAGAAGAAGCTCGCCGACATGCAGACCGAAATCACGCTCGGGCTGCCGGCGCGCTGCGGCTCGGCCGCATGATGGAGGCCGGCAAGGCCGCACCGCCGTCGATCTCGCTGATGAAGCGCAACAACTGCGGCAAGGCGCTCGACATCGCGCGCATGGCGCGCGACATGCACGGCGGCAACGGCATCTCCGACGAATTCCACGTCATGCGCGTGCTGTGCAATCTCGAAACCGTCAACACCTACGAGGGCACGCACGACATCCACGCGCTGATCCTCGGCCGCGCCCAGACCGGCATCCAGGCGTTCATGTGATGCCCGGTCGGCCGCGTGCGGCCCGTGCCATGGTCGATGAAGGGCTGCTGAGCGGCCGGGACCTGGCGAGATGGACTGTCCAGCTCATCCTGATCCTGTTCGGCACCGGCATCGTCGGCGGCGTGATGGCGTCGATGGTCGGCGGCGCGTCGGTCGTCACCTTTCCGGCGCTGCTCGCGGTCGGGCTCGATCCGGTGTCTGCGACCGCGTCCAACCTCGTGGCGGTGAGCCCCGGAAATCTGCTCGCCGCGCTACTGGATCGCTCGCAGCTCCCGCCGCTCAACCGCGCCTTCGTGGGCCTCGTGCTGGCCTCGGTCGGCGGCGCCTTCGTCGGGGCGGTGCTGCTGCTGGCGACGCCGGCGCGGCTGCTCGAGGTGCTGATTCCGGTGCTGCTCGGCTTTGCCACCGTGCTGTTTGCGTTCTCCGAGCGCATCACCGACTGGCTGCGGGCGCGCGCGCATGGCGCGCGGCGGACAGGAGCCGCGCATGAGCGTGACCAGCGTTCCGATGCTGCTGCCGGTCTCGGTCTACGGCGGCTATTTCGGCGCCGGCGTCGGCGTGCTGCTGCTCGGCGTGATGTCGATCGCGACCGGCGGCGACTACCGCTCCGCCAACGTGATCAAGAACCTGGTGACGAGCCTCAACACCATCGTCGGCTGCGACCTACTTCGTCGCCCACGGCGCGGTGCAATGGCCGCAGACGCTGACGATGATGGCGGGCTGCCTGATCGGCGGCTTTTGCGGCAGCCATCTCGCGCGCGTCGTGCCGCAGGCGGTCATGCGCGTCGTGGTGGTCGTGATCGGCGCCGCGCTGACCGTGAGCTACGCGTTCGAATTCTGGCGCGATAGCGTGGCCCTCGTCGGAGGGCTTATCGGGCGATCCGATGCGTGCGCTCCGCGAGCGCGGTCAGGCGGCCGACCATGCGCTGTCCGGATCGGTCATGGGGTCGCAGACCGTGAAATGGTTGGTCCGTGCGATCTCCTCGTAGCGGGTCTGCACGCCGCGCTCGCGCCAGGCGTCGGCGATGATCTTGCTCTGGCGCAGGAACTCCGAGAACTCCAGCGCGCCGACCACGGCATCGAGCACGCGGCCGGCGCGCGACCGGCCAGAACAGCGGCGACATGCGGCGCGCCTCGTCCTCGTCGAGCTTGAAGTCGGCGTTGATGGCGAGATGCAGCAGCGGCGCGAGGTCGATACAGGCCGGAGATCGCGTAGCCCATCGGCACGAGATCGGCCGGCGACGTCGCGCTCGATCGCCTTCCAGTCGGTCGCCACCATGCAGGCGGCGAGATGGCCGCCGGCGGAATGGCCGCTCACCATGATGCGGCGGCCGAATCCGCTGCCACAGATAGAAGCAGGCGCCTGGCGTCTGCGTCGACGATGTCGCCGATGCGGACCTGCGGGCAGAGGTCGTAGCCGGCCACCGCGACGGTGACGCCGCGCGCGTTCAGGCCGCGCGCGATCTGGCTGAAGCTTGACGGTTCGAGCGAGCGCCAATAGCCGCCATGGATGAACAGCGCGAGCGGGCGCGCTGTCGCCGCCGCGCGGCCAGAACAGGTCGATGGTCTGGCGCGGGCGACGGGCCGTAGCTGATGCCGAGCTCGGCGCGGCCTTCGCTGCCGGCCTCGGTGCGATAGGCGGCGCCGTCGCGCTGCCCAGCGCGCGAAGATTTCCGGATGCTCGGGCACCCGCGCGCGGTTGTTGTACTCGACCTCGTAGTCGATGCGCCATCATCGCTCCCCCGCCCGCAGCGTCAAGAGTGAAGCAAGGCGACGAGACGGGCAAGCGTGCCTTGAGCCGATCCCGGCGCACGCCGCCTGCGCGCAGTCCGGACCGACGCGAAGCGGTGACGCTACCGCTTGATCTGCGCCTGCAGGGTCTCTTCGACCGCGCGGTCGAACGAGTCGGCGGTCTTGGCCGGCGCGTTCTTGCGCTGCTCGGCGACGTAGCTGGTCGCGCTTCTTGACCAGCTCGGCCATGCGTTCGTTGAGCGCCTTGCGCGCGGCGCTCTGCTTGTCGACCAGCGCCTGCGCGCTCGGTCGGCTTCAGCGCGCGCAGATGCGTCCGGCAGGTCCTCGTCCTTGACCGCGGAGAGCTTCTGCCGGCCGGCCGCCACGTCGGCGACGAGGTCGCCGCGCGCCGGTGACGGCTTCGCCGCCGCGGCGCCGCGCGCTTGCTGAGATAGCCCGCCATGTCGGAGGCGACCGAGCGCGGCGCGGCCGCGACCTGGCGGGTCTTCTCCTCGACCCTGCGAGCGCTGCGCGCGCGGGCCGTAGGGGATGACGGTGCCGTTGATACGGCCCTGCAGTTCGATGATCTCGAGGTCGAACGGCGTCTCGATCATCACGATCTTGCCGCCGTCCTGCGGGATCGGGATGTAGCGGCCGTGGCCGCGCTGGGCGATCTCGCGCCAGACCCGCTCGGTGTCGCGCGCGGCGCCGGCCTGCACCGCGTTGACGGTGATGTCGCGCTCGCGCGCGATGCGCAGCACCTCCGGGTACTTGGTGTCCTGCGCGTAGTCCATGTGCGGCGGCGCGTCGCCGACCAGGAACATGATGCGGCAGATTTCGGCGCCCTGCGTCCAGGAGAGCTTGGTCACGCCGACGTGCAGCGCCTCGTTGACGCTCTCCGGCCAGTCGCCGCCGCCGCGCGCGCGCAGCTCCAGCAGGTTGGCGTAGAGGTCCTGGATGTCGGTCGTCAGGTCGAAGATCTTGGTGACGTAGTCGTCGCCGATGTCGCGATAGGCGACGAGGCCCATGCGGATTTCGGCGTCGGGATTGGCGTCGACGATCGCGGTCGCGATCGACCAGATCTTGCGCTTGGCGCCCTCGATCAGCGGCCCCATCGAGCCGGTGGTGTCGAGCACGAAGGCGACCTCGACGATCGGCTTGGCCGCTGGTGCGCGGCGAAGTCCGGCGGCTCGGTCGACCGCGGCAGACTGGCGTGGCAGAACAACCGGCAGCAAAACACGCGAGCACCAGGGCCCGCGCAATGCTTGCGAACATGGGTGTCACCCTCCTGGAATGCTCCCCACGCGGACATGTTCCAGAGCTTCGCGACTGGCCGGGTCCGAATTGCGGCGACCACCGGCGGATTTTCGGCGGATTTTGCCTGTGGATCAGGCGTTCCAGCGCAATGCCGTCGCAAATCCGCGGCGCGATGTTGTTCCGATTGCGGCGCGGGGCTATGACGGAGCCATGAAGGTCGACGGCAGGCCCATGCGCACCATCTGGCTCGAACCGGACGGCTGGTCGGTCGGCATCATCGACCAGACCGCTGCTGCCGCACCGGTTTGCGACGCTGCGCCTGCCAACGCTCGACGATGCGGCTCACGCCATCCGCACCATGCAGGTGCGCGGCGCGCCGCTGATCGGCGCGGCGGCGGCCTACGGCGTCTGCCTCGCGTTGCGCGCCGACCCGTCCGATCAGGCCTGGAGCGCGCCTGCGCGATGCTGGTCGCCACCCGGCCGACCGCGATCAACCTGAAATGGGCGCTCGACGAGATGGTGGCCGCGGTGCGCAACCAGCCGCGCGAGGCGCGGGTCGCGGCCGCCTACCGGCGCGCGGCGGAGATTTGCGACGAGGACATCGCCGTCAACACCGCGATCGGCCGGCACGGCCTGAAGCTGATCGAGGCGATCGCCGGCCGCAAGAACGGCGCGCCGGTCAACGTGCTGACCCATTGCAACGCCGGCTTCCTCGCCACCGTCGATTGTGGGCACGGCGACCGCGCCGATCTACATGGCGCACGACGCCGGCATCGAGCATCCACGTCTATGTCGACGAGACGCGGCCGCGCAACCAGGGCGCGTCGCTGACCGCCTGGGAGCTCGGCCAGCACGGCGTGCCGGCATACCGTCGATGGCCGACAACACCGGCGGCCATCTGATGCAGCACGCGCATGGTCGACATGGCGATCGTCGGCAGCGACCGCGTCACCGCGCAGGGCGACGTCTGCAACAAGATCGGCACCTATCTCAAGGCGCTGGCGGCCAAGGACAACGACGTGCCGTTCTATGTCGCGCTGCCGTCGCCGACCATCGACTTCTCGGTGGTCGACGGGCTCACCGAAATCCCGATCGAGCAGCGCGACGCCGCCGAGCAGGCGACCATGACCGGGCGCACCGCCGACGGCCGGATCGAGACCGTGCAGGTGGTTCCTGACGGCACCGCGGTCGCGAACTATGCCTTCGACGTGACGCCGGCGCGGCTCATCAGCGGGCTCATCACCGAGCGAGGCATCGTCGCCGCGACGACGAGCCGGGCTTGCGGCGGCATTTCCGGAGCGGGCAGGAGGGACGCGATGAGCGGCACTTTCGGACGTTGCAGCGTGGCTGTGCCGCCTTCGTGCTGGCGGCGCTGGTGTTCGCAGCGTCGTATCGTGCCGCAAGCGCCGAGGCCGACACGGCCGTGCTCGACCGTGCCGAGTATCACAAGGAGGCCGCGCTGAAGCTCTGGGAACGGCTGGTCAACATCGATTCGCAGACCGGCGACGAGGCCGGCCTGAAGCAGGTCGCCGCGATTGCAATCGAGGAACTGACCGCGCTTGGCGCCAGTATCGACGTTGCGCCGTCGGAGCCTTCGGCGGCGGCGACAACGTGGTCGCAAGCCTCACCGGCAGCGGCCAAGGCAAGGTGCTGCTGATCGCCCACATGGACACGGTGTTCCCGCGCGGCGCCGCGGCGGCGCGGCCGTTCCGCATCGACGGCCGGTTTGCGCGCGGCCCGGGCGTGTCGGATGACAAGGGCGGCATTGTCGCCGCGATCGCGGTGCTGAAAATTCTGAACGATCTGAAGTTCAAGGACTACGCGCGCATCACGCTGATGCTGAACAGCAACGAGGAGACCGGCTCGCGCAGCTCGCGCCCGTTGATCGAGAAGCTTGCCCGCGAACATGACGTGACGCTCAACCTGGAAGCCGGCCGGCCGGGCGACGGCGTCGTGATCTGGCGCAAGGGCTCCGGCACGATCACCGTCGAGGTCAAGGGCCGCGCCGCCCACGCCGCGGTCGGCGACACCGGCCGCAATGCCGCGATGGAGCTGGCGCACCAGATCCTTCAGCTCAGCAAGCTTGCCGACCCGGCCAAGGGCACCACCATCCACTTTACGGTGCTCAAGGCCGGCGACCGCAAGAACGTGATCCCGGACTACGCCATCGCCGACGGCGACATTCGCGCGCTGGTCTCCGAGGAGTTCGACCGCCTCGCGCGCGAGCTCGCCGAGGTGTCGAAGAACAAGCTCATCCCCGACACCGAGGTAACCACGTCGCTCAGCCGCGGCTTCCCGATCATGGCGCAGAACGCGCAGACCGATGCGCTCGCTGCCATGGCGCAGCGCATCTACGCCGAGATCGGCCGGACCCTGAAGCTCGAAGGCAGCGGCGGTGCGGCCAACTCGAGCCTCGCCGCCGGCGTGTTCAAGCCGACGCTCGACGGGCTCGGGATCATCGGCAGCAACGCGCACACCGACCGCGAATACGCCGAGGTCGAAAGCATGGTGCCGCGCTTCTATCTCCTCGCCCGCATGGTGATGGAACTCGGGCGCGGCGAAACCGCGGTCCGCGATGAGCACGCGGGCTGTTCAAGCGGCAGGACCTGCCGGTCGACGGCCGCCAGTCGCCGACCGCGCTGGCGATGGCGCGCGGCACCGCGCGGCTCCTGCACGCGCACGGCTATTGCGTGGTGAGCGAACTGCCGCTGGCCTCGGGACGGCGCGCCGACCTCGTGGCGCTCGGCGGCGCCGGCGACATCTGGATCGTCGAGATCAAATCCTCGATCGCGGATTTCCGCGCCGACCAGAAATGGATGGACTACCGGATGCACTGCGACCGGCTGTTCTTCGCGACCACGGTCGAGGTGCCCTGCGATATCTTCCCGAAGGACACCGGGCTGATCGTCGCCGACGCGTTCGGCGCCCAGATCGTCTGCGGTGCGCCCGAGCACCGGCTGCATGCCGCGACGCGCCGGAGCATGATGCTCGCGATCGCGCGTTCGGCGGCGTACCGGCTGCAGTCGCTCGCCGACCCGACCGGACCCTATGGCGCCGAATTCTAGTACTGCTGCGTTAGAAACATTGCGGCGTTCGTTATGCGCCCTCTCCCCTTGCGGGAGAGGGCGACTCTGCGCTTGCAGCGAACTCGGATCGGTGAGGGGTGGCGGCATTTCCATTGACACACCCCTCACCCATTCTTTTGCTGGTGGCTGCTGCGGCAGCCCTCTCCCGCAAGAGGACAGGGCGTAACAATTGTGGCCGCAATGAACTATGGAGGCAGCGATGTCATTTGTTCCGCGTACGGCGCTTGCGCTAGCGGTCCTAGCGTCGTGCGCCGCTGCGGCCTTCGCTCAGCCCGCGGCCGAGCCGTTTGCCGGCAAGACCGTCACGCTGATCATCGGGTTCGGTCCGGGCGGCGGCTACGATCTGTGGGCGCGCACGGTGGCGCGCCACATCGGCAAGCACCTGCCGGGCAAGCCGTCGGTGGTGCCGCAGAACATGCCCGGCGCCGGCAGCTTCATCGCGGCGAGCCATCTCTACAACGCCGCGCCGAAGGACGGCACGGCGATCGCGATCATCGCCCGCGACGCAGCCCTCGGCCCGCTCAGTGGCGCGCCCGGCGCGCGCTTCGACGCCACCAAATTCTCCTGGCTCGGCAGCCCGACCAAGGAGCACAACGTCTGCATCGCCTTCCACACCGCGCCGGTGAAGACCGCCGCCGAGCTGCGCGACAAGCAGCTGATCCTCGGCGACACCGGGCCCGGCACCGGCACGCGCTCCTATCCGAAAGTGCTGAGCGACCTGCTCGGCTACAAGTTCAAGCTCGTTTCCGGCTTCCGCTCATCGGCCGACGTGTTCCTCGCGATGGAGCGCGGCGAGGTCGATGGCATCTGCGAAAGCCTCGACAGCGTCAACCAGCGGCGGCCCGACTGGATTCCGAACAAGACCGTCAACGTGCTGTTGCAGGCCGGCGATCGCCCGCATCCCGACCTCAAGGGCGTGCCGTTCGTGCTCGACCTCGCGCGCAACGCCGAGGAGCGGCAGGTGCTCGACTATCTCTACGCCGGGCAGGGCATCGGGCGGCCGTTCGTAGCGCCGCCCGACCTGCCGCCCGAGCGGCTCGCGATGCTGCGCGAGGCGTTCGACGCCACCATGAAGGATCCCGAGTTCATCGAGGATGCGCAGCGCAGCAAAGCTCGATCTCGAGCCGGAAGACGGCGCGCATCTGGCGGCGCTGATCGACAGCATCTACGCCACGCCGAAGTCGATCATCGAGCGCGTCGCCAACCTGATCAAATGACAGTTTTGAGTCGTCCGTCATCCCGCGGAGACGCTTACCACCACAGCGCGGCCCCAGCCGGGGCCTTGGTCTCGCGGTCATCGACGCTCGGCGGGCGGGCGAGCGAGCGGTCGAGCGCGGCCAGCACCCGCCGCTTGACGAAGTCGAACGCCGCGGACTGCCGGTCGCGCGGCCGCGGCAGATCGACCGCGATCTCGTCGGACAGGCGTCCCGGGCGAGGGCGCATCACCACCACGCGGTCGGCCAGCACGATCGCCTCGTCGACGTCGTGGGTGACGACGATGAGCGTGGGCTTGGTGTCGGCCCAAAGATCGAGCAGATGATCCTGCAGGTCGGCGCGGGTGAAGGCGTCGAGCGCGGAGAACGGCTCGTCGAGCAGCAGCACCTGCGGCCGCGGCACGAGCGAACGCGCGATCGCGACGCGCTGCGCCTGCCCGCCGGACAGTTGGCGCGGCCAAGCGCCAGCCTTTTCGGCAAGCCCAACTCGATCAAGCGCAGTCGCGACGCGCTCGCGGCGATCGGGCGCGTCCGTAATTCCAAAGCCGACATTGTCGGCGACGCTCAGCCACGGCAGCAGCCGCGGTTCCTGGAACACGATGCCGATCTTCTCGTGCGGCGCGGTGATCGGCTCGGACGTCGAGCGTGACGCGGCCTTCGGTCGGCCGGTCGAGGCCCGACACCGCGCGCAGCAGCGTGGACTTGCCGCAACCGGAGCCGCCGACGACCGCGACGATCTCGCCAGGTTCGACGTCGAGCGATACGCCGTCGACGGCGCGCACGCCGCCCGGATACGTCTTGCCGACCCGATGGAGCGCGAGCATGTCAGTGCTCCCCCGCGGGCGCGAACGCGTCCTGCCAGCGCAGGAACGGACGCCGACGCGGCGACCACCAGCCAGTCGGTGAGCTTGCCGAGTACCGCGAAGGTCAGGATCGCGGCCACGATCTGCGCCGGCTTGCCGAGCTGCTGGCCGTCGATCAGCAGATAACCGAGGCCCTTCGGCCGCGCCCATGAACTCGGCCGCGACCACGAACATCCAGCCGAGCCCGAGCCCGGCCCGCAGCGACACGACATAGGCCGGCAGCACCGCGGGCAGCAGGATGCGCCGGATCATGGCGACACCCGACAGTCGGAACACGCGGCCGACCTCGACGATCTTGCGGTCGACGCGCGACGATGGCGCCCATCACGCCGAGATAGACCGGGAAGAACACGCCGACCGCGATCAGCGCGACCTTCGATTCCTCGAAGATGCCGAGCCACAGGATGAACAGCGGCACCCAGGCGATCGAGGGGATGGCGCGCAGCGCCTGCAAGCGTCGGGTCGAACAGGCGCCGCGCCAGCGCCCAGTAGCCGCAGATCGCGCCGAGCAGCGTGCCGGCCAGCGACGCCGAGGCCGAATCCCGCGGCAAACACGAAGCAGCGTCGCAGCGGTATGGCGCGAAAGCTCGCCGGTCGAGGCGAGCTCGGACAGCGTCGTGTAGATACGCGACGGCGGCGGCACCAGGCGGCCGTTCGACAGTCCGAACTGCACGGCGGCCTCCCAGGCCACCGCAAGGCCCACCGGCAGCAGCAGGCCAAGCAGCGGTCGATAGAGCCGCGCGAACGAGTCGGCCGTCGGCCGCACTTCCTGCGGCGGTTGCGGGAGCGCCTGCGAACGGTCATCGGCACGTCGGTCATGACATCGCTTCCCGTATGCACCGCGTCGGTCCGGGCAGACGCCGTCTTCCTGGTCGTGGAGACGGCGATTCCGGCCTGCGCCCGATCAGTTCGTCAGCGGGACGCGATCGTCGATCAGCGCTTCGACCGTTGACTTCACGTCGACATCGGCCTTGATCACGCCGGCCTGCTGCAGCGCGAGGCCTGCCGCCAGGATCGAGTCGCGCTGCGCTGCGCCGATCTTGCTGTGGGTGAGTTCGGTGCGCTCCTTGAGCTGCTCGCTCGACGACCGCCGACCGGCAGCTTGGTGGCGGCGATGAACATGCGCTGCAGCTCCGCCTCGTTGGCGAGCGAATACCGTGCGCGCGTCCTCGTAGATCGCGAGCACGCGCTTCACGAGGTCGGGGTGATCCTTGAGGAACTCCTCGCGCACGTTCAGGATGCCCCAGGTGTTGGCCTCCTTGTTGCGATAGAACAGCCGCGCGCCGTCTTCGACCTCGGCCTGCGCCATCATCGGGTCGAGACCGGCCCAGGCCTGCACGTCGCCGCGGATGAGCGCGGTCTTGCCGTCCGGGTGCTGCAGCAACACCGGCGTGATGTCGCGCTCGGTGAGCCCGACGCTCTGCAGAGCGCGCACCAGGAAGATGTGCGGATCGGTGCCGCGGGTGACCGCGACGCGCTTGCCCTTGAGGTCGGCGATCTTGGTGATCGCGGCGTCCTTGGTTACCAGCGCGGTCCATTCCGGCCGCGAATAGACGTAGATCGAACGGATCGGGTTGCCGTTGATCCTGCTGACCAGTGCTGCGGCGCCTGCGGTCGAGCCGAGATCGATCGAGCCTGCGCTGCAGGAACTCCAGCGCCTTGTTGGAGCCGAGCGTCTGCACCCAGCGGATGGTGATGCCGTCCTTGGCGAATTCCTTCTCAAGCAGGCCCTTCTCCTTCAGCACCAGGGAGACCGGATTGTAGGTCGCCCAGTCGATGCGGATTTCCTTCGGCTTGTCGACCGCGAGTGCGGCGGCGGACGACAGGGCGCCGGCCAGCACGATGGCGGCGAGCGCGGAACGGCGGGATGAGAGCAGTCATGGTAGACGTCCTACATGCGCGATCGCTCGCGCCTAACGGGCGCGTGACCGCAGGGTTGATGGAGGCGGACAAACGATTTGCCCGCCCGTCAGCTTGTGCGACGGGGCGGGCCCCGACCGCTTTAGCTGCATTTGTTAAGCGCCCGCAAGCTGTTCGCTCAAATCGGCGCTGCTCCGTTGATAGGGCTTAAGTGCTTGTCAGTCAACGAGAAAAATATGCCAGAACAGGCCGGCCGGATGGCATGCGCTTTCTACGAGCGAGTGCCCTTGGAGTGGCGGCATTTTTCCACCATGGTGGTGCGGGCGGTGACAGGACCGCCGCCCTCCGCTATCCGGATGTCGCCATGCTGACGCTCGACAAGCCCCGCGAAGCCGAGATCTGTTCGACGCCGCTGGGCTCGCGGCCGAACTCGAACGCATGGCCAACGAGCACAGCGGCGGCGAGCAGGAACTGCGTCGCGCCGTCGCGCAGCGGCTCAAGATCGCGCTGCTGCAGGGGACGCGAGCACGCCGAAGAGATGCTGCTGCGCGACCGGCAGGGCCGGCGCTGCGCCGAGCGGCTCTGCCTGATGCAGGACGAGATCATCCGCTTGCTGTTCGAGTTCGCGGGCAAGCACCTTTATCCGTCGCAAAATCCGTCCGAGGCCGAGCGCATGGCAGTGGTTGCGACCGGCGGCTACGGCCGCGGCCTGCTGGCCCCGGGCTCCGACATCGATCTGTTGTTCCTGCTGCCGTACAAGCAGACCGCATGGGGCGAGTCGGTCGCCGAAGCGATTCTCTATTGCCTGTGGGACATCGGTCTGAAGGTCGGCCATGCCACGCGCTCGATCGACGAATGCATCCGCCAGGCCAAGGCGGACATGACGATTCGAACCGCGATTCTCGAATCGCGCTTTCTGCTCGGCGACACCAAGCTGTTCGACGAGCTGGTGGCGCGCTTCGACAAGTCGGTGGTGCAGGGCACTGGGCCTGAGTTCGTCGCCGCCAAGCTCGCCGAGCGCGAAGAGCGGCATCGTCGCGTCGGGCAGTCGCGCTATCTGGTGGAGCCCAACGTCAAGGACGGCAAGGGCGGCCTGCGCGACCTGCACACGCTGTTCTGGATCGCGAAGTACGTCTACCGCGTACGCGACGTCGAGGAGCTGACCGATCGCGGCGTGTTCGACCACGAGGAGTTGAAGCTGTTCCGGCGCTGCGAAGACTTCCTATGGTCGGTCCGGTGCAACATGCACTTCCTCAGCGGCCGCGCGGAAGAGCGGCTCTCGTTCGACATCCAGCGCGATATCGCGGTGCGGCTTGGCTACACCGAGCATCCCGGCTTGAAGGATGTCGAGCGTTTCATGAAGCACTACTTCCTGATCGCCAAGGACGTGGGCGATCTCACCGCGATCTTGTGCGCGGCGCTGGAGGACCGGCAGGCTAAGCCCGCGCCGGTGCTGAGCCGCATGATCGCCAAGTTCCGGCCGCGCGGGCGGCGGCCGCTGCCGGATACGGTTGACTTCGTCGACGACAACGGCCGTCTTACCATCGTCGAGCCGGACGTGTTCGCGCGCGATCCGGTCAACCTGATCCGCGTGTTCCGCATCGCGCAGAAGAACAATCTCGTCCTGCACCCGGACGCGCTGCGCGCCGCAACCAAATCGCTGAAGCTGATCGACGGCGAGTTGCGCACCAATCCCGAAGCCAACCAGCTTTTCCTGGAAATCCTCACCTCGCACGACGCCGAGGTGATCCTGCGACGCATGAACGAGACCGGCGTGCTCGGCCGCTTTGTGCGCGCCTTCGGCCGCGTCGTCGCGATGATGCAGTTCAATATGTACCACCACTATACGGTGGACGAGCATCTCTGACGCTGCATCGGCGTGCTGGCCGAGATCGAGCGCGGCAGCAACGAGGAATACACGCTTGCCAACGATCTGATGCGCAAGATTCTGCCCGAGCATCGCACGCTGCTCTACGTCGCGCTGTTCCTGCACGACATTGCCAAGGGCCGGATCGAGGACCATTCGATCGCCGGCGCCCGCATCGCGCGCCGCTTCTGCCCGCGGCTCGGCTTGTCGGCGGTCGATACCGACACGGTTGCGTGGCTGGTCGAGAACCACCTCGTCATGTCAACGGTGGCGCAGTCGCGCGACCTGTCCGACCGCAGGACGATCGAGAATTTCGCCGCGGTGGTGCAATCGCTCGAGCGCATGAAGCTGCTCACCATCCTGACCACCGCCGACATCCGTGCCGTCGGTCCCGGCGTCTGGAACGGCTGGAAGGCGCAGCTCCTGCGCACGCTGTATTACGAGACCGAGCCGGTGCTGACCGGCGGCTTCTCCGAGGTCAACCGCGCCCAGCGCGTGGCGATGGCGCAGGCCGAGCTCAGGGCCGAGCTGAAGGAGTGGCCGCCCGAGCGGATCGACGCCTACTTCGCCCGGCACTATCCCGCCTACTGGCTCAAGGTCGATCTGCCGCACCGGGTGGCGCACGCGAACTTCGTTCGTGCCGTCGAGGACGCGAACAAGCAGCTCGCCACCACGTTCGCCTTCGACCCGGTGCGCGGTGTCACCGAGCTGACCGTGCTCGCGCCCGACCATCCGTGGCTCCTGTCGACGCTGGCCGGCGCCTGCGCCGCCGCCGGCGCCAACATCGTCGATGCGCAGATTTTCACCACCACCGACGGCCGTGCTCTCGATTCGATCTCGGTGTCGCGCGAGTTCGAGCACGACCAAGACGAGCTGCGCCGGGCCGCGCGCATCGCCGACACGATCGAGAAGGCGCTGAGCGGTTCGCTCAAGCTTCCGGAGGTGGTGGCGCGCCGAGCGGCCCCGAAGGGCCGGCTCAAGGCCTTCGCTGTCGAGCCTGAGGTCACGATCAACAACCAGTGGTCAAACCGCTATACGGTTATCGAGGTGACCGGCCTCGACCGCCCTGGCCTTCTTTACGAGCTGACCGCGACGCTCTCCAAGCTCAGCCTCAACATCACCTCGGCGCATGTCGCGACCTTCGGCGAGCGCGTGGTCGACGTGTTCTACGTCACCGATCTTCTAGGCGCGAAGATCGCCTCGCCGACGCGCGAGGTGGCGATCAAGCGCGCGCTGCTGCAACTGTTCTCGTTCTCGTCGGAAGAGCGGATGCGGGCGGCCAAGGGCGCAGCGGCCGGCTGAAAACGAAACCGGCCGCTGTGGCGGCCGGTCGCGAACATCTCCAGCAGCGCGAAGGTCAAGGTCAGCTTCGGCTCGCGGTCTTCTTGGTCTTCTTCGCGGGAGCCGCCGCCGGCGCTTCCTGACTTTCCTTCATCTTCATGTAGAACGGCAGGGACCAGCTCGGCAGCCACAGCGGCAGGCTGTCCCTCACCAGCCGAAAGCTGTCCTCATTCCTGGTGTCGACCGGCTGCGCGGCCGGCGCTGGCGCATTCGGCGCCTTCTTCTTGGTGGCGGCCGCCGCCGGCGAAACCGCTACCAAGGCAACCAACGTCAAAAGAGCAATCCGTTTCATTTTCTTCCCCCGGGTTATGACGCCAAGCGTCAAAGCCAGCCCCAATCAGCGCTTGCAGACTATCACGGCGCACTTTGGCGGCGAGCGAAAATTGGGATTTTTCACCGTCCTGCACATCGCGACCGAGTGCGGACGTGGCGCAAACGAACGGCGGCGGGCAAATCGCGCCGCGCCGCCGTCGCTCTCGTAATGGCGACCGTTGGTCGGCTGGCGGCTCCGCGCAAGGCGGGCCGCGAGCCTTCCTGGTCGGCCGTCCTCCTCTCGCAGCTTACTTCGACCCCTTCTTCGCCGGCGCGGGCTGCTGGATGCAGAACGGGCACATCATGTCGCGGAAGAGGGCTTCGCTGTCCTTCTGGGCCTGGATCGCCGGATCGGGCTTGGGCGCCTCTTTTTCTTGGCCGCGTCCGCGGCGGTGGTGAACGACACAGCCAGGAGGGCTGCGAGCGTCAGAGCAGCTTTACGCATATGAATCCCCAGTCATTTTGTTGATCGGCCGGTTTGGTCCGGCCGCCGAAAATGATGCACAAAATGGCGCACCTTGGAAATATCGCGAACGCCTTCCTGGTAAGCCAAAAAACCATGCCCCGGCTGCGTTTGCGCCTGGCCTGGCGCGGTCGGTTAACCACCCCTTAAAGCCCCGGTCGTAGGGTCGTCCCGTGCCCGGCCGGAACGGACCGGCGGGCTGATCTGCGGGACAACACATGGCGGAACGGCGAAAGCCCGGCGAGCGCCGCGAGCCCGTCTTCGACGTGGCGCCGCCCCCGCGGCGCAAGCCGCCGTCGTCGCGCCGGGCCGCTAGCGGCGGCGACCGCTCGGGGGGCAAGCGCGGCGGCCGCGGCAGCGGCAAGTCCGCGCGCAGCCGCATCGGCGCCTTCTTCTACTGGAGCGCGGTTGCCGGACTGTGGTTCGTGATTGCGGCCGTTGCCGTTGTGGTGTGGGTCGGGGTGCGCCTGCCGCCGATCCAGACGCTGGCGGTCCCGAAACGGCCGCCGACCATCCAGATCAACGATCGCGAGGGTCGCCCGCTCGCCACCCGCGGCGACATGGGCGGTGCTGCGGTCGCGCTCGGCGACCTGCCGCGCTACGTGCCGCAGGCCTTCATCGCGATCGAGGACCGGCGTTTCTATCTGCACTACGGCATCGATCCGTTCGGGGTGTTCCGCGCGGTGGTCGCCAACGTCTTGCGGCGCGGCGTCTCGCAGGGCGGCTCGACCATCACCCAGCAGCTCGCAAAGAACGTGTTCCTCACACAGGACCGCACGCTGAGCCGCAAGGCGCAGGAGGTGGTGCTCGCGCTCTGGCTTGAGCGCAAATACAGCAAGGCCGAGATTCTCGAACTCTACCTGAACCGCGTCTATTTCGGCGCCGGCGCCTACGGCGTCGAGGCGGCGGCGCAGCGCTATTTCAACAAGCCCGCATCGAAGCTCACGGTGGCGGAGGCCGCGATGCTCGCAGGCCTCGTCCGCTCGCCGTCGCGGCTCGCGCCAAGCCGCAATCCGGACGGCGCCGAGCGCCGCGCCCAGACGGTGCTCGCCGCGATGCTGGAGATGAAGTTCATCAGCGACGACGCGGCCAAGGTCGCGATCATGCGCCCTGCGGCGGCGCAGAAGTCCGTAGGTCGCGGGCTCGGTCGGTTACGTCGCCGACTGGGTCATGGACGTGCTCGACGACTTGATCGGCCAGGTCGAGCAGGACATCACGGTCGAGACCTCGATCGATCCGGCGCTGCAGGCCGCGGCCGAGAAGGCGCTGGTCGATGAACTCGCTCGCTTCGGAGACAAAGCCGGCGTCGGCCAGGGCGCACTGGTTGCGATGTCGCCGGATGGCGCGGTGCGCGCGCTCGTCGGCGGAAGGAATTACGCCGAGAGCCAGTTCAACCGCGCGGTCGCGGCCAAGCGCCAGCCCGGCTCGGCGTTCAAGCCCTTTGTCTATCTCACCGCGCTCGAACGCGGCCTCACGCCGGACAGCGTGCGCGAGGACAAGCCGATCGTGCTCAAGGGCTGGCAGCCGGAGAACTACGGCCGCGAATATTACGGGCCGGTGACGCTGGCGCAGGCGCTCGCGCATTCGCTCAACACCGTGTCGGTGCGGCTGACGCTGGAGTTCGGGCCGCAGGCGGTGGCGCGCACCGCCTATCGGCTCGGCGTCGCCTCGAAGCTCGAGCCCAATCCATCGCTCGCGCTCGGCACCTCCGAACTGTCGGTGCTGGAGCTGGTCGCGGCCTATGCGACGTTCGCCAACGGCGGCTATGCCACCGCGCCGCACGTGGTCGAACGCGTCCGCACTGCGAACGGCAAGCCGCTCTACGCGCGCTCGACGCAGCCGCTCGGCCGCGTCATCGACCCGCGCTACGTCGGGATGATGAATTCGATGATGCAGGAGACGCTGCAGATCCGGCACCGCGCGCAAGGCCGACCTTCCCGGCTGGCCGGCCGCCGGCAAAACCGGCACCTCGCAGGATTTCCGCGATGCCTGGTTCGTCGGCTACACCGGCCATCTCGTGACCGGCGTCTGGCTCGGCAACGACGACGGCACGCCGACAAAAAAGATCACCGGCGGCGGCTTGCCGGTGGACATCTGGAGCAAGTTCATGAAGCCGGCGCACCAGGGCGTTGCGGTCGCGGCGCTGCCGGGAATGCCGGCCGCCGCGGCTTTGCCGCGCATCGTGCCGCCAATCGGCCCGCTCGCGCCGCCGATGGCCGTGCCGAACTCGGAGGCACCGGTGCGCCCGGTGCCGACCGGCGGCGGCATCGACGACTGGCTGCTCGACCGGCTGTTTGGACGCCGCTGATCACGCTCCGGCGCGACCGGCCGACGCGCGCGTCGAGGCCCACAGCGCGACCGCGATGACGCCGCAGAGTGCCATTGCGATGACAAGCGGCCAGGCGGTGCCGCCGAGCGCATGGCCGAGGATCGCGCCCGACCACCGCGCCCGAGGTCTGCGTGACAAACCCGAGCAGCGAGGAGGCGGCACCGGCGCGATCCGGAAACGGCAGCAGCGCGCCGGCCTGCGCCTGCGGCAACGCCAGTCCCATTCCGGCGAGATAGACGGCGATCGCGACGATCACGCCGACCGCGACGTGCCAGCCGATCGCGACGACCAGCACCAGCAGAATGCCGCCCGCGGCCATCGCCATCACGCCGATTCCCATGGTGAGGTCGGCGCCCCATCCGACCACGAACCGGGCCGCGATCATGGTGCCGATCGAGATAGCCCGCAGAGCCGACCGCGAACGCGACGCCGAACGCCAGGGGCGAAAGGCCGTAGATATCCTGCAGCACAAAGGCCGCGGTCGAAATCCAGGCGAACAGCCCCGCCATGCAGCAGGTGGCGATGCCGAGGTGGATGACGAAGACTGCGCTCCGCCGAGGAACCGCCGGTACGAACGCAGGATCGACGCGATCGACACTGTCTCGGGCGCGCGTCGCCGCAGTGTCTCCGGCAACAGCAACCACACCATGACGGCGGCCACCGCGCCGACCGCGAACAGCACCACGAAATTCGACCGCCAGCCGAACGCGGTCTGCAGCACGCCGCCGATCAGCGGCGCGACCAGCGGTGCGAGCGCCATGATCGCGGCCATGCGCGAGAGCTCGCGGCCGATGCGCGACGCCGTCGTACATGTCGCGCACCACGGCGCGCGCCAGCACGATGGTGCCCGATCGCGCCGACCGCCTGGACGAAGCGCGCAGCGATCAGCGTCTCGATGGTCGAGCGCAAGAGCGCAGGCGAGCGTGGCGACGAGATAGACGCACGATCGCGGCGAGCAGCACCGGGCGCCGGCCGTGCCGGTCGGACAACGGGCCGTAGAACACCTGGGCGACCGCGAACCCGATCAGATAGAACGAGATGGTGAGCTGCACCTGCGCGGTCGACGCGCCGAGCAGTCGCCCGATATCCGGCAGCGAGGCGAGATACATGTCGACCGAAAGCGGGCCGAGCCCGGTCAGCAGGGCGAGCAGAAGCGTCAGCGCGAAGGAGCCGGGACGGAGCATGCGGGGAGACCTGTTTCGCCCTACGTAGCACGGGGCATGCCAGGTCCATCGCGGCGGACGCCGCGCCACGGCCAGCCAGTGACGGTCAGCGCCAGCCGTTCGGCCTCGGCGCCTGCTGCGGGTCGTCCGGCAGGCCGTAGCGATGCAGGTCGTTGCCGTTGGCGTCGAGCCAGGCCTTGGCGCGCGCGCAGTCCGGACACAGCCGGTGCACCAGCCGCCAGAACCGCGGCGAGTGGTTCATCTCGACCAGGTGGGCGACCTCGTGGACCGGCGAGATAGTCCAGCACGTGGCTGCGGCGCGAGGATGAGCCGCCACGAATAGGACAGCACACCGGTGGTCGAGCAGGAGCCCCAGCGGCTCGACTGGTCGCGCACCGTGACGCGCTTGATGGCGACGCCGAGTTGCTCGGCGGCGCGGCGGCTGGCCGCTTCAAGCTCGCGCCGCGCCTCGCGCTGCAGATAGTCGCCGACCCGGCGCTGGATATGCGGCGCATCGCCGGCGACGCAAAGCAGTTGCTCGCCGCCGTCGCCGGTTTCGCACCAGACCGTGCCGCGCATGCCGGGCGATGGACGATGCGATGGTCGATGCCGCGCAGCGGAATGACGGTTCCATCGGCGAATGGCGCGGCTTCCGGCAGCCGGCGCAGCCGGGTCGCGATCCAGCCGCCGTGCCTGTTCGCGAACGCCCTGGCCTCGCGCAGGCTGCCGCGCGGCGGCATGGTCAGCACCACGTCGCGGCTCGCGGCATGCACGCGCAAGCGTATAGCGGCGCGCCTGGCGATGGCGGCGGATGCGCACCAGATAGACCGCCTGGTCGAACGCGACCTCGATCCATTGCGGCTCGGTCGGGCGGCGATACAACAGCGCGCGCAACGACATGGCTTGGACCCCATCGCAGTCCGCCGCGCCATCCGTGCATCCGGCGGCCGCGCACAGCCGTTGCGGATGGCGGGCGGCTGTGCCGAATTCGCAGCATAGCAGAATTGCGTCGGCTGCTTAACGCGTGGAGACGGCTGCTGTGCGGAACCTCAGCCCACGACCTTGACCAGGTGACGCCGCACCGGCTGCGGGCGGCGATTGTGCGTGAGCATGAAATCGGCGATGCGCGGGGCGATCTCGGAGCGGAACCGCGAGCCGTTGAACACGCCGTAATGGCCGACGCCGAGCTGCAGATAGTGCGCCTTGCGGTCGAGCGGAATGTTGACGCAGAGCCGGTGCGCCGCCTCGGTCTGGCCGACGCCGGAGATGTCGTCCTTCTCGCCTTCGACCGTGAGCAGCGCGGTGTTGCGGATCGCGCCCGGATCGACCGGCCGGCCGCGATGGGTCATCTCGCCCTTCGGCAGCGCGTGCCGCACGAACACGGTGTCGACGGTCTGCAGATAGAATTCGGCGGTCAGGTCCATCACCGCGAGATACTCGTCATAGAACTCGCGGTGCTTCTGCGCCGATCGCCGTCGCCCTGCACGAGGTGATAGAAGAGGTTCTTGTGCGCATCGAGATGGCGGTCGAGGTTCATGCTGACGAAGCCGTTGAGCTGCAGGAACCCCGGATAGACGTCGCGCATCACGCCGGGATGCGGAAACGGCACCTTGGTGATGACGTTGCGGCGGAACCAGTCGACGCCGCGCTGCCTCGGCCAGCTTGTTCACCAGCGGTCGGGTTGCTGCGCGTATCGATCGGACCGCCCATCAGCGTAATCGAAAGCGGCGCGTAGGGGTCGTTGCGCGGCCTCCATCAGCGCGGTCGCCGCGAGCACCGGCACCGAAGGCTGGCACACCGCGATCACGTGGGTGTCGCCGCCGAGCCGATGCAGGATGCTGATGATGTAGTCGATGTAGTCGTCGAGATCGAAGCGGCCTTCGGCCAGCGGCACCATGCGCGCGTCGGTCCAGTCGGTGATGTAGACGTCATGATTGGGCAGGAAGGCCTCGACCGTCCCGCGCAGCAGCGTCGCGTAGTGGCCGGACATCGGCGCGACGATCAGCACCTTGGGCTGCGGCCGGCGCGGCATGTGGCAGAACATGCGCTCGAAGTGCAGCAGCGTGCAGAACGGCCGTTCCCAGGCCGTGGAGATGTGGATCGGGCGCGCGCTCGCCGCCGACCAGTACGGATATCGATGTCCCAGTCCGGCTTGCCGTAGCGGCGGGTCGAGCGCTCGAACAACTCGGCCGCGGCGGCGACCGACTTGCCGAAGCGTCGTGTGCGCGAGGGATTGAGCGGGTTCTTGAAGTAGAGCCGCGTCGCGTCCGCCAACGCGCGCGACGGCTGGAGCGCGGCGTGGCTCATTTCGTAGAGCCAATAAAGCCCGTTCGACAGCGCCGGCCCGCCCGAAGGACGGCGCCCCGCCAAATTCCCCGATCGCCATTTCGTAGGGTCCCCGGCCCGCGTTGTGCGGCGCAGCATAGTGTCGTTTCTGTGACATGGTCAATATATAAGGTGCCGTGAGCCAACCGTTACCGCTCTGGAAAACCCGCGAATTTTCTGCAATCTTGGCGAACCTGCCGTGGCTGCGGCCTCAGTCGCCGCCCTGCAGCAGCGTGCCCTCGCGGCGCGCGCTTCGCAGCAGCACCAGGAAGCCGACCACGGCGGCTGCGAACAGCACGGCGTTGAGCGCGAACGCCTGCACCATCAGGTCGGCGCGGAAGACGTGGTCGATCAGCAGCGCGCGCATGCCCTCGAACACGTAGGTCGGCGGCAGCATCCAGGCGACCGGCTGCAGCCAGTACGGCAGCACCGCCACCGGGTAGTAGACGCAGGTCAGCGGCAGCAACAGGAACATGATGCCCCAGGCCAGGCTCTCGGCGCCGAGACCGTTCCGCAGCAGCAGGCCCGCGACCACGACGACGCCGACCGCCCAGCTGGTCAGGAACAGATTGAGGACGAACACGCCGAGCGCGAGTCCCATGGCCCAGAGATTGAACCCGAAGAACGACGATCGCGAGCAGCGTCACCGGGATCGTCCCGATCGCGAGCCGGATGACGCTCATGATCATCAGCGCGATGACGAACTCGATCGGCCGCAAGCGGGCTCATCATCAGGTTGCCCATGTTGCGCGAGTACATCTCTTCCAGGAACGAGATCGAAAAGCCGAGCTGGCCGCGGAACAGGATGTCCCACAGGATCACGGCGCGCGATGAACGTGCCGGCGGCCTGCGCGAAGAAGCTGGAGTGCTGGGCGACGTAGAGCTGAAGGAAGCCCCACATCAGCATCTGCACCGTCGGGCCAGTACATCAGGTCGAACACGCGCGGCCACGACGAGCTGCATGACAGATACCAATGGCGCAGCACCATCGCGGCGACCGCCGCAGCGAGAACGCTGCACGCGGGCCGGCGCGAGCGTACTCATTGCGCGGCCTCGCCGGGCCTCGCCGCGGCCGCGGGCGATGTCGAGGAACACCTCTTCGAGGTTGCGTCGCCCGTAGCGCGCGATCAGCTTCGCCGGCGTGTCGTCGTCCTCGATGCGGCCCGTCTTCAGCATGATGACGCGGTCGCACAGGCGTTCGACCTCGCCCATGTTGTGCGAGGCGAGCAGGATGGTGGCGCTGCGCTCCAGCGCGGTAGTGCTCGAGCCTGCTGCGCACCCAGTCGGCGGTGTCGGGATCGAGCGACGCGGTCGGCTCGTCGAGCAGCAGCAGGTCGGGCTGGTTGATCAGCGATTTGGCGAGCGCGACGCGCGTCTTCTGGCCGGACGACAGCTTGCCCGTCGGCCGGTCCAGGAAATCGGTCAGGTCGAGTTCGTCGGCGAGCGTGCGGATGCGGCCGGCGACGTCGTCGCAGCCGTACAGCATGCCGAACACCGTCGAGGTTCTGCCGCACCGTCAGCCGCATCGGCATGTTGACGTAGGGGCTTTCGAAATTCATCCGGTGCAGCACCAGATGGCGCTGCCGTGGCATGTTGGCGCCGAGCACGGTGACCTGGCCGGAGGTCGGTTCGACCAGGCCCATGATGGTGGAGATCGTGGTGGTCTTGCCGGCGCCATTGCCGCCGAGCAAGGCGGTGCATGAGCCGGGCTCCAGCGCAAACGAAATCCCGTCGACGGCGGTCACGGCCTTGTAGACCTTGACCAGGCGGTCGACGGCAATGGCCGGTTCGGCAGCCGCGGACAGGAGCGAGCATGGCGCAGATGTGACCCGGCGCGCGTCCGCGGCGCAAGCCCCAGCCGCGACACACGTCGCGTCATTTCGCGGCGTTTGAGAACGAGCGGTGAACCGCTAAAATTGCGCCATGTTCGACGACCAACTACGATCAACTGCACCTGCCGCAACGAAGGAACGTGCGCCTCGACACGTTGCTGCGTCTGCGCTGGCTCGCGATCATCGGACAGACCATCGCGGTCCTGGGCACCTACTACGGCCTCGACTTTCCGCTGCCGATCTGGGCCTGCCTCGCCGTGATCGCGCTGTCGGCCTGGCTGAACGTGGCGCTTCGGGTCCGCTTCAGCATGGCGCAACGGCTCGAGCCCGAGCGGGCGGCCTGGCTGCTGGCGTTCGACATTGCCGAGCTTGCGGTGCTGCTGTTCCTGACCGGGGGCCTGCAGAATCCGTTCGCGTTCCTGTTTCTCGCGCCGGTGTTGCTCTCGGCGACCGCGCTGCCGCCGCGCATCACGCTGATTCTGGCTGCGTTCGCCATGGTGTGCGCGACCGTGCTCGTGTTCGCGCACTATCCCGTTGCCGTGGGATCCCGGAGGATCCGCTGGAGCTGCCGTGGATCTATCTGCTCGGCGTCTGGCTCTCGATCCTGCTCGCCATCAGCTTCATCGGCCTATACGCGTGGCAGATCACCGAGGAGGGCCGTCAGCTTGCCGAGGCGCTGGCGGCGACCGAACTGGTGCTGGCGCGCGAGCAGCATCTGTCGCAGCTCGACGGTCTTGGCTGCCGCCGCCGCCCACGAGCTCGGCACGCCGCTGTCCACCATCTCGGTGGTCGCCAAGGAACTCGAACGTGCCATCGAGCCCGGCTCGCCGCACGCCGACGACGTGCGGCTGCTCGGCGAACAGTCGCAGCGCTGCCGCGCCATCCTTGCCAAGCTGACCGAGCTTTCCAGCGGCGAACCGTTCGACCGCATGCCGCTGTCGGCGCTGATCGAGGAGGTGGTGGCTCCGCACCGCAACTTCGGCGTCGCGATCGATGTCGCACTGCCGCATCAACAGCCGCCGCCGGTCGGCGCGCGCAACCCGGCGATCCTCTACGGCCTCGGCAACCTTCTTGAAAACGCCGTCGACTTTGCGCAGGAGCGCGTCGAGGTGACCGCCGACTGGATCCGGCCAGGACGTCGGCGTCACCATCAGCGACGACGGTCCGGGTTTTGCGCCCGAAATCATGGACCGGATCGGCGAACCCTACGTTCGTTCAAGCCGCCGGCGGCGCATGAACGTGGGCGGCGAGACCACCGGCCTGGGTCTTGGCTTTTTTATCGCCAAAACGTTGCTGGAGCGCTCCGGTGCGACCTTGAGTTTCGAGAATCGTCAATTTCCCGATCGCGGCGCCGTCGTAAAGGTGCGCTGGGGCCGGAGCGACTTCGAGCAGCCGTTGGGGTTTGCGCCGATCTGATCTATGCATATATGGATGCGAGATATGCGGGCTGCGAACATCTGACCGGGAGGATAATGTGTCCCTCGCTATGACCCAATACGAACCTATCGCGATCCCAAACGAGCGCACGCTGCTGATCGTCGAGGACGACAAGTCGTTCCTGCAACGGTTGGCGCGCGCCATGGAAACGCGCGGGTTCGAAGTCACCATCGCGGAATCGGTTGCCGACGGCCTGCTGCAGGTCGAGCGCATCGCGCCGGCGTTTGCCGTCGTCGACATGCGGCTCGGCGACGGCAACGGGCTCGACGTGATCTCGGCACTGAAGCAGCGCCGGCCTGAGGCGCGTGCCATCATCCTCACCGGCTACGGCAATATCGCGACGGCGGTGAACGCCGTGAAGATCGGCGCGGTCGACTATCTCGCCAAGCCCGCCGATGCCGACGACGTGGTGGCGGCGCTGCTTGCGCTCGAAGGCCGCAAGGCCGATCCGCCCGAGCATCCGATGTCGGCCGACCGCGTGCGCTGGGAGCACATCCAGCGCATCTACGAGCTGTGCGGCCGCAACGTGTCGGAGACCGCGCGCCGGCTCAACATGCACCGCCGCACATTGCAGCGCATACTCGCCAAGCGCGCGCCGCGATAGCGCGCGTCGCCAAATCGCAGGCTTCCGCTCTTCTGCTATAACCTCGCCGGCTGCGGCCGCACGCGACCGCGGCTTCGGGGAGGACCATGAGAAGCTTTCAAGTCTGCCAGTGCGGCGCGCCGCTGCAGCTCGCCGAACAGCCGACGCCGAAACCGGTCGGCAGCGAGGTGCTGCTGAAGGTGCTGGCGGCCGGCGTTTGTCACAGCGACCTGCACCTGTCCGACGGCTATTTCGATCTGGGCGGCGGCAAGCGGCTCAGCATCCTCGATCGCGGCATGAAGCTGCCGATCACGCTCGGCCATGAAAACGTTGGCGAGGTGGTGGCGGTCGGGCCGTCCGCGGACGGCGTCAAGATCGGCGACCGGCGGCTGGTCGATCCATGGATGGGCTGCGGCGAATGCGGCGTGTGCCGGCGCGGCGACGAGCAGCTCTGCCTCAAGCCCGGCAGCATCGGCATATTCCGACAGGGCGGCTATAGCGATTTCCTGCTGGTGCCGCATCCGCGCTACCTGTTCGACATCGGCGACCTGGCGCCGGAACGCGTCGCTCCGCTCGCCTGTTCGGGCGTGACCACCTACAGCGCGCTGAAGAAGGTCGGTCCGACGTTCACGACCGATCCGGTCGTCATCATCGGCGCCGGCGGACTTGGGCTTATGGCCATCGCGCTGCACCGCGCCATGGGCGGCCACAGCACGATCGCAGTCGACATCGATGCCGGCAAACGCGCGGCCGCGCTGGAGTTAGGGGCTGTCGCTGCGATCGACGGTAACGCGCCCGACGTCGCAGCGCAGATCATGCAGGCCACGGGCGGCGGCGCCTGGGCGGTGATCGATTTCGTCGGCTCGTCGGCGACGGCGCGGCTCGGCTTCGACAGCCTGATCAAGGGCGGCAAGCTCATCCTGGTCGGGCTGTTCGGCGGCGACATTACGCTATCGCTCCCGCCGTTTGGGATGCGCGCGATCTCGGTACAGGGGTCCTACACCGGCAGCCTGAACGATACCGCAGAGCTGATGGCGCTGGTCCGCCGCACCGGCCTGCCGCCGGTGCCGGTTGCGACGCGGCCGCTCAACGACGTCAACGCCGTGCTCGACGACCTGCGTGCCGGCAAGGTGATCGGCCGGGTGGTGCTGACGCCGGCCTAACAGCAACGGAGACCGTGATGGATGCAAGCGAGCTGCGCGCGCTGCAGGCGCCGATCAAGGAGCGTTACAAGAGCGACCCCGATGCCGCGCTGATCACGCTCAAGGCGAAAGGTTCGCTCGATGACGCCAACATCGCCTGCAAGGTCGAGACCGGCCGGGCGCTCGCGACCGCGGGCCTGCATCCGGCGACCGGCGGCTCCGGGATCGAGCTTTGCTCAGGCGACATGCTGCTCGAAGCGCTGGTGGCCTGCGCCGGCGTCACGCTCAAGGCGGTATCGACCGCGCTCGCCATTCCGCTCAAGTCTGCGACCGTTTCGGCTGAGGGCGATCTCGACTTTCGCGGCACGCTCGGCGTTGCCAAGGACGCGCCCGTAGGCTTTCGCGAAATCCGCCTGCGCTTCGATGTCGACACCGACGCCCCGCAGGACAAGCTCGATCAATTGCTCAAGCTGACCGAGCGCTACTGTGTGGTCTATCAGACCATCGCCAAGGGCCCGCCGGTGGACGTGGCGCTGCGCCGGGTGTGACGCAGCCGCAATTCATTCCGGTTTGCGCCGCAGCGGGCTTGCTCCGGCCGGCGATGTCCGAAATGCTTAAAGCAGGAGCGGCCCCGCCACCAGGCCGGGACGACGGCTCCCCGTCGACGTGCCGATGACCGCCGATCTCGCGTTCTGGCTGGCGCTCGTCCTGAAGATGGTCGTTAGCGCGGCGTTCGTCGTCAGCGCCGCGATGGTCGCGGAGCGCGTCGGCCCTGCGATCGGCGCGCTGGTCGCGACGCTGCCGATCGCCGCCGGGCCGGCGTATTTCTTCCTGGCGCTCGACCATGATGCCGCGTTCATCTCGGCGAGCGTCATCGGCAGCATCGCCGCTCATGCCGCGACCGGTGTGTTCTCGCTCGTCTACATTCTGCTGGCGCAACGGTACGGCATGGTCGTGAGCGTGGTCGGCGCGGTCGGCGTCTGGTCTGTGGTCGTCTTCTTCTTGCGCTCGGTCCCTTGGACGTTCGCGAGCGTGGCGCTGATGAACCTCGCCGTCTACGGCGTCTGCATCGCGCTCACCGAGCGCTATCGGCACGTCCGCATGCCGATGGTCAGCCGCGAATGGTACGACGTGCCGGTGCGCGCGCTGATGGTGGCGTGCCTGGTGGCGGCCGTGGTGGGGCTGAGCGGCCAGGTCGGCCCGACGGTGTCGGGCCTGCTCGCGGTCTATCCCATCGTGATGACAAGCCTGATGCTGATCTTCCAGCCGCGCGTCGGCGGGCCCGCCACTGCGGCCTTGATCGCCAACACCATGTGGGGGCTGGTCGGCTTCGGCGTGTGCCTGTTCACGCTCTACTTCGCCGCGATCCCGCTCGGGACCTGGACCGCGCTCGCGCTGGCGCTTGCCGTCTCGGTCGGCTGGAACCTGATGCTGTGGTGGCTGCGCCAGCGCGGGTTAGCGCCCAAAGCGCGCGTGTCTTAAACGAAAAGCGGTTGCGCACTTGCGGCGCACTTCCTCCCCCGCTTGCTCGTCGCTTGCAGGAGAGGGTTGGGGGTGAAGGAAGTGGATCTCAATGCGCTGATCCACCCCGTCATGCCCGCGCTTGTCGCGGGCATCCACGTCTTGCTTTGCAGTGAGCAAGAAAGACGTGGATGGCCGGGACAAGCCCGGCCATGACGTGGAGAGTCATCGTTTGATGCCGTCGGTATCAGTTCGTGCCGATGGTGAGCTGCTGCTCGCGGATCACCTTGGCCCAGGTCGCCGTCTCGGCCCGGATGTAGTCGCGGAACTGCTCGGGCGAGCTGTCCATCGCGTCGGCGTACTGGCCGTCGAGGAAGCGCTGCTTGAATGCCGCCTCGGCCATCACCGCTCGCACGTCGGCATTGATCTTGCTGACGATCGCAGGAGGCGTGCCGGCGGTGACGGCGAGGCCGAACCAGGTGCCGGCGACGAAGCCCGGCAGGTTGCCGGACTCCGCCGTGGTCGGAAATTCCGGCAGTTGCGGCAGGCGCTTCTCGCTGCCGATGCTCAGCATCTTGACCTTGCCCTCGCGGTGCACGGGCAGCGCGAGGCTCACGCTCACCATCATCATGTTGGTGTGGCCGCCGATGACGTCGTTCATCGCCGGCGCCGCGCCGCGGTAGTGGATGGCGTTGATCTTGATCTGTGCCGCATTCTCGAAGCGCGCGATGTTGACGTGCGGGCCCGACCCGATGCCGGCGGTGCCGGCTGTGATCTCGCCGGGCTTCTTGCGCGCAAGCTCGATGATGTCGGCAACGCTGTTCACCGGCAGGTTCGGCGCCACCATGACCGAGTGGTGAATGCGGATGAGGCCCGTCACCACGATGAAATCCTTCTCGATGTCGATCGGCGGCTTCTCCTTGTAGAGGTTCGGGTTGATGACAAAGGTGCCGGCCTCGGCAAACATCAGCGTGTGGCCGTCCGGTGTGGCATTCGCCACCTGCTGCGCGCCGACCACATGCGCGCCGCCGCCCTTGTTCTCCACCACGACCTGCTGGCCCCATTTCTCGGACAGCCGCGCTCCGACCGCGCGCGCCAGAATGTCGGTGACCCCGCCGGCCGCGGCGGTTACGACGAACGTGACGGATTTCGAAGGATAGGTCTGGGCGTGCACGGGCGTTGCGGCCATCAGCGCACCGACCGATGTCAGCAAACTCAGCCATTTCGTCATTGCGCCCTCCCACTGACGCTCGTCACACGGCTGAAGTCTATCGCTGCGGGCGGGCGCCTGCCATGGCTCGTTTGCCGCAGGCTCGCTTGCGACTTCAGGCGTCCGGGTCGAGCGTGAACAGCTCCTGCGGATGCGCCACGCCGCGCAGAGCGTACCGCCCGACCGAAACGAGGCGGCGCTTGATGCCGTCGACACGGGCAAAAGCCGACGACATGAGGACAGGCTGATCGACCGAACGGCACATCGCCGCAATCCGGCTTGCCTCGTTGACGGCCGGGCCGATCACGGTGAAGTCGAGCCGCTCGCGGCTTCCGACGTTGCCATAGAACACCTCGCCGACATGCAGCCCGAGATACATGTCGGTCGTGGGTTTGCCGTCGGCCGCCCTGCGCCTGTTCAATGCGGCTATCGCCGCGCGCGCGGCGATCGCCGCCGACAAGGCCGCGCCGCAGGCATGGGCGCGGTCCTCCGCGGTGAAGATGGCAAGCGTGCCGTCGCCGATCAGCTTCAGCACGTCGCCGCCGCGCTCGTGAATGGCCGAAACGATTGCATCGGAATAATCGTTCAAGAGTGGGATGACCTGCTCCGGCGCGGCATCGGTGATGCGCGTGAAGCCGCGCAGATCGCTGAACCAGACCACGGCGTCGATCCGCTCGGCAATGCCGCGCACGATCCGTCCGCTCAGCACGCGCTGGCCGGCGTCGCGGCCGAGGTACGTCTCCATCAGCGTTCCGATCATGCGCGCGAGCGACACCGACTTGATAGCGAGCGCGAGACACGGCGCGATGCGCTGAAGGAAGGCGACCTGGCTGTCGCCGAACCCTTCGGGCGCTCGCGTCGACAACGAGAAGTAGACGCAATCCATCTCGCCGATGACGTGCTCATCGGCAAAGCGGCTGATGATCGCGACGTACTCGGTCATGCCGGCCGTGATCAGGTCCGACAGCACCGGAAACTCGTCTTGCGACGCGGCACTCAAGCGCCGGCGCAGCAGCGAGTCGCCCGTCTGGAGCATCCGGTAGAACGGGCTGCGCAGCCAGCGCTCGGCCGCGTCCATGTCCTGCGGATTGGAGCCCGAAGCAGCGAGCAGCTCCGGACTGGTGCGGCCATATTCAATCAATGACGACTCCGAGGGCCCAAAGCCCCAGCGAAACAGGCGGCCCTCGTGCACCGGATGCAAAGTGTCAATGAGCACCATCGCGCGAGCAAGCGGAAGGCCTTGCGCGACGCAGCGGTCGCAGAACCCGGATACGATGTCGGGTTCCGGCTCGCCCGCGAGGCCGGCCTGGACCAGCCAAGCCGACAGTTCGCCGTAGAACGCTTCGTTCATGCCGCGACTATACAGCGGCACTGCTCGGTCTTGGATGTGAGTTGCTGGGCGTCGCAATCACCCGCCACGCAAGGAACGTCGCCCGCGGGCTTGACCCGTGAGTTCATCCTTTCGCGGGAGGATGGATCGCCGGGTCACGGCGCCATAGCGCGTCGAAGACGCGCGTAAACGCGCTTGTGGCGCCGGCCTGGCGATGACGGCTGCCGGTTGTGCCTCGGCACGATAGTCGCAACACCACGCCAAAGGTCTCCGCCGAGCCGTAAGCCAGGGCGTGGACTCATTAACGCGCAGCCATAGCCTGACGGATGCAAGTTGGATGAAGGCGAGGTCGTTCGCCGCGAGCTTGTCGTAGCGCGTTGCGACCCGCCGACCCAAAAAGATGCCGTTGAGCGCGCGCCGGTCATTCACACGCGGCACGCCACGCGGCTTGTTCGGCAGCATCGGTTGATGGCGGCCTATTCATAGTCGGCGAGTTCGTAGCGCATGATTCGAGGCCCCGGTTTGGGAGCTTGAATCACGGCTCGGCAGCCGAACTCAACTTCCGCTTTGGCGGTCGCTATGGGGTGCGCAGCGGAAATCTCATGCTCGATCTGAGCCTTACCGCTTTTGATCCCAAGCGGTCATCGGCCAGCATCGCATGTTGCAGCAGCGAAGCGGTTTCAGCCCCTATCAAAGGACTTGTTTGGGCCGTTACGATGCCTCGTCCAAGCCTAGGGGGCGGCATGAGGCGGCGGGAATTTCTCAGTCTTGTTGGGGGTACGGCGGCGTGGCCAGTGGCGGCAAGTGCGCAACCGTCCGGACGGATGCGGCGGGTTGGTGTGTTCATGAATTTGGCCGCCGACGATCCGGAAGGTCTCAGTCGCAACGCTGCATTTCTGCAGGGATTACAGGAGTTGGGTTGGGCCGTCGGTCGAAACGTGAGGATCGACTATCTCTGGTTCGCTAGTAATTTCGATCCCGACCGTATGCGTAAAGCCGCAGCGGAACTGCTGGCGCTCATGCCAGACGTCGTGTTGGCCTCAACGACTCCGATTGTGGCTGTGCTGCAGCAGGTGAGCCGCACTGTTCCGATCGTATTCGCTGGCGCCATCGATGCGGTTGGCGCGGGCATAGTCGCCAGCCTCGCGCGGCCGGGCGGCAACGCCACGGGCTTTAATACGTTTGAGTACAGCATGGGCGCTAAGTGGCTGGAGCTGCTCAGGGAGATTTCGCCAGGCACGAAGCGAGTGGCAGTGTTGCGCGAGGCCACGGTCGCCGGCATCGGCCAGTTTGCCGCAATACAGACAGCGGCGCCGTCATCTGGCGTGGAGCTGCAACCGATCGACCTGCGCGATGTTGGCGAGCTCGACCGGGCGCTCGCCAATTTTGCGGGCGGGCCGAACGGAGGCTTGATCGTTCCATTGAGTATTTTGGCAACCACCCACCGCGAGCGGATTATCACGCTGGCGGCAAGGAACCGACTGCCGGCGGTCTATTCTAGCCGTCTCGATGCGGCCGCCGGTGGCCTGATTTCCTACGGGCCCGATGTGGTCGATCAGTATCGGCGCGCCGCCGCCTACGTCGATCGCATTCTGAAGGGAGAGAAGCCAGGTGACCTTCCGGTTCAGAACCCGACCAAGTACGAGATTATCGTCAACCTCAAGACCGCCAAGGTACTCGGGATCGCTGTGTCGCCGACCGTACTCACCCGCGCTGACGAGGTGATCGAGTGATGTCGCCAATGGCAGCTATTGGCACTTAGCGACGTTTCGTTGCGGCCCGATGGTTTGGACGCAATTGGGGGCATAGCGGACAAAGGTCGGCGCAGGGGCTGATTGGCTCCGCAGCGTTTGACCCATATGCGACATCGCCGAGACAAAGTTCTTGCACCACAAAAATGACTGTTGGCCCCATTCCGCCGGTCCGAGTTTCCTGCTTTGCTCGTGTGATTGCATAGCCCGGTTGGCATGGTCCTGAACCTTCGGAAAGGCGATGCGACGGCGCGAGCTCATCGCGGGGGTTGCTGGATTGACGGCGGCGTGGCCGTTCGCCGCGCGCGCGCAGCAGACCGGTCTCAGACGCCGAATTGGCGTTCTGATGGGCCCGGCCGAGAGCGACCCGGACGGCCAAGCTCGCGCTGGTGCGTTCCGTGATGCTCTTACTAAGCTGGGATGGGCGCACGGTCAGAACGTGCACCTGGTTTATCGCTGGGCTGCTGGCGACGTTGCCCGCGCAAAGGCATATGCGTCGGAATTTGTTGCATCGCCCGTCGACGTCATCATGGCCAATGGCACGGCACAACTCGCCGCGGCGCAAGCAGCCACCAAATCAATTCCAATCGTGTTTGCGCAGGTGTCCGATCCGGTGGGCGGCGGCTTTGTCAAAAGTATCGCCCGCCCCGGCGGAAACATCACCGGATGTACGGACTTTGAGTACAGTTTTGGTGTAAAGTGGTTTGAGGTACTGAGAGAAATAGCGCCGCATATTGGACGCGCGGCAGTCTTATACGACCCAAACAATCCGAATTCAGCAAAGTTCCTTCCCCCCATCGAGGCCGCAGCGAGCTCGTCAGGCGTTAATGTGTCACGGGCCGCCGTTCGAAACGCGGACGACATCACCCGTGCTATCGACCTACTTGCTGGTGCACCACCCGCTGGGCTGATTGTGCTGCCTAGCGTACCAGCAATCACATACCGCGACCGCATTTTTGCTGAGTCGGCTCGTCACCAATTGCCTGCTGTTTATCCTTACCGCAGCTTAGCGCTTGCCGGAGGCCTAGCCTCCTACGGGGTTGATGTGCTGGATATGTACCGCGTCGCAGCATCCTACGTTGACAGGATTTTGAAAGGCGAGAAAGCGGCCGATTTGCCAATCCAGTTTGCCACGAGGTTTGAGTTCGTCATCAATCTCAAGTCGGCAAAGCAAATCGGTCTTGCCGTGCCGACCTCGACGCTGCTGCACGCAACCGAAACCATCGAATAAAGCCAACGGGCGGTCGAAAGAAGAATGAGACGGCGGAAATTTATCGGTCTTGTCGGTGGTGCGGTGGCAACGTGGCCGCTCGCGGCGCGCGCGCAGCAGAAACTCGGGCTTGTTGTTGGATTTCTCGGCAGCACACCGTCGGGCCCCTATGCGACCATCGTGGCCGCGGTGCGACAGGGGCTCAAAGAAACTGGATTTGTCGACGGTCAAAACCTCGTCATCGAATATCGCTGGGCTGACAATCAGCTTGATCGATTGCCCGCATTGGCTGCGGAGTTGGTTGATCGCAAGGTCGCCGTGATTGTCACGAGCGGCTCTGTTCCACAGGCCATGGCTGCAAAGACGGCGACGACAACAATACCCATCGTCTTTCACACTGGGCTCGATCCCATCGCCGCCGGACTTGTTTCAAGCCTCAATCGGCCGGGCGCGAACGTCACGGGCGTCACCTTTCTCACCGATGCATCCACGTTGAAGCGGCTAAGCTTGCTGCGTGATCTGGTCCCGGGTGCAAAAACTATCGGTTTGCTGGCCAATCGCCCCGAGGCAACGGGCGCGGTGATCAACGAGTTGGAAGCCATAATCCGCTCGCTTGGACTCTCCTTGCACGCTGTTCACGCGGGCACCGAACGCGAACTCGACGACGCCTTTGCAATACTGGCACAACAGAAAGTCGATGCACTCCTCGTCAACACCGGGCCGTTCTTTCGCACCAGAATGGCCCAGCTCGTGGGGTTAGCGGCGAAACACTCCATTCCTGCCACCTATCCCGGTCGAGACTACGCGGTGGCCGGTGGTCTCATGGCCTATGGGCCGAGCATCCTCGACGCCTATCGCCAACAAGGCGTCTATGCTGGAAAAATCCTCAAAGGCGAGAAGCCTGCCGATCTTCCAGTTTTGCAGTCAACAAAGTTCGAGTTCGTCATCAATCTCAAGGCTGCGAAAGCGCTCGGCCTTACTCCGTCATCCGGATTGCTTTCGATTGCTGACGAGCTGATCGAATAAAGGCGATGTCGGCTTCTGGCACAAAGCGGCGGTTTTCCAATGTCTGCTTTCGCGCCGCTATCGGGGGCAGAGCGGACATGCCGAATTTATGAGTACACGCCCTGGGCAAAATCAGTGCAGCTCCGGTTTGATCGCCGCGCTCAATCGATCTTGAGATTCGCATCTTTGACGACCTTCGCCCACTTCACCGACTCTTTGCGCAGATAATCGGCGAGATCGTCCAACGGCCCTGGCAACGCCTGCACCACCATCGGTTCGAGGAACCGGCTGTGAAAATCCGGATCCTTGATGATCTGCTGCACCTCGGCGTTGATCTTCTGCACGATCGGTCCCGGTGTGCCGGCCGGCGCGAACAGGCCGAACGACACGGTTGCCTCGTAGCCCGGAACCGACTCGGCGATCGCCGGCACCTCGGGGAACTGCGGCATGCGCGTAAGGCTGCCGAAGCCGATCATGTTGAGCTTGCCGGCCTTGACCGACGGGAATGCGACCGACGGCCCCATCGTCACCATGTTGATGTGGCCGGCGATGAGATCGTTCAGCGCGGGAGCCGCGCCGCGGTAGTGCACGGCCGTGAGCTTGATGCCGGCGAGACTTTCCAGCAGCAACGCGCCGGTGTGCAGCGCGGTGCCGAGGCCGGCGGTGCCGTAGGTCACCGCGCCGGGCTGCTGTCTGGCGAGCGCGATCAGGTCGGGCACCGACTTCACCGGGACCGACGGGTGTACCAGCAGTCCGACTGGGATGCTGGCATAGCCGGCGACGGGGACGAAATCGGTCTCCGGATCGAACGGCAGTTTGCCCTTGGCGTAGAGGTGCGGCTGGATGGTGACAAAGCCCATCTCCGAGGAGAGCAGCGTGTAACCGTCGCGGTCGGCTTTTGCGACCGCGACCCCGGCCAGGTTGTGACCCGCGCCGCCGCGGTTTTCGACCACGACCGGCTGCCCCCATTTCTGCGACAGCCGCTGAGCGACGGCGCGCGTCAGCACGTCGGTCAGCGCACCGGCCGCCGATGTGACGACGATGGTGATCCCGCGCGATGGATAGCTTTGCGCGCCGGCGTCCGTGAACGACACGGCGGAACCAAGTGTGGCCAAAACGGCGAGCCATTTTGTCATGGCTTGAATTCCTCCCTACACTCGCGATCCTACGCCAACGCCGATTCTGGCACCATCCGCGGCAGGTTTCTGTGCGACACAACGCAGCTCTTTTTGAACGCCGTCAGTTCGGTCTGATCGGCGCCCGGGTCGGAGCCGAGCATGTTGCTTGATCCGCATCTCGTATTCGAGTTCGCGTTGAAGATGACGATGACGGCGGCGATCGTGGTGGCGGCGTCGGTCGTTGCCGAGCGCAGCGGCCCGTTCGTCGGCGCCCTGATCGCAGCATTGCCGACCGCGGCCGGCGCAGCCTACATCATCCTCGCGATCGAGCATCCGCCGTCGTTCATCGCGGGCGGCGCGGTCGGCAGCATGGCCGCCAATGCAGGTGTAGCGGTGTTTTCGCTGGCCTATGCGGTGCTGGCGCAGCGCCTGGGCGTAATCGCGAGTATCTCGATTGCGCTGCTGATTTGGTTTGCTTGCGCGGCTGCAACGCGATTCGTGGACTGGACGATGCCGACGGCGTTGCTGCTGAACGCCGTGGTGTTCGCGATCGTCATCCCGGCGGGAGCGCGCTATCGCACCGACACCGCGGTCAAGGCCGAGACCCATCCGTCCGATATCGCCTGGCGCGCGCTCGTGGTCGCGGTATGCGTTGCGATCGTGACTGCGGCAAGCCACAGCATCGGATCGTTCGCCTCCGGCATGTTTGCGGTGTTCCCGGTGGTGATTTCAAGCCTGCTCGTCATCATCCATATGCGGCTTGGCGGGCCCGCGGCCGGCAGCGTCGCAGCGCACGTGCCCGCCGCGCTGATCGGGCTGTCGCTCGGGTTTATCCCGGTGCACCTGATGGCCGATACGGTTGGCGTCTGGTGGTCGTTTTTGGCCGGCGTCGTGATCTGCCTCGCCTGGAACGGCCTGTTGTGGCTGCTGCGGCAGCAGCGGCGCGCACAGCAGGCCGCCTGAGGACCGCTATCGCTTTATCTCCGCAAGCCTGGCCTTGAGCGCATAGAGCGCCTCCAGCGCCTCGCGCGGCGACAGTTCGTCGGGATGGATCGAGGCCAGCGCCGCGATCAACGCCTCGGCCGCATCGGGCTTCGGCGCGGGGGCCGGCCCGCGCGTGTACGACGCGAACAGCGGCAGATCGTCGAAGCCGCGCGGCTTCGCGCGGTCCTCGGCTTCGAGCGCCGCGAGCACGACCTTGGCGCGTTCGATCACGCTCGCCGGCAGGCCCGCGAGCTTGGCGACCTGGATGCCGTAGGAGCGGTCGGCGGCGCCCGCCACCACCTCGTGCAGGAACACCACCTCGCCCTGCCATTCCTTGACCCGCGCGGTCGCATTGTGAAGCCGCGCAAGCTTGCCCGAGAGCCCCGTAAGCTCATGAAAATGCGTGGCAAACAGCGCGCGGCAGCGGTTGTGCTCGTGCAGGTGCTCGATCGCCGCCCAGGCGATCGACAGGCCGTCGAAGGTCGCCGTGCCGCGGCCGATTTCATCAAGGATTACAAGCGATTGGCGGGTGGCCTGGTTGAGGATGGCGGCGGTCTCGACCATCTCGACCATGAAGGTCGAGCGGCCGCGCGCCAGATCGTCGGCGGCTCCCACGCGCGAGAACAGCCGGTCGATCGCGCCGATTTTCGCTTTGCGGGCAGGCACATAGCCGCCCATCTGGGCGAGCACCGCAATCAGCGCATTCTGCCGCAGGAAGGTCGACTTGCCCGCCATGTTGGGCCCGGTGAGGAGCCAGATTCGCCCAGAATTGGCATTGCTCGGAGGCGAGAGGTCGCAGTGGTTGGCCACGAACGGCCCGGGCAACGCCTGCTCGACCACGACGTGGCGACCGTGCTCGATGACAAAGTCGAGCGAGCGGTCGACCGCGGGCCGCACGTAATCGCGCTCGACCGCCAGGGCCGCCAGCGCTGAGGCAACGTCGAGGGTGGCGAGCGCCTCGGCCGCGGCCTTGATGGCCGTGCCCGCAGCCACCACCAAAGCGGCGAGCCGCTCGAAAATCTCAAGCTCCAGGTTGAGCGCGCGATCGGCGGCGTTGGCAATCTTGGCTTCGAGCGCGCCGAGTTCGGTGGTGGTGAAGCGCACCTGGCCCGCGAGCGTCTGGCGGTGGATGAAGGTTGCGTTCAGCGGCGCGCCGAGCAGCCGTTCGCCGTGCTGGGCCGTCACTTCGACGAAATAGCCGAGCACGTTGTTGTGGCGGATCTTGAGCGTGCGCACGCCGGTCGTTTCGGCGTAGCCTGCCTGCAGCTGCGCCACCACCTTGCGCGACTCGTCGCGCAGCGCGCGCGCCTCATCGAGCGCGGCCTCGTAGCCTGCGCGCACGAAGCCGCCGTCGCGCTTGATCAGCGGCAGCTCGTCGCCGAGCGCCGCCGCAAGCTCGCGGGCGAGCGCAGGATCGGGTGCCCTGAGCGCCAGCACAGCATCGGCGATCTCCGCGGGCCTTTGCTCCAGCGCATCGAGCCGCGCCGCGAGCGCGGTCGCCGCCTCGATGCCGTCGCGGATCGCGGCGAGATCGCGCGGCCCGCCGCGCCCGACCACGATGCGCGACAGCGAGCGCGCGAGATCGGGTGCGCGCCGCAGCTGCTCCCGGGTCTCCTGCCGCGCCGGCGGATCGCCCACAAACGCTTCCACCGCGTCGAGCCGCTGGTCGATCGCAGCAGGATCGGTCAGCGGCGCGGCGAGCCGCTGCGCAAGGAGCCGCGAGCCCGCTGCCGTCATGGTGCGGTCGATGGCGCCGAGCAGCGAACCGCGCCGTTCGCCGGTGAGCGTGCGCACGAGTTCGAGGTTGGTCCGCGTGGCCTGGTCGATGGCAAGCGTTGCGCCGGCTGCTTCGCGACTGGGCGGCGACAGCGGCGGGCGCTTGCCGAGCTGGGTGCGCTCCACGTAGGTAACGCAGCCCGCCGCCGCGGTCAGTTCGAGCCGCGACAGTGTGCCGAACGCCTCGGTGGTCGCGACCGCGAAATAGTCGGCGAGGCGGCGCTCGGCGGTCGCGCCGTCGAACACGTCGCGGGTGACCGGCGTCACCGCCGGCAGCGTCCGGAGATACGGCGCGAGCTCGGCGTCGGCGTAGAGCGCGTCGGACACGATCACTTCGCCCGGTTCGAGGCGGGCGATCTCGGCTGACAGGCCCACGCGGTCGCACTCGGCGATGCGGAATTCGCCGGTCGAAATGTCGATCCAGGCGAGCGCGAAGCGGCTTCCCTCGTCCGGCCCGGACGAGCGCGCCCGCGCGATTGCGACGAGATAATTGTTGCGGCGCGCGTCGAGCAGCGTGTCCTCGGTGAGCGTGCCGGGGGTCACCAGCCGGATCACGTCGCGCCGCACCACGGCCTTGTTGCCGCGTTTTCTGGCCTCGGCCGGGTCTTCGAGCTGCTCGCAGACCGCGACGCGATGGCCGAGCGCGATCAGCCGGTGCAGGTACTCGTCGGCGCGGATCACCGGTACGCCGCACATCGGGATGTCCTGGCCGAGATGCTTGCCGCGCTTGGTCAGCACGATGCCGAGCGCGCGGCTCGCGACCTCGGCGTCCTCGAAGAACAGCTCGTAGAAATCGCCCATCCGGTAGAACAGGAGGCAGTCCGGATTGGCGGCCTTGATCTCGATGTACTGCTCCATCACCGGCGTCGTGCGCGGCGCGGGCTCCGCCGCCGCCTGTTCCGGCGGCGGGTCTTCGCTCAGGCCGATGCTGCGTGCGGCGTCCATGGCCGGACGCTAGCAGATGCGCGAGGGGGATTCACGGCGGAGCATGCGAGTGCTGTGGACGCCACCGCGACGCGCTCACCGACAAGGGGTGTGCCGCTGCGCTCGCAATCGATGAGAAGAGGCCGCCCGGCACAACATTCCGTTCCACAGCAGCGTGCCAAAATTGTAAGGCCGATCGGGCCTGCATTAAAGGGCCATTTCGAGATGTTCGGGCGATTTAGAGACAGACGTGGATGCCCGCGACAGGCGCCGGCATGGCGTGAATGTGCCTTCGCAGGCTCCTGCGAGAAGCGCGGGAACGACGATCAAGCTTGAAGCAATCTCGCGCTACGCCTCCGACAGGCCGGCCATGCGCAGGCCTGTGAGATAGCGCTCGCGATCTTCCGGGCGGCGGAACGGCCTCGCGCCGATCTGGTCGGCGAGGCTTCCGGCGATCAGGCTCTTGAACACGTCGAAGCTCGCACGCGCCTCGGTCAGGCGGCCGAGATGGGCGGACGCCACGGCGACGACTCCGTGGGCGTCGGCGAACGCGGGATTCCAGTCGGCGGCCCGGCGCGCGTTGTCGGCGGCTTCCTCAAAGCGCGCGGCGCTCAAGTGTGCCCAGGCGATCGTGATGTGCCAGATGACGTTCAAGTAGTCGCGCGGACTGAGCCTTATTGCATCCTGCGCGTGTTGGATGGCGGGCGCAGCCTCGCCGCTGAATGTATATGCGGCGGCCAGCATCCCGTGCGCGATGCTTGAGTTGGGCTCGAATTCGATCGCGCGCTGCAGCCGCCGGATAGCATCGTCATGCCGGCCGATAAAGAATTCGCCGACGCCCGCCATGGCGTGCGCCGACGCATCCTTGTCATCCAGGGCGAGCGCGCGCTGGGCAGCGTCCCGGCTGCGCGCGAACGCAGCCCCCGGGTCATCGGTCCAGGAAAACGAACCCAGGAAATGCGCGGCAAAGGCCAGGTCCGACAGCGCCGTGGCGTTATTCGGATCCTGGCGCAGCAGCTCGTCGAGCAGGCGGATTGCTTCCTGGAAGTCGTCCCGGTTGAATCGCTGGATGTGCCAATGGGCGCGCATCAAACGGTCCCAGGCGCCGAGTTCGCTTGCATCTTTCGCCTGCGCGCGTTGCACCTCCGCCGCCACGATGCCGGGCGCAATCGCGCTCGTGATGTGGTTCGTCATCTCGTCCTGGACGGCAAAAATGTCCTCGAAGCCGCGATCGTAGCGATCGGCCCAGACGTGATGGCCGTCCGAAGTATCGACGAGCTGCGCGGTGATGCGGACCCGGTTGCCGGCCTTCCGCACGCTGCCTTCGAGCACGTAGCGCACGCCAAGCTCGCGCCCGACTTGGCGGACGTCGACCGGCTTGCCCTTGTAGGTGAACGACGAATTGCGCGCGACCACGAACAGCCAGCGCGACCGCGACAGCGCGGTGATGACATCTTCAGCAATCCCGTCGGCGAAGTACTCCTGTTCGGGGTCGCCGCTCATGTTCTGGAACGCGAGCACCGCAATCGACGGTTTGCTCGGCAGCGCGAGCGTCTGCGTCGCGGCCCTGGACTTGCCCCCGAGCAGAAGCTGGTAGACCCGCACCGGCCGGGCGATGTTCTTCAGCTCGCGTTCGCCGCCGTCTTCGAACGCCACGTCGAGCTTGTCGCGCACCTGCCGGTAGGCGTCGTCGGACATGCAGATGCCGCCGGGCTCGGCGATACCTTCGAGGCGCGCTGCGATGTTGACGCCGTCGCCATAGATGTCGCCGTCTTCGAGAATGATGTCGCCGACGTGGATGCCGACGCGAAGCTCGATGCGCTCGTCGACCGGCACCGGCGCGTTGCGTTCGTTCATGCCGCGCTGCATCTCGACAGCACAGCGGGCGGCGTCGACCGCGCTCGCAAACTCGATCAGGATGCCGTCGCCGGTGCGCTTGACGATGCGGCCGCGGTGCTCGGCGATCTTGGGATCGAGGAAGCTGCGGCGATGCTCGTTGATCCGCCGGAGCGTGCCTTCTTCGTCGGCGCCCATCAGCCGGCTGTAGCCGGCGATGTCGCCCGCGAAGATCGCCGTCAGCCGGCGCTCGGCCCGCTGTTCTGCCACACCGTTCTCCACGATCTTGCGGCAGCACCTTAGCAACCGCCGGTGGCACCGGCTACCGCGCGCGGCGCCTCGTGGCACGGCTTTCACCTCTCCCCGCACGCGGTCGCACGCGGGGAGAGGGAGCGGAGGCGCCGCGCTCATGTGCGATAGCCCTGCTTGCCGCAGGGCGCATGCGTTGCGCGTGCCGGTGATATAGTTGCGGCCGAAAATCGCCGGCGGATCCATGCAGCTTGCCGGCCGCACTGGGAGGGCGACATGAAGGGCGCGCTGCGTTTTCTGGTCCTTATCGTGCTCGCGCTGTCGAGCGCAGCCGCCTGGGCCGACAGCTGGCCGACGCGCCCTGTCAAGTTCGTGGTCCCGTTCGGTCCCGGCATCGGCATCGATGTCATGAGCCGAACGGTGGCGGACCGGCTCTCGAAGAAGATCGGTCAGCCGGTGATCGTGGAGAACATTCCCGGCGCCGGAAACATCCTGGGTGCGCAGGCGGTCGCGCGCGCCGCGCCGGATGGCTACACGTTCCTGTTTACGGGGCCGAGTTCCGTCGTCACCAACATCTTTCTGTTCAAGACGCTGCCATACGATCCGTACCGCGACTTCTCGAACGTCGCGATGGTGGTGGACCGCGGGCCGTTCGTGATCCAGGTCAACCCCAGCGTTCCGGTCTCGACCCTGCCCGAGCTGATCGCCTATGCGCGCGCGCGTCCCAAGGAGCTGCACTACGCGATCGACGGCTCTGCGATATTCCAGAGCGTGCTTGGCCAATACTTCACCAAGCGTGCGGGCATCGAACTGGTCGAGGTCGGGTATCGGACCACGTCGCAGGCGCTGCAGGACACGGTCGCGGGCTTTACTCAAGTTTCGATCAGCTCGATCGCCGCGAGCGCGGCGCTGGTCGAAGACAAGAAGCTCCGGCGCATCGCGATTACCTCGAAGGAGCGCTTTCCCGGCGTCGAGGATTTGCCGACCGTCGGCGAGACCATCCCCGGATTCCGGATGGAAGGCTACATCCCGCTGCTCGCGCCGGCAGGGCTGCCCGAGGACATCAAGCTTCGGATGAACAAGGAAATCGGCGAAATCATTCAGGAGCCCGATATCCTGAAGCGCTTCCAGGGCTTCGGCTACGCGACCAGCGGCCCGTACACGCCGGAAGCGGTGACCGAATACATCCGCGCCGATCGCGAGCTGTGGACGGTGTTCACCCGCGAGCTCAACATTCAGCCGAAGTGAACGCGTAACACGGCGTCATTCCGGACGCCGCGAAGCGGCGATCCGGAATCCGGGGCGACATGGCAAGCGCCTGGCGAGCGGCTCTGGATTCCGGGTTCGCGGGCTTCGCCCCGCGCCCCGGAATGACGGGCGCGGTGCGTCAGTGCACAGCGTCCGCGATCGTCACCGCCTTGAGGTGATCGGCCAGCATGTTCGGCAGCTCTGACTTGGGCAGCCGGCCGTAGCCGCAGTAGGCGCCGAGCCCGAACTTGGCGAGATACTTGCGCGCGGTCGCAAGCCGCGCCTCAAAGCCCGCCATGTTGTGGATCATGCCGAGATAGACGCGTGCGCCGCGCGGTTCGAGGTCCTTCAGCGGCGCGAAGAACGCGTCGTCGCTGCGGTCGAGAACCGGCAGGTGAATCCAATCGACCTTGCGGCCCGACGCCGTAACGAATCCGTTGGCGAGCTTCACCGCCTGCCCGAGATCGTCGGGCCGAAAGCGCGGCCAGCCGCCGAGCGTTCCGAAGCAGAAGTGATAGCCGAGCGCCACACCGGCCGGGATTTGCGGCACGAGGTTTCGCACCTCCGACAGGTTGCGTTCGATCGAGCCTTGCAGCGGATAGCCGGCGATGCCGCCGTAGGCGTCCTGAATTTCGGTCGAGCAGTCCCACTGGATGGCGAGGTCCTTGCTCGGAATCCGCTCGGTGATGGTGGCGAGTTCGGCGCGCAGCGCCGCCTCATAGCCCGGCCTGATCTTCGCGATATCGGCCTGGTCGGGGAAGATGCGCGGCGGCAGCACGCTGTTGACCATCGGAATCGAGACCTGAAACCGCAGGTGTGCGGGCAGCACGCCCTTCTCCTTCAGCGTCTTGAACGCGAAGTAGGAGTTCAGCGCGTCGCGCGCGTAACCGAGCCGCCAGCCCGGATCGCCGAAGCGGACCTGCTGCACGCCCTCCTTGACCTTGAACCACCACGATTCGGTGGCCGAGCGCGGGGCCTGCCGCTCGACGCCGTTCTCGTCCGGTGGAGGCCGCTGGACGATCTCAAGCTCGGGGTGTGCAGCAAGCACCTGATAGTGCACGCGGCTGATCCAGTGGCGGCGCGGTCCGACCTCGCCGTCCGGCATCGCGAACAGATATTTCCCGAGCGGGGCGCCGATGACCTCGAACGCCTCCTGCGGGGTCTCGACCGGAAGGCTCCCCACCAGCAACAGTTCATCGCTCATGGTTCATCCTCCCACTCGACGCCTTCGGGCTCTTTTTCACTACACCAGCTTCTTGCCGGTGATCTTCTCGAGATTGCCGTGCATGATGGCCTTGTAGCGGGCCTTGGACATGCCGAGACCGTCGAGAAATCTTGAGCGTCTCGCGGATGTAGTAGGTGCCCTTCTCGGGATCGAACGGGCAATCGGAGGCGAACACGATCTTCTCCAGCGGATAGAACGCAAGGCCGCATTCGGTTGCCGGCTTGCCGCCGAACACCGCGGTGTCGCAGTAGAAGTTCTCCTTGAAATAATTGAGCGGGCGCTTCTTCAGCGAACGCTTGAGCTTCTGCAGGTCCTCGTCGGAGGTGCGCGCGCCGATCTGGTCCCAGCCGGGGCCGAGGCGGCCCTCCAGCATCGGCACGATGCCGCCGAAGTGGTGGGTGATGATTTTCAGCTTCGGATACTTGTCCATGATCTTGGAGAACACGAGCCGCGACATCGCGGCCGCGGTCTCGTACGACCAGCCGAGCGTCCACCAGATTTCGTACTTCGATTTGGTCTCGGTCTGATAGTCGGCGAAGCTCGCTCCGCGCGAGGGATGCAGCCAGATCGGCGTGCCGGTCTTGTTCATCGCTTTCCAGAACGGCTCGAACTCGGGATTGTCGAGCGGCTTGCCGCCGACGTTCGTATAGATTTGCACGCCGAGCGCACCCATCTTCATGGCGCGCGCCAACTCGCGGACGCCGATGTCGGGCGCGGTCATCGGGCATTGCGCGACCCAGCCCGGGAAATGGTCGGGGTGCTGCGCGCACAGCTCGGCGAAGCCGTCGTTGACGATCTTCGCCCATTCTTCGGCCTGTCGGCCGTCCTTGGTCATCATCTCGAACGGCGGCATCGGGTAGGACAGGATCTGCGCGTAGTCCTTGAACTTGTCGACCACCTTGAGCCGGACGTCGACGTCGTAGATCGACGGCACGCCCATCATGCGCTTGCCGATGTCCCTGAGCGAGCCGGCCGACATGACCTCCTTGTAGAAGCGATTGGGGATGAAATGGGTGTAGGCGTCGATCCGCATCGTCATGTCGTCGGTCCTCCCGGGAGCGCGTTCGCGCGCGTCGTCGACGCGCCTGGCAATGCCGCTTTGTTTAAGGCTGTGGAGCGATTTGTCGAGGGGGTCGCGGCGGCGCGCGAACGAGAACGGTTCACGGCACGGCCTTGATGCCCTGGTCGCGATAGTAGGCGAGGGCGCCCTCGTGATAGGGCACCCGGAGATTGCTCGCGAGCATGCGGGCGGGATCGAGCTGGCGAAACAGCGGCATGGTCTGCGCCATCGCGTCGCGGCGGTCGGCGAGCGTCCGGGCGACGATCCTGACCTGCTCCGCGGACACGTTGGCGTTGACGAACGCCACGACATCGTATTGCGCGAGCACCAGCGGCTCGCGGATGCCCTTGAGATTGGGCGCGGGCTCGACCCGGCCGGTGTAGGCGGTCGGCAGCACCTTCTGCAGGGCTGCGATTGCGGTCGGGCTCGTGTCGACCGCGAGGTAGCGGATGCCGACCGCGGCCTCGGCCTCGGCCACCTTGGCCTGGCCGATCGCGAAGAAGGCTACATCCGCCCGGCCGGCGATCAGGGCATCGACGCCTGCGGTGAGACTCGGCACATCGACCGGCTGGATGTCGGCGGCTGAGAGCCCCGCGTTGGCAAGCAGCGCATCGACGCCGGCCTTCGCGCTCGCCTGGTCGCCATAGCCGTAGGCGACGCGGGCACCTTTAAGATCCTGCACTGTCTTGATCGGGGAGTCGTTGCGCACGAACAGCCCGAGCCGGTTCGGGAACAGCACGGCGACGGCGCGGAGGTTCGGGTTGGGGCGCGCGGCGGATGCGCCGGTGCCGTGGAACAACTCGAAGAACTCGAGCGTGCCGCAGAAGCCCATGTCGAGCTCGCCGGAATTGACCATCGGGATCAGCACGCTCGTGCCGTTGGTCGGCTGCACGCGGACCGCAATCGTGTCTCCGAGCGCCTTGGCGACGGTCGTGCCGAGCGCATGAACCAGGGTGCCGGGTGGCGTAGTGCCGATCGCGAGCGTCTGAGCGCCTGCGGCCGACGCCATCGCGACGAAGGCTGCGGCAAACGCCGCAACGAGGATACCTGGCACGTCGTCCTCCCGGGACCCGGATGGCGTTTCTGTTGTTGTGCAGCCAGTCTTAAAGGAGCGGATCGGGGCTTACAACGGCCGGCCGCGCAAGTGTGGCGGTTCGGAAGTCCGCATCATTCTCGCAGCGAGTCCGAAATGCGGACTTCCGAACCAAAGCCACACTGGATCAATAAGTTGCTAGTGTCCCTCAATTCCGAAGTTCGCAAACGAGGGGTGCCGCACAATGATGCGAACTTCGGAATCGGGACACTAGCCTGCCGCGTCACATGTGCGAGGGCAGCCAGAGCGCGAGGATCGGAAACGCGATCAGGATGATGAGGCGCAGCAGGTCGGTGATGATGAACGGGATCACGCCGTAGAAGATGGTCGAGATTTTCACGTCCTCGATCACGCTCTTGATGACGAAGATGTTCATGCCGACCGGCGGATGGATCAGCCCGAGCTCGACCGTCATCACGATGATGACGCCGAACCAGATCGGGTCGAAGCCCAGCTCCTTGATCACCGGAAACACGATCGGCACGGTCAGGATGATCATGGCGAGCGCGTCCATCAGGCAGCCGAGGACGAGATACATCACCATAATCAGCGCCAGCACGCCGTAGCGGCCGACGCCGAGCCCGGTCAGGAACTCGGTCAGCTTCTGCGGCGTCTGCGTCACGGTGAGGAAATAGCCGAACAGCAGCGCGCCGATCAGCACCGTGAACACGGCCGCGGTGGTGCGGGTGGTTTCCAGCAGCGAGTGCAGGATGTCGGCGGCCCGACAGCCGTCCGCGCACAAGCGCCGATGATGAATGCGCCGCCGGCGCCGGCGCCGGCCGCCTCGGTCGCGGTGAACAGGCCGCCGTAGAGTCCGCCGATCACGAATGCGAACAGCAGCAGCGTCGCCCACACGTCGCGCAGCGCCGACGCCGCGCTCGACCCAGGTGGATCGCGGCCCGGCCGGCAGGTAGCCGGGCCGCAGCGTGCCGATCAGCGTGATCGTGATCATGTACATCGAGACCGCGAGCAGGCCGGGGATGACGCCGGCGATGAACAGCTTGCCGACGTCCTGCTCGGTGATCAGGCCGTAGACCGCGAACACCGTCGACGGCGGGATCATGATGCCGAGCGTGCCGCCGGCCGCGATCACGCCGGTCGCGAACGACTGCGGATAGCCGTAGCGACGCATCTCCGGATAGGCGACGCGCGAGAACGTCGCCGCGGTCGCGACCGACGAGCCGCAGATCGCCGCGAAGCCGCCGCAGGCGGCGATGGTGGCGATGCCGAGTCCGCCGCGCAGATGGCCGACGAAGGCATTGGCGGCGCGGAACAGCTCGCGGCTCATGCCGGAGGTGGTGGCGAACGCGCCCATCAGCAGGAACAGCGGGATGACCGCGAAATTGTAGTCGGTCACGGTGCGGGCGGTGGTGTGGCCGACGTTCTTCAGCGCCGGCCCGCCGCCGACGAGATAGGCGAAGCCGCAGACGCCGACGAGCCCCATCGCCATGCCGACCGGCACGCGCAGCAGCATCAGCACGAACAGCACGACGAAGCCGAGGATCGCGACCGTGTCTCCGCTCATCGCGCCGCTCCCGTCGTGGGTCGGAATGAGGCCGTGTTCCGTGAGCTATTGAGCACGGCGCCCGCTATCCCTTTCCCCGCTTGTGCGATGAGGGTCGGGGCGAGGCGGCGTTGCCAGCAATTCTGAGCGCTCAAGATGTGGCGACGCCCCCTCACCCGGCGCACTTCGTGCGCCGACGTCTCCCCGCGTGCGGGGAGAGGTGCGAGCCGTGCCATTTGCGACAGCGCCAGTCGGTCCATCACTCCGCCACCGACTTGGCGGGTCGGGCCGGGTCAGCAGTTCGGGATGGAACAGCAGCCGATAGGTCCGCACCCCGATCAGGATGACGGCGGCGGCGTCGCCGAGCCAGGCCACCGCGAAGAACGGCCAGGTCGGCAGCCGCAGGTCGAAGGTCAGCACATGGTCGGCGCGGGTGGCGACGACCTTGTCGAACAACGTCCAGGTGTGGACGACGACGATGAACAGCAGCACCAGCGTCGCGAACACGTCGATCGCGCGCTGCCAGCTCGGCCCGACGTTGGCCCACAGCAGATCGACGGTGATGTGGGCGCCGCGATAGGAGGTCGCGCCGATGCCCCAGAAGATCAGGATGCCGAGCAGCAGCCGTCCGAAGTCGTAGGAATCGGGAATCGAGATGCGAAGAAGTAGCGCAGCAGGATCGAGATGAAGACGTCGGCCGCGACGACGCCGACGAAGATCGCCGCGATCCATCTCGATCGAATCGATGAAGCGGTCGGCGAAATAGCGCGGCGCGCCGCCGCGGCGCCTTCAGCCATTCGGCTTGCCGCTCGGCATCTCGCGCTCGACGTGACGGCAGCGGGAGGTCCGCCGCCGTCGAGCGATCAGCGGCCGATCGCGATCAGGCCGCTGCGCTCGTCAGTACGCCGCCTTGTACTGGTCGAGCGACGCCTTCAGCTCCTTCAGATCGCGTCGGGATTGCCGCCGGCCTTCTTCACGTCGTCGGCCCACTTCTGGTGCAGCGGCTCGGCCGACTTCTTCCACTCGTCGAGCTGCGCGTCGGTGATCTTGTAGACCTCGTGGCCCGGCAGCGCCTTGACCTTCTCAAGCCCGGCGCGCTCGAAGTCCGCCCACGGGCTTGCGAACTGCGCCGCCCAGTCGTTGGTGCAGTGGTCGTCGATCACCTTCTTCTGCGCCGCCGACATCGCGTTGTAGGTCTTCGGCGCCATCAGCCACTGGAACATCACGGTGTGGAGCGGCGCGTCCATGTGGTACTTGGTGACCTTGTCGACGCCGAGCAGCGGCACCGAGCCCCACGGGAAGGTCACGGCCTCGGCCACGCCCTTCTCCAGCACGTCGCGCACCTCGGTCGCGCTCGCCTGCACGTTGGTGCCGCCGAGCAGCGTCACCCAGGCCGCGACCGTGCCCTGCGACGGCCGCACCTTCATGCCCTTGATGTCGCCCGGCACCACGATCTTCTTCTTGCTCGAATGCCAGGTCAGCGGATCGAGGATGAAGGAGAAGCAGTATTTCACGTCCTTCATCTCGGTCGGCGGCGTACTTGCGGTACCAGGCGTCGATCGCGCGGATGCCGCCCTTGGCGTCGCCGACCAGGAACGGCAGTTCGCCGGCCGCGATGATCGGGAAGCGGCCCGGCTGATAGCCCGGATTGACGTAGACGAAGTCGGCGATGCCGTCGCGCGCCATGTCGTAATGGTCGAACGCCTTGCCGAGCTGCTGCGACGGGAAAATCTTGAACTTGATCGTGCCGTTCGAGGCCTTCTCGACCGAGGCGCCCCATTCCTCCATCGCCTTCTGCAGCGGATGCGTCGGCGGCACCCAGTGCGACAACTTGAGCTCGACGGTCTTGTCCTGCGCGGCCGCGGGCGGCGCGCCGGCGAGCATCATGCACGAGACCCGCCGCGGGCGCGGCAAGCGCCGCACGCAAGTATCTGGTGTGCCCTGAGGACATGTGTTTCTCCCTGGTCCCGGCCTGTATCGGCGATGGCTTTCCGCGTGGACCCCCTGCAATTCAGCCCGAGTTCCAGTGGCTTGTAAAGGAATCCGGCCGCGCGGGCCGCAGCACCGCCGCCATGTGTTGGATGTGAGCACAGTGGCGCGGCTTGCACCTCTCCCCGCAAGCGGGGAGAGGGAGAGCAGGTGCCACGTTCAAATGCGATAGCCCCTGCGATTGCTGCCTCGCTTTGTTTGGTTAAGATTTGATTAAGGATTGTGCGGGACCCTGGGGTCCTTGACGTGGGCCGTACTCGCCCGAGGGCGATCAGGGGCCGATCAATTCGTGAAACGATCGGCCGTGACTTTCGAGCAACTCGAAAGCGGTGGATTTATGCCGCACCGCAATGCAGGCTTGCGTCCCACGGGCGCCCTGCCTACGGTGCGGCCGGGCTGGGAAATTCATCAGTTTGGGCCACATTTTCGCCGAGCGGCTACGCGATGGGCGTCGTTGACCACTGTCTGCTGCATGGTCTGAGGCTCTCCGGGCCCGATCACCCGGCGATTCTGTGCGCCGAGGAGTCGTTGACCTATGGTGCATTGACCGACCGTGTCAGCCAGTTCGCCGCGGGCCTGCAGGCCGGCGGTGTGGCGCCGGGCGATCGCGTCGCGCTCCTGCTGCATGACACGCCCGACTTTGTCGCCATGCATCTCGCTGTGATGGCTGTGGGCGCCGTGACCGTTGCGATCTCGACCCGGTCGGGCGCCGACGATCTCGCACAGACCCTGGCGCTGGTTGGGCCGTCCGCCATCGTGGTCGATACCGATTTCGGCGAGCTTGCCTTCTACGCCCGATCGATTTCGGCACCCGCCGCGCGGCTGTTCTGGCGCGATCGCGAACTGAAGGCCTGGAAGGCGCAGTCTGCGGAGCCGCTGCGGCCGGTGCCGTGCCATCCGACCGATCCGGCGTTCTGGGTCATGACCTCGGGCACCACCGGCCAGCCGAAGGCGGTCGAGCACAGCCACGAAAGCGTCGGCATCTGCGCCGAATTCCATCGCGACCTGCTCGGCGTCACGCCCGCCGACCGCATGTTTGCGACCTCGCGGCTGCACTTCGCATACGCGCTCTGCAATCTGCTCGGCACGCTGCGGCTCGGAGCCACCAACGTGATGCTGGAGCGCTGGGCGACTGCGAGCGCGGTCGCCGCGACCATGGAGCAGTTTGCGCCGACCATCGTGCTGAGCGTGCCGTCGGTCTATCACCGCCTGCTGCATGAGAAGTCTGCCGGGAACGCCGGCGTTCCGTGCGGTCCGCCACTACGTGTCGGCCGGTGAGCGGCTGCCGCCGAGCATCTGGGCCGCCTGGCAGGAGGCGAGCGGGCAGCCGATCCTCGACGGGCTCGGCTGCTCCGAGGTGGTGTTCATGATCACCGGCAACCGGCCCGATTCCTATCGGCCGGGCTCCTCCGGCCATGCGGCGCCGGGTGTCGAAATGCGGATCGTCGACGAGGACGACGCCGTGATCACCGAACCGAACCGCACCGGGCGGCTCGAGGTTCGCATGGGCTCGATCTGCCTCGGCTATCGCGACGCCGACAATGCGCGTAACGCGCCGCCGCATCGCCCGCCGGAGCGCTTCCGGCCCGACGGCTGGTTTGCCACCGGCGACGAATACATGCGCGACGAGGACGGCTTCTATCATCACCGCGGCCGCAGCGGCGACATGCTGCGGGTCTCCGGCATGTGGATTTCGCCGACCGAGATCGAGGACGCCCTCGTCGGCATCCCGTCGATCGCGGAGGCTGCGGCGGTGCTGGGCGAGGGGCCGGTCGGGCTTGCCGAGATCGTGCTTTACGTCGTTCCCGCGCCCACCGTCGTGCCGACGCCCAACGCCGACGGTGCGGCCGCCACCTCGGCCGCGCGCGCGCGGCTTGCCGAGGTGCTGCCGCCTCACAAGCTACCACGCCGCTTCGAGGCGGTCGCCGACCTGCCGCGCACCGCCACCGGCAAGGTCCAGCGCCACAAGCTGCGCGACCGGCTCCGGCGCGATCAGGCTTGACGCGCCCGCCCCGGACGGGGTTAGCAATCCGTCATCGTCGGTCGGAGCAGGCGGGCTTGCGGTGATACGTCGGCGGCATGTGATCTATGTCTGCGGCTACGATCCGCAGGGCGCAGAGGGCTATTACCGCATCTTCCAGAGCTCCTGGCGGCGGGTCCTGAAGCTCTGGCATCTGCAGGGCACGCTCGGAGACCTGCACATCGATTCCGAGGATTTCGCGCACTGGGACGTCGAGGCATCGGGGCCGAACTGGCAGGTCTCGACCCGCTACGACTTCCTGCGCCAGGAGCAGATGATCCGCGCCAACATGGCGGAATCGATGTGGCGGCAGGCGCCGCGCTCGATTCTGTGGACGCTCAAGGCCCACATCACCGGCTCGCACTATCGCGTCATGCGCGGGGCCTGGAAGTACGGGCTGTCGCTGTTCCACTTCCAGATGATGATGGTCTACTGGGTGTTGATCGCCGCCCTCGGCGGCGGGCTCGCGGCGTGGGGGATGAACCGATTCGGCAGTCCGCACCTTCTCGTCGATCTCGCGTTCGGCGTGGTGGCCGCGATCGCCACCTTCATGCTGCTGCGGCCGCTCGCCGACTATCTGTTCGTCGTGCAGATCAACAGTCACTGGCCCTACCTCGTCGAATACGCTCGCGGCGAGCCGTCGTGCTGGGACCAGGCGATCGAGGCCGGCGGACAGCGGGTGGTGGAAGCGGCGCGCGCGAACGCGGTCGACGAGATCATCGTCATCGGCCACAGCGGCGGCGGCATCACCGCGCCGGCGGTGATGGCGCGTGCGCTCGAACTCGATCCCGAAGTGGGCCGGCACGGCCCCAAGGTCGTGCTGCTCACGGTCGGTTCGATCATGCCGGCGATCGGCCTCTATCGCGCGGCGGTCAAGGTGCGCGCTGTCGTCGAGCGCATCGCGGTCGAGCCGTCGGTGCGCTGGATCGACGCGCAGTCGCGAAAGGACATCATGAACTTCTGGGAGTTCGATCCGGTCGCCGGCATCGGCATCGAGGTCGGCGAGCGGCGCTGCAATCCGCTGATCTGGCCGGTGCGGTTCGCCGACATGCTGACGCCGGAGCTGTACAAGCGCCTAAACTGGAACTTCTTCCGGCTGCACTACCAGTTCCTGATGGCAAACGAGCTGCGCGCCCCCTACGACTTCTTCATGGTGGTGGCGGGCCCCGTGCCGGTCGAGGACTGGGCGCGCCGCGGCCGCGGCGTCCTCGCGGCCTTTTCCGAGGACGCGACCTACATCGAGCCGCGGATGGGCTGGCAGACCGACGACCCGCCCGCTGCCGCACCGGCGCCGGTCGAATCAAAGGCGGTTTAGCCAGAGTGAGCTCGAAGGCCCGTCGCAATAGGCCGTGTTCCAAATAAACTAAGCGGCGATGAACCTGTTCGAGACGCCGACAGGCTCGATGAGCATGTTTGCCCGAAGCGCGAGGGCCGATCCGATCAAAATGTGAAGCGGAGACCGGCGCTGCCACCCTGGATCAGCGATCGGCTGGCGGCCGAGCCCTCATAGCGGATGAAAGCGCCGAACCCAGGCTGCGAGCTGGCGATGCCGACAGCGAACGTGGCGGCGTCTTTCAGCGCCTGTGCGCCTGTGATCGTGAACGGCGTAGCGCTTGGCGTGCCGATGAGAGACGATGTTGCTGTCCGGTCGGTATTCGCGAATTCGTGCGCCCAGCCGAGCCGGCCGGTCAAGCTCACGGGTACGGATTTGGCCATCGGCAGGGCTTGGGTAACCTCTGCACCGAGGATGGTGCGCGCGCTCGTGGTCGTCTTGTCGGCGACGCTCAGGTCGATGGCGCCGGCGCCGCTTTCACCGAATGCCTGCTGGCCGACGACGAGCACCTGCAGCGCAGCGAACGGAGTGACCGAACTGCGCGCATGAAGGTCGATGCGGTATCCGGTCTCAGCCTGCGACAGGAGTGCGCTGCCACTGGGGCTGCCGGAGGTCGTGCGCGCGACCCCGGGGAATGTTATGCCGCGATCGATCTGCGTCGAGTTGTAACCATAGCCCACTGCGCCTTCGAAGTACCATGGACCGGGCGAGTAGCGCGCATACGGGATCACCGCGAAGCTGTTGATGGTGCCATTGCCTGACAGTCCGCTGATGCTGAAATTGCCGGCGGCCCAGCCGAAGGCCAGGCCCGCGACGAGGGCCGAATCGAAACGTCGCTCGATGCCGCCAGCGATACCGCCGAGCGCCATCCGTAGGTCATGGCTATTGCCATCGCCGGCGAGGCCGCCGCCTCCGCCAACGACACTGACCCATTGCCGTGTCGTCCCGGGGGCCGGACGGTCGTTTTGCAATTGCGTGTGTATCGCGCCCAGAAAAATGTGCCCGGCACTGATCGCAACGGTCGGCACATCGGCATAGATTTCGCCGCCAAGGTGGATCAGCGCGGCGCGGAGCGGTCCGGGAGACCCGTAGTTGAGCAGGTCGAGGCTCTTGTAGACCATGTCCATGTCGGTGAACGTTTTCGGAAACGGTCCGTGATCGAGTGCTGCTGCTATTGCGCCGGCATTGCCGCCGCCGGCGCGCGGGCCATATGCCAGAGCCAAAGCGCCGATCGTCTGCTGGTTGACATATGCCGACGCCGGCAGAAACTGCAGGTCCTCGCAGTTCGAGCCGCTGGTCGTGCCGGCCGCATAGGCTTGCGCTGTCCCACCGGTGCCGAAGCCTGGAATGGCCGCGCCCTTCGCCACCAGCACGCAGGTGCCGACGGGGACCTGAACTATCGTGATCATGCTTGGCAGCGTCGGTAGCGCCAGGACGTCCTTAATCTCGGCCGGCGTAAGCCCGCGGATGATGTTTGGGTCGGCCATGAACGAGCGGTTCGGGGCGCTTGGTGGCGTGCACTCCGGACAGTAGACGCGGACATACTGCGAGGGCGCCGTGGTGACGACCATCGCGGCTGCGGCGTCCGGCACAAACGACAGCGTCGGCGCCGTGCCGCAAATGTAGGCGTTGGCGTCAGCACCGGTCGTGATCGACGGCACCGAAGGTGGGGGGCACGGCTGACCCGGCCCCTTGAGCACCGGCCCGACCACGACATTGCCCGGCGGCAGCGGCGGTACGAATGTGTCTGCGGCACGAGTGGTCGAACAAGAAAATCCGCTCAGAACCAGAATGAGGGCTGTCGCCCGAAATGGCGTGCGCGAGATTGGCATATCTTGGCCTGGCGATGTTCTTAGCTATGGCATCTTCTCAGCGATTCAATTCACAGCAAATGTTTGGTTCGGCCCATTCGGTGTATTTTCAGGCATTGTGGCCTTGCTGGCACAGAGGTGCCGTCGCGACTGAAAATCCTGTCGGCACGAGAGACGAGAATCGGCTGACGCTGCGTCGTTGCCGGAGCTCATCAAGCTTCCTGCTGCGGCAAAGACCAGCCGGTTAGTCTAGCGCCTGTCCCGGGGCCGGCTCGCGCGGACCAGCGACAGCACGAAGCCGCGCGGCAGCAGTCGCGGCAGGAATGTTGCGATCTTGTTGATCGTGCCCGGAAGCACCACCCGCCGGTTCTGCATCAGCCCATCATAGCCTTCGCGCGCGACGCGCTCGGCCGTGCGCGCGAGAAAGCGCGGGAAATAGCCGTCCGGGATGCCGGCGCGGGCCTGAAACTCAGTCTCGACAGGGCCTGGGCAGAGCACGGTGACGCGCACGCCGTGCGGCTGGAACTCGCGGTGCAGGGCCTCGCTGAACGACAGCGCGTAGGCCTTGGTCGCGTGATAGACGGCCATGCCGGGCCCAGGCATGAAGCTCGCGACCGAGGCGACGTTGAGAATGCCGCCGCGGCGGCGCACGATGCTGTCCAGAAAACGCAGCGAAAGGTCGGTCAGCGCGCGAACGTTGAGGTCGATCATCGCAAGCTGCTGCTCGCGGTCGAGCGCCGCCGCCGGCCCCATCAGCCCGAAGCCCGCGTTGTTGACGACGATCTCCGGCTCAAGCCCGCGCCGGGCGAGTTCCTCCGCAACGCGGGCGGCGGCGTCCGCCTGCGCGAGATCGATCGCGATGATGTGCGGCCGGCGATGGCCGCGCTGAGCGATCGTATCCGCCAGCACCGTGAGCAGCGGCTCGCGCCGCGCCACCAGCACGACCTCGTGGCCCTTCGCCGCAAACACATCGGCAAGCGCAGCGCCGATGCCGGTCGAAGCGCCGGTGATCAGAGTGACGGGCGTAAGCTCGGGCATCGCGCCGCCATGGATCGCGCCGCGCCGACCATCACGGGACGGCGAATTTCGCGATCACCTCCTGCGGAATGGCTTTGGCCCGGATTTTCTCCGGGTCGTCGGGATGCCGCTCGGCCCACACCCGCGTGTCGAAGCACTCGACCGCGAGCTCGCCGCCGACAGTCAGGCGATGCTGCACGTCGAAGCTCGATCGGCGGAACTCCGCGACCTTGGTCTCGATCACGACGTCGTCGCCGTACTTCGCCGGCTTGAGAAACCGCGCGCGGGTGTCGACCATCGGATAGCCGTTGAACTGATAATGACGGATGAACTGGTACTTGCTCATGCCGAGCGCCTGCGTGAACAGTGCGGTGGTGCAGCTGTCGAACAGCGCGAAATACCGCGGAAAATAGACGATCCCGGCCGGGTCGCAGTCGCCCCATTCGATGCGGGTGTGTCGCGTGTAGATCATCATCCCGGCCGGTTCCCTCTTCCCGTGTTCGATTGCAGGCTCAGCGCGGCGCCATCCGCAAGGCGCCGTCGAGCCGGATCACCTCGCCGTTGAGGTAGTTGCTGCGCACGATTGTGAGCACGAGATCGGCGAACTCGCGCGGCTCGCCGAGCCGCTTCGGGAACGGCACCGAGGCGCCGAGCGAGTCCTGCGCGGCCTGCGGCAGCGCGCGCAGCATCGGCGTGCCGAAGATGCCGGGCGCGATCGCCATCACGCGAATGCCGAACTGCGCAAGTTCGCGCGCCGCCGGAATGGTTAGCGCCGCGACCCCGCCCTTGGAGGCCGAATAGGCGGCCTGGCCGATCTGGCCTTCGAAGGCTGCGACCGACGCGGTCGACACGATCACGCCGCGCTCGCCGTCGGCGAGCGGCTCCAGCGCCTGCATGTCGGCTGCGACCAGCCGCAGCATGTTGAAGGTGCCGACGAGGTTGATCGCGACCACCCGCTCGAAGTCTTCGAGCGGCTGCGGGCCGTCGCGGCCGACAATGCGCTTGGCAGGCCCGACGCCCGCGCAGTTGACAAGGATACGCGCCGCGCCGTGCCGGTCCTTGGCTTGCTTGAGCGCCGCCACCGCCTGCTCGGCGCTGGTCACGTCGCAGTCAATCGCGATCCCGCCGATCCGGTCCGCCACCGCGCGGGCGCCTTCGACGTTCACGTCGAGGCAGGCGACCTTGGCGCCGGCGCGCGTCAGCGTCGCGGCGGATTCGGCGCCGAGGCCCGAAGCCGCGCCGGTGACGATGGCAGCAAATCCCTTCGGGTCCATGTCAACTCCTGCCGCAACCACTCTCAGAACGTCATCGTCGGACCAAAATCACGTCCGACCGAGACGGCGTTGCATGGATCATGCCGGATCGTCAATCGCGATGACTTCGGCGGGACGCGGGGACGCATAGAGCCGATCGACCAGCGCCGCGCGGCGGCTCAGCACCGCGCGCTGGTTGATCGAGCCTTTGTCGGTGGCCTCGCCGGCATCGAGCGACGGCGGCTCGGCCATCAGCAGGGCCCGGCAGATGCGGGTCGAGCTGCCGGTGCTTTGCTTGGCGAGCGTTGCGAGGCGCTCGCGGAACTGCCGGCGGACGCCTGCGTCGCTCAGCACCGCCGCAGCCGGCGCATCGGCGGCAAGCGCCGTGAGCTTGCGGCAGGCCTCGATGTCGGCGAACACCAGCACCGCGATATCGTCGCGGTCGGCGCCCGCGATCACCGCGTCGCGCACGAGCGGCGCACAATGATCGACGAAGCCCGCGCGCAGCGCGCCGGCGCTGACCCAGGTGCCGGTGACAAGCTTGAAGTCTTCGGCGAGACGGCCGTCGAACAGCAGTCCCTTGCCCGGATCGGTGGGGTCGACGAACTTCAGCGCGTCGCCGATCCGGTAGAACCCTTCGGCGTCGAACGCATCGGCGGTGAGATCGGGCCTGCGCCAATAGCCCGGTGTGATGTTGGGCCCCTTCAGCCGGCACTCGAGCTTGCCCTCGTTCGGCACGAGCTTGAGGTCGACGCCCGGCGGCGGCAGCCCGATGTTGCCGGGCGTCGGATAGTCCCAGTTGCAGGCGATCGCGAGCGGCGCGGTTTCGGTCGAGCCGATGCTGGAGACGAAGATCACGCGCTCGCCGCAGGTGGCAACGCTGAGCTCCTGCAGTTCGTCCCAGACGTAGTGCTGGAGACCCGCACCGGCATAGAACAGCACCTTGAGGCGGCTGAAGAAGTTCTCCCGCAGCGCGCTGTCCTCGCGCAGATGCGGCAGCAGCGCCTCGAAGCCCTTCGGCACGTTGAAGTAGATCGTCGGCGCGATCTCCTTGAGATTGCGCGCGGTTGCCGCGATCGCGCCGGGCAGCGGCTTGCCCTCGTCGATATAGAGCGAGCCGCCGTTGTCGAGCACGAGATTGAAGTTGTGGTTCGAGCCGAAGGTGTGGTTCCACGGCAGCCAGTCGACGATCACTGGCGGTTCGTCGCCGACGAATTTCAGTCCGGCGCGGATCTGCGCCTGGTTTGCGCACAGCATGCGCTGCGTGTTGATGACGCCCTTCGGATTGCCGGTCGATCCGGAGGTGAACAGGATTTTCGCCACCGTGTCGGGACCGACCTTGGCGTGTGCCGTGTCGATTGCGGCGGTTGGTTGCGCAGCGGCGAGGTCGGCAAACAGCGTGGTCGGGCGGCTGCCGAGCGGATTGGCGGTCACTGCGATCTCGACGCCGGGCGGCACTGCGGCCTCGATCGCACGCGCAAATGCCTTGCCGTCGGCAGCGAACACAAGACCGGGCGTGAGGACTTCGATGATCGACTTGAGCTTGCCGAAGTCGCTCGACATCAGCGAGTAGGGCACCGAAATCGGCGCGTAGGGAATGCCGACCAGCATCGCGGCGAGCCCAAGCAGCGCGTGTTCGATGTCGTTGCCGGAGAGGATCGCGATCGGCTGCTCGGCGGAGAGGCGTCGCTCCAGCAGCGCCTGGGCGATGGCGCGCACCCGCGCCAGCGTCTGTGCGTAGGTGAGCCGCCGCCAGGAGCCGTCTGCGGCACGCTGGGCGAGAAACACGCGATCGGGCGAGACATTCGCCCAGTGTTCAAGCCGCTCGGTGATCTTTTGCGGATAGCGCTCCAGCGGGTGCGGCGAGCGGATGGTGATCGTGCCGTCAGCCCTGCGATCGAGCAGGAAGTCGGCCGGCCCGAGCCGCACCGGGCGCAGCTGCACGCCGGCGGATTTCAGATTGCGTGCCGGATCGACCGTCATAACGTCACCAGCCATCAAGATGCGCTAACGCGTCATCCGCGAACGACCTTCTTGCCGCGCTTCTCCAGAAAATCCTTCAGCCGCGATTTGGCCTCGTCGCTGCCCTGCGCGATCGCCGCCATCAGCGCCTCGGTGAGATAGCCGCTCGCCGGGTCGCTTTCGGCGATGCGCGGCAGCGCGTGCATGACTGCGAAGTTGGTAAGCGGCGCGTTGGCTGCGATCTTGCCGGCGAGTTCGAGGCCCTTGGCCAGGCCCGCACCCGGCTCGACCAGATAGTGCGAGAGCCCGAGCGCCTGACCCTCCTCGGCGTCGTAGGCGTGGCCGGTCAACATCAGGTCGGTGACGCGCGAAACGCCGATCAGCCGGCTCAGGCGCACCGTGCCGCCGCCGCCAAGGAAAATGCCGCGGCTGCCCTCCGGCAGCGCGTAATAGGCGGTACGCTCGGCGACGCGGACGTGCGCCGTGACGGCGAGCTCAAGCCCGCCGCCGACCACCGCGCCGTGCATCACGGCCACCACCGGCACCTTGCCGTACTGGATGCGGTCGAACACGCGATGCCACATGCGCGAATGGTGCACGCCTTCGGCCACGTCCCGCTCGGTCAGTTCGCCGAGGTCGAGGCCTGCCGAGAAATGCTCGCCTGCCCCGTGCAGGACCACCGCCCGAATGTCGTCGGGAAGCGTGTCGAAGAACGTTTCGAGGCCAAGGATCGTGCCGTCGTCGAGCGCGTTGCGTTTGTGCGGCCTTGCCAGCTGCAGGACCATGATCTCGCCGCGCCGCTCAGTTGCGAGCGAGGGCGGCAGGTCGGGGAACTTCGTCTTTGATGGCGTAACCATGCCCAAGTCATGCGGGGTCGCGTTCAACGGGTCAAGCGGGCTGGTGGCACCGTTACAAACGCTGAGACTGGAACGGTCCCGGATCGGCGGTGCATCGTTTCGCTTCGCTCCACGCTGCACCGCGTCCGGGACATACGTGCCTACAGCACCTCGTGGACGTCGAGCCGCACCGCGCGATTTTCGCGGCTGCCGCGCGCCAGCGCTAGGATGCGGTTGAGCCAGGCGGCGGCGGGATCGGCGGTCTCGAACCGCATGAACGAGCGGAAGTAGTAAAGCTTCGCATCGACGGTCTCGTCGCGGGCGAGCGCGGCCATGACCTCAGGCGGGCCGTGGCGGTAGCCTTCGCTGTCGACCAGGATGAGCCCGCCGCTGTCGGTTTCGACGGTATAGCGGGCGTGCAGGTGGACGACGCCGTCGGCGCGCACGACCTGCCAGTCGGCGCCGCCCGGCAGGATGCGGCCCTTCAGCCGCGGGCCCTCCACCGTGCCGCCGAGGATGTTGATGATGCGGCGTTCGCCGTAAGGCGTCATGCCGAGCTTCTGGATGCCGGCAAGCTCGGAATACACGGTGAAGATGGGCTGTTCGGACATGAGCGGCATGGTTTGACCCTGCTGTTGGCGGACGCTATGGCTGAAGCACGATCTCGCCCGAAGGCCGGTTTCCGGTTTCGGGCGTGAATTCCGGCACGAAAATGCCGTGCAATCAATGCACGCGGAGTAACCCGTCGATGCCGCGTATCCTGCCGCTTGCCGAGGCCGTGGAGGCCGCCGTCCACGACGGCGACACGGTTGCGCTCGAAGGCTTCACGCATCTGATCCCGCACGCCGCCGGCCACGAGATCATCCGCCAGCGCCGGAAGCGCCTCACGCTGGTCCGCATGACGCCCGACCTGATCTACGACCAGATGATCGGCATGGGCTGCGCAGAGAAGGCAGTGTTCTCCTGGGGCGGCAATCCGGGGGTGGGCTCGCTGCACCGCTTCCGCGACGCGGTCGAGAACGGCTGGCCCAATCCGCTTGCGATCGAGGAGCATTCCCACGCCGCGATGGCGAACGCCTACGACGCCGGCGCCGCCGGCCTGCCGTGCGCGGTGTTCCGTGGCTACATCGGCGCCGACCTGCCGAAGGTCAATCCGAACATCAGGTTCATCACCTGCCCGTTCACCGGCGAGCGGCTCGCGGCAGTGCCCGCGATCCGTCCGGACGTCGGCATCGTGCATGCGCAGAAGGCCGACCGCGCCGGCAACGTCATGCTCGAAGGCATCGTCGGGGTGCAGAAGGAGATCGTGCTCGCCTCGAAGCGCTCGATCGTCACGGTCGAGGAGATCGTCGACGAGTTCGGCGCACGCAGTCCGAACGCGGTGATCCTGCCGGCCTGGACGGTCGGCGCGATCGCCGTGGTGCCGGGCGGGGCCTATCCGTCGTATGCGTTCGGCTACTACAAGCGCGACAACGCCTACTACAAGGCGTGGGACGCGATCGCGCGCGACCGCGACTCGTTTCTCGCCTGGATGAAGGCGAACGTGCTGGAGCAGGGCCCCGAGGTGTTCGCCGCGCACGCGCGCAAGGTGCTGGCGGCGGCGGAGTGATCACGATGGCGTACGAGACCGCGGCGATCGTTATCGTGCCCTCTCCCCTTGCGGGACTGTTGCGAAACGGGGCCAGGCGCGCGGTTTTGTCGAAGGGATGGGCGCGGGGCGCGGTGTTTTGGCGCCGGTCTGACGATGTGTCGCGGGATCGGCATCATGGATCAGGCGGTGGACGCAGTACGGGCGTGCGTGGTCAACACCAGCATGCGCCGCAGGTTGAAGCAGATCGAAAGCAGCGTGAGTTGCAGCTGATTGCGGATCAGGCCGACGTAGCGCGTGCGCCGGTAGTTGTAGAACTCGCTTGAGGACCGCAAACACCGTCTCCACCTGGCAACGGATTTTGGACAGGGCGCCGTTGCGCCTGCTCTGCTGCTCGGTCAGCCGATGATGCTTGTTGGGCCGCTGCATGATCCCGTCGGCGAGGCCGAGCCGACCCAGCAGCGCCCGTCGCGCGTGCGTGTCGTAGGCCTTGTCGGCATAGATCGCGCCGCTGTCCTGGTTGGTCAGGATCAGTTCGTCCGCCACAACCGTTTCCGCAACGTTGGCCGGCGTCAGCTTGGCGGTGCGGATCAGGATCGAGCCTTGGTCCACCGCCACGTGAGCCTTGTAGCCGTAGCTCGAACCCGCTTTGCCTTCTCGCTTCAGGAACGCCGCATCCGGGTCGGTGCTCGTCTGCTGCCGCTGCGGCCGCGCTGCTGCCGTCTCCACCACCGTCGCATCGATCAGCGTGCCGCGCTTGAGCATAAGCCCCCTGGCCTCGATCTGGCTGTTGACCAGTGCCAGAAGCTTCGTTGTCAGTCCGGCCTCGTTCAGCCGCTCGCGGAACCGGCACAACGTCGTGTGGTCGGGCGTGGCCTGCTCCATCCCAAGCCCGACGAACCTTCGAAACGACAGCCGGTCGCACAGCGCCTCTTCGAGATCGCGATCGGACAGGTCGTACCATTGCGCCAGCAGCAACGCGCGGAACATCACTATCGGCGGAAATGGCGGACGCCCGTCCAGCTTGCGACAGTGCTTCTCCAGCCGATACTGAAGCGGCCCCCAATTCAGAAGCACCGCCAGCCGGTCGAGCTCGGTCTCCCGACGCAACCGCTCCGCAGCCAAGTCCCCAAACCCCGGTCCGCCCATCGTCCACCTCGAATCTGCAATGGGCTATCAACTCACAAAACACCCCTCTTCTGCAACAGTTCCCTTGCGGGAGAGGGCAACATAGGCAGACGACAAGGCATGAACTGGGTGAGGGGTTTCGGACTCTCGATGGTCCACAACCCCTCACCCATTCTTTGCTGTGCAGGCGCTGCGGCAGCCCTCTCCCGGCGAAAGGGCGTTTACGCCCGTCTTCGACGGGCTATGGGGAGAGGGCGCATCAACCGACGCCACGACAGCGCGCTGCGGGGTTGCGCATGACCACCTACACCCCGAACGAGATGATGACGGTTGCCGCGGCACGCGCGCTGCGCAACGAGGACATCTGCTTCGTCGGGATCGGCATGCCTTCGGCGGCGGCAAATCTCGCGCGTCTCACGCATGCGCCCGACATCACGCTGATCTACGAGTCGGGAACGCTCGGGACCAAGCCGAACGTGCTGCCGCTCTCGATCGGCGATCCGGAGCTGTGCGAGACCGCGCTCACCACGGTGTCGGTGCCGGAGATGTTCCGCTACTGGCTGCAGGGCGGGCGTATCACTGTGGGCTTTCTTGGCGGGGCGCAGATCGACAAGTACGCCAACCTCAACACCACGGTGGTGGGCGCCTACGACAAGCCGAAGGTGCGGCTGCCGGGCGGCGGCGGGGCGCCCGAGATCGCGACCTCGTGCGGCGAAATCTTCATCATCATGGCGCAGGGCAAGCGCAGCTTCGTGCCGAAGCTCGACTTCGTGACCTCGCTCGGCCACGGCGACGGCAGCAATCGCGAGAAGCTTGGCGCGCGCAACAAGGGCCCGACGCGGCTGATGACCGACCTGGCGATTTTCGAGCCGGAGCCCGGCACGAGCGAGATGATCGTGACTTCGATCCATCCCGGTGTCACCCGCGAGCAGATCGCCGATAACACCGGCTGGCCGGTGCGGTTTGCCGTCGATCTGAAGGAGACGCCGGCGCCGACCGACCAGGAGCTTTCGACATTGCGCGACCTGCAGGCCCGCACCAGGCGCGCCCACGGCGATCAGAGTTAAGGAGACGACCATGCCCGAAGCCTTCATCTGCGACGGAGTCCGCACGCCGATCGGCCGTTATGCCGGCGGGCTTGCCAAGGTTCGCACCGACGATCTCGGCGCGCTGCCGATCAAGGCGCTGATAAAGCGGCATCCCGGCATCGACTGGTCGCTGCTTGACGAGGTGATCTACGGCTGCGCCAACCAGGCCGGCGAGGACAACCGCAACGTCGCGCGTATGGTGTCGCTGCTGGCGGGTCTGCCCGATTCTGTCCCGGGCATCACCATCAACCGGCTGTGCTCGTCAGGGCTGAACGCCGTGGGCCTCGCAGCGCAGGGCATCCGCGCGGGCGAGATCGACTTCGCCATCGCCGGCGGCGTCGAATCGATGACGCGCGCGCCGCTGGTCATGGGCAAGGCGCAGGAGGCGTTCCAAAGGAGCGCCACGGTCGAGGACACCACCATCGGCTGGCGCTTCATCAATCCGCTGATGAAGAAGCAGTACGGCGTCGACGCCATGCCGGAGACCGCGGAAAACGTCGCCGAGGACTATCAGGTGGCGCGCCGCGACCAGGACGGCTTTGCGCTGCGCTCGCAGCAGCGCGCCGCCAAGGCGCAGGCCGCGGGCTACTTCGCCGAGGAGATCGAGCCCGTGATCGTGCCGGGCGGCAAGGCCGGCCCCGTCACCGTCGACAAGGACGAGCACCTGCGTCCGGACACGACGATGGAAGGGCTTTCGAAGCTCAAGCCGTTCGTGCGCGATCCGGGCACCATCACCGCCGGCAACGCCTCCGGCGTCAACGACGGCGCGGCCGCCATGCTGATCGCGTCGGAGGCCGGCGCGAAGAAGCACGGCCTTACGCCCTACGCTCGCATCGTCGGCATGGCGGCCGCCGGCGTGCCGCCGCGCGTCATGGGCATCGGCCCGGTGCCATCGACCCGCAAGCTGATGGAGCGGCTCGGATTGAAGATCGGCGATTTCGACGTGATCGAGCTGAACGAGGCCTTCGCCTCGCAGGCGCTGGCTTGCCTGCGCCAGCTCGGGCTGCCGGACGACGCCGGGCACGTCAATCCGAACGGCGGCGCCATTGCGCTCGGCCATCCGCTCGGCATGTCCGGGACGCGGCTTGTGCTCACTGCAGCGCACGAGATGGTCAGGCGCGGCGGCAAGCGCGCGCTGGCCTCGATGTGCGTCGGTGTGGGCCAGGGCGTGTCGCTCGCGATCGAGCGGGTTTAGGCTGGCCAAACACCTGCTGTGAAGGCAAACCCACATGCCGAGACCGTCAAAACAATTTTTCGTCTGCGTCCGAAATGAGGGTTATCCAGCCTCCCTGGAAAAGAGAAAGATTTACGTGGCCCTGCGTGATCCCACTGCTGAGCGAGAAGGTCTGCTGCGAATCGTTGACGAGTCCGGAGAGGACTATCTCTATCCGAAGGCCTTTTTCCGCGCGATCGCGCTGCCGGTCTCGCTCAGGAAGGCGGTGCTGGATGCCGCTTGACTGACCGCGATGGCGCGCGCTGGCCTCGATGTGCGTCGGGGTCGGGCAGGGCGTGTCGCTTGCGATCGAGCGGGTGAGAGGAACGAGTTCATTCCGGGGCGCGCGTCAGCGCGAACCCGGAATCCAGAAACAGGGTGCTCAGTGCGAGCGTCTCTGGATTCCGGGTTCGCTCGCTGCGCGAGCGCCCCGGAATGACCACGGATAGGCCAAACGACAAGAAACCGAGGAGAGCAACAACGTGCCGATGAGTCCCGGCTACATCCCGTTCCATCCCAATCCGTCGAAGCCGAAATACAAGCCGCCAGCGGGCGCGGTAGATGCCCACAACCATGTATTCGGGCCGGAGGCGAAGTTTCCGTTTGCGCCCAAGCGCAAGTACACGCCGTGCGACGCGCCGAAGGAGAAGCTGTTCGCGCTGCACCAGTTCCTCGGCTTCGACAAGGCCGTGATCGTGCAGGCGACCTGCCACGACACCGACAATCGCGCGCTGGTCGACGCGCTTGAAAGCTCGAACGGCAAGGCCAAGGGCGTGGCCTTCGTCAACGAGGACTTTACCGACAATGAGCTCAAGGCGCTCGACCGCGCCGGCGTGAAGGGCGTGCGCTTCAATTTCATCAAGCGGCTGGTCGATTCGACGCCGAAGGACGTGATGCAGCGGATCGCTAAGCGGATTGCCAACCTCGGCTGGCACACCGTGATCTATTTCGAGCACGCCGATCTCGACGAGATGGGCCCGTTCCTGAAATCGCTGCCGACCACGCTCATCTTCGACCACATGGCCTGCCCGAACGTGAAGGAAGGGCTCGACGGCAGGGCCTGGCAGAAGTGGCTAGAGGCGCTCGATCAGAACAAGACCTGGATCACCAAGGTCACCTGCCCGGAGCGCTTCACGGTGGCGGGCCCGTCCTACGACGATGTGGCGCCGTTTGCGCGCGCGATCGTCGAGCGCTTCCCGGACCGCGTCATCTGGGGCACCGACTGGCCGCACCCAAACATGCCGAAGGAGGCGCCCGACGACGGCGTCCTGGTCGATATGATCCCCAAAATTGCGCCGACCGCCGAGCTGCAGCGCAAGCTCCTGATCGATAATCCGATGCGGCTCTACTGGGGCTAACGTCCCGTCAGCCGGCGGTGATGACATGGGCGCTGATGCGTCCGTCGACGGCTCCGCTGCCGAAACGTTTTTGGATTGCTTCCGCCGCCTTGCCGGTTGCTTCCTCCAGGCGCGAGGCATCGCGCGCCTCGATCTCGCTCCGCAGCGGCGTTCCCTGGCAGTACGCAACTGCGGCATGTCGCGGCGAGGGTGCTTTCGACCGTGACTGCACCGTGTCGATCGCAATCTCCTTGAAGCCCGCCGCTGTCAGCTCTTCGCGAATCCTGTCGAAGTCATAGTAGCCATGCGGCGTGCGAGCCATGAAGCGGGGCGGGTCGTTCGGAAAAACCTCGGCCAGCGCTTCGGTCACGATGTCGGCAAACTCGTTTTCGGCGATCCGGTCCCATACATTGAGAAAGTACCGACCGTCCGGCTTCAGCACCCGTCGCGCTTCGCCGTAGCCGCGGACCTTGTCGGGGAAGAACATGGCGCCGAACTGGCAAGCCACGATATCGAACGCGCGGTCATCGAACGGCAGGGCCAGCGCGTCCGCTTGCTGCCACGTCAGGCGGTGGTCGGCCGGTTGCCGTTTTGCCGCCTCGTTGAGCATGGGCGGGTTGAGGTCGGTCGCAACCAGCCGCGCGTCGGGTCCCAGCCGCGTCACGAGTGCCCTCGTCAGCACGCCGGTGCCCGCGGCGGTCTCGAGGATGCGCCGCGGGTCGGTGCGGGCGATCCGGGTGGCGAGATCCTGCGCATAGGACTCGAAGATGAGCGGGACCATGAACCGCTCGTAGAGTTCGGGGATCGACCCGGCAAAGGTCTTGTCGATCGCTGACATCGGGCGCCTCCATCGCATGGTGCGGTCCGAGGCGAACCATAGCACCAAGACCCCTGCACCGCCCGGAGCGCCGACAACGAATCAAGGCGCCGCCGTTGCAAAGCCCATCCGTGCTGGATATATCCAGCACATCAGCCTCTTGGATGGTCCATCGGACCGTGGCTGGAGCAGCACCGATGCCAGCAAAATCCGACGCCGCGAAGGATTACGACGACATTCCCGGCACCTACGTGTTCGATGCCGACCGCTCGCGCCGCGGCTACCATCTCAACATGTTCTGCATGTCACTGATGAAGGCCGAGAACCGCAAGGCGTTCAAGGCCAACGAGGAGAAATACCTCGACGAGCGCTTCCCGGGACTGTCGGCGGAGCAGCGCGAGGCGATCCTCAAGCGCCAGTACAACCGGATGCTCGATCTCGGCGGCAACATCTATTTCACCGCCAAGCTTGGTGCGACCGACGGCCACAACTTCCAGCATCTCGCCGCCGAGATGACCGGCTCGACCCAGCAGCAGTATGCCGACATGATGCTGCGCGGCGGTCGTTCGGTCGAAGGCAACCGCAGCCGATTGGGCAAGGGCGGCACGAAGGCAAAGCCTTCCGCCCGAAGCAAGGGAAAGAAGCGCCGTGGCTAGGATCATCGCAGGAGTGACCTCGTCGCACGTGCCGGCGATCGGCGCCGCGATCGACAATCACCGCACCGGCGAGCCGTACTGGCAGCGCGTGTTCTCGGGCTTCGAGCGCTCCAAGGCGTGGATCGCGAAGGCCAAGCCGGACGTCTGCATCGCGGTCTACAACGACCACGCCTCGGCGTTCTCGGTCGAGATGATCCCGACATTCGCGCTCGGCACCGCGGCCGAATTCCCGATCGCCGACGAAGGCTGGGGCCCGCGTCCGGTGCCACCGGTGATCGGCCATCCCGAGCTTGCCTCGCACATCGCGCAGTCGGTCATCCTCGACGAGTTCGACCTCACGCTCTGCAACAAGATGGAGGTCGATCACGGCCTCACGGTGCCGCTCAACCTGATGTTCGGCACGCCGAAGGCGTGGCCGTGCCCGGTGATCCCGCTCGCGGTCAACGTCGTGCAGTTTCCGCCGCCGACCGGGCATCGCTGCTTCATGCTCGGGCGCGCCATCCGCAAGGCGGTCGAGTCCTACCCCGAGGACCTCAAGGTCGTGATCTTCGGCACCGGCGGTATGTCGCACCAGATCAGCGGCCAGCGCGCCGGTTTGATCAATTCCAAGTTCGACCACGCCTTCCTCGACAATTTGACGAAGAATCCGCAGAAGCTCGTCAAGATGCCGCACCTCGAATACATGCGGGAAGCGGGCGCGGAAGGCGTCGAGCTGGTGATGTGGCTGATCATGCGCGGCGCGCTCGACGACAAGGTCGACGAGGTCTATCGCTTCTACACGGTGCCGGCATCCAACACCGCGGTCGGGCACATCATCCTCGCGAACCGCGTCAAGGCTGCTAAGAAGCCTGCAGCGAAGTCCGCCGCGCGTGGCAAGAAGCCCGCGCCGAAGCTCAAGCGCGCCGCGGAACTTCAAAAAGTGCATCGCGTGCGGAGCTAAGGCCTTCTCGGTATGCTTCGCGCGAGCCACTTGCTCGGGTCACCCTCCCCTGGAGGGGGAGGGTCGCCTGCGGAGCGAAGCGAACGCAGGCGGGGTGGGGTGAACTTGGAACGATCGAAGCTCACCCCACCCCGGCTCGCTTGCGCTCGCCGACCCTTCCCCTCCAGGGGAGGGTGAAGAGAGTTCGCGGTTTCGCTCACAGTTCATCTCACTCGCTGTAAGAGGGGTTCCATGAAAATCTGTGTCGCCGGTCAGGGCGCGTTCGGTCAGAAGCATCTCGATGCGTTGAAGCGGATTCCCGGCGTGGAGGTTACCTCGCTGGTCGGCGGCAACCAGGACTCCACCGCCCAGGTGGCAAAGAAATATGGCATCCCGCACTACACTGGCGAGTTGAGCGAAGGTATCAAGCGCGCCGACGCGGTGATCCTCACCACGCCGACCAAGATGCACTTCCGCCAGGGCGAGCAGGTGATGCGCGCCGGCAAGCACGTGCTGGTCGAGATTCCGGTCACCGACTCGGTCGAGGACGCCGAGGCGCTCGCCAAGATCGCGCGCGAGACCGGCGTCACCGCGATGGGCGGCCACGTCCGCCGCTTCAACCCGAGCCATCAGTACGTGCACAAGAAGATTGTGGCCGGCGAGCTGAAGATCCAGCAGATGGACGTGCAGACCTATTTCTTCCGGCGCAAGAACATCAACGCTGCCGGAAACCCGCGCAGTTGGACCGACCATCTGCTCTGGCACCACGCCGCCCACACGATCGACCTGTTCCAGTACCAGTGTGGCGAGACCATTTCGGACTGCTACGCCGTGCAGGGCCCGATCCATCCGCAGCTCAACATCGCGATGGACATGGGTATCGTGGCGCGGACGCCGTCCGGTGCGCTGCTCACACTGTCGCTGTCGTTCAACAATGATGGCCCGCTTGGTTCGTTCTTCCGTTACATCTGCGATAACGGCACCTTCAAGGCGTTCTACGACGACCTGTCGGACGGCAAGGACAACAAGATCGACGTCTCCAAGGTCGACGTCTCGATGGACGGCATCGAGCTGGAAGACCGCGAGTTCATCGCGGCAATCAAGGAGAAGCGCGAGCCGAACGGCAGCCTGCAGCAGCTCCTGCCGTGCATGCACGTGCTCGGCAAGCTCGAAAAAATCATCGACCCGCAGCGCAAGGCGCACGCTTAGGCGCCTTGGCCGCGCGAAGTTCGGCTGCGGCGCCTACCGCATCAAATGTTGCCAACGCCGGCAAACCGCGCCTTTGCGGCCAAAGCGGCTAGTCGGCCTTGATGCCGGCGCGCTTGACGACATCGCCCCATTTCGCGGTTTCCGCCGCCATCAGGCGCGCGAAATCGGCCGCCGAGCCCGGCAGCGGATCGCCGCCGGTGTCCGCGAGCTTTGCCTTCATGACCGGATCGGGAAAGGCTGCGTTCACCGCACGATTGAGCGTCTCGACGATCTCTGCAGGCGTGCCGCTTGGCACCGCAAGGCCGGTGACCGCGCTCGCCTCGAAGCCCGGCACGGCGTCTGCCAGCACCGGTACGTCCGGCAGCGCCGGCGAGCGCGCCGCGGTCGTGACCGCGAGTGCGCGCAGCTTGCTCCCGCGCACCGGCTCGATCGATGCCGACATCGGCTCAAACATCATCTGCGCCTCGCCGGCGATCATCGCCCTCAACGCCGGACCGCCGCCGCCATAGTGCACGACCTGCAGCGGCAGGCCGGTCATCAGCTTGAACAGTTCGCCAGTGACGTGGGGCGAGGAGCCGTTGCCGGTCGAAGCCATCTTCAGCGCGCCGGGATTGGCTTTGGCGTAGGCGACGAACTCCGGCACGCTCCGCGCCGGCACCGACGGATGCACCACCATGACCAGCGCCTCGCGGGTGATGCCGGCGACCGGCACGATGTCGCGCAGGAAGTTGAACGCCAGGTCCGGATAGAGCGAGCCGCTGATCGCGTTGGCCGGCCCGCAAAGCAGGACCGTGTAGCCGTCCGCCGGGGCGCGCACCACGATCTCGGTGCCGACGTTGCCGGAGCGGCCCGGATGGTTCTCGACCGCGAACGGCTGGCCGAGCCGCTGCGTGAGCCAGCCGGCGATCAACCGGCCGAGGATGTCGTTCGGCCCGCCGGCCGGGAAACCAATGACGAGGCGGATCGGTCGTGCGGGATAGGTCTCGGCCATGGCAGCGGTGGTGAGTTTGGTCACTGCGGCGACGACAGCGGCCGCTTGCAGGAACTGGCGGCGGATCATTGGCATGGGGGACTTAAGGCCTATTGCGGCTTGGCGCCGGACGCCTTGACCACAGGCGCCCATTTCGCGACTTCGGTCGCGATCAGCTTAGCGAAATCGTCCGGAGAGCCGGGGCGGGTCTCCGCGCCAAGCTCGTCAAACCGCGCCTTGAGCTTCGGATCGCGCAGCCCGGCGTTGATCTCGCGGTTGAGGGTGGCAAGCACATCAGGTGGAATATTGCGCGGCGCGCTGACGCCGAAGAAGGCGCTCGCCTCATAGCCCGGCACGGTGTCTGCAACCGTCGGCACCTCCGGCAGCGCGGGCGACCGCGTGGTGGTGGTCACGCCGAGCGCGCGCAGCTTGCCATTCTTGATGTGGCCGATCTGCGAATTCAAATTGTCGAACATCACCTGAACCTGGCCGGCCAGCAGGTCGACCGTCGCCGGTCCTGCGCCGCGATAGGTGACGTGCTGCATCTGGATGCCGGTCATCTGCTTGAACAACTCGCCGGAGACATGGACCGACGTGCCGACGCCGCCGGACGCGAAATTGATCTTGCCGGGATTGGCCTTGGCGTAGGCGATGAACTCGGCGACGGTCTTGGCCGGCACGTCCGGGTTCACGGCCATAACGTTCGGCATCGTCACCAGGGCTGCGATGTGCTGGAAATCCTTGACGATGTCGAAGGTGAGATTGTCGTATAGCGTTGCGTTGATCGCATTGTTCGGGCCGATCAGATAGAGCGTGTAGCCATCCGGCGGAGAGCGCACCACCGCCTCCGCCGCGATGCTCGCGGCCTGTCCCGGCCGGTTCTCGATCAGGACCGGCTGCCCCATCCGATCCGACAGCCACTGGCCGATCAGCCGCGCCAGCACATCCTGGCCGCCGCCGGGCGCGAAGCCGACCAGAAGACGGATCGGCTTCGAGGGATAGGCCGCCTGGGCCGCGGCGGTGCGCGGCAGCAGCGCCGCGGCAGCGGATGCTGACACGGCAGACAGAAAGCGGCGGCGGTGCACCGGCATGGCGTTCTCCCTGGGCCTCAACTTGTTGTTGCTCCGAGGATGCCCGGATTAGCGGCGGGGCGGCAAGGCGTCGGCCGTTACCGCGGCAAAGTGCCTTTGATCGCGTTGGCCCATGCGCTGTAGGTGATGCGCCCGGCCGCGTCGGTGGTCATCCGAGCCCGAAGCCGCTCCTTGAGCGTGGCCACGTCGCCCGCGCTCATCGAGGCCACCACGTGGCCGACGTTCGCTGCGAGGCAGCTGGTCCAGAAATCCTCGAAGTCGGCGAACGTGCGCTGCACCTTGATCTCGCGGGTCTCGATCCCTTCAAGTCCTTCAGTCGCCCACAGGCTCAGCAGTGTCTCCACCCGGCAAGCCTCCGAACTCGGAGGCATCGGCGCGGCCATGCCCATGGCACGGAACTCGACCCAGAATGCGTCGAGGGGAAAGCCGCCATCGAACACATTCCAGGCGTAGGCGGCCACCGTGCCGCCTGGGGCGACCACCCGCACCATTTCGGCCACGCCCTTCGCCGGGTCCGGCACGAAGAAAATCACCAGCGCCATCACCGCGGCATCGAACCGCTCGTCGGGAAACGGCAGCGCCATGGCGTCGCCGCGCTGGAACTGCGCGAGGCGCGCCCCCGGCCGCGTGCGCGCGAAGGCGATCTGCGCTTCGGATGGATCGATGCCCTGCACCTCCGCAGGCGAGCAGCGCTCGACCAGCAGTTCGGTGAACGCGCCGTTGCCGCAGCCGACATCGATCCAGCGCAACCCAGGGCGCGGCGCGAGCCAATCCAGGAAGATATTGCCCGCAAGCCTGCTCCAGACTCCCATCATCCGCTCGTAAGCGGCGCCGTCGTTAAAGCGGGTCGGCTGCTCGTTCATTGGCTTCCCTCGTTCACTTGCGCTGATGAGGCTTACGGTCGGTTCCTGGGTGTGCCCTGCAAGCGACCACTGTCTCCCGCCGTTACTCGCTCACGCCAATCAGCTTCGCCAGTCGTTCCGCGTCGTCGCGCAGCACGGCCGACGGCCCGTCGTAGACGATGCGGCCCTTGTCCATCACCGCGGTGCGCGTCGAGAATTCGAGCGCGATGCGGCTGTTCTGTTCGACCAGGATGATGGACAGTCCGCTGTCGCTCGCAAGCCGCGCCAGCACCGCCGACAGCGCTTCGACGATCACCGGCGCGAGCCCCTCGGTCGGTTCGTCCATCAGCAGCACCGACGGATTGGTGAGCAGCGCACGCGCAATCGACAGCATCTGCTGCTCGCCGCCGGAGAGCTGGTTGCCGCGGTTGCCGAGCCGCTCCTTCAGGTTCGGGAACAGCTCGAACACGCGCGCCTGGGTCCACTCGCCGTCGCGCGCGCCGACCTCCAGGTTCTCCAGCACGGTGAGCGAGGGAAAAATCTCGCGCTCCTGCGGCACGAAGCCGAGACCCGCGGCGGCACGGCGATAGACCGGCACCCGATTGAGGCTTCGCCCGCCGAGCGTCACCTCGCCCTTGTGCAGGGTGGTGTGGCCCATCACGGTCGCGAGCAGCGTAGTCTTGCCGACGCCGTTGCGGCCGATCACGCTGATGCTTTCGCCGGGCGCGATCGAAAGGTTGATGTCCTCAAGCACCACGGTCTCGCCGTAGCCGGCCGAGACCGCCTTGAGTTCGACCGCGCTAGTCATCGCCGGCTCCGGCGCCGACCTTGGTGGCCTGCCCGAGGTAGACCGCGCGAACTTCGGGATTGCTGCCGATCTCCCTCGGCGTGCCTTCGGCGAACACCGCGCCGCGCACCAGCACGGTGATGCGCTGGGCAAACCGGAACACCAGGTCCATGTCGTGGTCGATGATGAGCACGCCGATGCTCTTCGGCAGCGCATCGACTGCATCGAGGATGATGTGGCTCTCCGCGCTCGGCACGCCGGCCGCGGGTTCGTCGAGCAACAGCACCTCGGGCTTGAGCCCGAGGGTGATCGCGAGCTCGACCAGGCGTTGCCGGCCGTAGGGCAATTCGGAAATGCGCAGATGGGCGCTGTCGGCGAGCCGAAGGGTCTCCAGAAGGTGCATGGCCTCGTCGATCACGTCGCGCCGGCTGCCGGCCGGCCGGAACATGCCGGGCGCCGCACCGACCCGTTCGGCAATCGACATGTAAACGTTCTCCAGCACCGACAGGCCGCGGAACAGGCGGTTGATCTGGAAGGTCCGCGCGATGCCGAGCTTGACCCGCTCGGCCTGTTCGATCGGCGTGATGTCGCGGCCCTTGAACAGCACCGCGCCGGCGCTCGGAATCAGCACGCCGGTCAGGAGATTGATGAACGTGGTCTTGCCGGCACCGTTGGGACCGATCAGGGCGTGGCGCGCCCCCGGCTCGAGCTTGAAATGGACGTCGCGGGTGGCACGCAGCGCGCCGAAGTCCTTGCTGAGCGCGCGCGTCTCAAGGAGCGCGGTCATGGCGGCGCACGCCTCTTGCCGATCCGCTCCATCAGGCCTTCGCCGATGCCGAGAATGCCGCCGCGCGCGAACAGCGCGATCACCACCAGCAGCAGGCCGAGGCCGAGCTGCCAGGCAGTCGGATAGATTTTCGACAGGAAGTGAGCGAGCACCATGTAGGCCACGGCGCCAACAAATCCACCGTAGAGCCGGCCATAGCCGCCGAGCACCAAAATGATCAGCACGGTCGCGGCGCGATCGAGGCCGAGCGTCGAGAGGTTGACGTAGGCATTGGCCTGCGCCCACAGCCCACCGGCGACGCCGGCAACCGCAGCCGAGATCGTGTAGCAGACAACGAGCCGCTGGCGGACCGGCGCGCCGACCGCGTGCATGCGCAGCGTGTTCTCGCGGATGCCGGTCAGGCTCTCGCCGTACGGCGAATAGACCAGCGTGCGCACGAACAGAAAGCAGACGAACAGCACGGCGAGCACGTAGAGATACTGCGTGCTGGAGTAGAGCACGTCGAACTCGAACACGCCGAACACCGGCTTGATCGGCAGGCTGTCGAGGCCGTCGAAGCCGCCGGTGACGTCGGCGGCCATGTTGGCGATCTCCTCCAGAAGCCCCATGGTGCAGAGCGTGAGCATCAGCAGCGTGAGGCCGGTGGTGCGCAGCAACACAAGCCCCGAGAGCAAGCCGACGGCGCCGGCGACCACGGCAGCGATCACAAGGCCGGAAATCGGTTCGGTCCAGATTTCGTGCTTTGCCAGCATGCCGACGGCATAGGCGCCGGCGCCGAAGAACGCGGCGTGGCCGAGCGTGACGATCCCGGCATAGCCGAGCGCAAGATCGAGCGAGATCGCAAACAGCACCGTGATGAGCAACTCGGTGCCGAAGCCGAGATAGCGCGGGAACAGAAAATAGAACGCGATCGCGAGCAGCCACGGCAGGGGCTCCCACCAGCGCAGCCGATGCCGTTCGGACAACGCCCGCGCCGCCGGATGCCGGTGGTCGGCGGGCAGCGCGCTCATGCCGGCTTCCCGAACAGGCCCTGCGGCCGCCACAGCAGCAGCAGGATCGTCATGCCGTAGATGAACACGGTGCCGCCCTGCGGCAGGTATTTCTTCAGCGCGAAGTCGAGCACACCGATGATGATCGCGGCGTAGAACACCCCGGTCACGCGTCCGAGGCCTCCGACTGCGACCACGATCAGGAACATCACGAGGTATTTGAGCGGATACTGCGGGTCGAGGCCGAGGAACTCGGCGCCGAGCCCGCCGCCGAGCGCAGCCATGCCGCTGCCGAAGGCAAACGTGATGGCGAACAGCCGGTCGATGTTGATGCCGAGCGACTCGGCCATGCGGCGGTTGTCGACCGCGGCGCGGATTTGCGCGCCGAAGCGGGTGCGCTCGAAGCCGAGCCACAGGCCGAGTATGATGACCACGCCGACCCCGATCAGCACGATGCTGTAGGTCCGGTACGTCATGAATCCGAGGTTGATCTGGCCTTGCAGCCAGGACGGCAGGTTGAGCGGCTGCGTCTCCGGTCCTGCGATCAGCGTGATGCCGGCGATCATCACGAATACGAGTCCGATGGTGAACAGCACCTGGTCGAGCTCCGAGGCGCGATAGAGCCGCGAATAAAGCAGCCGTTCGAACACGACGCTGATCGCAGCAACCGCGATGAAACCGATCAGCAGCGCCACCGCGAACGGCGCGCCGAGACGGTTCATCGCCGCCACGATGATGTAGCCGCCGATCATCGCAAAGCCGCCATGGGCGAGGTTGACGAAGCCCATCAGGCCCATGGTGACCGACAGCCCGACCGACACGATGAACAGCACCATGCCGGCTGCGAGGCCGCCGAGCAGCATGTTGGCGATTTCGATCACAGGCCGGGCCGCCGCCGGTCGCCGCAATAAACCAGGTCAGGCGCGCATCGCATGTCCGCAGTCCCCCCGCCGGTAGGCCCGGCTTGCTGACGAAAACAATAGAGCAGGACGGTTCCGGATTGAAGCGCGCCCTGCCGCGGCCGCTCGTCCCCGCGGAAGCGGGGACCCAGTGCAAAGAAGGGCTGGATTCCCGCTTTCGCGGGAATGAGCGGTTGTGGTTCGCATGGCGTCAAGCGGAGCACGCACCAGGGTCAGGGCGGCGGGTGGAAAACAAAACCGCCGCCCGGTTGGGGCGGCGGTTTGCCTGCGATACGTCGATGGTGGTCTGGTCAGCTCTTGGGCGCGCAGGGGCCGATCTTCTGCTCCTTGCACGGATCCTTGACGTTCTCGATCTTGCCGAGCTCTTTCTGGTGCAGCTTGCCGTCCGGGCCCTTCACGACTTCGACCAGGTATTCGTTCATCACGACGTCGCGTGTGGCCGGATCGATCGAGATCGGTCCGCGCGGACTGTCGTATTTCCAGTCCTTGAGCGAGGCGAGGGCGGCCTCGGTGTCGCCGAGCTTGCCCTTGGTCGCCTTGATCATGTGCGCGAGCACGGCCATGCCGTCGTAGGCGCCGACGCCGACAAAGTCCGGCGTCGCATCGGGGCCGTAGTCCTTCTTCCACGACTCGACCAGCGCCTTGTTCGCGGGGTTGTTCAGGTCGGCGTTGTAATGATGCATGGTGATCAGGCCGATTGCCGCATCGCCCATCGCCTGAAGCTTGATGTCCTGGGTGATGTCGCCCGGGCCGATCAGCTTGATGCCGGCGTCCTTCATGCCGAGTGCGCCGTAGGTCTTGACGACCGCGAGCGCATGGTCGCCGGCCGGCACGAACACGAAGAACACGTCGGGCTTCTTGTCCTTGGCGCGCTGGAAGAACGGCGTGAAGTCCGGCACCTGGCCCGCGCCGCCCATCGGGATTTCGTCGATCACCTTGCCGCCGTTGGCTTCGAACGCGCGCTTGAACGCGGCGAGGCTGTCCTTGCCGGGCGGGAAGTCGCTGTAGCCGACCACGGCGGTCTTGGCGTTGAGCTGCTTGGCCGCGGCTTCGCCGAGCGCATAGCCGGCGTGCCACATGCTGAACGAGGTACGCACGAACAGGGGCGACATCGTCGTGATGTGAGCGGTGCCGGCGTTCATGATCACGCCGAGTTTCTTGCCGGCGGTGACGACGGGAGCGGAGGCGATCGCGTTCGGCGAATAGATCCAGCCGGCGAGCGCATCGACGTTCTCCTGTGTGAGAAGCTCCTGCACCGCGATCTTGGAATCGGCGCCCGACGGATTCTTGTCGTCGCGCTTGATGATGGTGATCTTGTAGGGCGCGAATTCGGCGGCCCGAAGCTTGAGGTACTGCTGCACGCCGCGGTCGATCTGCTGGCCAAGCTCGGCGCCGATGCCGGTGAACGGCGCGACAAGGCCGATCTTGACCTCCTGCGCGCCCGCGAGCGCAGTCGAAATCACAAGCGCGGCCGTGGCCGCGATGGTGCGTCTGATCATCGAAATTCCTCCCGAAGGTGAATGAACCGCAGCGCCAACGCGCGATCGGTTTTCGGGGCGGATACTATGGCGAAAGCCGACGCCACCGCAAGCAAGTGGGCCACGGCCGGGTGCAGCATTTCGGGCTTTTTCGGCCTGAAACGATCGGCCGGTCCGGCTTGCGTTGCCATGTCGCAGGATCGCATTGGGACTGATCCCACACGGCGGGCAGGGGCATCGCCGCGGCGCACCGGGGTTGACGCGCGGGGTTGTTTTCGACCACTGACAAGCGAGCCTGCGATGCGCCGGCGGCCGCCGGGCAGCCAAGACGCAGCCAGAACAATATGCGCCCGAGCCATCCGGGCGCGAGGAGGGAGACGCCGCAATGAAAAGGACCAAGCCGCCGTTCCGCGCCGACCATGTCGGCAGCTACCTGCGCACGGCGCCGATCAAGGAGGCGCGCGAGAAGCGCGAGAAGGGCCAGATCAGCGCGGCCGACCTGAAGAAGGTCGAAGACCAGGAAATCCCGAAGGTCATCAGGAAGCAGGAGGAGGTCGGGCTGCAGTGCGCGACCGACGGCGAGTATCGCCGGATGTTCTGGCACTTCGATTTCTACGACGGTCTCGACGGCGTCGAAATCTACGAGCTCGACCACGGCATCCAGTTCCAGGGCGTGCAGACCAAGCCGAAGAGCATCCGCGTCACCGGCAAGATCGACTTCTCCAACCATCCGATGCTCGACCACTTCAAGTTCGTCAAAGACCACACCAAGGTGATGCCGAAGATGTGCATCCCGGCGCCGACCGTGATGCATTTCCGGCTGGAGCCGGGCGCGGTCGATAAAAAGTTCTACGCGGACCGCGACGCGATCTACGGCGATCTCGCCGCGGCCTACCGCAAGGCGGTGAAGGCGTTCTACGACGCCGGCTGCCGCTATCTGCAGTTCGACGACACCGCCTGGGCGTATCTTTGCTCCGATGTCGAGATGAAGAAGGCGAAGGATCGCGGCATGAACGTCGATGGCCTGGCCGACGCCTACACGCGGCTGGTCAACGACTCGATCAGGGACAAGCCCGCGGACATGACGATCACCACTCACGTCTGCCGCGGCAACTTCCGCTCGACCTGGATTTCGTCGGGCGGCTACGAGCCGATCGCCGAGCGCATGCTTGGACAATGTAATTTCGACGGTTACTTTCTCGAATACGACAGCGACCGCGCCGGCGGCTTCGAGCCGCTGCGCTTCCTGCCCAAGGGCAACAAGATCGTGGTGGTCGGCGTCATCACCTCCAAGAGCGGCACGCTGGAGAAGAAGGACGACGTGAAGCGGCGGATCGACGAGGCGGCGAAGTTCGCGCCGCTGGAGCAGCTTGCGCTCAGCCCGCAATGCGGCTTCGCCTCGACCGAGGAGGGCAACGTGCTCACCGACGACCAGCAATGGGCCAAGATGCGCGAGGTCGTCGAGATCGCCGAAGAGGTGTGGGGGAAGTGAGTTCGGCGTCGTCCCCGCAAGCGCGGGGACCCATAACCCCGGTGTCTCGATAGGTTTGTGGTCATGGGTCCCCGCGTTCGCGGGGACGACAGCAACTGAACCTTCGCAGCAAGGAAGATGCAACCATGCAACGCACCACCGCGCCGTTCCGCGCCGACCACGTCGGCAGCCTGCTGCGTCCCGCCGCGCTGAAGGAGGCGCGTGCCAAACACGCGCGCGGCGAGATCACCGCCTCAGCACTCCGGCAGGTCGAGGACCGCGAGATCGAAGCGGTCATCAAGAAGCAGGAGCAGGTCGGACTGAAGCTTGCCACCGACGGCGAATTGCGGCGCTCCTGGTGGCAGTTCGACTTCTTCAAGGACCTCGACGGCGTGGAGATGTACTCCACCGGCAAGGGCATCGTATTCGCCGGCGTCGAGACCAAGGCGGAGAGCGTGCGCACGGTCGGCACCATCGGCTTCTCCGGCCATCCGCACATCGCCGATTTCACGTTCGTCAAGGATCACACCCGCGTCACGCCGAAGATGACGATCCCGTCGCCGGGCGTGCTGCATTTCCGGCAGGGCCGGCAGTCGATCGGCAAGTCGGTCTATCCCGATCTCGACGGCTTCTTCCAGGACGTTGCCGAGACCTACCGCAAGGCGGTGCGCGCGTTCTATGACGCAGGCTGCCGTTACCTGCAGCTCGACGACACCACCTGGTCGATGATGTGCGACGCGCGCGAGCTTGCGCATTCGCGCGAGCGCGGTGACAACCCGGAGACGCTTCCGCGAATCTACGCGCAGATGATCGCGCACGCGATCAAGGACCGGCCGGCCGACATGGTCGTCACCATGCATTCTTGCCGCGGCAACTTCCGTTCGACCTGGATCGCATCGGGCGGCTACGACCCGATCGCCGAGGTCATGTTCAACGAAACCCCGCTCGACGGCTATTTCCTGGAGTACGACGACGAGCGCTCCGGCGGCTTCGAGCCGCTGCGGATGTTCCCCAAGGGAAAGAAGCAGCTCGTGCTCGGCATCGTCACCTCGAAGAGCGGCGCGCTGGAGAGCAAGGACGCGATCAAGCGCCGGATCGACGAGGCCGCGAAATACGTCGCGCTCGATCAGCTTTGCCTCTCGCCGCAGTGCGGCTTTGCTTCGACCGAGGAGGGCAACGTGCTGACCGAGGACGAGCAATGGGCCAAGCTGCGGATGATCGTGGAGGTGGCCGACGAGGTATGGGGAAGATGAGGGGTGCGTGTCCCGGGCGCAGCGCAGCACGAAGTGGTGCGCTGCAGACCCGGGACCGTTCCAGATGCTGAGTTTGGAAAGGTCCCGGATCGGCGGCGCAGCGCTTCGCGCCGCGCCTTGTCCGGGACACGAAAGGAAGAGAATGCAACGCACCAAGCCGCCGTTTCGCGCCGATCATGTCGGCAGCCTGCTCCGCACCGCGCCGCTGAAGGAGGCGCGCGCCAAGCGCGAGCAGGGCGAGATCACCGCCGAGCAACTGAAGGCGGTGGAAGACCGCGAGATCGAGGGCATCATCAAGAAGCAGGAAGCGGCGGGGCTGAAATCCATCACCGACGGCGAATTCCGCCGCGCGTTCTGGAACTACGACTTCCTCGGCAAGATCGATGGCGTCGAGGCCTATCTCGGCGAGCGGAAAATCCACTTTCAAGGCCGCCAGCCGCGGCCGATGATGCTCCGCGTCACGGGCAAACTCGGCTCGTACAGCCCGCACCCGATGATCGAGCATTTCAAGTTCGTGCAGTCGCACACCCGGCAGACGCCGAAGATGACGATCCCGTCGCCGTCGTCGCTGCATTTCCGCTACGGCCGCTCGGCGGTGCCCGAGTCGATTTATCCGGACATGAACGATTTCTACCGCGACCTTGGCCAGGGCTACCGCAAGGCGGTGCGCGCCTTCGCCGACGCCGGCTGCCGCTATCTGCAGCTCGACGAGGTCAACTTCACCTATTTGTGCGATCCGAAGCTTCGCCAGACCGTCACCGACCGCGGCGAGGATCCCGAGAAACTGCCGCACATCTATGCCGACGTGATCAACGCGGCGGTGTCCGATGTGCCGGCCGACATGACGATCGCCATGCATCTGTGCCGCGGCAACTTCCAGTCGACGTTCGTCGCCTCCGGCGGCTACGAGCCGGTGGCCGACATCCTGTTCAACAAGGTGAACGTGCACGCCTATTTCATGGAGTACGATTCTGACCGGGCCGGCGGGTTCGAGCCGTTGCGGTTCGTGCCCAAGAACAAGTTCGTGGTGCTGGGCCTCGTCACGTCCAAGTCCGGCGTGCTGGAATCGCGCGACGAGCTCAAGCGCCGCATCGACGAGGCGTCGAAGTACGTTTCGCTCGATCAGCTTTGCCTCTCGCCGCAGTGCGGCTTCGCCTCGACCGAGGAGGGCAATCTGCTCGCCGAGGACGAGCAGTGGGCGAAGCTCCGCATGATCGCCGAGCTTGCGGACGAGGTGTGGGGCAAGTGAGTTCGCGCCTTGCCGTCAGCATGCCTCGCCGTCATCACCGGGCCGCGCCCACTAGCGCGTTCACGCGCGTCTTTGACGCGCTATGGGCGCGTGACCCGGTGATCCCGCTTCGGTGTGCACGGTGCCTTCCTAAGCGAGATGGCCGGGACAAGCGCGGCCATGACAGCCTTTATCTGGGTGAGTGAGAATCAAAAAATGCAGCGTACCAAGCCGCCGTTCCGCGCCGACCACGTCGGCAGCCTGTTGCGCTCGGCCGCACTGAAAGACGCGCGGGCGAAGCGCGAGAAGAACGAGATTTCGGCCGAGCAACTCAAGGCGGTCGAGGACCGCGAGATCGAAGCCCTGATCAAGAAGCAGGAGGCGGTGGGGCTCAAGTCGATCACCGACGGCGAGAACCGCCGCCGCTCATGGCAGGTCGATTTCATGGAGCGGCTGCCGGGCGTCGAGTCCTACACCGGCGAACGCAAGTTCAAATTCCAGGGCACCCAGCCGAAGCAGGTGCTGATCCGCGTCACCGACAAGCTCGGCCGGTTCGATGGCCACCCGATGATCGAGCACTTCAGGTTCCTGAAGAGTCACACCCGGCAGACCCCGAAAATGACCATCCCGTCGCCGTCGGCGGTGCACTTCCGCCACGGCCGCGAGGGCGTGCCGGTGTCACTCTATCCCGACATGGACGACTTCTACCGCGACCTCGGCGAGACCTATCGCAAGGCGGTGCGTGCGTTCTACGACGCCGGCTGCCGCTACCTGCAGCTCGACGAGGTGAACCTCACGTACCTGTGCGATCCCAAGCAGCGCCAGATCGTGATCGATCGCGGCGACGATCCCGATGCATTGCCCGCCGCTTATGCCGGCATGATCAACGCCGCGGTCGCGGGCCTCCCCGACGATATGGCGATCACCATGCATCTCTGCCGCGGCAACTTCCGCTCGACCTTCATCGCCTCGGGCGGCTACGAGCCGGTCGCGGAGCTGCTGTTCAACGCGATCGGCGTGCACGGCTATTTCATGGAGTTTGACAGCGAACGGGCCGGCGGCTTCGAGCCGCTGCGGTTCGTGCCGAAGGGCAAGACGGTGGTGCTCGGGCTTGTGACCTCGAAGTCCGGCACGCTCGAGTCGAAGGACGAGATCAAGCGCCGCATCGACGAGGCCGCCAAGTTCGTGCCGCACGATCAGCTTTGCCTGTCGCCGCAGTGCGGCTTTGCCTCGAGCGAAGAGGGCAACATCCTCGCCGAGGAGGAGCAATGGGCGAAGCTGCGCGTGATCGTCGAGCTCGCCGACGAGGTGTGGGGGTGACAATTGTCGCTGCATTCGACCTTGCTCGGCGTCATCGCCGGGCTTGTCCCGGCGATCTCGACGAGGTGAGCACAATGCCCGCCTGAGCGGGATCACCGGGACTCGCGCCCATAGTGCGTCAAAGACGCGCGTGAACGCGCTAGTGGGCGCGGCCCGGCAATGACGAACGAAACGAGGAGAGAACACACCATGCAACGTACCAAGCCGCCGTTCCGCGCCGACCACAACGGCAGCCTGCTGCGCCCTGCGGCGCTGAAGGCCGCCCGCGAGCAGCGCGCCCGGGGCGAGAACACCGCGGCGGAGCTGAAGGCGGTCGAGGACCGCGAGATCGAGCGGGTCATCCGCAAGCAGGAGGAGATCGGGCTCAAATCGATCACCGACGGCGAATTCCGCCGCTCGTGGTGGCATCTCGACTTTCTCTGGGGCCTCGACGGCGCCGAGAAATACGTGATGGACCAGGGCATCTCGTTTGCCGGCCTGCAGACGCGCGCCGAGGGCGCCCGCATCACTGGCGAGGTCGGGTTCTCCGGCCATCCCATGATCGAGCATTTCAGGTTTGTGAAAGAACACACGCGGCAGACCGCCAAGATGTGCATTCCGGCGCCTTCGGCGCTCTACGGCCGCACCGGACGCGCCGCGGTGACCGAGCAGGCCTATCCGCGGCTCGACGACTTCTTTGCCGATCTCGGCCGCGCCTACGCCAAGGCGGTGCGCGCCTTCTACGACGCCGGCTGCCGCTATCTGCAGTTCGACGAGGTGTTCATCGCCATGATGTGCGATCCGAAGTATCGCGAGACGCAGATCCAGCGCGGCGACGACCCGATGAAGCTCGTCAATCTCTACATCGACCTGATCAACGCCGCGATGGAGGGCGCGCCCGCCGACATGACCTTCTCGATGCACATGTGTCGCGGCAACTACCGCTCGACCTTCATGGGCGCCGGCGGCTACGAGCCGGTGGCTGAGGTAATGTTCAGCCGCACGAAGGTCCACGGCTTCTTTATGGAGTACGACAGCGACCGCGCCGGCGGCTTCGATCCGCTCCGCTTCCTGCCGAAGGATCGCATTGCGGTGCTGGGTCTCGTCACCAGCAAGACCGGTGCGCTGGAAAGTCGCGACGCAATCCGGCGCCGGATCGAGGAGGCCTCGAAGTTCGCGCCGCTCGACCAGCTTTGCCTCTCGCCGCAGTGCGGCTTTGCCTCCAGCGAAGAGGGCAACACGCTGGCCGAGGAGGAGCAGTGGGCGAAGCTCCGCATGATCGTCGAGATCGCCGACGAGGTGTGGGGGCGCTGAACGCGCAGGTGTCCTCGACGCGGCCACATCCTCCGCCGTCATGGCCGGGCTTGTCCCGGCCATCCCGCTTGGGTAGGCACTGTGGCATCATCATCGGGATCACCGGGACTCGCGCCCATAGCGCGCCAAAGACGCGCGTGAACGCGCTAGTGGGCGCGGCCCGGTGATGACGCCGAACAAGTGGCGCGGGCGGAGAGCAACAGCATGCCAGGTATCGTCGAAGGAAAAGTCGCCATCGTCACCGGCGCGGGCCGCGGCATCGGCCGCGCCATCGCGCTCCTGATGGCGGAGGAGGGGGCGCGGGTCGTGGTCAACGACGTCGGCGCGGCGCTCGACGGCTCCGGTGGCGACGTGGGCCCGGCGCAGCAGGTGGCCGACGAGATCAAGGCCAGGGGCGGGCAGGCGCTCGCCTCGACGCTGTCGATCGGCGAGCCGCAGAACGCCGACCAGATCGTGCAAGCCGCGCTCGACGCCTTCGGCCGCGTCGACATCCTGGTCAACAACGCCGGCATCCTGCGCGACCGCATCTTCCATCGCATGAGCTGGTCGGACTGGTCGGACGTGATCGCGGTCCACCTGCACGGCTCGTTCAGCATGAGCCGCGCGGTCGCGGGCCATTTCCGCGAGCAGAATTCCGGCAGCCTGATCCACATGACCTCGACTTCGGGGCTCGTCGGCAACTTCGGCCAGGCCAACTACATGGCGGCCAAGATGGGCATCGTCGGCCTCTCGCGCGGGATCGCGCTCGACATGCAGCGCTTCAACGTGCGCTCGAACGCGATCGCGCCGTTCGCCTGGGGCCGCATGATCGGCTCGATCCCGACCGAGACCGAGGCCGAGAAGGAGCGCGTCGCGCGCCTGCAGCAGATGACGCCGGAGAAGATCGCCCCGCTCGTGGTCTATCTCGGCTCCGACCGCGCGGCCGCCATCTCGGGGCAGATTTTCGGCGTCCGCAACAACGAGATTTTCCTGTTCAACCAGAACCGGCCGATCCGCGCCATCCATCGCTCCGACGGCTGGACGCCTGAAAAGCTCGACGCCCAGCTCAAGGGCGCGTTCGCGCCCTCGTTCACGCCGCTCGACCGTTCGGGCGACGTGTTCTCCTGGGACCCGATTTGATGAATGATGGTGTAATCGCCGTCATGGCCGGGCATAGTCGTCCAAAGGACGGCGTCGCTTCGCTTGCCTATGTCCCGGCCATCCCGCTTGGGTGAGCATGGTGCCTGCCGAATCGGGTTCACCGGGACTCGCGCTGCGCGCGGCCCGGTGATGACAGCCGAACGAGTGGCGCCGAGTGTAGCCCCATGCCGATCGACTACGACAAGCTGATGGCGCTGAAGATCCCGGACGCGGAGCACAGCTATCGCGAAAAGGACACCATGCTCTACGCGCTCGGCGTTGGCCTCGGCCACGATCCGACTGACCGCGCGCAACTCGATTTCGTCTACGAGAAGAACCTCAAGGTGCTGCCGACGTACGCGTGCCTGCTCGGCTATCCCGGCTTCTGGGCACGCGACCTCGACACCGGCATCGACTGGGTGCGGAGCGTCAACGGCGAGCAGGGCTTCACGCTGAGCGCCCCGGTCAAGCCGCGCAACACCGTGATCGGGCGCACCCGCATCGTCGAGGTCATCGACAAAGGCCCGGGCAAGGGCGCGGTGGTCTACACCGAGCGGAAAATCACCGACAAGGCGACCGGCGAGCCGGTCGCGACCGTAACGCAGACCACCTTCTGCCGTGCCGACGGCGGCTTCGGCGGTCCGCCGCGCGAGAGCCCGCCGGCGCACAAGACGCCGGATCGGCCGCCCGATCTCGTCTGCGACCTCGACACCCGGCCCGAGATGGCGCTGGTCTACCGCCTCTCCGCCGACCTCAACCCGCTGCACGCCGACCTCGACGTGGCCAAGGCCGCGGGCTATCCGCGGCCGATCCTGCACGGGCTCGGCACCTTCGGCGTGGTCGGCCACGCGCTGCTGAAGTCCGTCTGCAGCTACCAGCCCGAGCGACTGACCGCGATGAGCGGGCGGTTCTCGTCGCCGGTCTATCCCGGCGAGACCATCCGCACCGAGATCTGGCGCGACGGCAATGTGGTGAGCTTCCGCGCGCTGGTGCCGGCCCGCAACATCGTCGCCATGACCAACGGCCGCGCCGAGGTGAAGCCGTGATGAAACTCTCCGTCGTCATGGCCGGGCATAGCCGTCCGAAGGACGGCGTCGCTTCGCTCGCCTATGTCCCGGCCATCCCCGCAAGGGAGGCGCTGCCGTGCCACGGGAATCGAGATCGCCGGGACAAGCCCGGCGATGACGTGGATAGGTCAGCATGACAAGCGCTGGTTCCAATGGCGATGACCTCGCCGCGATCCGCGAGGCGGTGCGCGCGCTGTGCGCGGGCTTTCCCGGCGAATACTGGCGCAAGCTCGACCGCGAGCGCGCCTATCCGGCCGAGTTTGTCGCGGCGCTGACCGAGGCGGGCTTCCTCGCCGCGCTCATTCCGGAGCAATACGGCGGCAGCGGGCTTGCCATGCCGGCGGCGGCCGCGATCATGGAGGAAATCCACGCCTCCGGATGCAACGGCGCGGCCTGCCACGCGCAGATGTACACCATGGGCACGCTTCTGCGTCACGGCAGCGCCGAGCAGAAGCAGCGCTGGCTGCCGGGCATCGCCAAGGGCGAACTGCGGCTGCAGGCGTTCGGCGTCACGGAGCCCACGTCCGGCACCGACACGCTCGCGCTCCGCACCACCGCGGTGCGCGAGGGTAACGCCAGGTACATCGTCAACGGCCAGAAGATCTGGACCTCGCGTGCCGAGCATTCCGATCTGATGCTGCTGCTGACACGCACCACGCCGCGCGAGCAGGCCAAGAGCCGCACCGACGGCCTGTCGGTGTTCGTGGTGGACATGCGCGAGGCGACCGGGCTCACCATCCGCCCGATCCGCACCATGATGAATCATGCCACCACCGAAATCTTCTTCGACAACATGCCGGTGCCGGCCGAGAACCTGATCGGCGAGGAGGGCAAGGGCTTCCGCTACATCCTGTCCGGCATGAACGCCGAGCGCATTCTGATCGCGTCGGAATGCATCGGCGACGCCAAGTGGTTCGTCGAGAAGGCCACCGCCTACGCCAAGGAGCGCAGCGTGTTCGGCCGCCCGATCGGGCAGAACCAGGGCGTGCAGTTTCCGATCGCGCGGGCGTTCATGCAGATGCGCGGCGCCGAGCTGATGGTGCGCGAGGCGGCGCAGCTCTACGCCTCAGGCGCGGACTGCGGCGCCGAGGCCAACATGGCAAAGCAGCTTGCGGCGGAGGCGTCCTGGGCCGCGGCCGACATGTGCGTGCAGACCTACGGCGGCTTCGGCTTTGCCGAGGAGTTCGACATCGAACGCAAGTTCCGCGAGACGCGGCTCTACACGGTCGCGCCGATCTCGACCAACCTCGTGCTGTCCTACCTCGCCGAGCACGTGCTCGGCCTGCCGCGGTCGTATTAGGATGGCGGTTCGCATAGACGCAGGGCGGTGCCACCACTCGCAGCCGTCATCGCCGGGCTTGTCCCGGCGATCTCGATGAGGGATGCAGTGCCTTCCCAAGCGGCACGCCTGGCACAAGGCGGCATGTCCCGGCCATCTCGCTTGGGTTGGCACAGTGCTCACCTGATCGGGGTCGCCGGGACATAGGCGAGCGAAGCGACGCCGTCCTTCGGACGGCTATGCCCGGCGATGACGGCTGCGGGCTGTGGCTCGGCAGAGGATCACAACCGATTCCAATCAACCAAACCGCCACAGGCTTGTCCCGGCCATCCCGATTCGCGACACTCCAGAGCGTGCGACAATTCTATGTCTATATCCTCGCAAGTCGTCCCGGCGGAGCGCTGTATGTCGGTGTTACCAACGATCTCGTCCGACGCATCCACGAACACAGGAACGGTATGGCTGACGGATTCACGAAGCGCTATGGCATCGACCAACTTGTGTATTTCGAAGTATACGAGACGGCGTATCAGGCGATCCAGCGTGAGAAGAATATCAAGCATTGGCCACGAGCCTGGAAGACCCGCCTTGTCGCTGAAAGCAATGCGTCCTGGCGCGACCTCTATGGTGAGATTCTGTAGCAGGAGAATTGGGATCGCCGGGACAAGCCCGGCGATGACGGCCGAACACGTGGCGCCGGTGCGCGGCCTGTGACACTCCCCCTCTCAGGCCTGCTTGTCGTGTCGCTGGAGCAGGCGGTGGCCGCGCCGATGTGCTCGTGCCGGCTGGCCGATGCCGGCGCGCGCGTCATCAAGATTGAGCGGCCGGAGGGCGACTTCGCACGCGGCTATGACGCGCTGGTGCATGGCGAATGCACCTACTTCGTCTGGCTCAACCGCGGCAAGGAATTGCTCGTGCTCGACCTCACGCGCGACGACGACAAGGCCGTGCTCGAAGCGATGCTGGCGCGCGCCGACGTGTTCATCCAGAACCTCAAGCCCGGGGCGGTGGGAAAGCTCGGCTTTGCGATCGAGCGGCTGCGGCGCGACCATCCGCGGCTGATCGTGTGCTCGGTGTCGGGCTATGGCGAGGACGGACCCTACGCCGAGCGCAAGGCCTATGATCTCCTGATCCAGGCCGAGTCGGGCGTGGCGTCGGTGACCGGCGGCCCGGAAGCGCCGGCCCGCGTCGGCGTCTCGATCTGCGACATCGCCGCGGGCATGAACGCCTACGAGGCGGTGCTGGAGGCGCTGATCGCCCGTGGCCGCACCGGCGCGGGCGCCGAAATCTCGGTGTCGATGTTCGATGGCATGGCCGACTGGATGACGACGCCGCTGCTGCAGCAGGAGGGCGGCGCGCCGCCGCGCCGCATCGGGCTCGCGCACGTTTCGATCGCACCCTACGGCGTGTTCAAGACCCGCGACGGTGTCGACATCCTGATCTCGATCCAGAGCGACCGCGAGTGGCGCGTGCTGGCCGACAAGGTGCTGGGCGACAAGGTGCTTGCAGCCGATCCGGACTTCGCCACCAACATCGAGCGGGTCAAGCGCCGCGCCGAGACCGACGGCCGCGTCGCGGCGGCGTTCGGCGCGCTCGATGCCGATGCGCTGATCGAAAAGCTCGCCGCCGCCGACATCGCCTTCGGCCGGGTCAACACCGCGGCCGATCTCGTGAACCATCCGCACCTGCGCCGCATCACCATCGGCTCGCCGAGCGGGCCCATCTCTTACCCCGCGCCGGCAGCGCGCTGGGCGGGCGAGCCGCGCCGCTACGGCGCTGTGCCGGCGCTCGGCGAGCACACCGCCAAGATCAAGGCTGAGTTCAAACGGTAGCGCCATCGTACTGAGCCACAACCCACAGCCGTCATCGCCGGGCTTGTCCTTGGCTATTCGGGTTGACGTTGAGCTCAACCACGATTGATGAATTTTGTCGGGCTCAGCAAACCTGTCCACGTCATGGCCGGCATAGCCGTCCGAAGGACGGCGTCGCTTCGCTCGCCTATGTCCCGGCCATCCCGCTTGGGTTGGCACGGTGCTCACCTGATCGAGATCGCCGGGACAAGCCCGGCGATGACGCTGTGGCTCGAGGTTCGGCACAATGTCACGACCGATTCCGATTAATTGCACAGCCATGGGACAAGCCCGGCCATGACGACTTGCGGTCAGCCACTGCCGACTACTCCATCGCGTGGACGCCGCTAGCGCCCGGCTTGCCGCCGGTCCGGCCGATCAGAAGCACCAGCGGCAGCGAAACGAGCGTCAGCACCATCAGAAGCTTGAACGTGTTGTCGTAGGCGATGACGGTGGCCTGCTGGGTCACGATCTGATCGAGCAGCGCGCGGCCCTGGTCGGTTGCCATGCTGAGCAGCGACCCCGCCTGCTGCAATGCATCGTTGAACGGCGTGACGTTCTCGGTGAGCCGCGCGTGCATCACCGTCGTGGCGCTGGTGAGGTTTGCGATCACCATCGAGATGCCGACCGAGCTGCCGATGTTGCGAACGAGCGTTAGCATGGCCGTGCCGCTGGTGCGCAGCTGTCCGGGCAAAGTGCTGAATGCCACGGTGGAGAGCGGCACGAAGACGAGGCCGAGGCCCGCGCCCTGGGCGACGCCGAGCACGACAATTGTTGTGGCCGACGTGTCGGTGGTGAAGCCGATCATCTGGTAGAGCGTGACGGCGGAGATCGCGAGGCCCGCGCCGACCAGCGTCCTGGCCTGGATGAATCGCATCAGCCAGCCGACCATCATCATCGAGATCAGCGTGCCGACGCCGCGCGATCCGAGCAGGAAGCCGGCCGTCATGATCGGATAGCCGAGCAGGTTCTGCATGAACGGTGTGACCAGCGCCATGACGCCGAACAGCACGACGCCGATCACCGCCATGAACAGGCACGAGGCGGCGAAGTTGCGATCCTTGAACAGCTCGAAGTGCACGAACGGCTGATCGGTCGTCAGCGAGTGGGCGAAGAAGAAGTAGAACCCCGCAGCCGAGATGATCGTTTCGACGACGATCTCGGGCGACCCGTACCAGCCGACCTGCTCGCCGCGGTCCAGAACAAGCTGCAGGGCACCGATGCCAATGGCGAGCGCGATGAAGCCGAACCAGTCGAAGCGCATATGGCCCTGCTTCCCGGTCTCGTCCATGAACAGCATCAGGCCGAGCACGGTGACGATGCCAACCGGGAGATTGATCAGGAACACCCAGTGCCATGAGTACTGGTCGGTGAGGAAGCCGCCGAGCGTGGGTCCCATGATCGGGCCGAGCATCACGCCCATGCCCCAGATCGCCATCGCCTGGCCGCGCTGCTCGGGCGGATAGGCATCGAGCATCACCGACTGCGAAAGCGGCACGAGGCCCGCGCCGAACGCGCCCTGCAGGAGCCGCGCGCCGACCATGGCGGTGATGTCCTGCGACAGCGCACAGAGCAGCGATGCCGCCGTGAAGCCCGCGGCGCAGATCACGAACAGACGCTTGCGGCCGAAGCGGTCCGACATCCAGCCGATCGGCGCCGTCATGATCGCGGACGCGACGATATACGAGGTGAGCACCCAGTTGATCTGATCGAGCGAGGCCGACAGGCTGCCCTGCATGTAGGGCAGCGCCACGTTCGCCACGGTCGTGTCGAGCGCCTGCATGATGGTCGCGGTCATGGCGCAGACCGTCAGCATCATGCGCCGCGCCGAACCCGACATGCCGGTGCCGAGCTGCATCATGGCTTGCCGGAAGCCGCCTCCTTGGCCGCCGCGCCGAACCAGGCGTGCTCCTTGCCGGTGTCGATCTCGACATTAGCGCTCATGCCGGCGCGGAGCTGGCTGTTCTCGGGATCGCGGTCGAGCTGGATGCGCACCGGAACGCGCTGCACGACCTTGACCCAGTTGCCGCTCGCATTCTGTGCGGGGAGGATCGCGAACTGCGAGCCGGTGCCGGGGCTGATCGCGGCGACGGTGCCGGTAAACGTATGATCGGGGAAGGTATCGACCTCGACAGTCGCGCGCTGGCCGATGCGCAGATTGGTGATGTCGGTTTCCTTCGGGTTCGCATCGACCCACGGCGCGGTGTCGTCGACCACCGAGAACACCGGCGCGCCGGCAGTGACGAAGCGGCCGAGCTGGATGTTGTCCACCTGCGTCGCGGTGCCCTCGATCGGCGCCCGCAGCATGGTGTGGTCGAGATCGCGCTGCGCCTGGTCGAGCGCGGCCTTGGCCTGCTGATAGGCCGGGAACTGCTCGATCGGCAGATCGGGATTGCCGAGGAGCTGGTTGAAGGCCTGATCCTTGCTGCGGGTGGCGAGCTTGGCCTGCAGCTCGGCGGTCACCTGCGCGGAGACGGCGTTCTCGTAGTCGACCTCCGAACCGGAGCGGTTCGCCACCAGTGCCTTCTTGCGGTCGACGTCGAGCCGCTTGAGCTGCGCGTTCTCCTCGGCAAGCCGGGACAGCTCGGTGTACGACTTGAGGTCGTTTTTCAGGTTGGTGAAGTCGGTGCGGACGCTCGCGAGCTTGGCTTGTGCTTGGGCGAGAGCAATCTTGAACGGCTCCGGATCGATCTCGAACAGCCCTTCGCCGGCCCGAACATGCTGGCCTTCGCGCACGAGCACGCGATCGATCTTGCCGGAAATGTCCGGCGTGATCAGCACTTTCTGCAGCCCGACGTAGGCGTTGTCGGTCGAAATGTAGCGTCCGGTGCCGAGGTAGATCACCCCGCCGATGACGGCCGCGATCAGCGGCACCACGATCAGCAGGATCATGCGAATCCTGCCGCGCAAGGCTTTGGCCTCGGGCTCCTTGCCGCTATCGCTTTTGATTGTGTCAACCGGCGGTGCGTCGGTGACCACTTTCAGGGATGGCTCAGCCATAGCGCTTCACCTCCTGCGAGGACTTGCCGGCAATGAGCTGCCGCAGGTTGTCGCGCGCGAGACCGAGCTGGGAGAACACGGACTCGATCGCGTTCGGGTCGAACCCCGCGAGCACCTGCCCGGCGACCTGTTCCACCTCTGCGGAAATTCGCTCGAGCAGCGGCCGTGCCGCGGGCGTCAGATGAAGCCGCTTGGCCCTGCGGTCGTTCGGATCGGCGCGCCGTTCGATCAGCCCGCTGTCGCACAGCCGGTCGACCAGGCGCGTGAGCGTGATCGGCTGGATGTCGAGGTCCTCGGCGAGGTCCGATTGCTTGAGCCCCTCCCGCCGCTCGAGGCGGAGGAGGACGGCCCATTGTGCCCGGGTCATGCCGAATTGGCGGGCCCTCTGATCGGCGTAGGTCCGCAACAGCCGGCCTACGTCGCTGATCAGGAAGAGGATTTCCAGGTTTTTGCTCATGATATGTGACGATAACATAAGCTCACTTATGATCTCGACAAGGCCAGGTTGCCCTAGGAGCCATGCGCCCGGCACAGGGCCGAATCGCTCCCGGATGACGACCGCGTCAGGCTCGGGCACTCTGCGCGGCCGCGCCTTCGGGCTCGCGGGCAATCGGGGGAGAAGCGAATGGAAATTGGATTCATCGGCCTCGGCAACATGGGCGGCCCGATGAGCCGCAGGCTGGTCGAGGCCGGTCATCAACTCACCGTGTTCGACACGCGGCCGGAGGCGATGGAGCGGCTGACCAAGCTCGGCGCCAAGGCGGCGCGCTCGGCGGCCGATGTCGCCGACCGGGTCGAGACCGTGATGACGAGTCTGCCGTCGCTCGACATCGGGCTCAAAGTCGCGACCGGCGACGACGGCCTGATTCGCGGCAACCGCGTGCGCCGCTATGTCGATCTCTCGACGACCGGCTCGCGCGCGGCGATCAAGACCGCGGAGATTTTGAAAGAGCGCAACATCGTGCAGATCGATTGCCCGGTCAGCGGCGGCGTCGCCGGCGCCGAGAAGGGCACGCTCGCGGTGATGGTATCGGGCCCGCCGGCCGAGATCGAGATCGTGCGGCCCGCGCTCGAGGTGTTCGGCAAGGTGTTCGTCTGCGGCGACAGGCCGGGCCTCGCCCAGAGCATGAAGCTCGCCAACAACTTTCTGTCCGCGACCGGCATGGCCGCGAGCTCCGAAGCGATCGCCATGGGCGTGAAAGCTGGCCTCGACCCGAGCCTGATGGTCGAGGTGATCAACTCCGGCAGCGGCATGAACACCGCGACCACGCAGAAGTTTCCGCGCTCGGTCCTGCCCGGCACCTTCGACTATGGCTTCGGCATGGGCCTGATGGTGAAGGACGTGCGGCTGTTCCTTGCCGAGGCGGAGGCGCTCGGCATCCCGATCGAGGTCGCGCAGGCGGTTGGCCGGCTGTGGGAGAAGGCGCTCGCCGAGTTCGGCGCCGACAGCGATTTCACTGAGCTTGCGAAGACAGTCGAGCACGGCGCGGGCGTGGAGATGCGCGCGAAGAAGAAGTCCTGATGACGCGCGGCTAGAGTGGAGGGATCACCATGAGCGACGACATCTGGGAGGTCTTTGCCGTCCGTTACGCCGAGCATCAGCGCAAGGCGGCGGAGAACTACATCGGTGGCGATCCGCACGACGTGCTGCAGCCGCTCGACTACTTCGTCTGGGTGATCCGCAACGACAAGCGCACCTTTGTGGTCGACAGTGGCTTCGACCAGCCGGTGGGCACCAGGCGCGGGCGCACCGTCATCACGCCGGTCGGCGAAGGCCTGAAGCGGCTCGGCATCGAGCCCGACACGGTGCAGGAGGTCATCATCAGCCACATGCACTATGACCATTGCGGCAATGTCGACCTGTTCCCGCGCGCCCGTTACCACATGCAGGACAAGGAGATGGTCTACTGCACCGGGCGCTGCATGTGCCACAAGCAGCTGCGCTTTTCCTACGAGGAAGACTACGTCGTTTCGATGATCCGCAAACTCTACGCGGGCCGCGTTACCTTCCACGATGGCGTGAGCGAGCTTGCGCCGGGCATCACGCTGCATCACATCGGCGGCCACGCTATGGGCCTGCAGAGCATCCGCGTGAAGACAAGGCGCGGGTGGGTGATGCTCGCCGCCGACGCGGTCCATCTTTTTCCGCATCTCGATGAGGGCCGCATCTTTCCGACCACCTACAATCTCGGCGAAGTTCTGGAGGGCTACGAGACTCTCAAGCGGCTCGCGAGCTCGCGCCACCACATCGTGCCCGGCCACGACCCGGCAGTGATGAAAATCTATCCGGCCGCGAGCCCGGCGCTGGCCGGCCTCGTAGTGCGGCTCGATGTCGATCCGAAGGTGTAAGGGCACATCGAGCAGCCGCTGCACCACGCTGCGACGAGATATCACCCCACAAGCGAATCTGCGGGCAACGCCGACACCGAGGGCTGCATCGCGTCGTGCATGCAAGCAGGTTTAGCAGCCTGCCGATCTAGCGCCGGCCTCGAAAGGCTCGCGCGCGCCCGATCATGTCCAGGCAGGGACCTCAAGCGGCCGCTCTCTTCTCCAGCTCCCGCACAAACTCCGGATCCGCCTTGTCTGCAATCGTTGCCTCGGTGGCCATGATGACCAATTGCAGCTCGGCAAGTTCCCTGAGCATTCCGGCGGTGGGGGGGCGCGACCTTGCGGCAAACGCTTCGACGGCGTCGGCCCGACACAAACGCAATGTACGCAGCAGAAGTGTGTCGCGGATCGATTGCATGAGTTACTCGTGCCTCGCGTCGACGCCAACGATAGAATTGCAAACGGCGTCCTAACCGACAGTTAACCGCAAGTGGTATCATCGGAGGGTTTTGGGGGAACCGCGGCAACCGCCATTGTTGTGCCGCGCGCCGCTTGCGAAAGTTCCGCGACTGCGATCGGATTTCGAGCAGCGGCTATAAACGAACCCGCCTGCTGTCGTCAGGCATTCCGCGCGGTCGCGGCTCGATCGTCGTCAATGAAAGCAACGAGCTGTCTCGCCCGGTCGGTGAAGAGCTGGAGCTTTCGGGTGTCGAGCGGTTCGGTCAGCGATTGAAGCAGAAACGTGTCTGCGCCGTTCGCAAAGCCCGGTCCGAGGCCGCAGAAGAAAAAGCCAAGGCTGCGGGCTGCATCGGCGAGGAGGGGAAGACCGGCATCTCCGACCGGAGCAGAGAGTTGGACAGTTCTTGCGCCAAGGGTCCGCACGTCACTCAGCGCCTGGCCGAGTTCGATCGCGCAGTTTGGGCCAATGCGCTGGAAATGAATCACACCGTAGCCGCGATCGTTGACCTTGATCTCCGCATGGGATTTGCCAGGCGCCGCATTGGCAGGCGCAGCGATCGAGACGGCAACGCCGAGGCCGGCGTAGATGTCGAGCAGCACCTTGCGATAGGGCTCGGGTGGATAAATCGTGCGGGCCGCAGGCGCCTGTACGAAGCGGAAGGTGCGGAGATAGCTCTGGCGCTGTCCCGCGGTCGGGTTGGGGATGCCCTTGGGCTGCACGCCCTCGGGATTGGCGCCGAGCAGCACGGCGCAAATCGTCATGCCGGCACGCTCGTCGTTGCGCTGTGAAAACGTGTGTATCGTGAGCGGCTCGGCGTAGATTCCATGCAAGCCGTGCCTGGGCGCTTCCTCGGAAAGGCGTTCGGTCATGCGCTCGAGCAGGTGGTGGCCGCGGTAGGCGGAAAGAACGACGGCCTCGCCGCGTTCCGCCACCACCGCTTCGGGCTCGCGTTCAAGCGCGAGATGGCCGATCACCTCGCCCCGGCCGTCGCGGGCGACGGCCGGAATGAGTTCCCCGCTCTCGACCTTGGCCCAGTAGCGACGTGTCGAAAGCACCTCCGGATGCACGTAATGATGGCCGTAGACTTCGAGGAAACAGCGGGCGATCGCCGCGGTATCGCCTTTCTGCGGCAGGTCGATGGGGCAGTCGTCCGTTGCCGGCGAGAGGCCCGGTGCGGTCGGCTGCGCCTCCTCCGGGGATGGGGCAGGCCCGGTTCCGGTCAAGCTGCGGTGCAGGCTGACCGCCCATCCATCGATTCCGTGCTCGCGGCAGGAGACACCGGCGTCGCTGCGAATGCAGCCGGCGAGGGTCGCGACGACGCTGGAAAACCGCGAATGGCCGTGCAGAAAGATCCTGACCGTCACATCCCGGTGTGAGCACGACAGCGCCACGCGTGCGCGTTCGGCGCCCGCGTCAGGGGTGCATAGCGCGAGCCAGGCCCGCGCGGTGTCGTCCGCGATCTGGCTCGCGACGGACGTCGGAGCGTGCTCGGCGAGCGACGCCTCGCGAACAAAGGCCCGCACCAGTTCGCTCCGCTCGGGCTCAAGCGGAAGCTGCAGTTCGGAGACATGCTGGGGTGATGGCGCCTTCACGCGGGGCGACCTTGCCTTGCGTCGGGGCTCTTGGTCCGCACCAGCGACACGGCGCCGGCGACGATCGCCATGATGGCAAGCATCAGCAGGCTGCTCTCGACCGCGCCAAGCAGATGCCGGCCCGCGAAGGGAATCCAATTGTCGTGCGAACCGGTCACGGCCTCGAGCCGCCATGACAGAACCGAAGTCGCGCTCGCAACGCCAAGGCTGGTGCCAAGCACGCGCATAAGGTTGAGGAGCGAGCCCGCCTCGCCGGAGAGGTTTGCGGGCGCGGCGTTGATCGTGGCGTGATTGTTGGGTGCGATGAACACGCCGAGCCCGGCGCCGAACAGGGCGAACGCCGCGGTGCTGATCAACCGGTTCGCCGCTGGATCCGCTTCGGCGATCGCCAGGATGAGTACCGCCGCGACACACAGAGCCATTCCCGCGGCGCTGAGCAACCGCGTTCCCAGCCGATCACTCAGCGCGCCGCTGAAGGGCGCGACCACCCCGAGAGCCACCGGAATAACGGCCAAGCGAAACCCGGCTGCCGCAGGACTGTCGCCATAGCCGTGCTCCAACGCAAACGACATCAGGAAGAACATCCCATAGAGCATCGCGTATCCCAGCACGACCGCAATCACGCCGCAGGAAAACGCAACGCTCTGGAACAGCCGCAGATCGACGAGCGGAAACCGCGACGCGCGCTCCTGCCGGACCAGCAGCCATATCAGAATCGCCGACGATATCGCGAAGGCGAGCGTGATCGGCGAGGCCGGGCCCCACGCCGAAATTTGGTTGAGCACAATGACCAGAAAGACGAGTGCAGGGCCGAGCAGGAGAGCGCCGCGCCAATCGAAGACCTTGTCCTGGTCGACACCCTTGGTCCGCGGAAGCACGAGCCATCCGACCAAGAACGCAATGAGCCCGAACGGCACCGAAACCCAGAACACCCAGCGCCAGCCCAATGTGCCGAGCACAAGCCCGCCGACCGCCGGGCCCGCGCTCATCCCGACCGCCTGCGCCGCCGCGAAAATCCCCAGCGCTCGGCCCTGCTGATCCTGGTTCGTCGCCTTCACCAGGATCGAGATGCTGTTCGCGCCGAGCAGCGATCCGCCAATGCCTTGAAGAACGCGAAACACGATGAGCCAGGTGAAATCGGAGGCAAGACCGCACAACGTGCTCGCCACGACGAACAGCGCATATCCGATCAGGTACAGGGACTTTCTGCCGAACATCGCGCACAGGCGTCCGAAGATCGGCAGGCACGATGCAAACGCCACGAGATAGGCGAGCGACACCCAGCTCACCGCCTCAAGCGATGCGGCGAAGGTCTTGCCCAAGGTTGGCAGCGCAAGCTGGACAATGGTGGCGTCGAGCTGGCCGATGAACGCGCCGATGGAAACGAGCCCGACGATGAGCCAAGGATACCAGGACTGCCGCGTGAAATAGGCCAGCGGCTCCGGCTCGCTGCTCCACCGCTCGACGACGCGCCGCAAACAGCCATGCGACGTGCTTGCGTTTTCGGCGCCGGACATTTGATTGCGCATCGGAGTACGAACCCGAATGCTGCGCTGTCGATCGGGATTTCAGTTTGCAGCGATGCGGGCAGTTTCGCATCGTTTGTGAAAGGAGACGCTGCGCGCCCGTCTCCTTTCTGTGCCCGCGTATATGTCGCTCAGCGCAGGCACCCGACAAGGGCTAAGAGCCCCAACGGGACCTAATCCGGTTCGCCCGAACCGGCGGCCGCTCAGCGGGCGCCAATGCCAGTCGTGAAAAGCCAAGCTTGCTTGGCCGACGCGATCTAGACCGCGTCCTTGATCGCCTTCACCGGCCTTGCCTTCACGATCTTGCGCGCCGGCTTGGCTTTGAAAACAGTCGGTTCCTTGGTGAAAGGATTGATGCCCTGGCGCTCCTTCGTGGCCGGCTTCTTGATGACGACAAACTTTGCGAAGCCAGGCACGACGAAGGCGCCGCTCTTCTTCAGCTCCTTGTAGCCGACCGCCCCCAGCGATTCGATGACCCCCTTGACCTGCTTCTTCGACAGTTCGGAGTGGTCCGCCGCAATGCGTTCAATGATTTGGGATTTCGACATCATCTTAGCCATTTTGATCGTCCCGTCTGGTTGGCGTGGATTCCCGCAACATATTGGAAATTCCGCCCCAATCCCTTGCCCAGAAGGCCAATTCACAGGTTTCTGCGGCATTCGGCTTGGGAATAGGTCCCGAGTTTTCGCCTGTCGCGACGCAACAGACCGGGCTCCGGCCCCGGTTGGCGTGCTCTCTACGCCGGCATCCGATCGCCTGCCGCGGCGATGCGGCAAGCCGCCCATAAGTTATTTCCGCCTATGCAGAATCGACCGTCGCCACGGCCGGCACAGCCGTCCGAAAAACGGTGCCGCCAGCCCGCCTACGTCCCTGCCATCACAGGATACGGGAGGGACCTGTGCCGCGCCCTACCGTTGACGGGTCAGTCGGGCGCACACGGTTCGGGGCGACGCGCCAGTCTCGCTGTAGCAATAGTCGAGCGTGTTCTGGTCGACGAGGGTGAACATGTAGGTTCCTTCTTCGTCCGAGCCCATCATGAGCGTGGCGCCGGGCGTGAAGGCGCCCCAGAGCGGCTCCTCTTCGTCGCCCGTTGCGTTGGCTCGCTTGAGCCGGCCGGCGAAGGTGTTGCCCTGTTGCTCGGTAATGACCAGCGTCGCAAGCCCGCCGCGCCGCCCTTCAACCTTCGCGATGCGATCCCTCTGGCCGGACCATGTTCCGACCAGGGACACGGTGTCTGCGCCGAGCACCGGCATAGGAACCAGCATGGCGAAGATCGCCGAATAGAAGAGTGCCCTCATGTCGAGCCTCCACGCGTTGATCCCTGACAGCGCCGGGAGGTTAGCAGCAAAACGCGACCGATGCTTGGCGCGTGGTTTCTGCACCTGTCAGAGGGCGTGCGATCATCAGACATAGGAGTGCGGCCGCAGCCCGGTCGGAGTCTTCCGAGCGGACCGCGGCTCTGCAGTATGAAGCGGCCGATAGAAGTGGAGGCTTACTCGACGGTGCGGACCACGCTCGACGTCGGGGTCTGGCTGACGGTTGGAAGCTTGTTGTCCTTGCGGATCTCCTCGTCATACTGCGCCAGCGTCGTGATCGGGCCACGTGCCTTCATATGCACGACCTTGTAGCCGCCGGCCTTGAGCTGGGCGAGCACCATCGGAATGGCGTGCGCCGTCGACTGCTGGAAATCGTGCATCAGCACGATGCCCTTTCCGTGCTTCGTCAGCTTGGTCATGATCGAGTTCACGACCTGGTCGGCCTTGCGCGTCTTGAAGTCGAAGGAGTCGAGGTCGGTCGAGAATATTCCGATATTGCGCTCTCCGAGATAGGTCACAAGCTCGGGCGGATGCCGCAGCGCGGGGAAGCGGAAGAAGGGCGCCGCCGCTTGGCCGTCAAGCGCCCAGCTCACGGCGCTGATGCCTTTCTCGATTTCATCCTTCGCCTCGGCTACCGACTTGCGCGATAGGTCGGCGTGCGACCAGGTGTGCGAGCCGACCGAATGTCCGGCCGCGGCGACCTGCCTCAGGATTTCCGGGTAGTAGGTCGCGTGCTTGCCGATCGCGAAAAACGTGGCCCGCACGCATTCCGCGGCAAGCGCGCGGAGAACGGCCGGCGTCGTCGGCCAGGGGCCGTCATCGAACGTCAGGATGACCTCCTTGTCGCGCAGGAAGTCGTGCATCTTGAAGTGCTCGAAGCCGAAGCCCGGCCCGCCGCTGGTATCGATCTCGACCGTGCGGGCGACGCCAAGCGCGTTCGGGTCGGTGCAACGGGTTTGTGCCGCCGCGGCCGGAGCGGGAGTTTGCATCGGCTTCGGAACCACGGCGGCTGTCGCCATGACCGGCGGCACGGAATTTGGCCTGAGGGCCTGCTGCGCCGAGGCGGCGCTGGGCGCCAAAAAGGATGCAGCCAGTAGGATTACGCACACTGATGCGCCGCGCATTGCAGTCTCCCCAAAGTCGATTTCACGAACTCCACGATCTATCGCAAGCGCTGGTCAACAAATGCCTAATGGCGAGCGCTGAGGCGGAACGCGGGACGTTCGGGTGCACATTCGCCACACCCGGATCGCGGCAAGTCGCGGGGCATGGTGGGGATCGCAAGCGTCGGTGGCGGAATGCTGGAGGCACGACGAAAAAAGCGTGCCGCAAGCCCTTGCGGCACGCTCATGGAGCGCGAACGTTGATCGACGCACTTGCCGCCACCGCGACTCGCGGCGGACGATGACACCTCGCCCTAGCGGATGGCGGAGCTTTCCTGGCCCGCAAAGGTCGCGGGCTGGCCGGCCTTGATGATCGTGCTCGGTGCGGTGGCGGTCGCGACATTGTCGACTCTGGCGTTGATGCCCACGACAACGACGGCCATCGCGGCGACGAGCGCGACTGCAACGATCTTGAGGTGCGTGTTGCGGCCAGCGCGCAAGAGGGTGGGGTCCATCGGTAGTCTCCCTGCAATCCCGGTCGTCTTCGCCGCGACCTCGGATGCTGCGTGTCTCGTTATGCAAAACCTACGTCGATGGGCCCAATCGCTCTATTGAACATAGGGAAACCGCGTCTAATCCAAGCGGTGGGTGATCTATATCTTGGTTTAGAGCGGCGGCGCTCCGCACGCGGCATACCCCGGCCTCCGGGTAGCACGGCAAGAGAGAGATGGATGGCCGGGACCGGAGCCCGGCGATACGACTTCAAAGGAGCTAGACGCGGGGGGCGTCAGGGAGCCCGCGTTAGCGGCCGATGCGGGGCCGGGATGAGGAGCCAGGACCAAAAAGTATGCGGCTGGCTCCGGGGTAAGAGCCAGCCGCGCGCGAACCAGTCGGGGGGAGGGGGGTGGGGGGTGTTTGACCGGGTCGCGTAAACTCCGCTGCTATCTGCGACGTTCAGTACAATCCAAAGGCGCGGCCGCTATTAGCCTGGGCCACCGCCGGCCGCGCCTGGAAACTGCGCTCCCGAGTCGCGACGCTCGTGCCAAGGCGCGGCCTGTCGGGGAGGACAACAACCTTGGTGCCGACGCCGACGCGGCTGTAGAGATCGATCACGTCCTCGTTCAGCATGCGGATGCAGCCGCTTGAGACCTGCGTGCCGATCGTCTCGGGCGCATTGGTGCCGTGGATGCGATAGACGGTGCCGCCGAGGTAGAGGGCGCGGGCGCCGAGCGGGTTGCCCGGGCCGCCGGCCATGAAGCGGGGCAGATAGGGTTGCCGCTGCAGCATTTCCGCCGGCGGTATCCAATCCGGCCACTCGGCCTTGCGGGCGATCTTCTGGACGCCGGACCAGGTGAAGCCTTCGCGGCCGACGCCGATGCCGTAGCTGATCGCCTTGCCGCCGCCGAGCACGTAGTAGAGCTGGGTGTTCGGGGTGTCGATGATGATGGTGCCAGGGGCCTCGTTGGTCTGGAAGGCGACCATGTGGCGCCGCAGATGGGCCGGCAGCACGCCTGTGTTCTGCCGATCTTCGAGCTGTCCGCGGTCCCGTATGATCTGATTGAAGACCGACGTCGACTGCGAGGCGGGGGCGTAGGACAGCGTCTGCGCGAATGCCGTGCTCGTTGCGAACAGCGCGCCGGCGGCCAGCGCGATCGCGGGGACGCGGCTTGCAAGGCGGGCGGTGATGAATGTCATGACGGTGTTTCCCCGATAACGCTTGCGACTATTTTGCGAATGGTGTGGAGGAATGCTTGGCAGGCTGACGGTCGATGGCGACGATCCGAACCTGGCGGATCTGGCCGGGCGGCTCGTTCGGATGCGTGCGGCTGCGCACGCATTTGCTGTCGTAGTTCGGCCAGGCTTGCTCGCACCCCAGTCCGATCGGCCAGCGGTCGTTGAGGGAGCTTTGCGGGCTGCTCGGGCTCAGGATTTCGGTGTGACCCGGAGCGACGGTCACGTCGTAGGCGATATACGCGGCGAGTGCGGTCGCTGCGATCGCCTTCAACATTGCCCGTCTCCCCGCATCCGTTGCTGGAGACGAACTTAGGGCCGGCGCGCCCTTTCAGCCTATTGTACGTGCGTAAGAGCCGCTTGTCGGAAGGGGCTACGGACCTATCCGAAGGTTTAGGGGCGACCCTGGGTACAAATGTCGCCCGGTGCGCGCTCGCGGCGTCAGGCCGCTTTCAAGGCCCGGTCGAGGCAGCCGATCAGGTGGTCGTCACTGTAGGGCTTGCTCATGAAGCAAACCGCTCCGGCCTTCATGGCGCGCGTCCGGACGTCTTCTTCCGGATAAGCCGTAATGAAAATAATCGGCATTTGGTGGCCGTCGGCAAGCAGGCGGCTTTGCAGCTCGATTCCGCTCAACCCCGGCATATGCAAGTCGGTGATGAGGCACGAAGTGTCGCGGACGCGGTCCGACCCGAGAAACTCCTCGGCGGAAGCGAACGTGGACACCTGGTAGCCCAGGGCGCGCACGAGGCCCTTGGTCGCCTCGCGAACGGCATCGTCATCGTCAACAATTGTAATCATGGGGGTCTTTGGCAAGTCCGTGATCCGATGTGCTGACCAAATGGGAGGATTCGGCGCGCTTCGCCACCCTTACGAAGGGAAGAGTTCAATGCTCGAATGGATGGCGGAATTATACATAGGTTTAGTGCGCGGCATCGGAGCTGAGCTGAAGCTTTTTGGCCACAGCGCGCGATTGACGCCGCGCGCACTTCGGAAGCGGGGCACTAGGACTTCGTCCGCCTGATCCCCAGCGCATCGGCCATTCGCACAAGCTCGGCCAGCGATTTTGCGCCCATCTTGCGCATGACGTTGCCGCGATGGACTTTCACGGTGATTTCGCTGACGCCGATCTCGGCGGCGATCTGCTTGTTCATGAGCCCGGACGTGACGAGGGCGATCACCTGCTGTTCGCGGTTGGTCAGCGATTGAAAGCTGGTGTGCAACAGGGATGCCGCCCGCTCGCCCTCCCGCCGCGCGCGGTCGCGATCAAGCCCGACGCTGACGGCATCCAGCAGGTCCTGGTCGCGAAACGGCTTGGGCAGGAACTCGACAGCGCCCGCCTTCATGGCCCGCACGGTCATAGGGATGTCGCCGTGACCGGTGATGAAGATGATGGGAATCTGCACGTTGGCCTTCCCAAGTTCGGCCTGGAAGTCCAGTCCGCTGACGCCGGGCAGGCGCACATCAAGAACGAGACAGCTCGGCACGTTCGGCATCTTGCCGGAAAGGAACTCGGTGGTGGAGCCGAAGGTCTCGACCTTCAAGCCCACCGATTGCAGCAGGCTTTTCAGCGCCTGACGCACGCCGGCGTCGTCGTCGATGACGAAGACCAGCGGTTCGAGGTCAGGCGAGGGCTTTTGCGTCGCGGACATTGTGTGGCCTGTGCGGGTGGGCGATGTTCTCGACGGTCCGATCTATTGCGAATAGGGGAAGCGCAGCGTTCCGGAAGCCAAGTGTTTTGGATAGATCACGGGTTGAGTCCCCGCCTTCTTGAACTGTTCGAGGTCGTTTCCAACGACGCCCTGGAATTGCACGTACAGTACGCGTGGTGTCGCCCACTCGCCGCCCGGCGCGTATTTCACGTCGCCGACGATCGTGCTGAAGCTGTGCGTCCGCAGATGCTCCCCCAGCCTGCGCTGGTCGAGACTGCCGACCGCTTCGACTGCCTGACCGAGGACTTGCAAGTTTGCGTACGCAAACGGCGGGACGAAGTAGCCGAGCGGATCCATCCCGGCGCCGGCCGCCTTGGACTGGTAACGCTTGAGGAACGCCTCAATCCCGGGGAACTGCAGGGTCGGTTCGGGCACGTAGAAATCGTGCACGACGATGTTGTTGAGCTGCGGCCCAAGCTGAGCTTTCAGGCCACCGTATTGCAGGCCCACCATGCCCCCGCCGAACAGCTTGGTCTTGAGCTTGATTTCGTTTGCGCTGCGCACGATCCCGACCGAGTCGGTCGGATAGGACGCAACGTAGACGAAATCCGGATTGGAGGCCTGCACCGCCCGCACGATCGGGGTGAAATCGACCATGGTCGGCGGGTAGCTGCGCTCGTGGACAATCCGGAAGCCCATCGCGAGCGCATTGGCGCGCGCGCCGTCGGTCGCCTTCTTGGCAAAGTCGCTGTCGGCTCCGATGATCGCGACGGTCTGCAGGCCGCGCTCCTTGGCGATCTCGAAGTAGCCGCGCGAAATCTCGTGAACGCCGTCCGATCCGACTGGGAACATCGAGAAATAGTTCGGATATTTGAACTCCTCGTTGATGGCCAATGAGAACAGGCTCATCAGCACCATGTTCTTGGGCATCACGAGCGGCATGATCGGAAGCGTCATGTTGGTGCCGAGGCCTGCGATGACGAGATCGATTCGGTCGACGTCCAGAAGTTTGGCGTAGATGCCTGGCACGAGCGTCGGATTGCTCTGGTCGTCGTAGTAGACAAATTCGACCTTGCGGCCGAGCAGGCCGCCCTTGGCGTTGATGTCGTCCTGCCACATCTGATAGGTCGCGAGAATCGCCCGCCCGTTCGACGCCAACCCGCCGGTGAGCGGCAGGCTGAATCCGATTTTGATCGCGTTGCCCGATTGCGCCGGCGCTCGATCGGCTCCGCAAAACGCGACGGCAATGAGCGCAAGCCCCGCGACAAACGCGCACCGTACCGGTTTTGCCAATCGCTCGACGATGCCGTGTCGTGTCGTGAAAGTCATGGCGATGCTGCGCTCCTGTTTGCGGGGTCGGCACTCGGAACGGTGAACTGGAAGTCTGTGCCATGGGCGGCGCGAGGGGATGCCCAGAGGCGCCCGCCGTGAGCCTCGACGATGGTTCGGCAGATCGACAGCCCCATGCCCATGCCCGTGGGCTTGGTCGTGAACAGTGGATCGAATATCCGATTGTGGATCGCTTGATCGATCCCCGTGCCTGAATCGCTGATCGTGATCAGAATACTGCCGGCGTCGTCGACCTTCGACCCGATGCGCAGGATGCGCGGGCGGTCGATGACGGCGCTCATGGCGTCCGCCCCGTTCATGATGAGGTTCATGATGACCTGCTGGAGCTGGACGCGATCGCCCAGAACGTGCGGCAGCGATGCCGGCAGCACGGTTTGAACCGCCACCGACCGGCCTTGCAGCGAGCCGACGGCGAGCGTCAGCACCTCCCGGATCGCATCGTTGATGTCGAGCCCGACGTACTCGGGCTTGCGCTGCCTGAACATCGCCCGAATCCGCCCGATCACCTCGCTTGCCCGGTTGCCCTCCTTGACGATCGCTTTGAGCGCGTCGACCGTTTCGTCGAGATTGGGCGGATCGCGCGCGAGCCATCGCACCGCGGCATTGGCGTTGGCGACGACGGCGGCGAGCGGCTGGTTGATCTCGTGGGCGATCGAACCCGCAAGCTCTCCCATCGTCGAGAGCCGTGCCACCCGCGCGAGCTCCGCCTGCGCCTCGTGCAGCGCCGCGTTGGCGCGCACGCGCTCGGTCTCGTCGGTGGTCACTCCGATATACTCGACCACCTCGCCGGATTCCTCGAACACCGGCCTCCCGACGCTGTGCAGGTGCTTGACCGTCCCGTCGCGCAGCACTGCGCGGAACGGAATGTCGTAGGTCCTCTTCTCCGTCACCGCGCGGATGCTGCGCTCTTGGAGGGAGGCGCGATCCTCCGGATGGACGAGTTCTAGAAACAGCGGATAGGACAGTTGCATCGTGGCGGGATCGAGCCCGAAGATGCGCCACTCTTCGTCCGACCAGAACAGCTCGCCGGTCTTGACGTTCCTTGCCCAGCATCCGGTGTGGCTCAGCTTTTCGGCTTCCGCGAGATAGGTCGCCGACCGCCGCAGCTCGCTTTCCGCGCGATGACGATCGGTGATGTCGATGGCGGTGGCGAAATAGAGGGCCTCGCTCGCCTCGTCTCCCGGAAGGGTCGAGACGAACGTGTTGACCCAGATCGCGGCGCCGTCCTTGCGGCGATAGCGCGTGACGGCCTCGTAGTTGCTGCGCCGTCCTTGGCGAAGCTCGCTCAGCCGACGGCGGGCTTCCTCGCGGTCTTCCTCGGTCATGAGGTCGATCGGCGACAGCTCGCAGAGTTCATCGGCCGTATAGCCGAGCATCGCCTGCAAGGCCTGGTTCGAGGCCACAAACTTCATGTTGTGGTCGTTGAGCATGATCCCGAGCGTGGAGGTCTCGAAAACCGAGCGCCACCGCTCCTCACTCGCGCGCAGCGCGGCTTCCGAGCGCTTGCGCACCCAGATGTCGCCGAGGATTCTGCCGAGCTGGTCGAGCGCGCCCAGCACCGTGCGATCGGGGCGGCGGCGGTCGATCGAATAGAGTTCGAAGATGGCGAGAACCTCGTCGCCGAGAATGACCGGAAAGACCAACGCGGTCTGGAGGCCCTCCGCTTGGGCCGCTTTCAGGCGAGGAAAGCGCCCAAACCCGATGTCTTCGAACCAGGTCGCCGTCTTGATATCCCACACCCGGCCGGGAAGCTCGTCGCCAAGCGCGATCGCGGTCTCGCCACTGAGGCGGTGGAATTCGCCGAACTGGGCGGCGTTCCAGACCGATTCCGTCGAGCACCTCAGCGCTCGCTGCTGCGCGTCCGGGTGCCAGACCTGCGCGAAGTGCCAGCGCTGTGCACAGCAGATGCGCTCCAGGCTATCGGCAGCCAGCGCCGAAATGGTGCGCGCCGCGCTTGCCGCCGCACTCACGCTGACCAAGAGATTAAGGGCCTGCTCGACGGAGCGGTTGACCTCTTCTCTCTGCTCGGCCGCCTGCTTGCGTTCGTCGATGTCGACACAGACGCCGACCCATTCTTTTACCGATCCATCGTTCTCCATGACGGCGGTGCATCGCACCTGGTGCCAGACATAGACCCCATCCCGTCGACGGATGCGGTATTCCGCCTCGAACGGCACCATACTCCCGCCCGACCCATGCCAGACGCTGTAGGCCCGGTCGCGGTCGTAGACATGCACGGCGTTGAGCCAATGCATGCCCTCGACCTCGTCGGGCGACTGGCCGGTGAACGCGCACCATTCGTGAGAATCGATCAGCCAGCCGTCTGCGGTCGCGGTCCACACCAGCGACGTTGTCGCGCGCACCAGCGCGCGATAGCGGCGTTCGCTTGCTTCCACCGCCGCCTGCGCGCGCTTTCGCTCGGTGATTTCCTCCGCGGCGACATTGACCCCAAGCACTCGGCCATCCGGCGCCTTCAGCGGATGCCAGCTCGTCAGCCAGCAACGGTCGGCCCCGACCTTGTCGGCGCGCTGGCCGTAGACCTCTATGCCGGTGACCGGCTCGCCGGTTGCGATGATATGCCGGATCAATTGCTCGACCTGATCGGCAACGTTGGGGACCATTTCGCGGACGGTGTGGCCGAGGTGGTCGGCGACCGAAATGCCGCAGATTTCCGTCAGACGCTGATTGATCTGGAGGTAGCGGCAGTCCGGGCTGAGGAACGCAAGCCCGATCGGCGCCGTGTCGTAGATCCATTGCAGCTCAGGCGGTGCAAGCATCGCCTGCCCGGTGCGCCGCGCCGCGGACCGTTTCGATTTTCCGCGCGCGGTCGGGAGCGATCGGCGCTTTTTCCGCACCCCGCTCCTGGAGGCTTTTCCACCGGCCATCATTTCCCCACGGACACCCCAACGCTGCCCACCGTTCCACGGGCTGCGTTGGCACCCCTGCGACGTCGCTGCGCGGGGACCGCTGCCGAAAATGTCGGCGCTGAAGACGGCATTGCGGATCGTCCGCCGCCGCGGGCCTGCACCGCTTCGTCGAGGAGTATCTTTTGAGAGATTCGGGGGCGTGTCGAGTTGGGCCTAAGGCCAATTGTGCGAATAGGACGCACCAGCCATCCCAATCGGCATCCCTGGTCTGCCGCCCGAACGGCCCATGCCTTCGGGGCATAAATTGTTGATATCGCTATTATTATCGGCCGCGATCTTCATCCGTCTGGCCGATCACGAGCGCGGTCGGTCCCGGTTGTGAACGCGCCGTCCGATGGCACGACCTCAGCGGCCGGCCGCTTTGTCGCGGACCCGGTCGTGCAGTTCGGCGACCTCCGGCGTCATGGCATCGCTGAAATCGGCCGCCTCGAATACGGGGCGGATTTCGATCTCGCTCGGGCCCGGCATCGGATTGGGACAGCGTTTCACCCACTCGATCGCCTCGGCCATGTCCTTCACCTGCCAGAGCCAGAAGCCTGCAACGAGCTCGCCGGTCGCGGCGAACGGCCCGTCGATGACGCTGCGGCCTGGCCCATCGAAGGCCACGCGCTTGCCCTGCGACGACGGTTTCAGACCTTCGCCGGCAAGAAGAATGCCGGCATCGACCAGTTGCTCGTTGAACTTGCCCATAGCCTCGAGAAGCTCGTTCGACGGCATGATGCCCGCTTCGCTGTCCTTCGTCGCCTTCACCAGAACCATCACGCGCATCGCTTTCTCTCCTCCGATCGACGGCGCCACACAGCAGAATTCTCGAAAGCAGTCCAGGCGAAGCAAGGGTTGCGCCGGCCTGATCTGAGTAGAACTCAAACGGCGCGGTGACAATCCACGGTCGCGCTCATTTGGCATCGTGGAAGATGATGCCGAGCGTGTGGCGCAGCCCGCTGCGGACGCGGCTGACGCCGTGCCGGAGGTTTACGCGGTAGTGGCCGTTTGTTCCTTTGACGGGACGGTTGTGCACGGCGAACATGACCGCGTCGCCCTGCTGCAGGGGCACAACCTCCGCCCGGCTTTGCATGCGCGGGCGCTGTTCCGTGATGATGAACTCACCTCCGGTGAAATCCGTGCCGGGTTCCGACAACAGGACCGTGGCCTGAAGCGGAAACGCGAGATCGCCATAGAGATCCTGGTGCAGGCAGTTGAAGTCGTCCGTAACATATTGCAGCAGCAGCGGCGTCGGCCGCGTCTGACCCGCGGCGTGACACTGCTTGAGAAAGTCGGCGTGCCGCGCCGGATAGCGTCGGTCGAGGTCCATGCGCTCGTTCCAGGCGTTGGCTACCGCCACAAGATGCGGGTAGAGCGCCGTGCGCAGCTCACCGATCAGGTCCGGCAACGGATACTTGAAATAGCGGTACTCGCCCTTGCCGAAGCCGTGCCGCGCCATGTGAATGTGGCTGCGGAACCGCTCCTCCAGCGGATAGAGCGCGGCGATGTCGCGGCATTCGTCCGGGGACAAGAGCCGTTCGATCACGGCGCAGCCGCGGTCGCTGAGGTCGGCCGAGAGTGCCTCCCAGTCCTGCTGGGAGATGCGGTCCGCGACGGCCGGTGTCTGAGGCGCGGCCGGACGGACGCCGGAACGGTTGCTCATGCGATGGCCTTCCTTTCTGGAAGTTACCGCTTCCAGGAGCTACGGACCTGCATTCAACTCTCAGGCGATGGCCGGAGCGTTGTCGGCGTACCGTTACGCGCTACCGACATCGTTGCGCCACCCGTTTTCCGATCGCGGAGGACCAGAGATCAAGGTGAGAACCTGTCCGTCGATCGTGCCAATGCTCCGTCGGCCAGGGTTCTCAAGGTAGCGATCATGCGGACGTTGCGCGCCGTGGCCTGCGCGGGAGGTTGCAGGAGCTTCATGGAACCGTGATAGAAAGGCGGCGTTTCCAAATATTCGTCAGCAGTGGGTCCGCAATCCAGCATGTTTCCCGTACCGACGAGTTTCTTTCTCACCAGCGGCGTCGGCGTCCATCGTGACCGGCTGACCGCCTTCGAATTCGCGCTGCGCGATGCCGACATCGAACAGCAGAACCTGGTCAGCGTGTCCTCGATTCTGCCGCCGGGCTGCAAGCAGGTGGAGCGCGAGAGCGGGAGTCGCGACGCTGCGGCCCGGCGAGATCACCTTCAGCGTTCTGGCGCGCACCGAGACCGACGAGCCCGGCCGCCGCATCCATTCCGAGCATCGGGCTGGCGCGCCCGGCCGACCCCGCGATGTACGGCTACATCTCCGAGCATCACGGGTTCGGCATGACCCGCGAGCAGAGAGCGGCGAATACGCCGAGGATCTCGCCGCGACCATGCTCGCGTCCACGCTCGGCATCGAGTTCGATCCCGACGCCGCCTGGAACGAGCGCAAGAACGTCTACGAGACCAGCAATCTCATCATCGGCAGCATCGTCGATCACCGCGGCGGCCGAAGGCGACGCCCGCGGTCGCTGGACCTGCGCGGTCGCGGCGGCCGTGTTCCGCTTTGTCCACCGTGATGGCCGCGGTTCCGACTTTTGCACTGCCGCCGAGTTTCCTTGCAATTCGAGTCGCGCTGCCGATGCCTCGTTCTGCGTTGCAGGCGTTCCGTTCGACATCGGCACCACCAACCGCAGCGGGTCGCGCTTCGGGCCGGCCGCGATCCGCCAGGCGAGCCGCATGTTGGTGGACGGCGACCACCCGCACTGGTGGGTCGACCCGGCAACGATGTCCGTGTCCGATATCGGCGACTTCGAGATCGCGCTCGGCGATATCGAACGCAGTCTTGCGCTGATCGAAAAGCAGGCGGCGACTGTGGGCCACCTGATTTCGCTCGGCGGCGATCATTCGGTGACGCTGCCGCTGCTGCGCGCGCGGCAGCGAAGCGACACGGCGGCCCGCTGGGGCTCGTTCACCTCGACGCTCATGTCGACACCTGGCCGGATAATTTCGGCCAGCGTTACGCCCACGGCTCGGTATTCTTCCATGCCATCGAGGAGCGGCTCATTGATCCGCGCCGCGCCGTGCAGATCGGCATCCGTTCCCCGGTGCAACGGAGCGTCTACGACTGGACGATTGACAAGGGTGTCACGATCATCACTGCGCAGGATGTTCATGAACTCGGCCCTGACACAGTTGCCAAGCGAGCGGCAGCGGTCGTCGGCTCAGGCGCGACCTACCTCAGTGTCGACATCGATGCGCTCGATCCTGCGTTCGCACCGGGAACGGGAACGCCGGAGATCGGCGGCCTCGCAAGCTGGCAGATGCAGGCGATCCTGCGCCGGTTCGGCGGTTTGCATTTCATCGGCATGGATGTCGTTGAAGTCGCGCCGCCCTACGATGTCGCCGAGATCACGGCGCTCGCGGCTGCCACGATCGTCTGGGAGTATCTCGCCCTGACCGGTGCGAGAGCCGCACAAGTCCCGACCTCAAGACAAGGCACGTAAGGCGTTCTCGCTCGGCCCGATTAGATGGGCCCCGTCACGCAATCATCGTGTAGATCGCGATGAGAGCCAGGGACGTCCCGAGTGCGAGCAAACCGTACTCCAGCGTTCTCACGTCGGCCTTGGTGCGAGCGCCGACAGCTCTCAACAGCCTATGCATGAGTGGTACCCCGACACAGATTGCGGCCGGGGATTTCGCATCGCTGCTTGGCCACATTCAGACGGCGCGATGGTAAAATTTTGAATGCGGCGAACGCGGTTACCAATCGACGTGTGAGCGATTCGGAAACCGAATTCGCGGTGGCGCAAGCGCGGTTTGCAACCAAACCTCAGCAATCTGAAGCGTTTGCCGTCACCGCGCTGCGGTATCATTGTCCGCTTTGCCGCTGCCGTGTGCGGCAATTATTGCTTGGAGCACAAAACCATCGAACCTTCGCCCCGTTTCCGCCGCGCACCTTACGCAGAATTCACCTCGTTGGGTGGGGTTCATTTTGTCTGCTGAGTTTGCGGAGCGTGTGGGACCACTTGTCGGCACGGGTGGACGGGGGGACGAACAATGCGGTCAGCCTACGGTCGACTGGGGATCGCCTATGGATTGGCCACGTCAGGGGCACTGCTGACCTGCTTTGCCGTCATTTTCAATGTCGGCCCCTTTGCCAAGGCCCCGAAGCCGGAACTTACATTCATCGCCGATCGGACGGTTGAATCGACCCGAACGGTGGAAGCAGCGTCGATCGGCGTCCCGCAGGCGGAAGACGGCAATCAGGCAGAGCCTGCACGCTCGGTCGCCGGCGCGCTGCACGCTGCCGCGGTGCCGCAGCGCGCAATCGATCCGCCGTCGCCAGTCGATCTCGGCGCCGCCTCGGTCGATGCCGGCGCGGCATCGCATCCGACCGCAGCGGCTCAAGTGTCGGTCGTGGGCATATGGGCGCCGGACACCAGCGCTTGTTCGGTCGGCGCTTTTCGCGGCGGTCTGCTGCCAACGATCATCAACGCCGAAGGAGCCTGGGCCGGCGGGACATTCTGTATCTTCAAGAAGCTCAATCAGACGCAGAGCGGTTGGACGGTCACGGCGAACTGCTCGAGCCCGAACGAACGATGGACGACCCGCGTTCGTCTCACCGTCAAGGGTCAGCGGCTGATCTGGGCGAGCAAGCGCGGCATCCAGGCGTACACGCGCTGCGCGCCTGACGTCCTGATGGCTGAAGCTCGGTAACGGGATCGGCCGGGGGGCGACACATGACAGCCTTCGCACGGCGCATCGTCCTCGCTGTTTTCATGCTGGTCGTGTCCGCGCCTTTCACGTTGGAGATGAAGACCTACCGCGACCCCGGTCCGGCGATCGCCGGTTTGGAGGATGGCGCCACGCCGGAAATTGACACCGCATTCCAAGTCGACGCCCCGCAACACGTCAGCACGGCACCCCAGGTCGGTGCCTTACCCCAAGTCGACGACGTGTCCGCAGACATCATCGAGCCGCAAGACAGCGCGCCTTCATCGGAGAGCGTGTCGGCACCGAGCCCGCCGGCCTGGAGCGGCGGCGTCGCGACGAAGGCGCTGAAGTTCGCCTACAAGGTGAGCCACACTGGATTGACGCTTCCGAGCGATGTCATTGCGCGGCTTTCGTTTGCGGATGATGTGCCAAGGCCGCCCGAACAAACTGCCGAGCCCACCGAACTGGACACGCTGCGTCCTCGCCAGGTCATGCGGTCGGAACTCTGCGGCTACGTCGCCGCAGTGGCTCGCACCAACGATCTGCCAGTGCCGTTTTTTGCGAACCTGATCTGGCAAGAGAGCAGCTTCAACAGCAAGACCGTCAGCCGCGTCGGCGCGCAGGGCATCGCGCAGTTCATGCCGGGCACCGCGGTCGAGTACGGCTTGCTCAATCCCTTCGAGCCGGTGCATGCGCTGTCGGCGGCGGGCAGTTTCCTGCGGAAGCTGTACCGCCGCTTTGGCAATCTCGGTCTCGCCGCGGCCGCCTATAACGCCGGCCCGCAGCGCGTCCAGGATTGGATGTCCAAGCGCGGCGATCTGCCCCAGGAGACGCGCAACTACGTCCTGCGCATCACCAACCGCCCGGTGGAAGATTGGCTGCAGATGAAAGTCAGTGCCAAGGACATCCTGATGCCGCCCCGAGCCCCCTGCGCGGAAGTGACTGAGGCGGTGCAGGAGCAATGGGCCGCGATGCGCATTACCGAAACGGAGTTTGCCGACGTGCCGCCGCGGCGTGCTGGCAAGCCGGGCCCCGGCCGACTGCTGGCGCACCCGAAATTTAAGCAGAGCGTGGCTCGCGCGGCGTACGCATCGGGCGCCGATAGCACCACCGGCGCTGCTTTGCGATTGAACGGCGATAGCGTCGAGGCTCGCCGTTCGCCGCAGATCCATCCGGACTACATGATCGACCGAACGAAGCTTGGCGATTGAAGCTTGGGTCGTATCCATCGACTCGCAAATAACGTTGGCAGCGGCGAAGCGAGCAAGCTTATCGCCGATACGCTGCTCAGCGCTTGATCGGCGTCCCCCGCTTCTCCTGATTGACGCGTTCGCGCCGCAGTGTGTGCGCGCGCAGCGAATTCGTAGATCGGCGCGCTGCGGAGCAGCATCGGCACCAGCATGGCCGTGAAACAGGCGCCGAGCATCGGCAGCAGCATCGTCACATTCGCGGTCATCTCGGTAACGAGCACGATCCCGGTTATTGGTGCGCGCACGACGCCGGTGAAGAATGCGGCCATGCCAACAATGGCGAACGCCTGCGGCTGGATATTGAGGTTCGGGAACGCGAGCTGGCATGCAATGCCGAACACCAGGCCCGATTGCGCGCCGAGCACCAGCAGCGGTGCGAACAGCCCGCCGGGCGTTCCGGCCGCGTACGACACCGCGCCCAGCACGAACCGGACGAGGAATGCGAGCAGCAAGACCGCCAGCTCGCCATGGCCTGCCAGCGCGCTCTGCGTGAGCAGGTCACCGCCGCCAACCAGACCTGGAAGATACCAGGCCACGACGCCGATGGACGCGCCGACCAGCGCGGCGCGAACTTCGACCGGCAGCCTGCCGAACCTGTCGGCCAGGGCAAGCGCGGCAAGCAGTGTGCTGTTGTAGGCAACGGCGAGCAGGCCCGCGACCGCGCCCAGCACGAAAAACAGCGGCCGCGACTCGGTGCTGGGATGGGCCAGTGCTGCGACCTGAAAATCCGGCGCGTCGCCGAGGATCATGCGCGCAACCGCGATCGCCGTCGCGGATGCGGCCAGCGCCGCCATGGCGATCCGGTGCTCGAACTTCTGCACCAGCTCTTCGAGGACGAAGATCGCTCCTGCAATCGGCGCGTTGAACGCCGTTGCAAGGCCGGCGCCGGCGCCGGCCGCCAGCAGTACCCGGCAGTCTGCCCAACCGAGACGGCCGAACTGCCCGGCGAGATGGGCGATGCTCGCACCCATCTGCACGCTGGGCCCTTCTCGTCCGAGCGCGAGACCTGAGCCGATCGCGAGGACGCCACCGAAAAATTTCACCGGCACCAGACTGAAGGAGGCCGGCGGGATTTGGCCGTGCAGCACGGCTTCGACATGCGGGATGCCGCTGCCCGACGCATGCGGTGAAAACCTGCGAACGAGCCACGCGGCCACCAGGGCTGCAGCGGCACACAGGCAGATAACAACTGCGAAGCCGCTGGTGCCTCGGGCGTGCGCCCAGACGATCAACGCGTCGCGCACGCGATCGGCGTATTCAAGCGATATCCGGAAGGCCGCGCCGACCAGGCCGGTCAAGGCCCCCGGCGATCAGAGCCACCAACACCAGCAACAGAAGGCCGCGGTTTTCGTTGGCAGATGGTGAGTATTCGTCCTGGTCGCGCGTCATCGGCGGCCTGATCGTTGCCTCGATTGTAGGCGGTGGCGCGGGTGGCAGAATTCCGCGGAAGCAACTCTAAGAAAATCTCGGCGGGAGAGCTGAAGCAAGCGGGACGCATGCCCCGTGCAATTCTAGACAATCATGCACTAAAGTCGATGCATGCCGCTATTCACGAGCCGCCGCCGCGTGGCGCCCAGGAGAAATCGATGCGCAGCACTCTGCTTGCCTTGAACGCCGTGGCCGTCGTCGCGCTGACCACCGCAGCCGCGCAGGCCCAACAGACCGTCAAGATCGGCCTGATCTGTCCGTACTCCGGCCAGTTTGCCGATGCCGCGGCGCAGATGGACAACGGCATCAAGCTCTACGTGAAGGAGCATGGCGACACGGTCGCCGGCAGGAAGCTCGAATTCATTCGCAAGGACACGGGCGGGATCGCGCCGGATGTCGCCAAGCGGCTCGCGCAGGAGCTGATCGTGCGCGACAAGGTCGACATCCTTGCCTGCATCGCGACGACGCCGAACGCGCTCGCGATCGCCGACGTTTCCGCGCAGGCCAAGAAGTTCATGGTCAACATGAACGCGGCCACCTCGATCATCACCACCAAGTCGCCGTATATGGTGCGGACCTCGTTCACAGCGCCGATGCTGAACGAGGCGTTCGGCGCCTGGGCCTTTAAGAACGGCATCCGTACCGCCTATACGCTCGCGGCCGACTTCGGTCCGGGGCACGATGGCGAAGCCGCGTTCCACAAGGGCTTCAAGGATGCCGGGGGCGAGATCGTCGGCGCTGTACGGTTCCCGGTCGCGAACCAGGACTTCGCCCCGTTCCTGCAGCGCGCCAAGGAGCTTGCTCCCGATGCGATCTATATCTGGACGCCGGGAGGTGCGCAGTCGGCGGCGATCGGCAAGTCGATCGCCGAGCGCGCGATCGACCGCAGCAAGACCAAGATCCTGAGCCAGGGCGAATTGACGCTCGACGAGGCGCTCAAGAGCATGGGCAACACCGGCCTCGGCATCATCACCGCCTTTCACTACGATGCCAGTAACCAGTCCGCGAAGAACGCGGCCTTCGTCGCGGCCTACAACGAGGAATTCAAGCGCAACCCCGACATGTTCTCGGTCGGAGCCTACGACGGCATGCACGTGATCTACGAGGCGCTGAGGAAGACCGGCGGCGACGCCGACGGCGAGAAGCTGATTGCGGCCGCCAAGGGCATGGCTTGGGAAAGCCCGCGCGGTCCGATGTCGATTGATCCTGAAACGCGCGACGTTGTCGAGACGGTCTACATCCGGCGCGTCGAGGAGGTGAACGGGCGGCTGGTCAACGTCGAATTCGACAAGGTCGAAAACGTCAAGGACCCGATCAAGGCGCGGATGCCGAAGTAGGCGCCAAACGGCGCGGACAGAGGCAGGTGAGCATGCGAACCCAGGTCGCAATCATCGGCGGCGGTCCCGCAGGCCTGCTTCTGTCGCACATCCTCGACCGCAACGGCATCGACAGCGTCGTGCTGGAGCGGCAGACCCGCCACTACGTCCTGCAGCGAATCCGCGCCGGCGCGCTGGAGCAGGGATCGGTCGACCTGTTGCGCGAGGTCGGCCTCGCCGAACGCATGGACCGCGACGGCCATGCCCACGACGGCGCTGCGATCATGTGGGAGGGGCGCAAGCGCTTCTTCATCGATGCGATCAAGTACACCGGCAAGTCGATGATGGCCTACGGACAGACGGCGCTCACCGAGGATCTCTACGCCGCCCGCGATGCCGCCTGCGGACAGATCGTCGACGAGGCCGCCGATGTCCGGCTCCAGGAACTGACATTCGGCGCAGCCGTACGTGACGTACCAGAAGAGCGGCCAAACCCATCGGGTGGACTGCGATTATGTTGCCGGCTGCGACGGCTTTCACGGCGTCAGCCGGCGATCGATTCCAGCCGACCTGCTGCAGACGTTCGAACGCACCTATCCGTTTGGCTGGTTGGGCGTCATGTCGGAAACGCCGCCGCTGCCGGACTTCTGCTATTGCTCCGGCAGCAACGGGCTTCGCGCTCGCCTCGATGCGAAAGCCGATGCTGAGCCGCTACTACATCCAGTGCGATCTCGACACGCGGCTGGAGGATTGGCCGGACGACCGCTTCTGGGCGGAGCTCAAGGCGCGCTGCCCGCCTGAGATGGCGGCCGCGATCGTGACCGGTCCGACCGTCGAGAAATCGATCGCGCCGCTCCGCAGCTTCATCGCCGAGCCGATGCGCTACGGCCGCCTGTTCCTCGCCGGCGATGCGGCGCACATCGTGCCGCCGACGGGCGCGAAGGGCCTGAACCTCGCCATCTCGGACGTCTTCTATCTGTCGCGGGGCCTGATCGAGACCTACAAGACCGGGCGGACGCACTATCTCGACGGTTATTCCGACACGGCGCTGCGCCGGGTGTGGGGCGCGGCGCGCATGTCGTGGTGGCTGACCATGCTGCTGCACCGCTTTCCGAACGAGACGCCATTCGAGCAGCGCATGCGCCAGAGCCAATTCGACTATCTTGCCGCCTCCGAGCACGCGCAGGCCTCGCTCGCCGAACAATATGTTGGCATGCCATTTGAATCGTAACGGCCGGTGGCGCCCCGCGCTGGCTGTGCCGCCACGTTTGCCTTTTGTTTGAGCAGATTGATCTGTGCATTTTTGCACTGAAGACCGCATCCCAGTGAGGAACATCACACGGCTGTCAACGCGCTCCGCTTAGTTTGCGGGTGCCCGGGTGCAAACGAGGATTTCTGCCATGACGCGGGTCCTTAGGGTTGCCATCGCCGTCTGGCTATCGGCGGGTGCCGCTGTGGCGGCCGATTTCGATGAATGGTCCGAACCGCCGTTCGAGATGGCGAGCCATGGGGTGCCTGGCGCGCCGGCAGACGGGGATAAGGCCGCGCCCTTGAGCGGTCGCCGCATGGAAGAAGCCATCCGGGAGCTTACGCCCTCGCCCCGCAGATGCGGCACGAGCCCGCTGGAGGCGCTCTACTATTGCCGGTATGAGACCGCATTCGGACGAAGTGTGGTGCTCGAACTGTCCGCCGGTCCGGACGGACCCGCGGGGTCTCTGACCCACGACTTCGACGATGCGGACGGGCATCATCTTCTGCAGGTTCTCGGCCGCCTTCTCGCGGTCGCCGGCATCAGTGAAAGCGCCTTCAACGACTGCATCCACCGCTCGCTGTGGCAATCCGGGGATATGAGTGTCGGCGGCTTGCGGATCGGCTGCCGCCACGCCGAACTCGGCGATCGCGTCACCTACGAAGTGTTCACGCTGCGCCGCTGAGGTGCCCGTCATCGGCGATCCGCCCGGTGCTGCGCCTCGACACGCCGCTTGATGCGCCCTCTCCCCTTGCGGGAGAGGGCCAACGTGGATTTGCCATGCGATCAAGCTGGGTGAGGGGTGAGCCAATGAATCCGGCACCCCTCACCCAGTTCTTGCTTTGGCATCCGCCTGAGTGGCCCTCTCCCGCAAGGGAACTGGATAGAACTTTGGGTAAAACATTATTTAAGTTATTTCAATCAGTTAATAACCACAAATGGGATCGTCTGGGGGCGTTGCGAAGAAGGAACATGGCGAGTTCTCAAGCAATATCGATCTGATCGACACTCTTCCGGCTGGCCTCTACGAGGCTGTGCTTGAGAACAAGGTCGATGATACAGCCAACCCGGATCTCGTCGCCGGCAATTGGGTGATGCGATGCGAGGCAAGAAGTCTCGATGATATCCGAGCCCTCGGCGGCAACGACGCAGCCGATGAGCACCGGTTCGCCACAGCGGCCCGCGTTTCTGAAATCAACCTTTCCCTTTATCGCGCATTTGCGCAGCCCATGGTTCGCGCACTGGTCAACTCTCCTCTTGCCGAGTGGATGCAACAGCTGCACCCGTTGCGTCTGCAATATGATCTCTTCTCGGATGGGAATCCGGTGATGGCGCCGGTCGCCGCCCTTGCCGAGCAGGTCCGCCGCGATCGAAAGCCCGTGGAGGCGGATAATCCGTTTGTCGCATGGCAGGAAAACGTATCTCGGCAAATCGTCGCAGCGCTCGACGGATGGCGAGACATGAGCGAGGCGCTGGCTGAGCGGACATTCCTGACCATCTATGGCTTGCCGTCACTGCAGGCTGCCGTTGGTATCGACCCTGCTGGGACGCGTCCCCTGCGAAGGCCAGCCAAGAGCCCGTTGCATCGCGAACTCCTTCAGAAGCGGATTACCGAGCTCAAGTCGCGCATTCCAGTTGGCGGGCTGCGCGAAGCCGTCATCCGCGGACTTCTGTATGCGGGCATGAACTCGGGCGGCAATTGATGAGCGGGGTTTCGAAACCGTGCGTCGCATTCGCAAGACGCACGGCGGAATTCCTCTCGCGGACTTCAAGGCACTGGTGCGCGAGCAATTCAATATGCTGCTGATTGATCAAGCAGCGGCGCTCGCCGCAATTCCCGCTATGCTTCCGTCCGATGTGGAGACACGGCAGAAAGCTTTTGGTCTGATCAGGCAGGTGCTCGGGGCGCGCGGCGAAATGTCTCCAGAGGACGACAAGCGATTAAGTGAGGTTGCGCGGCTATTCGAGGTGGATAAAGAACGAAGTGCTGACCAAATTCCGTTTCGTCGAGCTCGAAAGGAACTCCAGTCATAGTGAAACCGTTGGCACCTCGGCCGTAGTGGAGACATGATCATGCTCGCCGATAAAGATAGTGAAATCGGAACCATCGCGTCGATCAGGCCAGTTGGAAGCCCGCCTGCTTCGAAATACGACCGGCTCATCGCGAAGGCGAAGGCGGTGCCGGCCGCGACGACAATCGTCGCCTACCCATGCGATGATACTTCCCTGCGCGGTCCCATCGAAGCGGCCGAAGCGGGCATCATCGTCCCAATTCTTGTCGGCCCGGCGGCAAAGATTGCCGCGGTGGCGCGCGGGCTTCGCTTGAACATCGATCGTTTTGAGATTGTCGACGTACCGGACAGCGAGGCGGCAGCCGCCAGGGCAGTTGAGCTTATTCATGAGTTCAAGGGCGAGCTCCTGATGAAGGGCAGTCTGCACACGGACGAGCTCATGCGCGAAGTGACCGCGGGCAAGACCGGCCTGCGCACCGCGCGTCGGATCAGCCACGTCTTTATCATGGATGTGCCGACTTATGCCGAGACGCTCTTTATCACTGACGCCGCAATTAACATCTTTCCCGATCTCGATGCCAAGCGTGACATTGTCCAGAATGCGGTCGACCTGTTCACACAGGTTGGCCTCGGCACCCCACGGGTGGCAATTCTGTCCGCGGTTGAAACCGTGACCTCAAAGATTCCTTCTACTATCGAAGCGGCTGCGCTCTGCAAAATGGCTGAGCGCGGACAGATAACTGGTGGCATTCTCGACGGGCCACTTGCCTTCGACAATGCCATCGACCTCGAAGCGGCAAAGATCAAAGGCATCAAGTCCGAGGTTGCGGGTCGAGCCCAGATCCTGGTCGTGCCCGATCTTGAAGCCGGCAATATGCTTGCCAAGAATCTTGTGTTTATGGCCAAGGCTGACTCGGCAGGCATCGTTCTGGGGGCGCGCGTGCCGATCATCCTGACCTCTCGTGCGGATTCGGTACGGTCGCGTATGGCCTCCTGCGCTGCCGCTGTTCTTTACGCTCATGCGCGCCGCAGTACAGCCAAGTTACCTGAAGTGTGATCTCCAATGGACACCGTTCTTGTCGTCAATGCCGGCTCCTTTAAGTGTCAAGTTCCAGGTTCTCGCTGCTGATATCCCGCGAACAACTGGCCGCGCGCGGGTTTAGAGTTTGCAGCAGATGTTTCGATATCGTTCTTGGGGGCAGTGGAAATTCCTCATCGGACATGGAGAAGTTGACTTGGAAAAAATGCGTCGCTCGCTAACTGACTCGGAGCGCGAGCGTTTCGGAACGCTGCTCTATTTGTGAGCTGACTGGCAAGGCAGCTTAGTCGACCTCCAGCGCGAATTGTTCGCTTAAAGCTCTATTGCTGCGTTCGCTTGTAATCGTCTCTAGAGTAGGAGGAATTTGCGATGGCCGAAATAACCAAACTATCCATTGGCAAAGCGCTCGAAAAGTTGCAAGGCAACGAGTCCCCGAAATCCAGAATAACAAAGCTCGACGAGAAAATTGGCGCGCTTGAAAAGGAGACACAGCGCATGAGAGCAGAAAGACTACGCATTGAGCGAGATCAACGAGCCGGTCCGAAAAAGAACGATTGATGATCGGTTGGCTGCTTTTCATCGACGTTGTGGCGAATGGGAGCAAGCGCCGAACGGACTAAGGCCAAGTGCGACCTCAGTCTCTGTCCTAATCGATGATGTGGTAGCCGCCATCAATGTAGAGGGTCTCGCCAGTAATCATGCGGGCCGCCGTCTGCTCCGCCGAGTGCACCACCTGGCAAGGGCTACGTGTACCGAAATTGTCGCTCGCGTTGATTTGGGGAGGGAATGACTGGTCATGCAGCTTGTGTATCGATTTCTTCACCAATTCATCGGGGCGTAAGTCTTGCAATTCGCTGTGTTGTCGAACGTCTGTTCCATGGATGTCCCCCTCGCTTGACGATTGCCGACAAGGCAGGCAACCGGACGCTTGCAGGCATGCACCGCAGTCATCGAAGATGCAGGCTTTTGGCATCGCCGCTAAGGTCTTGGCGCGGATCTGCGTGGTGAGATGCGAGTCGAAGCAGGTGCGCCCGACCAGACAATTGCCAATTTTACCGAATCCATTCGTTTGCAATCAAACAACAGGGCAGCTTTCGCGGGTCGCGGCCAGGCGAGATTTGCCACTGGCGACTAGGCTTGGATAAAGCCGCGCACGCGTTCGCGCACCTGTGCCTCAATCGGATCGAACCAATCGTCGAAAAGATACACAGGCGCTTCGGCGACAGGCTGCGAGGGATCAGACTTCGTGGTAATGCTCTTCATGGCGTGGTCCATGATCGAGAGCGAGCTGGATGAGACGCTGCAACGACCGCGCTATAAGCGACCGGCGCAGTCGTCCGGTGGCGAGACCGAAGGCTCGACGGCCGTCGCCGGTCACCGGCACAGGCATCGGACACGGTCGCTGACCGGCACCTTCGGAAAGGTTGCAATCGACGTGCCGCGGGCACGCCTGCAGGCGTCGAACTGGCAAGACCACCGAGTGGAGGACCAATGTTTTGCGGGCCTACCAGCGCCGCACGCTGGCCGCCGATGCGGTGATTGCCTATTGATCCTGAAGGAGAACGCGAAACTTCATGTCGCGGCTTTTTAGAATGTTTCGCTCGGCCTTCAGCTTGATCACCTTGCGCTTGAGCCGCGATGGAGATTTCACTGCGGCGGGCTCACTGTGCGTGGCTGATCGACCAGAATGACGTTCAGCAATGAATTATGGACTTCGAGATGTCCATTGTAATCAATGAAGCCCAATTGACGGAACTTGTTCATGAAGTGGCTCACGCGCGACCGGGTTGTGCCGATCATCTCGGCGAGTGTTTCCTGACTGATCTTGGCGAGAATCGGCTCCGGTCGGCCTTCCTTTCCAAACTTGGCCAACAGCAGTAACAGGAGCGCGAGCCGCTTTTCGGTCGAGTTGAACAGCTGATCGACCAGGTCTTCTTCAACCCGGGCGTTCCGCGCCAGAATATGCGAGATAAACATTTGCGAAAATGCGGGCTCGTCACGAAGGACCCGCTGGATTTCCGTCTTTCCCACTCGCATCGCCTCGCATTCGGTCATTGCAGACGCCGTCGCCAACCGCTTCGGCTGGCCGATCAAGCACCCTTCGCCGACAAATTCGTCCGGTCCTAGAAGGGCGACGACGGCTTCCTTGCCCTGTTTGGATACAACGGCGACTTTGACCTTGCCTTTCTTGATATAGAAAACGGCATCCGCATCGTCGCCCTGAGCAAAAATGACGTCTTTCTTTGAATACGTGGCACTATCGCGACCAAGGGCCGCCGTCCCCAAAAAGACCGTAGGATCGAATTGCTCGCCCCTCGATGTCTTGCGTTTCGTGCTTCGCTTGATGGGCCTTGATCTGAGTATATGAGACATCACGGCTTCCCCTCCATTCAGGCGGGAGCTCAACTGTCTCTCAGCCACCGACGCCTAGGCACACAAGACAATTCGGAGGCTGTGGATCGAGACGGATCGGTTCACGTCGCGTGAAAGCCCGCCGCGCGCGTGAATTCTCGATGCGGCGCGTTGTCAATGAGGCAGTCAACGAAGGAAAAAGTGGTCTGTATGGAACAGCCAATTGTCAGTTCGGGGCGGTAGCCTGCTCCATCACCGAAGCAGCCTTGGGCTTCGGTGACCGAGAGACAATACCGCGCTCCCGCCCGTCGTTCACGGGAGACCACCATGCAAATCGTTCCGGTGCCGTCGCGATTTGTGTTGGAATTGGGTGACGCGATCTCCGGCATTTCGAGAGTACCGAGTCAGGCGGCGAGGTCAATTGGCTGACCGATGGATGTTTTGGCGAGCGTCCGCCAACCGTCGACCTTTCGCATGCTGATCTGACCGGAAGCGAGCAACGCCCAAAACAGCATCGTGGCGGTCTCCGCTGATGGCAGCACCGTCTGCGTCTTGATCCGTCGCTTGAACTCCTCGTGCAGACGCTCGATCGCGTTGGTGGTCCTGGCGCTGCGCCATTGGCTCGGCGGCAGCCGCGTGAAGGTGAACAGGCGGTCGCCGGCTTCTTCCAGGCTGTCGGCCACCGCCTTGCACTTGAGCCGCCACTTGCGCAGGAAGGCCTTGCGCCGGCTCTCGATCTGCGCCGGGGTGGCGGCGTAAATCATGTCGGTGTAATCGGCGCTGACCTCCTCATGCAGACGCTCGGGTGCATGCGCCAGCAGGTTGCGGTGCTTGTGCACCGTGCAGCGTTGCACCGGCACGTCGTTCCAGACGGCGGCGATGGCTTTCTCCAGTCCTTGGCCGCCATCCACGATCAAGAGCTCGGGGCGGCGCAGGCCGCGGGCAATCAGGTCGTCTAGTACGCTGCGCCAGGCTTCGGCGCTCTCCCCGCCCATGCTCTTGACCGCCAGCAGCACCTTCTGCCCATCGGCGCGCACACCGATAACGACCAAGAGCGAGATTGCGGTCGCCTTGCGGTCGAGCCGCACGTCCACCACCGTGCCATCGAGAATGAGCCGCACGATCGGTTCGTCGGCCAGCGAACGGGCATTCCAGGCGTCCCAGTCAGCCTTCACCTTGCGCCAGACCCGGCTCACCGTGTCCTTGCCCACAGCGCCGCCGAACAGCGCCTTCAAGGCCCGGCGCACCCGGCGCGTGTTGGTGCCCGCCAGATACGTGCTGGCGATCAATGCGTCGGCCAAAAGCGTGCGGCGCTGGTAGCCGCGCAAAATCTGGCTATTCCACTCCGCGGTCTTGCCGTCGGGCGTGTTCAGCCTGGCGCGCGGCATTGCGATCTCGATGCGACCGAAAGTGCCCATCAGCGACCGCGAGCGATGGCCGTGGCGGTGGCCAGTGACTGCAACCCTGCAATCGTCGCCCGCCGACGGCTTCGAGCGGCGCCCGTATCGAGGCCGCTCCAAGGTTTCGTCCAGCTCACCTTCGATCATGGCCTCAATGAAGCCGCGCACCCGATTGCGAACTACCGCTTCGATTGGGTCGAACCAATCGTCGAAGAGATGCACAGCGGTATCGGCGGCAAGCTGCGAGGAATCAAACTTCGTGTTAGAGATCTTCATGGCGTGGTCTCCTATCCGACGCTCCAACGTCAGATGATTCGAGGTTCATCACCCCGGAGACTACGCCACCCTTAATTCCTACCAACTCCGCGACGGGACCATCGTTCCAATCCGAGATGTTTTCTTTGACGACAAGGCTACCCTCGCGATGGGAACCGCGTTCGATCGGGCTTGTCGTTCACTTCGCTCCTTCGCGCGCGGCGGCCAGGTGCGCGAGCTGATCGCAAAGCGGATCATTGAAGCGGCCAAGCATGGCGAGCGCGATCCGATCTGCCTTCATTCGCATGCGCTAATGGGGTTTAGCATCGATGACGTGTCGGTGCCGGTCGTCCGCGTAGTCCGCGATCTCCCCGTCCCGGTCTATGCGTTGGTCGCGTGCACAGCGTGATCATAGAGAGCCCGGCCGGGTCCCCCCTCAGCTGGGCTCTCGCCCCCTCTGGGCGCCGTCGCTGTCTGCGGCCGCAGGTTGACCAGACGGCTTCGCATTCAACGCTCAAGCTGATTCCGCGACCGTTTCAGACCGTTCAGAGTTGCAAATAACTGTCGCGGACTCTTCGGCAGTGGTCAAAAGGATACAGACACCACCTATGCCCAAAAACTTAGCCTGCAATCGTCGGGGTTAGGGCACTCATGGGTGATGCCGATGGAAGAGTTCATTCACCAACAAAATCTCACGCGCTATCGGAAGATGCTGTCTGAGAAGACCCACGAACCGCAGCGTCAAACAATCTTGCAGCTGTTGGCAGACGGAGAAGTCGAAGAAACACTCTCACCAAGCTCGATTGATGAGTAGCACTCACGGAATAAAGCGTCATGAAAGAGATAACTCGGACCCGGCTCCGTTGACTTTGCGTAAGCCGAGCATTCCATTGTTCCGCCCACGCACGATTGTTGCGTATTTCGACTTTGTCTGAACGATTCCCCTTGGCGCGTATTGCCCCTCTGTCGGGTACCAGACGGAGACCCCGATGGGACAGGCAAGCCCTTTTAAACCCATCGCTCTGGTCGTCGAGGATGATGTATGGCAGCGCGAACTGGCGGTGGTGCTGCTGGAAGACAGCGAGATGGATGTCATTCAGTGCGAGAGTGCCGAGGGGGCGCTGCGCGTGCTGGAGAAGATGGGCGGGTGCGTGTCGATGCTGTTCACCGACGTCAACCTGGCTGGCAAGATCGACGGCGTGGAACTCGCGCATTTCGCCACGCGGTGCTACCCGAACATCAACGTGATCGTGACCTCGGGCTTGACGCTGGCGAAAAGCCTGCCCGAAGGAGCGCTGTTCATGCCGAAGCCATGGCTGCCGCTCGAGCTGCTGCGTGAGGCCGAGCGTTCGCAGCATTGATGGCGCGGTCACACCCCAACCGACATCGGCCCTGTTTTGCTGCCGTCCTCTTGGAACAAGTAGCACGCACTTGTGCGTGATTTTCGGTGGAGATATGCCATGCAAAGCACCGACCACTTTACCAGACGCCACAACGTTGAGCGCTTTTGCAAACTGCTAGATAGGGTGACGGACGAGACACAGCGTGAAACGCTGCTCATGCTGCTCGCCGAAGAACAGCAAAAGCATACGGAGGCAGGCAATACGCTTCAGGCAGGGGCTCGAAGTCTCTTGTTGCGAGGGTGACCAGCTTACAGTCGTGAGCTCGGCAGCAATCGTGTTCGGCTTATGATCAAAGCCCGTATGTCAATCGGCGTAGAATTGGGACCCCTTATCGGCATTCAAAAGGGACCCCTTTGAGCGGCGGTTTTTGGAGGTACCGCTCGGGCCGTCGGAGCTGGTCGGGGTTGCGGCGCGAGCTGTCGCCTGAGGTCGCGTTGCCAATTGCGATGCTCAGCCGGGACTGGATCTAAATCAACGGGCATGGAGCCTCGCAAGATTTCCCGAGATGGTCGCGATCACGTTTTGTGTCCAACTGCAAATGCCGGGTTGTAGTGTGCAATAAGCAGACTAAGTCACGTGCAATGGCGATTATGGCCTGCGAGCTCAGATATCCAGACACGTCAAGATCGTCGAACCCCGAAAATCCCCGCAACACGCCCTAGCTAAGGGAGGAAAAACCTATGAATGCGCCTGCCAGGCCAAGACCCGCCAACGTTACGCAACAGCTCCGCGACACGACAGACACCGGCGCTGAACGATCCAGGGAAGTTTTCGAAACAATCGGTGCTGCCACGACTGATGCGGCTGAGGTAATGAAAAATTGCTGTTCGACGGCCCTTAAGGGGATGCAGGACTACAATAATAAGGTCGTCGAATTCACCCAGGCCAACACCAAGTCCTACGTCGAATTTGTCCAAAAACTGGCGGGCGTGAAATCGCCTTCCGAGTTCATCGAAGTTTCAACTAACCATGGACGCTATCAGCTTGAGACGGTGGCCGACCAGGCCAAGCAACTCGCGGAACTCGCCCAGAAGGTAACGCTTGCAACCGCCGAGCCACTCAAGACGGGCTTTGCAAAGACTTACAATCACGCGGCATGAGCGCGGCTACCCCATGTTCTCGGGGGCCTTGAAATCCGAAACGCGACCTAACTGAGTATTTCAACAAGTGCACGCAACTCTAGCACTGGAGGTCTCCCATGAAAGTCAAAGACGCGATGCACAAGGGCGTTGATTGGGTCAGTCCGGATACGCCTGTGACCGAGCTCGCAAAATTGATGTGTGATCATGATATAGGTGCAGTACCGATTGGAGAGAACGATCAGCTGATCGGCATGGTGACAGATCGCGACATTGTCTGCCGAGGATTGGCTACCTACAACTTCGATGCCCGCAGCGCCACGGCACGCAGCGTGATGACCCCAGGCATCCATTGCTGCCGGGAGGAAGATGATCTCGCCAAGGCGGTGCGGCACATGGAAAAACTCCAAGTGCGCAGGTTGCCGGTGATGAACAAGAACAAGCGAATGGTCGGTATCCTCAGCCTGGGCGATGTCAGCCATTCAGCCCCAACCGATCTGTTGTCCGAATGCGTAAAGAGCGTTTCGGCCCATCACCACTGAAACACCTGTGATGATACTCGCCCGGCGAGATCTGGTGTCGCCGGGCAGAGTGCCGGCTTATGGGGATGTTTCTGGCGTGGCGCACGGCAATCATGCGCCCCGTAGAGGTCGCGATTTGGCTCGCCTCACGGCAGCCATCGACCTTGATGGTGTTGCTCCTTCACAACCTGGCTAGAGCTTCATCTGGTCCGCCAGGAACCTTCGCTTGGACCGCGGAGCCAGCGTCGGAGTTTCATGAACGGGTTAGCGCCACGAGATCGCCACCAAGATATGCTGCGGTTTTTCGCAGAAGGACAACCCTGTTGGCTGTTCACAGCAGAGGAGCATCGTCCTATGTGTGACTACAGTCTGCACAACGTCAGATCGCGACCTGCCAAACTCGAAGACAAATTGGTTTCGACGACGTTCAGTAATTCGATCACTCGTGGCTTTGCCGCAGTTGGCGAACCTAATGTGGCTGTGTGCTTGTTCCCGGGGACAGAGGTCGCGTTCGAAAACAATGTCGAGTACACGCGTGGCTGGAGTTTGCTGCGCAACGGGAAGACTGCCGGCAAGGTCGCTCGTTTCCGACAGTTCGATACGCACAAGTCGAGTGTGCATCACGATGCGCTGGAGTTCCCGGATGGGCAAATCGTGCGTGTCAACGACTTATGCGAAGGTCAGCAAGCCACCGTTCTGCAGCTCCCGGTTTTGCCACGCTCTGCGAGCAATACCGTGACGCAAAATGACCGTCTTGTGGTTTTTTGAGCGGGCCGCTTCGCTGACGAACCGCGACGACGGTTGATTAAAGGGCCAATGAACACCGCTCCGGAGCGGTCATGGCTCTCACTGCGATCATTTTCCACTTTGAATTTTGACCAGCTCAATGCTCATCGCCGATCTGGCAGAGAACCGCCATCGGCGAAGATGCCGTTCGCGACTTCACCAATAGAGGCCTTGTGGAGGTGCGGCGAAGGCCCAATGTAGCGCGGATGAACCACCCGCTCTCACGCCTAGCAACACGCGTCACCTATGCGTCGAGGCACCTGCCACGCATGGCTTGGTACGCCGGCCATTTCTATGTGATGCGCCGGCTCGCGCAACATGTGCGGCAGCCCCGCGAAGGTCGGGTACGGTCTCTAGGTCCCAGACGATGACGGTGCCGTTCATGGGGTCAAAGCCTGGCACAGGGCGGGGGTGCCAAGAAAAACGATGGTTATCAAGGTCGCCCCACATGTGAGCGTGCGACCGCTTTTGACCTCGCCGCCTCAGACAATAACTTCATGTCGTTGGAGACTGCGCTTCGGCTTGATGGTCAGCTGACAGGTGTGTGCCGACGGCTGGTCGAATGTCGCTCCTCGATCAGGGCAAGTAGTTCATCCGCATCAAAGGGTTTTTGGACCACCAGCACGTTCGGCACGTTCTGCGCTTCGATGTGACGTAGTGACGTGTCACCTGACATCAGAATCGCAGGGGTCTCGAGCCGTAGGGCATCCCTCAACCGGGCAAGCACCGTCAGGCCGTTCTCGTTCGGCAACCGGTAATCCGAGACGATGACGTCGGGTCTGAAACCTCCAAGGACGTGCGCAACGGCCTCGTCCCCACTCATTGCGGTGCGTGCTTCAATGGATGCGGCAGCAAAGAACAGGCTAAACGAATCCAGAACGCCCGAGTCATCATCGACGAACAACACGGCTACCTTTTGCCGGTCGCTGGAAAGCGCGGTGACGGGCGTCTCTTGCAGAACCACCGTCCCTATCACAGCTGGAAGCTCGACCGTGAACGTTGACCCATAGCCGACGACTGAGTTCACGGAGATCGGGTGTCCAAGGAGACCGCTCAAACGTTTCACGACAGCGAGTCCCAGCCCGAGTCCCTTTTTGCTGTTTCGCGCCGGATTGTCGTACTGAAAGTATTCGTCAAAAATCTTATCAAGTGCCTCGGGCGGAATGCCAATTCCGGTGTCTGTTACCGAAATGCGCGCAACGTTGCTATCGGCCGCGGCGCTTACCTGAACGCGTCCCTGATTTGTATATCGAATCGCGTTGGAGACGAGATTCTCCAGGATGCGTTCGAGCAATGCCGGATCGCTGTTCACAACAACGCCGGTGTCGGCATGTTCAAGAGAGATCTTCTTCTCCTCGGCCAAAGGCGCTAGATCGGCAATAACTCGTGCGATCACAGCGCCCATGGCAAAATCGCTGCGTTTGGGTTCGATCATGCCACTGTCGAGCATCGAGATGTCCAACAACGCATCAAGAATGCCGGCCATCCCTTCCAATGGTGTACGCATCTTTACGCACGCTTCTTGCTGTTCGCCCGAAGTCGCCAGCTTTCTCAGAAGCGATAAGTACACACCGCACGCCTGCAGCGGTTGGCGCAGGTCATGGCTCGCGGCCGCGAGAAAACGAGACTTCACTGCGTTCGCGCGCTCGGCTTCCGTTTTCGCGGCGCGCAGTTCGGCCTCCATTTTGCGCCGTTCCGTCACATCGCGAATAGCGCAAATCACGTAGCCGTCAGAGCCGGCACTCACAGGGCTGAGACTGATCTCTACCGGGAATTCCGTCCCATCTTTCCTTTGCGCGTACAGCTCGAGTCCTGCTCCCATCGGACGCGGTGTTGGTGCAGAAAAATAAGCGCTGAACAAAGACGGGTGGCGTTGATGGAAGCGCGTCGGTATCAGCGCTTCCATACGGGTGCGGATGAGCTCGCCCGGCTCGTACCCGAAGACTGGCTTAATTTGAGAAGAGGCGAAAAGAATGGTTCCCGTCCCGTCCACAATGAGTGTCGGGTCGGGCGCACTCATCAGAACGCGATGCAGTCCATGATCTGCATCAAACATAGGTTAAACATCGCACATAAGGGGAACGTTTGGAAGGCTGCATGGGCGGCCGGCTCGGAAGCAACCACGTATTTGCCCCACGCGTGCACTAAGGGCCGCCGCCGGTTCGGTTTGACCATGCATTTCCTTGTGCACGCAGACGGCCCCGTTTCGGCAATACGACAGGGCTATTCCGCCGGCAGACCGCGAGGGACCACGAAAGTGCAGGCCCGCTTGAACGTCCGGTCCCGTATATTATTCTGCACGCAGTTTCGTGAGCACGCCATCGACCGATTGCGCGGCCAGCTAAAGCCGGGCGCAGGTTGCCGCGGAACACACCAATTTGGATAAAGCCGACATCGGCGCAGGTAGCGCGTAATCGTCGTTCTAAGTTATCGACGATATCTCCATTCCCAAAGGGACTTCTTCCGGTGACGATACGTGATTGGTAGAAGATCACTGCGGTACATACGTCGTCCCGTTCCCATGTCGCTGGATGAGCGGCCAATGGACCGGGCCGAGCAACCAGCCGATCCAGGCAACCGTTCTGGGGTGGCGGCATCGGCCATAAGACTGTGGCTATAACTCACTCAAATCCTCTGGCAAGTCGCCGAACTTCCTCAGCACGACAACGTCGGAAAATTCGCCCACATTCGGATCGCCGCTACGTTTGAACGCAACGGCTCCCGTATTGACGGGATCCCGTGACATCGCTTCGGCCCGCCTGATCGCGGCGCCTTCGCTCTGACACTCCTGTGCTGCACTCGGCGCGCTGCCGTTTTCAGTGCGGATGAAGGGGAGAGCGACATAATAGGTTCGAAATGCGCGATGGACCTGCCGTGACACCAAAAGAAGACTTCACTCCACTTGAATTGGTCTCGCGCGCTCTGCAAAAACTGGCGCGTAACCGTTCAACCTTACTGGCACGCAGTGCATTATGCTCTCGCAACAACTGCGTTGTACCCCATCATAACCGAGACAGGCGCTGCTCACCAAATCACAAAACTTATGGCACTGCATGCAATACGCAACTCAACTGTCAATAGGCGTTCCATAATAAACGTGGCGCGCTGGAGTATAATGGTACTATGGAGTTGCGGCTCCATGTCAATCGTGAGTCTGAAGCCGCGACCTCTGAACCAGAAGCACAGTCAACAGTGGGGCCAATACTCCAGTTAACGTCACTGTGATCAGTAGCCAGCCGAGCTGACTGTAGTCAGCGGGCACTTGAACTGTGCCGGTCGCTCGGTCCTTAACCTCGCGGGTCACCAGGAATATCTGGTTCATATATTTCGTCAGCAAGCTGCTGGCCGTCAGCGCCATGTTAGTGAACGAGGCCATCACCGCGAAAAACGTCGCCTTGAGGTCGGACGGCGCATTGCGCGCGATCCAGGTTAGCAGGGGAATCATTGCGACCTGGCCCAGTGGGGACTCGAGTGTGGTTTCGATAATCGCGATGAAATGCGCATCGACCACGCCGCCGGTCACGCGTGCAGTCCAGTCCTGTATACCGTAATAAAGTCCGATGTTTGGCAGCGCCAGAATACCTGAGGCAAGTGTCAGCAGGACAACAATATAGGCAATGGATCGGCTCGCCATCAGCGGTCTCAGCAACACCATGCCTATGAGCGTAAGGCAAGATGCAATCAGCGAAAGCACTGACAGGAACTGCTGGTCGAAGCGGAGTTGATCGATCATGAACCACGTCGCCCCTGCGCCTGGCAGCGGAACAGCGCGAAACACGAATATGATAAGCGCAGTGCCGATGAGCGCCCGAGCCTTGGCGTGTGGCAACTTCTGGACCAGCTGGTAGATCAGCGCCGTGATGATCGCCATCGATCCGCAGAACACGATCTCCTGTGCCAGCGGCACATCGCTGATTCCGATCGCCAGCGTCAGAGCCAAGAACGCGGCGCCCCCGCCGAACATCCAGTAGTTGGGCTCTGTTGATTGACCCGGCGAATAGACCAGACGATCGGCCTCGCCCGCTTTAGCCCCTTGCTTTCGAAGTCGCCTCGCGCGTGCAGCAAGCATGACTTGGGACAGCACTACGCCGCTGACTGACACTAGAGGGATGGTGAGCGCCATCAGGTAGATGTGGGCGTAAACATCGGCCTTCAGCTTCTGATCCAGGCTCTCCACACCGGCGAACATCACGATGTTGAGCAGCGCGACGAATACCAGTCCGCCTATAAGCGCGATGCGGCCGAGCGTCTGCATCGTGGTATGGAGCGCCTTGGTTTCCTCCTCAGACAGCGGTTGGCCGTCGGCGCCGACTCGTGGTACGGCTTCAACCGACATGGCATCCGCAACCGTGTCCTGCACCACATAGCCGACAGGTGCCAGAAGGCTGCTCACCACGAACCAGGCTTCCACACTAAGCAACTGACCCATTGCCTCAGTGTGCATGATGAGTGCGTGCATAATGCCGAGACTTGCGGCGATCAGCGCGGCCCCCAGATAGACCAGGATTGCCTTCCAGCGCCAAATCAAATCAACCAGATGGCCGAGCGGCATCTTCAACGCCCACGGCAACCCAGCCCAAAAAGTGAGCGCGGCGAGAAACGCCGCCGAAAGCCCGAGGTACTCCTTGACAAAAAACGTGCCGACGATGGCGGTCAGCGCGGAAATCCCGGCCGCGAAATAGACCATTAGCGGCGGCAGAAACGACCAGCGCAGCTGCCGAAAGATGTCAATAAACGTTCGCTTGAACCACTCTTGCGCCGCCGTCAGCATGCTTCCGATTTCGTCAGCTCTGTTATTCGCTGGGATGTTTGTCAGTGCGACGCATTATCCGCACGGCATCTCTCTGCCGATAGTGAAATCGATCGAAGCGCCGTAACATATCGCGCGCCGATTGAACACGCCGCAATTCACTTCGCCCTGACTCTAGTTCCTTGTCGGCTGTTTGCCATCCACTTGTCGACACGCATCCGCAGGTCAGGATCGTCGTACAGCACGACATTCAGCAAGAAATTGTAAACCTCCAGGGCTGCGTTGACTTGATAAATCCGAAGTACGTGTGCGCAATGCGCCATTGAACCGGGATTTTCACCGGAGTTGCATGCTTTTCAACTCATCGTTCTACGTAGTCTGCACAGCACTGAACCTGATCGTTGGCACCCCATGGCATGATTGGCACCGAAGAAGTTGAATTCTTCGGAGAGCCTTCGATGATGCGGTCGGAATAAACCATGTAGACCAGAACATTTCGTTTGACGTCACAGCCCCGCACGATCTGCATTTTTTTGAAGAACATGGAGCGACGCTGGCGAAACATATCGTCGCCCTGCTCGAACTTCGCTTTGAAGCGAACTGGTCCTGTCTGGCGACAGGAAAGGGAGATGTCTGACACCTCTTCGGCTACACCGATCCAACCCTTGAAGCCACCTTTTTCCGGCGCCGTGAAATGGCATGCGACACCTTCGACCTCAGGATCGTCTAACCCGTAGACCGCCAGCTTGTCGTTGGGTGAGAGCCACTTGAAGACAGTCGAGCGCTTGAAGATCAAGTCTGGCTCTTCTGCGCTGAGGGCGACAGTGGCCGAACCGATGAATACTAGTGCAGCTGCGAGCGCAGGGCGATAGCCCACCATTGAGGCCTCCATTACAAAACTCATATAAGGGCGCGCTGGCAGCGTCGATACCACGGCAGCGATGGGGGGGGGGGAGAGGCGGTTGGATGCGGCTCACTTGGTGTTCGGCATTCTCGTGGGGGCGGCGACCTGGGCCGATACACCTGCGGGTGCCTGCTTGCGAGGCTTTGCGGCGAGAGCATGTTCGAGCGTTATGGCGCTCGATTTCCTGCTCCGCTTCGGAGGGCGCGGCGGCGGCGGTGCATCCGGCTTCGAGTAAAAGCAGCAGCGCATGGCGTCCATTCTGGGGTACCACTGGTCGCCCCCTATGTTGGCGTCGTTCTCGATCTTCCAGATCCGCTTCAGGACTTTTAGGTCCGTGACCGCGGGACGGAAGCCTTGTTTCCTGAACAGCTCCATCCAGTCACCGAGGGAGCATAGAGTCTGCACGCTCTCAAAGAGGTCATGCTTTTCGATAACGGTTTCGGTCATGTCAGAGGTGATGCCGCCAAAGAAAACACCGACCCGGCACACCCGAAACATTTCTGCAATCGCATTGCCCAGATGCTCGGGCGGCACGTAGCAGAGGCAAGTGTCATAGATGAAATCGAATGACTTGGTTTCGAAAGGAAGTTCGCTGACGCTGCCGAGGATATTGCGAGATTTCCACTTCTTGGCGGTGCGCGCATGGATCAACGGATTGGCCTCTATGCCCCAGGCCTCTATGTCCTTGGCTTCGAACCGCTCCAGGGTGAGGCCGTTGGCGCTGCCAGCGTCGAGCAGCTTGTATGGCGGAGACCAGCCCCAGATCTCCCGGATGAGATCGGTCGTGTAGTGCTCGCAGAAATATTCCCCGAAGGACTCCTCGTATGGCCTGTGGCCGTCATAGAGCTCGTAATAATCTTTATGTAGCAGTACCGGCGCGCCTTTCCCGTTGACGACCGGTGTCGTGATTTTGGTCGCAAGCTGACAGGCATATTTCTGCTTGCGAAGGATGGTCTGGATCGTGTCGACGACGAAACCCGCCAAGTCGTAGGTTCCGTTGA
>CAWGEM010000005.1:0-117923 GCA_963821555.1 uncultured Alphaproteobacteria bacterium | reverse complement strand
ACGCGATCAAGGCCGCGCGTGGCAGGGTCATCCTCACCACGACGCATTTCGACCGCGACGTGCGGATCTCCATCCAGGACGATGGCGCGGGATTGCCGGAAAGAATCCTCGACTGGTTGAGAAACGGCCATGGCGCGCCACAGGAAGGCCTCGGCCTTCGCCTGTGCAAGGAGATCGGGCTTGCGATCGGCTCCCCTCTTCACGCCGAGTCCACGGCGGGCTCCGGCACCACACTTTCTTTCAACCTCAAAACCCCGGAACAAATGTAGTGGAGACCCAGACCTTTCCATCCTCATCGTCGAAGATCAGACGATGTTTCGCACTTTTTGCGGAGTGGCTTTCGTCACAAAAGCGGTTCGTGCTCGCAGGCTCGGCAGGTTCGGCGGAAGCGGCTTTGGAGATCGTCGAGTCGAGCCGGCCGGACATCGTCATGGCTGACCTCCAACTGCCGGGAATGGACGGGCTGCAGTTCGCCCGCGCCGCACGCCAGTTGCGCCCCCATCTGCGCGCGCTTGTCCTCTCCTCGCTTACCGATCCCCTCACCCTCACCCGCATCCGGAGAGCGGCGTGGAAGGTTACATCGAGAAGGACGCGACCATCGAGCAACTCACCATCGCGATCAATACGATCGCGGACGGAAATCGTTTCTTCTCCAAAAGCTTCACTGAAACTCTCGCGAGGGAGGGAACACGCTCCCAGTCCGTTGGCAAGATTCTCTCACGCCTGGGAACAGGAGGTCCTCGCACATGTGCTCGTCGGCAAGACCAGCAAGGAGATCGGCGAAATCATCGGCTTGAGCCCGCGCACCGTCGAGTTCCACAGGGCAAACGTCATGGCCAAGCTCGGAGCAGGTTCCTTCGCCGACCTCGTCGCAAGCGCCCGCCAGCGCGGCCTCGCCTGATTACTTCGCCACGCAAATAGAATTCGGAGCCTAAACACTTCGGTAAAAAATCCTGGCGAGCGTTCTTGGTGATCGACACGATGTTTGCATATCGTGTCGCCGATGATTTTTCCTGGGTTCGAAAAACCTGCCGTGGATGCCGCCCAGTACGCCGGGCGGGCTCCCTTCTGGCTGGTCATCGCCCGCGAAAATCTCCAGCGCATGTGGTGGCTCCTGATCACCAGCACCTTCTTGAGCGTGCTGCTTGCCATCTACAACATCTACATCGCAGGAATACGCTCGCTCCAACCCGTGGAGCATTTTCGACCTCGGAGGATCCGCGGTTTTCCTCGGGGTTTTCTGGCTGCAAAACGCGGCTATGTCCGCGACCGGCTGCTTTGGTGTCTGGGACCGGCCTACTTCGCATTCTGGCTCACGCTCATGCTCGGGTACTACTCCACGGGGTTGTACGCCTACGGCGAGACTTCGGCGTTCCTCATCGGGGCGATCACCCCATCCGTGCTCATCCTCCTGCCGATACGCGTGGCATCCGTGTTGTTGTTCGGCTATTACGCGGCATTTTGCGTGGTATTGTTCGGACCGTGGTTTGCGTGGCGCGAGCCGAATGCCCTTGCTGCCTCGTTTCTCAACGGGACGCTCGGGGTCATCGTTGCCTTTCTCGGCAGCGTGGTTCCTCTACCGCTTCCGCCACAAGAACCTGGTGAGCGAAGCCCTCATCCGCGAACAGGCTGAGAAGGCGCGCCTCGACGAACGCACAGTCCGCGCGATCCTGGAGAACATGCCCTTTCGCGCATGGCTCAAGAATGTGGACGGCCGCTTCCTCGCCGTGAACCACTCCTTCGCCGCATCGCTAGGGAGGACGCCGGAGGAGATTATCTCTAAAACAAGCGAAGACCTCCTCGACCCCGCCGCTGCCGCCCTGCTGCGCGAGCAGGATAACTACGTCATCGAGCACCGCGACCGCTTCCGCATCGAACGCACGGAGTCCGATGGAGACACTCAGAGATGGTTCGAGGTCTTCAAGTGCCCCGTCTTCGCCGAGGATGGCTCGGTGGCCGCCATCGCAGGCCTGTCGGTGGATATCACGGAGAAGAAGAGGCTCGCCGACACACTCATCGCCACGGATCGCGCGAAGTCGGAATTCCTCGCGATGATGAGCCACGAGATCCGCACGCCGATGAACAGCATCCTCGGTGACCTGGAGCTGCTCTGCGATGAAATCAAGGATCCCGATTCGGTCGAGCAGCTCCAGTGCATTCGCGACAATGGCCAGTTCCTGCTCGCGATCATCGACGATATCCTCGACCTCTCGAAAATCGAAGCGGGCCAGCTCGATCTGCACCCGGCGCCATTCGAAACCGCCGACCTCGTCGATCGCATCCGTCGGAGATTTGCCTCCATTGCCGAGCAAAAAGGCATCGAGCTCTCCACGGATATGGCGGCGATCCCCTTCGCCGTCGCCGACGCACGGCGGCTGGAACAAGTGCTCGGCAATATCGTTTCGAATGCAATCAAGTTCACCTCCAAAGGCAGCGTCGCGCTTTCCGTGAAGACGGAACCAGCCAACGATGCGGAGTACACCCTGCAATGCGTCGTGCGTGACACCGGCATCGGCATTTCAAAGAAGGACCTCGACCGGCTCTTCCAGCCCTTCACACAAGTCGACAGCTCGATTGGCAGGAAGTATGGCGGCAGCGGTCTCGGCCTCGTCATCGCCCGCACCCTCTGCATCCAGATGGGCGGAAACCTCGTCGTTGAAAGCACGGAGGGCGTAGGCTCGACCTTCACCGCAACCGTCCGCGTGACACGCCCGAACGATGTGCCGCTCAATCCAGAGGACGTTGCCAGCGATCCGTCCGGGCTCGCGGGCCTGCGCGTGCTCGTCATCGAGGACAACGTCAGCAACCGCCGCCTGCTAGCGGTCATCCTCGCCAAGTGGGGCGTCGCGGTCTCTCTCGTCGAGAATGGCGAGGAAGCTCTTGATAAGATTAAGGACACCGAGTTCAACGTCCCGCTCATGGACGTGCAGATGCCCGGCATGGACGGTTTCGAAACCACCCGCCTCATTCGCCAGTTCGAGAGCGAGCGTCCGGAGCGCAAACGCTGCCGCATTATCGCCGTCACCGCACTCGCCATGGTCGGCGACGAGCAAAAATGTTTCGACGCCGGAATGGACGCCTACGTCGGCAAGCCGCTCAATATTCCGAAGCTGATGAGGGCTCTGCGCTAGCCGAGAGCACTCCAGAGGGCGTGGGACGCACTCGCAATTACCCCGCCCTGCCGGAATGCCTTGGCCTCGAGCCGCGGGCCTGACATCGTGCGCCTTCGTGGAAGCTGAATCACGGAAGGGCATCTGGGGACGGTGGCAGGGAATTCCGCTCTACCTCCGAATCATTGGCGGCATGTTGCTTGGAGTCGCGGTCGGGCTCGGGCTCGGCTACGCGTGCCTGCCGCTGGCGATCCCGAGCAGATGGTGCTCCGACTGCTCGGCGCGCTGGCTCCGGTGCTGATCTCTTTCGCGATCATCCAGGCGTTGATGACGGCGCAGTTCGAGAGGGGACCGCCGGGACGACTCGTCCGGCTGTTGATCCTGAACACGCTCGTGGCGATCTCTGTCGGCCTGCTGGTGGCGAATGTCGTCAAGCCCGGCCGCTGGTCGCAGATGGAAGCCCGCGGCCGAAAACGGCGTGCGCACTGGAAAGGGAAACCGGACATGCTCGCGCCAGTTCCTCGACAACGTCCCGCAAGCCTGCTCGGTCCGCTCACGCGATCGAGGCAAGGTCATCGGCGTGATCGTCATCGCGGTCGCGCTTGGCATCGCGCTGCGGCGGCACGCGCGACGTCCCCTGCACACCACCGGCGGACTGCGTCGGACGTTCGGCCTTGCAGGCGCTGATCCTCGATCCTGCACTGGATCATCGACGGTCATTCCGCTGGCCGTCTTCGGCATCGTGGCGAGCATCGTCGGCACGAAGGGCTTTGACCGCCTTCGATGCTCTGGGCGCTTTCGTCGATTGCCGTGCTGATCGCGCTGGCACTGCAGCTGACTACTACCTGATCCGCATCCGCTTCGGCTCGTGGGTGCGGCCGCGCGACGTGCTGCGCGGCGATGCGCGACGCGCTGGTGATGGCCTTCTCGACCGCCAGCTCGACGGTCACGATGCCGGTGACCTATGCCTGCCTGCGCAAAGGTCGGCCTGCGCGAGCGATCCGCCAGCCTCGGCGCGCTGGTCGGCGCCAACTTCAACAACGACGGCACCGCGCTCTACGAAGCGATGGCGGCGCTCTTCATCAGCCAGATGCTCGGGCATCGAGCTGACGCTTGACGCAGCAGCTGCTCGTCGTGCTGACCAGCGTCGTCGCCTCGGTCGGCGCGGCGGGCATTCCCGAAGCCGGGCTCGTCACGATGACGCTGGTCTTCAACGCCGTCGGTCTGCCGATCGAATACATCCCGCTGCTGCTGACGGTCGACTGGTTCCTCGACCGCTGCCGCACGACGATCAACGTGATGGGCGACGTGAACGTGAGCTGCCTGCTCGACGGCAAAACTCGCGAGGCCGAGGGCGAGGCCTGAGCCTCCCCGCTTCCGGGGCTTTACAGCCGAGCGGGAGGGATGAGGCTTTCTGCCTCATGCCCTCCCTCAAGCCCCTCTTTCCCCGGGCGGCCGTTCTCCTGGCCGCGTCCTTTGGCGCAGTCACCCTGGCATCCGCTGACCTCGCCGCTCCCGCGAGTTATGTCGATCCGCTTCATCGGCACGGGCGGCCATGGCCACACTTTCCCCGGGGCCACCGCGCCATTCGGCATGGTCCAGTTGAGCCCCGACACGGGCACCGAGGGGTGGGACTGGTGTTCCGGTTACCACTACTCGGACAAGTCGATCATGGGCTTCAGCCACACCCACCTGAGCGGCACGGGCTGCGGCGATTTGGGTAACATCCTCTTCGTTCCCCAGATCGCTCCCGCGAAATGGGTGGCGGGTTCGAAGGAAAATCCGAGCGAGGGCTACCGCGCGCCGTTCGATCATAAGAACGAGTTTGCGCAGGCCGGCTACTACCGCGTGAAGCTCGACAATGGCATCACCGCCGAACTCGGCGCCACCGAGCGTGCGGGCATGCACCGCTACACGTTCCCGGCAGGTTCCGAGGCCACGCTGCTCATCGATCTCTCGCACAAGGTCCAACTGGGCGACAACCGGAAATTCGACAGCGAGGTGAAGGTCGAGAGCAACAAGCTCGTCACCGGTTGGCAGAAGACCGACGGCTGGGCGAACGGCAAGACGTACTACTTCGCCGCGGAGTTCTGGAGCCGATCACCGGCCAGTCCTTTCAGCTCGAGGGCAATACCGTTACCGACGACAAGATGGAAGCCGCAGGCAACAACGTCAAAGCCCTGCTCGATTTCGGCAAACTCAAGGAGCCGTTGAACATCCACGTCGGCATCTCCGGCGTCAGCGTTAAGGAAGCCCTCACAAATCTCAAAGCCGAGGTCGGCACCAAGAACTTCGACGCATGTCAGCTATCGTCGGAAGCGAACAGTTGGACCAAAGGGAATACGTCAAATGACATCTTGTCTGCGGCGTGGGCCCAACTTTCACGTGGTGGATCGGCGGAACTAAGCGTGTTCCGCTTTGTCCGCGACCGTCGCCGCTTGCTCCGCCGCGGGTTCAGCGAGCAGAGCTCCCGAGGCATCCATTTGCGCGGCCCAGTTTTGCATCAGTTCTTCGGTCCCTCGGGCGCTTTGGACCCTTTTCAAGAGATCGTTGGTTTTCTTAACAAGTGCTGGTGATACGAGATACACAGCGGCCATTTGTTGGCCCTCACGCTCTACAAGCAACTCAACTCCCTCATACTGCATTCTCCATGTACCCTCGCAACTGGGGGATCACCATCAAACGAAGGATCTAATCCGATTGGTTAATGCGAGCCGCCGCTTCTTAACCATCATCCAAAGTCGCGCTCAATTTCGGCTCAGCCTGGAGCTATGGTTGACGGGCTAGTCCGCCGCACCTCCATGGCCGCCCCGCCTAGCAGGCGGCGGATCATCTAGAGAGCGGCGTGCCTCAAGCTGAAATCAAGTGGCGTAGCTCAATTGCTGTCCAATGCCCAAACAAGGCGAGAGCGACAGCACACGGCGGAGGCGTGCTGCGCCAGCCTCAAGGGCTTCGCACACATAGCGGATGATGTCGTCAGGGGCCAACGAGCGGATGTGCAACCTCCGTCGCCTCCCGCCTTGCCGTGTTCTCTCTAGCTATCTTCCATCAGGGACACGATCCCAGGCAGCCAAGGCCCAGTGCCTTGCCATATTTTCTTGAGCTCGCAAACGAAATGCCAAGGCGTTTCTGCTGCGAGGTGCGGCACGATGGCCAGCACGATTTGCGCTACGTCGTGGGACGTTCGGAGCAAATACACACTTACATCAAGGCGTTGAAATCTGCCGAGTTGTTTGAGTGCGGTTTCGAAGTCCGTACTGTTTTCCGGCAATGCATAGACAATAAAGAAGCCCATGGAAAACCTCCTCTATTACGCTATCAATCCCGCCCAAAGTGCGGTCCGATCATCGTCTTCCCCTTCGGGGCTTGCCGCCAGCACGGCCGCACGTCGGCGCCAATGATGCCGCAGCCGGTACAGACCATCCGCGGCTCGAACGACTTCACCAGCACGTGGTCGGCGTAGTCCTCAACATCGAGGATTGCTTGACGGTGGCAAATCCAGCACGACACATCGAGCCGGCGCACGCCGTTGTCGCGCATGTTGCCCAGGTCCATCGGCGGGGCGGTGGTCGAAATCAAAGCGGCGTGGGGTCATGGCTCGGGTAGCTTCTGGTGCATCGCCATGTACGGCGCAGCCAGGGAGTCGAATTGTTTGTGGAAATTGGCGATCATGTCGAATGCGTGGGTCTGGATCGACACGACCTGTCCTGCCGATCGCGCGAATGGCATCTCTCAACTCAGCCGCGACCGCCCATCGTTGGCCGAATAGGTCTAAGACAACTCGCTGCTGAGACACGCGCAGCATCTCAGCAGCCGTATCGGCTTGTGCTTTGGCAGTGCCCGCTTGTGCTTTGGCAATATCGCGCTGCGCTCGGCCGAAGACGAACGTCACACCCGCCGCCACGATCGCGGCGATGAGTGTCACAACAGGCCCCGCGAAGTCCTTGAGCCCTTGGTACAGCCCTTCGTCCATCGGCCGCTCCCCACAACACGTGATTGGCACAGTTTCGTCCGCTACGTTTTGCCGGAATGACCTCGACGACGGCACCAGTCCGCGGGATCGATGCAGCGGCACGGCGACGCGGCACCTTGAGATCCATACCGCCGTGCATCGCGCTCCCGCCGATATGCGGCAAGCGCAAACAACTCAGCACGACGGCGGCCACGCTTGTCGGGTTTCAGCCAACGGCCTTTCAGTCGCATCGGAGCCTTCAATTCGTTGTGGAGCATTGCACTCACACCGCCGCGAGGTACGCTGAAGGCGCACCGGCGGGCCGCCATGCCCAGCGGCCGCCGGCACTGGCCACCGAACGCCGTGAAGGTGCGCACGACGACCGCGAAAACTCATACCAGAAAATTAGCGGGATATTCCGCCCTCAGCCGGCGCTCACCTTGCAACAGGCGGAACGTCAATGCTCGACAAGCCACCCACAGACCCGCTCTTGGAAATGATTGGTCGGTACAATGCCGCCCTCAAAGCGGCGTTCGCCAAGGAGACTCTCCCCCAGACGCGGTTTCCCGAAACTCAGCCGTACAACCCGTCTACCGACTACCAGAGCCCAAGGCTCCTCATCGCGGACCATCACCCACCATGCACCAGCATCGCTGGCGCAATCGCGGCGATCGACTTGACCCTGAACGACGACGAGTTTTTCGACAAGCACGAATGGAAGATCTGCACAAACTGGCGCATGCTGCACAACGCCCTGCAGGCCGCCCGTGACTATCTCGCGGCGCTTTCCTTGGAGGTGCGGTCATGAGCGGCGGACAGCTCCGCGCGGCCGAGAATGGCGGCGCTGTCGAGCCCCGAGCCCACCGGCCGCAATTCCTCCGGCTTCAGTTCGCGATAGTAGCGGCGGCTCGCCGTCGGACGAGCGGCGACTGTCGAGGCATTGCTCGTCACCCGTTCATAAGTCGAGCTTGCTGATCGTCGAGGGCGACCGCAGGCTGAGCTTGCCGATCGTTCCAAAAACCCGTCGGTTTCAGGATGGCAAAAGTACTGACAAATCAAGCATCGACGAAACGCCTATCCGGCGTTCCAAAATCAGATGTTTGTGATACACTTCTATGCCAGCGGGGAGCCGACCATGAACGCGAAGCAAGCGGGAAAGCGGGTTGCCCTGTACGTGCGCACAAGTACCGCCAACGGGCAGACGACGCGCAACCAAGAGCGCGAGCTTTTAGCGGTCGCCAAGCGCCACGGCTGGACCGTGGTGAACGTGTTCCGCGACGAGGGTATCAGCGGAGCCAAGAGCCGCAATCAGAGGCCCGGTCTCGATGCGTTAATGCAGGCAGTCGTCCGCCGCGAGGTGGACATGGTCGCCGCGTGGTCGGTCGATCGATTAGGCAGGTCGCTCACCGACTTGCTCGACACGCTTCAAGAGCTTCACGCCAAACGTGTAGACCTGTATCTGCACCAGCAGGGACTCGACACAAGCACGCCATCAGGGCGGGCCATGTTCCAGATGATGGGCGTGTTCGCTGAATTTGAGCGCGCCATGATCCGGGAGCGGGTCATGGCTGGACTGGCGCGAGCCAGGGCCGACGGAATTCGGCTTGGCCGTCCGGCTATTGATCCCCGCAAGGTCGCGGCAATCCGCGCCGACCGCAAAGCAGGCCTCAGCGTCCGGCAGATCGCCGCCAAGCACAGCGTCAGCGTGGGGACGGTGTCGCGGACGATCTCACAGCAATAAGGGCGGAGCCATCCATCGAAATCGACATCGAGCAGTCCGCGATCGTCGTCGCCCTGAGTTGCGGATTTAAGCATGCGTTCTTTCACTGGGGTCGGCGAGCGCCTCACCGGGTGGCGCGGCCGAGGCCGCACGAGATTTGAGGCTGTTAATTGAGACCGCCGGGAGGAATTTTGATGCCGATCTCTTTCAGACGGCGCACAAACTCGGGCCTGCAGTTCTTCGTCCGACATCTGCCCGTGGGACACTGCCAGCAAATCGAGGTGTGCGAAAACGCTTGTCGGCACGTCACTGGAAACCAGTCCAAGCAAAGTCATAGTTTTTTGCAAAGCCGTTTCTATTTTTGTAAATTTAATCCTTGTTGCGCGTCACGTCCCTGAACCCAGCGTTAGGTCGAAAAGTGCGTAGAGTGCCCTGATTACGGCGTTTGGATCGTTACGCATCTCCGGTGGCAGCAAACCCTTTCTGATCAGCGCGTCAATTTCCGTTTCGCGTAACTCGATCGTCAGACATCGCAACCTTTGACGCCGGCGCTCCCGGTGCCGACGCATGCGTTTGGCTGCCGCGGATTGGGGCGCCGGCTCGGTTATGGGCGGGGTCGAAATCTTAACCTCCCGTGCGACGCAAGTATTCCGGGATATCAAGACCGTCATCCGGCTTCCAGTCGCGCTGGCATGCGCGGTGGAGCAGGTACGCATCGCCGTTGACGTGGCACGCCTGAATTGGGTCGTCCGGCCGTTCGGGCTGGCCACAGTGCACGCAGACCCTGGCCAAGGCTTCTACCCCCTTACAGACCGCTACACCGCTACAAACCGCGTGGTTATTGGGTTTCTCGCATTTCTCAACCGCTACATCGTCTTTGCCTGTAGCGTTTTGGAAACCGCCCAAAACCCTTATTTCATCGGCGTTGTAGCGGTGTAGCGGTTGGGAACCCCCCTCAGAGCCCAGATAACGCGAGAACGCCTCCTTGAAATGGTCCGGCCGATATCCCTTGAGGACGGCGGCGCCGTTGACCCGAATGTTATCCGGCGACACCCCCAGCGGTTTGAGTGCGCGAGCGAGTTGATTTCCTGGGTCATGGGGCTTGCCCGTCTTCCCATACTCAGCCCAGGGACGGCCCTCGATCTTCACAAGGGCTTCGACCAGATTGGCCGAGGAAATGCGGTCGGTGTTCTGTTCGGTGAAGATGGTCTTGATGTCGCAGAGCAAGATGCCGGCGCGATCGTCATCATCGCCACCAGCGATATGACAACTCCGCTCGGCGGTGCTTCTGGCGAGTTCCGGCCAGTGGCCACCGGCGACATCGGCGATTGCCAGCAGCGGCCGCCAGTTGTCGGCTTCGCGGTTGTGGATGCCGGGCGGCATGTCCGGGTCGGAGTTAGCCATCTGGCCGGCGTGGTCCTTAGCCCAGCGGGCGATCTGCCGTGCGAGCGTGTCCAGGTGCGCCGCTCGGCCGAGGCGGAACTGCTCGATCCATTCACTGGGCAGCCGGCGCTTCAAGTCGATGACGACGCTGCGGTCGTGCAGGGTATCGGGCAGCTTGCCGATCATGCCGATGGCGCACGCCGAATAGGTCGAGAAGCGGCGCGGTTCGAAGTCGTCGCCGACTCCGCGAAGGACAAAACCGTTTCGCCCGTGGCCACTGTTCAGCACACCGCGTAGTCCGTCGTTGTCGCGCAGGAACGTATCGGCCTCATCAATCAACAGCGTCGGCCGGTGGGCTTCAACCACACGAAACACCGTGCTCGATGTCACGTTGTCGGTCGGCAATGCCCGGTAGACCAAGCGGGATAGAACGTCCTTGAGCGTTGTCTTGCCGCACCGCCTTGTCGGCGAGCGAATTGCCAGTCGCGGCGACACCTGGAAGCAGTCCAGCAAGTATGTGTGCATGCACCACAGGGCTGCTGTGTCGCGGGAAACCTCGGGCATGACGACATGTCGCGTGATGGCCCGTCCGATGGCATCCAGTAGTGCGGCGCCGTCAACCGGCTCGGGCCACGGCTCGGGCTCGGCGAAGGTAATGGCGCGCCCCGCTTGTGTTCACCGGAACGCTCAGCCTTCACCATCCGGTCAAGAAGGGTAAGGCGGACCCCAAGTTTTTCGGCCGTGGCGTCGCGCTCGCGCTCGTATTCCATCTCAGAGAGTTTGGCGAGCCGCCGGATTTCGGCATTGTCCGCGTTGATCGCGCCGCCTCGGGCATCGATCTCCAGCCTTGGCGTCTAGCTCGACTTCGGTGGCCGTGGTGCTGTCAAACGTGTCCATCATGCCGCCCTCCGCCGTGGCAGGGACGCCAACAACCGGTCGATAATTTCGCGTTCGCAGGTGCAACGGCCGACGATGTCGAGGAACGGCTCAATCAAACCGCCGAACGCCTCATCCAGACTCATTTCTTGATCACAAAAGAGCCGGTTGCGGGCAGCAGCGCGGGCCAGGAACGCATGGCGCGGATCGATTTGGGCGGTCATAGCGAACCGCCTTCCGCTGGCCAGGGCTGCCATTCTGCGCTGTCCGCTAACCTCGGTACGTCCGGCGCCAGGAAACTCAACGGGCGGCGCCTTGCCGCTAACCAACCCATGCGGCCCCTCTCAGACAACCCCGGTTGTCGTCCTTGATGGTGAGCCCGGCGGCATCGCCGATGCTACGCTCCCGCAGCGCCAGGACGGCGCCGCGGTGGACCGCGAGCGCGGTGTCGGGATCGAGGTCGGCAGCGATCAGTCCGCGGCATAACGCCAAGACCGGCGTCACGGCTTGTGCTGCGATGCCAGCAGCGGTGCAGGTGTTGGCGCCGATCAACTCAGCGCGGATGGAGTTGTTGTCGCGCTTGCGCGCGGGCGCAGTTTCGACTATTTCGTACATATCTCTTCACCATCTGCCCGGTTCCTGCCTCCAGCGGCCGGGCATTTTCTTGCCCGGCACCGGATTGAATTGATTTTGGATTAAGGCACGGCTCTCACGGCGTCGCCTCGCCTTGAACAGATGCCTTGCGCGGCTGGGGCGACGCTATGATGCAATCGGCCTCCGAAGTGCTGCAGCGCGGCTCGCTCGTTCGTGCCTGCGCCCAGGCCAGTGCATCAGCCCACTTGTAGAGAGGTCGCCTGCCAAACAGCCTGTATGGCGGCCCGCCTCCTCGTGTGGCCTTAGTCGCCAGCGTGGCTGCGCTCACCGGGTAGCCGGCCTCGGTTAACGCTTCCGCCGTTGGGACGCGCAAAAGCAGCGCATCCGGGTCAGAGGGTATCACAATCACCTCGTCATCTCATTGCACGCAAATGCATGCGATGATCAGTGATATCCCCGTTGCCGGTCGGGCGATAATGTCGAGAAGTAACTACGTTTGATTTTGACTTCTGGATATTAGCCGAGCACTCATTTTGGCGCGGCCGGCGCGAGTTGCATCATAGACATACTTTCCTCTGGCCTTTTGCGAGCTTGGACATCGCATTATCGATCCCGAACGTTCGGAGCAATTCAATGCTAATGGCAATACGGCTTCTAGAAAAATCGGAACGGTTTCCTCCGTACTTTTCGCGGTGTGCGCTCCACGTTACTTTCGCGGCGCGTCCAGAATAGCGCTGGAAAACGCTTCCCAGGCTTCGCACCAGAATGCCAAATGCGAGCATCTTGGGCGCGCCTTCTTTTCTCGCGACTGCTGCGAACCCATTTACATACAAGTGCGCTCGGTCGGATAAGGATCTCATTTTTAGGGCAGTCCTGAACGGCGATCTTAACCGGAGTTCCCCACTGATCCAACAAGTCGTTCCGATATATTGGCGATAAGTCGTCGTACACTGACTGCAGGCGGCGGAGAGCCTTTTCTGCGGCGTGAGCCGCGTTAGCCACTCGTAACATCTGCTCACGGAGATCGCTGAACCGCGCTGGCTTCGGTGCGACATGATAGATAACGGGCGTCAGAATTGCTTGAATTAAGTCTTGCTCAAATTCTGGAGTTGAACGAGGCAAACCTATTAGCGCTGCGTATTGACCGGCTTGGTCGCTGATCGAACTGGAAATGAACTCACGGCACATTTCAAATGTAGAAGCCTACAAAAGACGTCTCCACCTTGTGTACCTAAGCTTCACGTCGCAGCGTGAGAATTTGCGCGTGGTATTGCTTATCGCCCATCAACTCGGCTGTGCGATCCGCGACCGCATCGGCGGCAGCGAGCAGCACGGCATCAGCGGTGTGCACATAGCGCGACGTGATCGTGAAGCTCTTGTGTCCTACCAACGCAGCAATGGTTGGCTCGCTGTAGCCGAGGTCTCCAGCGAGGCTCGCAAAGCTGTGCCTCATTGTATGCGGTGTCACATCGGCTGGTAGTTCGCCCAACTTTGCGATGCGTGCCCATAGCTTCGGAAATCCCAGCATCCGGCCCGCGCCGCGCGTTGCAGGAAATACCAAGTGTCCGGCGCGCGTTAGGTTGCGCAAGACGTCGCAAGCGGCAGTTGACAAAGGTCGAATGGATTGTCCCGTCTTGGTGTCGCCAATATCGCGGTACGTCGGGCAAGGTCAATTTCATTCCAGCGTAGCCCCAATGCCTCACCGCTGCGCCAGCCGGTAAGCGCAAGGAAGCGCGCGCCGGCGACAGCCGCTGGCCAGATGCCCGCCTCAGCCTTCCTCAGTGCCTTGCCGAGCGCCTTGTATTCGACATCGGCAAGTCGTCGCTCACGTCTGCCGTCAGCGGGACGCATGACACCATGCACGGGATTGTCGGGACGCATCCGATGCCGCACCGCATAGCCGAAGATCGCGCCCAACAGCCCCACTGTGCGGCTCGCTGTACCTTTGCCGCCGCGTACATTCGCCAAGCCTCGTTTTTTGGTCGTTTGGTCTTACCCGCCGTCTTCCCTTCGGCAACATCATGCATGAATGCTTCGATATCCTCGCGCGTGACAGCGGCAACTGTCCGGCGGCCGAGCAACGGCTTGATATGACGCTCGATACGGCCGCGATCCGTCGCCAGCGTGCTCGCCTTCTTTGGCGCCCTGCGGCGTGTCACCAGCCGACCTGTCTCGGCGTCCCCAAGATAGAGGTCGCATAGCTCCTCAATGGTCTTGGCGTTGCGCTTGGCCCTTTTCTCGGCAGCGGGATCGGCCTTGTGAGCCACATCTCCCAACAGCCGCTTTGCCTCTTCCCGCGCGGCCTCCGGCGTCCAGGGCGCGCCGTGTCGGCCGATCGTGTACCAACGCTGGCGACCTTCCCCAGTCCGGTAGTAGAGCACGTACGCCACGGCATCACTTTTTTGCCGACGTGCCCCAAAACCGGATAGCGATGCATCCCAAATCGTTTCACCTGACTTGAGCGCCCGCACTTGCCGCAAACCGATACGGTTCGCGATGGTCATTGCCGCGTCCCGCTAGCAGGCCTTCCTAGCAAGCCTATAGCAAGCAGGTTGGCGCATACCTAGCAAACGAAGGCAAAGGTGAGCAATTAATTAACTCGTATATTGGTCACTTCTGCAACAGTGAATTCGCTAGCTACAAACTAGCGCAACCCACGGGAATTGCCCTCCGAAGGCAGAGGTCACACGTTCGAATCGTGTCGGGTGCGCCAGCCCGTGCTTCGCTCGACGGCCACCGGCTGCGGCTGTCCGTAGGTCGTCACATACGCCCCACTACGGCCGGTGCATCCGGCGACCAGACTTTTCGCCTGACCAGCTCTGCGTGGCTGCACGGCATTGAGCTGGATCACTTTTCAAGGATTGATGATCCTTATATAGGGGAGGGGAAAAAGCGGAACACGATCGGAGAAGGAACATGGACGCAAAAACCGACGACAAGAGCGCGGGCAAGTGCCCGTTCACGGGTGGACACACCAACCGCGACTGGTGGCCGAACCAGCTCAATCTTGAGGTTCTTCACCGGAACTCCAGCCTGTCCGATCCGATGGGCGAGGCGTTCGACTACGCCAAGGAGTTCAAGAGCCTCGACCTCAACGCCGTGATCAAGGACCTGAATGCCCTGATGACGGACTCGCAGCCGTGGTGGCCGGCCGACTTCGGTCACTACGGCGGATTGATGATCCGCCTGGCGTGGCACGCCGCCGGCACCTACCGCATCACCGATGGCCGCGGCGGCGCAGGCAGCGGCCAGCAGCGCTTCGCGCCGCTCAATTCCTGGCCGGACAACGCAAGCCTCGACAAGGCGCGCCGCCTCTTGTGGCCGATCAAGCAGAAGTACGGCCGCAAGCTCTCCTGGGCCGACCTGATGGTGCTGGCCGGCAACGTCGCGCTGGAGTCGATGGGCTTCAAGACCTTCGGCTTCGCCGGCGGCCGCCCCGATGTGTGGGAGCCTGAAGAGCTGTTCTGGGGTCCCGAAGGCACATGGCTCGGCGACGAGCGCTACAGCGGCGAGCGCCAGCTGGCCGAGCCGCTTGGCGCGGTGCAGATGGGCCTGATCTACGTCAACCCGGAAGGGCCGAACGGCAATCCGGACCCGATCGCGGCCGCGAAGGACATCCGCGAAACGTTCTTCCGCATGGCGATGAACGATGAGGAAACCGTCGCGCTGATCGCCGGCGGCCATTCGTTCGGCAAGACCCACGGCGCGGGCGATCCGTCGCTGCTCGGCCCGGAGCCGGAAGGCGCGGCGATCGAGGAGCAGGGCCTCGGCTGGAAGAGCAAGTACAAGACCGGCGTTGGCTGTGACGCCATCACCGGCGGCCCGGAAGTCATCTGGACCACGACGCCGACCAAGTGGAGCAACAACTTCTTCTGGAACCTGTTCGGCTACGAATGGGAGCTGACCAAGAGCCCGGCCGGCGCGAAGCAATGGCGAGCGAAGGGCGCGGGCGCCACGATTCCCGACGCCTTCGATCCGTCGAAGAAGCATGTGCCGACCATGCTGACCACGGACCTGTCGCTGCGGTTCGACCCGGCCTACGAGAAGATTTCGCGGCGTTTCCTGGAGAATCCGGACCAGTTCGCGGACGCGTTCGCCCGTGCGTGGTTCAAGCTCACGCACCGCGACATGGGCCCAATTGCGCGCTACCTCGGGCCGCTGGTGCCGAAAGAGACGCTGATCTGGCAGGACCCGGTCCCGGCCGGAGACAAGTCGCTCAGCGACGCCGATGCCGCCGCGCTGAAGGCGAAAATCCTCGCGTCAGGTCTCACCGTGCCGCAACTGGTCTCGACGGCTTGGGCATCGGCCTCGACGTTCCGCGGCTCCGACAAGCGCGGCGGCGCGAACGGCGCGCGCATCCGTCTCGCGCCACAGAAGGACTGGGAGGTCAACCAGCCGGCCCAGCTCAAGACCGTGCTCGCGAAGCTCGAAGAAATCCAGAAGGGCTTCGGCAAGAAGGTCTCGCTCGCCGACCTGATCGTCCTCGGCGGCAACGCCGCGGTCGAAAAGGCCGCGAAGGACGGCGGCGTCGAGGTGCAGCTTCCCTTCACCCCGGGCCGCGGAGATGCGACTCAGGAGCAGACCGACGTCGAGTTGTTCGCTCCGCTCGAGCCGCGCGCCGACGGCTTCCGCAACTACACCAACGCCAAGAAGATCCAGTTCATGGCGCCCGAAGAGGCGCTGGTGGACCGGGCGCAATTGCTGACGCTGACCGGCCCGGAGATGACGGCGCTGGTCGGCGGCCTGCGCGTGCTCGGTGCGAATGCCGGCGGCTCCAAGCACGGCGTGTTCACCAGCAAGCCCGGCACGCTGACCAACGACTTCTTCGTCAACCTGCTCGACATGAGCACGGAATGGTCGCCGACCGGCGACAACGCATACGAGGGCCACGACCGCAAGACCAAGGCGGCCAAGTGGACCGCCACCCGCGTCGACCTGATCTTCGGCTCGCACTCGCAGCTCCGCGCGTTCGCGGAGGTCTATGCGTGCACGGACTCGAAGGAGAAGTTCGTGAAGGACTTCGTGGCGGCGTGGAGCAAGGTGATGAATGCCGATCGCTTCGATCTCACCTGATTTCAGCGGAAGGCCTTGGAACAAGAAGCAAGGGCGGCGTTGCAAGACGCCGCCCTTGTTGTTCCAGCCCTTCGATATCCGCAGTGAGCGCATTCACCCGCGTCGCAAGCCGGGACATAGGCGAGCGAAGCGACGCCGTCCTTCGGACGGCTATGCCCGGCTATGACGTGGAGCAGCCCGACCATTCATCAATCGTGGCTGCGGTCGACGATCTTAACCCGTCACCTGGCCTCTCGGCTCCGCACTCAGCCATCGATAGAGGAAGCCGCCGGCGGCGCCCCCGATCAACGGCGCCACCCAGAACAACCAAAGTTGCGTCAGCGCCCAACCGCCAACGAACAGCGCAGGGCCCGTGCTGCGCGCCGGATTGACCGACGTATTGGTCACCGGGATGCTGATCAAGTGGATGAGCGTCAGGCCCAGCCCAATGGCGATCGGCGCAAAGCCCTGCGGCGCCTTGCCGTGGGTTGCACCCATGATGATGAAGAGAAACATCATGGTCAGCACGACTTCAGCAACCAGACAGGAGCCCAGGCTGTATTTGCCGGGCGAGTGATCGGCATAGCCGTTCGCGGCAAACCCGCCCGCGAGACTAAAGTCGGGCGCTCCGCTGGCGATGACGTACAACACCGCGGCAGCGACGATCGCCCCAGCCACCTGTGCGACCACGTAAGGAAGGACGAGGTTCGACGGAAACCGGCCTCCGCATGTCAATCCCACAGTGACTGCTGGATTGAGATGGCACCCTGATACATGCCCGATGGCATAGGCCATCGTGAGCACCGTGAGACCGAACGCCAAAGCCACACCAAGTAATCCAATACCGACGTGAGGAAATCCGGCTGCAATTACCGCACTGCCGCAGCCACCAAACGTCAACCAAAATGTGCCGATTGCTTCAGCCGCAAGTTTTTTGCCGTTCATCGCGCCCTCCCTAGCAGTGAGTTGCGGGGCCGGCCATTGTCCGAAGAACGCTGCGGAACGCAAGGCTATGGAGCATCCATTCCTTCGACATACCCGATATTCAACGTTCTCTTCACCTGTCGCTCATGACCCGCGCACGGCTGATCAACCTTGATTCAACAACTGCGGAGAAACTCCTGCCTGTTGCACTGTGACTTTGGCAGCGAGCACTCGTTCGTGTCGGGCGGTCAGCAGCGTTCCGCAGCGCACGTCAGCTGGCGGCAACCGCAAAGCCTTCCGGCGGCTGGCCCTGCCGATGGCGCTCCAGCATGCCGACGTAGGCCGCTTCGAGGTTCCTGACGAGCCTTGCGGTGTCGAACAACGGATGAGTCGCGCGGTTGCGCGCGAGCGTTTCGCGCAGCGCCGCGAGCCGCTCCGGCTCGGTCGCAAGCTTGAGCGCCATCGCTTCATAGGTTGCGAGATCCTCGGTCACCAGTTCCGGCAGGCCCATGGCGTACACGAGAACTCGCCGCCACCCGGCCGGCAAAGGTCTCTCCCCGACAGGTGAGCACCGGCAGCCCGGCATACAACGCGTCGCTCGCGGTTGTGTGTGCGTTGTAGGGCACCGTGTCGAGGAACAGGTCGGCGAGCCGTTGGCGGGCGAGGTGATCTTCCGGCTGCGGCAGCGCTGGCGCAAACACCAGGCGCTGGGGATCGATGCCGCGTGCCTGCGCTTCATCCTGCAGGTTCCTCACCATGGCTCCGGTCTGACTGCGCAGCCACAGCACGCTGTCCGGGACGCGGTGCAACAGCCGCATCCACACGTCGAAAATCTTGGGCGTGAACTTGTAGGAATTGTTGAAGGCGCAGAACACGAAGCCCTGCTCCGGCAGGCCGGCCGCGCTGCGCGTCGGGGTCTCGGCAACGGTGACGGTTGTGTCGCGCGGCATGAACGCGTCCGGAAGCTGTACGATCCGTTCCGAGAAATGCGGCTGGTGATCGAACGGCGTCACCGTGCGGTCACCGATGATGTAGTCGATGAATTCGGTGCCGGTGGTGGCGGCGTAGCCGAGATAGCTCGCCTGCACGAGCGCCGGCCGCAGCGCCAGGATGTTCATGCGCATGCCACGGGTATGGCCCATGAGATCAATCGCAATGTCGATCTCGCGCTCCCGCATCAGGCGGGCGACGGCCTCGTCGGTCATCTTGGTTACGTCGATGAAATGCTCGAACGCAGCCTTCAGGCGCGCGCGGATCGGGTCCGGCGGGTCGGGATTGAGCGCAATGGCATGGACCTCAAAGCGCGACCGGTCATGCCGCTCGAACAGCTCGACCGCAAGGCTCGAGACCGGGTGTTCGCGAAAGTCGGCCGAGAGATACGCGACGCGGATGCGATCGTGCGCGTAGGCGGCATCGCGCGAAAGCACATCCGGCAGTGGCGGGTAGAGCAGCTCCGCAAAGCGCCGCGCGCATGCAAACTGATCGGCAGCGGTCGCTTCGACCGGCATGAGCTGGCCGGCCGTGGCGGCGCGCGCGCCGCTGCGGACCGCAGTCAGCAGACGCGCGCAATCGGCGTCGAAATTGTCCCAACGGCAGGCGTATAACTTGGCGCTGAGGCGCGCGCCCATGAGGTTGTCGAGATCGGGCTTGAGCGCCAGCGTGCGATCGTAGGCCGCGACCGCCTCCTCGAAGCGCATCAGCTCGGCGAGCGCGCCGCCGCGCGCGAGCCAGGCCTCGGCGAAGTCGGGCTTGACCGCGAGCGCGCGGTCGTAGGCCGCGATCGCCTCGTCGTAGCGCTTGTCGTCGAAGCCGATGTTGCCGCGCACCAGCCAGGGGCCGATCAGATCCGGCTTGAGCTTGAGCGCCTGCTCGCAGGCGACGAGCGCCTCTTCGAGGCGGCCGAGCTCCTTCAGGGCCTCGGCACGGAACGACATGGCATTGGCGTGAAACGGGCTGATCGCGATCGCCTTGTCGCAGCTCGCGACCGCCGCCTCGAATCGCCGCAGCTTCAACAAGGCACTGCCGCGATTGCTGTGCGCGTCGGCAAGGCCGGGCTTGAGCGCAATCGCGCGGTCGTAGTTCGCTAGCGCCTCGACGTTGCGCCCGAGCTTCATGAGCACGTTGCCGCGGCCAATATGCGCCTCCGCGTAGTCAGGCTTGAGCGCAACAGCAGCCTCGAAGCTTGCAAGCGCCTCCGGAAAGCGGTCGAGCGCCGAGAGCACGTTGCCGAGGTCGGATTGCGCCGGCGCCGAACGCGGATTGATCGCGAGCGCCTGCCGGATCAGGCGTTCGGCCTCGCTGTTGCGGCCGGTCTGCGCCTCTGTCACGCCGAGCAGATAAAGCGCGTCGAAATGGTTCGGCACCGCCTGCAGGATGTTGCGATAGAGCGCCTGAGCGGCAGCGACCTGGCCGCGCTGATGCAATGCAAGGGCCTGACTGAAGGCGGCCTGCGCGCCCTGCGATGCGGCCTTGCGCTGCCGCTCGTTGTGCAGCGCTCGGAGCCCCCGCTGGTCCTTGTTCTTGCTCACGCTGTCAGCCGCCCGCTGCCGCTGCTGCCGCCGACGCCCCTTGGCTGCACCGGCCCGCCTAGTCCACCGGCCCGACCGCAGGCATCGGGCCGAGCGGGGTGAAGGCCTGGTAGTCGATGTCGGCGTTGGTCTCGTCCATCGACATGTCGTGGATCAGCTCGGTCTCCGCGAGCTGCTGGCCGCTCAGCCGGCCGGCACGGACGGGGTCCTCGATCGCATCCTCGTTCCACTTCGCACGATACCTTGCCATCGCCTGCGGCGTGCCGACGTAGGCGCAGGCGCAAAGGTCGGGTTCGGCATAAATATAGTAGAGGCGTCCGTCAGGGGTCTTGCGCGCGACGAACTTGTCCTTGGGAAAGCTGCGCAGCCGCTCAAGCTTCGCCGGCGTGTCCGCCGCCCGCATGACGAAGCCGGAATTGATCATTATGTTGGCCGAATGCTGGCCCGCGGTCTCGCCGACCCACACCAGAATGAGGACGAGCAACAACCCGATCCAGCGCATGCAGTACGCCCCCTGAAGTGGCCCGCCGGACTTGGCGGCCTTATCCATCATAGCACAGCCGGACTTGCGTGATCCCATGACGACATCCCCCGCCCCTGCGTTGTTTTCGAACGGCGCCGCAATCCCTGCGCTCGGCTTCGGCACCTCTCCGATGACCGGCACATTCTCCACCGGCGAGGTGCTCGCCGCGCTGGAGGCCGGCTACCGCCACATCGACACCGCCTGGAAGTACGGCACCGAGCGCGCGGTCGGCGAGGCGATCCGCGCCTGCGGCCTGCCGCGAGCGGACATCTTTCTCACTACCAAGGTGTCGCACGAATATCTTCGCGCCGACGACTTCGCGCGCTCGGTCGACGAGAGTCTCGCCGCACTCAAGGTCGATCATGTCGATCTGCTCATGGTTCATTGGCCCAATCCGGAGATACCGCTCGCCGAGACCATGATGGCGCTCGCCCAGGCCAAAGAGCGGGGCCAGGCCCGCCATCTCGGCGTCGCCAATTTCAACATCGCGCTGCTCGACCAGGCGATCCGGCTCTGCCCGGAGCCGCTCGTTGCGCTGCAGGCCGAGTACCATCCCTATCTCGACCAGTCGAAGCTGCTCGCGGCGGCGCGCGCGCGCGGCCTGGTCTATGTCGCCTACTGCCCGCTCGGACGCGGCCGGCTGTTCGGCGACAAGGTGCTGGCCGAGATCGCCGAGACGCGCGGGCGCAGCGTCGCACAGGTCGCGCTGCGCTGGCTGATGCAGCAGAACGTTGCCGCGATCCCGCGCTCGTCCAACCCGCAGCGCATCGCCGATAACTTCAAGGTCTTCGACTTCACGCTAAGCGACGACGAGATGGCGCGCATCTTCTGCGCTCAAGCGCGCCAACGGCCGGATCGCCAATCCGGTCGAGCGGGTCGCAGGCGGCTGGGATTAGGTGCAACCCGACAGCAGATTGGCAACCTGCGCTACGCCACCCGGATGACGATCTTGCCGAAGTGCGCGCCCGAGGCCATGTGCTGATAGGCGGCCTTGACGTCGTCGAAGCCGAACACCTTGTCGATCACCGGCTTGATGCGGTTGACTGCGATCGCGCGGTTCAGTGCCTCGAACATCTGGGTTGAGCCGACCGAAATGCCCTGGACGTTGGCGCGCCGGGCGAGGATCAGCCGCGGATCGAGCTCGGTCGCGGCCCCGCTCAGGCCGCCGATCATGCTGATCTTGCCGCCGATGCGGATCGCGCCGAACGAGCGTGCGAGTGTGCCGGCGCCGCCGACCTCGACCACCTGATCGACGCCGCGGCCGCCGGTGAACTCCATCGCGGCCTTTTCCCAGTCGGGCGTGGTCTTGTAGTTGATGGTATGGGCAGCGCCGAGCGTGCGCGCGCGGGCGAGCTTGTCGTCGCTCGACGAGGTGATGACCGCCTGGATGCCGAGCGCATGCGCAAGCTGCAGGCCGAAGACCGACACACCGCCGGTGCCCTGCAGCAGCACGCTCTGGCCCGCAATCGAGCTTGGCGTGCTCGATCATCGCGTGCCAGACGGTGACGCCGGCGCACGGCAGCGTCGCGCCCTCTTCCGATCGAGAGGTGCGCCGGAAGTCTCACCACGCCCTCTTCTTCCAGCACGACGTATTCGGCGAGCATGCCGTCGGTGCCTCCGCCAAGTGCGCCCGCCTGCACATCGGGCGGCGGATCGCCGGCCGGCCAGCGCTGGAAGAAGCAGCCCGCAACCTTGTCGCCGACCTTCACGCGGGTCACGCCGCCGCCGACGGCGATCACCTCGCCCGCGCCGTCCGACAGCGGGATGATGTTCTCGCCAACCGCCATGCGGTAGGTACCGCGCACGATGCCGAGATCGCGAAAGTTGAGCGAGCAGGCGGCAACCTTCACCAGTACCTGACGGTGCGCCGGCTTGGGCTCGGGCCGCTCGACCTTCGTGAGCGACTCGATGCCGCCACCACCTTTGGGCAATTGATAGGCACGCATGCTTTTCTCCTTCTATCCTCCCAGGAATTCCTTCTGCCAGGCCGAATATTCGGCCTGCCGCATCACCCGCCGCTGCAGATCGGCGGACGCGATGCCCTTCAGCGTGGAAGGCTTCGCACCATCGCGCAGGGCCTTCAACGTCTCATATACGCCGTTGACCGAGGCCCAGTACGACTGGTGACCCTGCAGGCAGACGCGGACGTTGCGCGCCGAAAGATAGTCGAGGTCCATCATGTCTTCCGGCACGCTGCCGAGGAACAGCGGCAGCTTGACCGCCTGCGCCACCGCGTCGAGCTGCGCGCGGTTCTTCAGCCCAGCCATGAACAGCATATCGACGCCCACCGCCTCATAGGCCTTGAGCCGCGCGATCGTGTCCTCCACGCCGGTGATGCCGATCGCGCTGGTGCGGCCGACGATGACGAGCCGCGGGTCTTGCCGGCCGGCGAGCGCCGCCCGCATCTTGCCGACGCCCTCGGCGATCGGAATGAGGCCGGCATCGCCGCCGCCGAACGGTGTCGGCAGCAGCGTGTCCTCGATGGTGAGCCCGGACACGCCGGCAGTCTCGAGCTCCTCGACCGTGCGCTTGACGTTGAGCGCGTTACCATAGCCGTGGTCCGCGTCGACCAGCAGCGGCAGGCTGCCGGCGCGATTGATGCGATTGGCCTGCGCGGCGAACTCGGTGAGAGTCAGCACGCAGACATCCGGCGCCGCGAGCACCGCGAACGATGCGGTCGAGCCCGCAAACATCATGGCCTCGAAGCCGAGGTCGGCGGCGATGCGGGCCGAAACGCCGTCGTAGACCGAGGCGGGATAGATGCAGCGGTTGCCCTTGAGGAGTTCGCGCAAGCGCTCGCGTCGGCCCGTCCAGTCCATCGTCTTCTTTGCCCCTTCACCTGGCGGAAACCAATCCGGCCCGCCGTTGTAGCATGTCCCGTCTAGCCGCATGCCGTCATATGCAATTGCATCGATCGGCGAAAGCGGTTGCTAACTCTGAGCCCGCGTTAACCGGATACTCGGCATTGCATTCACCGCTTGTTGTTCGTGTCTGCCTACGTTGCCGACCCGCCATGATAGCGACTTTCGATCCGGTGAACGCTTTGGCATCCACGGCGACCACGAACATCGATGTCGACACGCTTTTTGCGGTGACGACGCACGTCGAGATCATGCTCGGCCTGCTCCTGTTCTTCGTCTGGACGCAGAACATGGGCAAGCAGGCGCTGGCCTGGTGGGGCAGCGCCCATCTGCTGCGCGCCGTTTCGATCATGCTGTTCGTCCGCTACGGCTCGGCGCCGGACTGGCTCAGTCTCGACGCGGCCAATGCCGCGCTGTTCGGCTCGTTCGCGCTGCTGTGGTGCGGCGCGCGGGTGTTCGACCGCCGGCCGCCGGAGATCATCTGGTCGCTGGTCGGCATCGCGATCTGGCTGCTCGCCTGCCGGACATCTCAGTTTGCGTCGTCGCCGGAGTTCCGCGCGCTGGTGGCCGCAGCGATCGTCGCGGCCTACACTTGGCTCACGGCCTTCGAGTTGTGGCGCGGGCGCGCCGAGGCGCTGGTGTCGCGCTGGCCCGCGATGTTCATGCTGTTCGCCCATGGGGCGCTGTTTCTGGTGCGCACCCCGCTCGGTGCGATGCTGAACCTTTCGCCCAACAGCAGTATCGCCATGAGCGGCTTGCTCGAACTCGTCAGCATCGAGGCGCTTTTGTTCACCATTTCCATCGCCTTCATTCTGCTGGCCATGGCGAAGGAGCGCACCGAATACCGCCACCGCACCGCCGCGCGGACCGACGCACTCACGGGCATCGCCAACCGACGCGGCCTCCTGGAACAGACTGTACCGTCGAAGCGCCGCTCGACCGACCTGCCGACCATAGCCGTGCTGCTATTCGACCTCGACCGCTTCAAGTCGATCAACGACCGGTATGGCCACGTCGTCGGCGATCGTGCGTTGCAGATTTTTGCCGACGTCGCAAAAGCTTCGATCGGCGCGGACGGCATGGTCGGCCGCTGGGGCGGCGATGAGTTCGCCGCCGTAATCTACGGCACGACGCGCGAGCATGCCGGAGACCTCGGCGAGCGCATCCAGACGGCTTACGCGAATGCTGCGGTCGACATCGGCGGCAAGCAGGTGCGCGCGACGGTCAGCACCGGAATGGTGTTCAGCGCCGCCGGTCCACTCGACCTTCCGGCGCTGCTGCTGCTGGCCGACCAGGCGCTCTACCGCGCCAAGCAGAACGGCCGCAACCGGTTGGAGATTTCGGTCGCGGACCCCGATCGCACACACGATGTGAGGCCGTTGGGGCAGGAGGTCGCGATCCGGCGGCAGAGCGCGGCCTGATTGCCGCAATGGATGAACGCGTTGGACATCCGCGGGGGATCGAATAAATGCCCCGCCTTTGTCGTGGATCCAAAAATCGCGCGGTTGGCGCTAGAGAAACAACACGCTCTGGATCACGGTGGTGTACCGCATCCATCTCACCTGCCGGAACTGCAGGCGGTCGAGGCGCTCGACATTGCCGTGCCTGCCGCGCGCCATACCGATGAGGTGATCGAATAGCTAGCGGCCGATGTCGCCTATTGGCCATATCGCGACATTTTGCGCCGCAGAAAAACAGGCTGGCGGTTGATCGCATTCGCCGGCTCTGGCGAGCAACGTGGGAGCACAGTGAGGCTCATCGACTTGCATTCTATTCCAAGCCCGCTTTGCGCAGGCCTGCGACCAGCTTGGCCATCGCTTGGGGCTTATACGGGATATTCTCCTCGATCCAGCCGATGGAAGTCTCCGGTTGCAGGCCCTTCAGTTGATTGAGCGTGGCGCTGGCTTCCTCGATTTGTCCGATCTGTGCCAGGCTGGCCGAATAAATCCGAAGACCAGGCGTAAACCCAGGGCGCTGCTGAACCGCCTTGCGGCCAAACGCGACAGCCTCAGCATAGCGTCCGGCCAAGTAGTAGGCGATTGCGAGATTGGTATTGAACAGGAACGTCTGCGGGTCGTGCGGACTCATGCGAGTTGCTTGCTGCAGGTGCAACATGGCCTTGTCGGGCTGATCATCCAACGCGTAGGCCATCCCGAGGTGACCGTGAGCAGCCGCGAAGTTCGGGTTGATGTCGAGCGCCCGTTGATATTCTTCGACCGCCATCTCGGTTTTCCGCATCAGGAGCGCCGCCCAACCCAGCGCGAGATGGGCCCAAGGATCGCTGTCGTCCAGTTCCGCCGCGCGAGACGCCAGCGGCAGCGCATCGGGCACGTCCTGGCTGCGAAACGCTCCCGCCGGAATCGCCCGGAACAGCAGCGCAAAGGCGAGCATGCTTTGGGCGGGCGCGTAATCGGGATATCGCTCGGTGGCACTTCTGAGCCTGACGATCGCAGCGTCGACATCCGCCTTGGTCATCCGCCAAAAGACGGAATTGGCCTGCATCACTAAATCCCAAGCGCCCAGGTCTTCCGGCGAACGAGCTTGCGATCGCACTGCTTCTGCTTCCAGCAGTTTGGGTTCGATCGCGGCCACAACCTTTCGCGTGATCTCGTCCTGCAATTCAAACACATCAGTAAGCTCGCCGTCATAGCGGTCGGCCCAGATGTGATTGCCAGTCGAGGCGTCGATCAATTGTGCGCGTAATCCGCACGCGGTTGCCGCCCTTGCGGACGCTGCCTTCTAGCGCGTAACGCACGCCAAGTTCTCGCGCGGCGAGCTTCACGTCGACGGCCTTGCCCCTGTAGGCGAACGACGAGTTTCGCGCGATCACAAAGAACCACCGTAGCTTCGACAGGCCAGTGATGATGTCTTCGGAAATGCCGTCTGCGAAATAGTCCTGTTCAGGATCACCACTGATATTGGCGAACGGCAGGACCGCGATCGACGGACGGTCGGACGTCTCCGACTTCCCCGTTATGCCGGTGGCGAATGTGGGTATTTGCGGGTGCGCTCTCGTTCAGGGACATACGGTGCATGCTAACCGGTCGGACGATGTTCTTGACGGTCTGCTCGCCCATGTCCTCGAAGCCGAAGTTCAGCTTATCACGCACCTGCTCATAGACCACGCGGGACACCATGATGCCGCCGGGTTCGGCGAGTGCCTCTAGCCGGGCTGCCACGTTGACGCCGTCGCCATAAATATCGTTTTCGTCGCTGATGATGTCGCCGACATTGATGCCGACGCGGAACTGGATGCAGTTTTTGGCCGGCACGTTAGCGTTGCGTTCGGCCATACCGCGCTGGATATCGACTGCGCAGCGCACTGCATCGACGACGCTGATGAATTCCACCAGCATCCCATCACCTGTCGTCTTGACGATACGACCCCGGTGCTCGATGATTTTGGGATCGATTAACTCTTTGCGATGAGCCTTGAGCTGACGAAGAGTACCTTCTTCGTCAGCGCCCATCAGTTGGCTATAGCCGGCTATATCGCCCGCCAAAATCGCGGCCAGTCGTCGGTCGACGCGTGGCTCTTCCATGAAGACCGCCTTATCAGGGATTCAGCCGAATGCGAACGCCGGGCGGCTTCCCCGCGACCCAAGCCAAGATCTGACTTTGAGATTGATGGATACCGACGAAACTCCGGGGACTTCGCCGTTTTTGGGCACCTCCAGGTCAAACAAGCCGCTTGACCACGTGTGAACGATACCTTGTTTCGCGACCAATGCCCACGTCCGCTTGGTGTCACAACCGGAAATGCTCACTGCGAGCAGATATGGTCCGCTTTCCATCCCATCGCGACCATTGAGCGGACATGCTTTGAGGTCCGGTTCGTGCCACATCGCGTCATTCGTGGCGAGGCAGTAACTCAGTCGCTTTAATACCAACGGCACCAAACGATGACTCTCCACGTCATGGCCAGGCTTGTTCCGGCCATCTCGCTTGGGAGGGCACAAAACCGAATGAATCGGGATCACCGGGACACGGCGCCATAGCGCGTCGAAGACGCGCGTAAACGCGCTTATGGCGCCGGCTGGTGATGTCGTGGGTGGATATCAACTGCCGTTGGTATAAGTGCGAAGCGGACATTCAGCGAGCCGCGCTGACAGAACTGGATTTATGAGTACGCGCCCGAGTGCCCCTACGCTTCCGAAGTTCGTGTCAGAGAGTGCTGCGATGTATCACGAACTTCGGAAGCGGGGCACTAGGCCGGGACCAGCCGTTGCCGCGGACGCAGCAAGAGCCAGAGCACGATCGCAACGTTGGCGAAGTTCCAGGCAAGGCCGTTGAGGAACGCCGCCTGATACGAGCCGGTCAGATCGAAGATCAGTCCGGACAGCCAGCCGCCGAGCGCCATGCCGGCGAGCGTCGCCATCAGCACGATGCCGAGCCGCGTCGCCGGTCTCCGCGCGGCGAGAAATAGTTGCGCACGATGATCGCATACATCGGCACGATGCCGCCCTGGAACAGGCCGAACAGGGTCGAAATCACGTAAAGCGACACGAGGCCGTCGAACAGCAGATAAAGAAACAGCGCCGACGCCCTGCAACGCCGAACCGATCAACAGCGTCCACAGCCCGCCGATGCGGTCGGCGACGAAGCCCGCAGCGATGCGGCTCACGATCCCGAAGCCGAGCATCATCGACAGCATCTCGGCGCCGCGCGCCGGGCCGTAGCCGAGGTCGCCGCAATAGGCGACGATGTGCACCTGCGGCATCGCCATGGCGACGCAGCAGGCGACGCCCGCGACGCAGAGCAGCACCATCAGCGTGTTGGGCGAAACGCCGAGCGACGCCAGCGCCACCGCGGCGGGCGCGCCGGGCGCGGGCCGCATGCTGCACGCGGCGCGCGGCCGGCGCAGCAGCATCACCAGCGGCAGCATCGCTGACGAGGCAGAAGCACGCCGATCGCGACGTGGGTGGCGCGCCAGCCGTCGGTGGCGATGAAATGCTGGACGATCGGCGGCCAGATCGTGCCGGCGAGATAGTTGCCCGCACGACGCGATCGCGACCGCAATGCCGCGACGCCGGCGCACGAACCAATGTGAAATGTCGGTCATCAGCGGCCCGAACGTCGCCGAGCTGCCGAACCCGATCACGCCCTTGCGCCAGCGCGAACTGCCACGAGGCTGTCCGACCACGCCCGACAGCGACATAGCCGCAGCCGAGCGCGACCGCGCCGCAGATCGACCGGCAGCACGATGCCGGAGCGGTCGGCGAGCCGGCCCAGCACGATGCCGCCGAGGCCGAAGCCCAGCATGGTCAGCGTGAACGGCAGCGACGCTTCGCCGCGCGCGACGCCGAAATCGGCCTGCACCGCCGGCAGCGCCACCACGAACGACCACATGCCGATGCTGCCGATGCGTGCCGAGCGCAAGCGCGATCGCCAAGCCGCCGCCAAGCATGGCTGCTATCAGCTCTCCCGCGGCCGCAGGCGTGGCGCTGTTCGGCGTGATCACGTCGGACTTGTTCCCGGCAAGGTCCGGGCCTGTCCTAGCACCGCCGCCAGCGGCCGCTCCTAGTCGCCCGCGGCGCATTCAGCGTGACGCCGCCATGACATTTTCTGCGGGCGAACATCAGCAAAATCGATGGGACCGTACGCCAGTCCGCCGGCAGCGCCGGCATACCGCTAGCGGCGCCGGCCGTGAGCGCGGCCTCAGTGCAGGCTGCGGCGCCTTGAGGAAGCGGTTGCGGTCGCCGGTCTTGATGCGCGTCTCGATGGTCTTGCCGTCGCGGTAGATCGAGAACGGCACCTCGACGCCGGCCGCGCCGAGCGACCAGACCCGCCGGTAGAGACCGGCGAGATTGTGGACCGAAGAACCCGCGACCGACAGCAGCACATCGCCGGTGCGCAGGTCGGCGCGCTGCGCCGGCCCGTCCTTGGCGAGGCCGACGATCACCACCTTGTCCTCGATCTCGGTGGCGTAGAGTCCGAGCCACGGCCGCGGCGGCGTGTCCGGGCCGGCCGAGCGTCATCAGGTCGTCGAAGATCGGCTTGAGCAGGTCGATCGGCACGATCATGTTGATGTCGCCTGGCGGGCCCTGCTCGCGGCCCTCCTGGAGTTGCAGCGAGCCGATGCCGAGCAGGTCGCCGCTCGATCCGATCAACGCCGTGCCGCCCCAGTTCGGGTGCGCGGGTGCGGTGAAGATCGCCTCGTCGACGACGTATTCCCAATAGCCGGCGAACTCCTGCTTGGCGACGACGCGGGCCGCGACCGAGCGCTGCCGGCCGCCGGCGCCGCCGACCACGACGCGCTCGCCGACCGAGATCGCGCTCGATTGCCCGATCGGCAGCGCCGGCATGTCGAGCCGCGCCAGCGCCTGGATCAGCCCGAAGCCGGTGGCCTGGTCGTAGGCCAGCACGGTCGCCGGAACCGCGCGGCCGTCAATCAGCGTAAGCCAGATGGTCTCCGCCTCGGTCACCAGATAGCCGATGGTCAGCACCAGCCCGTTGGAGCGGATCAGCACGCCGTTGCCGGCGCGCTCAGTGCCAAGCGTATCGGCGGTGAAGGCATCCGGCCGGGATGACGGCGCGCACGCCGACCACCGCCGACAGCGCCGTGTCGAGGTCGTAGGCGTAGTCCTCCGGCTTGGGCTGCACCGACGCCGGCACCTTCCAGTCGCTCACCGATGCCATACGGCAACTCCCTTATCGCGGGCCGCGCGTACCAGTATCGGTCATCGGCCGGACAAGCTCAAGGCCGAAAATTCCGGCGGCGGCGCCTCGATGGCCCGGCCGAGCCGTGCAGCACCGTTGCACTCATTAACCCCCGCAACCCTGCACAGTCCGTGCAAATTTGAATTTTTCGATGTCCGCGACTCAGATAAGCAGCGGACCTCCGGGCTGCGATGCATTGCGATCGAGGTGAGCGGCCATGCTTCCAAGTTTCCGGCTCATTGTTGCTGCGTTCCTAGTGCGGTTTCGTGATGGTTTCGGCCGGATTGCACCTGTTCGCGACCGCCCGCATCGCGCACGAAAGCACGCGCAGCTTGCGGCCAGGCGCGATAAGCCGCCGATCGCGAGCGGCAGCGCCACGATTGGCGGCGCGCCGACAGCGGTCTGCCGGTGATGTTCGATCCGCGTTTTGCGATCGATGCACGCGACGGCCGCGCCGACACCCGCAGGCCTGACGCTGCACGCGATCAATCGCGCCACCGGCGGCCAGCCGCAGCTCAGCTTCGTCGCGGCGCCACCGGCTCTGCCGGACCGCAACTCGCCATCGCCCGTAACGCTGCCCGTGCCTGCCGCGGCCGAGACCAAGGCCGCACCCGCGCCAAGTGCCGCAGCCGCGTTCGCCGCGATCGGACCGGACCCCATCGAACAGGCCCTGCAGCCGCCGCCGATCGAGGCGCCCATCGCTCGAGGCGTGCGAGCCGAGGCGCAGGCTGCGCCCGAGCCGGCCGCGCAGCGGCAAGCCGAGCAGCCGTTGCAGTCGGTGGCGGCGCTCGCGCCTCGGCCCGCAGAGCCCGCGCCATCGACCGCGCCGCGCCCTGAAGCGACATCACGTCCTGAAGCCGCGCCTGCGCCGCGCGCCCAATCAACACCAGCGCCGCCGCCGGTTCCGGCCGACGCCATGGCAGCGCTCGCGCCGCACGATCCGCTCGGCGAGGACACGCCGGCCGTCCCGCCCGGGGAGACGCCGCCCGAACCGCTCGACGCGGCAGAGCCAAACGATCCGCCGGCTGGCGAAGCGCGGCCGCACGACTCAGAGTCGGTCAAACATGCCGCCACCCCGACGACGCTTGCGCGGTTGCCAAAGGCCAAGCCACGGGCCCACCACGCCAAGCGCAAAGCCGCCAAGCCCGCGAGGGTTGCCAAGGTCGCAAAGAAGCGCGCCCGCCCGGTCCGCCACGCGCGACGCGTGGCCGGCCGCCCGTATGCGTACCCCTACAATGCGACGTTCCAGGAGACTTGGCCGAAAGGCACGAACAGCGGCTTCCCGCCATAGCTGGATTGAGCCAGCGCACCCGCGCAAGACGCATGGCAAAAGCGGCCGCCGCGCGCTAACTGTGCGGCATGGTTCCACTCTCGGTCCTCGACCTGTCTCCGGTCACCACCGCCACGCCCGGCGCGAAGGCGCTGCGCAACAGCCTTGACCTCGCGCGGCTCGCCGATCGCCTCGGCTACACGCGCTACTGGGTGGCCGAACATCACAACCTGCCGAACATCGCAAGCTCGGCGCCCGATATCATGATCGGGCAGATCGCCGCGATCACCTCGCACATGCGGGTCGGTTCAGGCGGCGTGATGCTGCCCAACCACGCGCCGCTGCAGGTCGCCGAACGCTACAAAGTGCTGGAGGGCCTGTTTCCGGGGCGGATCGATCTCGGCCTCGGCCGTGCACCCGGCACCGATCCGGTCACCTCCTACGCGCTTCGACGGCGGCAGGACGATCCGGCGGCCGACGACTTCCTTGATCGCTTCCAGGAGCTGCTCCTGTTCGAGCAGGGCGGCTTTCCGGAGAACCATCCGTTCCGACGCATTCAGGCAATGCCTTCAGACGTGCCGCTGCCGCCGATCTATCTGCTCGGCTCAAGCGGCTATTCGGCGCAGCTTGCCGCTCATGTCGGCGCGGGCTTTTCATTCGCGCATCACTTCTCCGATTTCGATCCGGTCGCGCCGATGACGATGTATCGCTCACAGTTCAAGCCATCGACGATGCGCTCGACACCGCACGCGATCCTCGGGGTGCATGTCGTCTGTGCCGACAGCGATGCCGAGGCCGACCGCCTTGCAACCTCGATCGATTTGAATTTTGCGCGCCGGCGCCAGGGCCAGATGGGACCGATCCCGAGCCCGGAGGAGGCCGCGCTGCATGTCTATACCGCGACCGACCGCGCGCTGATCGGCCAGAACCGAGCCCGGCTGATCGTCGGCGGCAAGGGCAAGGTGCGGGCACATCTCGAACCGCTCATCAAGGCGACGCAGGCGGACGAGCTGATGGTCACCAGCATGATCTACGATCACGACGCCCGCAAACACTCGCTACGAATTGCTGGCGGAGCTGTTCGGACTGCGTCCGCCCTCGCCGCAAGCGCAGGCGAGGCCGGAGGCCGTGTCGTGATCGCCGCGAGCGGCAACCTGTTCGCGGGTGTGCCCGCGGACCTGCCGTCGGAGGAACTCACCGCCCTGCTCCAAGCACCGAACGTCCGGATCGAGCGCATCGTGTCGTGCGGCCACGCGAGCCCACAGGACTTCTGGTACGACCAGCCGCAAGGCGAATGGGTGATCGTGCTCGCTGGCTCGGCCGGCGTCATGTTCAAGGGCGAAGCCGCGCCCCGCGTCCTCAGGTCCGGCGACTATCTGCATATTCCCCCGCATGCCCGGCATCGCGTAGCATGGACGGATCGGAACGAGCCGACCATCTGGCTCGCCGTGCATTATTCGTGAGGGGGCCGACATGAACCGAACGGCTTATGCCGTCTTCGCGCTTCTGACGACGGCTTTGTTTGCTGCGCCACAGCCAGGTCAGGCGCAGGCCGACTATCCCAATCGCGTCGTGAAAATCGTCACGCCCTACGTCGCCGCGAGCGTGCCCGATATCCTGGCGCGCGCGCTCGCGCCCGGCCTGTCGGCCGGCTCGGTCAGCAGTTCATCGACGAGAACCAAACCGGACGGCGGCGGCACGCTCGGCACCACATCGGTCGCGCGCGCGGATGCCGACGGCTACACGCTGCTGTTCGCGCCGGCGGTGGTGCTGTCGGTGCTGCCGCAGGCGCGCGGCGCCGACGTCGGCTACAAGCCCGACTCGCTCGCTCCGGTCTGCCAGACCTTCATCAACACCATGGGGCTCGCGGTGCGACCGGATTCGCCGATCAAGTCCATCGTCGACCTGGTGTCGGCGGCAAAGCAGAAGCCCGGCGGCTTGAACTACGGACATCCCGGGCGTGCTGACCATCCCGCACCTCGCGGTCGAGGAGTTCCTGCAAGCCGCCGCGATCGACATCAAGGATATTCCATTCCGCGGCGGGCCGCAGTCGATCACCGAACTGCTTGGCGGCCGGCTCGATGTGGTGTCGATCGTGATGGGCACCGAGGTCGGACAAAACCTCCGGGTAATCGGGGTATTCGGCGAGAAGCGCGTCGCCACCTTCCCCGACGTGCCGACCGTCAAGGAGCAGGGCTACGACGTCGCCCCGGTCAGCTTCGGCGGGCTTTTCGCGCCGGCCGCGACGCCCGAGCCGGTCATGCGCAAGCTCGCGCAGGCCTGCGCCGACACGGCCAAGGATGACGGCTATGCGACGATCGCCAGGCGCGCCGGACAACCCGACGACTATTTCGCCGACGCCACCGCGTTCCGGCAGCGGCTCACGAGCGACATCGCAAGCAAGGCGCACCTGCTCGCTCGCCTGAAGACCCAGCCGTAGGCGCACGTATCGGCAACCGCAGCCGCCTCTGAGACTGTTCCGAACCACAACTCGCCGCCGTCATCGCCGGGCTTGTCCCGGCGATCTCGATCAGGTGAGCACGTACCAACCTAAGCGAGATGGCCGGGACGTAGGCGAGCGAAGCGACGCCGTCCTTCGGACGGCTATGCCCGGCCATGACCTGGAGAGGTGGTGCGGGCTGGAACCCGCCCCCCACCCTTAGGCTCGCATGCGGGCAAATCAGCGCGGTTCAAATTCGGATCAAAGATGATAAAGAGATGCCCGGGCAGGGCGGCCGACGCGTATTGCGGTCCGTGCTGTCAGGTTCACTGTGGTCCGAACATCGGGAGGTACACTTGGGTCAGCATTTCACGCTCACCGCGTCCGACAGCTTCAAGCTTGGCGCCTATCGCGCCGATCCGGCCGGCACGCCGAAGGGCGGCATCGTCGTCATTCAGGAGATTTTCGGCGTCAACCAGCACATCCGCAAGGTCTGCGACGACTTTGCCAAGGAAGGCTACGCCGCGGTCGCGCCGGCGCTGTTCGACCGGACGCAGAAGGACTACCAGTCGGGTTATTCTCCGGCCGAGATCGAGAAGTCGCGTGCCTTCGTCGCCAAGCCTGACTGGGACGCAATGATGCGCGACACCGACGCCGCAATCAAAGAGCTGAAAGTCGGCCGGTCCGGTCGGCATCATCGGCTTCTGCATGGGCGGCACGATCGCGTTCCTGGCCGCGACCCGCCTCTCCGGCCTCAGCGCCGCGGTCGGCTATTACGGCGGCCGCATCGTCGCGTTCGCCGACGAGAAGCCGAAGTGCCCGACGCAACTGCACTTCGGTGAGAAGGACGCCAGCATCCCGATGACCGACGTCGAGATCATCAAGCAGAAGCGCGGCGGCGACTGCGAAATCTACGTCTATCCGGCGGGCGGCCACGGCTTCCATTGCGACGAGCGCGGCAGCTTCGATCAGCCGAGCCGCGATCTCGCCTGGCAGCGCACCACCGCATTCTTTGCCAAGCACATGAAGAAGTAAGCTCGGCGCATCACTTCAATGCACTTCGGCCGCGCGGTTCGCCGCGCGGCCGATTGTTATTGAAAGATCGCTCGGGCCGAGACGCGGGCACTCGCCTTGGTCGAGCGATGAGCGTGTCAGCCTGCGACACGTCCGCCTTTGTTTTGGCCATCGCGATCCAACTCTTCCTGAATGTCCTTATTCAGATGAGCGGGCAGCTTCTCGCCCAACATTGCCACTGCCGCGCGCAAGAGCGGCCCACCGTTCGATTTACTAAACTCGTCGCGTTCGAGGTAGTAGTAGGCAAGCACTTGGGCCGCTAAGCCCGACCCCGTGTGCACCGTTTCCTCAAGTATCCTTTCCGAAATCGCCCCGCATTCGCGACAGACCTTATTCCACCGATCATAGGCTATGGCGCGTCCGCGACCTTGCGCCGTCCGCTGCAACAGATCATGGACACGCTCTCCCGCATATTGAAGGTGCGGGTTAGCCGCCAACAGTTGACGCCTGATCCTTTCCGATGCTGCCCACGCCGCCTCAAGCGCAAGCCGCAGAGGGTATTCCGCCTCAATGCTCGCGAGGAGACGATGGGCAAGATCAACGACCCCGGCGTCGGGATTTCCCTCAGCCACAGCCGGCAGTGCCAGGGCTGGGAACATCGCAGTTCCCGCCAGCATGGAGCGTCGGGTCGTATGGCGGCCCTGCAGGCGCTTCTCAGTCGCGGCATCGGTTGGCTTGACCGGATTTAGCGAGTGCGTGGCGCTCGTACACAGGTCATCGTGCATAGCACGCCTCCATTTGCGCTGCGGCGCCGCTCCTCAAAACCGGCGCTGGAGATGCCGTCTTCGGAGCGTCGGAAATAGCATCCGACGCTCACCTCGATTTTGCCCCACGCCGGATCTGCGCAGACATTACTGCGTTTGCATCAGGCCAGCCGGCGCAGCGCGATCAGAGCTACTGCTAGATTCCGTTCGGCGTACAGGCCATCAGCAACTTCGCCGTTGAGAGCAGCGAGTGCGCAGGCGCTCCTTTTGTCCGGCCTTTATTCGGCAGCACAAAGACGACCTCGTTGTCCGCTTGCATCACATAGTCATCATCATGCTCTTGTTCCGAAATGATGACGGCACGGTCCAAATCAAAGCCCGCGCCATTGATTGCCGTTGTGGCTGCTGTCACGGCGGTAGAAGTCGGCGCGCCACTGCTGTCTCGTTGCAGCAGTTCCGCCTCGAACGCGGGCTCTCTCCACGCCTTGACAATGACATCGGCAAGCGCGTCCGTGGGCGGATAGGAAAAGCTTGCCTGCGTAATGTCTCTCTTGGCACGTGGGGCAGCAGTTCGGCGGTTATCATCAACTCTCTTGATAATGGCCACTGTCAGATCCTCCCTTATGCAGCAGGTCCGGCATTCGAAAATGCGAGGCTAGCGCTAGTATAAGTGCGTTAACAGGCCGAGTGAAGCAGATAAGCATTGCCGCTCCACCAGCTGCTGCTTGCAGAGGTCGACAAGGACGATGAACAAACTCACCGAATGTCGGCTCTTGGCACTTACTGGCAAGTCCTCACACGATGGATCGCGACAAGGTTGGCGACAATGCACAATCGCCAACTCCCGCTTGCTCGTTCACGCGCTTCGACGACAGGCGAAGCAAGGCAAGTTGATCATCAAGGCAATAGGCAACTGCCATCACAGAAGACCGGCTCCGTCCGGCCCAGAGTGCGGAAGCAGACAGCCAGCTCGTCACTCCACCGAAATGTTGGCACCGCGCACCACCTTGCCCCACTTCTCGGTCTCGGCGGCGACAACCTTGCCGAACTCGTCCGGCGTCATCGGTGTCGGCACCCCGCCGAGCTGTGCAATGCGTTCCTTGATCTTCGGATTCTGCGAGCGCTGCGTTGAACGCCTTGTTGAGCGCGTCGACCACTTGCGGCGGCATGCCTTTGGGTCCGGCGACGCCATAGAACACGCTCGCCTCGTAGCCCTGAACCGTCTCGCCGACGGTCGGAAGATCGGGCAGCGCATCGGAGCGCTTCGCGGTCGTCACGCCGAGCGCCTTGAGCTTGCCGGTCTTCACGAACTCGATCGAGCCCGGCAGGTTGTCGAACAAGGCGTGCACCTTGCCGGTCATCAGATCGGGATAAATGCCGGCCGAGCCGCGATACGGCACATGCAGAATGTCGAGGTCGGTCATCATCTTGAACAGCTCGCCCGACATGTGGACCGACGTGCCGTTGCCGGACGATGCAAACGTGTAATGGCCCGGCTTCGACTTCACGAGTGCGATGAAGTCGGCGACGTTCTTCACCGGCAGGTCCGGCGGCACCACCATGATGTTGGTGAGGTTCATGGTGCCGGCAATCGGCGTCGTGTCGCGCACGAAGTTGAACGGCAGATTCTTGTACAGCGTCTGGCCGATGGCATTGTTCGGCGCGACGAACATGAATGTGTGGCCGTCCGGCGGCGAGTTCGATCACCGACTTCGCCGCGATCATGCCGCCCTGCCCGGTCCGGTTCTCGACCACGCACGGTTGGCCGAGATGCGGCGTCAGCCAATCGCAGAAGATGCGGGCGACGATGTCGTTCGGCCCGCCTGCCAGGAAGCCTACGACGAACTTCACCGGCCGGTTCGGGAATTTCTCCTCCGCGAACGCGGTCGCGACCGGAAGGCTCAAGATGAAGCCAAGCAGCAGGGGCATGAAACGAACGGCGCGCATTGCGCTCTCCATGATTGTTCCGAACGATCCCGCGCGCTCTGTCTGGCCTCACCCTGGGGCCTGGCAGTCGCCTTTGCGCGCGCAGTGCGATCCTAACGTTGGCGCAGGGTGAAGGATATGGGCGGAGGGTCGCGGTTCAGAACCAGCGCTCGGCGACGGTGACGGTGTCGCCGGGGCGAAGCCGCTCCTGCAGCGGCAGGGTGACACGCGCGGGTGCGCCGTTCATTGTACGGGTGACCTCGACCGGTCCGCGCACCGCGCGCGGCGTAAAGCCGCCCGCAATCGCGACCGCGGCCTCGGCTGTCATGTTCGGCACGTAGGGGTACTGGCCGGGATAGGTGACCTCGCCCAGCACGAAGAACGGCCGGTAGGTCTCGATCTCGACCGCGACGCTTGGATCGCGGACGAAACTCTGCCGCAGACGCGCCGCAACGGCATTGGCGAGCTGGGTTGTGGTCAGGCCGCGCGCCGGCACGCTGCCGATCAGCGGCATTGCGATCGCGCCCGCGGCACCGACGATGTAGGTGTTGCTGAGGTTGTCCTGGCCGAACACCACGATGCGGAGCCGGTCGCCGGCGTCGAGCGTGTAGGGCTCGCGGTCGAACGGCGCCACCGCCGGAGCGGCCGCCCGTGCCGCGTAGGCTGTCGCCTGCGGAGCGCCATAGGCCATGGCGTCGAGATCGGCTGCAGCCTGCGGCGCGGCCGAGGAGCGCGGCGACTCATGGGCGCAGCCCGACAACGCGGCTGCGGCCAGCGACAGTACGAAAAGGCGGCACAGCCGCATGCGGCGAATCCGGGCCCCGGGACGACGGAGGGTCAGGCCCGATTAGCGGCCGGTATGGTTAACGAACTCTTAGCCTCCGCCGCGCCGCACCAGAATGGCAAACCGGGATCGAGCCAGGCCAAAGCATGAAGGGGGCCGCGTGCGCGGCCCCCTTCGGGGTCTTGCCGTGCCGACGGCTCTATTGGGCGGCGGTGGCGACGCCGGTGCCGATCGGGCAGGACACGCCGGTGCCGCCCAGCCCGCAATAGCCATACGGGTTCTTCGCCAGATACTGCTGATGATAGTCCTCGGCGAAATAGAACGGCGGGGCGTCCTGGACCTCGGTGGTGACGGCGCCGTAGCGCTTGGCGGCGAGTGCCTTGGCGTACATCGCCTTGGAGGCCTCGGCTGCCTTCTTCTGCGCGGGCGTCGTGGCGTAGATGCCGGAGCGGTACTGCGTGCCCACGTCGTTGCCCTGGCGCATGCCCTGGGTCGGATCGTGGTTCTCCCAGAACGTCTTGAGCAATTGCTCGTAGCTGATGCTCGCTGGGTCGTAGACCACGAGCACCACTTCGTTGTGCCCGGTTTGGCCCGAGCAAACCTCCTCGTAGGTGGGATTGGGCGTCTCGCCGCCGGCGTAGCCGACCGCCGTTGCGTAAATCCCCTTGCCGAGCTCCCAGAACTTGCGCTCGACGCCCCAGAAACAGCCCATGCCGAAGATTGCGGTCTCCAACCCGGCCGGATACGGCCCTTTGAGCGGGTTGCCGTTGACGAAGTGCGTCTCCGCCGTGGGAATGGGGTTCGGCCGGCCGGGCAGCGCCTGTCCCTTGGCGGGCCTTTCGAGCGACTTCTTGAACATGAACATCGTTCGTTCTCCTGCAATCGATGCCGCATATATAAGCCAGCCGCGTTGTTCAGGCACCTGCGCAGCGGTCACAAAGCGGCAAATAGCCCTCACGGACGCGCGAGCCGCCCTGTTTCCCTCCCGCCGCCGGCAACCTATGCTGCCAAGACTCTTGCCATCGTCCGGAGGCCCCATGACCACGGTTAAAACCCTTGCCTGCGCCTTGGCCCTTGCGCTTCTGGCGGCACTCCCGTTGCGGGCGCAGACCGCCCCGCCTGGCTACGGCCCGCCGATCGGGATCGAGGCGGCGCGCGCCATCATGAACGCCGCCGAGGCGGAGGCCGCCCGGAACAATTGGCCGGTGGTCATCGCGATCATCGACAGTGGCGGCCATATCGTGATGCTGCACCGGCGCGACGACACGCAACTCTCGTCGATCGACATCGCCCAGGGCAAGGCGCGCACCGCGCTGATGTTCAAGCGGCCAACCAAAGTGCTCGACGACGCCATTTCGTCCGGCGGTCCGGCGCTGCGCTTCCTTTCGCTCAAGGACATCGTCCCGCTGGAGGGCGGTCTGCCGATCGTGGTGGATGGCAAGATCGTTGGCTCGATCGGGGTTTCCGGCGTTCTGTCGGCACAAGACGCCCAGGTGGCGCGCGCGGGCATCGACGCGCTCAAGTAGTGCATGGATCAACGTCCCCATATCGTGGTGGTCGAAGACGAGGCGACCCAGCGCCAGCTCTTGGTCGACTATCTCGACAAGCAGAATTTCCGCGTCAGTGGTGCCGACGGCGGCACAGCGCTGCGCCGACTGATCGAGCGCGAACTGCCGGCGCTCGTGCTGCTTGACGTGGGCCTGCCCGGGGAGGACGGCTTTACGCTCGCCCGATGGCTGCGCGAGCGAAGCGGCCGGGTCGGCATCATTATGGTGACGGCTGCGTCCGACACCGTGGACCGTGTGGTCGGACTTGAAACCGGCGCGGACGACTATATCGGCAAGCCTTACGAGCCGCGCGAACTGCTGGCGCGTATCAAGAGCGTGCTGCGCCGCGTCTCCGGGCAGCCTGCCGCGTCCGGCCCCCGGGTTCGGATGGGGCGGCGCGTGCTCGACTTGGAAAGGCGCGTGCTGGCCGATCCCGGCGGCGCCGGCCAAGAGGAGACGCTGACCGCAAGCGAATTTGATCTGCTCAAGGTGTTCGCCGAGAATCCGAACCGGCCGCTGACGCGGGACTGGCTGCTGGAGGTCACGGCGCACCGCGAAATGGAGGCGTTCGACCGCGCCATCGACCTCCGCATCACGCAACTCCGCCGCAAAATCGAAGTCGATCCCGCGCACCCCGAACTCGATCCGCACGGTGCGCGGCGTCGGTTACATGTTCGTTCCGCCCAAGGATTGAAGCGGCCTAGAGGTCTGCGCACTATTGCGCCCGCGCCTCGTCGATCTCGGCGAGCGCGCGGCGGAGCTCGGATGCGAGCGGCCCGAGCCCGTCGCGGCAGAGCGCGCGATTGCCGGCCTTGCCGGCCTGCTCGAGCGCGGCCGCGGCCGCGCCGACGCCCTTGGCGCCGACCGCTTGCGCTGCGCCCTTGAGCTTGTGGGCCGCGGCTGCGAGCGCAGCGAGATTGCCGCTGCGCGACGCGCTCTCGATCTCGCGATGGGTGTCGCGGGCGGTATCGCGGAACTTGCCGAGCAGCGAGTCGATCGCGTCGCGATCATCGCCGAGCCAGGCGCCCAGCACGCCGCGGTCGATTGCGCTCGCGGGCGCACCCTCGCCGTCCGAGTCATGACCATTGCCGGCGCGTTCAACCGAGAGCCAACGCTCGAGCGTCGTCCGCAGCCTCTCGATGCTGACTGGCTTCACCAGGTATGCGTCCATGCCGGCGGCGATGCAGCGCTCCTCCTCGTCGTTCATGGCGTTGGCGGTGACCGCGATCACCGGAGTGTGGCCGGTCTTGTGGCCTTCGGTTTCCGCCGCGCGCATACGGCGCGTCAGCTCGTAGCCGTCCATGCGCGGCATATGGATGTCAGCCAGCACCGCGACATAGCGCCCGGCCGCCCACGCCTCGATCGCTTCGACGCCATCGTTGACGCTGTCGGCCGAGAGGCCGAGCAGCTCGAGCTGCCGCACTAGAACCTCGCGGTTGACCGGATGGTCGTCGACCACCAACACCCGCAGCCCCTCGTTGCGCTTGGACCGCGCGCCGCCCGGCTTGACCCCGGATTTCGGGCCGCAGCAATGCAGCCAGTGGCGAATTGGCGGGCGCAGCCTTCAGCGTCAGCGTGACCTTGAAGGTCGACCCCACGCCGGCCGTACTGTCGATCACCACCTCGCCCTGCATCAGTTGCGAAAGCCGGCGCACGATCGACAATCCAAGCCCGGTGCCGCCGAATCGCCGCGTCGTGGAGGAATCGGCCTGCGCGAACGGCTGGAACAGACGTGCCCGCTGCTCCTCGCTCAGTCCGATGCCGGTGTCGCTCACCGCGAGCGTGACGCGCGTCGCGCCATGGCCAAGCGGCACCGTGCCGGCACGAACCTGAACGCCGCCACGCTTGGTGAACTTGAGCGCGTTGCTCAGGAGGTTGAACAGGATCTGCCGCACCCGGGTCGGATCGCCGACCAGCGCATCGTTGGACCCGGCTGCGATCGCGGCATCAAGCGCGAGTCCTCTGGCCTCCGCTTGTGGTCGGAACGTGTCGATTGCGCCTGAGATCAACCCGGACAGCGAGAATGCGGTTTCCTCAAGCTCTAGCCGGCCGGCTTCGATCTTGGAGAAGTCCAGGAGGTCGTCGATGATCCGCAACAACGCCTGTGCCGACTCTCGCATGGTGTCGACGGTATGGCGCTGCTGCTCGTCGAGCCCCTGGTGTTCCAGCACTTCCATCATGCCGAGCACGCCGTTCATCGGCGTACGAATTTCGTGGCTCATGGTGGCTAGGAAGGTGGACTTTGCCTGGGTCGCGGCCTCCGCCTCCGCCCGCGCCGCTTCGGCCGCCTCCTTGGCAGCGGCGAGCGCCTGCTCGCGGTCCTTCAGCTCGGTGATGTCGCGGTAAAGGCCGAGTACGCTGCCGTTCGCGAGCTTGCTGTAGTTGAACTCGATATACCGACCGCTGAGCGTGCGCCGCTCGTAGCGTCCGCCGCCGCGGATCGTGGCCGCGATCTCCTGGACCTTCGCCTCGACATCGTTGAGCGGGCCGAACTCGCCGCGCTGCGCCTGGAAGCGGATCATGTCGACGCCGGTGGCTCCCGGACGGAGTACCTCGGACGTATATTGCTGGCGCGCGATGTGTTGGCGATTGCTGAACTGCCAAGTGAAGTCGCGATCCCAGAGCGTCACACCGTCGCTCATGTTGTCGAGCACGGTCTGCATCAGCTCACGGGTAAGCTCGGCATCGGCGCGGGCTGCTTCGGCCGCCTCCTTGGCGGCGGCAAGCGCCTGCTCGCGGTCCTTCAATTCGGTGATGTCTCTGAACACCGCGAGCAGCCCGCCGTCGTCCAGAGGCTTGAAATTGAACTCGATGTGGCGATCGCCTTCCCGCCGCTCGTAGCGGATGCCGTCCGGTGTCGTCATCCGGTTTATCGCAGCGGCGACCTTGGCCTCGACCGCGCGTTCATCCGCCACCGGCCCGAAGTCGCCGCGTCTCGCCTGGAAGCGGACCAGATCGACGGCGCTGGCGCCGGGGTAGACCATATCGGGCGGGAGCCGGCGGGACCTGATGCGCTCCCGGCTGAGGAACTGCAGCCGCAGGTCCTTGTCCAGCAGCGCGACCCCGTCGTCCATATTGTCGAACGCCGTCTGCATGACCTTACGGGTGCGCTCGGCCTCGGCGGTGCGTTCCTGTACCTCATTGAACAGGCGTAGCGTTTCGATCGCGATCACGGCCTGGTCGGCAAATGTCGAGATCAGCTCGATCTGCGCCGACGTGAACGGCTTCGCTTGGACGCGCGTCATCGCGAGCATGCCGATCGGCATGCCTTCGCGCATCAGCGGTACGCCGAGCATTGTGCGGTATTCGCCGAACTGCTGCGGGCCGGACCAAGTGTACTCGGGATCGGCCGTGATGTCCGGGATATGCACGGCAGTGCGCTCGATCACCAACCGGCCGAGCAGGGAGTTCCGGCTCTGCGGAGCCGGATTGCGGTACATGAACTCGGTCAGCTCCGGCGAGTAGCCGTAGCTCGCGGTCATCCGGAAGTTCGACTCAGTGCGCTGGAAGATATTGGCGCCGTCCGCCTCGCACAGCCTCGTGGCCGACTGGACCAGCATGTCGAGTACGGTCTGCAGGTCGAAATTGGCGCGGTTGATCAGTTTGAGAACGTCGGCTGCGGCTCGTAATGCGTCCTCACGTTGCTTGATTTCAGCGATATCGCGGGCAACGGCAAGCTGGCCGCCCTCGGCGAGGGGAATGAAGTTGAACTCGATATGACGTCCGCTCGCCGTCTGCCGTTCATGACGGGCGCCGGATGCATCGCGAATCAGTGCGATGCGCTGCTGGATGATCTGCTCGACGTCGACGTCCGCTCCGAAATCGCCGCGCCTGACCATGTATCGCACGGTGTCAATGCCGGGCTTGCCCGGGCCTGCGACCTCAATCGGCAGGTCGTGCAGCGCCAGCATCTGGCGATTGACGAAGCCGACGTTGAAGTCCTTGTCGAACAGCTGGACGCCCTCGTCCATGTTGTCGAGCACGGTTTGCATCACCTTGCGCGTGCGCTCGGCGTCGGCCCGCGCCGCCTCGGCCGCCTCCTTGGCGGCGGCGAGCGAGGCCTCGCGCTCCTTTAGCTCGGTGATGTCGCGGTGGATGCTCAGGATGGTTCCGTTCTCGAGCGGCTTGTAGCTCACCTCGATGTAGTGCCCGCTCGCCGATGGTCGCTCGAACCGGACGCCGCCCGGGGTGCGCAGGTGCTCGACCAGCTCTCGGATCTTGGCTTGGGGATCGGCGACGGCGCCGAAATCGCCGCGCTTGATCTGGAACCGCCGCACGTCGCTCATCAGGCTGCCGGGAAACACCACCTCAGCCGGATAGCGCTGGAACTCCATCATGCGCCGGTTGACGAACTCGACACGCACGTCGTCGTCGTCGGGCGACATCAGCGCGATGCCGTCGTTCATATTGTCGATCATGGTGGCGAGCACCGAGCGGGTGCGCTCCAGCTCGGCCGTTCGCTCCCGCACCTGCTCGAACAGCCGCACCGTCTCGATCGCAATCACGGCCTGATCGGCGAACGTCGTGATCAGCTCGATCTGCCGCGCACTGAACGGCCGCGGGACGTTGCGCGCGAGCGCAATCACACCGATCGTCGTGCCCTCCCGCAGCAGCGGCACACCGAGCATGGTGCGGTAGTTGCCGATCGTCACCGCCTCCGGCCAGGAATATTCGGTGTCGGCGAGGACATCCGGAATGTGGATCGGGGCGCCTTCCAGTGCGACGCGGCCGACCAGCGTGCCGCGGTCAGGCACGATCTTGCGGCCTTTGATGTAGTTCAGGTACGCGTCCGAAAAACCGAAGTCGGCGGCAAGCCGGTAGAAGTTGCCTTCGCGCCGGAAGATGAAGGCGCACTCGGCCTCGCACAGCCGCGCGGCCGATTCCACCAGGGTGTCGAGGACGGTCTGGAGCTCGAAGGTGGAGCGGCTCATGACGTTGAGCACATCGGCCGCGGCTGCGAGCGTCTCGTCCAGCCGCTTTGTCTCGGTGATGTCGCCGGCCGCCCCGACCATGCGGTGCGCGCGCCCGTCGGCGCGGCGTAGAGCGATGCCGGCTTGGCGCGCCCAGCGCCAGCTGCCATCGCCGCTTCTGTAGCGCAGCTCGATCGAGAAGCGCGGCGTCCGGCCCTTCAGATGCTCGGCCAGAGCATAGCGGAAGAGTGATTGATCCTCGGGATGGATGCGGTCGGTCCAGTCCTTCGGCGTCCGCAGTTGTTCGGGCGTGAGCCCGAGGATGCGATAGAGCCCCGGCGCGTAGTAGACCGTATCGGCGTCAATATCCCAGTCGTAGAGGTTCTCGTTGATCGCATCGAGCGCGAGCGCATAGCGTTGCGCGGAGATCACCTCGGCGCGCGCCGACTGCAGCTCATGTTCACGCTCCTTGCTTGCGGTGATGTCGCCGGTGGCGCCGACCATGCGGCGTACGCGTCCGGCCGCATTGCGTTCGGCGATACCGTGCTGGCGCGCCCAGCGCCAGCTGCCGTCAGCGGCGCGATAGCGGAACTCGGACTCAAAGCGTTCGGTCTCGCCCCGGAAATGCGCCAGCAGCGTGCGTCGGTGCTCGACCTGATCGTCCGGATGGATCAGCGCGGCCCAGGCCTTGCGGGTAATCGGCTGCTTGGGCTTGAGCCCAAGCATTACGCGCAGCGAAGGCGAGAAGTACACCTCGTCGGTTGCGACGTTCCAGTCGTAGACGCTCTCATTGATCGAGGCGAGCGCCAGCGCGTTCCGCTCTTCGTCGCGCTGCCCTTCGACTGACGTGCTGCGTGGCTTCTTGGCCTTCGCAGCGCGTCGGGCTGGCTTGGAACTGGATTTGACAGCTTTCTTGTACGCGTTCTTGGTCGCAGTCCGGGCCATGCTTGTTTTCGGCATCGGGTCGATATCCCCCCAACGAAGCATGCTGCGGGGATTTTGTATCCGCGGTGTTTCGCGCGATGCCGAGTTTGTATCGTCTGTATCGCGGGGCCGACCGCGATGGCCATGTCTGAAAAAAGCGCCGCGATTCCTGCGATACCGACGATACCAAATCGATTGCCCGTCAACATCGCCGCGATACAGAGCGCTCCTAGAGTGGCCCTATCGAAAGTGAGGGGCAGGCCATGAGCAAGACCATCGCGATCTACGGCGTTCAGGTCGTCATCGGTATCATCGCTCTCGCCAGCGGCTACGCCAAGCTCTCCGGGATGGACTTCGTCGTCCATCATTTCGAGATGCTCGGGCTCGGCCAAGGGTTCCGGATGATCGCCGGCTCGGCCGAAGTTTTTGCGGGCCTCTGCCTCCTGATGCCGCGCGGCGGCATCGTCGGCGCGCTGCTTCTGACCAGCGTGGTGGTCGGCGCGCTCGGCGTGACCATCGGTCACATCGCAAGCTCCGTTGCCGCCCCGGCCTATGCCCGGCAGTACACCGTTTCCACTCACCAGGCCGTCGCGGGCTCTTGCCAGAATGAGACCGGCCGGCCGGTGGTGGTCCGCCAGCGCTCCGAGTGGGACATCTGACCACCCCACCTGTTGTCGAGAGAGTAAGGCGCACCGGCCTCGGCGCAACCTGGGGTCGGTGTTTTTGTGTCAGGCCTGCCAGGGCTGGCCTAATCGCGCGCGTAGCCGATCAGCGGCTTCTTCTTGCGCCCGAGCACGATCAGCACGACGCCGATCACTCCGAACACCGCTGCGACCGGTTGGGCCAGGATCGAGGCCATGATCACCCGCCACAGGTCCGCGCCGGCATAGCGTTCGATGGCGGTCTGCAGCGCCTGCAGGCTGCCCGCATGCACCTCCGTCCAGATCTGGCTGAACTTGGTCAGCGACAGCCCGCCGTCGGCGATCGACCTCATGCCATCGTAGATCACGAAGATAAAGGCGAGCGCGAGCAGAAGAAGACCGATAAAGCGCAGTAAAAAGCGTATCATGGCGATTTCAGGAGCCCGTTGGCCCGAACCGATTACTCTGCCGGCCACCGCGGTTCAATGCTGGCGATGCCGCTGCGACCATTGCTCCGGTCGGTTGCGGCGGTGCTCCGCGATCCCGCCAAGTGCACTTGAGCAATCGGCCGCGGTTCCGGTAACGTCGTCTCATCGGCATGAACGTGGGGTAGAGTATTGAAATGGCAAATAAATCCAATCGTCCGACGTTCACCGACCAGGAAGCGCTGCTGTTCCACAGCCAGGGCCGGCCTGGCAAGCTCGAAGTGGTCGCGACCAAACCGATGGCGACCCAGCGCGATCTGTCGCTCGCCTATTCGCCGGGGGTGGCCGTGCCGGTGCTGGCGATCGCCGAAGATGAGAGCCTCGCCTACGACTACACAACCAAGGGCAATTTCGTCGCCGTCATCACCAACGGCACCGCCATCCTGGGGCTCGGCAACCGCGGCGCGCTTGCGGCCAAGCCCGTCATGGAAGGCAAATCGATCCTGTTCAAGCGTTTCGCCGACATCGATTCCATCGATCTCGAGGTCAACACCGAGGACCCCGACGAATTCATCAATTGCGTCAAATACCTCGGTAAGGGCTGGGGCGGCATCAACCTGGAGGACATCAAGGCACCGGAGTGCTTCGTGATCGAGCAGCGGCTGCGCGAACTGCTCGACATCCCGGTGTTCCACGACGACCAGCACGGCACCGCCATCATCGCGACCGCAGGCCTGCTCAACGCCCTCGACCTGACGGGCCGCAAGATAGAGACGACCAAAATCGTCTGCAACGGCGCCGGCGCCGCCGGCATTGCCTGCCTGGAATTGCTCCGGTCGATCGGGTTCCGCCCGGAAAACCTGATCCTCTGCGACACCAAGGGCGTGATCTACGAGGGCCGCAAAGAAGGCATGAACCAGTGGAAGTCGGCCTATGCGGTGAAGACCGAGATGCGCACGCTCGCCGAGGCGCTGGCCGGCGCGGACGTGTTCTACGGCCTGTCGGTCAAAGGTGCGGTCAACAAGGACATGGTCAAGTCGATGGCGGCCAAGCCGATCATCTTCGCCATGGCCAACCCGGACCCGGAAATCACCTGGGAGGATGTCAACGAGGTGCGCGACGACGCCATCATGGCGACCGGCCGCTCCGACTATCCGAACCAGGTCAACAACGTGCTGGGCTTTCCCTACATTTTCCGCGGCGCGCTCGACGTGCGCGCCACCACCATCAATATGGAGATGAAGATCGCGGCCGCCCGCGCGCTCGCCGAGCTTGCGCGCGAGGACGTCCCCGACGAGGTTGCCGCCGCCTACGGCGCGCGGCCGAAGTTCGGGCCGGACTACATCATCCCGGTGCCGTTCGATCCGCGGCTGATCTCCTACGTGCCGCCGGCGGTCGCGAACGCGGCGATGCAGACCGGCGTCGCCCGCAAGCCGATCGTCGACATGGACGCCTACCGGCAATCGCTGCGCAGCCGGCGCGACCCGGTCGCGGGCGTACTGCAGCGGGTGTTCGAGCGGCTGCGACGGTCGCCCAAGCGTGTGGTGTTCGCCGAAGGCGAGGAGGAGCAGGTGATCCGCGCCGCCGCGAGCTTCGCGCACGAGGGCCTCGGCACGGCGCTCCTGGTCGGGCGCGAGGACCCGATCCGCCAGAGCGCGGAGAACCTCGGGATCGAACTTGGCCGCGGCATCGAGGTCATCAACGCCGCACTATCGCGGCGCAACCTCAGCTACGCCAACTATCTGTACGAGCGCCTGCAGCGCAAAGGCTATCTGTTCCGCGACTGCCAACGCATGGTCAACCAGGACCGCAACACGTTTGCGGCCTGCATGGTGGCGCTCGACGACGCCGACGCCATGGTCACCGGCGTCACCCGCAACTATTCGGTGGCGTTGCAGGACATCCGCCGCGTGATCGATCCCAAGCCCGGCCATCGTATGATCGGCCTGTCGCTGGTGCTCGCGCGCGGCCAGCCGGTGCTGATCGCCGACACCGCCATCACCGAAATGCCGAAGGCCGAGGAGCTTGCCGACATCGCGGTGGAGGCGGCGGGCGTCGCGCGCCGCATGGGCTACGAGCCGCGGCTCGCCCTGCTCGCGTTTTCGACCTTCGGCCATCCGCCCGGCGAGCGCTCGGCCCACGTCATCGAGGCGGTAAGAATCCTCGACCAGCGGCGGGTCGACTTCGAATACGACGGCGAGATGGCGGCCGACGTCGCGCTCAATCCCGAGGCGGCGTCGGCTTACCCGTTCAGCCGGCTGACTGGCCCGGCCAACGTGCTGGTGATGCCGGCGTTCCACTCGGCCTCGATCTCGACCAAGCTCCTGCAGGAGCTGGGCGGCGCCACCGTGATCGGCCCGCTGCTGGTCGGGCTCGACCGGCCGGTGCAGATCGTGCAACTCGGCGCCAAGGACTCGCAGCTCGTCAACATGGCGGCGCTGGCGGCATTCAACGTGAGCGGCTGACAGCCGCGGGAGGCGACGATGTTGAATCGCAGGCGGTTTACCAAGCTGCTTTCTGCGGCGGCGGTGGGCGGCCTGGCCGCCCCGGCGTCGATCGGACCTTCGTTCGCGCAAGGGGCCGCGCCGCTTGTGGCGCGCGGCAACTACCTCATCAAGAACGGCGCGGTCGTCACCGTCGATCAGGCGGGCGTGCTGCCGCGTGCGGACGTGCACGTGCGCGACGGCCGGATCGAAGCGGTCGGCCCCGATCTTTCGGTCGCGGGCGCCGAGACGATCGATGCGACCGACATGATCGTGATGCCGGGTTTCATCGACACCCACTATCACATGTGGAGCGCGCTCGGCCGCAACTTCGTCGGCGATGGCGGCTTCGGCTATTTCCCGGCCAAAAACGCGACCTCCACGCTCTACAGCGCGGACGACTTCCATGCGAGCGTCATGCTCGGCCTGGTCGAGCTTGCCAACGCCGGCATCACCACCGTGCACAATTGGTCGCACAACACGCGTACACCGGCGCATGCCGACGCCGAGCTGCGCGCGCACCGCGAGGCGATGCTGCGCGCCCGCTACGCCTACGGGCACATCGACCTGATGCCGCGCAACCAGCCCGTCAGCTTTGCCGACGTGGACCGAGTGAAACGCGAGTATTTCGCCTCCGGCACCGCTTTCGAAGGGCTGGTGCATCTCGGGCTGAACCTGCGCGGCCACTCGCAGAGCGATCCGCCGACGTTCCTGATCGACATGGCCGGCGCGCTCGAGCGCAAGCTGCCGATCGCGTTGCACGCGGCCCAGACGCCGCCGAACTGGGTCGACACCGAGGACTTCGAGCGCCGCGGCTGGCTCGGCCCGAACCTGCTGCTCTGCCATTTTGTACCCTCGCGCGACATTGACGCCGAGCTGATGGCAAAGACCAAGACGCCGCTCTCCTGGGCCACGCACTCCGAGTTCCGGCTCGGCCGCGCCGGCGATCCACGCGTGGCGCTGCTGCGCTTCCGCAAGGCCGGCGTAACGGTATCGCTGTCGTTCGATGCAAGCTCGATCGCGCCGCCGAACATGTTCGAAACCATGCGGTTCACCTGGAACATGGGCATTCCCTGGCGCGGCACGCCATCCGAGCCGCTGCCGGAGGTCGGATTCCGTGAGGTGATCGAGATGGCGACGCTCAACGGCGCGAAAGCGCTCGGCATCGCCGACACCACCGGCTCGATCGCAGTCGGCAAACGCGCCGACATCATTCTGATCCGCGGCAATGACATCAACATCGCGCCGATCGCCGACATCGAAACGAGCGTCGTGCAATCGGCGACGCCGGCGAACGTCGACACGGTTCTGATCGACGGCCGTATCGTCAAGCGCGGCGGCAAGCTCGTTGCCTATGACGTCGATAAGATCGTGCGCGACGCAAAGGCATCGGCGTTGCGCATCCGCACCGCCGCCGGCGGACGGCTCACACCGCGCTGAGCAGAAAGAATATCGCGATGCAATGGTCTTCGATCTCGCGCGCGCTGTGGCTGACAGCGCTTGCGCTGCTGTCGCTTGCCGGACCGTGCGACACCGCGCAGGCGCAGGGCTACCCGTCGCGCCCGCTCCGCATGGTGGTTGCGTTCGCTCCCGGCGGACCGACCGACGCGATGGCGCGGCTTCTGGCCGATGCGATGGGCGACAAGCTCGGCCAACGCGTCATCGTCGAAAACCGGCCAGGGGCCGGCGGCAACATCGGCTATGAGTCGGTCGCAAAGTCGCCGCCCGACGGCTACACGATCGCGTTTATCGATCCCTCCCTGACCGTCAACCCGAGCCTCTACACGCCGGCGAAATACGACGCCGAGCGCGATTTCAATCCGATCTCGCTTGCGGTCCGCGGTCCGACCGTGATGGTAGTGCCCGCCTCGCTTGACGCCAGGTCCGTGGGCGAGTTCATCGCGTTCGCCCGCGGCAAGGCCGGCAAGGCGACCTACGGCTCTGCCGGCAACGGCACCCCGCCGCACCTCAACGCCGAATTCTTCAAGGCATCGCAGGGCCTTGAAATCGTCCACGTGCCGTACAAGGGGGCCGCTCCGGGCATCATCGACCTCGTGGCGGGCCGCATCGACCTGATGTTCTTAAACATCGGCTCGGCCAAGGCGCAGATCGAATCGGGCAACCTGCGGGGCCTTGCGGTAAGCGGCACGTCGCGCGCCGCGACGCTGCCGAACGTGCCGACGTTCCGTGAAGCCGGAATCTCGCTGCCGGAGCTCGATCCAGGAACGTGGTGGGGCGTCGCGACACCTGCGGGTCTGCCCGCCGACATCACACAGAAGCTCAACGCCGCGATCCAGGCAGCGCTCACCGAGCCTGATCTGCGCGACAAGCTGGCAAGGCTCAATGTCGATCCTACGCCGAGCACTCCGGCGGAGTTCGAAGCGCTGATCCGGCTCGAGACCCGAAAATGGGCCGACGTGATCAAGCGCGCCAAGATCAGCGTGGACTAATCCGGTCCGTAGCGCCCCGGAACGGGCATGAATACCGCGCATGGCGTCAGTGCGGCGGCCCGACTTCGGCGGGGATCAACGGCGGTGCCGGTTTCCGGTATGGTCGCGCCGGGACACAGGAGGACAGCAGCATGGCCACTCTCCGCGGCGTGATCGCCGCCATTGCCACGCCGGTTGCCGAGGACGGCTCGCCCGACACCGCGCGCGCGACCAAGCTAGCGCGCTTCCTGCTCGACAACGGCTGCGACGGCCTCAATGTGCTCGGCACCACCGGCGAGGCGACCTCGTTCTCGCTCGAGGAGCGCAAGCGCGTGATGAGCGCTTACCGCGACGCCGGACTGCCGCTCCACCGTCTGATGGTTGGCACCGGCGCCGCCGCCACCGCGGATGCAGTTGCGCTCACCCGGCATGCTGCCGAGCTCGGCTTTGCCGGGGCGCTGCTGTTGCCGCCGTTTTACTACAAGGGCGTGCCGGACGATGGGCTTGTCGCCTACGTCGAAGCGATCGTGCAGGCGACGGCCGCAAACCCCGTTCCGATCTATCTCTATCACTTTCCCCAGCAGTCCGGGTTGCACTGGCATGTCGCGCTGGTGCGCCGCCTGCTCGATCGCTTCGGACAGCGCATCGTCGGCCTGAAGGATTTCCTCCGGCGACATGGCCTATGCGCGCGAAGCCGCGGCGATCTCCAAGGATTTCGATGTGTTTCCGTCCACCGAAGCTGTGCTGATCGAGGCGCGCGGAGGTGCGTTCGCGGGCTGCATTTCAGCCACCGCCAATCTCAACGCCGATCTGTGCGTGCTGGCCTGGTTGCGGGGCGACACGGCGGCGCTCGAGCACGCGGTGACGATTCGCAAGCTGTTCGACGGCAAGGCTTTGGTGTCGGGCGTCAAGTCGCTGCTCGCGCACATCCATGGTGACCCGGCGCTCGCGCGGGTCAAGCCGCCGCTGGCGCCGTTCTCGGCCGCCGACCGCGCCGCAGCGGTTGCCGGCTACGATCAGGTGCGCGGCAAGCGCGTGGCGTGAACAGCGCGTTGGGGCCAGTGCGGAGATCTTGGAAATGGCCGGCGGCACTCTCTCGGTTGCGATTATCGGCGGCGGCATCGGCGGGCTGACGGCCGCCTTGAGCCTGCTGCAGGCGGGTTTCGACGTACAGGTCTACGAACAGTCCCGTGAGCTGAGCGAGGCCGGCGCCGGACTTGTCGTGAGCCCGAATGCATCGCGGCTCCTGTTCCGGCTCGGCCTCCGGGCCGAGATGGAGCGCGTCGGCGTGAAGCCCTCAGCGTTTCACCAGCACCGCTGGCAGGACGGCCGCACGCTCGCGCTGACCCGGCTCGCCGAATCGATGGAAAAGGCATTCGGTGCGCCGCACTATAACTTCCATCGCGGCGACCTTCATGCGGCGCTGGCGAACGCCATCCCGCGCGAGCGGGTGCATCTCGGCCATCGCTGCACCGGGTTTATCGATCACGGCGATCGCGTCGAGATGCGTTTCGAGAATGGTGCCGTGATCACGGCAGACGTCATGGTCGGCGCCGACGGCATCCATTCGGTGATCCGGCATGCTTTGCATGGGCCGGAGAAGCCGCGCTTCACCGGCTGCATCGCCTATCGCGGCCTCATTCCGATCGCGCGCGTCGCCCATCTCGACATCGGCACCGCGGCCAACAACTGGATGGGCCCGGGCCGGCATTTCGTCTACTACCCGGTCTCGGCCGGCCGCCTGCTGAACTTCGTCGGGCTGATGGAGCAGGACACCTGGATCACGGAGTCCTGGACCGAACCGGGCGAGGTCGCCGACCTCGCAGCCGCCTATGCGGGTTTCGGCACACTCGGTCGCGAGATCATCGCCGCCGCCGATCACACCTTCAAATGGGCGCTGCTCGACCGCGAGCCGCTCTCGCGCTGGTCGTTCGGCCGCGTCACCCTGCTCGGCGACGCGTGCCACCCGATGCTGCCCTTCCTCGGCCAGGGCGGGGGCAGGCGATCGAGGACGGCGTTGCGCTGACGGCCTGCCTGCAGCGCCACCGCGACGATGTGTCGGCGGCGCTTGCGCTCTATCAGTCGCTGCGGCTGGAGCGCGACCGCCCATTGCCAGGCGGTCTCGCGCAACAACATGACGCGGTTCCACCTGCCCGACGGCCCGGCCCAAGCGGAGCGCGACGCCGAGATGGCGACCGGCACGACCGACTGGTCCATGCAGTCGATCTCCTGGCTCTACGGCCACGACGCGGGCATGCTGCCCACCGCAGCCTGACCGGCCCGAATGCAGCGTTGACGGCTCGAACCCCCGTGACTATAAGCACCCCGCTGGCGGCGGGTGTCCTCGCCGCCGTTGATTTTTCGCGACATATCGAGCAAGTCGACCCGAGTTCATGGCCAACACCTCCTCCGCCCGCAAAGCCGCCCGCAAGATCGCCCGCCGCACCGAGATCAATAAGGCGCGCCGCACACGCGTGCGGACTGCGATCCGCAAGGTCGAAGAGGCGATCGCCTCAGGCGATCGCAACAAGGCGCTGGAAGCCATGAAGGAAGCCGAGCCCCACCTCATGCGGGCCGCGCAGACCGGGCAGGTTCATCGCAATACAGCGAGCCGCAAGGTTTCCAGGCTGACCCGCCAGATCGTCAAGCTCGGCTCCTAACGCCGGGGCGAGCCAGCACTCGGCTCGAGCCAACACTCGTCGGGCGTCTGCGCTCGGCTCCTAATAAGCCTGCATTCCGACAGATTTCTTGCTTTGGACGGGCCCGTGTGCCCCCCCGCAACAATAGTCGTGTCCGCGACACACCTGTTACCATTATATCACAGTGTTTGATAAGAAGCGGTCTACGTATTTTTACTGACTCCCTTAAGGGCGGTATTGCTGGGCTTTCCCCGCTTTTTGGGGAGGGGGTTACCCGCCTATTTCGGTCACGAAAACGTCATGCGCCGAAAGGGCTTATCGTCAAAGCGAAGGCGAGGACTTGGTTTTCCTCAATCCGTGACGTTCCGCTGAAGAACGCTTCAGCGACCCCCGAGTCCCGATTTGCGACAGATTCGTGACCATCAATACTGGCGCTTATTCAAGGATTTGTGGACAACGCGCGCGAGCTTGGCCGGCACTGCATCACGCGCAAACCTAGGCCGGGCTTGGGCTCGCGCGGTCGTGCCATTGCGATGCGCCCGCGGCGTGCTATTTTGAATTTGCTTCCGGGTTTCCCCGCGAATTCAGTACTGCCACGGTATTCGGCTCATCCTGAATGAGATCAGTTTTGCTTTGTCTGAAGTTCTCGTTCCGGAGACGTGATGTGTCATGTATTCGAGCCGGCCGATCGACGATCTGGACTTCGCGACCACTGTTTCTGCAGTGAACGGCCGCCCGAAGCGACGTTGAGTACTTCAAAACACGTCTTCGCAGCTGTTGCGATCAGGCTCGCAATGGAACAGGGGGGTATTATGACGGCAGGGCGCGATTTTTCTCCCGATGCGAGCGGGCGTGCGCCAGTGAAACCTAAAGTGACCCTGCTCTTGAGGACCCCGCGCCGCCCGGAGGATTTCGCCCCGCGCGGGGGCGCGTCTCCGCCACACAGCGGCTGAATGCGCGCGGCCGGTCGCCGGCCGCATTCCCCGAGTCGTCCCCTGTCAGGCGACGGCTCTACCTCAAATCCAGATCGTCCAAGTCCAGGTTCCGAGTGCTGTAACCGCGTAGCGGCAACGGCGGCTTCCGTATCCGCCATCCGTTCACCCGAGTTCCGTCTAACAGCAGTCCGCAAGAGATAAGAAATGCCGAGCCCGGATCAGGAACGCTGGTTGCAAGTGAAGGGGCGTCTCCGCGTCGAAATTGGCGATGATATTTTTCTGAGCTGGTTTGCTCGCATGGAGCTTGAGCGCATCGACGGCGCGACCGTTCATCTGTCCGTGCCGACACGCTTCCTCAAGAGCTGGATACAGTCGCACTATATGGATCGCGTGCTCGCGTGCTGGCGAGGTGAACTGCCCGAGATCGAGAAAATTGAAGTCAGCGTCCGTAGCGCGGTCATTCGTACCGCTACGCCGAAGGTAAGGCCGCCGGATGCGATCGAGGCCCCGCGCGAGCCGCGAAGCCTGCGCTCCGATCCCGGCGACATGCGACACAACTTTGCGCCGATTTCGACCGGCCACGACGCGCTAGGCGGCTCGCCGCTCGACTTGCGGTTGACGTTCGATAGCTTCGTGGTCGGCCGTTCGAACACGCTCGCCCATGCAGCGGCGAAGCAGGTGGCGGTGGCGCGCCGCGGCGAGCAGGTGATGTTCAACCCGCTCTACATCCATGCCGGAGTGGGGCTGGGCAAGACCCACCTGCTGCAAGCCATTACCTGGGCCGGCAACAACGGCGCCGAGCGCAAGGTGCTTTATCTGACGGCCGAGAAGTTCATGTACGGCTTTGTGTCGGCGTTGCGGACTCAGACCGCGCTGGCGTTCAAGGAGGCGCTGCGCGGCATCGACGTGCTGGTGATCGACGACCTGCAGTTCCTGCAGGGCAAGACTACCCAGGCCGAGTTCTGCCACACGCTCAACGCCCTGATCGACGCGGGCCGGCAGGTGGTGATCGCCTCCGACCGGCCGCCGACCGACCTCGAAAGCCTCGACGAACGCATGCGATCGCGGCTCGCCGGCGGGCTCGTGGTGGAAATGGGACCGCTTGGCGAAGACCTGCGGCTCGAAATCCTGAAAACCCGCGTCGCGACGGCGCGGCAATACCATCCCGCCTTCGACGTGCCGGCTGCGGTGCTGAGTTACATCGCAAAGTCGGTGACCCACAACGGCCGTGACCTGGAAGGCGCGGTCAACCGGTTGCTGGCCCACAGCAAGCTCACCGGCCAGCCGATCACCATGGAGCTGGCCGAGCGCGAGGTACGCGACCTGATCCGCCCGCAGGAGCCGAAGCGGGTCAAGATCGAAGACATCCAGCGGATCGTGGCGCGGCAATACAACGTCAGCCGCGCCGACCTGCTCTCCTCGCGCCGCACCGCCAACGTGGTCCGGCCGCGTCAGGTCGCCATGTACCTCGCTAAGACGCTGACGCTGCGCTCGCTGCCGGAGATCGGCCGCAGGTTTGGCGGGCGCGACCACACCACCGTGTTGCACGCGGTCCGCAAGATCGAAAATCTGGTCGGCAACGACGCCATGCTCGCCGACGAGATCGAGGTCCTGAAGCGGCAGTTGCAGGAATAGGTCAAGGCGGCGGCGCAGAGCCGCAGGCAAGTCTTGTGCGGTTGTGGCTGCGGCGATTCCGGGGAAATCGCTGGGAAAACGGCCGCTTTTGCGTACGCAACCCTTGCGAAAAGGGTGCAGCCACGCCACTTTCGAACCCCCTTGGAACACGATCCCGAAACGCCGGCAGCGTTCGGAGCGTCATGCTGAAACCCAAGCGAGACCGCAGTAGACCGTGGTCCCGCGTCCAGGCGCAGCCATGAAGGTCACCGTCGAGCGCGCAGAACTGTTGAAGTCGCTGGGACACGTCCATCGCGTGGTCGAGCGCCGCAACACCATTCCGATCCTCGCCAATGTGCTGGTGCGCGCGGAGAAATCGGCCCTCAACCTCAAGGCTACCGATCTCGACCTGGAAGTCATCGAAGCAATATCGGCCGAGGTGTCGCCCGGCGGCTCCACCACGGTGCCAGCGCACATGCTCTACGAGATCGTGCGCAAGCTGCCGGAGGGATCGCAGGTGGTTCTCGAGGCCTCCGGCGACCGCGCCATGCTCGCGATCAAGGCAGGACGCTCGCGCTTCACGCTGCAAACCCTGCCGGAGAGCGATTTTCCCGATCTCGCGGCCGGCGACATGACGCACAAGTTCGTGGTCAACGCCTCCGATCTCAAGCGACTGATCGACAAGACGCAGTTCGCGATCTCAACCGAGGAGACGCGCTACTACCTCAACGGTATCTACCTGCATGCCGCGGGCTCCGGCAAATCGGCGACGCTGCGCGGGGTGGCGACCGACGGCCACCGGCTGGCGCAGGCGGATTTGCCGATTCCGGAGGGCGCCGCTGGCATGCCGGGCGTCATCGTACCGCGCAAGGCCGTCACGGAAGTACAGCGCCTGATCGAGGACAATGACGCCGAGGTTACGGTTGAGCTGTCCTCGTCCAAGATCCGGTTCTCGATCGGCAGTGTGGTCCTGACCTCCAAGCTGATCGACGGCACCTTCCCCGACTACGGGCGCGTGATCCCGACCGGCAACGACAAGGAGTTGACGGTCGACAAGAAGGATTTTGAGGCCGCGGTCGATCGTGTGTCGACGGTCTCGAGCGAGCGTGGTCGGGCGGTCAAGCTGTCGCTGTCGAGCGGCCGGTTGGTGCTGTCGGTCACCAATCCGGATTCCGGCAGTGCCACCGAGGAGATCGAGGTCGAGTACGACGCCGACCCAATCGACATCGGCTTCAACTCACGCTACCTGCTCGACATCGCGGCGCAGCTCGACGGCGAGGTGGCGGTGCTGCGGCTCGCCGACCCGGGCTCGCCTACGCTGATCGAGGACAAGGACGCCAAGGGCACGCTCTACGTCCTGATGCCGATGCGCGTATAAGCGTTCCCACCGTGCCGGGCAAAGCGCCGAGGCCCGAAGCCCATGAGCGCGGCCCACTGCCAACGCTCAAGAGCGCGTATTGATGGGCCGGTCCGCGTGGCCGACGGCTGCTGGGCCGGGACGATAATGACCGCATCAGCCGCCTCGATCCGCCGTCTCGCGCTCAGCAATTTCCGCAGCTATCGCGCAGCTGCGTTTGAGGTTGAGCGTGCGCTGGTCGTGCTGACCGGCCCGAACGGCGCTGGCAAGACCAACTTGATCGAGGCGATATCGTTTCTCATCCCCGGTCGCGGGCTGCGACGCGCCACCGTCGAAGAGGTGGCCTTCTCGGAGGGCGACGGCTCCTGGGCGGTTTCGGCCGAGATCGAAGGCATGATGGGGCTCGCGACGCTCGGCACCGGGATCGAGCCCGGCGTGGCGACCGAAGCCCTGCCATCCCGCAAGTTCCGCATCGACCGCGAGCCGGTCAGCTCGGCAACGGCGTTTGCCGATCACCTGCGAATGGTCTGGCTCACGCCAGCCATGGACCCGCTGTTCGCGGGGCCCGCCTCAGAGCGACGGCGCTTCCTCGACCGGCTGGTGCTGGCGGTCGATGCAGAACATTCCAGCCGCGTGTCTGCGCTGGAGCGTTCGCTACGCGCCCGGAACCGCCTGTTGGAGGATCCGCGCCCTGACCCGCACTGGCTCGACGCCGTCGAGCACGAGACCGCAGAACTTGCGGTCGCGGTCGCGGCGCTTCGCGCCGAGACCGTCCGCCGCCTGCAGGGTGCGCTTGCGACTCGCCAGGATGATGCCTTCCCGTCCGCGGAAATCGCACTCGAAGGCTGGATGGAGCGGCTGCTGCCCGACACCCCGGCGGCCGACATCGAGGACCGCTACCGCGCCGTGTTGCGTGACAACCGCGCCCGCGACGCCGCCGCCGGCCGCACGCTCGACGGCCCGCACCTGACCGACCTCGCCGTCACCTATCCGCTAAAGGGTATCGCCGCGGCCGATGCTTCGACCGGCGAGCAGAAGGCGCTGCTGATCGGGCTTGTGCTGGCGCATGCTGGATTGCTCGCCGAGATGACCGAATACGCACCGTTGCTCCTGCTTGACGAGGTGGTGGCACACCTCGATCCGGCGCGGCGCGCGGCGCTCTACGAGGCGCTTGCCGGGCTCGGTGCGCAGGTCTGGATGACCGGCGCCGACCCGCTTGCCTTCGCAGCGATCGAACGCGATGCCGACGTGTTCGACGTGAGCCCCGGCACGGTCAATCGCCGGCGCTGACTGTGGCTGATACCGAGCGGAAAGCGGCCTCTCGGGGCACCTTTTCTGGGCCGATCTTGGGCCCCGAATCGGCACCGTTTTTTCGCGCTGCAACCCTTTAAAAATGGCTCTTGAATCAACATATTAGCGTAGTCCACTTTGCTCTGTACGGCATGCTGTTTTTCGTGCCAAATCAGCGCTGATTCTCAAGCCATTTTCGCTTCGGCGATTGAAAGCAACTCGCATGGCCGAACCCGCCCGAAATATCCCTTCCGACTACGGCGCCGAACAGATCAAGGTCCTCAAGGGCCTTGATGCCGTGCGCAAGCGGCCGGGCATGTACATCGGCGACACCGACGACGGCTCGGGCCTGCATCACATGGTCTATGAGGTCGTCGACAACGCGATCGACGAGGCGCTCGCGGGACACGCCACCGAAGTGATAGTGACGCTCAATCCCGACGGCTCCTGCACAGTGCGCGACAACGGCCGCGGCATCCCGACCGACATCCACAAGGGCGAAGGCGTCTCGGCAGCCGAGGTCATCATGACCCAGCTCCACGCCGGCGGAAAATTCGACCAGAACTCCTACAAAGTCTCGGGTGGGCTGCACGGCGTCGGCGTCTCGGTCGTCAACGCGCTCTCGACCTGGCTCAAGCTCACGATCTGGCGTGACGGCAACGAGCACGCGATGGAGTTCCGCGACGGCGACGCGGTGGCGCCGCTTGCCGTCACCGGCGAGGCTGCCGGGCGGCAGGGCACCGAGGTGACGTTCATGCCGTCCAAGCAGACGTTCACCATGACCGAGTTCGACTTCGCCACGCTGGAGCACCGGCTGCGCGAACTCGCGTTCCTGAACTCCGGCGTCACCATCGTGCTGTCCGACATGCGGCATGCGGTCGAGAAGCGCGAGGAGATGCGCTACCAGGGCGGCGTCGAGGAGTTTGTGCGGTTCCTCGACCGCAACAAGAATTCGCTGATCCCCCAGCCGATCATGATCGCGGCTGAGCGCGACGGCGTCGCGGTCGAATGCGCGATGACCTGGAACGACAGCTACCACGAGACCGTGCTCTGCTTCACCAACAACATCCCGCAGCGCGACGGCGGCACCCATCTCGCGGGTTTTCGTGGCGCGCTCACGCGGCAAGTGACGAACTACGCCGAGGCCGGCAACAGCGCGCGCAAGGAGAAGGTCGCGCTCACCGGCGACGACTGTCGCGAGGGTCTGACCGCGGTGCTGTCGGTGAAGGTCGCCGACCCGAAGTTCTCCTCCCAGACCAAAGACAAGCTCGTGTCCTCGGAAGTGCGGCCGGCGGTCGAAAACATTGTCAACGACCGGCTCGCGGCCTGGTTCGAGCAGCATCCCGCCGAGGCCAAGGCGATCGTCGGCAAGGTGGTCGAGGCCGCAGCCGCGCGCGAGGCCGCACGCAAGGCGCGCGAACTGACGCGCCGCAAAGGCGCGCTGGATGTCAATTCGCTGCCCGGCAAGCTCGCCGACTGCCAGGAGCGCGATCCGGCGAAGTCGGAACTGTTCATCGTCGAGGGTGACTCGGCCGGCGGCTCGGCCAAGCAGGGCCGCAAGCGCGAGTTCCAGGCGGTGCTGCCGCTGCGCGGCAAGATCCTCAACGTCGAGCGCGCCCGCTTCGACAAGATGCTGTCGAGCCAGGAGATCGGCACGCTGATCACCGCGCTCGGCACCGGCATCGGACGCGAGGAGTTCAACGCCGAGAAGCTGCGCTACCACAAAATCATCATCATGACCGACGCCGACGTCGACGGCGCGCATATCCGCACGCTGCTATTGACGTTCTTCTACCGGCAGATGCCCGAGCTGATCGAGCGCGGCCACCTCTACATCGCACAGCCGCCGCTCTACAAAGTGAGCCGCGGCAAGTCCGAGCAATACCTCAAGGACGAGCACGCACTTGAGGATTATCTGATCACGACCGGGCTGCAGGATGCGGTGCTGAAGCTCTTTTCAGGCGAAGAGCGCGCCGGCGTTGATCTGCACGATCTCGTCGAGCAGGCACGCAACATCCGCAACGTGCTGGCCGGCACTCACAGCCGGTACAACAGGAAGGTCGTCGAGCAGGCGGCGATTGCGGGCGTGCTCAACACCAAGATCGCCGAGGATCCCGACACCGCGGAGAAGGCCGCGCTCTATATCGCCAAGCGCCTGGATGTACTGTCGGACGAAACCGAGCGCGGCTGGCAGGGCCAGTTCGCCGACGGCGAAGGCTTCCAGTTCGAACGCACCGTGCGCGGCGTCAAAGAGGTCGCTGTCATCGACCACGCGCTCCTCAATTCGGCCGAGGCCCGCAAGCTCGACGAATATGCGGCGTCACTGCAGGCCGTCTACGTGCGGCCCGGCACGCTGCGCCGCAAGGGCACCGAAGAGCCGATCACCATCCATGGCCCGGTCGCCCTGTTCGAGGCCGTGACCGGCACCGGCCGCAAGGGCCTGACGCTGCAGCGCTACAAGGGTCTCGGCGAGATGAACCCGGAGCAACTCTGGGAAACCACGCTCGACACCGAGGCGCGTTCGCTGCTGCAGGTGAAGGTCAAAGAGATCGACGAGGCGAGCGATATCTTCGCCAAGCTGATGGGCGACGAGGTTGAGCCGCGGCGCGACTTCATCCAGGAGAACGCGCTGACCGCAAGCGTCGACGCGTAGCGGCGCCGCCGCGGCACTATTTCCGATAGGAGCGCGGATCGCGCGCCGGCCAGCGGCCGGCTTCGACGCGCGCGATGAAGTCGGCCACCGCCTCGTTGAACATTGCGGGCTCCTCCTGGTTCACCACGTGGCCGGTCTTGGGCATCACGAGCAGCCCCGATGTCGGCATCCACCGCTTGAGGAAGAAGCTCGGCTCGAGACAGGGCTCGTCTTCGTCGCCGACCACGATCAACGTCGGCACCTGCACCTTTCTCAGCTCGGCCTCGAAGTCGTACACCGACGGCCGCTCGGCCTGGAAGCCGCGCATGGTGTTGGCCGAGCCCTTGGGATCGTGCTCGGAGAACATCCGGTTGAACTCGTCGAACCCGCGCGGGTCCTTGACGAGGAACGGCACGCGCGCCGGGCTCATGCCATAGGCCTTCACCACCTCGACAGAACCTTTGCGCTCGAAGTCGTCGGCGATCGCCATGCAGGCCTTGCGGAATTCCGCGGTGTGCGCGCGCTCCGAGCCCGACCCCACGCCGGCCGCGGTCAGCGACAGCAGGCGATCGGGGTGCAATGTGCCGAGCACGACCACCGTGTAGCCGCCCTGCGACAGGCCCACCGCATGGGCTTTCGGAATCTTGAGATGATCGAGCACGGCGATCGCGTCGCTCGCCCATTGCTTGTAACTGTAGGCCGAGACTTCGGCCGGCACGTCTGACGGTGCATAGCCGCGCGCCGAATAGGCGATGCAGCGATGGCGCCGGGAGAAGTAGCGCATCTGCTGCTCCCAGTTGCGATGGTCGCCGGCGAACTCGTGCACGAACAGGATCGGCGTGCCGCTGCCCACCTCTTCGTAGTAGAGCCGCACCTTGTCGGATGTCGTGGCGTAGGGCATTTCGCTCTCCCTCGGCTGATTTTTCTTGGACCGTCGAGCTTATCGCCGCTTGGAAGACGCGTCGGCGAAATAGCGGCTCTTGAACGTGTGCTCGTCGACGTTCTGCGCCAGCGCCCAGTCGGCAAGCGTGGCGTGCGTCGTGAACCAGCAGTCGCGCGACTTCGCCATGTACTTCAGGAGTTCCGTCAACACCGCCGAGATCAGCGGCCGGCCGCCGAACTGGCAGTGGATGACGAGCGTCTGCAAGCCGATCGATTCGTTCTCCCGCAGATAGTCGAAGGTGCCACGGTGCACGTCGTAGAGGTCGCGCGACGACGCGCGCAGCACGCGGTTGTCGGAGAAATCGGTGGTCGGCACGCCGGCGATCGGGCCATGCGGCGTGTGGATGCGGACCGGCAGGTCGGTGTAGGTGACATCGCAGGTCCAGGACAGGCCCTCCTGCTTCAATAGGCCCGCCGTCTCCGGCGTGAACGCTACCACCGGGCTGCCCCAGCCGGTGACCTTCTGGCCGCTGCAGCCTTCGAGGAGGTCGATGCTCCTACGGATCAGGCCGCGCTGCTCGTCGGGCGCGTAGTAGGCCGGCAGATCGTCCTGGGTGTAGGAATGGGCCGCGATGTCGAAGCCGGACTTGGCGATCTGCTTCACGGCGTCGGGATACTGCTCGGTACAGCGGGCGTTGACGAAGAACGTCGCAGGAATGCCGAGCCGCTCCAGCATCCGCATGATGCGCCAGACGCCGACGCGGCCGCCATAGGTCGACCACGCCTTGGCGGCGTAATCGACGGTGCCCTTCTTAAGGTGCGTCGTCTGCACCGAATAGTTCGGCGCGCTGTCGTCCGGCCAGGTCTCGAACATCACCGTCACCGACACCGCGACCCGCTTGCCGTTCGGCCAGGTCAGCGTGCCGGATTTCTGCGTGCCCGACTTTTTCGGCTTTGCGGATTGCGTCTTCGCCATGGTTCGCCTCCATTCGGCCTGCGCCGACGGCGCACTCGGAACCCGTTTGCGGGGTAGCGTCAATCAACCTGAGGGATTCCCAGCGCCGGAATAAGCCGTCGCCACTTCTCGGTCTGCTCGGCAAGGAAGGCACTGAACTCGGCGCCCGGCTTGAAGTCCACGGCCATGCCGAGCTTGGTCAGCCGCTCGACGAAGGCCGGCTGCTTGGCGATCACCGCGAGCTCGCGGTTGATGCGCTCGACGATCTCCTTCGACATGCCGGGCGGTCCGACGAGTCCGAACCAGGTCTCGACCAGCACGTCCGGCAGTCCCACCTCGGCCGTGGTCGGCACGTCGGGCAGCATCGGATGCCGACGCGGACCGGTCTGCGCCAGGATGCGGAGCTGCCCGTTGTCGGCGACGCGCGTCGACGCAAGCCCCATCGACACCATCTCGATCTGGCCGGCGATCGCATCGGTCGCGGCCTGCGCACCGCCGCGATAGGGCACGTGCACGAAGTTGCCGCCGCTGCTCAGCCTGCAGCATCTCGACCGCCACGTGCAGCGTGCCGCCGGTGCCGCCCGAGCCGTAGCGCACGCCGCCCGGATGGCTCTTCGAATAGGCGATCAGCTCCGGCAACGTGTTGGCCGGCACCTTCGGGTTAATGGCAAATACTGTCCATGACGTGACGATCAGCGCGACTGGTGTGAAGTCCTTGAGCGGATCGTAGCGATAGCTCTTCTTCAGGAACGGCAGCATCGTCGCTTCGGGCGAATTGATCTGCAGCGTGTAGCCGTCGGGCGGCGAGCGCACGAGCTGCTCGACCGCGATCAGGGAGGCCGCGCCCGAGCGATTGTCGGCGACAACGCTCTGGCCCAAGCGATCGCCGAGCTCCTGGCCGACGATGCGGCCGAGCGTATCGACGAGGCTGCCCGGCGGCGTGTGCAGGATCAGCCGGATCGGCCGGGACGGATAGTCCTGTGCCCGCAGCGCGGTTGGGCCGCAGACCACAAGTCCGACGATCGCAAGCAGGAAACCGACGCAGCGCAAATGCGACATGGCAAAGTCCCGGCGGGCAAGGCGTGGGCAGGATGGGGACCGATCGCCGCGCCGTCAATCCTCCGCGAACGGCAGCCCGACGTAGTTCTCGGCGATCGTCGTTCGCGCCGCCTGCGAGCCCGCGAGGTACTCAAGCTCGGCCTGCTGGACGCGGCGCTCGAACGGGCTGTGCGCCTCGAAGCGGTGCAGCAGCGAGGTCATGTAGTTCGAGTAGCGCACGCCCTTCCACACCCGTTTCAGGCAGATGTCGGAATAGCGGTCGAGCCGCTCGGTCGAGCCGGTGCGGAAAAACTCGATCAGCGCGCGCGCCAGCACCCGCACATCGGCGGCGGCCAGGTTGAGGCCCTTCGCGCCGGTCGGCGGCACGATGTGGACCGCGTCGCCTGCAAGAACAGCCGTCCGTAGCGCATCGGCGCAGCCACATAGGCCCGCACCGGGGTCACGCCCTTCTGGAAGATACGGCCCTCGGTCAGCTCGCCGCCGTCGCGGTCATAGAGCCGCGTGTGCAGCTCGCTCCCAGATGCGCGCGTCGGACCAGAGCGCCGGATCCTCGTCGGCCGCACACTGCACGTAGAGCCGCGAAATCTTCGGCGTGCGGCGGCTTGCGAGCGAAAAGCCACGCTCGTGGTTGGAGTAGGTCATCTCCGGGAACGGCGGCGATTCCGACAGGATGCCGAGCCAGCCGAACGGGAAGATGCGGTCGTAGACCGTGAGCGCCTGTCCGGGATCGACGGTCGGCAGACGCCGTGGAAGCCGTCGCAGCCGGCGATGATGTCGCATTCCAGCGTCTCGCTCGCGCCGTTTCTGCGGAAGTGGATCGTCGGCCGCGTGCCGTCGAGGCCGGACAGGCCGGTCGCTTCCGCCTCGAACAGGATCGGGCCGCCGCGCGAAAGTCGCGCTGCGATCAGGTCCTTCACCACCTCCTGCTGGCCGTAGACGGTGACGATCCGTCCCGGCGTCAGCACTGGCAGGTCGATATGGATCGATGCCGCCGTCGAAGCGGATGTCGAGCCGCGGGTCGGGCATGCTCTCGCGGCGCAGGCGTTCGCCCGCGCCGAGTTCGTCCATCAGGTCGACCGTGCCCTGCTCCAGCACGCCGGCGCGCACGCGGCTTTCGACATAGTCGCGGCTGCGCGATTCCAGCACGACGCAATCGATGCCCGTCGCGCTGCAGCAACAGCGACAGAAACAGCCCGGCCGGACCAGCGCCAACGATGCCGACCTGCGTGCGCATGCGGCGGTCCGGCGCTGGGCGCCGGCTACTGCTTGGGCTTCAGGAACGCCGACAGCGCGCCGGTCTCCGCCTGCTTGCCTTCATAGTCGGCCGCGATTCGGCGTGTAGAAATCGGCGAAGGCGTCGATACATCTGCCGCGCCGACTTGTCCTCGCCGACGAAGTCCGCGATCTCCTCCATCTCGCCGACGAAGCGATAGGCCTTGGAGAACATGTCCGGCACCGCGCGCTGGAAGTTCGCGACAACAGCGCCGGATGGCTGCGCTCGAGCTCGCGCGCAGCTCCTCGGCGACGCCGCCGCGGGTCGCCGCCAGCATCATCATCGAGCCGACCGCGGTGATGCCCTTGGTGATGCCGGCATAGGACATCTTCACCGCCGAGGCGGCGCCGACCGGGCCCTCGATCAGACGAACGAACAGCCCGAAGTCGTTCGAGCGGCGCGAAGCCGCGCCGGCGTCGCGGCCCGGAGGCCTAGCATGGTCGGGCCGTCGTAGCCCGCCCGCGGCGGCAGCGCCGATGATGCCGACGTCCACGAACGGCGAGCCGGCCTTGGTGATGACGTTGCCGATCTCGACCTTGGTCGGCGGGCTCACCGCGTTGCAATCGACGTAGATCGGCTTGTGGTTGCTGCGGCCCGATCAGCGCCGCCATCTTCTCGGCCAGCGGCAGCGCCTCGCTCGGCGGCAGGATCGACAGGAAGAAATCGGCGCGCGCCATCTCCTGGTCGGACACCGCGACCATGCCGGCGGCCTTGGCGCGCTTGGCGCTGGCTTCGCTGCGGCCGGCGAGCGAGGTGACCACGCGCAGCCCGCGCTCCACCAGGCGCCCGCCGACGCCGGCGCCCATGGCGCCCTGTGCAACCACCGCAACCGTCGGGTTCATCGCGTCGCTTCCTTGAATGGCCTTGGAACGCCCGGACCGCTATTATAGCGTCGCCCGAATGGTCGTGCAGGAGAGGAATGCGTGAGCGAGCGGCCGGATTGCGCGGTCATCATAATCGGAGCGGGCCCGTGCGGCCTGATGCTCGCGATCGAACTCGGCCGGCGCGGCATCTCCACCTCGTGCTGGAGGCAAAGACGACGCCGGTCCGCTTTCCGGCCGCCAACGCCACCCAGGCGCGCACCATGGAGCACTATCGCCGGCTCGGTTTCGCCGCATGAACTGCGCAGCAGGGCCTGCCTGCGGACTACCCGACCGACATCTCCTATTTCACGCGCTTTACCGGCTACGAGCTGGCGCGCTTCAAGCTGCCGTCGGCGCGCGCCGCAACCGACATGATCAAGACCATGACCGGTTCGTGGAGCGCGGCCGAACTGCCGCACCGCGTCTCGCAAATGTACGTCGAGGACATGCTGCGCCGGCAGGCGCAGGCGCAGCCCACCGTGTCGATCCGCTACGGCTGGCGGATCGACGGCGATTCGCCAGGACGCCGCCGGCGTCGTCCGTCGAGGCCGAGCGCGAGCGATGGGCGGCAGCGCTGCACGTTCCGCGCTGTCTATGCGGTGGGCGCCGACGGCTCCCGCAGCTTCACACGCAAGGCGCTGGGCCTGAGCCTCACCGGCGAAGGCGGCGCCGCCCGCGACTTCCTCGGCGGCCCGATGTCGTCGCTGCACTTTCGCAGCGGCGACCTCTACGACGCTCATTCCCCATCCGCGCGCCTGGACCTATTGGACCGTCAACCGCGACCGCCGGTCATGCCTGTTCGCGATCAATGGCGCGCGACGAGTTCCTGTTTCACACCCAGCTCCGGGCCGGCGAGCGCCACGAGGATATCTCGGACGCGCAAGCGCCGGCGATTGTTCCATCACGCGCTCGGCCGCGAGCTTCCGATCGACGTGGTGTCGCGCGCCTCCTGGAACGCCGGCTACACACTGGTCGCCGACCGCTTCGGGTTCGGGCGCATCTTCCTCGGCGGCGACGCCGCCCACCTGTTCACCCCGACCGGCGGACTTGGCTACAACACCGCAGTCGAGGACGCGGTCAATCTCGGCTGGAAGCTTGCCGCCACGCTCAAAGGTTACGGCGGTCCGGAACTGCTCGGCAGCTACGAGATCGAGCGCCAGGCGCTGGCCCGGCGCAACACCGCCTACGCGCGCGGCTTCGCCGATTCGGTCGGGCTGTTCGTTCCGGCGGACGAGATCGAGGACGACAGCCCGGCCGGCGCCGCAGCGCGCCAGGCCGCAGGCGAGCACCTCAACGCGCACTCGCGCGCCGAGTTCAACATTCCGGGCATCACCTTCGGCGGGCGCTACGACGGCTCGCCGATTGTCGTTCCCGACGGCACCCCGCCGCCGCCGGACAGCGCCAACACCTATGTCGTCACCGCCTGCCCCGGCGGCCGCGCGCCGCATCTTTGGCTCGCCGACGGCCGTTCGCTCTACGACAGCTTCGGGTTCGAATTCACGCTGCTGCGGCTCGGCCCCAGAGCGCCCGATGCAGCGCCGTTTGCGGCCGCAGCGAAAGTCCTGAACCTGCCGCTTGCGATCGTCGATGTCGCGTCCGATGAGGCCCGCGACCTCTACCAGGCCGATCTCGCCTTGATCCGGCCCGACCAGATCGTGGCTTGGCGCGGCAATTCGGCCGAGGACGCAACCCGCGCATTGCGTCAAGCAGTCGGCCACTGAACGCGCGGGCGCGGGCTTCCCGTCTAAGCGGCCGATGTCAGGGGCCAACCACCCAGGCGAAGCGGCGCAGCATCGCGTGGCGGCGGCCTCGCAGATGTTCCGCTCTCGTCTTGGCCTGGTCGAGGGAACCTGTGGTGCAGACCCGATACTCAAGCTCGGCGAGATTGACCGGGCGAAGCGACAGCCAGCCGCTCAGCCGCGACCGCCACGCCACCCTCGCGAGCGCCTGCGCGATGCTCGCCGCATGGCCGAACACCACGAGTTCGCCGTTGGTGGACCGGCGGACTTCGTAGACGCCAGGCCCAATTGTGGTCTCGACACGCCAGCTCCGCTGGGCGCTTGGAAAAGGTTTCCAGTTCGTCCACCGGACAATCATCGCCGTCTGCTCAAGGGGGTCGTCTGCTCAGGGAGAATGGCCGCCGATCATCAGCCGCCGAGTCGCCTCTCTGGCATAAGACAATTGATGATCGATACGCATGAAAAGCTGCGCAGCGGACACGCTATCCACAGCTCTTTGTGAAGCGACGCGCGGCGCTTGCAAGCGTAAAAGAATTCTAAGGAATGTTCCTGCGCGCCGCCGCTCAGAACGCGCGGCCGGGAAGCACCATCAGCTTCGGTGTGGTCGGCAGTGTCGACTTGGACACCACCACCGACGGGCTTTCGCTGAACTCGACCTGCACCGACTTCTCGCCGAGCTTGTCGACGAAGCGGCGCAGCGAATACGTGCTGAAATAGTGCATCGGGATCATCAGCGGCGCCTTCAGCGCCTGCAGCACCTCGGCCATGCCGTCGAAATCGAGCGTGACGCCGCCGTCGACCGGCACCATCACCACGTCGACGCGGCCGATCTCGTTGAGCTGCTGCTGGTTCAGCGTGTGATGCAGGTGGCCGAGATGGGCGATGCACAGGTTGGCGATCTCGAAGATGAAGATCGAATTGCCGTGCCGCTCGGTGCCGCCGCTCCAGTCGCGGATGTTGGTCGGGACGTTGCGCACCCGCACGTCGCGCGACCTGGATGTCATGGCGGGCCGGCCGGTCCGGGCTCGGCCCCCAGCCGCGCAGCACGTGCTTGATGCCGGGATCGGGGTTGTCGGTGTAGTGGGTCGAATGGGCGTGGTTCATGGTGACGATGTCGGGCAGGCCGCGCGGCTTGACGTAGTCGTTGTAGTCGGTGGCGATCTTCACGCCGCGCGGGCTTTCGAGCAGGAAGGTCGAATGGCCGACATAGGAGATGCGCACCTGGTCGGAGGCGAGCGAGGCGACCGACAGCGAGGCCGGCGGGATGGCACGCGGCGGCTGCCGGCGACCAGGCCCGGGCAGTTCTCCATCATTTCCGGTTTGGCCGGCGGCGGCGCGCGGTTGCGCCAGCTGGAGCGACCGGAGGCGAAGCCGCAGCAGCATCGCGAGCGCGGCGAGCGTGCTGCGACCAGCGACGCATTCCCGTCCTCCTTCGGCCGGCCGGACGAATCTGACACGGATTGTGCGCGCGAGCCATCGGGTTGCCGCTCACAAAAACGCGACGGGCGGCGCCGATGCGCCGCCCGCCAGCATTCCGCGGAAGCGGGAATCGTCAGTAGCGGTACGGCATGTAACGTGGCGGCCGCCGCGTTTCGAGCGACGCGGTGATGATGCCCTTGGCGGTCACGACCACGACCTGGCCGTCCTGGCGCTTGACGCTCTCGACCCGCCCGAGTCCCGGCAGGTTCGATCCCGGACCGACCTCGTACAGCGTGCCGTTGCGGCTCTCGACCACGGCACGGCCGGCGTAGAAGTCGAGCAGCCGTCCAGCCCTCGGCCGCCGGCGGCCGCGCCGGCGGCTGTCTCGGCCGTAGCGACCGAGCCGGTGATGTCGGCGCTGGCGTCGGCATGGCGGCAGCGCTTGCGGCACGCCGGCGCCGGCGGGCTGCGCTCGAGCCGGTCGAGGCTCTCGGCGATCTTGGCGAGCCTGGCCGCGGGCTCGGCCTGCGACTTCTCGGCGCGATCGAGCCGCTCGGTGAGCTTGCCGAGCTGGGCGGTCGTGCGCGCGGTTCGTGGTCTCGACGCTGGCCTTGAGCTTGCCGAGCTCGCCGGTGAGCCGGCTCACGGTCGTCCTTCAGAGCGCGGGTCTCGTCGGTCGCGGCGCTGGCCGCAGCCGCGCGCGGACGCAGGCGCCGCGCGTCGAGTTCCAGCGTCGCGGCGGCGCCGAGCGAACCCGCCGAGCGCCATCGCAGCCGCAACCGAGGCGGCGAGCGGCGCGTAGCGGCGAGCGGCAGCGATCGGCCGGCCGTCGCTCGACGGCGATAGCGGCGACGGTCGGCTGATCGCGGTCGCTCCGGCGATGGCGGCGGACGAGCTCGGTCGCGGTCGCCGGCGCTGCGATCGTCGGCGGCTCTGGTCTCGAGCGTCGGCGTCGGCATCGCTGTCGGCGAGAGGCTCGGCGGCCGCAGTCGCGCGTCGTGCCGTGATCGCTCGGCCATGGTACGGCATGGCTCCCGGTGTGATGCGCGTTAACCAACCGGTAACCGTTGTTCGCCGTTACGCGCGACCGGTTCACACGTTTCGGATCGTGCGCCTAGACCGGCAGGCCGTTCTGCTGCGCCAGCGCCTTGAGCGACACCTCCGGGCCGGGCGCCGATGTGCTGGATCACCTCGGCCGCCGCGAGCACGCCGAGCCGCGCCGCGGTGTGGTGATCGCGGCCGCGCGCAAGCCCGAACAGGAAGCCCGCCGCGAACAGATCGCCCGCGCCGGTGGCATCGACCACGCGCTGCGACCGGCGTCGCCGGCACCGCGACCGTGCCGTCCTTGCTCACCACCACGCAGCCCTTCTCGCTGCGGGTCACCACCGCGAGCCGCGCGTCGGCGCGCAGCGCCGCGACCGCGGTGTCGAAGTCGGCGGTCTGGTAGAGGCTCAGCAATTCGCGCTCGTTGGCGAACACCAGATCGACCGTGCCGGTGCGGATCAGCTCGAGGAACTCGGCGCGATAGCGGTCGACGCAGAACGCATCCGACAGCGTGAGCGCCACCTTGCGGCCTGGCGCCGTGCGCGATGGTCGCGGCCTTGCGGAACGCGTCCTTGGCGTGCGGCGGGTCCCACAGATAGCCCTCGAGATAGGTGATGGCGGCCGCCGCCGACCGTGTCGGGATCGACGTCGGCCGGATGCAGGTCCTGCGCGGCGCCGAGAAACGTGTTCATGGTGCGCTCGCCGTCCGGCGTCACCATCACGTAGCAGCGCGCGGTCGAAGGCCCGTCGGCGGCCGGCGGCGTATCGAACGCGACGCCGGCGGCGCGGATGTCGTGGGCGAAGGCGCGGCCGAGCTCGTCGTCCTTGACCTTGCCGACGAAGGCTGCGCGCGCGCCGAAGCTCGCGACGCCGACGATGGTGTTGGCCGCCGAGCCGCCCGAGATCTCCACCGCCGGACCCATGGCGTCGTAGATCGCCTCGGCGCGCGCCTCGTCGATCAGCGCCATGCCGCCCTTGTGCATGTTCTGGCGCACCAGGAAATCGTCCTCGGCGCGGGCGATTACGTCGACGATCGCGTTGCCGAGGCCGAGCACGTCGAATTTCACATCAGGCATGGCGGGTCCCGTCTTGATAAGCGGCGCGCACTATAGCGGCGCACGCCCGCGCGGCAACCGATGGGCTGATGATGTCTCCGGCCACCGGTGGCCCACTATCGCGCGCGGCGGCCAACGGCCGATGGCACGTCTTCGCAGCGAGCACGCTATCCCTCCCCCTTGTGGGGAGGGTGGACGAGCGGAGGCGATAGCCGAGCGAGGCCGGGTGGGGAATGTCTCGTGCATCACACCCCACCCGGTTCACGCTCGGATTCCCTCCGCGCGAACCACCCTCCCCACGAGGGGGAGGGATTAGCGCGGTTGCCTCGCCGTCGGTGCACTCCATCAACTCAGGTCTCCAGGCCTTCAGCCGTCTCCAGACATGCATGATCGCTCCGGGGCTTGTTGGTCCGGCGCCCGGTCGCCGGTCTTGCCGTCGCGCCCCGCGGAAAAGTCCGAGGGGATGGAGCGCCGAAGGGCGCTGAACCATCATCCACGCCTTGCGGCGTTGCGTCCCTTGCGATCGGGACGCTCGCCCTCCGGCGCTCCATCGCGGCGTTTTCGCGCGGGGCTTCGGAGAGGCTGATCCACGCTGACCCCGGGCCGCGCTTGCGAACCGGAGCGAACTCCGGCCGTCCAGCAGAGCTCCCTGCGCACGGACCGTAGTGTCCGTAGGGCGGGGTCCGGGGCCTCCCGGGAGCCCGGCTGACGAGGCCGGACGCGCGGGCGCCGCACCTCGCTCCGCCAAACAGCGTCACCGGTTGACGCCCTCGAATGAGCAAGGCTAGGAATATATACAGTAGGAATTAAGTCAGGTCAACGGTCACCCTGCAACAGAATGATCGGCTGTTGCCTCACCATATTATTGGGGGTACGAATAATCCCAATGGAGATCACCTTCGATCCGGCGAAGCTGCGATCTCACGCTGAAGCACCTCGACCTCGCGCGGGCCGGCGAGGTGTTTGCCGGACGCACGGCCACCGTCGTTGACGATCGGTTCGACTACGGCGAGATGCGTTTCATCTCCGCAGGGATTCTCGACGGCCGTGTGGTGGTGATCGTCTGGACGCAACGTGGCGACGCCCGCCACATCATTTCGATGAGGCATTGTCATGCCAAGGAAGAAGAGATCTGGCGCCGCCGCATGGAGCGACCCCGATGATGCGCCGCCGCTGACGGACGCGTTCTTCGACCGCGCCGAAATCCGGCACGGCGACAAGCTTGTGCGGCGCGGACGACCGCCGCTGCCGAACCCGAAGCAGGCGGTGAAACTGCGCCTCGACGCCGACGTGCTTGCCGCCTACCGCGCCACCGGCTCAGGCTGGCAGACACGCATCAACGCGGACTTGCGCAAGGCGAGGAAGCTGACGGCGGGGTGAATTCACAGGCAGACTGGCGCCGGGCAATCCGCCACCTTACTTTCCTGCTTGGCGGGTTATGCCTTCGGCTAGAGTACTCGACGCATCACTAAAGCCCGCATCGACCGGAACGCCTCTGATCATTTGGACTGTATGGATGACCGAATACGCTGACGACTTTCAGGAAATTGCTCATTGCGGTGGGCAAGCGACTTTCCACATTACGTGTGATGCAAACGGTAACAAGGCTTATAGCCAGGGTTTTCGCCATAGCCGGCCAAGCCCAGCTTCATGGGTTGGCATCTATGCCCTGGCACCACAAGGAATACCGGTTTCAGATTTCCGTATTGGAGGAATTGGACAAAATTTTGATCCGCCGCCGCAACCGGGTTGGTTTCCAGTTTTTCTCGGTTCAGACTCGCGTCAATGTTGGGGGCACCAATGTCCTCGATGCGAGACATATTTCCGGAATGGCCAACATCCAGCAATCTATCCATTAACATGTCCCTATTGTAGCCTACGAACCAATGCCTACCGTTTTCTAACGCCAGCACAGCGGGCGTACACCACTCACTATATCGATACTTTACTAAACGCGCTGGATAGCGAAATGCAGCCTGGCACCGAGCGCGAAATCGTAATCGACATGGATGCTATCGCCGACCAAAAAGCAAGTCAGCCGAAGCCGGCATTTTATTACACAAGCGAGTCACAGCAGACACGGTATGCGTGTGAGCATTGCGGTGAATTTAATGATATCCGTGGGCTCTACGGACATTGCGTATCCTGCGGCCGACGAAACAATCTCCAATCCATAAAAGGTTCATTTGCTAAACTACGGGAAAAGCTTAATAGCGGCCAGTCAAGCCCCATTGATACTGTCAAATCTGCGGTTTCCCTGTTCGACGCATGTTGTCGTGATCTCACAGTACAGCTAACGAGACGAGTTCCGATGAAGGGAGGCCGCAGGTCCGACCTTGATCGACTGATTTTTCACGACTTCGAAATCTGCAACAGTCGCTATTCTCAAGTCGATGTTCGATATCGATCTCTTGCGGGGCGCTGGTGACGAATTGAAGTTCGTGAAAATGATGATGCATCGTCGTCATGTTTACGAGCATAATGGCGGCGTTGTAGATAAAAGGTATGCGCGAGAGAGTGGCGACGTCGGAACTATTGAGGGCGTATTGTTGCGAGAAACGAAAGAGAATGCCCATCGTCTCATCAGTGTCTTGGCAAAATTCGTCGACAACTTTGATGCGGACTTCCACGAAATTTTCCCTCCGACGGAGTGGCCAATCAACTATTATCGCCAAAGCAGGCGAAACGAGAGGCGCGATAAGCCGTAGGCCATCCTACGATCCCCTCTCCCGGCCTCATGCTGAGGAGCATCGCGCAGCGATGCGTCTCGAAGCATGGGCCGCCCCATCCCCCGATCAAGTCGGGGGCAGGCTCTTCGAGACGCGGCCTGCGGCCGCTCCTCAGGATGAGGCGGGGCGAGGTTGCGCGCCGGCTCACGGAGTGGCGGGTTACGTTTTCGGCCGATCCACGCCGCGCGCGAAACCGCTGCACGCCATGGAGCGTGACAGTCGTTCAATGCGCCTCTTCGGCCCAGACGCGGAAGCCCGACAGGGTGTTGGGACCGAAGCTGTGGGTCAGCGGCACATCGGCTGCGTCGCGGCCGTGCGCGATCAGGATACGTCCGATGCGCGGGGCATTGTTGCGCGGGTCGAACGTATGCCACCGGCCGCCGAGAAAGACCTCCATCCACGCCGCAAAATCCATGGGTGAATAAGGCGGCGGAAGCCCGATATCGGTGATGTAGCCGGTGCAATAGCGCGCCGGGATGTTCAGGCAACGACAGAACGCGACCGCAAGGTGCGCAAAGTCGCGGCAAACCCCGCGACGCTCGCGGTAGGCTTCAAAGGCCGTCCTGGTCGGCCGAGAGTGCTCGTAGCCGAAGACAATATGGTTGTGCACGAAGTCGCACACGGCTTGCACGCGCGGCCAACCGAGCGGGGCCGGACCAAAGAGACGCCAAGCCTCGTCGGACAGCTGATCGGTCTCGCAATAGCGGCTGCCGAGCAGAAACTGGATGGTGTCCGCCGGCAGGTGCTGGACCTGGTGCTGCAGAGCGTCCAGATCGGTCGGGTCCGGAACACCCAGGTCACGGATGATCGCATTGGTGCCCAGCCCAAAATGACCGGCGGGCGCAACGAGGCGGCTGCACCAGTTTCCGAAGCTGTCGCGATAGCCTTCGATGGGGACCGAAGGGTTCGTCATCAGATAGTCCGGACCCTCCAGGTCGGAGACCCGCGAGAAGTGCACGTTCAGCATCACGATCATGGGCGTCGTCTGCGGGAATTCGAAATTCAGCTCGCAGCCGAGGCGGATACGCATGGCGATTCCATCGATTGCGCGGCGTCGACGCGCAGCCTTAGTCAGTAGCAATTTGCAGCACCCATGAACAGGAAATAAGGCTCGGCAGCCGTAGCGCGGATCGAGTGAACAGAAATCCGGCACAGCAACCTCCTTCAAGCGGCGGGTCATGACCGCTACACTCGCCGGCAGCAGCAGAGGACGCGACCGATCGGGAGGGTCAATGGTTCAACTTGTCGACAGCGATATCCGCACCCGCGAGGTGCTCGGCTGGAAGGGCGTGCACGTCCTGCACTACCTGGGCTCGTCGTGCTCGCAGAAGCTCCGCATCTTCCTCAACCTCAAAGGCATCGCCTGGGAATCGCACGTCGTCGACCTGATGACGAACGAGAACTTCCGGCCCTGGTTTCTCGGCATCAATCCGCGCGGGCTCGTGCCGGTGCTGGTGCACGACGGCGCGGTGCACATCGAGAGCAACGACATCATCCAGTATCTCGAAAAGACGTTTCCCGAGCCGAAGCTCATTCCGGCCGGTCACGAGAACGAGGTCGCGGCGCTGCTCAAGCACGAGGACGACCTGCATCTCGATCTGCGCACGCTGAGCTTTCGGTTCGTGTTCGCGCCGCCCGGACCGCCGAAGCCCGCCGAGGCGCTGAAAAGCTATGCCGCGAACGGCTCGGGCACGGTCGGCGGCCTCGCGGATCGCGAGAAGGCCGTCGCAGATCGAATTCTGGGAGCGCGCCACCCAGGAGGGCTTCACCGACGAGCGGGCGCGCGCCTCGGCGCAGAAATTCCGCGCCGAGTTCGACGCGCTCGACAAGACGCTTGCCGGCAGGCCGTACCTGATGGGCGAGAGCTTGAGCGTGCTCGACATCGCCTGGTTCATCTACGTGCACCGGCTTTCGCTCGCGGGCTATCCGTTCGCGCGGCTGCATCCGCACGTGCAGACCTGGTCCGACAAGCTCCGGCGCGGCCCGAATTCGCCAAGGAAATCGCGATGCTGCGGCATTCGACGGAGCGGCTCGAGGCGATCCGGCGGGCGCAGGAGGAGAGCGGAAAGACGCTTGCCGCGGTGGCTGGGTTCTAAAGTCGCGGCCTCAGGCGGCCGCGCTTGCTTCTCGATCTTGTCCCAGATCAGCGCCGCGACGTCCGGCCCGCCGAGGTTCTTGATCGCGCGGATGCCGGTCGGCGAGGTGACGTTGATCTCGGTGAGCTAGCCGTCGATCACGTCGATGCCGACGAACAGCAGGCCGCGCTCGCGCAGCGCCGGCCCGAGCGTGCGGCAGATCTCGCGCTCGCGCGGCGTCAGTTCGGTCTCCTTCGGCGAGCCGCCGCGCACCATGTTGGAGCGCAGGTCGTCGGCCGCCGGCACGCGGTTGACCGCGCCGGCGAATTCGCCGTCGACCAGGATGATGCGCTTGTCGCCGTCGCTCACCTCCGGCAGGAATTTCTGGATCACCCAGGGCTCGCGGAAGGTCGTCGCGAACATGTCGTAGAGCGAGCCGAAGTTGAGGTCGTCGCGGGTCAGCCGGAACACCGCGCCGCCGCCGTGGCCGTAAAGCGGCTTCATCACGATGTCGCCGTGCTCGGCGCGGAACGCCTTGATCTCGGCGAGGTCGCGCGTGATCAGCGTCGGCGGCATCAGCTCGGGGAATTCGATGACGAACATCTTTTCCGGCGCGTTGCGCACGCTGCGCCGGGTCGTTGACCACCAGCGTCTTCGGGTGGATGCGCTCCAGCAGATGCGTCGCGGTGATGTAGGCGAGGTCGAACGGCGGGTCCTGCCGCATCAGCATCACGTCGAACGACGGCCAGCGGCGACGCGTTTGCCTTCGCCGAGCGTGAAGTGGTCGCCGAGCGTGTCGCGCACCTGCAGCGGCTGCACGGTCGCGAACACCTTGCCGTCGCAGCATCGCCATGCGGTCGGGCGTGTAATAGCTGAGCCGATGGCCGCGCGCCTGCGCTTCCAGCAGCAGCGCGAACGTCGAATCGCCGCGGATGTTGATCCGCTCGATCGGGTCCATCTGAACCGCGACGCTCAGCGCCATGGCCGTGTCCGGCAGCGAGGTCTTCGATTGCGACGAAGCTTTACGCGATCTTGGCGCGGGTCGCCACCGCCGCCGTCGGGGCGACCCTATTCTGTGTCGAACGCCGCCGGGATGTGGCGCGGCAGCCGGCCGGGCGCCACCAGCACGGCATCGAACCGGATGTCGCTCTCGCCGTCCTCCGGGTGCGCGGCGAGCCAAGCTCGGCCGCCGCCGCAGCGATCCGGCGCTGCTGGCGCGGCGGCAGCGATTCGGCTGCCGCATCGAGGCTGCTCGCGCGCCTTGACCTCGACGAACACCAGGAGCTGTGCCGCGGCGCGCCACGATATCGATCTCGCCGACCGGGCTGCGAAAGCGCCGCGCCACGATGCGATAGCCCTTGGCGATCAGGAACGCGGCGGCGCGGCTTTCCGCCGAAAGGCCGGTGCGGAACGCGGCGACGCGCTCGGGTCGCGGCGCCGGCGGATCGGGATCACGGCTGCCGCATCGTCGCTGCCTCCGCCGGCGAGCGCGAGCGCGCGTTGATAGATCTCGCGGCGCGGCCGGCCGGTCGCGGCGGCGACCTCGCTGACCGCGTCCTTGACCGAGGCGCGTTCAAGCGCTCGCCGCAGCAGCGCGTCGATCTCCTCGCCGCGTCGGCCGGTCGGCATCGTCGGCGGGCGGCGCGACCACGATCACGATCTCGCCGCGCGTCTCGGCGCCCTCGGCGTAGGCGCTGCGCCAGCGCGGCGAGCGTGCCGCGGCGCACCTCCTCGTGCAGCTTGGTGAGTTCGCGGCAGATCGCGGCTTCGCGCGAGCCCAAGCCCGTCGGCGAGAGCGGCGAGCGTGCGGCCAGCCGCGGCCGCTCTCGAACAGGATCAGCGTTGCCGGAATCCGCGCAAGCTCGGCGATGCGCGCCTGGCGCTGGCCGTCCTTCGCCGGCAGAAAGCCTTCGAAGAAGAACCGGTCGGTCGGCAGGCCCGCCACCGCCAGCGCCGCCAGCGCGGACGATGGGCCGGGCAGCGGCGGTCACATGATGGCCGGCATCGCGCGCCGCCCGCACCAGCTTGAAGCCGGGATCGGAGACGAGCGGCGTGCCGGCGTCCGACACCAGCGCGACCGCCTCGCCCGCGGCGAGCCGTGCCAGCAGCTTCGGCCGCGCCGCGGCGGCGTTGTGCTCGTGATAGGGCGTCAGCGGAGTGGCGATCCCGTAGTGATCGAGCAGCTGGCGGGTGACGCGGGTGTCCTCGCAGGCGATCAGGTCGGCGGCCGCCAGCGTTTCCAGCGCCCGCAGGGTGATATCGCGCAGATTGCCGATCGGGGTTGCGACCAGATGCAGGCCGGCAGCGAGCCTCGGGGGCTCGACGGCATGGCCCGCCAAGAGGTAGGTCTTGGCGACGATCTTCCTGCATTGGCGCACTTTAGCGGCGGGCGCCAGGGTCGTCATCGGCAGGTAGGAATTCGTTATCCTTTTCATCTGGTTAACATTCGCCGCCAATATGCCAGTTTGCCCTCATTGACTGGCGCCGTTGCCAGGCGCCACGCCGGGGAGACCAGTCATGGTCCGGGGCCTGCAGGCTGAGATGCCCCGCTCGCGCGCCCGCCGCGCGAGTCTCGGCGTCGTCGCGCTCTGCGGCCTGTCGTGCTTGCTGGGAGCGTGCACCGGCACGTCCGATATCTTCAGCAGCGCCCCGATTGCGCCCACGGCCCAGCAACAGCCCGCTGCGATCGGCACCGGCCAGGTGCAGGGTCGGCCTGATCCTGCCGATGTCGGCGACCGGCAATGCCGGCTCGGTGGCGCAGTCGATGAAGAACGCGGCCGAGATGGCGCTCGCCGAGTTCAACAGCCCGAACATCCAGCTGCTCTTGAAGGACGACGGCGGCAGCGCACAAGGCGCGCAGCAGGCTGCGCAGCAGGCGTTGCAGGAGGGCGCCGAGATCATCCTCGGCCCGCTGTTCGCGCACTCGGTCGGAGCGGTGGGCCAGGTGGCGCGCCAGCGCGGCGTACCGGTGATCGCATTCTCGACCGACGCCAATGTCGCAGCGCGCGGCGTCTACCTCTTGAGCTTCCTGCCGGAGACCGAAGTCTATCGCATCATCGACTACGCCGTCGCCAACGGCAAGCGGTCGTTCGCGGCGATGTTGCCCGACAACGCCTACGGCACCGTGGTCGAGGCGGCGTTCAAGCAGGCGGCCTCGCGCCGCAAGTGCGCGCATCGTTGCGCTCGAACGCTATCAGCTCGATTCCGCGCAGATGCAGAATCCGGCGCGTCTTGTCGCCCAGGCCGCGCGCGGTGCCGATGCGGTGTTCATCCCGGACGGCGCGGAAGCGGTGCCGGCGGTGGTGCAGGCGCTCACGACCGCAGGCCTCCCGCCGCGGCGCGCCCAGCTTCTCGGCACCGGACTGTGGGACGATGCCCGCATCTTCGGCGACCCGGCGCTGCAGGGCGGCTGGTACGCCGGGCCGGACCCCAACGGCTTCCGCAATTTCTCGGCGCGCTATCGAGGCCGCTTCGGCCAGGAGCCGGTGCGCACCGCGACGCTCGCCTACGACGCGGTCGCGCTGGTGGCGGCGCTGGTCAAGACGCAGGGCGACCAGCGCTTCTCCGAACAGGTGCTGACCAACTCGTCAGGCTTTGCCGGCATCGACGGGCTGTTCCGGTTCCGCGCCGACGGCACCAACGAACGCGGGCTCGCGGTGATGCGGGTGGCGCCGGGCGGCGGCCAGATCATCAGCGCGCCGCCCCGCGCCTTCGGCGGCTCGGGGACGTAGTCGTCTCACGCCGCGAGGTCCGCCACGACCGCATCGAGGATCGGAAAGCCCTCCGCGGTGACGCGCAGCGAGCCGTCGCGGCCGCATTCGACAAAGCCGTGATTCGCGAGCGCCGCAATCCGCGCCGGATCGAGCGGCCGGCCCGCGAGCGCCGCAAAGCGCGCCGGATCGATGCCTTCCGCGAGACGCAGTCCCATCAGCAGGAATTCGTCGGCGCGCTCCCCGGAGCTGAGCACGTCGTCGGTGACGAGTCCGTGGCCGACCGATTCGACGCGCATCAGCCAGGTTTCCGGCCGTTTCTCGGACATGGTGGCATGACGGCGGCCGTCGAGGTCGAGCCGGCCGTGGGCGCCGGGACCGACGCCGGCGTATTCATGCGCGCGCCAATAGATGAGGTTGTGCCGGCATTCGGCGCCGGGCCGGGCGTGGTTCGACACCTCGTAGGCCGGCAGGCCGTCGCGCGCGCAGATGTCCTGCGTCGTGTCGTAGAGCGCGCGAGCGGTGTCGTCGTCGGGCGTCGCGAGCCGGCCCGCGGCGTGCAGGCTCGCAAACGGCGTCTCCGGTTCGATCGTGAGCTGATAGAGCGACAGGTGCTCGGCCGCCTCGGCGATGGCACGCGTCAGCTCCTGTGCCCAGGCCTGCGGCGTCTGGCGCGGGCGGGCGTAGATCACGTCGAACGAATAGCGCTCGAACGCCGACCGCGCGATCGCCACGGCGGCGAGCGCCTCTTGCGCGCTGTGCAGCCGGCCAAGCTCCTTCAGCGCCGCATCGTCGAGCGCCTGCACGCCGAGCGAGACGCGGTTGACGCCGGCTGCGCGATAGCCGCGAAAGCGCGTGGCCTCCACGCTCGTCGGGTTGGCCTCGAGCGTTACCTCGGCGTCGGGGGCGACCGCCCAGTGTCGGCCGATGGCATCAAGGATGCCGCCGACCGTTGCGGGTTGCATCAGCGAGGGCGTCCCGCCGCCGAGGAAAATGCTGGACACGGTGCGGCCCGGCACCCGCGCCGCGGTGCTCGCGATCTCGGCTTGAAACGCTTTGAGAAAGCGCGGCTCGTCGATCGCGGTGTGGCGGACGTGGCTGTTGAAGTCGCAATACGGGCACTTCGACAGGCAGAACGGCCAATGCACGTAGACAGCGAAGGCGTCGCGTTCAGCGGTGTGCAAGGCAGGCCTCCGCGAGCTTGAGGAAGGCGCGCGCGCGGTGGGAGAGGCCCAGGCCGCGCGGCGGCAGGCCGTGCTTTTCCTCGGCGGTCATCTCGCCGAAGGTGCGGTCGTGCCCGTCCGGCCGGAACATCGGGTCGTAGCCGAAACCCGCGTCGCCGCGCGGCGGCCAGACCAGCGTGCCGTCGGCCTCTGCCTCGAACTCCTCGACATGGCCGTCCGGCCAGGCGACGCACAGCGCGGAGACAAAGTGCGCGCGGCGCGCCTCCGGCGCCTTGGCGCCGACCGTCATCAGTTGCGTCTGCACTTCGTTCATCGCCAGCCGGAAGTCCTTGTTCGGCCCGGCCCACCGTGCCGAATAGATGCCGGGCTTGCCGCCGAGCGCGTCGACCGTGAGCCCGGAATCATCGGCGAACGCGGCCTGGCCGGCTGCCTTGGCGGCTGCCTCCGCCTTGATGCGGGCGTTGGCGCGAAAGCTCGCACCGGTCTCCTCGGGTTCGGGCAGGCCAAGCTCGCCCGCAGAGACGGCCTCGATGCCGTAGCCTGCCAACAGCTCGCGCATCTCGACGAGCTTGCCCGGATTGTGGGTCGCGATCACGAGCCGCCCGACAATCGCGCGGTGCTCCGCCGGTGCATTCATGACCGGCTGCGCGCTCACATCACCGCCATCTTCTGCAGTTCGACGAGCTTGCCGATGCCGCGGCGGGCAAGCCCGAGCAGCGCCAGCAGCTGGGTCTCGCTGAACGGGGTCTTCTCGGCGGTGGCCTGGACCTCGACGATGTTGCCGTTCCCGGTCATGACGAAATTGGCATCGGTCTCGGCTTCCGAATCCTCGGCATAGTCGAGGTCGAGCACCGCGACGCTGTCGAACACGCCGCAGGACACGGCGGCGATATGGTCGCGCAGCGGGTCGCCGCCGCGCAGCATTTCGCGGCGCTTCATCCAGGCGATGCAATCGTAGAGCGCGACCCAGGCGCCGGTGATCGAGGCGGTGCGGGTGCCACCGTCGGCCTGGATCACGTCGCAATCGATGGTGATCTGCCGCTCGCCCAGCGCTTCGAGGTCGACCACCGAGCGCAGGCTGCGGCCGATCAGACGCTGAATCTCGACGGTGCGGCCGCCCTGCCGGCCGGCCGTGGCCTCGCGGCGGGTGCGCTCGGAGGTGGCGCGAGGCAGCATGCCATACTCGGCCGTGACCCAGCCGCGCTGCCGGCCCTTGAGCCAGGGCGGCAGCTTGTCCTCCAGCGTCGCCGTCACCAGCACGTGGGTCTCGCCGAACTTCACGAAACAAGAGCCTTCGGCGTATTTCACCACGCCGCGTTCGAGCGACACGGCGCGCAATTCGTCGGGCTGTCGGCGGCTGGGCCTCAATGCAATCTCCTGCTCGGCACCAAATCAGCGCCGAGCACGCTTTTAGGAGGCAATCCGTGAACCGACAAGGGGCGAGGTCACTCCGGCTGGATGCCGGCGTCCTTGATCATCTTGCCCCACTTGCCGAGCTGGACCTTGACGAAGTCCTCGAGCTCCTTGGGCGAACTCGAGAACGCCTCGAAGCCGACATTGCGGAGCTTGGTCTTGGTGTCCTCGCTGTCGATGATCTTGCGCATCTCGGTGTTGAGGAGGGTGGTCACCTCCGGCGGGATATTGGCCGGCGCAACGAAGCCCGCCCAGGCGTCCATGTCGAAGCCGGTGACGCCGGCCTCGTCCATGGTCGGCAGCTCGGGATAAAGCGAGCTGCGCTGGATGCGCGTCACCGCGAGCGCTCGCAAGGCGTTCGACCGGGCGTGCGGAATGCCGGTGGTGAAGTCGACGAACATCATCGACACCCGTCCGGCGAGCAGGTCGGTGAGGGCCTGCGGCGTGCTCTTGTACGGCACGTGCAGCATGTCGAGCTTGCCCCAGTACTTGAGCGTTTCGCCGGCGACGACGCCTGCGGTGTTGCCGCTGGCGAACGTGAGCTTGCCGGGGTTGGCACTCGCGTAGTCGATCAGCTCCTTCACCGTCTTTGCCGGAATGCTCGGATGCACCATCAGCATCAGCGTGAAGCTGCCGAACCGCGACACCATGGTGAAGTCTTTGATCGGATCGTAGACGATATTCTTCATCAGGAACGGCGCCGCCGAGTGCGGCGAGTTGGTGGTCATCAGCAGCGTGTAGCCGTCCGCGGGAGCGCGCGCGACATAGAGCGCAGCCAGCGCCCCGTTTGCCCCGGGACGGGCTTCGACGATCACGCTTTGCTTCAGCGCGATGCCGAGCGGCTGGGCGACCGCGCGGGTGATGGTGTCGCTCGCGCTGCCCGGGCCGAACGCGGTGATGACTGTGATAGGCTTTTGCGGGTAGCCCTGTGCGTTGGCCGGCGCGTCAGACAGGACGCCAGGCAACGAAATGCCGAGCGCGAGCAAGACTTGAATCAATTTGGGCATTCGCGGTCCTCCCAGACTGTCGCTTTTGCTGGCGGGGCGGACCTTCGTCCGCTCGAGTCTTCTTGACCTGCGAGCCTTCACGATAACAGATTTGCCAAGCTTTGGCGTGATCGGGGACGGAGGGAATTGTCGCAGCCATGAACTCAATCACCGAAGCCCCCGCGTGTCCCGCGCCGCTGGACCCGCGCGCGCCCAAGGTACCGACGCCGGCCAAGGCCTGCGACACCCACGCCCACGTGTTCGGGCCGGGCGCGCACTTTCCCTATGCCGCGGATCGCAGCTACACCCCGCCCGACGCTCCGCTCGCGAAATATCTTGCCATGCTCGATACACTCGGCTTTGCGCGCGGCGCGCTGGTGCAGGGCAGCGCCCATGGCCGCGACAATTCGGCGATGCTGGATGCGCTGGAGCGGCACCCCGAGCGGCTGCGCGGGGTTGCCGTCGCCGACGAGACCGTCCCGGTTGCCGAGCTGCGGCGCTGGAACGAACTCGGCATCCGCGCGCTGCGCTTCAATCACTTTTTCCGCGGCGGGCAGCTTCATTACCGCGGCGGCGTCACGCTCGAAAACGCGCGGAAGCTTGCCTCCGTGATGAGGGACCTTGGCTGGCACATGCAGCTCTGGATCGACGTCAAGGATTTGCCCGACACGATCCCGATCCTCAAATCGATCGGGCTGCCGGTCGTGATTGATCACATGGGGCGCACCGATGCGCGCGCCGGCGTCAACACGCCGGGGTTCCAGAGCCTGGTGCGGCTCGTGGGCGAGGGCGGCTGCTGGGTGAAGATGTCGGGCGCGCACCGGCTCAGCACCGCTGCCCCGGACTACCCGGATGCGCGGCCGTTCCATGAGGCGCTGGTGCGGGCCAACCCGGAGCAGCTCATCTGGGGCACCGACTGGCCGCATCCGCGCATCGAGGGCGAGATGCCGAACGCCGGCCATCTGCTCGACCTGTTCAACGCGTGGACACCGGATGCCGAGACCCGGCGGAAAATCCTGGTGACCAACCCGGCGCGGCTCTACGGCTTTCCCGATTAGGGCGCCGGCTGCTGGTGCTGCGGACGGAGCGAGAGCCATTCCCAGACCGCGGTCAGGATCAGCACGGCGGTGACGGTTGCGGCGAGCGCGAGCGGCGTCAGAATGATCGCTGCGGGGGCGAGGATCGCGAGCAGGCCCAAGCCCGCCATGTGCGACAGCGGGAAGTGGGGCGCCGACAGCCGCTTGAACAGCATGTTGCCGAACAGATAGAGCGCGGGCCCGCCGATGACGACGGCTGCGGTCTTGAGGTCGGTGTGGCCGCCGGGGTGATGCAGCACCAGTTCATCGCCGACCGCCGCCACGATGATCCCGGCGACGATCAGGATGTGCATGTAGGTGTAGCCGCTGCGCGCCATCCGGCCGGGATCGCTGGAGCTTGCGACGAGGCGGCTGCTGCGCTCGGCGCCGATGTTGAAATAGACCGCCCACATCGCGACGCTGCCGGTGAACGCCACGACAAAGGCCGCGACGTGGCCCGCGGTCCATTCCAGACCGGCGAAGGTCGCACCGGTGATCAGGACCGACTCGCCAAGCGCGATGATGATGAACAAACCGCAGCGCTCGGCCATGTGGCCGCCCTCGATCGCCCAGTCCGTGGTGGTCGAGCGGCCGAGGCCGGGCACCCAATATCCAAGTGCGGGCGCCGCGGTTTCGATGGCGACCGCTATCCCCCACAAGACCAAACGCGCGGTGCCGCCGGCCAGCGCGCCGGCAATCCAGAACGGCGCCGACAGCAGTGACCAGATGTTGATGCGCACGAAGTTGCGATGGTTGCCGGCGTCGTGGCGCCTGAGCGCCCATAGCATGAAGGCGCTGCGGCCGACCTGCATCGCTACGTAGGCGAGCGCGAACGGCAGGGCGCGGTCTTCGAACGCCTTCGGGATCGACGACGACAGCACGAGCCCGATCAGCATCAGCGCGAACAGCATCATCCGCACCGCGGGCTTGTCCGGATCGAGCCAGTTGGTGATCCAAGCCGTATTGATCCAGACCCACCACACCGCGAGCATCAGCAGGCCGTACTGCAGCGCGCCGAGCGGGGTCAGGTGGTCGAGCAGGCCGTGCGAGAGTTGCGTGATCGCAAACACGAACACGAGGTCGAAGAACAGCTCGACGAAGGTAACGCGATGGTGCCCGTGGCCGGAGGGAGGTCGCAGCAGGTTGGTGCGTGCGGCGAAGGGGGGCATCGATCGCTGGGGGCCTTGCGGGCTTGTTGGCTGCAGGAGGCTAGCAGCAGCGATCGGAGGAGCAAGGGCCGGGCCGGCTGAGGCTTGAACTATGCGGGCCGGATGGACAATTCTGTTGGCCGGTCTAGTGCCCCGCTTCCGAAGTTCGTGATACGTTGAAGCATTCTCTTACACGAACTTCGGAAGCAAAGGGGCACTAGCAAGTTTAGGTTTTCTCGTGTCCTTCTAACCCGAAGTTCGCAAATGAGCCTGCTGCACAATCGGGCGAACTTCGGGTTCGGGACACTCGTGCCGCTTTTCGATTTGAAGTTCCTGAATGTGATTGCGGCAAGTGGTGCAGGAACTTCAAATCGGCGGCACTAGGAGCAGGTTGCGTGTCCCAGGACGTCCCGATCGGCGCGGCGCAGGTCAGTCTGGCTCAACTCAACGAGCGATCGCGCGAGATTTTTCGTCAGATCATCGAGAGCTATCTCGCGACCGGCGAGCCGGTCGGCTCGCGCAACCTGTCGCGGCTCATCACCACCCCGCTGTCGCCGGCCTCGGTGCGCAACGTGATGGCGGACCTCGAACAGCTCGGCTTGATCTACGCGCCACACACGTCGGCGGGCAGGCTGCCGACCGAGCTTGGCCTGCGGTTCTTCGTCGATGCGTTGATGCAGATCGGCGACCTGTCCGAAAGCGACCGCCGCCAGATCGAGGCCCAGGTCGCGGGCGCCGGCAAATCGGTCGACAGCGTGCTCACCGAAGCTTCCGGATTGCTCTCAGGGCTTACCCGCGCCGCCGGAGTCGTGCTCAGCGCCAAGAGCAATGTGCGTCTGAAGCATATTGAGTTCGTGCGGCTCGAGCCCGAGCGGGCGCTGGTGGTGCTGGTCGGCGAGGACGGCCAGGTCGAGAACCGGGTCGTCCAGCTGCCGATCGGCCTGCCGTCGTCCGCGCTGGTGGAGGCCGGCAACTTCCTCAACGCGCGCATCCGCGGCAGGACCCTTGCCGATGTGAAGTTCGAACTCGAACAGACGGCGGCAGCCGGGCAGGCCGAGCTTGACCAGCTCACGCAGAGGGTGGTCGCGGCTGGGCTCGCGAGCTGGTCGGGCGGCGACACGGCCGACCGGCGGTTGATCGTGCGGGGGCAGGCCCACCTGCTGGAGGATCTCAGGGCGCTGGAGGACCTGGAGCGCATCCGGCTTTTGTTCGACGACCTCGAAACCCGGCGCGAGGTGGTCGACCTCCTGGGCCGTGCCGAACGCGCCGAGGGCGTGCGCATCTTCATCGGCTCGGAGAACAAGCTGTTCTCGTTGTCGGGCTCCTCGACCATCATCGCGCCCTACCACGATCGGGCCGGGTCGATCGTTGGGGTCATCGGCGTCATCGGACCGACACGGCTTAACTATGCGCGCGTCATCCCGATGGTCGACTACACCGCCAAGGTTGTCGGCAAGCTGCTGACGGGATAGGTCAGCACCGATCCGCCTGCCGGCATGAGGGGTAATCCATGATCCGCACCGAAGAGGTCGCCACCGGCCGCGTCAACGGCCATATCACGCATGCGGAACGGCCGCGCGGCGGCATGCTGCTGCTGCCGACCATCACCGGGGTCGATGCGTTCGCACGCGGTCGCGCGAAGGTTCTGGCCGAGGCGGGCTACACCACGCTGATCTGGAATCCCTATCCAGGCGAGGGCCCGCCGGCCGACATGCCGTCGGCGCAGGCGCGTGCCGCAAAGCTGAACGATGCGTCGGTCGATGCCATGAGCGATTGCGTCGGCCACCTGCGCGACGCCCTGCGTCTGCCACAGGTCGCGGTGATCGGCTTCTGCCTCGGCGGCCGTTACGCCGCGCTGCTCGCCGCGAAGGATCGGCGGCTCAATTGCTGCGTCACGTACTATCCGTCGATCCGGGTGCCGAAGTCGCCAAACCAGACCCTCGATGCGGTGGCGCTCGCAGCCGACATCCCGTGCCCGGTGCACCTGATCCATGGCACCGGCGACAAGGTGTTCTTGCACCCGGTTTACCTGCAGGTCCGCGACGTGCTGGAGCAGCGCAAGGCCGTGACCATGGTCCAGGTCCATCCCGGAGCGGTGCACAGCTTCATGCGGGAGGACCTGCACAGCGACCCGGCCAACGCGGCGGCGAGCCGCCTGTCATGGCCGCCGGTCATGGGCTTTCTGGACACCTGCTTCTAGTGCCCCGCTTTCCCCATCGTTTTCCCGTAAATCGCAGCGTTGGCCGTCACGCCCTGCAAGCCGACTTGATTTTTGGCCGTCCTGCCCTGATATCCCGGTCACCATGAGCGACATGCATTCTCGACCGCAGGACGACGACGAAACCGTGAAGGCGGGCGACCTTGCAGCAGGGTCGGGGCCTGTGCCCTCGACCGCGCTGGAGCGCGACTTGGCGGACACCAAGGACCGGCTGCTGCGCACGCTGGCCGAGATGGAGAACCTGCGCAAGCGCACCGAGCGGGAGGTCGCGGATGCCCGGGCGTACGGGGTCACGTCGTTCGCGCGCGATATCCTGACCGTTGCCGACAGCATGCATCGGGCGCTCGAAGCGCTGGATTCGGAGCTGCGCGACAACGCCAACGACAGCGTCAAGGCGTTGCTGGACGGCGTCGAACTGACCGAGCGCGCGCTGCTCAGCGCCCTGGAGAAGCACGGCGTCAAGCGCCTCGACCCACAGGGCCAGCGGTTCGATCCCAATCGCCATCAGGCGATGTACGAGATCGAGAACGCGAGCGTGCCGGCGGGTACCGTGGTGCAGGTGGTGCAGGACGGCTATTCGATCGGGGATCGCGTGCTGCGGCCGGCGCTGGTCGCGGTCTCCAAGGGCGGGCCGAAGAGCTCCGGAGGCAGGGCGCGCGCTGCCGAGCCCGCAGCCAACGACAATCCCGACGCAAAATAAGTCAGGGCGACGGCGGTTGTCACGCGGCCTGCAGCGAGCGCAAAGACCAGCGGTCAACGCCCCTCGAGACCGTCGCGGACCGCGCGGAAGCGCGTGAAGGTTGCCGCCCAGGTCTGGCGCGGGCCGAAGCCGAGGATGCGCATGTAGGCCCCGGTGCCGAACCGCAGCCATTGGACGATTTCCACCTCAGTGCCGCTCTTGGCGTCCTTGGCCTCCGCCCGAAGCTCGTGGCCGGGCATGCCGGCGACCCGCATCGATTCGGCGCTCAGAAGCCGCATGTCCTTGAGCGGCGGCAGACCGGTGAAGGCGAGCCGTGCGAAGCTGTCGCGATCGGATAGCTGCTGCGGGCCCCCGGCGGCGACCGAAACCACGAGGTGCGCCTGGTCGCCGCTATCGATCGCGTCATTTGGCCCGTCGGTGAGCTGCACGGCGACGCCCGGCACCACCCGCACAAGCCGCAACCCCGCGATATCGCTCAGCCGGAACGGCACCAGCGCAAGCTGCTCGTCGACCGGGATGGCGGCGCGCGTCGCCAGGCTCGCGAACACCTTGCGGATTTCCGGCTCCGGGTATTTCGCGATCGCTTGCTCCGGAACCTCCAGCGACACCATTGCGGTCAGTTCGCCGACCGCCGCGATCAGAAGCCATTTCCGGATGCGTACGGCATTGGCCTCCTGGCGCGCGACCAACAGCAGCGCCTTGCCGGTCGGCAGCGTGAGGCGTTCGCGGCGTTGCACCGTCATGCCCTGCTTCTTCAGGGCGTCGACCGTCATCGTCCGCTCGATTTCGGCAAAGGCCGGGCCGGGCAACGTGACCAGGCGGATGTAGGCGCTGTTGGCCGTGTCCTCGAAGCCGAGGAACGTCTGGCTCACCGTCATTCCCGCCGGCGGCACGAGGCCGATGCGCGAGGCGAGCGGGAACACCGCTTCGGCGGCTTGCGCCGATGCAGTGGAGGCGAGGCCGGCGATCAATGCCGCGCACAATGCGCCAAGGGCGCGAATCCGGTTCATGGTTATCGGTATGCGGCCCCGTTAAGCGAAACTCAACCCTGTTGCGCCATTGCGGGCCGTCGCGGCGCCCTCCGAAAATGTTCCAGTCCAATCCCAGAAGCCTTCTGCGGCAGCAGAATTTCACGGTTCCGGTGCTGCTGGTGTGGCTCCTGGTCGCGCTCGTCCGTCGGGATTGCGACCGGGCTCGGGCGCTCGCCGCCCCGCCGGACGAAGCGCGCCGCGTCCTCGGCGGGGTTGGAGCGAACTACGTCATGGTTTGCGGGCCGCGTCCGCCCGACGGCTTGCCGGAGCCGGCGCGTGGACGGAGCCTGTGGGGCCGGCTGCAGGCAGGCACGGTGCCGGACTGGCTCGTCGCGATGCCAGGCACCCAACCGCTCGCAGTCTATCGGGTCAGGCAATAACCGAGAGCGCAGTCAAGTCCTTGCGGGCCAAAGGGCCCCTCCTATATGAGCCAGGACGCCGCCACTGGCGGCGAAACGCGTAATTCGGGGGCCGGAAAAGGGCGCCATTCCAGGGCCCGTCCGACCTGCTGAGAAAGAGAGGACACACCATGGGCAAGGTCATCGGCATCGACCTCGGCACCACCAATTCCTGCGTCGCGGTGATGGAAGGCAAAACGCCCCGCGTGATCGAGAACGCGGAGGGCATGCGCACCACACCGTCGATCGTAGCCTTCACCGACGACGGCGAACGTCTCGTCGGCCAGCCGGCCAAGCGCCAGGCCGTCACCAACCCGGAGAAGACCATCTTTGCGGTCAAGCGCCTGATCGGACGGCGCTACGACGACCCGATGGTCGAGAAGGACAAGAAGCTCGTTCCCTACAAGATCACGCGCGCCAGCAACGGCGACGCCTGGGTCGAGATCGACGGCAAGAGCTATTCGCCGTCGCAGATTTCCGCATTCATCTTGCAGAAGATGAAGGAGACCGCGGAGGCCCACCTCGGCCAGAAGGTCGAGCAGGCCGTCATCACGGTCCCGGCGTATTTCAACGACGCCCAGCGCCAGGCCACCAAGGACGCCGGCAAGATCGCCGGCCTCGAAGTCCTGCGCATCATCAACGAGCCGACCGCAGCCGCGCTCGCCTACGGCCTCGACAAGCAGAAGACCGGCATCATCGCGGTCTATGATCTCGGCGGCGGCACCTTCGACGTTTCGATCCTGGAGATCGGCGACGGCGTGTTCGAGGTGAAGTCCACGAACGGCGACACGTTCCTGGGCGGCGAAGACTTCGACATGCGGCTGGTGAGCTATCTCGCTGACGAATTCCAGAAGGGCCAGGGCATCGACCTGCGCCGCGACAAGCTCGCGTTGCAGCGGCTCAAGGAAGCCGCCGAGAAGGCCAAGATCGAGCTTTCGTCCACCACCCAGACCGAGATCAACCTGCCGTTCATCACGGCCGATGCGTCCGGTCCCAAGCACCTGACCATGAAGCTCACCCGCGCCAAGTTCGAGGCGCTGGTCGACGACCTCGTGCAGAAGACGGTCGAGCCCTGCCGGCAGGCGTTGAAGGACGCCGGTTTCACGGCTGCCGAAATCAACGAGGTGGTCCTGGTCGGCGGCATGACCCGCATGCCGAGGGTGCAGGAAGTCGTGAAGCAGTTGTTCGGCAAGGAGCCGCACAAGGGCGTCAACCCGGACGAGGTCGTGGCCGTTGGCGCGGCGATCCAGGCCGGCGTGCTGCAGGGCGACGTGAAAGAGGTGCTGCTGCTCGACGTGACGCCGCTGTCGCTCGGCATCGAGACGCTGGGCGGTGTGTTCACCCGGCTGATCGACCGCAACACCACGATCCCGACCAAGAAGAGCCAGGTGTTCTCGACCGCCGAGGACGGCCAGACCGCGGTCACGATCCGGGTGTTCCAGGGCGAGCGCGAAATGGCGGCCGACAACAAGATGCTCGGCCAGTTCGATCTCGTCGGCATCCCGCCGGCGCCGCGCGGCATGCCGCAGGTCGAGGTCACCTTCGACATCGACGCCAACGGCATCGTCAACGTCCAGGCCAAGGACAAGGGCACCGGCAAGGAGCAGCAGATCCGCATCCAGGCGTCGGGCGGCCTCAGCGAGACCGACATCGAAAAGATGATCAAGGACGCCGAGGCGCACGCCGAAGAGGACAAGAAGCGCAAGGCTGCGGTCGAGGCGAAGAACCGCGGCGAAGGTTTGGTCCATGACACCGAGAAGCTGCTGGCCGAGCACGGCTCCAAGGTCGGCGAAGGCGACCGCCGCGCGCTCGAGAACGCGCTTGCCGACCTGAAGGAAGCGCTCAAGGGCGACGACGCGGCTGCGATCGAGGCTAAGACCAATGCGCTGGTGCAGGCTTCCATGAAGGTCGGCGAGGCGCTTCACAAGGCGCAGCAGGAGAGCCCGCCCGGCGGCGGCGGTCCTGGCGCGCCGGGTGGCGAGCCTGGCAAGAAGGACGATGTCGTCGACGCGGAGTTCACCGAGGTCGACGACGACAAGAAGAACAAGAAGTCTGCCTGAGCGTTCGGGGAGTCCGGGGCGATGGCCGACAACAACTGAATGCAGCCGGCCCGGCGCGCAATGCACCGGGCCGTTTGCTTCTTGAGCGCTTTTGGGGCAAACGCGAACGGTCGCCGGTGTCCCGAACCCGAAGTTCGCACGATGATGCAGCAGGCTCTGTTGCGAACTTCGGGTTCTGGGAACACTAGAAGACTTGAAGTTGCTAGTGCCGCTTTTGATTCGGAAGTTCGCTCTGGAGCAAGCTGAGAATGCGTGCGAACTTCCGAATCGCGGCGCTAGTGTCGAGAGCCTACGATCCGGCGAGGCATGAGGGTGAGGCATGCCGGTGATGGCAAAGCGCGACTACTACGAAGTCCTGGGCGTGGCGCGTGGCGCGAGCGAGGCCGACATGAAGGCCGCCTTCCGCAAGCTCGCCATGCAGCATCATCCCGACCGCAATCCCGGCGACAAGGATTGCGAGCACCGCTTCAAGGAAATCAACGAGGCCTACGACGTCCTCAGGGATGCCGACAAGCGGGCGGCCTATGACCGCTTCGGCCATGCCGCCTTCGAGCACGGCTTGGGCGGCGGTGCGCACGGCTTTGGTGCCGACTTCGGCTCCGCCTTCGCCGACATCTTCGAGGGCATTTTCGGCATGGGCGGCACCGCGCGCGGCCGTTCCACGGGCCGCGAGCGCGGCGCCGATCTGCGCTTCAACATGGAAATCACGCTGGAGGATGCGTTCGGCGGCAAGACCGCCCAGGTGCGGCTGCCGACCTCGGTGACCTGCGATGCCTGCTCGGGCATCGGCGCCAAGGCCGGCACCAAGCCGAAGACCTGTCCGCATTGTCAGGGCCACGGCCGCATCCGTCACACCCAGGGCGGCTTCTTCACGCTTGAGCGCACCTGTCCGGCGTGCCACGGCCGCGGTCAGGTGATCGACGACCCTTGTCCGTCCTGCTCCGGCTCGGGCCGTGTCACGCGCGAGCGCACGCTGTCGGTCAACATCCCGCCGGGCGTCGAGGACGGCACCCGCATCCGGCTCGCGGGCGAGGGCGAGGCCGGCCTGCGCGGCGGGCCCACAGGCGACCTCTACATATTTCTGTCGATCGGATCGCATGCCTTCTTCCAGCGCGACGGCGCCGATCTGCACTGCCGCGTGCCGGTGTCGATGGTGACGGCGGCGCTCGGCGGCGAATTCGAGGTGCCGGCGATCGACGGCTCCAAGGCGCGCGTGAAAATTCCGGGCGGCACTCAGTCCGGCCGCCGCTTCCGGCTTTCCAGCAAAGGCATGCCGGTGCTGCGGGCCAAGCAGAGCGGCGACATGTACGTGCAAGTGGTGGTGGAGACGCCGCAAAACCTGACGAAGCGGCAGCGGGAATTGCTGTCCGAATTCGAGAAATTGTCCTCCAAGGACACCCATCCGGAATCCGCGGGCTTCTTTGCCCAAGGTCAAGGAGTTTTTCAGCACCGGGGCTGGCTCCGCTTGATGTCCCGGCTTGACCCACGCCGCTCTGCCCATTACCGATGACGAGTTGTCGGCCCGCAATTGGTTGTGTCCCCGCCTATGCCGTTGCTCGCCCTTCAGGTTCTTGAAAAGAAGATTGAGCGACGGATCCGCCGATTCGAGCGGAAGAATGGGCTGCGCATTCTCGACGAAGTCGCCTTCATCCGATCCTGGATCGAAAAGCCGATCTCGATGGGCGCAGTGACGCCGTCTGGCCGGGCGCTGGCCCGCGCGATGGCGCGCTATGTCGATCCCGAAATCCCGGGCCCGGTGATCGAGCTTGGCTCGGGCACCGGCGCGGTCACGCAGGCGCTGGTCGACAAGGGCATCGACCCCGCGCGGCTGGTGCTCGTCGAATTCAACCCGACCTTCTGTCGCTTGCTGCGGACGCGCTATCCGGATGCGACCGTGATCCAGGGCGATGCCTACCGCATCAACCACCTGCTCGGCGGGCTCGTGCGCGAGCCGGCGGCCGCGGTGGTTTCCGGTTTGCCGCTGGTCACCCAGCCGTTCCGCCGTCGGCTGCGGCTGATCGGCGAGGCGTTCGATCTGATGGCTCCAGGCGCGCCGTTCGTGCAGTTCACCTACGCGATGGTGACGCCGATCCCGGTGCGGAACGCCAACGTCACGGCCAAGGCATCCGAGCTGATCTGGATGAACGTGCCGCCGGCGCGCGTGTGGGTCTATCGCAAGGGCTGAGCCCTTCATCGCACACGCTTCAAACCCGGTCAGCCCTGGCCCAAGGCCCGGCATGACGGTGTATGGTAGCGGCGTTGTGCTTGGGTCCGGTTCTGGCGCCATGTCGCTTCCGAAAATCCTGGTCTTCGCCGGCTCGATCCGCACCGGATCGCACAACGCGCGGCTTGCGGCACTCGCGAGCAAGGAACTGCTGATCGCCGGTGCCGACGTGACGCGCATTTCGCTGCAGGACTATCCGCTGCCGATCTACGACGGCGATCTCGAAGCGAAGTCCGGTGCGCCGGCCAACGCGATCAAGCTCAAGCAGCTCATGGGCACCCATCAGGGCGTGTTCATCGCAAGTCCCGAGTACAACGCCTCGATCGCGCCGCTGCTGAAGAACACCATCGACTGGATTTCGCGCGTCCGCGAACGCGGCGAGCCGCCGCTTGCGGTCTTCAAAAACCGCGTGTTCGGCCTCGGCGGCGCTTCCGACGGCGCCTATGGTGCGATGCGCTCGCTGATGGCGCTGCGCCAGGTGCTGGAGCTCGGCTGCGGCGCGCTGGTGATCCCGGAACAGATCGCGGTGATGCGGGCAAGCGAGGCGTTTGACGAGATGGACAATCTCAAGGAGGAACGCATGGCGGCGCTGCTACGCCGCGTGCTGCAGCGATTGACCGACATGGCGCGCGAGCTTGCATCATGAATCCGCGCGACCGGCTGATTGTTGCCCTCGACCTGCCGTCGGTTGCCGCGGCTGAAGCCATGGTGCAGTCGCTCGGCGACGCGGTGTCGTTCTACAAGATCGGCTATCAGCTGGCCTTTGCCGGTGGGCTTTCGCTCGCCGAGACCCTGGTGCGCGCCGACAAGCAGGTGTTCCTCGATCTCAAGCTGCATGACATCGGCAACACTGTTGCGAAGGGCGTCGAGAGCGTCGCCCGGCTCGGCGCGACCTTTCTCACCGTGCACGGCTATCCGCAGACCATGCATGCCGCAATCGAGGCGCGCGCCGGCTCGGGCCTGCGCATCCTCGCAGTCACCGTGTTGACCTCCTACAACGACGCCGACCTTGCCGCTGCCGGCTACGACTTCAGCGTCGCAGAGCTGGTCGCCGAGCGCGCTGCACAGGCACGCGACATCGGCGTCGACGGGCTCGTGTGCTCGGCCGAGGAGGCGGCGGTGGTGCGCCCGATCGTCGGCACCACCATGACACTCGTGACGCCGGGCATCCGCCCGGAGGGCGCCGACCGCGGCGACCAGAAGCGCATCATGACGCCGTCGGCCGCGATCGCGGCCGGCGCCGACCATCTCGTTGTCGGCCGGCCGATCCTTGCGGCGCCGGATCCGAGGGCCGCCGCCGAGGCCATTGTCACGGAAATCGCCAACGCCGTTCGATAACAGGAGGACGCCATGCCAAAGGGCTACTGGATTCCGCATCTCGACGTGAACAACCCGGAGGGCTTCCAGGCCTATCGCGAAATGGCGGACGCCGGCCACGAGCGCTTCGGCTCGAAGCTGCTCGCACGCGCCGGCCGCCACGAGGTGGTCGAGGGCAAGCTGCGGTCGCGCAACGTGCTGCGCGAATTCAGCTCCTACGACGAGGCGCTGGCCTATTATCGCGGTCCCGACTATTCGCGCGCCAAGCCATTGCGCGCCGGACACGCGGTCTGCGATTTCCTGATCGTGGAAGGTTACGACGGACCGCAGCCGGCGCCGGTCGGCACTCCGCCCGCCGCCACTCCCCGCAAGGGCTACTGGCTCGCCCATGTCGATATCAGCGATCCCGAAGGCTACAAGCCCTATCAGGTCGCCAATGCGATCGCGTTCGGCAAGTACGGCGGGCGCTTCCTAATGCTGCCCTCGTGGCGCGACAGGCGCGGGCCGACGAGGCGGAGATCGAAGAACGCGGCATCCGCCGCCGCGATCAGGGCCGGGCCATTGTCGCCGCCCTCGACGTGCGAGATGTCGATGGCGAAATAGGCGATCTCGGCGGCGACGCCCAGCAGCACGGGTTCGACCTCGCCCGGCGGCAAAGCGCGGCCGAGCTCGCCTTGCAGCAGGATCGCCCGGGCCTCCTTGGGATCGACGTAGTTCCGCGAGCGCCATACCGGCACGAAGCGGCTGGCGGGATCGGCCAGGCGCGCCGCGACCCAGGCCGCGTCCTTGCGCTTCTCGCTGACGCGGTCGAGCCCGCTATCGGCGTAGAAATTGAGCTCCGAGCGGGCGAGACGATAGGCGGGGTTGGCGGCGGACGGCGTCATGGCGCGGAAACTGGCACGGCGTGCGCCGCCGTTCAATGCGCGGCGCCGCGGCGCCTCACGCGAGGCAGGCCGCCACGGCCTTCCGCAGCGCCTCGACGGTGAAGGGCTTTGCCAGAGTTGCCTGCGCCCCGAACTTCGACGCCCAGTTCAACATCTCGCCCTTGTCGATCTTGCCGCCACCCGACATCGCGATGATGGGGCAAGCGGGAAACCGTGAGCGAACGGCGCGGATCACCTCCAGGCCCTCGACCTCGGGCATGATCACGTCGGTGATCACGAGATCGAAGACACGGACGTCGATCAGATCGATGGCCGCCTCGCCGTTAACGGCCTCGGCGACTTCATGGCCCGCTTTTTCGAGAACCGCCAGCACCGATGCGCGGACGACCGGATCGTCTTCCACGAGCAGTATGCGCGCCATTACCGATGTTCCTTCGCCGGAGGGATCGACGAATCGAGCAGGCGACGAACCTTTTGCGCCAGCGCCGAGAACGCGAACGGCTTCTCGCAGAAGTCGATCGGCGAAAGCGGCCGTAGCGTCTGTCGATGATCGGATTCGTGAGCTTCCCGACACGATGAGGATCGGCAGCGAAGGCATGCGCATTCGAACTTCCTCCGCCAAACTCGTGCCGAGCATGCCCGGCATCATCACGTCGCTGATCAGCAGTTCCGGGCGGGCCTCGTCCAGGAGGCGCAAGGCCTCCGCGCCGCCCTGCGCCACCATGACGCTGTATCCGTGCGCGCGCAATTGCTGCGCGATCGACTGGCGCACCAAATCGTCGTCGTCGACCAGCAGGATTCTCGCTCGTGACCGCGCGGCACTGCGGTGTCGCGCCGAGCCTCGGCCGCGGCGGCCGCCTCCTCGCGATGCGGGAAGAAAAGCCGGACCGTCGTGCCGAGGCCCGGCGCACTCTCGATCTTCGGCGAAGCCGCCCGATTGCTTGACGAAGCCGTGGACCATGCTGAGCCCGAGGCCGGTGCCGTGGCCCACATCTTTCGTGGTGAAGAAGGGTTCGAACACGCGATCGAGCACTTCCGGCGTCATGCCCGTGCCGGTATCCGTGACGGCGACCTCGACGTAGCGGCCGGCCGCCGTCCCCGACGTCCGGCCCTCTTCCGGCGCGACGCGGCGATCCGAAACCGCGATCTTCAAATTGCCGCCCGCGGGCATCGCGTCGCGCGCGTTGATCGCGAGGTTCAGCACGGCGTTCTCGAACAGACCCTCGTCGAGATACGCCCAGACGGGCGCGTTCGGCTTCTCGACCGCGACGCGGACATGGCCGCCCAGCGTGCGGGCCAGAAAAGCCTGCATGCCCACGACCAGCGCGCCGATGTCGGCACGGTCGGGCCTGCGTTCGGTCTTGCGCGCGAAACTCAACAGCTGGCGCGTGACGGCGGCGCCGCGGTCCACGGCCGAGCTCGCGATCTCGATTCCCTTGCGCGCGCTCGCGCTCAGGCCCGGCTCTTCGCCCAGCAGCTCGAACTGCATCGAGAGCGCCGTCAGCACATTGTTGAAATCGTGCGCGACCCCGCCGGCGAGCTGGCCGATCGCGTCGAGCCGCTGCGAGCGCCGGAGGACCTCCTCGGCTTCGCGCAATTCGGTGACGTCGAGCCGCACGATGTACACGGCCTTGCGGCCTTCGAATTCGATCGTCTCGGCGTAGAGTATGGTCGAGCGGACGTTGCCGTTGATTTCGAACACGCAATTGGAAGTCCTGGATCTTGCCGTCCCGCTCCAGTTGCGCTCGAGTCTTGCCCCGATCGTCGGGGTCGGCGTAGAAGTCGGCGATGTTGAGATGATCGATCGGGTCGTTCAGATCGATCCCGATCTCTCGGCGCGCATACGGGTTCAAATAAAGACATGTGCCGGTTTCCCAGTCGCTGAACCGCGATCGTGAGCGGCAAGTTGTCGGACATGAAACGCAGCCGCGCCTCGGACCGCCGGCGCTCCGCGTCGTCGTCGTGCCGTGCGACGGCCTCGCCGATCCGGAGAGCCACATCGTCCAGCAGGGTCCGCTCCTCGTCGAGAAACGGGCCGTCGTCGGCTTCGGGGAACGATCGATCGTAGCTGACTGTGACTTCCCCGACGGGATGACCCATGACCCGGATTTCCGCCGATTGCCGCGCCACCGCCATCGGTGTATCCCACGGTGGAATAGCGGCGCCGCCGCGCAACTGAACCGGCATGGGCATGCTCGGCGAACATGCGACGCCGGCGTCCGGAATTCCGCGGGACTTCGTCTTAATCGTTCGTCGAGCGAAATATCCGTTTTCGACAGCGTGTCGGAAATGCGATAGATGGCTCGGAGCTCTTTCACCACGCTCCGCGAGCGCCGCCGATTCGCGCCGGGAGCGGTCGATGATCTTCTCGAATTCCGTCAGATCCTGGATATAGATGACGTGATACTCGGCGCCGTCGTGCGAAAAGCTCTTGGCGCGCACGCGGCAGGGGAAATTGTGCCCGTCGCGATGAAGGCCCTCCATCCGCAGATCGGCGGTTTCGCCGGCATCCAGAGCCGGAAAAAATTGCGTGACAAGGCTGCGCCAATGCTCTTGGTTCGCCGCGATCACGGCCGTGGGCTTGCCGATCAATTCCGCACGCGGCCAACCGAACAGCGATTTGGTCGCGGCATTCCGGCACAGTCCATGATCTTTCGGCTGGCGCGCTCGACGACGAGGATGGGTTCGCTCGAAGACGCGAACACACTGGCGATCAAGTTCTTCGCGCGCACATGGCCACCGGCGTGTCGGCCCCGCGGCGGAGAGCTCCCCGGCTGGAAGTTAGGACAAATGGTCAACGGGTCGAGGCGAGCCAGGCATGCGGCAATCGTCCACAGGGGCCGGAACCGCCGACTCATTGCTTGCGACTTGCCCGCGCGATGCCGATATTGCGCCCCGGGAGGTCGGCGGCGGACGGGCCCTCGCCAACCCGGTCAGGTCCGGAAGGAAGCAGCCGTAACGAGTTTCGGTCCGGGTCGTCGTCCGGTCTCCCACCGTTGTGCCGGCCGCTCGGCGGCGCAGCCATGCCCCTGTCAGCGACCGCCCATGCGAGACCGAGCTCCGAGTCCGGCGACCGAGCCGCCGCAGACCCGCCTATCGCGTGCTCGCCCGCAAATACCGGCCCGCCACGCTTCGCCGACCTGATCGGCCAGGAGGCGATGGTGCGCACCCTGACCAACGCCATCGCCACCGGGCGGATCGCGCACGCCTTCATGCTCACCGGCGTGCGCGGCGTCGGCAAGACGACGACCGCGCGCATCATCGCCCGCGCGCTCAACTGCATCGGCCCGGACGGCAAGGGCGGCCCGACCGCCGAGCCCTGCGGCGTGTGCGAGCACTGCGTCGGCGATCGCCGAGGACCGCCACGTCGACGTGATCGAGATGGACGCCGCCTGCCGCACCGGCGTCGACGACGTGCGCGAGCTGATCGACGGCGTGCGCTACCGCCCGGCTGCGGCGCGCTACAAGGTCTACATCATCGACGAAGTCCACATGCTCTCGAAGAACGCGTTCAACGCGCTGCTGAAGACGCTCGAGGAGCCGCCGCCCGCACGTCAAGTTCGTCTTCGCCACCACCGAGATCCGCAAGGTGCCGGTCACCGTGCTGTCGCGCTGCCAGCGCTTCGATCTGCGCCGGCTCGAGCCGCGACGCGCTGGCCGACGCATCTCGCCGGCATCGCCGCGAAGGAGAAGCGTCACGGTCGACGCCGGACGCGCTCGCGCTGATCGCGCGCGCCGCCGACGGCTCGGTGCGCGACGGGCTGTCGCTGCTCGACCAGGCGCATCGCCGACAGGCCGACGGCGAGGTCGACCGCCGAGCAGGCTCGCGCGACATGCTCGGGCCTGGCCGACCGCGGCCGGTGTTCGACCTGCTTCGAGCGCGTGATGGCGGCAGCCGCGCCGCGGCCGCTGGCGCTCGCCGCGCGACCTGTACCGCGCCGGCGCCGATCCGCTGGTCGTGCTGCAGGACCTGCTGGAGCTCACGCATCGCGATCACGCGGCTGAAGCTCGTGCCCGAGCTGCGCCGGGACGCCGACCTGCCCGAGGCCGAGCGCGGCGCGGCGCCGGCGCTGGCCGAGCAGCTCGTCGATGCCGGTGCTGGCGCGCGCCTGGCAGATGCTGCTGAAGGGCGTCGGCGAGGTGCAGTTCGCGCCGCAGCCGATCGAGCGCGCTCGAAATGGTGCTGATGCGCCTCGCCTACGTCGCCGATCTGCCGACGCCGGGCGAGATCGTGGCGCGAGCTCCAGAGCGAGAGTGGCGGCCATGCCGGCGCCGGGCCGCGCACGGGCGCCGCCGCCCCTCTCGGCCCCGCGCCCGCCGGCCCCGCGCCGCAGCGGGCCGCCCGCGGCGTTTCGGGCACGGCACCGGTCGCGAGTGCGCCGCGACCGGCACGCGCGGCGCCGGGCAATGGCGGCCCGCGCGCAGCGCTCGCGACGCAGCCCGCAGCCGAAAGCGCGTTCCCGGCCCCGCGCGAACAGATCGAACTCCAAGCAGCTTCGCCGAGCTCGTGGAGCTGTTTTCCGCGCGCAAGGAAGGCGATCTCTACGCGCATCTGACGAGGCACGTGCATCTCGTGCGCTTCGAAACCGGCCGTCTCGAATTCCGGCCGAGCGAGCGCGCGCCCGCGAAATCTCTCGAACCGCATCGGCGAATTGCTTTCGGCCTGGACCGGGCGGCGCTGGCTGGTCTCGATCTCCAACGAGGCCGGCGAGCCGACTCTGCGCGAGCAAGTCAGCGCGCGCGACGTCGAGGCGCACGCCAAGCGCGCGCTCGAGCATCCGATCGTCAAGAAGGCGCTGGCGCTGTTTCCCGAGCGCAGGTGAAAGTACAGCGCCTCGATATGCCGGCGGCACCCGAAGAGCCCGCCGAGCCGAGAGCGGCGCCGCGGCGCCGGCGGCGCCCGACGAATACCCGGCCGACTATGCCGGCCCCGAGGAAGAGGATTTCGCATGAAGAACATGGGCGCGATCATGAAGCAGATCCAGCAGCTCCAGGCGAAAGCCGAGGAGATGCAGGCCAAGCTCGCCGCGACCGAGATCACCGGCGCGCCGGCGGCGGCACGGTGCCGGTACGCTGAACGGCAAGGGCGAGATGCGCGGCGTCAAGATCGATCCCGCCGTGGTTTCGGGGCCGGGCGACCTCGAGATCGTCGAAGACCTGATCGTCGCCGCGTTCAACGACGCCAAGGCCAAGGTCGAAGCGCACGCGCAGAAGGAAATGGGCAAGCTCACCGCCGGCCTGCCGCTGCCGCCGGGATTCAAGCTCTAGAAGCAGCGCCGCCGCGCGTGTTCGGCGTCCGGCGCCGCTCAGCGGTCCGGCGTCATCCGGTAGTGATCGTAACCGCCGACGTTTTCGTGGCTGTAGGGGCTCCATCCGCCGTAGAACGGCGCATAGGTGCCGAGCGGCGTCGTGATCGACAGGCCCGGCGGCACGTAGCGGTAATCCGGCGCGGGCGAATGGTAATAGACCTGCGGCGCGGGCGCTTGCATGACGGGACCGCCGCGATAGAAGCCGCCGGCATCCGGCGCGGAATGCATCACCATCCGGCCCGAATTGGAATCGTAAGAGTAGACGGTGTCTGCATCCGCCGCGTCGGCGACGGCCGCGCCCGCGGCGAGGCCGAAGACCAGCGCGCAAATCGTCTTGTTCATGGTCGGCTCCCTGAAGACAGGAATAGGGCTGGCAGTTAAACGCGCGAACCGCACCGGAAGTGCCGTTCACCGACGCGTGAGATCGGCGCCGGAAGCTGCGCGCCACGCCGTCCCTGCGGCGAATCGCGCTCGACGATGAACGCCGCCTGAACAATCGGCGATTCGAGACACATCGCCGTGAGAACCGGAGCCGCGCGTGACGGAAACCCCGTTCGCATGCGCGTTGATTCGATGTGCGTGCCGATGCGCGCGTTCAAACAACAAACAAGCAAGCGGGTGCGAGAGATGCAAAAATCAACGATGACGGCGATCTTCCTGGCGTTGGCTCCGGTCGCGGCACTCGCGCTCGGTCGGCTGCGCCCGCGCAGGCGCAGCAGGCCGAGGTTTCCGTTTCGCTGTTCCCCGAGCAGCTCGTCGCCGCACGGCCGCTGGTTCCAGCATCCGCGCTGGGGCTGGGTGTGGTACCCGACCTCGGTCGACGCGGACTGGCGCCCCTATACGCGCGGCCGCTGGGTGTGGACCGAGGAATATGGCTGGTACTGGAACTCCGACGAGCCGTTCGGCTGGGCCACCTATCACTACGGCCGCTGGGGCTATGACGAGAGCTATGGCTGGGTCTGGGTGCCGGGCGACACCTGGGGCCCGGCCTGGGTCGCGTTCCGCTACAGCGACCAGGCATATCGGCTGGGCGCCGCTGCCGCCGGAGACGCTCGACGTCGATCGGCTGGTGGCCGTCGACTACTTCGTCTTCACCGCCGCCTACTACCAGCCGCGCTGGGTGTTCGTGCGAGCCGCGCTATTTCTCGACGCGCGCATCTACGTCCGCCGTGGCGCCGCCCGAGCGCAACGCGACCTACATCCGCGCGACGCGTCAACATCACCAACATCCGCATCCAGCAACAACGTGTTCGTCAACCGCTCGTTCGAGCCGCAGCGCATCCGCGCCGCGGTCGGCCGCGACATCCCGCGCGTGCGCGTGCAGCAGGTCAACACCTACAACAACGTCGACGGTCCGCAACCGAGACCGACGATCGTCAACGTCTACAATCCGCGCATCCGCATCGACCGCGACCGCGCGCCGCCCGAGCGCGCGCGCGCCCGCGACACGGATCGGCCGCGCGTGACCGTGCGGCCGCGACCTGGTGCGGCCGGAGGATCGCCGCGACGGACGCGGCCGCGACACCGACCGCGCGGCACCGAACGATCGCACGCCCGCGCAGCCCGGCCAGCCGCCGCGCGCCGCACCGCGATCGCGATCGCGCCGCGCCAGGCACGCCGCCGGCACGCCGGCCGCCGTCACGGCTGCAGCCCGACCGCGAGCGCACGCAGCCCGGGAGCGCCGGGTGCGGCGCCGCCGCGCGCGACGCCGGGCGCGCCGCCCACGGCAACGCCCGCCGGACGCCCCGACCGCAACGCGCGGCCGAGCAACCGCAGCGCCGGGAGCGACGCCGCCGAATGCGCCGCGCCGCCGCCGCCACCGCCGCGCCGGGCCAGCCATCACGGCGCGACGAGGCCGCAAGCCGGACCGCGGCGCGGGCGACCGACGGCCGCGCACGCACCGAGCCGCCGGCGCGAACTCGCAGCCGCCGCAACCGCGCCGCAGCCGGCCCAGCCGCCGGCGCCCGCGTCCAGCCCGACGCAGCGCCGCTGCGCGCCGAGCGCCGCCGCCTGGCACCGGCCGCGCGCCGCAGCCGCCGCCGCCGGCACCGAGCGCGCCGCCGAGCCGTGCGCAACCGCCGGCCGCCCGCCTCAGGCGCAGCCGAGCGCGCCGCCGCGGCGTGCCGCACCCGCCGCGCAAAAGGCGCCGGAGAAGAAGGGCCGGAGAAGAAGGAAAAGAAAAAAGAAAGCCGCTAAGCCCCGCATCGCCAACCGACGAGCCGCGGGCGCCCCGAAACGGGCGCCCGCTTTCTTTTGCGCGTCCGCTTGACTAGTTTCCGGCGGCCATGGCCGGCGCCGAAATCGATCGCCTCATCCAATTGCTCGCCAAGCTGCCGGGCCTCGGGCCCCGCTCGGCGCGGCGCGTGGCGCTGCATCTGTTGCGCCGCAAGGAAAGCCTGATGGAGCCGCTGGCGGCGTCGCTGGCCGAAGCCGCGCGCACCATCCGTCTCTGCTCGGAATGCGGCAACCTCGACACGCGCGACCCCTGCGCCATCTGCGCCGATCCGCGCCGCGACGCCGGCACGATCTGCGTCGTGGAGCAGGTCGCCGATCTCTGGGCGCTCGAGCGCACCGCCGCAATTCAAGGGCCGCTATCACGTGCTCGGCGGCACGCTCTCGGCGCTCGACGGCGTCGGGCCGGACGATCTCCGCATTCCGCAACTGGTGGCGCGCGCCAAGCGCGCCGGCGCCAGCTCCCGCCGCCGAGGTGATCCTGGCGACCAACGCCACCGTGGAAGGCCAGACGACCGCGCACTACATCGCCGAAAGCCTGTCCGACACGGGCATCAGCGTGACCGGCCTCGCCCACGGCGTCCCGGTCGGCGGCGAGCTCGACTATCTCGACGACGGCACCCTGCTCGCGGCCCTCAAGGCGCGGCGGAAGGTGTAGCGCAGCCGCCGGCGCCGCCCCTTCGCGCGTCAAACAGAGGCGATTTGTTCACACGGACAGCGCCGCGCGCTTCCGCTTTCCGGTCTCCGCGATGGCGCCCATGCGGCGGAGGCAGTAGGTCATCTTGTAGGCGAGGGCGAGCGGCAGACCGGCGGCGGTCGGCGAGATCGCGCGTGGTGAAGGGTTCGGCCAGTTCGGCCGGCAGCAACGCGGCGAAATCCGTGGCGTCGGCGAACGGCACGACGCGCAGCACCTCCACCAGCCGCCGCCCGACCACGCACCAGCCCTTGCGCCGCCAGGCACGCCTGCCGGTCTTCTGCCAGAGCTCCTCCTCGTGCGTGAGCACGATGTCGAAGCTCACCTGCGGATGGCCGACGAGATCGGGCAGGCTCACCAGCTCCTTGAACAGCGCCTCGATGCGCCCGGCCTTGGGCGAGCGGCGCCGCGATATTTCACGGCCCTTGCGCGTCGAGACGGACGATCCACTTCGCTTCGGGGATCGGGTGGACGATGCGCACGGCATGGCGCCCGGTCAGCGCCACGAGCTTGCGGCGCATGCTGCCGAAGCTCCGCGTCTGGATCTCGATCAGCATGGCGCCGCGGCGGATGTCGATGACATAGCCGTCGAGCGCCGTCTCGAACTCGTCGCCGGGCTGCGCATACCAGCGCTTCAGATCGGCGTGGAGGCCGGATTCGCGCAATTGGCCGATTCCGCCCGGGCGCGCCGGCCCGGCGGCGCGGCACGGCGCCCCGCTTCCGGGCGGCTGGTGTTCGCGATTTCGTCATGGCCGCGCGCTTGATTCTCCGCCGCCCCCGCTGCGATATAGCGGCATGTCGCTCACCGAGGAAGCATCGCGGTCGATCCAGGGCGCCTGGGGCCTGTTGCGCCGCGATCCGCGCGGCGCCGGCGGCGTTCAACGCCACGCCGGCCGGCTTCTGGCGCTCCTTCGCCGGCGGCCTTCGTGCTGCTGCCGCTGTTTCTCGTCTATCGCTCCTATGCGGGGCCCTCGCCCGACACCGAGAACGTGGCGCCGCTCACGCGCTGGTCGGTGATCATCCTGGTCTACGCGATCGGCTGGACGCTCTGGCCGCTCCTCGCCTTCTACCTCACGCGCGCCATGGGCGTGGGCGAGCGCTATATCGGCTACATGGTGGCCTACAACTGGTCGCAACTGCTGACCGGGCCGTTCATCGTCGGCCTGGGCCTGGCCGCCAAGGCGGGCATGGACGCTGATTTCGCGGCGTTCGTGACGCTCGCCGCCCTCGGCGCCGCCTTGTTCTACGAATACCTGATCGCGCGCCAGATGCTGGGCGTTCCGCCCGCGCGCGCCGTCTTGCTCGTCTTCGCCGCGCTCGCGACGGGCGAGTTGCTGAGCGGCCTGGCCGAACTCGCGCTGAACGTCAGTGCCGGCGACGCACCGTAGCGCGGCTTCGGACGGCCTTCGCACCGCCGGTGCGCCCTCTAGTCCGGATACTTGACCGCCACCAGATAGAGCCCGTCGGCCGGCGCGGTCGGCGCCGGCGGCGGCGCGGTCGCGGGCCGCCAGCGCCGCGGCCACGTCGTCGCGCCGTCCATTTGCCGTCGCCGACCAGCTTCAGCGTGCCGACCATGTTGCGCACCTGGTGGTGCAGGAAGCGAGCGCGCCTCGGCGACGATCTCGATGCTCGTCGCCGTCGCGCGCGACATCGAGCCGGTCGAGCGTCTTCACCGGCGATCGTGCCTGGCAGTCGGCGGCGCGGAAGCTGGTGAAGTCGTGGTGGCCGACCAGGCAGCTGCGCCGCCTCGTGCATCGCCTCGGCGTCGAGCGGCGGCGGCACGATGCCAGACGCGGCCGCGCTCGAGCGCCAGGGCGGCGCGCCGGTTGAGGATGCGGTAGCAGATAGCGTGCGCCGGTCGCCGAGAAGCGGGCGTGGAAGTCGTCGGCGCCGCCGCGGCGGCGTCCAGCACCGCGATCGGGTGCGGCTTCAGGTGGAAATTGAGCGCGTCGCGCACCGTGTCGCCGGACGCCGTCGCCGCGCGAGATCGAGATGGGCGACCTGGCCCAGCGGCGTGCACGCCGGCATCGGTGCGGCCGGCGGCGACGCCGGCACCGCTCGCCGCAGAAGCTCGAACGCGGCGTCCTCGAGCGCCTCCTGGACCGAGGGGCCGTTGGCCTGGCGCTGCCAGCCGACGAACGGCGCGCCGTCATATTCGAGAGGAGCCTGCAGCGGGGCATGCGGCGGCATCGCCGAGGCGGCGTGCCGGGCGGCAGCGCGTAGCCCGCGCAGGAACGCGTCGGCGGCCATGCGCGCGCCGGCCCGGCGCGCTGCAGCCGCAGCGAGCCGCAGCGCGCCGTCGCCGCAGGCGACGGTCAGGCGCGTCGTCGCAGCACCGTGCCGGGCCGGTGCCCGCGCGCCGGCCCGGCGGCTCGGCGCGCCAGCACCCGGATGCGCTCGCCGCCGAGCGTCGAACCAGGCGCCGGGCCAGGGATCGAACGCGCGCACGCTGGCGCTCGAGCGCGGCCGCCGGCTGCGCGCCAGTCGAGCCGCGCCTCGTCGCGTGTCGATCTTGGCGGCGTAGGTGACGCCCTCGTCCGGCTGCGGCGCGGCTGCAGCGTGCCGGCGGCGAGCTCGTCGAGCGCCGCGCACGATCAGCCGCGCGCCGAGCGCGGCCAGCCCGTCGTGCAGGCGTCGCCGGCGGTGTCGTCGGCGCCGATCGGCACCGCCTCGCGCAGCAGCATCGGGCCGGTGTCGAGGCCGGCGTCCATCTGCATGATGGTGACGCCGGTCTCGGCGTCGCCGGCCAGGATCGCGCGCTGGATCGGCGCCGCACCGCGCCAGCGCGGCAGCAGCGAGGCGTGGATGTTGAGGCAGCCGCAGCCGCGGCGCGTCGAGCATCGGCTGCGGCAGGATCAGCCCGTAGGCCGCGACCACCGCGGCATCGAGCGCCGAGCGCCGCGAACGCCGCCTGCTCCGCCGGCGTCGCGCAGGCTCGTCGGCGTGCGCACCGGCAGGCCAGCCGCTCGGCCGCGCGCTGCACCGGGCGACGGCGCGGCTCCTGGCCGCGGCCGGCCGGCCGCGGCGGCTGGGTATAGACCGCGGCGATCGTCGTGGCCGGCCGCCGACCAGCGCCGCCAGCGCCGGCACGGCGAAGTCCGGCGTGCCCATGAAGGCGAGGCGCAGCCGCGCATCCGTCAGAGCGTGCGTAATGGCCACGGCGCATTGCGAGCGCCGAGGGGCGAGCGGGCGCACGCTCAGGCCATTGCCTAGCGCCCGCGACAGCATCGCCCCGCGCCTCGCGACGGAGGGCCGTCGCTGGAGGAGCTGGCTCGTCAGCGCGGCTCGTGCTGCGCCGGCGTCACGTCGCGCCGTTGCCGCTCTTCAGCGCGGCTGCGGCCGGCCATCGCGCGCTCCTCGCCGGTCCGCCTTCTTCGCCTTCAGCAGCTTGCGCAGGATCATGTTGCGCTTGAGCGCGCGAGAGGTGGTCGACGAACAGCACGCCGTCGAGATGGTCGATCTCGTGCTGCACGCAGGTGGCGAGCAGACCGTCGGCCTCGAGCTCGCGCTGCGTCGCCGGTCTCGTCGAGGTAGCGCACCTTCACCGCGCGCGGCCGCACCACGTCGGCATAGTGCTCGGGCACCGAGAGGCAGCCTTCGTCGTAGATGTTCGTCGTCGTCGGAGACCCAGATCGATTTCGGGGTTGGCCATCTTGCAGCGGCTTCGGCGGCTCGTCCTCGCGCGCGCGACGTCGAGCACGATGACGCGCTTCAGCACGCCGACCTGCGGCGCCGCCAGGCCGATGCCGGGCGCCGCGTACATGGTCTCCAGCATGTCGTCCATCAGCCGGCGGACGCTCGTCGTCGACGGTCTCGACCGGCTTGCGCCTTCTTCTTGAGGCGCGGATCGGGCGCGGCAGGATGGGAGAGGCCATGAATTGCTCGGCGACTGGTCGAGGGCTATTGATCTTGTCAGGTAGTTAGTGCGGCCCCCAGCTGTCCGGCAAGCGCCGGCGGCCCGACCGTGCGTGGCGATGACGGGCCGCCGGTGCTATGCTCGACCTCGCGGCCGACAGGATCGCGTTTGCCGCCATGTCCTTCGACATCCGAGCTCGCCCTGCTCCTCTACATCAGCGGCGGAGCCTTCGGCTGGTGCTGGTGCTGTTCGTGGTCGTGATGCTGCGCCAGGAGCGCGGGCGCGGCGAGCTGGCCAGCGGCTCGGCCATGTCGCCGACAACCAGCAGGCGGCGCAGAACCTGATCGCCGAGCGGCTCATGCGACCAGGAGCGGGCGCTGCAGGAGCCGCTCGACCGCGTCTGGTCGCGCTCGGCGTGCACGGTCGGACGAGAGCCGTCGAAGAGCGCGCGGAGACCACGAACACGCTGACCGACGCTGCGCGAGCGGTCTGGCGGTGATCGACGAGGCCCAGCGCCAACATGACCGCAGCTCTCGCCCAGGTGGTCGGCGCTCCAGGACATCCTCGCCAACAAGCAGGCGCGCGGCGCCTTCGGCGAGATGCAGCTCCGCGAACCTGGTGGAGGCCGTGCTGCCGCCGGACGCCTACGAATTCCAGGCGCAGGTCGGCGAGGGCAAGCGCGTCGACTGCCTGATCGGCTCTGCCGAACCCGCCCGGGCCGATCGCCATCGACGCCAAGTTCCCGCTGGAGGCCTACCGGGCGCCTGCTGCGGCGCCCGAGCGAGGTCAGCGCGTCCAGGCGCGCAAGCAGCTCGGCGCCGACGTGCTGCTCCACGTGCGCGCCATCCGCGAGCAGTACATCGTGTCCGGGCGAGACCGGCGGAACGCCGCGCTGATGTTCCTGCCGAGCGAGGCGATCTATGCCGAGCTCCACGCGCGCTACGCCAACGTGATCGAGCAGAGCTACCGCGAGCGCGTGTTCATCGTCTCGCCCACCACGCTCTGGGCCACGCTCAACACCGTGCGCGCCGTGTTCCGCGACGTGCGACTGCGCGAACAGGCCGGGCTGCTGCAGAAAGAGCTCCATGTGCTGATGGAAGACATGGGCCGGCTCGACGAGCGCGTTGAGAAGCTGGCCATCCATTTCCGTCAGGCGAACAAGGACATCGACGACATCCAGACCTCGGCGCGCAAGGTTTCGCGCCGTGCCGAGCGGATCACGACCATGGATCTCGGCGAGGAAGAGCCGGCGTCGCCGGCGGAGCTGGAACCGGCACGCGGCGTTCCGGCGCGCAGCTGGGCCAAGGGCGGGTCCAATCCGCCGACGGCGACCTGAGGACGACTTGACCGACCATCTGACGCGCCGGCTCCGGCACCGTTTCGGCGTCCCGATATGTCCTTTCCGCATCATGATGGCGCCTGGGTCGGTGCCGCGGATTTTGTCGCCGCGCATCGCCGGCCGGACGAATCGCTGCTGGCGCCGGATGCGTTCTTCCGCCGCTTCGACCGCATCTACCGCTACGCCAACACCCGCTTGCGGCCGGACGCCGGCTACGATTGGGCGGTGCTGCACAAGACGATGCTCCACGATCTCGATAGGCGCTTCCTCGCACACGGTGGATCGCGTCTTGAGGCCGGTCTTCGCCAACGAGGCGTTCGTGGTGTTCGCCCGCAATCCGGCGCTCGGCCGGCTCGGCATGTTCGACCGCAACCTCGCCGCGTTCCGCCGCAATCGCCGCCGGCTCCGCCGCAACGTCCGGCGCTACGAGCGGGGGATTCCCACGTGTTGGTGGAGCCGGGCCATCCCGATCACCGGAGTCCCCTCGTCAAATTCCCGCTTCTGTCCCAGCGCGAGTTGAAAGCGGCGATGGACCGCTTCTTCGTCAAGGGCGGCTACCAATACATCACGCATCGCGACCAGGAATATACGCGCGCCCTCGACCGCCAGACCCGCGCTCTCATGGGCGACACCGCGGGGCTCAGGATCCTCGATCTCTGCTGCGGCACAGGCCGCGTCGCCGCGCTGGTCGGCGACTGCGCCGAGCTGGTTTCGGTCGATCTCGCCGAGCAACCCTTGCCGGCGCTCTCGCGGCAATGGGCGGGCAAGTCCAACTATCGCTTCGCGGTGATGGCCGCGGACCGCTTGGCCCTGCCGGATGGCCGCTTCGATCTCGTTACGATTATCGATTTGGCGAGCACGTGCCCGATTTCGCGGCCGTGCTCGGCGAAGTCGATCGTGTGCTGCGGCCGGGCGGGCGGCTCGTGCTCAGCGCCCAAAACGCCGATAGCCTGCACCTCATCCTTTCGCGCAAGCTCGGCTATCCCTCTTTCGTCACCAACTACCAGCATTTCCAGGAGTGGACGGTCGCGGAGACTCACCGCGCTCCTGTCCGCCAAAGGCTTGACCGTCGAACGCAGCGTCGGGGTCAGTTGCTATCCTTATTGGGAAGTGCCCGGCGTCGATCAGTTCGTCCGCCGCGTCACCGATGGCGACCCCGAATTCGCCGCCATCATGGGCATCCTCGGCGAGCGCATCGGACCCGAATACGCCTACACCTTCATCTTGGGCGCCGCGGAAAACGGGCTGACGCGCGTGTCCGCGGCCTTGACCGGCCTGCGTCGGCGCCCCCGCCCATACTTCATGCTGCCGGCGGTCAAGCCCGAAGCCGCCGGCGCATGGGCTTCGCGCACTCCCGCATAGCTCATCATGAGCATGCTCATTATATTTGCCGGATGGATCTCGTCGATCTCAACCGCAGCCTCGGCGGGCTGGTCAACGTACGTGGCGCGCCTGCTGCGCAAGCGCTTCGACCAGCGCGCCAAGGATTGGGGCTCACGCCCGCTCAGTATTACCTCCTCGGCAAGCTCGCCCGGAACGAAGGCATCAACCAGGTCGGCCTCGCCGACCTCCTCGAGATCGAGCCGATCACGCTCGCCCGCCTGGTCGACCGCATGGAGGCGGGCGGCTGGCTCGAGCGCCGCCCCGACCCCGCCGACCGGCGCGCGCGGCGCCTCTATCTCACCGCAAAATCGCGGCCGGTGTCTGGCGCGCATGCGCGTGATCGCGTCTGGCGGTACTACGAGGAGGCGTTGACGGGGCTGGCGGCCGCCGCGGCGCGAACAGCTGATCGACGCGCTGGTGCGGGCGCGCCGCAATCTTGGCGACGAGCGTGCCGGACGCCGTGCCGGCCGCCGCGACGGATCACGCCGCCGCGGCGCGCCGCCGGCGCGCGGCGGCTGAGCGCCATGGATCGCGAATCCAAGCCGTTCAGCGAGCCCGTGCTGCGCGACGATGCGCTGCCGCCGGGCGAACGCGTCGACCCCGCAGCCGGCGGTCGCCGGCCATGGCGGAACCCCGCGCAAGACGCGCCGGCCGTCGGCGGCCTGCGGCCGCACTGCGCGCCGCCCGGCGTGCGGCGCCTCGCCATGTGGGGCGTGCCGCTCGCGATCGTGCTGGCCGGCGCATCATCTCTACCTGACCAGCGGACGCTACGTTTCGACCGACGACGCCTATGTCCAGGCGGCGCGCACGATGATCGGCCGACATCTCCGGCCGGGTGATCGCGATCGCGGTGCGCGACAACGAGCGGGTCGCGAGGCCAGTTGCTGTTCCGGCCTCGACGACCGGCCGTACCGCATCGCGGTCGACGGCGCCCAGGCGAAGCTCGGCGCGGCCCGGCTGCAGGTGCGATGCTGAAGGCGACCTATCGCCAGAAGCTGGCCGAGCTCAAGGGCGCGCAAGACACGCTCGACTACCAGCAGCGCGAATTCGAGCGCAACAAGCGCTGGTCGCCTCGCGCGTCGTGTCGCAGTCGACCTTCGACAAGGTGCAGAACGCGCTGCAGTGGCACGCCAGAACGTGGCCTCGGCGAGAGCGATCGCCAAGATCCTGGCCCAGCTCGGCGGCAACCCGACCTGCCGGTCGACCAGCACCCGATGGTGCAGCGGCGCCCAGGTCGGATCAGGCCGAGCTCGATCTCGACCTCACCGTCGTCCAGGCGCCGGCCGACGGCATCGTCACCAAGGTCGAGCAGCTGCAGGTCGGCGATACGTCAACGCCTCGACCGCCGGTGTTCTCGATGATGTCGAACGCGCGTCTGGATCGAGGCCAATTTCAAGGAGACCGAGCTGACCCATATGCGCGCCGGGCCAGACCGCGACGGTCGAGATCGACACCTATCCCGGGCGTCGTCTTCGACGGCCACGGTCGAGAGCCTCGAGCCCCGGCACCGGCCTGACCTTCTCGCTGCTGCCGGCGGAGAACGCCACCGGCAACTGGGTCAAGGTCGTGCAGCGCCTGCCGGTGCGCCTCGCGCTCGACAGACCCGACCGAACCTGCCGCTGCACGCCGGGCTGAGCGCCACCGTCGAGGTCGACACGCGGCATCGCCGGCCGTGGCTGGTCGCGGCTCCATCGAAGACCGGCATCTGTCCGGCGCCGCCCAGGACGCGCGAGAGGCGGAGCGGTGATCGGCGACGCCAGCCGCTCCGCCACTTCGCCGCCGGTCAACCGCGCGCGCTGATCACGGTCTCGATCATGCTGGCGACCTTCATGCAGGGCGTCGACACCACGATCGCCAACGTCGCGCTGCCGCACATGCAGGGCAGCCTGTCGGCCTCGCAGGACCAGATCGCCTGGGTGCTGACCTCCTACATCGTCGCCGTCGGCGATCATGACGCCGCTGACCGGCTGGCTCGCCGGCCGGTTCGGCATCAAATACGTCTTCCTCGTCTCGGTCATCGGCTTCACGTCGCCTCGGCGCTGTGCGGCGCCGCCACCAGCCTGGCGCAGCTCGTGCTCTTCCGCCTGCTGCAGGGCGTGTGCGGCGCCGGCGCTGGTGCCGCTGTCGCAGGCGATGCTGTTGCAGATCAACCCGCCGCGAGCGGCACGGCCAGGCGATGGCGGTCTGGGGCATGGGCGTGATCCTCGGGCCGATCATCGGGCCCGCGCTCGGCGGCTGGCTGACCGAGCATTACAGCTGGCGCTGGGTGTTCTACATCAACCTGCCGGTCGGCATCGCTCGCGGCCGTCGGCATCCTCGTCTTCATCCGCGAGAGCCGGCACGGCCATCGCGAACGCGTTCGACTTCTTCGGCTTCGCCTCGCTGAGCCTGGCGATCGGCGCCTTGCAGCTGATGCTCGACCGCGGCGAGCTGAAGGACTGGTTCGACTCGACCGAGATCTGGATCGAGGCGACGATCGCGGGGCTCGGCCTCTACCTGTTCATCGTGCACACCGCGACCGCGACCGACCGCTCGTTCCTCAACCGCGACCTGTTGAAGGACCGCAATTTCATCGTCGGCACCGTGCTGATGTTCCTGTCGGCATCCCGCTCTACGGCACGCTGGCGCTGCTGCCGACGATGCTGCAGAACCTGATGAACTATCCGGTCGTGACGACCGGGCTGGTGACGGCGCCGCGCGGCATCGGCACGATGGTCGCGATGTTCCTGGTCGGCCGGCTGATCGGCCGGGTCGACAACCGGCTGATCATCCTGGTCGGGCTTCTGCTGACGCTGTCTCGATGTGGCAGATGACCGGCTTCTCGCTGCAGATGGGGATGGGCCGATCATCATGTCCGGGCTGCTGCAGGGCTTCGGCCTCGGCTGCGTCTTCATGCCGCTCAACACGATCGCCTTCTCGACCCTGCCGCGCCACATCCTGACCCAGGGCACCGCGATCTTCAGCCTGATGCGCAATCTCGGCGGCAGCATCGGCATCTCGATCGTCGTGGCGCTGTTGGCGCAGAGATTCTCCAGGTGAGCCACGCCGAGCTCGCCGCGCACGTCACGCGCTGCGCGCCGGCGCTGCGCGATCCCGGCGTCGATCAAATTTTTGGTCGCTCGATTCGCCCGCCGGCCCTGCGGCGCAGGACGCTGGACGGTGAACCTTCAGGCGTCGATGATCGCCTATGTCAACGACTACAAGATCCTTCATGATGATCGTGTGCCTGCTCGCGATGCCGCTCGTGCTGTTCCATCCGGCCCGCGCCGAAAGCGCCCGGTGCTTCCGCCGCGGCGTTGGAGTAGACCCGCCGCCGCTAGAACTTGATCCGCACCCGGAACGTCAGCTCCGCCTTGCCCTTGGCGGGCACGGGCACCTTCCATCGACCAGGCCCGCCGCACCTTGGCGTGGCGGTGGCTCTCCTGCGGCATCGTCCACGCCGGCGATGGTCTCGGCGATGGTCACCACCCGCCTCGGCCTTGGCGTTGTTGAGCTCCACCTTGTAGGCGCTCTCGTAGATCGAGTAGGCGACTTCGCTCCTTGAAGTCGGTCTCGAGTGCGGATGCCGGACACGTCGAAGGCCTGGCCCACCTTCAGGCGCACCTGCTCGCCCTCGGCGGTGTGGTTGATCGCGTCCTCGCCCACGAAGATCGCCTTGCCGGAGAGATCGCGCTTGCTAGACGCGGATCGATGCCGCGCGGCAGCGGCAGGCCGAAGATTCGCCTTCTGTCGTTGACGAAGTGGGAAATAGATCGGCCTTGACCGTGCCGGGCACGGCGTAGCGGCTGCGGTAATACTCGACCGTCGCGCGGAGAAGCGGTATTCCTTCTCACCGTCACGTCGCCGGCGTTGAGCAGCGCCACCTGCTTCTGCTCGTTCTCGGCGATCGTGGTCGGGGCGCTCGAGCTGGTAGAGGTGATAGTCGAACACCGCCTCGGTGCGCATGGCCCTCTTGGGTGCGGCCGGGCGCGGCGCCTCCTCCCGCGCGCGGTCCATGCCGGCGCGCACGCGGTTGGGGTCGCCGGCGATGAGCTGCAGCTTGGCGTCGCGATAGGCGGTGCCGCTCCTGGTCGAACCAGCGTGACCCAGCCATTCAGCTCGATGCGGTTCTCCTTGCCGTCGAGCTGCGCCACGTAATCGGCCCTCCAGCCGAGGCCGCCGGTGGGGTAGGTGAGCTCCACCGGCAGGTGCCGGCGCGGTCCGATTCGAGGTCGATGGTCAGGGTCGGCCGGTCGCGGAGATTGCGCCGGACGCCGTCGAACACGATGCGGCCCGGCGCCGAGGTGTGGATCTCGTTGCCGATCTGGAGCACGATCACCCCGCGTGCTGAGCACCAGCGCGCGGATGCGCGTTTCCTCGCCGGTCTGGGGATGCGTCTTGACGATCGTCACTTCCTTGCCGACCGATTTCTCGAGCAGCTTCTGCGGTGTCAGCAGGTCGAAATTCGAGGTTCTCCTCGAGCAGGCCGACTGCGCGCCGCCTTGGGGCACCAGCAGCGCGGTTTCGGCCCGGAGCCGGCCGCTCACGTCCACCAGCGCGAGCCGGTTGCGTCCCTCGTTGAGCGTGATGCGCCGCGCGTCGCGCACCAGCGCCAGATCGTCGTTGTAGATCGCGACCGCGACCGAGGTCTGGTCGGCGAGCGTCACGCGCCGCTCGGCGATCTCCTGGGCGAGCGCGGGTGCACCAGCACCGTCCTGGCGAGGAGCGCGGCAACCAGGCTTCGCCGCGAGAGCGCGGCGGGGCGGTGGCCCTGAGCATGGGATGCACCGCTCAGGAAGGCGATGACAGGCGAAAGCCGGACGATGGGAACCTCAATCGTGGCGCGCAAACGGCGCGGTTGCGGCTCCGCGCGGGCGAGCGTGGGGCGATTTGACCGCGGCGTTAACGCGGCGCGCCCGGCAACGCCCGGTCGAGCATGCGCCGGTAGATGCGCGCCAAGCCTTCGAGATCGGACACGGCCATGCGCTCGTCGATCTTGTGCATGGTCTGGCCGACGCCACCAATTCCACCACCGGGCAGAGGCGGCGGATGAATCGCGCGTCCGACGTGCCGCCCGTCGTCGAAGCTCGGGCGCGCGGTTGGTCTCGGCCTTGACGCAATCGGCGACCAGCGCCAAAGGATCCCCGGCGCGGTAAAGAACGATTTGCCGCTCACCTTGATGTCGAGCTTGTAGCGGCCGCCGGTTCCAATTCGGCCATGGCGACGTCGAATTGCCGCCGCAGCCAATCGCCGATCGTCTTCGAGCTGTGCTTGTCGTTGAAGCGGATGTTGAAGAACGCCCTTCGGCCTTGCCGGGAATGACGTTGGTGGCGGGGTTGCCGATGTCGATGGTCGTGATCTGGAGCGTCGAGGCCTGGAAATGGTCGGAGCCCTTGTCGAGCGGCTCCTTCGCGATCGCGTCGGAGCATGCGCACCAGGCGGTGGGCGGGATTGTCGGCCAGATGCGGATAGGCGGTGTGGC
>CAWGEM010000004.1:0-630709 GCA_963821555.1 uncultured Alphaproteobacteria bacterium | reverse complement strand
TCGGCGTCCGGGATGCGGCGCGGCACGGCCGCAGCGCCACCGACCGCGACGCGCGATTCGACGATGAGCCGTTCCTTGATACGGAAGATCACCACCGCCATCGCAATGGCGAAATCGCGGCACGCCGGCTAAACTCGCAGAAGCCGAGGCGCACGGCAGGCAGCAGCGGCAGCCGCACCTCGTCGAGAAGCTCATCGTCGCGCAGGGCGGTCGTCATGATGCCGCTGAAGAAATCGCGCGCCGTGATGACGCGCACGCCGCCCGCAAACGCACCGCGACCATCTCGGCACCGAGCGCCACCGCCACCGCACACCATTCGACCGCCGGATCGGCATGCGCGATGCTGCCACAGAAGGTGCCGCGGGTGCGGATCGGATGATGCGCGATGTGACGCACCACGTCGGCAAGCAGCTTGCCGAGCGGGCCCTCGACACCGGCCGGTCGAACGCGGCATGCCGCACGCCCGCGCCGATGCAGAGCTTGCCGTCGATCACCTCCAGCCGGTTGAGCCCGGTGACGCCATCGATGTCGACGAGATGCCGCGGGCGCGCCAAGCGAAACGCCATGGTCGGGCACCAGGCTCTGGCCGCCGGCCAGCACCCGGCCGTCGTCCGGCCCACCCGCGCCAGGACCTCACCGCCTCCTCGATGGTGGGCGGTGCGTAATAGCGAACGGCGCGGGCTTCATCCGGACCTGCTGCTCTCGACAACGGTTCAAGCGGGCGCGCTTGAGCGCGGCGTCGCGAAGGTCGGTATCGACGATCCGGCTGAGATCGTAGGTCGCTTGAGGTTGCCGGCCTGACCAGCTGACCCTGCAACCAGTTGAGCTTGTCCATGTCGATCGGCATCGTCGGATCGACGCCGTGCGTGGGGTTGGCGGCCTCGTCGAACACGAACTCCGGCCGCGGATTGTCCGCCGGCGCCTGTGATCTCGCGCGTCACGCTTGATCACCTCAGCCTTGTGGTGAGCGAATGGCTGCTAGCCCAGCATCTGCGCGGTCAGGAATTTGATGGCGTCCTCGCGCCGGGTTTGCACGTTCTTGCCGGTCGTCACCGTGCAGAGCCGCACGTATTTCGGCAGCACGTCGCTGCCGCGCGCCACCAGCCTGATGCCCTGCTTCTCGGCGAGCGGCAGGAACTCGATCGAAATGACGGTCGCCATCGCGACCTTGGCCGAGCAGCGCCTTGTAGCGCTCGGGATCGTTGCCGAGGCTCGCGAACTTCACGCTCCGAGAACGGGACGTTGTTCTGGCGCGAGCCAGGCCTTGCCGATCATGTCCGGCGTCGCGTTCGGCGCCGAGATCGCCATGGTGGCGCCCTTCATGTCGGCCGCGCTCTTGAGCTCGCTGCGCGCGAACACGCTGTGCACCACGGTCTGCCAGTGGCAGCCGACGATCTTGACGTCGGCGTTGCGGGAGCCGGCGATGATCGCGGTCGCGGCGCCGCCCTCGTAGCTGTCGAGCTCGCCGGCGAGCAGCCCGCGCAGCATGATGACGTCGTTCTGCATGTGCGGGAACTGCGAGTCCGAGCCCTGCTTGGAGGCGAAGCGCCGCGCACCGCCATGACCTGGAAGCCGGCGTCGCCCTTGGGATCGATGATGGCGTGGCGCCACGGCTGGCTTTGCGCGCGGCGCGGCAGACGCGGAGGCACAAAGCAACGCCGCCATGATCGCGAACGAGGCGCCGGCCGCAAAGCCGCGACTTCGGCATGGTCATCGATGGTCTCCTGCCGCTCGGATGTCTCGGCAGGCGAGAATAGGCTGCGACCGCGGGCGCTTCAACGCCAGGACGCCGGTGCGGCTGTAGCGCGCATGGGCATTTGGCGATCGACCGGCGCCTGGCCTTCCGCGGACCGTTCCGCGCTTTCCCGCTCCGAGACGATATGCTCCGGCGGCCTCCCTTCCCGTCACCCCGAACAAGGCGTCCGGCCCGATGCGCGCCCAGACGATCAAGGCGAGCGCCGACGTCGACCTCGACAAGTTCCGGCTGCGGCGTTTTGTCGAGAGGCTGCGCCGCATCGGCGAGGTCGAGACCCACGACGAGCCGGTGGCGCTGGCCGACCTGAGCGCCGTGATCGAGGCGTCGCCGAAGGCCGTCGCATTTCAAGCGGGTCGGCGCCGGAGCAGCTCGAGATGATCGCCGCCGTCAACGGCAGCCGCAAGCGGCTCGCCGCGGCGCTCGGCGTCGCCGAGCGCGAGATCGCGCACGAGTTCATGCGCCGGATGGCGAACCCGCAGCCGGTGATCGAGGTGCCGTCCGCGCAGGCGCCGGTGCACCAGGTGGTGCGACGCGGCGACGACATCGACCTCACCCGGCTGCCGTTCCACGTGCAGCACGAGTACGACGGCGGCGCCTACATTTCCTCCGGCATCGACTTCACCGCCGATCCCGCGACCGGCAAGACCAACGTCGGCTGCCGCCGGCTGATGCTGCGCAGCCGCGACACCATGCGCTCCAACCTGACCGACGCCTCGGACCTCAAGAACATCTATCTCGGCTGCCTCAAGCGCGGCGAACGGCTGCCGGTGAGCTTCGCCATCGGCTCGCATCCGCTCGACTACATGGCGGCGACCTGCAAGATGCCGATCGACGAGTTCGGCCTGGTCGGCGACGCTGCGCGGCGAGCCGGTGCCGATGGTGCGCGGCGTCACCAACGGCGTGCTGGCGCCGGCCGACGCCGAGATGGTCATCGAGGGCTATTTCGACGAGCACGGCTACCGCGAGCTGGAAGGCCCCTACGGCGAGTTCTACGGCTTCTACGGGCCGGTGCACATCGACCCGGTGTTCCACGTCACCGCGATCACGCATGCGCCAGGACGTGATCCACCAGACCGTGCTGCATTCCGGCCGTCACTTCAGCCGCACCGATTCCGGCAATCTCGCCTCGCTGCACACCGAGGTCGGCGATCTGGCGCGCGCTGCGCGGCGATCCGGCATCGAGCCAACCGCGGTCTACGTCGTGCCGGCCTCGAACGGCCGCCCGCACGCGCGCGTCTCGATCAAGCAGACCGCGCCCGGCCAGGCGCGCGCCGCGATCAGCGCGCTGTACGCGCTGGTGCAGGTCAAGGCCGCGTTCATCGTCGACGACGACGTCGACGTGTTCGACGACGAGGAGATGGAATGGGCGATGGCGATCGCGCTTCCGCGCCGACCGCGACGTGATCGTGGCGTCGGGCCTGCCGGGCTTCTACGCCGATCCGAGCGTCGACGCGCAACCGCACCGTCGCCAAGATCGGCTTCGACCTCACGCGGCCGCTGAACGAGCCCGACACCATCGAGCGCCGCCGCGCCTTCGCGCGCCGGATCGGCGAGCGGCCGGCGCGCCATCAGACACGCGCGCCAGGCGCTGGAGAACGGTCCGCTGCTACTTCGCCGCAGATCATGGACCTGCTCGGCAGCAAGGACGGCCGCGAGGTCGCGCTTGCAGCTCGACGAGCTGCGCGAGCAGGGCGTGCTCGTCGCGGCTCGACGACGGCGAGTGGACGCTGAAGACGGACGCCAAGGAGCTGATGCGCCGACCGCCATGCCGCAAACCATCGGAAAGCCGCTCCGCCGCAAGGAGGACCTGCGCCTGCTCACCGGCAACGGCCGCTACAGCGACGACGTCAGCCTGCCCGGCCAGGCCTACGCGGCGATCGTGCGCTCGCCGCACGCGCACGCGCGCATCGGCTCGATCGACACCGCGGCGGCGCGCGCCATGCCGGGCGTGCTGGCGGTGCTGACCGGCGCCGACGTGCTCGCCGACGGGCTCAAGCCCGATTCCGCACATGCCGGTCCCGATGAAGCCGCCGGCCGACATCGCGCTGCGCAACCGCGACGGCTCGGAAGCTTCGCGCCGCAGTAGCTGCTGCCGACCGACAAGGTGCGCTACGTCGGCAGCGGTCGTCATGGTGGTGGCCGAGACCCTCGCCGCCGCCAAGGACGCCGCCGAGCGGGTCGTCGTCGACTACGAGCCGCTGCCCGCCGGTGATCGCGACGCGCGGCCGCGGTCGCAGCCGATGCGCCGCGCGCTCTACGACGACGTCGCCAACGTCTGCATCGACGCCGATGTCGGCGACGTCGACGGCGACCGAGGCGGCGTTCGCGCGCGCGGCGCATGTGGTGCGGTTCGACACCTGGATCCAGCGCGTCACCGGCGTGCCGATGGAGGCGCGCGCGGCGGTCGGCGTCTACGATCCGGCGACGGACGCTACACGCTGCACGCCGGCTGCGGCGGCGTGGTGCGGCAGAAGCGCGAACTCGCCGGCGTGCTCGGCGTGCCGGCCGAAGACGTGCGCGTCGAATGCGCGCGACGTCGGCGGCAATTTCGGCACCCGCAACGCGTTCTATCCGGAGTTCGCGCTGGTGGTCTGGGCGGCGAAGCGGCTCGGCCGGCCGGTGAAATGGACCTGCGAGCGCTCGGAGGCCTTCGCTCAGCGACTACCAGGGCCGCGACCTGGCGGTCGAGGCCGAGCTCGCGCTCGACGACAAGGGCCGCTTTCTGGCGCTGCGCGGCTCGATCGATCTGCAACGTCGGCGCGCACAGCGTCATGTTCGTGCCGCTGGTCAAGGGCGTCGAGCTGCTGACCGGCGTCTATCGCGTGCCGGCGGCGCACGTCCGCGCCCGCGCCGTGCTCAGCAACACGCCGCCGACCAATCCCTATCGCAGCGCCGGCCGGCCGGAGGCGATGTTCGTGATCGAGCGGCTGATCGACCTCGCCGCGCGCGCAGTTCGGCTTCGACCGCATCGAGCTGCGGCGGCGCAACCTCGATCCCGCCACGGCGCAGCCCTACGCCAATCCGCTCGGCATGACCTACGACAGCGGCGACTACGAGAAGGTCATGGACCGCAGCGCTCGCGCTCGCCGACTGGAAGGGCTTCGCAGCGCGCGCCGAGAGGCGCAAGCGCGCGGCAAGCTGCGCGGCATCGGGCTCGCCAACTACATCGAGGTGACCAGCGGCGCGCCGCGCGAATGCGCCGAGATCACCGTGCATGCCGGAGGGCCGCGTCGACGTCGTGATCGGCACGCTGTCGAGCGGCCAGGGCCACGAGACGAGCTTCGCGCAGTGCGTCGCCGAATGGCTCGGCGTGCCGTTCGAACGCGTCCGCCTGATCCAGGGCGACACCGACATCGTGCCGATCGGCGGCGGCTCGCATTCCGGCCGCTCGATGCGCATGGCCGGCGTCGTCATGGGCAAGGCGTCGGACGGCGGTCATCGCAGAAGGGCACGCAGATCGCCGCCCACGTGCTGGAGGCCGACGCGAGCCGACGTCGAATTCGCGCGACGGCCGCTTCACCGTCAAGGGCACCGACCGCTCGATCGGCCTGTTCGAGGTGGCGCGCGCGGCGCGCGAACGCGACGATCTGCCCGAGGACCTGCGCGGCCCGCTGGCCGCGGAGTGCGACGACATCATCCGCATCGCCGGGCTTCCCGTTCGGCAGCCACGTCTGCGAGGTCGAGATCGATCCCGGACACCGGCGTCGATCGAGATCGTGCGCCACACCGCGGTCGACGACGTCGGCCGCGCGATCAATCCGCTGATCCTGCACGGCCAGACGCACGGCGCGCATCGCGCAGGGCGTCGGCCAGGCGCTGTGGGAGCACTCCTGCTACGACCCGACGACCGGGCAACTGCTCGCCGGCTCGTTCATGGACTACGCGATGCCGCGCGCCGAGCCGCTGCCGTCGTTCACGACCGAGATCAGCGAAATGCCGTCGCCCGGCAACCCGCTCGGCATGCGCGCCGGCGGCGAAGGCGGCACCACGCCGGCGCTCGCCGTGGTGGTCAACGCGGTGGTCGATGCGCTCGCCGACTACGGCGTGACGCATATCGAGATGCCGCTGACGGCGGAAAAGGTCTGGCGCGCGATTCAGGCTGGCAAGACCGAGGCTGCATGACATATTCTGCGCCGCCATGCCGGGGCACGCGACGCCGCGCCCCGGCATGACGCGTGATCAAGGAACCGGAGGACGACATGGCCGACGACATTCTGGCGAAGCAGGACGGGCCGATCCTGCGGATCACGATCAATGCTCCGGACCGCGGCAACGCCGTCACCGACGATATGGTGCGCGAGCTGACGCGGCTGATCGCAGGCGCGGGTCAGACATCGGACATCGTGGTGCTGCGCGGCGCCGGCAAGGACTTCTGCGTCGGCCGCGCCGGCATGGGCGGGCGGCCGGACGTCGAGCCCACGGCCTTCACGCGGCGCAACTTCTCCGACGTGGTGTTCGACGCCTACGGCGCGATGCGCAACTGCCCGATCCCGATCATATGCGTCGTGCAGGGGGGCGCGCACGGCTTCGGCTGCGCGATCGCGGCGGCCTGCGACATTACGATCGCGAGCGACAAGGCAAAATTCTCGGTGCCCGAGATGGCCCACCAGATCATGCCGACGATGGTGATGTCGTCGTTCGTGGACCGGGTGCCACGCAAGGCGATGGCCTATCTTGTGTACTCGATGTTCGAGGTTTCGCCGGAGCGCGCGCTGTCCTACGGCATCGTCAGCGACGTGGTGCCAGCCGCCGAGCTTGATGCCCATGTCGACAGGCTTACCGCAGCGATGCTCAAAGCGCCGCGCATTTCGCTCACCAGTGCCAAGGAATACATCCGCAGCGGCCCGGACATGCCGGTCGCCGGCGCCGTGGAGTACGCGCGCAACCTGCACGCCACCATCAATTCGGCCGCGGAGATCAGGGCACCGCGGAAATAGTCATAGCCCCACGTCATGCCCGGCCTCGTGCCGGGCATCCCGCTTGGGCAGGCACTGCGCTCCCAAGCGGGATGCGCGGGCCAAGCCCGCGCATGACAGCCGAGAATGTGGCACATTCGGTAAACTTCATCGGGACAGTGCAATGAAAGTCTTTATCTTCGACCTGCTGCCGTACGATCACCATTTTGAGGACTTCAAGCGCGATCGGAACATCCCTTACCCACTGCCGCGCGAGCATTGGGACCCCGAGGTCGGCGCACGCACCTACGAGCAGCACCTCGCGGTGTGGGAGGAGATGGACAAGCTCGGCTATGACGGCGTCGGCCTCAACGAGCACCACACCACGCCGCACGGGCTAATGATCTCGCCAAACATGATGGCGGCGGCGGCAGCCCAGCGCACCAAGCGGCTGAAGTTCCTGATCCTCGGCAACCTCCTGCCGATCCACAATCCCATGCGCATCGCCGAAGAGCTCGCGATGGCCGACTGCATGTCGCGCGGGCGCATCCTCTCCGGGTTCGCCCGCGGCGTGCCGCGCGAATACAACGTCTACAACGTGCCGATGGCGGAATCGCGGGCCCGCTTCGAGGAGGCCGTCGAGGTCATCATGAAGGCCTGGACCGCGCCGGAATTCTCCCACAACGGCAAGTACTGGCAGATGAAGGACATCGCCCTCTGGCCGCGGCCCTACCAGCAGCCGCACCCGCCGGTGTGGATTCCCTTCACCGGCTCCAAGGAAACCATCGAGTGGGCGGGCAAGCACAATTTCTCGGCCGTGCTGCCCGACATCAAGCGCGGGCTCGCCGAGGATATCGTCGGCTACTACGCCAAGCAGCTCGCGGCCAACGGCCACACCATCACGCCGGACCACCTGTGCCTCTTCACCGACGCCTTCGTCGCCGACGACAAGGCCGCGGCACTGAAGGAATACGGGCCGTACTATTTCTATTTCATCCACACGCTCTGGCATCACGGCTCGAGCAAGGAGAAGGAAGCCGCGATCAAGACCTCGGGCTATGTGAGTACGTCGTCGTTCGACTATGCGCGGCCGGAGAACCGCGCCGCCGCGGGCCTCGACCGCGAGAAGATCAAGGCGACCACACCGGCCGACGTCGAGAAGCGGATCGACGACGGGCTGCTCGCCTTCGGCAGCGCCAAGTCCGTCACCGACAAGCTGATCGCCGATGCGGAGCGCTACGGCGCAAACTCGCTGCTCTTGATGATGAACCTCGGCGCCATGCCGAACGATGTGTTCCTGAAGCAGCTTCGCCGCTTCGCCAAGGAGGTGCTGCCCAAGCTGCAGGCCCACGAGGTGAAGCGCGTGCCGGCGGTGGCGGCGTGACGCGAGCTGGGGAAATAACACCACCGTTCGTCCCCGCGGAAGCGGGGACCCAGCGCAAAGGAAGCTGGATTCTCGCTTGCGCGGGAATGAGCGGGCATCAATCGCATCGATTTAAACGGAAAGTGCTTTAGCGCGCGCCGTCGAAACGCCGCATCGTGACCCGGTCGCCGATTTCGAACGACATCAGGTCTTCGCCGAGCTCGATCGGGCCGTCGTAGGTCTCGCGCGTCTGGGCGATGACGTCGTCGAGCGTCGGCGCCGGGACCTCGGCCGTGCTGCGCAGGATGAGATGGGTGTAGACCACGGCCTTGGGCCTCGTCTGGGCGAACACCTTTCCGGCCATGCTCGGGATCGTGTGATGCGACGCGATGCGGTGAAAGTGCACGTCGCCCATCAGCTCGGGCCGTGCGCAGGCGACCTCGTGAATCAGCAGATCGCAGCCGGCAGCGTGTTTGATGACGTTCTCGTTGTAGGTCGTGTCGCCCGAGATCACCGCGGAGCGGCCCTCGAAATCGATCCGGAAGCCGTAGGCCGGCTTGGGCGCCGGACCGTGGTCGACCTCGAAGGCAGTCACCTTCACACCCGACTTGTCGTACACCACGCCGTCGCGCTCGAACTCCTGCACCGTGATGGCAATGCCGCGCGGATCCTTCGGCGGGTGGTCCTGCATGCGAATCCTGATATCCGCGGCATAGGCCTTTTCCAGGTTGAACATCAGCTCCTTGGCGCCGGTCGGGCCGATCACGTTGAACGGCGTCGTCGCGCGCGCGGCCTCCGAGAACTGAATCCAGCGGCTCAGCCACACGTCCGGGATGCCGGAGGTGTGATCGGAATGGTAGTGCGTCAGAAACAGCGCATCGATCCGCGCAAGCTGCACCCGCAACTGCCGCAGCCGGATGGTGGCACCGCGGCCGGCGTCGAACAGGAGAACCTGATCGCCGGCCTGCACCAGCACGCACGGGCCAAATCGGTCCGGCGTGGGCGTCGGCGAACCCGTTCCAATCAGCGTCACCACCATGGGGGCCGTCATCGAAGTCTCCTGTCGTGGAAAGGCTGCGTTGGGCGAGGCGCTGGCGTTCTGTTCACTGCGGCTTGACGCCGAGCTCGCGCACCAGCGGCCGCCAGAAGTCTCTGCTCGTCCTGGATGAACGCGGCGAGCTGTTGCGGCGACATCGGCCGGGTGTAGACGCCGATCCTCTCGAGTTGATCCTTCAACTCGGATCGGGCCTGCGCGGCAAGGAGATCGGCGTTCACCTTGGCGACGACCTGCTCGGGAGTGCCGCGCGGGCCGACCAGCGCTGTCCATCCGCTGACTTGAAAGCCCGGCACTGCCTCCGCCGTGGCCGGGACGTCCGGGAAATTCCGCAGCCGAGCCGGCGACGTGATCGACAGAAGCTTGACCTGGTTGCCGGCGAGCGCGCCGGCGATGCCGGGCAGGATGTTGACCAGGATCGGCACGCGGCCGGCGATCACATCGTTCAGCGCCTGCGCCGTGCCTGGATAATAGACGAAGCTCAGGTTCGCGCCCGAGCGGATGCGGAACAATTCGCCGGCTAGATGCGCGAGCTGGTTTCGCCCGCCGACCGCGCAATTCAAACCGTCCGGCGTGCGCTTCGAAAGCGCGATCAGCTCCTGGATCGAGTTCACCGCGAGCGAGGGCGACACCACGATCGCCATCGGCTGCTCGCCGGTCAGCCCAATCGGCACGAAATCGGCGACATCGAACGACAGATTGGTCTGGGTCTCCGGCAGCACCGTGAAGGCCGAGGCGCTCGCCATGAACAATGTGTAGCCGTCGGGCGCGGCGCTCGCCGCGGCGCGCGCGGCGATCACGCCGGAGCCCGCCGGCATGTTGAGCACCACCGGCTGCGAACCCCATGCCCGGCCGAGATGCTCGGCTACGACCCGCAAAAGGACATCGAGCGAGCCGCCCGCGGCCTGCGCGACGATGATCTTGACCGGCCCGGTCGGGTAATCGACCGCCGACGCGGACAACCCGCCCAGCAGAAGCGCCGGCGGCAGCAGGGCAAGGCCGGTCGCCGCGCTTTCGGCGATAAAGACTCGCTTGGTAATCATATCAACTGTTCCTCGCAGGCATTCCGGCACCGCCGACTATGAAGGCCACCGCCGCACCGGACAATCTGCGCAGGAACAGACCCGCCTTGCCCGAAACGAGGTGCTGCGGCCGCACGACTGGGCGTGAAACCATGCCGCCGGGCAGGCTTGAATCCACCCACCGCCTCGCGGCACATTAGGCCCCCAAGGCACCAAGGAACGCCCAGTCCCCCAACAAACAAAGATCGGTCAGTCCCATGCAGCAAGCCGCCCATAGAACCAGCAACGAGCCCGACCATTCGACCGCCTACTACTTCATCGAAGGCCTGAACGAGCTTGGCATCGAGCATCTGTTCTGCAACTTCGGCACCGATCACGCGCCGACCATCGAAGCACTCGCAAGCCGCAGCAAGCGCGGCGAGAAGGTGCCGAACGTGGTGCTCTGCCCGCATGAGAACACCGCAGCCCACATGGCGATGGGCTATGCGGCGATGACCGGCCGCGGCCAGGCCGTGCTGGTGCACGTCGACGTCGGCACCGCCAACACCGCGAACGCGATGCACAACTTGTTCCGCAGCCGCCTGCCGGTGCTGCTGATGTCCGGCAAGGCGCCCTACACCTCGAGCAACGAGTTGGTCGGCTCGCGCGACACCTACGTGCACTTCGTGCAGGAGCCGATCGACCAGGGCGCGCTGGTGCGGCCCTACATGAAGTGGGAATGGACGCTGCCTTCCGGCGTGGTGGTCAAGGAGGCGCTGCGGCGCGCCCACACCATCATGGAGACGAAGCCGGCGGGTCCGGTCTACTTCATGGCGCAGCGCGAGACGCTGACCGAGAGATGGGCGAACGATCAGATCCGCAGCTATCCGGCGGGCGAGTTCTCGCAACCGCAGTCCGGCGGCGCCGACCCGGCCATGATCACCCAGCTTGCCGATCGGATCATGGCCGCCGAACACCCGATCTTGATCTGCGGTTACGCCGGCCAGTCGCCGAAGGCACCGAAGATGATCGAAGAGCTCGCGATGTTCGCCGGCATCGCGGTGTTTGAGGGCAACCAGACCTTCAACATCTCGCACGAATTCCCGTGCTTCCTCGGCTATTCGCCGAACAAGCATCTGCCCAAGGCCGACCTCGGCATTTTGGTGGACGTCGACGTGCCGTGGTTCCCGGCCGACGTCTCGCACAAGGCAGGCTCGTTCTGGGCGCACATCGACATCGACACGCTCAAAGCGGCGTCGCCGATGTGGACGTTCCCGGGCAACATGCGCATGCAGGGCGACAGCGGCCGCATCCTCGAACAGCTCCTGGAGGAGCTGAAGAAGCGGGCGACGCCGAAGTTCAAGGAAGCGGCGCAGAAGCGCATCGAAGCGCTCTCCGCCGAGCGCAAGGCGTGGCGCGAAAACGCCAAGAAGCTCGCCACCAACAAGGGCACGGTCGGCGAGATCGAGCCGCACTACCTGTTCGCGGAGCTGAACAAGCTGCTCAAGGCCGACGACATCGTACTGAACGAAGGCGTGCGCAACGCCGGCGCCTGCCTGCTGCAGCTCGACCGGCCGCTGCCGAACACCTGCGTTCGCTCGGGCGGCGGCGGGCTCGGCTGGTCCGGCGGCATGGCGCTGGGCTGCAAGCTCGCAGCGCCCGACAAGATGGTGGTGCAGGTGGTCGGTGACGGCGGCTTCTACTTCGGCGGGCCGTCGTCGGTGTTCTCGGTGGCGCAGCAATACAAACTGCCGATCCTGGTGCTGCTGCTCGACAACACTGGCTGGTCGGCGGTGAAGGAATCGACACTTCGGGTGTTCCCGAAGGGCGAGGCCAAGGAGGTCGACCTGTTCCAGGCCAATCTCATGCCCGATGCCGAATTCTCCAAGATCGGCGAGGCGTTCGGCGCCCACGGCGAGAAGGTGACGAACCCGGACGACCTGCCGGCCGCGCTCAAGCGCTGCGTCGATGCGGTGCGCGGCGGCAAGGCCGCGATCCTGCACGCGCGGGTGACAAAGCTCTAAGCGCGGGGATCACCCGCCAACGATTGCCGCGTCGTGGCCGGGCTGATCCCGGCCACCAACAAGGACGCGCCGTGTCTCTTCAGAGATTGAGACCGGCGCGAGCCCGGGACGTGACGAGGAAAGGGAGGCCATGTCGAAACTCATATCGCCGGCCGCGGCGATCGCTTCGGCCATTGCGCTCATCGCACCCGCCTACGCCAACTCCTACCCCACTCGCAACGTCGAGGTGATCGTCTCCTACGGGCCCGGCGGCTCGACCGACATCATCGCCCGCATCGTGTCGCAGAAGCTTCAGGACAAGCTCGGCCAGAGCTTTGTCGTTCTCAACCGGCCGGGTGCCGGCGGCACGATCGGCATGGCTGCGGCGATGCGCGCGACACCCGACGGCCACACCCTCTACAACAGCTACACCGCCGAGGCCGTGATCGTTCCGCACATCTCCAAGAGCGCAAAGTATTCGGTGGCGGACGACTTCGAGCCGATCGCAGTCACCGGGCTGGTGCCGGTCGTGCTGATGGTCTCCAAGAACGTCAAGGCCGACAACCTGAAGGACTTCATCGACGAGATGCGGGCGAACCCCGGCAAGTACACCTTCGGCGGCGGCATCGGCAGCCCGCCGCACGTCATGGGAGCCTGGATGAACAAGCTCAAGGGTCTCACGCTCAACCACATTCCCTATCGCGGCGGCGCGCAGGGCATCAACGACGTGGTCGGCGGCCACATCGATATGTTCTACGGCGGTGTCGCCGCGGGCAAATCGGCCATCGACTCCGGCTCGGTCAAGCCGCTGGCGGTGAGCGGCGACGTGCGGTCGCAGGCGCTGCCCAATGTGCCGACCTTCAAGGAGGCCGGTGTGACCGAGTTCGATCTCGTGAGTTGGACCGTGCTGCTCGCGCCCAAGGGCACGCCCCCCGACATCGTCGCGCTGCTCAAGCGGGAAACCCAGGCAGCGCTGGACGATCCCAAGACCCGCGAGGCGCTCGGCCGGCAAGGCGTCGAGCGGAGCGACACGAAGGACGTGCGGGCGTTTCTGGCAAACGAACGCGAAAAGTTCGGCCGCGTGGTGCAGGCGCTCGGCCTCGCCGGCAGCGAATGACCGCAATGCGCACAATCCTCCGGCTCGCGCTCTGCGCCGTCCTGCTCGGTCCGAGCGCAGCGTACGCACAAGGTCAGGCCCAGCCCTGGCCGAACCGCCCGATGAAGCTGATCGTGCCGCAGGGACCTGGCGCCGGCACCGACGTGATCGCCCGGCTCATTGCCGATGGCGTGGCCCAAAGGCTCGGCCAGCCGGTGGTGGTGGAGAACTTGCCGGCCGCGTCCGGACTGCTGGCGCATCAGACCGCCGCGCGCGCCGCCCCCGACGGCACCACGTTTTTGTTCAGCACCGTCTCGGGGCTTGCCATCAACCCGGTGACCGTGAAATCGCTGCCCTACGATGCCGCGCGCGACTTCACGCCGGTCGCCATGGTGGTCGACTTCGCGCCGCAGATGCTCTCGGTCAACGCCGAGCTGCCGGTGAAATCGGTGCCGGAATTCATCGCCTACGCGAAGGCCAACCCTGGCAAGCTCTCCTACGCCATCGACATCAGCGTGACGGCAGCGCAGGTGTCCGCGCGGCTCCTTGCCAAGCGAGCCGGCCTCGACATGGTCGAGGTGCCCTACCGTTCGCCACCGCAGATGGCGACCGATGTCGGCAGCGGGCGCATACCGGTGACGGTCAGCTCGCTGGCTGCGTCCGGCGCCATGATCCAGGCCGGCAAAATCCGCCCGCTCGGCTGGTTCGGCAGCAAACGCTTCTCGTATCAGCCCGAGATTCCGACCGTGGCCGAAACCGTGCCGGAGGTGGTGGTGGACGCCTGGTTCATCATTGTCGCGCCGACGGGCACGCCAGCCGAGGCGATCAACCGCATGAACCAGGAGATCAATGAGGTGATCAAAGGCGGCGACATCGGCCCCCGCTTCGCCAAGGTCGGGCTGGGCGTCAGCGGCACCGGCACGCCGGCAAGCATCGCGGCCTTCATCCGCAGCGAGCAGGCTAAATGGCGCGCGCTCGCCCAGGAACTCAACATCGAGGCGCAATGAAAGCGATAAACGCCATGGTCCGCCGTTCCGCGGTGCTGCTGTGCATCCTGCTTCTTGGCACGGCCGGCGCGCAGGCGCAGTCGTGGCCGAATCGGCCGATCAAGATGATCGTACCGACGGGCCCGGGCGCCGCGACCGACGTGATCGCACGCCTGATGGCCGACAGCGTCACGCGCAGCCTCGGCCAGCCTGTCATCGTCGAGAACCTGGCGGGGGCCGCCGGCCTGCCGGCGCACCAGGCAACCGCGCGGGCCGCGCCCGACGGCTACACCTTCCTATTCACCAACACGTCCGGGCTCGCCACCAACCCGGTCACCTTCAAGACCCTGCCCTACGACCCGGCGCGTGACTTCGCGCCGGTCGCCATGGTGATCGATTTCGGCCCGCAGATGCTCTCGGTCAACGCCGAGCTGCCGGTCCATTCCACGGCCGAGTTGGTTGCCTATGCCAAGGCCAATCCGGGCAAGCTGTCCTATGCGGTGGATGTGACCGCAGGTGCCGCACCCGTCGTCGCGCGCCTCCTGAACAAGCGTGCCGACCTCGGCATGGTCGAAGTGCCCTATCGCTCGGCCGCTCAGATGGCGGGGGACGTGGCGAGCGGCCGCATCCCGGTGCTGATCAGCTCGATGGCCGCCGCCAACGCCATGGTGCAGGCCGGCAAGATCCGACCGCTGGCGTTGAGTTCGACCAAGCGGTTCTCGCGGCGCCCAGACCTGCCGACGCTGAACGAGACCGTACCGGGCGTGATCGTCGACGGCTGGTTCGTGGTGATGGCGCCCACCGGTACGCCGGCCGAGGCGATCGGGCGGATGAATGCGGCGGTCTCGGAGTTCTTGAAAGGTGCGGACATCCCGGACCGGCTGGCGCCGTTCGGGCTCGGCACCGGCGGCGCCGGCACGCCCGAGAGCACCGGAGAATTCATCCGCGGTGAGCAGGAAAAGTGGCGCCAGCTTGCCGTAGAGCTCGACATCCCCAAGCAGTGACGGCGCACAGCCGGAGGTCATGGGTCCCCAGCTCGCGCACGCTTCACTCGCTCGGCCGGGACGGCGGCCGAATGTGCGGTTGCATCCATTCGTCACACCCCGAAATAGGCCGCGGAGATTTTCTCGCGCGTCAGGGTGCGGGCCGCACCTTCGAGCGCGACGCGCCCCTCCTGCAGACAGTAGACGTGGCTTGCCACCGCAAGCGCCTGCACGATGTCCTGCTCGACGATGACGAGCGAGAGGCCTTCGGCGACGATCTCCGGCAGCCGCGCGTAGATGTCGCGTATCACGATCGGCGCGAGCCCGAGACTGATTTCGTCGCAAAGAAGCAGCCGCGGGTTCGACATCAGCGCGCGGCCGATCGCGACCACCTGCTGCTGGCCGCCCGACAGCGAGGGGCTCGGCTGCGCGCGCCGTTCGCGCAGGATCGGGAACAACCCGTAGATGCGGTCGAGCGTCCATGGCCCTTTCCGGCCGAGCTGGCCGCCGATCAGAAGATTTTCCTCGACCGTCAGTGACGGAAACAGCCGCCGCCCCTCCGGCACGAGCGCAATGCCGCGCGCGACCATCTCGTGCGCCGGCAGGCCGCCGACCGGCTCGCCGGCAAGCACGATCGCGTCCGGCCGCGCCCACATCGCGCCGGCGATGCACTTGAGCAGCGTCGATTTGCCGGCGCCGTTCGCGCCGATCACCGCCACCACGCCGCCTTCGGCGACGCTCATGCCGACGCCGAACAGCGCCTGGAAATCGCCGTAGTGGGCGTCGAGCGCGCGCACCTCCAGCAGGCGGTCAGGCATTGCCGTCTCCCCGGTCATTCCGGGACGGCCCGACGGGCCGGACCCGGAATCCAGAGCCGGACACGCTGAGTAACGCTCTGGATTTCGGGTTCGCGCTGACGCGCGCCCCGGAATGACTGAGTTGTGCCCCTACGCATCGGCGGCAATCCCCATGTAGATTTCGGCGACCTGTGGATGGCGGATCACGGCCTGCGGCTCGCCGTCGGCGATCAGCGCGCCACCGTGCAGCACGACAAGGCGATCCACCGCGGCGATGAGCGCATGCACGATGTGCTCGATCCAAATGATCGACACACCGTTCGCGCGCACCTCTTTCACCAGCGCAACCAGCGCCGCGGTCTCGTGCTCGACGAGACCGCCCGCTACCTCGTCGAGCAGCAAGAGCCGCGGCTGCGTCGCAAGCGCTCGCGCCAGCTCGAGCCGCTTGCGATCGAGCAGCGTGAGTGAGCCGGCGCGCCGGTTGGCCTTGTCGGCGAGGCCGCATTGTTCGAGCAGCGCCGCGCAGCGGCCGTAGACATCGCGCTCGCGGGCGCCGCCACCGAACGCCGCCGCCACGACCAGATTCTCGAACACGGTCATTCCGCCGAACGGCTGCGGGATCTGAAACGAGCGCGCGATGCCCGAGCGACAGCGCCGCTCCGGCGCCTCGCCGGTAACATCGCGCCCTTCGAAGATGACGCGGCCGGCATCGGGCGCGACCGTGCCGGTGACGATGCCGAACAGCGTGGTCTTGCCGGCACCGTTCGGTCCGATCACACCCAGCGCCTGGCCTTCCGGCAGGTCGAGGTCGATGCCGTCGGCGATGACGACGGCGCCGAAGCGCTTGCTGATCTTTTGCAGGGCGAGGATCGGAGCCATGGCCCATCATGCGCAAGGGACCGTCGCCCCGTCATCCTGAGGTGCGACGACGGCGAAGCCGGGGGGCCTCGAAGGATGAACGGCCCCGGCATTGTAACAGACGGGCCGTCGCCCCTTCGAGGCCCGCGCTGCGCTCGGGCACCTCAGGGTGACGGGTCGATGGCAGAGTGCATGTCCGCCTAGCTCAGCAATTCCAATGTACCGCCGGTCGGGATGTTAGGCGCGGGCTTGTTGGCGGTGATGACAAGCTCGAAGCGATCGCCCTTCCTTTGCCACTGGCCCGCGACCAGCGGCGTCTTGGTGACGTTCCTGACCGGCTTGCCGGTCCACTGCACCGGCCCGACTATCGTGTCGAGCTTGGTCGCGACGATGGCATCGAGGATCGCCTTCGGCTCGGTCCCCTTGCTGCGCTTCAGCACGTCGATCGCCACCTCGAACAGCGCATGCTGGAAGCCGATCGGCTGCGACCACGGCCGCTTGGTCGCGTTCACATAGGCGTCGGCCAGCTCCCTGCTGCTCTGGCCGGTGAGGCTCGACTTGAACGGATGGTTTGGTGTCCACCAGATTTCGGTGGTGAGGCCATTGCCGCGCGCGCCGAGCGAATTGATCACCGAGGGAAACAGCAGCGCCTTGCCGATGGTGACGATCTTCGGCCTGAAGCTCTGCTGCGCCGCCTGCGACCAGAACGTGGCGAAGTCCGGCGGGATCATGTTGCCGGTGACGATCTCGGCGCCGGCCGCCTTGAAGGCCGCGATCTGCGAGGAGAAGTCGTTGTTCATCACCTGGTAGCGGCCGGGATCGATCAGCCGGTAGCCGGCCTTGGCGAGGTCCGGCGGCAGGCCGCGCTGCGGATCGCCCCAGGCGTTGCCGTCGGCGTCGTTGGGGAACAGACCGCCGACCACCTTGTTGGTCGGCGCGCCGTCCCACAGCGCGAGGAACGCGGCGATCACGTCCTCCAGGCCCCAGAAGAAGTGATAGGTCCAGGTGAAGCCCTTCGCGGGATCGCCCTTCCGTCCAAAGAAATACGGCTGCCACGGACAGTTGGTGGTGATGCAGGGCGTCTCGTTGACCTCGGCCTGGTCCGACACCGGGTTGGTGGTGTCGGGCGTGCCGGAGGCGACCAGGAGATTGACCTTGTCGCTCAGGATCAGCTCGGAGGCGACTTCGGCCGCGCGGCTGCCGCTCGACTGGCTGTCCTTGGAGACGATCTGCACCTGATAGCTGCGGCCCTCGCTCGCAAGACCCTTCGAGACGAGGCCCCGCACCTGTTCGAGGATGAAGCCGTCGGCCTCGCCGAAACCCGCAAGCGGACCGGTGCGCGGGCTGACATGACCGATCTTGATGACGCGCGCCTGCCCGCGCGCGGCGTTCGCGCCGAGCACCGCGGGCATCGCAATCGCGGCGGCACCTACCTTCACCAACGTGCGGCGGGTGATGGTAGCCAGTCGTTCGTTGTTGCCAGACATCGAAACCTCCCCTGGTCAGCCGTCATGGCCGGGCATAGCCGTCCGAAGGACGGCGTCGCTTCGCTCGCCTATGTCCCGGCCATCCACGTCTTGCTTAATACAATCAAGAAAAACGTGGATGCCCGCGACAAGCGCGGGCATGACGACGAAAATACCTACCTCTCGCTCTCGCGCGCCCTTTTCAGATGCTGCACCACCTTGGCCCGCAGCGCGGCCTGCTGCTCGGGCGACCATTTGCGGAAGCCCTCGCCGCTCTTGAAGCCGAGTTTACCCTCTGCCACCAGCCGTTCCAGATAAGGCGATGGACCCGGCCGGTGCTCGATATCCGGCAGCACCGTCTTGTGGATCGCAAGCGTCAGATCGGTGCCGACCAGATCGGCATTCTCCAGCGGGCCGAGCACAGCAAGCCTGCGGCCGAACGCCGCCTTGATGACGGTGTCGACGGTCTCGGCGTCGCAGATGCCGCGCTCGACCAGCGACACCGCCTCGCGCCACAGCGCATGCTGCAGCCGGTTGCCGATGAAGCCCGGCACGTCCTTCTTGACGTGCGCGGGCTTTTTGCCGGCATCGGCGTGGAGCTTCATGGTGAAATCGATGGCGGCCTGCGAGGTCCACGGCGTGCCGATCACCTCGACCAGCGGCACCAGGAACGGCGGGTTCCACCAGTGGGTGCCGAGCGCGCGCGAGCGTTCGCGCAGGCCCTGCATGATCTCGGTGATCGGCATCACCGAGGTGTTGCTGGCGAGGATCGTGTCCGGCCGCACGTGCCGCTCGATTTCGGCGAACGTCTTCTGCTTCAACGGCATGTCTTCGAGGATGGCCTCGACCACAAAATCGGCGTCGCGAACGCATGCGGCGAGATCGGCGACGGGCTTAACGCGGTCGACCGCCTTCTCGTCGTCGCCGAGATCGCGAAGATTGGCCGAGATCCGGGCGAGTGCGCCGTCGAGCGTCGGCTTGTGCGAGTCAGTGATTGTGACGTCGTGGCCGGCGAGCGCAAAAACCTGCGCGATGCCGTGACCCATCAGGCCCGCGCCGACGACGGCGATCTTCGGCTTTTCACTCGCCACCACAATCTCCGTCTGGATTCCGGGTTCGCTCGCTTCGCGAGCGCCCCGGAATGACCGCGCTGGAACGCGTACTCACCCCATCACCCCGCCGTGTAGCCGCCGTCGGCGTAGAGGATGTGGCCGGTGTAGAAGTCCGACGCCTTCGAGGCGAGGAACAGAAGCGGCCCCGCCAGGTCCTCCGGCTCGCCGAGACGACCTTTCGGCACGCGCGTGAGGAAGCCCGCGCTCGCGGTCTTGCCGCGCTCGTCCGGCGCGAACATCCATTCTGTGAGCGGCGAGCGGAAAACCGTCGGCCCAAGCGCGTTGACGGTGATGCCGGACGGCCCAAGCTCACAGCCAAGCGCCTTCGTGATGCCATCGACCGCGGACTTCGAGGCGCAGTAGGCGGTGTAGCCGGCGGGATGACCGAGCAGGCCGCGCGCCGACGACATCAGGATGATCTTGCCGCCGCGGCCTTGCTTGAGCATCTGGCGGGCTGCGGCGCGCGCCATCAGCCAGGACTGCGTGACATTGGCGTCCATCACGTCAAGGAAGTCTTCCGGCTTCTGGTCGACGATCTTGGAGACCTTGTTCTGGCCGGAGGCGACCACGAGGATATCGACGCCGTTGAAGCGGTCGACCGCGGCATTGACGATCGCCGCGCAGTTTTCCTCCGAGCTCGGCCGCTTGGCGACGACGTCGGCCTTGCCGCCGAGCGCCTCGCATTCGGCCGCGACCTTTTTCAGCGTGGCGGCGTTGTTGGCGCAGAGCACGACGCTCGCGCCCGCGCCCGCCAGCACCTTCGAGGCCATGGCGCCGAACGCGCCGGTCGCGCCGGTGACGATGGCGCTCTTGCCCTTCACGCTGAACAGCGACTGCGGGTCCTTGTAGAGGTCTTCGGACATGGGGATTGCTCTCTAATGAAACACTGTCCTCTCGACGTCATGGCCGGGCTTGTCCCGGCCATCCCGCTTAGGTTGGCACTGCGTTCCTAAGCGGGATGCGCGGGTCAAGCCCGCGCATGACGCCGAATTTTCTGCACCGCCTTCGGCGTTACTTCGGCGGGGCTGCCACCGCCACCGCGATGGTGCAGACCTCGTTGCCGCGGTTGACGATCTCGCGGCTCTCGTTCGGCGCGATGTAGCAGCTGTCGCCCTTCCGGATCACCGTTTCCTTGCCGCCTGCGATCACAGTCAACTCGCCGGCCAGCACGTAGTAGATTTTCTCCGGCGGTGAGGCGTCGGGTCCCGCGCCGCCGCCCGGCAGGAAATGCGAGATGCCGAACACCAGCGCCTGCGAGCCGCCCATCTCGGCGCCGAAGACGCGGAACGACTTGTAGTCGCGGTGATTTGGCGCGTCGTAAGGCTTCGCCTCGGAAAATTTTCGAACGATCATTTGAAGCGCGCTCCCTTCTCGATCCGGTACTTGCCCTTCGGGTCGATGATGGCCACCAGCCGTATGATGCAGCCGTCGCCGCGATCCCAGTTCCACGGAAAGAATGCAAACGTGCAGCGCCGCCCGGTGACCTTGTCGAGATCGCCGCCGACGTTCTCGATGCCGAGGATGCCGTTCTTGAACAGGATGCGGTGCACCGGCTCCCACTCCGGGAAGTCGTCCTTCCAGTCGCGTCCGCCGGACCACTCGCGGTACTCCTCGGCGAGGTGCGGATGCAACGGCCCGTTGCGCTGCGGACCGATCGCGGTCGCGAGCGGATGATCGTTCGCCTGGGTGTCGTGGCCGACCACCTTGACCTTCTTCTCGACGAACCATTCGCCCGCCGACGGCACGAAGCCCGGCGCGCGGCAGAAATAGTCCTCGCTGTCCTCGTACTGGTGATGCCAGCCGGTGTTGACGATCACCACGTCGCGCGGACGCACCACTTTGCCGGCGGCCTTTTCGAGATCGTCGTAGGTGATCTGCTCCCACTTCTTCTTCGGGATCGACACCACGATGCCCGAGCCAAAGAAGTGTGGCAGCGGCACCTCGTCGATGAACGGCGTGCCCTGGATGACGTGGGCCGGCGCATCGATGTGCGTGGTGTTGTGCATCGAGGTCGTGATGCGCTGCGACAGCACACCTGACTTCGCCATGTAGTGGATGCGCTCGATCTTGACGTCCTCGAAATACGGCCAGTTCGGGGACTGATAGCCGAACCGGTGTGACAGGTTATAGAACTCGAGCCCCATGCCGTTCTTGAGGTTTTCCTCGAACGTCACGCCGCGGATTTTTTTGGTCACATCTCTCCTCCAAACTTCGACGCGCACGCATCCCTCACCGTCGTCATCGCCGGGCCTGTCCCGGCGATCTCGCTTAGGGAGGCGCCGCGCCCTCCCAAGCGGGATGCGCGGGTCAAGCCCGCGCATGACGCCGAGTTTGCGGCATCGCCCACTGCATAGGTGGGCGCATGATATACACGCCCGCCCAACTGCGCTACAGAACCCAAAACGCACGCAACGCCGGGACACTCATGGTTCAGAAGATCGCGCTCGAAGAGCATTTCCTGTCCCCCGAGTACATCGAGCCGTGGCTGCCGACGGTCGCGGAGATGCCCGCAGCCAAGCGCGAGTATCTCCTTGGCGCGCTCACCGACTTTGGCGAGCGCAGGCTTGCCGTAATGGACAAGGCCGGCATCGCGCGGGCGGTGCTGGCGGTCGCCGGGCCCGGCGCGCAGGGCGAGCGCGGCACCGCCAAGGCCATCCGCGACGCGCGGTCGTCCAACGACTTCCTCGCCAAGGAAATCCAGAAGCGGCCGGATCGCTATTCAGGCTTCGCGCATCTTGCCATGCAAGACGCCAAAGCCGCGGCTGACGAGCTTGAGCGCTGCGTCAGGGACCTGAAATTCTGCGGCGCCATGATCAACAACCACACCAACGGGCAATACCTCGACCATCCCTCGCTCGCGCCGTTCTGGGAGCGCGCCGAGGCGCTCGGCACATTGATTTATCTGCATCCGGGAGATCCGGTGTCGGTCGCGCCGGTACTTCAGGGGCATCCGGGCCTGCGCCGGGCGACCTGGGAGTGGGGCTTCGAGACCGGCTCGCACGCGCTTCGCCTGATCTTCGGCGGCGTGTTCGACCGCTATCCGCGCGCCAAGCTCGGGCTCGGCCATCTCGGCGAAACGCTGCCATACCTGCTCTGGCGCTTCGACAGCCGCGCCGGGCCGGACTTCTACAACGTGCCGCTGAAGAAGCCGCCGTCGCACTACATCAAGGAAAACATCTGGGTGACCACGTCCGGCATGTGCTCGGCCGAGCCGCTCAACTGCAGCATCGCGGCGCTCGGCCTCGACCGCATCATGTTCGGCGCCGACTACCCGTTCGAGAAGGCGGAAGAGGCCGGCCACTGGCTCGACGCCGAGAAACTCGAGGACAAGACGCGGGCCGACATCGCCCATAACAACGCGGCAAAGCTGCTCGGGCTCAATTAGAGCTCACCCGCGCGCGCCCTCTTCCGCCAACAGCTGCTGCGCCATTTCCCGTAGTTTGCCGCGTTGTATCTTGGTGCCGTTGGCGCTTTGCGTGACCGGAAAGCGATCGACAAACCACACGCGCGCCGGGACTTTGAATGACGCCATGGTCTTTGCTGTCTCGGCACGAATCATATCGGCCGTCGGCGCTGCGTTCGCATCGGCAATCACAAACGCCACCGGCTCGCTCTTGCCCGCGATGGCCGCGGCGACGACCTGGGCGTCGGCAACGCCTCCGATTCGCTTGATCGCGTCCTCGATCTCGGAAGGGCTCACGAGAAAACCGCCGATCCGCATCACGTCACCCAGGCGGGTCTCGAACACGAAGCTCGCTTCGTCCCGCGCATAGCCAAGGTCGCCGGTGCGGAAATAGCCATCGTCGGTGATGGCGGCGGCGGTTGCTTGCGGATTGTCGAGGTAGCCCGTGAAGGCGCTGCGTGCGTTGCTGATCTCGATCTCCCCGACCCGGCCCGGCGGCAACAGCGCGCCGGAATCGGGATCGCGAACGCGGACGCGTGCCTCGTTCGAAACGAGGCGCCCGCCGCCTTCGACGCGCTCGGAGAGAGCCAGCGCGCGCGGCTGTACGGCGAGCAGAGCCTGCAGTTCGCTCGAACCATAGAGCCCATGGAGCGGCACGCCGCGATCCCATGCGGCTTGCGCGAACGCCTGCCCGCCCGGCTGAAAAATCGCGTAACCGAACAGGCGCGCCGCAGGGAAGGGGCGGTGCTCCGGGCAGTGCTCAAGGATACGCGCAAACATGTCGTCGCCGCCGAATGTGTGCGTGATGGCATGGACCTTGAGGAGGTGCACCGCCTCGGCCGCGTCGAACGCATCCAGGATCACGAGCGGCGCCCGGGCTGCAAGCGCAGCCAATGCGCTGGTCGCGCCGAACGTACCGCAAAGCGGCAGCATCAGCAGAACGCGCGCATCCGGCTCGGCAAGACCGAACGCCCGCGCGACATCCGCGGCATGCATCGCCAGCGAGCGCTGCGAGTGCTCGACAAGCTTGGGCCCGCTGGTCGTCCCCGACGTCGTGTAGTAGAGCGCCGGCGCATCGGGAGACGCCCGGTCATCGACTCGGTCGTCCGGCAGGTCGTCGAGAGTGAAGGGCCGGACACGCCGCCCAAGGATTTCTTTCGCGCCTGCGTCGCGGGTGTCGACCACAACGACCTGGTCGAGATTGGGCAGTGACGTGCCATCGACGGACGCCAAGACACTCGCAAAGTCGATACGCCGAAAGTCCGGCTGAAGAACGAGCCAGGTGGCCTTCGATTTCTGCAGGAGAAAGGTGACCTCCGCGCTGCGAAAGCGCGTGTTGACCGCGACAATGGCGGCGCCAAGCCTTGCGGCGGCAAACACCAAGGCCAGCCATTCGAGGCGGTTCGGCAGCCAGATCGCGATCCGCGATCCAGGGCCGATCCCGGCTCGATGCAGCCAGGCCGCCGTCCGCTGCACGAGTTGCGCGAAAGCAGCGTAACTGGTGCGCCGCTCGCGCTCGATGAACGCGATGCCAGCCGGATTCTGCTCGGCCGCGTGCCGCAGCAGCGCCGACAGTGTCGAAAGCTCGCCCATGCTCCCTCCGCGGGCTCTCCGGCATGCGCCGGCGACCGCCGCGCAGCGCGCTTCACCCTTTCGGAATGACCGGCAGCAGAACGCGCGAGGGCCGCGCGCGGTCGTGATAGATCCGATGTAGCACCGCTTTGCTCGAACAGATGTGGTAGGGCACGTACTCGGCGGGTGCGGTGTTGCCTTGGCTCATGAATTGCTCACCTGCTGCTTCGGGAATGGACGGGCTGCGGGCGGCTATGAGACAATGCCGCATCATGCGAAGCAAGCGATCCGCAAAGCCGCAGACGCCGCCCGAGGCGGGCGCCGATTTCCTTCCGCCGGTTCAGGAGAGCCAGATCTTCACCGGCAATGCGTCGCTACACGACCTGTTCCAGCAGCAGGTGCGGCAGACGCTCGACCAGTCCGACCTCGACGACGAGGCCAAGCAATCGATCCTGGTCGCGCTGAACTGCCCCTGCTGCGGCGCCGGCGGCATGAACTACACGGCGAAGCTCAAGCGCCGGACCTAAGGCACAACCCCCGAAAGCGAAACCGGCTTGCGGCGACAATTGTTGTGCCCTCTCCCCTTGCGGGAGAGGGCCACTCAGCCAGACGACAAGGCACGGGCTGGGGTGAGGGGTTACGCCATCGATAGGCCGCTACCCCTCACCCGCATGATCGTGTCTTGGATTCACGTTGGCCCTCTCCCGCAGGGGGAGAGGGCGCGAGACGCAGCGCCGAATTCTCCTGGCATTAGGATCACGGCTAGCTCAGGCCTGCCCCGCTCGCAATTTCTCCGTCGCGGCCTGGTCGAGCGCAAACGTCGCCGGATCGACCACGACGCCGTACTTTTTCGCCGCAGCCGCGATCGACACGTAGCCCTGGCGCACATCCTCGGCGACCTCGTCCGCCGGCCGCTCGAACGGCGCGCCATAGCCACCGCCACCGCCCGAACTGATGCGGAACGCGTCGCCCGGCCTGAGCTGCGCCACCAGTACCTTGGCGTTGGGAAAGTTCTGCTTCCACTCGCCGCCGACGCGGAACGCCACCGCATTGCCGGTGGCGTCGCCGCCGCCTTCGAGCCCCCACGGCGGACAGGCCGCGCGCTCGCTCTGGGTGTTGACTGTGACCGTGGTGAGCGCACGCGTGGTGCGCGCGATGCCGAGCCCGCCGCGATGACGCCCGGCGCCGCCGGAATCCGGAATGAGTTCGAAGCGCTCGACCAGAATCGGAAACTTGGCCTCGGCCTGCTCGTTCGGCCCGTTGTGGGTGTCGCCGTCGTTGAGGCAGACCGTGGCCGATACGCCATCCTCGGTCCGCTTCGCGCCCCAGCCGCCGCCGAGCGGCCCAAACGTGCCGATGAAAAACTCCGAGGTTTCCGGATTGAAGCCGTGGAAGCTCGGCGCCACCAGATCGGCGTGATGGCCGGCGATAACGCGGTCCGGGATCGCCGGCTGCAAGGCCTTGAAGATCGTGTCGATGATGGTCATCGGAAACGTCATCCACCAGCGCATCGGTGCGGGCCGAGTAGCGCTGATGATGCGCCCCGGCGGGATGATTACCTTCAGGCTGCGGAAAGCGCCGTCGTTGATCGGATAGTCGGTCGGCGAGGTGATGCACTTGTAGGCGACCTGGGCGCAGCCGTAGCCGGTGGTCACCGCCGAGTTGTAGAAACCGCGCACCTGCTTCGACACCTCGGTGAAGTCGATGGTCATCTCGTCGCCCTTGACGGTGACCTTGACTCGGACCGGGATGCGCTTGCCGATCTCGATGCCGTCGTCGTCGAGCCACGACTCCGCCTCGTACACGCCGTCCGGGATCGTCCGGGTGCGGGCGCGGGCCGCCGCTTCCGCGCGGTCCATGATCTCGGCGATCGAGTCCATGACCGCCTGCTGGCCGTAGCGGTCGAGCAGTTCGAGAAAGCGCCGTTCGCCGGTCTTCACCGCGGTCACCTGCGCGCGCAGGTCGCCCATGGCGCGCGGCGGCAGCCGGACGTTCATGCGGATGATGTCGACGAGGTCCTGATTGACCTTGCCGCGGTCCTGGTACTTCAGGATCGGGATCTGGATGCCCTCGGAATAGATATCCGTGGTCATGCCGCCGAGCACGCCGCCGACGTCGAGCCAGTGCGCCATGCAGCACGAGAAGCCGACCAGCCTGCCCTTGTGGAAGATCGGCAGCGTGAAGGTGAAGTGATTGAGGTGGCTGCCGGTCGTGTAGGAATCGTTGGTGACGTAGATGTCGCCCGGCTTCATGTTCTTGATGCCGAAGTGGCGGATCTTCGCCTTCACGGTCTCCGCCATGCCGCGGATGAAGGTAGGCAGGCCAATGCCGATGGAAACGGTTTCGCCCTCCGGCGTGAACAGGCCGGTGGTGAAATCGAGCGCTTCGTAGATGATGATGTTGTAGGCCGTGCGCATGAGGTTGGTCTTCATTTCCTCGGTCACGGCAATCACGCCATTGCGGATGATCTCGGTGATGACCGGATCGGCCTTGCGGCGGGTACGGGAGCTCTTTGGTTTCACTGTCTTTTTCGTCGTCTTGGCCATCTGCCGTCCTACAGCGTGAACGTAGCGCGTCGCGAGGACCGCAAGCGCACTTCCCCTCTCCCCTTGCGGGAGAGGGTGCCCGAGCGGAGCGATAGCGAAGCGAGGGCGGGTAAGGGGTAATGAACGATCGACGGTGCGCGACCCCTCACCCGGCTCGCGCTCGGATTCCCTCCGCGCGAGCCACCCTCTCCCGCAAGGGGAGAGGGGAAGCGAGTATGCCGAGCGCACAGGAACAAACTCACCGTCGTGCCCCCGCAACCGCAATGGCGAGATTGCCGTAGGCGTCGACCGTCATACGGTCGCCCGGCATCAGCACCGTGGTCGAGGCATGCTCCTCGATCAGCGCCGGCCCCGCGATAACGTTGCCGCCGAGCAGCGCGGCACGCCGCCAGGTCGGCGCGTCGCGGAAGCGGCCCTCGAACGACACCGCGCGCTTGCCGGTGAACGCGGCCTTCGGCGGCGTGCGCGTGCCGCGGGCGATCTTCTCCTGCGGCGGCTTCTTCATCAGGCCGGTGACGGTCGTGCGCAGACTCACGATCTCCGCGCGCTCGGCCGGTGCCGAGGTGCCGTAGCGCAGCATGTGCATGTCGTCGAAATGGCGCTTGATCGCCTTGCGATCCTGCGCCTGGAACACGCGCATCGGCAGGTCGACGGTGACGGCATGCTCCTGGCCGACGTAACGCATGTCGAGCGCGCGCTTCAGCGTGATCCGGTGCGGCGCAATCGAGGTCGCAGCGATCGCCGCCCGGCCCTCGCCCTCCAATTCGTGGAACACCTGCTCGATGTCCTCGAACGGCGCGTCCTCGAGCGGCATCAGGTGGGTGCGCACGTAGTCGTAACGCAGGTCTGAGAACAGCATGCCGAAAGCCGAGAACACGCCCGGCGCCCCCGGGATGATGACGTTGCGGATGCCGATCTCGCGCGCCACCGCGACCGCGTGCAGCGGGCCCGCTCCACCGTAGGCGACCAGCGTGAAGTCGCCGGCGTCGAGCCCGCGCTCGGTGGTCACGCCCTTCACCGCGTAGGACATGGTGGTGGCGGCGATGCGCAGGATGCCATCGGCGGCCTCGGTCACGCTCAAGCCGAGCGGCTTTGCGACGCGCGCAAGCGCGCGCTCTGCGGCCGCAACGTCGAGCTTCATCTCGCCGCCGAGAAAACGGTCGGCGCCGAGCCGGCCCAACACCAGGTTCGCGTCGGTCACCGTCGGATGCTCGCCGCCCTGGCCGTAGCAGGCGGGGCCGGGCTGCGCGCCTGCGCTCTGCGGTCCGACCCGCAGCGCACCATCCTCGACGCGCGCGATCGAGCCGCCGCCGGTGCCGACCTCGAAAATGTCCATCATGGCGATCTGCACCGGCAGCGCCTTGTCGTAGCCGCCGATCAGGGCGGCGCCGGTGGTCAGGGCCTCGCCCTTGTGGATCACGCCGGCCTTGGCGGTGGTGCCGCCCATGTCGAAGGCGATGGCGTTCGTGATGCCGAGCGTGTGGCAGAGCGCCTGCGTGCCGATCACACCTGCCGCCGGCCCCGATTCCAGCATGCGCACGCACTGGGTCCGCGCCTGTTCGGCCTCGTAGAGGCCGCCGGTCGACTGCACGATCAGGAGCGAGCCGCGAAATCCGGCCTTGCGGATGTGCTCCTCGATCTCGCCGACGTAGCGGCGCACCTTCGGGCCGATGTAGGCGTTGGCGACCGCGGTCGAGCAGCGCTCGAACTCGCGATACTCCTGGCTCAGCTCATGCGACGCCGTCACGAACATGCCGGGATGGCGCTTCGACAGCAGTTCCTTGGCACGCGCCTCGTGCGCCGGATTGGCGTAGCAGTTGATGAACATGATCGCGACCGCGTCCATGCCGAGGCCTGCGAGTCGGTCGCCGATCGCGATCAGCTCGTCTTCGTCGAGCGGGATCAGCACCTCGCCGTCGGCGCGCACGCGCTCCTTGACCTCGAAGCGCAGTGCGCGCTCAACCAGCGGCACGTGCTTCTGGAAGAACAGGTTGTAGGCGTCCGGCCGGTTGATCCGGCCGATCTCGTAGACGTCGCGGAAGCCGTCGGTGGTGATCAGCGCGGTGCGGGCGCCGGTCCGCTCCAGGATCGTGTTGATGGCGACCGTCGAGCCGTGCAGGAACAGCGCCGCCGACCGGTAGTCGCTGCCGGCCTTCTCAACGCCCGCGCTGATGCCGTCGACCAGGCGGTCCGGCGTCGACAGCGCCTTGCCGAAGGTGAGCCGGCCACTCTTGTCGTCGAACACCGCGATGTCGGTGAAGGTGCCGCCGATGTCGGCGGCGAGCCGGATGTTGGCGCCGTTGTTGGCGCGTGACGCCTTGCGAGATGCCATGGGTATTGCCGTTACTTCATGCCGGCGGCTTGCGCGATCGGCGCCCAGCGGGCCGTTTCGGCTTCCATCTGCGCCGAGCGAGCGCAAGCCTTTGCAGCACCCCGGTCATTCAATCACCTCGTCGGCCAGCGAGTGCACATTGTCGGAGATCTTGAGGCCCAGCATCTTGGCAGTCTTGAGGTTGATCACAAACTCGAACTTGCTGGGCAGCAGGACCGGCAGGTCGGCGGGCTTGGCGCCCTTTACGATCCGACCGGCATAGACCCCGAGCTGTCGATACATGTCGGCAAGATCGATCCCATAGCTCATCAAGCCGCCGGCAGTCGCGTAATCGCGGAAGTTGTACATCGTCGGCACCGCGTGGCGCGCCGCGAGCGCAGTGAGCTTCTCGCGCTGCGAATTGAAGTAGCCGTCGCCCGACACGGTGAGCGCCGGAACCTTGAGCCGCGCAATGATCTCGAACGCCGCATCGATCTCGGGTTCGGTGCCGGCCCACAGCGGGTGCAGCTCCAGCCCGATGGCGCGGGTCGCATCCTGGATGTCCTTGAGCTGGCTCGCAGCCGTCGGGCTATTGGGGTTGAGGAGCGCCCCAACCGACGCGACGTTCGGCACCACCTCGCGCAGCAGGCCGAGCCGCTTCGGCTCGGTCGCCACTGTCAGGTTGCTGATGCCGGTGATGTTGCCATCGGGCCGGTTCAGGCTGCGGACGTAGCCGCTCGCCACCGGATCGGCGCCGAACGAGGCGACGACGGGGACCTTCGACGACACGACCTTGGCGGCCTGCGCGGCCGGCTCGCCGCCGGCCGCAACCAGCACCGCAACCGGCCGGTTCGCGAGCTCCGACGCGAATCCTGGAAGCAGGTGATACTGGCCGCGCGCCCAGCGAAATTCGATCGCGACGCTCTGGCCCTCGACCAGGCCGCTCTCGGCCAGGCCGCGGCGAAACGCCGCCATCAGATGCGCACTCTCGTCCGGCGATCGCGTGCTGAGCAGCCCGATCACCGGTAGCGCCTGTTGCGCATGCACGGCCCGTGGCAAGACGGCCATGGCACCGCCGCCGAGGAGCGCAACAAACTCACGCCGCGTCATCCCGGCCTCCCGTCACATCGGCGGCGTCACGCCGATGGCCTGCGCCGCCTTGGCGATACGTTGCCACGTTCCCTTCGGGATCGGAATGCCCTTGGCCTCGCGCTCGGCGCGGATGGTGTCACCGCGCTCGCCCGGCAGGAAAATGCGCGTGACGCCTTCGGCGCGAGCAAGGCCCGCGATCGCGGTGCCGAGCCGGGCGGCCTCGCGCAGGAAGCGCTCGCGGTCGCCGAACGCGCCGGGGTCGATCGCAACCACCGAGCCGTTGAGGAACGGATCGTCGCCGATCGCCCAGCTCTCCAGGTCGGGCGCGATGCGCGGCTCCGACAGCAGCAGGCTCGTCAGGCATTCGATCATGAACGAGAGGCCCGCGCCCTTCATGCCTGCCATCGGCAGCACGTTCTCGACCGCCTTCGGATCGGCGGTGTCGCGGCCATCCTTGTCGACACCCCAGCCGATCGGGATCGTCTCGCCGCGGTCGGCGGCGCCCATGATCTTGCCATTGGCGACCACTCCGGTGGAGAAGTCGAGCAGATACGGCCGTCCGTTGGCGCGCGGGATGGCGAACGCGATCGGGTTCGACGACACCGCCGCGACGCGTGTGCCTGGATAGATCATCATCGGACCGGATGCGCTCATGACGATGCCGGCGAAGCCCGCCTCCGCCGCCTGGAGAGCGAAATAGCCGATGGCTCCGGTGTGCGTGAGATGGCGCGCCGCGCACCAGCCGACGCCGACCTCGCGGGCGGCAGCGACCGCCTCCGCCACCGCACGCGTAAACCCGACCGCAGCCGGCGCGCGGTCCGCTTCGAGCACGATCGCGGCCGCGCCCGGCTTGCGGGTGACGCGCATGTCAGGCTTGGCGTTGATCGACTTGGCCCTGACCAGATCGAGGTAGCGCGGGATGCGGATGATGCCGTGCGAGTCGGTGCCGCGCAGGTTCGCCCACACCAGCATTTTCGCCCAGGCGTCGGCGTGCTCGCGGGTAAGGCCCGCAGCGACGAACACCGCGCTCACGAACGCGGACAATTCGGTGTGGCCGATGCGGATGGTGTTCTCGCTCATAGCGCGCGGCTCGGAGACACCGCCAGCGCCACAAACTCGGCGCGACTCCCTCTCCCATAGGAACTGTTGCAGAAGAGGGGTGTTTTGTGAGTCGATAGCCCATTGCAGATTCGAGGTGGACGATGGGCGGACCGGGGTTTGGGGACTTGGCTGCGGAGCGGTTGCGTCGGGAGACCGAGCTCGACCGGCTGGCGGTGCTTCTGAATTGGGGGCCGCTTCAGTATCGGCTGGAGAAGCACTGTCGCAAGCTGGACGGGCGTCCGCCATTTCCGCCGATAGTGATGTTCCGCGCGTTGCTGCTGGCGCAATGGTACGACCTGTCCGATCGCGATCTCGAAGAGGCGCTGTGCGACCGGCTGTCGTTTCGAAGGTTCGTCGGGCTTGGGATGGAGCAGGCCACGCCCGACCACACGACGTTGTGCCGGTTCCGCGAGCGGCTGAACGAGGCCGGACTGACAACGAAGCTTCTGGCACTGGTCAACAGCCAGATCGAGGCCAGGGGGCTTATGCTCAAGCGCGGCACGCTGATCGATGCGACGGTGGTGGAGACGGCAGCAGCGCGGCCGCAGCGGCAGCAGACGAGCACCGACCCGGATGCGGCGTTCCTGAAGCGAGAAGGCAAAGCGGGTTCGAGCTACGGCTACAAGGCTCACGTGGCGGTGGACCAAGGCTCGATCCTGATCCGCACCGCCAAGCTGACGCCGGCCAACGTTGCGGAAACGGTTGTGGCGGACGAACTGATCCTGACCAACCAGGACAGCGGCGCGATCTATGCCGACAAGGCCTACGACACGCACGCGCGACGGGCGCTGCTGGGTCGGCTCGGCCTCGCCGACGGGATCATGCAGCGGCCCAACAAGCATCATCGGCTGACCGAGCAGCAGAGCAGGCGCAACGGCGCCCTGTCCAAAATCCGTTGCCAGGTGGAGACGGTGTTTGCGGTCCTCAAGCGAGTCTACAACTACCGGCGCACGCGCTACGTCGGCCTGATCCGCAATCAGCTGCAACTCACGCTGCTTTCGATCTGCTTCAACCTGCGGCGCATGCTGGTGTTGACCACGCACGCCCGTACTGCGTCCACCGCCTGATCCATGATGCCGATCCCGCGACACATCGTCAGACCGGCGCCAAAACACCGCGCCCCGCGCCCATCCCTTCGACAAAACCGCGCGCCTGGCCCCGTTTCGCAACAGTCCCCTTGCGGGAGAGGGTTGGGGTGAGGGGTTTCGACCTTTCGATCGTCCGAAACCCCTCACCCAATTCATGCCCTGTCTCCCGTTTGTGTCGCCCTCTCCCCACGGGAGAGGGCGCATCAACATGCGCCGCGCTGGCAACAACGTGTCGCTCGGCGACCGACTCTGCAGATTCGTCCTGTGCATTGAGCGCGGTCGCTAACGCAGCTTGTCGGCAGCCACCGACTTGTACCAGTCGAGGATCTGCACGCCGTTCCAGTGCAGCACGCCGTCGAAGCCTTTGACGTAGTCGTAGATCGCTTCCAGATACTTGATCCGGTGCGGCTGGCCGCTGATGTAGGGATGGATCGCGAGCGCCATGATTTTCGCGCGGTCCTTACCCTCGGCGTAGAGCCGGTCGAACTGATCGATGGTGCGCTTGACGAGATAATCGCTCTCGTGGTGCTGCACGATCATCATGGGAATGTCATTCAGCTCGACCGTGTAGGGCAGCGTGACAAGCGGCCCCTCGGCGGTTTTGATCACGGTCGGCTCATCGTCGTAGACCCAGTCGCCGATGTATTCGACGCCGGCCTTCTTGAGGAGCTCAGGCGTCTCCAGCGTCTGCGTCAGGCCGGGCCCGAGCCAGCCCACCGGCCGTGTGCCGCTGAATTTCTCGATGATGTCCATCGAGCGGTTGATCATGCCGGCCTGGTCGTCGCTCTTGTGGATCGGCATCTGATCGTAGGCGTGGCCCATGAACTCCCAGCCGTCGTTCTTCGCCTGCTCGGCGACGCGCGGATAGTCCTCGCAGATGCGGGCGTTGGCGGCGAGCGTCGGCCGAATACCGAGCCGCGCGAACAATTCGTAGAACCGCCAGGCGCCGACCCGCATGCCGTACTCATGCCAGCTCCAGTTCGGCACGTCGGGCAAGAGCGCCTGCCCGGTCGGCGCCGGGATCACCTGCCGCGCCATCGGCCGGCCGATGTCCCACACCTCGTAATTGACGATGGTCCAGAACACGAGCCGCGCCCCGCCCGGCAGCTTCAGCGGCGGCCGGTCGACGATGGCGGAAAATTCGCAGCGCTCGCGGGGGATCATGGGCATCAAAAAACTCTCCGCTGTCATCACCGGGCCGCCGCCGGAAGCGCGTTTACGCGCGTCTTCGACGCGCTATGGCGGCGTGACCCGGTGATCCCGTTTCCTGAGGTACAGTGCCTACCCAAGCGGGATGGCCGGGACAAGCCCGGCCACGACGCGGAGAGGATTTCGCCGACGGCGGTAGCCACGATCATTCCGCCGCCTGCGGCAACAGCGATTCGCCCGGTCGCACGCGGGTAAACACGACCGGCTCGGTGCCGATGTCGAAGCTCTCGTCGCGGGCGCGCACAACGGTGTAGCGCGACGTCATCAGGTCGGAAATCCCCGGAAAGTCCTCGCGGAAGTGCGCACCGCGGCTGTCGGCGCGCGCTTCGGCGGCCATGCAGATGGCGCGGCTGACCAGCACCAGATTCTCCAGGTTGAGCCGGTCCATCCAGGTGAGGTTGTAGCGTTTCTCGGCGTCGGCCACGCCCATCAGCGAGATCGCCGAGGCGAGGTTGTTCAATTCATGGCGCGCGCGCGCGAGCCCCTCGGCGGTCCGCAGGATGCCAACGTCGTTCCACATCACGTCGTAGAGCCGCCGGCGCACGCTTTCGAGGTCGCCGTGGCGGCGGCCGAGCGGCGCAAACGCGCGTTCGTGGGCGGCCTCGATGGCGGCTTTATCGGGATCGGGGAGCGCGTCGGACGGGCGGAGCGCCTTCGCGATGGCGTCGCCTGCGAGCCCGCCGAACACCGTCGAGTTCGCGACGCCGTTGCCGCCGAGCCGGTTCGCACCATGAACGCCGCCGGTGTCCTCGCCCGCGGCGTACAGCCTCGGCATTTCGGTGGTGCAATCCGGATTGAACGCGACGCCGCCCATCATGTAGTGCGCGGTCGGGATCACCTCGACCTTGCCGCCGGCGAGGTCGAAGCCGCAGTCGGCGCAGCGCTCGACCATGCCCTTGAATTCGCGCCGCACATTGTCCGGGCCGAGATGGCCCATGGCGATGTAAACGCCGCCGTGCGGGCTGCCGTGACCCTTGCGGATGCGGTCCATGACGCCGCGGCAGACGATGTCGCGGGTCGCGCGCTCGCCGCGCTTGTCGTACTCGAACATGAAGCGCGCGCCGGTCGCGTCGAGCAGATAGCCGCCGGAGCCGCGCAGCCCCTCCTCCAGCACCGTGCCAGTCATGCGCGTACCGGGGCCGGCGAGCAGCCCGGTCGGATGGAACTGCACCATCTCCATGTCGCGCAGCGGCAGGCCGGCGCGCAGCGCCATCGCCATGCCGTCGCAAGACTTGTCGCCGGAGGGCGTGTGATAGAGGTACATGGTCGGGCCGCCGCCGGTCGCAAGCAGCGTGGCGCGCGCCCGCACGAGCAGCGGCTCGCCGGTCCGCATGTCAAGCAGATAGAACTCCGGCGAGGCCCGAGCCATCCGCCGCTGGAATGAAATCGAGCGCGCGGTGGTCTTCGAGCCGCCGCACGTCGCGTCGCCAAATCTGCTCGGCCAGCCGGTTGATGATCTCGATGCCGGTCAGGTCGCCCTTGTGCACGGTGCGGTCGAAGGTCTGGCCGGCGAACGCCTTCTGGTGGACGGTGCCGTCGGGATTGCGGTCGAAAAAGCAGCCGATTTCGTTCTCCAGCTCACGGATGCGCGTGGGCGCTGTCGACACCAGCAGCCAGGCAAGCTCCTGTTGGTTCAACCAGGCACCGCCTTCGATCGTGTCCATGAAATGGCGCTCGACCGAGTCGTCGGGGGCGAGCGCAACGTTGTAACCGCCCTGCACCATGCGGGTGCAGCCGCATTTGCCGAGCAGGCCCTTCACGGCGATCGTGACGTCGAGCTCGGGGCGCGCCTTCTTGGCGTGCAGCGCCGCGAACAGGCCGGCCCCGCCGGCGCCCAGAATCAGAATATCGGTGTCGAGCGTCTGCATGCTTTGCGCATTATGCACGGCGGCAGTCGGCCGGTAATGGCGGCCGGTCCGGACAGCCGCGGGCCGTGCCGAACTATCGCGCGCGCGCCAGGGCGAGCCAGGCGCCGCCGCCGATCAGGCAGAGCCCGCTGATGCGCGCGACGAGCCGCACTCGGCCCCGCGACAGGAACCGCCCCGCCCGGCCTGCGAGGAGCGCGTAGGCGCCGTCGGAAATCGCAGCCGTCGCCATGGCGGTCAGGCCCAGCAGCACGACCTGTCCGACGTAGTTGCCGGTCGGGTCGACGAACTGCGGGATGAACGCGCCGAACCAGAGCAGCGCCTTCGGATTGCCGAGCAGCGAGCTGGGTACCCGCGACGTTGAGGAGGCCAGCACGCGCGCCGTGCGTCAGACTGTTGGCGACGATCAGCGTGACGGTCGGGCCGGGAATGATGGTGATGACGAAACAGGCGAGGACGTAGGCGAGGTAGAGTTCGACCGACATTCGCCTACTCCGACGCGCCGAGGCTTGCGAGAATCTTCGCGCGCCGCGCCTTGGCCTCGTCCTGCACGCGGTCATGGGTCGAGCCGCCGTGCGAATCCATGGTCACCAGCAGCGGGCCGAAGCCCTTGATGCGGAAGCGCCAGATGCTCTCGGGATGCAGGTCGTCCATGTCGACCTCCTCGATCGCCTCGATCCAGGTGGTCTCGAGCGCGGCCGCACCGCCGACCACCGCGAGGTAGGCGCCGCCGATCTCGCGAAAGCAGTCGAGCGTGCCCTGCCCCATCCCGCCCTTGCCAACGATCAGACGCGCGCCCTTCCGCTGCATCAGCGGCCGGGTGAAGCGCTCCATGCGCTGTGAGGTGGTGGTGCCGATGCAGAGCGGCTCGTAGCCGGTCGGACATTCGTTCGACACCGGCACCTTGCGCACGTTCGGTGCAGTGTGGATCAAGGCATGGCCGGAAAGATCGAAGATCGTCTCGCGACCGCGGTCGAACATCGCGATCAGGTTGGCGTCGCGGATACCGAACAGCGTCTTTTCGAGCGTGACGGTGTCGCCTATTTTCAGCGCCCGCACCTGCGCCTCGCTGACCGGCGTTTCGAGCACGTGGTGGGTCATGGCGGGGCCTTGTGCCCCGGACGCGGTGCAGCGCGGAGCGCTGCGCCGCTGATCCGGGACCGTTCGAGATTCAGAGTACGTGACGGTCCCGGGTCTGCAGCGCACCACTTCGTGCTGCGCTGCGCCCGGGACACAAGTGGACAGACCGCAAACATGCCGTTCACCGGTAATCGATCCCGCCGGGCGTGATGATGGCATTAGCGCGCCGCGCCGAATGGCACTGAATGTTCACCGCCACCGGATTCATCGTGATGTGGGTGGCAGCGACCTCGACGTGGACGCGGAACGCGGTCGAGCGCCCGCCGAGCCCCTGCGCGCCGATGCCGAGCTCGTTGACCGCCTCCGACAGCTCGGCCTCGATTTTTGCACCTTCGGGGTCGCTGCAGGTCGAGCCGAGTGGCCGGGTGGCCGCAACCTTGGCGATGTGCATGCAGAGGTCGGAGGTGCCGCCGATGCCGACGCCGACGATGGTCGGCGGGCAGACCCGTCCGCCGCATTCGATCACCTTGTCGACAACGAAGCGCTTGATCGCTTTCACGCCGTCGGCCGGGATCAGCATCTGCAGGAACGAGCCGTTCTCCGAGCCTGAGCCCTTCGGGATCATCTCAATCTCGATCGTCTCGTCGCGGCGATCGAAATCGACGTTGATGATCGGCACGCCGATGCCGCAGGAGGTCTGCTCGTTCTTGCGGGTGAGCGGATGCACCACCGAGGAGCGCAGCGGGTTCTCGACCGTGGCGCGCGCGCAGCCGCGGCGGATCGCCTCTTTCATGGCGGCGCCGTCGAATTCGACGTTTCTGCCGATCACGACGTTGTAAATCGGGATGCCGGTGTCCTGGCAGAGCAGATTGCGCGTGCGCTCGGCGACCGCGATGTTCTCGACCATGGTGGCAAGGATGGTGCGGCCGGTTGTGTCGGTCTCGCGCTCCATCAGCCGCTGGAAGCCGTCCTTGATGTCGCGCGGCAGAAGCTTTACCGCGCGCACGTAGAGCGTCTTGGCGACCTCCTCGACTTCCTTCGGATCGAGTTGCATGCGCGGGCTCCTCGGCGACGCGCCGATTATACCAACCGTGCGGACCCGCTGGGCAGCCTTATTCGGCCGTCACGCCTGCCGCCTTGATGACCGGCGTGATGCGCGCGACCTCGCTTTCGACGAGCTTCTGCAGGCCCGAAGGACCGCGCTCGGCGCCCTTCGGGGCGGAGCTTCCGAGTTCCACATAGCGCGCCTTGATCGCCGGATCGTCGAGCGCCTTGCCGAGCGCGTCGGCGAGCTTGTTGACGATATCCCGCGGCGTGCCCTTGGGAGCGACCATCGCGTTCCAGGCGCTGAAAACGAAGTCCTCGCCGGCCTCCTTGGTGGTCGGCACGTCCGGCAGGCTCGCGAGCCGCTCCGGCGCCGCGATCGCGTAGACCTTGATGGTGCCGGCCTTGATCTGCGGAATGACGTTGAGCGATTGGTCGAGCATGTAGTCGATCTGTCCCGCGACGAGGTCCTGCAACGCTGGCCCGGTTCCGCGATATGGGATGAGATTGGGCTTAAATCCGTGCTTGGCGTTGTAGACGAGGCCCGCGACATGCGAGATCGAGCCGACGCCAGCATGACCGTAGCTCAGCTTCTGGTGGTTGGCTGTGACGAACGCGAGGAACTCCCGCAGGTTGGCCGTCGTCATCGCCTTCTTCGATACGATCGCCTGCGGCGTGAAGTTGACGACGCCGACCTGCGCGAAGCTCTTGGCGGGATCGTACTTCAGCGCCGGATAGAGCGCGGGCGCCGCCGACTGCGTGCCCATGTTGCCGACCGCGATGGTGTAGCCATCCGGGCTGGCCAGTGCCGCACGCGTCATGCCGATGGTGCCGCCGGCGCCGCCCACGTTTTCGACCACAAAGGTCTGTCCAAGCGTCCGCGTCATGTGCTCGACGACAAGGCGCGTGACGACGTCGGTCGGGCCTCCCGCGGCAAACGGCACGATCACCGTGACCGGCTTGGTCGGATATTGCGCCACCGCGGGCGCACTCGGGAGGGCGAGTGCCAACAGCGCGCCGGCAAGACAACGTGTGAACCGCATCGAGTTTCTCCGTTGACGGGTGACGCAATTGGCCGATCATGGGTCTGCCGATCGGCGCGACAACTGCGACAAATTTTCTAGGATTCGGGTTCCCCATGCGCCTCACGGACGAAGAACAGGCGATGCAGGCCGGCGCATACGGCCCGCTACGGCAGTGGGCGATCGGGCATCAGATCAAGGTCGGCCGCTATCTCGGCGCGGGCGACTTCGTAGCGGTCTCGCAGGCCCACATTATGGCGGACACCGAATCGCTCGGGCCGGCCGGCGTCGAATGGCTGGAGGGCTGGGCGCGCCTGCCCGCCGATGAGCGCCGCGTACGGATTCCGACCATCACCGATCCGCGCGGCACCGATTTCGCATCCGCACACAAGCTCAAGCATCAGCCCTGGATGCTCGACCTCGAACGCCGCGCGGTCGCGGCCTTCCAGACGCTGGGCGTGCTGATGACCGACACCTGCATCAACTACCAGACCATCATGCCGCCCGTGCTGCGCGAGCACTGCGCCTACGGCGACACCGGTGTGACGATCTACGGCAACAGCGTGTGCGGGGCGCGCTCGAACTTCGAAGGCGGGCCGTCGGCGCTGAGCGCGGGGCTGACCGGCCGCACGCCGCGCTACGGCTACCACCTCGACGAGCGCAGGCTCGCGACGCTGATCGTGCAGGTTGGTTTCACGCCGCGCGAATTGAACGATTGGGGCGCGCTCGGCGGCATCGTCGGACGGCTGGCCGGCGACTACTGGCAGGTGCCGGTGCTGGTCGGTATCGACCGCGTTCCCGGCTCCGACGAGATGAAGCACTTCGGTGCGGCGCTCGCGAGCTACGGATCGGTCGCGCTGTTTCACATGGCGGGCATCACGCCGGAGGCGCGGCGGCTCGCCGATGTGGTCCCGCCCGGTACCACGTTGCGCACCCACGATATCGGCGAAGCGGACATTCGCGCCTTCCAGGCGGGCTACGCGCGCGCCATCGACGCGGTCGACCTCGTGGTGTTCTCGGCGCCGCAGCTGAGCCTGATCGAGATGCAGCAGGTCGCCGGCCTGCTCGACGGCCGGCGCGCGCGCATCCCGCTGCTCGTGGTCACGAGCCCGCAGGTCAAGCCCGACGCCGACCGGCTCGGGCTCACCGCGCGCATCGAGGCGGCCGGCGGCACCGTGCTCGCCGGCATGTGCTTCTACCAGAGCTACGCCCGCGAGATGGCGGAGGCGAACGGCTGGAAGCGGCTCGCCACCAACTCGGCGAAGCTCGTCAACATTATCGGCGGCTACGGCTACCGGCCGGCGCTCATGTCGATGGCGGCCTGCGTCGACGCCGCGTGCGCGGGCGGGCAGGATTGCACGATGACCGCTGTTTCACGCCGCGTCCGGAATGGGCAGCAAACTGCAGGGCCGTGCGCTGGTCGCCAAGGACGGCTTCTCGGCGCGCTACGACCTCGACCGCATCAAGGGCGTGTTCTCGCGGCCCGAACACAAGCTCGCGGGCGAGAGCTATGTCGGACGCGTGCTGGTGCTCGACGCCGCCAAGGGCGGCGTCGCCACCGCCTGGATGCTCTACGAGATGCAGTCGCGCGGCGTGATGCCGGCCGCGCTGGTGCTCAACGCGGCGAACCCGATCATGGTGCAGGGCGCGGCGCTCGCCGACTTCACCATGATCTCGGGCTTCGACTGCGACATCACGAAGGTGGTCCCGAACGGCGCCCTGGTCGAGGTCGACCCGACCGGCGACCGGCCGTTCATTCGTATCGTGTGAACGATCCTGTCATTCCGGGGCGCGCGAAGCGCGAAACCCTAAATCCAGAGCCCCGGAAGCGCTTGCGGTGTCGCCCTGGATTCCGGGTTCACGCACTTCGTGCGCGCCCCGGAATGACGGCTCGTCATACGACGTTGAGCAGGAACAGCACGCCGACTGCAAACGCAGCCGCGATGCAGATCGAGACTGCGACGCGCGTCTTCTCCCGCAGTGGCACGAACTCGATCGCCAGCACCCGCAGTCCGAGCGCCATGTGCAGCGCCAGCGCCACCACGATTGTACCCTCGGACAGCTTCAGCAGCGGATGCGCGGTGACTTTCAGGAACGCATCAAGCGCATCGGCGCCGTTGATCGCAGCCGAGAGGACATAAAAATGGATCGGCAGGAAGATCGCGAGCGCAATCCCGGCGAGCCGGTGCAGGAGCGCTGCGACAAAGCCCGGCTGCCGATGCGACGCGCGCATCACATGCGCCTCCGCCGCAAAACATGCGAGGCGCGGATCATGGCAGCACGGCCTCGGGCGGCAGGTAGACCGCGAGCGCAGCGCGTAGCCCAAGCAGCAGCAGCAGCGCCGCGAACAGAGCCAGCGCCACGTCGAGCGAACGGCCGCGCCATGCCGTCCATTCGTGCAGGATGTTGCGCAGTCCGACCGGTGCATGCACCGCGACCGCCAGGACGAAAAGCGCATAGAAGGCCAGGAACCACCCATTGCCGCGCGTGCGGGCGAGCACTTCGCCTGCGGTGAGCCCGCCGCGCACGGCGTAGAGGATGGTCGCAAGATGCACGGCGACCGCGAATGCCAACACAGCGGCCGACGTGCGCTGCAGCACGAACAGCACCGCGGTCAATCGCGCCTCCCGAACGCACGCCGCACCATCGCGCGTTTCAGTCCCGCGATCGAATAGGTCGGCGAGATCGCACGCGGGCAGAATTCGGTGCAGTTCATGTGGCTGTGGCAGGCGTGGCAGCCGGCCGAGCCGGAGACCGCCTCGATGCGCGCGGCGTTGGCGCCGTCGCGCACGTCGTTGACCAGCGTCCAGGCGCGGTTGAGCGCGGCCGGGCCGAGATAGTCCTCGTCCCAGCTCACGACCTCGCAGGCCGCGTAGCAGACGCCGCAGCCGATGCATTCGATGCCGGCGTCCGCGTTGTGGCGCGCGGGCGTTTGAGGCGGCACCACGGCGAAGTCCGCCTTCGCCTCGCCCGGCTCGAAGTAGCCTTTGGCGTCGCGCCACTTGTCGAAGAAGGCCGTCATCTCGACGGTAAGGTCTTTCACCACCTGGAAGTTGCGCAGCGGCTCCAGCCGCAACGCGCCCGCCTCGGCCACCTCGCTGACGCGCGTGCGGCAGGTCCAGCGCGGGCGGCCGTTCACGGCCATGGCGCAGGAGCCGCACATCCCGACCCGGCAGGCGAAGCGGTATGACAGCGTCGCGTCCTGCTCGCGCTGAATCTCGGTCACCACGTCGAGCACGGTCTGGTGCTCGCGCCGCGGCACGCGGAAGCACTGGAACCGGCCCGCACTCGGCGCCGCGCCAGACTTCCACCGAGAGCATCGATTCGGGTCCGTCAGCCATGACAGAATGCTAGTGGCGCCGATTTGAAGTTCCTGCACCCTTGCCGCAATCGCATTCAGGAACTTCAAATCGAAAGCGGCACTACGATTCATAGACTTTGCTAGTGCCCCTTTGCTTCCGAAGTTCGTGTAGGAGGGTGCTGCAACGTATCACGAACTTCGGAAGCGGGGCACTAGGACATCGCACGCGCTTTGAACATTGGAACCGCCCACGATGGCTGAGCTGAAATCCGCAGAGACGATCCGTGAGGCGTTGCGCCGGCGCTTCGGCGAAACACCCGACGTCGACAAAACCCTGCCCGGACTCGACGAGCTGGCGCGCATCGCCGGCCGGCGCGTGCAGCGGCGCTATCCCGACCGCGCCGTCGATCCGGCGCTGCTGCGGCTGCTCTGCGCCTGCGCGCTGTCGGCGCCGACCAAGAGCGACCTGCAGCAGGCCGACATCATCGATCGTGCGAGAAGCCGAGCAGACGCATGATCGCCGATCTCATTCCCGACCAGCCGTTCATCCGCACCGCGCCGGCCTTCCTGGTGTTCCTCGCCAACGGCCGCCGGCTGGCGGAAATTTCGAAACTGCGCGGCAAGCCGTTCCCCAACGACCACCTCGACCTGTTCTTCAATGCCGCGGTCGACGCCGGCATCGTGCTCGCGACCTTCCTCGCGCGCCGCCGACGCGGTCGGCCTCGGCACCTGCCCGATCAGCGTGATCCGCGATCATTCCGCGCAGGTGAGCGACATGCTCGCGCTGCCGCAGCGCGTGATCCCGGTCGCCGGCCTGTGCGTCGGCTGGCCGTCGGAGGCGGGCCACATCAGCCCGCGGCTGTCGCTTGAATGCACACTGCACGAGGACCGCTACGACGAGGGCGACCTCGCCGCCCGGATCGACGCCTACGACCGCCGGCGCGCGGCGATCCATCCCTACAAGCCGCGCGACCCGGCGCGCTGGGGCGAGGTCGCGTTCTACGGCTGGTCGGAGGACAAGGCGCGGCAGTACGGCGTGCCGCAGCGCGCCGACTTCGGCGCCTTCGTGCGCAGCAAGGGCTTCTGGCTCGACTGATCTCGCTCGGCCTCATGGTGAGGAGCGTTGCGCAGCAACGCGCTCGAACCATGGGCCGCAGCCTTCGAGATGCGCCCCTGCGCCCGCTCCTCATAGAGCGGAAGAGGCTGTTACATGCGCAAGTCCGCTCCTGGTCGGTCGGGGTCCTATAGAAGAAAGCGACTCAATCCGGCAGGAAACGTCATGGCATCCCGCAACTCCTGGTTCACGACAAGAAAGACACCGTCGGCGTGGTCGTGGTCGAAGGCCTCAAGAAGGGCACCGACATGCTGTGCGTCGTCACCGCCGACAATTCGTCGTTCAAGCTGAAGTCCAAGATGGACGTGCCGATCGGCCACAAGGTCGCGCTGGTCGACATCAAGAAGGGCGACACGGTCTGGAAATACGGCCAGGACATCGGCGTCGCCAAGGCCAAGATCGGCAAGGGCGAGCACGTCCACGTCCACAACGTCAAGACCAAGCGGTGGTGATGATGTCTCGTGTCCCGGGCGCATTGCAGCACGAGCGAAGCGACGTGGTGCAATGCAGACCCGGGACCGTTCCGAGGATGGTGTCGAACGGTCCCGGTTCTGCAGCGCACCGCTTCGCGCTGCGCTGCGCCCGGGACACGCAAGAGGTGACCGCATGGCCAAGAAGTCCAAGAACAGCGGCAAGGCGATCGCGAAGAAGAACGGCGGAGACCTCACGTTCTGGGGCTGGCGGCGCGAGAACGGCCGCGTCGGCGTGCGCAACCACGTCGTCATCCTGCCGCTCGACGACCTGTCGAACGCCGCCTGCGAGGCGGTCGCCAACAACATCAAGGGCACGCTCGCGCTGCCGCACGCCTACGGCCGGCTGCAGTTCGGCGAGGACCTCGATCTGTTCTTCCGCACGCTGATCGGCACCGGCGCCAACCCGAACGTCGCGGCCGTGGTGGTCATCGGCATCGAGGACGGCTGGACCAAGCGCGTGGTCGACGGCATCGCCGAAGACCGGCAAGCCGGTCACCGGCTTCGGCATCGAGGGCACGGCGACATCGGCACGATCGCGAAGGCCTCGCTCGTCGCCAAGGAATACCTGCAATGGGCCTCCGAGCTGCAGCGCGAGGAATGCGACATCTCCGAACTCTGGGTGTCGACCAAGTGCGGCGAGAGCGACACCACCACCGGCCTCGCCTCCTGCCCGACCGTCGGCAACATGTACGACAAGCTGATCCCGCAGCGGCATCTACGGCGTGTTCGGCGAGACCTCGGAGATCACCGGCGCCGAGCATCTCGCCCAGCGCGCGCGCGATCAACAAGAAGGTCGGCGAGAAATGGATGAAGGTCTGGCAGGCCTACCAGGACGACGTGATCCAGGCGCACAAGACCGACGACCTCTCCAACTCGCAGCCGACCAAGGGCAACATCGCCGGCGGGCTCACCACCATCGAGGAAAAGGCGCTCGGCAATCTCGAGAAGATCGGCCGCGACTGCCGCTACATCGACGTGCTGCAGCCGGCCGAGGCGCCGCGCAAGGGTCCCGGCCTCTATTACATGGACACCTCGTCGGCCGCGGCCGAATGCGTCACCCTGATGGCGGCCGGCGGCTACGTCGTGCACACCTTCCCGACCGGCCAGGGCAACGTGATCGGCAATCCGATCGTGCCGGTGATCAAGATCAGCGGCAATCCGAGGACCATCCGCACCATGGCGCGAGCACATCGACCTCGACGTGTCCGGCATCCTGCGCCGCGACATGACCATCCCGCAGGCCGGCGACGCGCTGATCGACATGATCGTGCGCACCGCCAACGGCCGGCTCACCGCCGCCGAAGCGCTCGGCCACCGCGAGTTCGTGATGACGAAGCTCTATCGCAGCGCGTGACGACTGACGTGGCCGAAGGCGCATTGTCCAGCACTGAGCCGCTTGCGTCGCCGCGCCGCTCGCGACGCCGCGCGGCGGCCGCTTGCCCCCGGCGTCGCGCTGTCCGCCGCGGTCGCGATCGCTGCGGTGCTGTGCGCGCCGCTGGTCGCGAGAGTGTTCCCGATTCCGGCGATGGTGATCGCGCTGATCATCGGCATCGCGCTCAACCCGCTGGCGAAGCGGGCCGCGTTCCAGCCGGGCATCACGTTCTGCGTCAAGACGCTGCTGCGCTGGGCGGTAGCGCTGCTCGGGCTGCGCATCGCGCTCGGCGAGATCGTCGCGCTCGGGTCTCGGCACCGCGCTGCTGGTCATCGTGTCGATGGCACGTGACGATCGTTTCGGGCTTCCTGCTCGCGCGCGCCTTCGGCCAGAACGAGCACTACGGCGCGCTCGCCGGCGCCGGCACCGCGGTGTGCGGCGCGTCGGCGACGCTCGCGACCGCGACCGTGCTGCCGGCCTATCCCGGCAAGGAAGCCGACGTCGCGTTCGTGGTGATCGCCGTCAACGCGCTGTCCACCGCTCGCCATGGTGCTCTATCCGCTGATCTGCCTGTGGCTCGGCTTCTCGACGACAGCCACCGGCGTGATGCTCGGCGCCACCATCCACGACGTGGCGCAGGTGGTCGGCGCGGGCTACGCGGTGTCGGAGCCGGTCGGCAACACCGCGGTGATCGTGAAGCTGTTCCGCGTGCTGCTGCTGCTGCCGGTGGTGGTCTGCGATCGGCTGCTGGTTCGCTGCGGCCGCGGCCGCCGCCAGCGCGGCCAAGGTCCCGGTGCCGGTGATTCGCGCTCGTGTTCCTGGCGCTCTGCGTCGTCAACAGCGTCGTTCCGGCGTGGCCGGCGGCGGCGTCGATCTACGCGCCGATCAAGGCGCTGCTGGGCCAGGTCTCGACCTGGGGCCTGCTGATCGCGATCGGCGCGCTCGGCCTCGGCACCTCGATCTCGGCGATCGCCGCGCTCGGCTGGCGCCACGTCGCGACCGTCATCGGCACGACGCTCGTCATTCTCGTGCTGGTGACCGCGCGGCCTCGTCATCGCCGGGTGACGCGATGCCGCGCTCACGCTCGCGCAGGCGCGACGACCTCGTGGTCCGCACGCTGTCGCGCTGCCGCACCAGCGCGGACAACGCCGCAAGCGTGGCGCGCGCGCTGGTCGCAGCCGAAGCCGACGGCCTCAAAGGCCACGGCCTGTCGCGCCTGCCGATGTATGCGGCGCAGGCCAAGGTACGGCAAGGTCGACGGCTTCGCGGTGCCAGCCGTGACGCGTCCTCGCCCGGGGCTGATCGTCGGTCGATGCCGGCCACGGCTTCGCCTATCCGGCGCTCGAGGCCGCGGAGGCGGTGCTGCCGGACGCCGCGCGCCGGCAGGGCATTGCAGCCGCCGCGATCCATCGCTCGAGCCACTGCGGCGCCGCGGGCCAGCCGGTCGAGCGACTGGCGCAAGCCGGACTGGTCGCGCTGATGTTCGTCAACACGCCCGCCGCGCATGGCGCCGTGGGGCGGGTCGAACGCCGGTGTTCGGGACGAACCCGATCGCGTTCGCCTGTCCGCTGCCCGGCCGCGCGCCGCTGGTGATCGACCTTTCGCTGTCCAAGGTCGCGCGCGGCAACGTGATGACCGCGAAGCAGCGCGGCGAGAAAATCCCGGAGGGCTGGGCGCTCGACGAGGCCGGTCGGCCGACCACCGACCCGGACGCGGCGCTGCGCGGCACCATGCTGCCGATGGGCGACGCCAAGGGCACGGCGCTGGCGCTGATGGTCGAACTGCTGGCGGCTGGTCTCACCGGCGCGAACTTCGCCGCCGAGGCGTCGTCCTATCTCGATGCGCAGGGGCCGCCGCCCGGCACCGGGCAATTGCTGATCGCATTCGATCCGGCGGCGTTCGGCGATGGCACGCGTTGCGCGCTTCGGTGCGCTTGCCGTCCGCGATCGACGCGCCAGCCCGGCGCGCGGCTGCCGGGGGCGCGCGGCTTGCCGCGCGCGCCAAGGCGGCGGCCGAAGGGCTAGCGATTTCACGGATGCGCTGATGGCGGAGATCGACGCGGCGTAAGTCCACCCACGTGTGTCCCGGGCGCGGCGCAGCGCGCAGCGATGCGCTGCAGACCCGGGACCTTACTGAGCTCGGAGTTTCAAAAGGTCCCGGATCAGCGGTGCATCACTTCGTGCTGCACCGCGTCCGGGACACGGGCCATCATCGTGTCGCGGCGTCTGCGGCTTGCCGCCCCTGCAGCGGCAGCGGCTGATCGCCGAGCATGCCGTTGACGATCACCTTGCGGGCGGTATCGAGATCGACGCCGTGCCGCTTCATCAGATCGGCGGCGTCGGCTGATGATCGCGTCGACGTCCTGCTTGATCTTGAGGCTCTTGTAGTGGTCGTCCTGGTGCAGGCCCATGCTGGCGCCGACGATCTCCAGGATATTCATGATCCGGAACGGCCAGTCGCGCTCGTGCGCGCACAGCTCGCGATGATCGGAGTGATAGACCGCGACCAGCGCATCGACGCCGGCTGCGCGCGCGGCCTCCAGCTCCTTGAGCTGCAGCTCGGCCTTGAACTTCGGCAGCGTCGCGAGATTGACGCTCTGCAGGCCGACCGCCGGCACGTCGAGCTTCACGATCGTCGACGCCGGGCACCGCGCGCAGCAGTTCCTCCGCCGCCTCCATCACGCCGGCGATGCCCGGATGGCGGTGCAGCGCGACCGTCATCTCGACGCGGCTGCTGCAGCAGCGGCCGCAGCGCGTCGAGCTTGCGCGTGCAGAAACGGCATGAACGGCGTCATGTCGAACGGCATCTCGCCGGTCGCGCGCTCGATGGTCGGCAGCACGGTCTCGCCGAACTGCATGACGCAGCTCGGGCACCACGCCAGCACCTGCCTGGTCTTCGACTGCGCCAGCTTGTTGATGGTGTTGTTGGCGAAGCGCGCCGAGCGTGTCGATGTCGCCGGCGCGAAGCTGGCCGTGCCGCAGCAATGGGTCGGCCCGCCCATCACCTGATAGTCGGTGCCGATCGCGTCCATGATGTCGAGGCAGAGCAGCGCGATGTGCGGCGTCTTGAGCACGTTGCAGCCGGTGTAGAACACCACGTCCGGCAGTTCCGCGCGCGGCGCCTCCTTCGACGGCCGCTGGCCGAGCCGGATCAGCGCCTCCTCGGACAGTTGCAGCCGCGACAGCACGCTCGACGTCCTCGCCGATCTTGCGGAACTGGTTGACGCCGGCCTTGCGCCGCTCGGTCGGCGTCCTTGTCGCTCCGCAGCATCGCAAGCCGCGCCATGGTCAGCAGGAAGCGCGGATTGACGCCGTAGTCGCAGGCCTTGATGCACTCGCCGCTCGCCATGCAGGCCTTGGCCCACTTCTCCGATTCGCTCCGGGCCCTTGCCGAGCCGCAGGATGTCGAGCACGCCGGCGACGACGGCCTTGCGGATCGGCATCGCCGAGCCCCGCCGGCCCCGCGATCGGGCAGGCCGTGAAGCACGCGCCGCACTTGGTGCAGGCGTCGAGCATGTCGTCGACGCGCGCGGTCAGGGCTTCTTCGAATCCGGTGTTCTGCATCGGATTAGAATAGCTCAAAAGTGGAGGCGGCGCGAGTACAGCCCCGTTCCCGGGCGCAGCGCAACACGAATGGTGCGCTGCAGACCCGGACCCCGTTGCAGCGACCGGGACCCCGCATTGCGGTGCACCGCTACGCGCTGCACCGCGTGCGGGGAACGCCGTTACTTCTGGATCGCCGCCGTCGCCTTGCGCACCACGTCCTTGGGCGTGCGGTAGAGATCGGCGAGGAAACGCGTCGATCGCCTTGCCGGTGACCGGCGTGACTTCGAGGTCGAGCTTGCCGGTCTCCGCGAGGAACTGCGCGTCCTTCATGGTGGCGTCGAACGCCGCGCGCAGCGCGGCCTTGCGGTCGGTGCGGAACCTCCGGCGTCGCAGAAGAACGGCCGGCCGAGGAACTGCCCGGCGGTGAGCAGCCGCAGCACCTGGCGCTGCTCATCGTTCGCGGCGCGCTCGATCGTCCACGGCGCGTTCGACACTCGGCGTTCTTCTCCACCGCGAACTGCGCCAGCAGGTTGATCTGCGGCAGCCAGTTCTTCTGGCTCTTGAGGCTCGACCACGACCAGCCGCAGCGGCCGTCGACCTCGCCGCGCTCCATGGCGAGGTTGATGTCGTTGCCGCCCGGGTAGCCGGTGACGAGCTTGACCTTGGCGCCGAACACGTTGCGCAGGATCAGCGCGAAGGTGTCCGGATCGGCGCCGGCCGCGCTGCCGCCGAGCGTGAACTCGCGCTTGAACATGTCGTCCCAGGTCTTGGTCTGCGACGTCTTCCAGGTCGCGCAGATGCTGGTCTCGCTGGTGACGCTGCCGATCCAGGTGAGCTTGGTGGCGTCGAACTTGGCGTCGTTGAGCAGCGGGTCGGTCGCCATGCCGCGGCTGACGGTCGCGAGCACGGTGCCGTCCTTGGGTGCGACGCCGTAGACGTATTGCGTGGCCTTGAGCGAGCCGGCGCCCGGCATGTTCTGCACCACCACCGCGGATTGCCGGGAATGTGCCGGCCGAGGTGGCGGCCGAGCACGCGCGCGTAGAGGTCGTAGCCGCCGCCGGCGGTGAAGCCGACCAGGATGGTGACGGTCTTGCCGCGATAGAAATCCTCGACCGACTGGGCGTCCGTCGGCCGGCCGCTATGACGGCGATTGCGAGCGCAGTCGCGAACGCCGTCCTGCTCATTCGATCACCTCGTCTGCGCGAGCCAGCAGCCCGGCCGGCACGGTGATTCCGAGCATCCGGGCGGTTTGGTGGTTGATGACCAGCTCGAATTTGTCCACCCGCACCACCGGCGTTTCGGCAGGCTTGGCGCCCTTGAGGACGCGGCTGACATGGAGGCCGAGCTGGCGCCACACGTCCACCAGGTTCGCTCCGTAGCTCATCAGCCCGCCGACCTCGGGAAAATGCCGCCCTGCGTAGGCCGCGGGGATCGCGTGGCGTGTCGCCATTTGAACCAATTGGACGCGTCGGCTGCTGAAGAACGGACTGCTGGCGATGAACAGCGCGTCGGGCCGCTCGCGGGCAAACGCCGCGAAGGACGCATCGATCTCGCCGCTGGTGCTGGCGTTGTGCACGCGGATTTGCAGACCGATCGCGCGCGCAGCCAAATCCACATCGCGCAACGTCGACTCGGTCTGCTCAACACTGGCCGGATTAACGAGCACCGCGACCCGTGCCGCCGTGGGCACGAGTTCACGCAGGAGCCCCAGCCGCTTCGCCACCAGCTCCACCGAGACAAAGTTAATGCCGGTCAGGTTGCCGCCCGGCCGAGCGAAACTCGCGACCAGACCAAGCCTGATCGGATCGTCGGCCACGCCAAAGACGATGGGGATCGTGTTTGTTGCCGCCGCGGCGGCGAGCGCGACATTCGGGCCATGAACGGTGACAATTACCGCGACCTTTTTGCGAACCAATTCAGTCGCCAGCGCCGGCAGTCGATCCATTTGATTCTCGGCCCACCGGTACTCGATCGCGAGGTTCTCGCCATCCACATGGCCAGCGTCCTTCAGGGCCTGCCGAAACGCGCGCAGATTGTCGGCATCGGTGTCACGCTCCTGAGCACCGAGAAACCCGATCACCGGCATCGCCTGCTGCGCCCGCGCCGCGCGCGGCCATGCCGCCGCGGCGCCGCCGAGCAAGCCAATGAACTCCCGCCGTCTCATGCGCCCCCCGATCCGCAAACGAGCGTATGGCTCCGCATCATAGCCGAGGCGGTGATCGCCGCGTTCCCGAAATCGGCCGTGCCTTTCCTCCGAGGCTCAGCAATGTGCCCGGGACCACCTCACCGACTGTCGGGAATTTTCGCCAGCTCGAACTCGAAGCTCGTCTGCCAGATCCTCGACCTGCGCCCGCGACAGCCACATCGCGGTCCAGCCCAGGCCCGGATGATGGGTGGCAAAGCGGACCACCGCGCGAGTGCGGGTCGGCGTTGCACGCTCCACAGCAGATTGTCGCTGTGGTGCACCTCGTCCGGCTCCTCCGGCACCATCGCGGGATGGACCGGCGTCATTCGCGCGCGCACGTCGCGAGATCGCGGATCAGTCGATCGATGTCATGGGCGGTGAATTCCACGCTGGTTTGCGTCACCGATAATGTCGCCCGCGTGCGATCGTACGAGAGTTCCAGCTTGATGGGCTGCATGATACGCTCCGACTCCGTCGTCCGGGATGCGATTATACCCGAAAACCTCATGCACGCTTGTCTTGACCGGAACCGTCTGCCGCGAATGCGGCGCGCTCCCTCTCCCCGCGTGCGGGGCGAGGTGAGGCCGTGCCATATGCAATTGACCTATAACCGGGGCCGCGCTTTCGGCGATCGCGCTTAATCCACGACCGGCACCTGATACCTCAGCTCGATCTCCTGGCCGGTGCGCGACGATTCGATTGCCGCGGTGCACACTTCGAGATTGGCGAGGCCCCAGCGTCCGGTGTGCGTCACCGGCCGGCCTGCGATCGCCTGTGCGAACTCCGCCAGCACCAGGTCGCGCGGGCTCTTGTCGTTCGGCAGCGCGATCTCGTCGCGGCCGTCCTCGGAATACACCAGCAGCCCGTCCGACGACTGGCGGATGTCGCCGCGCTCGCAGCTCACAAGCGTCAATCCGAAATGCGGCTGGTGCGGTGCGCTCGCCGGGATCGCGGTGCGAGCGCGCTTGCGCTTGGCGGCAAGCTCCTGCTCGGGCGTGAGCGGAGCTGTGGGCTTCGGCGCGACGCGCCGGCCGGGCATCTCCGGGACGCCCCATTCGCCAACGCCGCCGGTCAGTTCCGAACCGGGCAAGTGTCCGTAGCCGTTGTAGACGGCGGTCGCCGCCGTGCCGTCGCGAAGTTCAGGTAGATCGTGTGCGCACCGATCGAGCGGCGGCTCTCGTGCCAGTCGAAGGTCGTCGCGCGCACGCTCTTGACCAGGCCGCCGCCGATCAGCCGCAGGATGTCGACCTGATGCGCGCCCTGCCGGTAGGTGACGCCGCCGCCCTGGGCGATGTCGAGCTCGGCGGGCCGGCGCGGGCGCGCCATCCAGTCGGTGAAGTTCCAGGTGTGGATCATGCGCGACCGGCCGAGCGCGCCCGAGCGCACGATCTCGCGCATCCGCGGCGATCGGCAGGTCGTAGCTGTGCGAATGGCCGACCTGGAGCACCACGCCGGCGCGCTCGGCGGCATCGACCATCGCCTGCGCCTGCTCGACGCGTATCGCCATCGGCTTCTCGGTCAGCACGTGCTTGCCGGCGGCGCAGACCTGCGCGACGTGGTCGGGATGCAGCTCGGTCGGGGTCGCGATGTAGACCGCGTCGACGCCGGGCTTGCGCAGCAACGAGGCGAGATCGGCATGCACGGCGACGCCGGTCTCGGCCGCGATACCGTCGATCGCAGCCTCGTCAGCCGGTTCGGTGACCGCGAGCCAGCCGGAACTCGCCGGATTGCCGCGAATGGCCGGCAGGAACGCCCAGCCGGCTGCGCCCATTCCGACGATCCCGAATTCCGTAGCGGCATGCGGCGTAACGTCCATGTCTGGCCTTGCAGGCCTCCGCAGAGTAAACTGCGCGCCACGGCCGATGCCAGCGCGTTGGCGCGCGTGCAATTCCAAAGGAGCTAGACACGATGCTGACGGCCGAGCAAAACGAATTGCTCACCCGGATCGGACCCGGCACGCCCTGCGGCAACCTGATGCGGCGCTACTGGCAGCCGATCGCGGCGGCCTCGGAGCTCGCACGGCAAGCTGGACCAAGCGGATCCGCCTGCTCGGCGAGAACCTGGTGCTGTTCCAGGACCGCCAGGGCCGGTTCGGTCTGATCACCGAGGCCGTGCCCGCACCGCCGCGCCTCGCTCGGCTACGGCATTCCGACGCAGGACGGCATCCGCTGCCCCTACCACGGCTGGGAGTTCGGCCACGAGCGGGCAATGCCTGAGCCAGCCGAACGAGCCGAGAAGAGCGCGTTCCGACACAAGGTCAAGACGCCGGCCTACCCGGTCGAGGAGATGGGCGGGATGTTCTGGGCCTACCTCGGCCCGCCGGAGACCAAGCCGCTGCTGCCGCGGATCGACGGCTTCGTGGCAGACGGCACCGATCCGCATGCTCGGCAAGACGCTGATTCCGGTGAACTGGCTCCAGATCATGGAGAACTCGCTCGACCCGATCCACACCGAATGGCTGCACGGCCACACCTACGAGTTCGTCAAGGAGCAGCAGGGCAAGGGCCACAAGGTCGCGATCAGCGCGCGCCACGAGAAGATCGCGTTCGCGAGTTCGAGCACGGCATCACCAAGCATCGCCTGCTGGCCGGCCACTCCGAGGACTCCGACGACTGGAAGCGTCGGCCACCCGGTGATGTTCCCGAACATCCTGTCGGTCGGCAACGGCGACGAGGCGTCGCGCTACTACGCGTTCCAGATCCGCGTGCCGGCCGACGACACCCACACGCTGCACCTCTGGTACACCGCCTACGTGCCGCCGAAGGGCGTGAAGGTCGCAGCCGAACTGCTCGACAAAGTCTGCGCCTACGACGTGCCGCTGAAGGACAAGAACGGCGAATACATCGTCGACAACATCGACGGCCAGGACATGATGGTCTGGTGCACGCCAGGGTCCGATCGCCGACCGCACCAAGGAGAACCTCGGCGCCTCCGACAACGGCATCGCGCTCTACCGCCGCGTGCTCCGCCGCGAGATCAAGAAGGTCGAGGAGGGCCTCGACCCGATGTTCACCTTCCGCGACGCCGGCCACGAACAGCCGCATCGACCTGCCGAACGAGCGCAAGAAGCACCACAACAGCGACGGCATGCGAAGCTGGATCATGCGCACGCACGCCGCCTACTCGCCGATCGCCGACGACGTGTGCCGAATGTTCGAGGCGGAGAAGCCGGCGCCGGCGCCGCTGCGGGTCGTGAGCTGAGCGTTGGCTTACACATGGCGCAAGCCGTTTGCGCGCTTCACCCTCCCCTGGAGGGGGAGGGTCGACGCCGAGCGAACGAAGTGAGCGAAGGCGGCGGGGTGGGGTGAACCTTGAAGCAAACAAAGCTCACCCCACCCCGGCTCGCTTCGCTCGCCGACCCTCCCCCTCCAGGGGAGGGTGACCGAGCCTGTGGCAACGAGTTGAAAAAACTCACTGTGAAACGGCACTCATGAGCAACCCGCCAAACATCCCCGAGAGCGTGCGCGTCCTTGCCGAGCAGGCCGGGCTGGAGCGCGCGCTGAAGCTTTTCCCGACGGTGTGAAGGCCGCGGCCGAGCGCGGACTGCGTCCGCTCGGCGATCCCGAACGGCATCTCGCCGACTGCCTCGCCCGCTCCAGTGTTCGATCCCGCCCGCTTCGAGCGCGGCCGATGACTCTCCGCTTGGTCCCGGACGCGGTGCAGCGCCACCAGCGCGTTTACGCGCGTCTTTGACGCGCTTTGGCGGTGCACCGCCGATCCGGGACCGTTCCAAACTCCGAACCTGCAACGGTCCCGGGTCTGCACTGCGGCACTTCGTGCCGCAGTGCGCCCGGGACACATATGGCAACGTCACGGACTGAACCATGACCGATCTCGTCTGGCTTTCGATCGCCGAAGGCGCCGCGCTGCTGCGCGCGAAGAAACTGTCGCCGGTGGAGTGGACGCGCGCGCTGCTCGACCGGATCGCCGACGTCGACCCGGCGTACAACGCCTTCCTCGTGGTGACCGCCGAGCTGGCGCTGGCGCAGGCGAAGGCCGCCGAGGCCGAGATCGCCAAGCGGCAACTGGCGCGGGCCGATGCATGGCGTGCCCTATGCCGCGAAGGACATCTTCGACGTCGAAGGCATGGCGACCACCTGCCACTCCAAGATCCGCATCGACCACCGCGCTGCCGCCGACGCCTTCGTGGTGAAGAAGCTGCGCGACGCCGGCGCGGTCCTGCTCGGCAAGCTCGCGCTGCACGAGTTCGCAACCGGCGGGCCGGCGCATCGACCTGCCCTGGCCGCCGGCGCGCAATCCGTGGAACCGCGATCACCATCCGGGCGGCTCGTCGAGCGGCTCGGGCGCGGCGCTGGCCGCCGGGCTCGCGCCGGCCGCGCTCGGCACCGACACCGGCGGCTCGGTGCGCAATCCCGCGACCTGCTGCGGCATCGTGGGCCTGAAGCCGACCTACGGCGCGGTGTCGCTGTCAGGGCGTGTTTCCGCTGACCCATTCGCTCGACCACGTCGGGCCGATGACGCGCAACGTCGAGGACAACGCGATCTACTTCCATGCCATTGCCGGCCACGATCCGGACGATCCGACGAGCGCAACGCGCGCGAGCGGGCGACTGCCTGGAAGGGCTGACCGGCGGGCTGAAGGGTCTGCGCATCGGCGTGATCGAGCATTTCTACACCGAGGATGCGCCGGCCGATCGCCGAACAGGTGCGCGGCGATCGAGCGCGCGATCGATGTGCTGCGGCAGCTCGGCGCCAACGTGCAGCCGATCCGCGTATCGCCGCTGCTCGCTGTGGACCGACTGCAACCGCACCATCCACCAGTCCGAGGCCTACGCCATTCACGAGCGCGACCTCCAGACTCGGCCGGAGGACTTTGCCGCGCTGACCCGCAACCGCATCCTGCCTGGCGCGTTCGTGTCGGCGTCGAAGTACATCAAGGCGCAGCAACTTCGCGCCGCGCTCTGCCGCGAAATGGCGGACGCGATGCGCGGGCTCGACGCGGTGGTGACGCTGTCGAGCCTGACTGCTGCCGTGCCGCATCGACGATCCGGCGGCGATTGCGAAAACCTACGACCAGCAGGCGCGGCTGGTCTTCAACGTCACCGGCACGCCTGCGATCTCGGTGCCGACCGGGCGTCTCGCGCGTCGGACTGCCGCTCGCCATGCAGATCGCCGGCCGCGCGTTCGACGAGCCGATGGTGTTTCGCGTCGCGCAGGCCTATTGCGAGGCGGCCGGCACCTGCATCGGCGCCGATCTCGCGACCCAGCCGCGGCTCGCGCCGGCGCAGGCCGCCGCGGAGTAGTGGTTTGTGCGGAGTGGAGCTTTGTACAAGCGCCGACGCGGCGTTGTGTCCACGCACACAGCGCGCGTTGATGTGCCCTCTCCCCTTGCGGGAGAGGGCAACGCAGTCGGCAGCCAAAGCAAGAACTGGGTGAGGGGTCACGGGCGCTCGATAAGTCGTACCCCTCACCCAACTGATCGTGTGACCGATACACGTTGGCCCTCTCCCGCAAGGGGAGAGGGCACCACAATCAGCGCTGCAGTGGCGCAACAAGCAGCGCCCGCAGTAGCACCACAAACAGCGCTGCGCGCGTCGCGCCTACTCCGTCTTCAGGCCGAGCCGCTGGACCAGTTCGCCCTTGGATTTGTAGTCGGCTGCAGTCTGGGCGTGGAATTGTTCGCTCGTGAGATACTTGAAGCTCATGCCGGTGTTGTTGATCGCGCGCAGCACCGCCTCGTGCTTCAGCGCATCGGCACAGGCGCGTTCGAGCGCGGCCTTCACCGCCGGCGGCAGGCCCTTCGGCGCGTAGACGCCGTTGTGCCCGGGCGGCACTGAGGTTGTAACGCCGAGCTCCTTCGCGATCGGCACGTCGGGATAGGCCGGGTGGCGCTCGTCGGCGAAGATCACCAGCGGCCGGATGCGGTCGTTGCCGCGGATCGAGGAGATGCCGACCGAACCCACGTCGATCTGCCCGGTGAGCAGCGCCGGCACCACCGGCGCGTCGCCGCGGAACGGCACCTGCTGCAGCTTCAGCTTGAGGGCGTCGGCGAAATTCTCGGCCGACAGATGCGGGATGCTGCCGAGGCCGGCGTGGCCGAAGGTCACGGTGCCCGGCTTTTCGCGCGCCAGCGCGATCAGCTCCTGCGCCGAGTTGATTTTCGACAGCGGACCGACCGAGAGCGAGAACACGTTCTCGAAAATCTGGCAGATGTATTCGAACGACTCGACGTTGTAGCGCACGCCCTTCACCAGATAGGGCGCGTTCGCAATCGACGTGGTCGGGCCGAACGCGAGCGTGTGGCCGTCGGGCGCGGCCGCGGCCAGCACCGCGAAGCCGAGCGTGCCGGAGGCGCCCTCGCGGTTGATCACCACCGCGGTCTGGCCCAGCAGTTCGCTCAACGCCGTCGTGGTGGCGCGGCCGATCAGGTCGACGCCGCTGCCCGGCGAGAACGGGATGATGACCTCGACGTTGCGCGACGGATATTTCTGCGCGCCTGCCGGAGCTGCGACCGCAAACGCCAGCATCGCGGCGACGACCATTCTTGCCAGCATGACATCCTCCCGGTTGCCGATCTGCGCCGGCCGGATTGAAACGCTAGGCGCACGGTCTATTCTCGTCAACGTCGCCGGTCATTCCGGGGCGCGCCGAAGGCGCGAACCCGGAATCCAGAGATGCAGGCGCCATGCAATGTGCTCTGGATTCCGGATCGCCGCTGTGCGGCGTCCGGAATGACCGGGGAGAGCGAGAGGAGACAGCATGACCACCTATCCGCGCGACCGCTTCGGCTATTCGTCGCCGTTCACGCGGCCGCGCCTGAAGCTGCCCGGCAAGGGCCGCATGATCGTCTGGAGCGTGGTCAACATCGAGGAATGGGAGATCACCCGGCCGATGGCGCGCCAGCTTTCGATCGCGCCGCAGGGCCAGAGCGCGATCCCCGACATGCCGAACTGGACTTGGTACGAGTACGGCATGCGAGTCGGCTTCTGGCGGCTGATGCGCGCGCTGAAGAAGGCCAAGGTCACGCCGACCATGTCGCTCAACGCCAAAGTCTGCGAGACCTACCCGGAGGCGACGGCGGCGGCGCGCGACGCCGGCTGGGAGTTCATGGCGCACAGCTTCGTGCAGATGCCGATCCAGCAGATCGCCGACAAGCAACGCGAAGTGATGGACCAGTCGATCGACATTCTCACCAAGTTCACAGGCACCAAGCCGACCGGCTGGCTCGGGCCGGGGCGCGGCCAGATGTTCGACACGCTCGATCACGTCGCGGCAGCGGGCTTCACCTGGTTCGGCGACTGGGTGCTCGACGACCAGCCGATCTGGGTCAAGACCGCGCACGGCCCGCTGGTCGCGGTGCCCTACTCGGCCGAGATCAACGACATCACCATGATGGTGTCGCACCACCACGAGTCCGATGTGCTCTTCAACCGCACCAAGGACGCCTTCGATCGGCTCTATCTGGAGAGCAAGGAGTCGACGCGCATCCTCGCGATCGGGGTGCATCCATATGTCACGGGCCAGGCACACCGCATCAAGTATTTTGAGCAGCTCTACGCCTACATCAACAAGCATCCGGGCGTGGTGCATTGGACCGGCCAGCAGATTGTCGACTGGTTCGCAAAGCAGATGCCGAAGCCGAATTGACGGGGAGTGAAAATGACCAAGCAATGGCTTACGATCGCATCGCTGGTGGCGGCTGCACTTGCGGCCCCCGGCGTTGCCGTCGCGCAGTCCGACTATCCGAACAAGCCGGTGCGAATCATCGACGATTCCGCGGCCGGCAGCGCCAACGACTTCACCGCGCGGGTCCTCGCCGATAAGCTCGGCAAGATCTGGAACCAGCAGGTCATTACGCTCAACCAGCCGGGCGCGGGCGGCGCTATTTCGGCCAAGGCCGCATCGCAATCGCCCAGCGACGGCTACACGCTCTACATCCCGGCAACCTCGCCGTTCCTCGCGATGCCGGGCGCCTCCGGCGTCGCGCCGAACCTGCCGCTCGAACTGCCGCGCGACTTCGCAGCGGTCGGCTTCGTGCTGCAGCAGCCGCTGTTCATCGCGGCCTCGCACAAATCCGGCATCACCAACTTGCCGCAGCTGATCGAGATGGCGAAGCAGAAGCCCGGCGAGATCGCCTATGCGGCAACCGGACGCGGCCGCCTCACCCATCTGACGATGGAGCTGTTCCAGGCCCGCACCGGCACCAAGCTTCAGCTCGTGCCCTATACCGGCGGCCAGGTGCAGGCGATTGGCGACGTGCTGGCCGGCCGCGTCCAGCTCGTGCTCGACGCCTACGCCGGCATCGCGCCGTCGCTGAAGGGCGACCTGATCAAGGGACTGGCGGCGACTTCGCTCGAGCGGCTGCCCGGCTTCGAGGATCTGCCGACCATCGCGGAGACCGTGCCGGGATTCTTCGTCGGGGCCTGGGCCGTGATGGTTGCGCCGCTCGGCACACCCGATGCGATTGTCAGGAAGGTCAACGCCGACCTGCGCGCCGCACTCGAGGACCCCGAGGTCACCGCCAAGTTCCAGGCCAACGGCGCGTTCATGCGCTACATGACGCCGGAGCAGGTCACCGCTTTCGTGCAGGATCAGCAGAAGACCTGGCGGCCGATCCTGGAAAAGATCGCCAGCGAAGCACAGAAGTAGCGGCAGGTTCCATCGGCAGCGTCGCCGCTGCATTATCCGCGATCACCGTCATCACCGGGCCGCCGCGAAGCGGCGAGACCCGGTGATCCATCCTCTTCGGAGAGGTAAGACGCGGAGCCTCTACGTATTGGATGGATCGCCGGGTCACGGCGCCATAGCGCGGCGAAGACGCGCGTCAACGTGCTGGTGGCGCCGGCCCGGCGATGACGGCTGCGGATTGCGTCTCGGGACGATGCGATCCGGTAAATCGGATCAAGCGTCAGCCAAACAGTCGCGCCCTATCCGAACAGCCGTGGCTTCGCCTCGGCAGCGGCAGCCTCCATGGTCATGAACACGGCACCCTCGCGCGCGAGCTGCTGCACCAGCCAGTCGAGCGCCAGCATGCGGTAGCCGCGGCCGATCACGAACGGATGCATGGTGTAAGTCAAAATGCCGAACTCCACCGTGCGCTGCATGTAGAGGAACTCGTCGAGCCAGCTCTGCATCACCGCGCGCGCCGGCTGCAGCCCCGGCAGCACAGTCTGCGGCGTGCGCACGAACTCGAAATGCGGGTAGTCGTCGAGCGACCATGAGACCGGCATCTCGATCAGGGCGGTCGGCTCGCCGAAGCGGAACGGCTTGCCGAGCTCGGCCACGTCGCCGCGCCGCGCGCGATAGGGCCAATAGTCCGCGCCCATCAGGCTCGAGTCATAGACAAAGCTGTGCTGGATCAGGAGATCGATGGTGTGCGCGGACAGGTCCCAGGACGGCGAACGGTAGCCACGCGCGGTGCGGCCGGTCAGCGCGCGGATATTCTCGTTGGCACGCACGAGATCGGCCTCCTCCTCCTCGCGGGTCTGGTTCGCCGGCGGAATGTGCGCCCAGGAGTGGTGCCCGATCTCGTGACCGGCCTCGACCACCGCCGCGCTTTCCTTCGGCCAGCTTTCGATGGTGAAGCCCGGTACGAACCAGGTGGCCTTGATGCCGCGCTCCTTCAGAAACGTCAGGATGCGGCCGGACGCCATCGCGCCAAACTCGCCGCGCGACAGCGGCGTGGGCGTGGTCATGCCGCGGGCGATGAAGCCCGACTGGGTGTCGAAATCGAAGGTCAGGCAGACGATGTGGCGGGGCATGATGTGACTCGTAGGAATATTCCGCGTCGGTCACTATAACATTTCGCCCGTGGCCCACCCTTCGAGACGCTCGGCCTCCGGCCTCGCTCCTCAGGGTGAGGCCGCAACATACTGAGGCCTCATCCTGAGGAGCGGCCGGAGGCCGCGTCTCGAAGGATGGCCGCGAAGGACGTGCATGGCCACTCGCACCATCGGCATCATCGTCAACGGCGCGACCGGACGGATCGGCTCGACCCAGCATCTTGCGAACGCGCTGGTGCCGATCCGCGACAAGGGCGGCCTTCCCATCGGCGACGACTGCATCGTGCCACGGCTGATGCTCGTCGGCCGCAACGCCGAGCGGCTCGCAGCCGTCGCCGACCGATGTGACGCGCAGTGGACCACCGACCTCGACGCGGCGCTCGGCGATGCAGCCTTCGAGGTGCTGTTCGATGCCGCTGCCACCCATCAGCGCGAGCGCACGCTCGAACGCGCCATCGCCGCTGGCAAGCACATCTACGCCGAGAAGCCGGTGGCGCCGACGGTCGCGCGCGGACTTGCGCTTCTAAGCGAGGCGAAGACGCGCGGCCTCAAGCACGGCGCGGTCGAGGACAAGCTTTATCTGCCGGGCCTGCAGAAGCTCTCCCGGCTCGCGGCCTCCGACTTCTTCGGCCGCGTCGTGGGTTTCCGCATCGAGTTCGGCTGGTGGGTGTTCGACGGCACGGAAGTGCCTTGCCAGCGGCCGAGCTGGAACTACCGCAGGAAGGACGGCGGCGGGCTCATCCTCGATATGTATCCGCACTGGCGCTACGTGATCGAGAACACGCTCGGCCCGATCCGTCGGGTGATCACGGCGCTCTCGATCGCGACGCCCGAGCGCATCGACGAGCGCGGCGACCGCTACACGGTCGACGTGGACGACACAGCCTCCACGCTGGTCGAGCTGGAAAGCGGCGCGATCGGCACCATCCTCGCATCCTGGGCGACGCGGGTGCGCCGCGACGACCTGCTGACGTTCCAGATCGACGGCAGCCGCGGCTCGGCGATTGCGGGCCTGCACCGCTGCTGGACCACGACCAACGCCCAGACGCCACGCACCGCGCATTTCAACATCGCGACCGATCTTGCGGTGGACTACCGTGCCAACTGGCAGGAGGCGGCCGACGGCGGCTCCTACAAGAACCCCTACCGGGTTGGCTGGGAGAATTTCCTGCGCCATCTCGCAACTGGCGAGCCGATGAAGGCGGACCTCGCCGCCGGCATCCGCGATGTGCAGTTCGCGGAAGCCTGCTATCGCAGCGTCAAGGACGGAACATGGATCGACCTCGCACCGCTCTCGTGACCGGAACCTCGGCCGGCCTCGGCCGCGCCATTGCAATCGCACTCGCGGGCGAGGGCTACGACCTCGCGCTGACCGAGTTGGATACCGCGATGCTGACGGACACGCTCGCGCACCCCGACATCGCCGAGCGCAAGACGATCCCGATCGCACTTGATCTCCGTTCGCAGGCGAGCATCGCTGCGGCCTTCGAACGCGCCACCAGGGAACTGGGCAACCTCGATCTCCTGGTCAACAACGCCGGCCGCGCGCTCGTTCGGCCGTCCGTCGATGTGACCTGGGCCGAATGGGACGATGTGATCGACACCAACCTGAAAGGTGCGTTCTTCCTGTCGCAATTGTTCGGCCGAGCCTGCCTCGCGGCGGGCCGCCCTGGCGCGATCGTCAGCATGGCCTCGACCCACGGCATGATCGGTATCCCGCAACGTGCCGTGTACGGCATCTCCAAGGCCGGGCTCATTCAGATGACGCGCATGCTCGCGATCGAATGGGCCGACAAGGGCATCCGCGTCAACGCGGTGGCGCCGACCACGGTGATGACGAAGTCGCGCCAGCAGATGCTGAGCGATCCGAAGGTGCGCGCTGACATGCTTTCGCGCATCCCGACCGGCCGGTTCGCGACGCCCGAGGAGGTCGCGGCCGCCGTGGTCTATCTCGCAAGCCCCGGCGCCGCCTCCGTCACCGGCCACACGCTGATGGTCGATGGCGGGCTTACGGCGTATTGAGATGGCCGGCTGACGACGCTCCAAGTTGATCGCTCAGCCAAATCACACATGCGTTCTGAAGACGAATTCGCATTCCGTCATGCCCGGCCTTGTGCCGGGCATCCACGTCTTGGCCGCAAGGAAAGACGTGGATGGCCGGGACAAGCCCGGCCATGACGATTTTTGATTTAGCGCAAGTGGAAAGGGAAGTGGTTGCCTCGAACACGGCGCGCTGACCTCTCCCTATGGGAGAGGTGAAGCAGGCCCGTCGGCCCAAAGCTCAGCTACGCCGCTGCCGACTTGGCGATCGCGGCGTTGACGCGCGGCATGACCTGCTCGGCCATCAGCTGCATCGAGCGCTTGCCGAGCGCCGGATCGGCCCAGTCCATGCCGGCGTAGACGATCTCGCCGAAGTCGCCGATCTCCTCGCGCAGCGCGAGGATCTGGTCGACCACCTTGTTGACGCTGCCGTGGATCACGCAGTTGTCCATCACGTAGTCGAGCGTGATCTCCTCGTCCGGCTGGTCCTTGTGGCTCTTGAACACGTAGAGCCGCTTGCCGCGCTTCATCTTGGACAGCATCTGCGACCAGTAGAACTCGTAGGGGCTGTTGCGGTCGGTGCGGCCGTAGCGCGCCGCGGTCTTGTCGTCGTCGGCGACGCAGATCGTGCGCGCCACCCGCCAGTCGGCGACCTTCGGCTCGACGCCGACCTCGGCCTTGCCCTTGCAGTAGTTCTCCCAGTGCGACTTGAGGTGCTTCGACAGCAGGAAGTTCGCCGACAGCGGATGGAAGTCGCGCTTGCCCATCAGCACGACGCCGGGCGAGAACGGCGCCACCACGGTGCCGACGATCTCCGGCCGCGGCTTCTGGTAGGGCTTGCCGATGAAGCCGACGCCGATGTTCGGCGCCTGGGTGCGCGCGGTCGAGACCTTGTAGCGGTTGTCCGGGAAGTCGATGTCGTAGGGCGGCTCGCGCTCCCAGATCGCGAGGATCACGTCGATCGCCTCGGCGAACATCTTGTTGCGATCCTGCTCCAGGATGCCGAGCGCCTCGGCGTCGGAGGTGAGCGCGCCGGGGCTCACGCCCGAAGATGAAGCGGCCTTCCGACAGATGGTCGAACATCGCGGCCTGCTGGGCGATCAGCACCGGGTGCATGTGCGACAGGTTGGTGGTGCCGGTGCGCGAGCTTGATCTTCTTGGTGTCGGAGATCAGCGTGGCGTTGAACATCATGCTGTTGGTGATGTTCTCGGCCTTGTCGGTCAGGTGCTCGCCCATGAAGGCGTCATAGAAGCCGAGCTTGTCGGCGAGGATGATGGCCTCCCGGTCCTCCTTCAGCGTCTCCGCCCAGCTCCGGTGCAGCGGGATGCACCGGCATCGTGAAATACCCCAGTCGCATTCCCTGATCTCCGCGTCGCGGTCGCCATCCTTTGCCATGAAATGCGCGCGTTGTCTCGCCTCGATTGCGAGCGAAGTGGCGTTTGCAGAGGCGCTCCAAGGACGGCAGACCCCAGCGCTCGGGGCGTCATGGCCGGGCTTGTCGCTGGCCATCCCGCTGTAAGCTACCGCGACTGCGCCTAGCGATCGGGACAGGAGAAAGCTCGCACGCCATGCTCAAGCGAACCTCCGACAACCGGCTCAACGGCGGCCAGGTCATCGTCGACTACCTGATCCGCGAGGGCGTGCCCTACGCCTTCGGCCTGTGCGGCCACGGCAACATCCAGTTCATCGACGCGCTCCACGAGCGCCAGGACGACATCAAGACCATCTCGGTGCACCACGAGAGCGTCGCGGGCTTCATGGCCGACGCCTACTACCGCGTGAAAGGCCAGCCGGTCGCGACCTTCACGTCCTGCGGGCCGGGTTCGATGAACATGCCGATCGCGCTCGCCACCGCCTATCTCGAATTCGGTGCCGTTCCTCGCCGTGACCGGCAACGTGCCGACCAGCCAGTTCGGCCGCGGCGCCTTCCAGGAGCTCTATCGCCAGCACCAGGCCGACTTCCCCGTCCACCGTGCGCTGCGTCTGCAAGAAGGTGTTCCAGCCGACCCGCGGCGAGCAGGTGCCGCTGATGGTGCGCCAGGCCTGGAAGACCATGGTGACCGGCCGGCCCGGGCCGGTGGTGCTCGACGTGCCGTTCGACGTGTTCATGGAGGCGGCCGCCGAGGAGACGCCGAAGCCCGAGGAATGGAGCGCCAACATCTCCAGCCGCTGCGGCGCCGATCCCGACGGCGTGATGAAGGCGGTCGACATGCTGCTCGCGCGCCGAGCGGCCGGTGATCCTGGTCGGCCAGGGCGTGAAATACGGCGGCGCCGCCGACGACCTGCTCGCGCTGGCCGAGAAGCTGCAAATCCCGGTGGCGCATTCCATGAGCGGCATCGGCGCGATCGACACGCAGCATCCGCTGTCGCTTGGGCTCGCTCTCGCGCGGCGGCGCCTATCAGGCGAACGGCGCGGCGCGGCAGGCCGACGTGCTGCTGGCGCTCGGCGTGCGCTTCGACGACCGCACCTCGAGCTCGTGGATTCCGGGCTATTCGTTCACCATCCCGCCGACCAAGCTGATCCATGTCGACATCGACCCGGAGGAGATCGGCCGCAACTATCCGGTCGCGCTCGGGCTGATGGCGGACGTGCGGACGTTCCTGCGCCAGGTGCTGGCGGAGCTCGCGAGCGCGAAACGTTTCCACGACGATATCGCGTCGCGCCGACGAAAGTGGCTCGCGAGCGATCGACGGCTGCCGCAAGGAGTGGGAGAAATTCATCGCGCCGGGCTTTGCTCGACGACTCGACGCCGATCCACCCGCAGCGCGCCGCCGCCGAAATCGACAAGGCGCTGCCCGACGACGCCATCATGGTCAGCGACATCGGCGTGCACCACAACTGGCTGCTGCAGTTCTGCAAGCCGAAGCGGCCGGACATCGCTTCATCGGCTGCATGGGCTTTGGCGCCATGGGCTTCGGCGTCGCGGGCGTGCTCGGCGCGAAGTTCGCGGCACCCGACCGGCCGTGCGTGTCGGTATGCGGCGACGGCGCGTTCTTCATGCACGCCAACGTGCTCGGCACCGCGGTCGAGTACGATCTGCCGGTGGTGTGGGTGGTGTGGAACAATTACGCCTACGCCTCGATCCGCGGCCTGCAGCGCGGCTATCTCGACGGCCGCGAGCTTGCTACCGACTTCAAGCATCCCGGCAGCGGCAAGCCGTACAACCCGGACTTCGCCGCCATGGCGCGCTCCGCCGGCATCGAGGGCGTGCGCGTCGACCGCGCCGGCGACATCGGCAACGCGGTGCGCCACGCGATCGCGGCGAACAAGCCGTATGTCATCGACGTCAACATCAACGCCGACCAGAACCCCGGCGGCGCCGGCGTCTGGGAGCTGCCCGGCCTCGGCGTCAGCAAGGTCGCCATCGGCGGGCGCTATCAGCCGGGTTGACGAGATGTAATCTATAGATTACATCTGACATCGAGCCACCACGCCATGATCGAGGTCCGCCAGACCGAGGTTTACGCGCGGTGGATTGCGAACTGGGCGACGATCGCGCCCGTGCACGCATCGAAGTTCGCATCTATCGTCTTTCGCTTGGCAATCCCGGTGACGCGAAATCGGTTGGCGAGGGCGTGAACGAGCTGCGGATCGACTATGGTCCCGGCTATCGCGTCTATTTCACACGACGCGGTGCGGCCGTGGTGATCCTGCTGTGCGGCGGCGACAAGCGGACTCAGAGCAAAGACATCGCAACCGCCAAGGCACTTGCCCAGCAGTTGAAGGAATGACCGCCGTGTCCGTCAAAACGACCAAATGGGACGTGACCGAGTTTCTCGACAGCGAAGAGCGGATTGCGCTCTTCCTTGAGGCCGCCTTCGAAGACGGCGATCCGGCTCTGATTGCCGCCGCACTCGGAGACGTGGCGCGGGCCCGCGGCATGACGGAGATGGCCAAAGAAACCGGCATATCGCGCGAGGCGCTCTATCGGGCGCTGAGCAAGGATGGGCACCCAGAGTTCAACACCATCCTCAAGGTCATGAAGGCGTTCGGCCTGCGGCTGTCGCCAGTCCCGATCCGCTGACAGCCGCTCTCAACGCGGCGAGACACATGCAGTGTCCTCGCTGCTCCGCGGCGGTGCTTCCGTGTCCCGGGCGCAGCGCAGCACGAAGTGGTGCGCTGCAGACCCGGGACCGTCGCGAATGCAGAGTTTGGAACGGTCCCGGATCAGCGGTGCATCGCTGCGCGCTGCACCGCGTCCGGGACACGTGCGCTGTTTCAAAGGCCGAACAGCTTCTCCGCGTTGCCGTGCGCGATGCGCTCGCGGTCGGCCGGGCTGACCGGGAGGTGCATCAGGAACGCACGCGCCTCCGCCATCGATCCGTACGGATAGTCGACCGAGAACATGATGCGGTCGACGCCGACCTCGAGCAGAAGATCCATGAAGGTGCCTGGGAAATTGAAGCCGCCGAACGTGTAGTGGACGTTCTGGCGGAGATAGTCGCCGAGCGAGCGCTCGAGCTTCGTCATCTCCACCGGCAGGTTCTTGTTGAGCCGCGGCAGCATGAACGGGATGCCCTCGCCCAGGTGCCCGATCACGATCTGCAGCTTGGGAAACCGGTCGAACACGCCGCCGAGGATCATCCGGATCAGATGCACACCGGTCTCGATGTGCCAGCCCCAGCCTGCGGCTGCGAACATTGTGTTCACCGGCGGCGAAAACCCACTGTACGACGCGTCGACCACGGCGTTCGGCGGCACGGTCGGGTGCAGGTAGATCGGGACGTTCAGCCCTTCGGCGCACTCCAGGATCGGCCAGAAGAATTTGTCGTCGAGATAGCGGCCGCGAGTGTGGCCGTTGATGAGCGCACCCTTGAAGCCCAGCTGCCGGACGGTGCGCTCGAACTCTTCGGCGGCGCGATCGGGCGCCGCGATCGCAAGGCTCGCAAAGCCCGCGTACCGCTTCGGGTGCTTCTTCACCGCTTCGGCAAGGAAGTCGTTCGACTCGCGGGCGATCGCCACCTGCTCCGCCACCTCGGCCTGCTCGACACCGGGCGAGTTGAGCGAGATCACCTGCATGTCGATGCCGGCCGCATCCATTTCCGCGACGCGCCGGTCGCTCAGGTCCTGGAGCATCTCGGCGATCCGCGCGCCGCGCGCGCCCGAGCCTTTCAACCGCTCGATGAAGTCCTTGCCGGGCCCGGCGACGAAACCCGGACTCGCGAAATGTTCCTCAAGCGTGATGGTTCGCATCGTTGCGTTCTCCCGGGCTGCCATAGCCTCACCTGGCGTCCGAAAAGTCCGCATTCAGACGCATGCCGGTGCGTTCATGGCAAAAGCCGCGGCCTGGAACAAGGCCGGGGAGTGATCAGGACAGGCGCTATCTCATCCGGAGATGCAAACTTGCACATTCCGAAGTGCAAACTTGCACGTTTTTTGCCGCGTCGGTTCGTCATACACTGCCGTCGTGGCCGGGCCTGTCCCGGCCATCCCGCTTAGGAAGGCACTGCGCTCCTAAGCGAGATCACCGGGTCACGACGCTTCGCGTCGGCCCGGTGATGACGCGGAAGAGCGGCGCGCGCCGGTGACAACGGCGAGTGCGGGTCAAGGGAGTAAAGCAATGACCGTCAAAATTGCCGAAGAGGCCAAGAACTTCAAGCTGCTCGGCCATGACCCGTCGGCGGCGTGGGGCGGCGGCTCGATCGTCGAGGTCAACAAGGGCTTCGCCTATGTCGGCGCGGTCGGCAGCGCGAGCTACAACGGCCCGGAAGGCTTCACGGTCCACGACGTGCGCGACCCGCGCAAACCCCGCAAGGTCGCCGAGGTGAAATCGCCGCCCGGCGTGCACTCGCACAAGCTGCGCGTGGTCGACGGCGACATCCTTTACGTCAACTCCGAAAGGCTCGCTGGCGATGCCGGACGCAACGCCCGCACCGGCCTATTCATCTTCGACATTTCCAAGGGCGGCGAGCCGAAGCAAGTCGGCTTCTACGATACGCCCGGCACCGGCCCGCACCGCTTCGGCGTCGACAACAAGCGCAAGCTCGCGTTCCTGCCGAACAACGCGCCGGGCTGGAACGGCCGCGTGATCTGGACGCTCGACATCCGCGACCCGCTGAAGCCGGAAATCGTCAGCCAGTTCGGCCTGCCCTGGATGAAGGCGAACGGCGACGGCGACTTCGGCAGCGCCCAGCCACACGAGGAGGCGGTTACGCTGCACGGCCCGCCCGTCATCCGCGGCAACCGCATGTATTGCGCGTGGTGGGGCGGCGGCATCTCGGTGATCGACTGCAGCGATCTCGCCAACATGAAGCTCGTTGGCCACCTGTCGTGGGCGCCGCCGTTCCCCGGCTCCAACCACACCTGCTGGCCGATCGGCGACAAGCCCTACCTCATCGTCACCGACGAGGCGCGCGCCAAGCAGAAATACTGGGACGCGCAATTCATGTGGATCATCGACGCACGCAAGGAGGACAAGCTCATCCCGATTGCGACGTTCATGCCGGAGCGCGAGAAGTACTTCGACCGGCCGGGCCGCTACGGCGCCCACAACATCCTGGAGCGGCCAATCGCGTCAGAGGGCCCGTGGAAGGACATCGTGTTCCTCACGTACTTCAACGCCGGTCTGCGCGCGGTCGACGTCGGCGATCCGTTCCACCCGAAGGAGAAGGGCTGCTACGTGCCGGCGCTCGAGGGCGACCGCCCGGCGGTGCAGTCGAACGACATCGGCACCGACGAACACGGCCGGCTCTACCTGATCGACCGCGCCGGCGCCGGCATGCACATTCTGGAGTACACCGGATAGCCTTGCACCATCAGGGGCGGGTGCTGGCCTCAGGACTATTCGATCTTGATTCCGAGGGACTTAATGACGTCGGCCCACTTGGCGATTTCCACCTTCAGAAGGTGTCCGAGCTGCTCGGGCGATGAGCCGCCACCGACATAGCCCGTCTTGGTCAGCTTGTCCTGGATGACCGGGTCCTTGAGCGCCGTCGTCGTATCGGCGCTCATTTTGTGGACGATATCGGGCGGCGTCTTGGCCGGTACAAACAACGCCTGCCATGCCGTCGCGTCGTAGCCCGGTACACCGGCCTCCGCCACAGTAGGCATATCCGGTGCAGCCGGATCTCGCTTCGTTCCGGTGGTTGCCAAGACGCGCACCTGTCCCGACCGGGCGTAAGACAGCAATGCGCCGCTGCCGAAATAACAGTCCACTCGGCCGGGGATGAGGTCGGCGAAGGCAGGAGAGGCACCGCGATAGGGAACATGCGTCATCTGGATGTTGGCCATCTGCAAGAACACCATCTCGGCCAGGAACGGCGCGCTGCCGGTGCCTGGCGACGCCATCGTGAGCTTGCCCGGATGGTCTCTGACATGGGCGATGAACTCCCGCATCGTTGTCGCGGGCGATGAATTCGGCACGAACACGAAATAAGCGAGCTCAGTGACAAGCGAGACCGGGGCAAAGTCTGTCACCGCATCGTAGCTCAGCGAACGGTAGAGGCTGGCGTTCACCGCGAGCGATGAGGTGGCAAACAAGGCCGTGTATCCGTCAGGATCGGCCCGCGCCGCGTATTCGTTGCCGATATTGGTGCCTGCGCCGCCCTTGTTTTCGATGAAAACCTGCTGGCCCCAGATCTTGGAAAGCTTTTCGGCGAGCATGCGCGCGACGAGATCGGTCGGGCCGCCGGCGGCGACCGGCACGATAAAGCGCACAGGCTTGTTGGGATAATCGGATTTCGATGTCTGCGCGGGCGCCCGCGCATTCAAAAGGTTCGAAGCGAAGATCTGTGCAGCCGACAGGGCAATCACGTGGCGACGAGTTAGCATGTTGATTTTTCCTCGCCGTGGTCGCGGTTGCATTCTACTCCTCGGCTAAAGCCCGGCATCACTTCAAAGTCGCGTCAGTTCACCCCAGACGGTCTTTTTGGGTGCGACTCTGTGTCCACCCCAAATCTGCAGGGTGAGACAACAGTGCTGACTTTTTATCGGCATGTCGCACGGTCATCGTACGTGGGGCGACAGCCACATCGATCCGGGGGGAGCCGATGAAACCGTCGTCATTTGCCAGCGCGATTTGCAATGTCATAGCCGCCGGCGCAACGCTGATCGCCTCAGCGCTGCACGCCGAAACCTATCCCTCGCATCCGATCACGATCATCGTGCCGTTCCCGGCCGGCGGGCCGACCGACACGCTCGCCCGCATCATCTCCGACGGCATGAGCAAGACGCTCGGTCAGTCGGTCATCGTTGAGAGCGTCAGCGGTGCAGGGGCGACTCTTGGCATGTCTCGCCTGGTTCACTCGCCGCCCGACGGCTACACATTGATCATCGGCAACTGGACGGCAGCGGTCGGGGCGCCGGTACTCTATCCGGTCACTTGGAACGTTCTGACCGACATTGAACCGGTCGCGCGACTCAGCGTTTCCAAGATGATGTTGGTCGGGCGACGCTCGCTGCCGGCCAACGACATCAATGAATTGATCGGCTGGCTGAAGGCGAATCCCGACAAGGCTTCGGCGGCCAGTGTCGGCTCCGGCAGCGCAGCACACATTTGCGGATTGCATTTCGGACAGGTGACCAACACCAAATTTCAATTCGTGTTTTATCGCGGCGGAGCTCCCGCAATGCAGGATCTGCTTGGGGGCACGATTGACATCATGTGCGCGGAGGCCTCGCAGACACTCTCACTTGTACGCTCTGGATCGATGAAAGCCTTCGTCGTCATGTCAAACGAGCGTTGGCGGCCTTTGCCCAATGTTCCGACGATGGACGAGATCGGAATATCGGGAATGCAAATCGATTTTTGGCACGGCATGTGGGCCCCAAAGGGCACGCCGAAGGACATCGTTGCGAAGTTGAATGACGCGGTTGTCAGGGCCTTCGACGATCCGAATGTGAAATCGCGGATCGCCGATCTGGGCCAAGTCATTCCGTCGAAAGATCAGCTTACGCCGGACGCGCTACGCAGTTACCACCTCGCGGAGACGAAGAAGTGGTGGCCGGTCATCAAGGCGGCGGGCATCAAGACCCAATAGGTCATTGGCGATCGACCGGTCCTAACATCGCCTGCGTTCGGTCAAGTTGGCAGATTTTGGCTGACGACTTGTGGTCGCCGGACATTCGCTGATTGATGTCCACTTAGCCGCTCTAGAAGCCGCAAAGAAGCGGACATGCCGGGAGGTTCGAGTTCGGGCCACGCGCGGCCGCGGCTCGGGTGGTAACGCAGTCTGGAAAGTACAGCCACCAGGGCGTAAAATAAGTTTAAAGGGCGGACCGCGAGGCCAGCGGAGGGACTTTGTCATGCCAAAGAAAGGAAAATTCGACCCGACTGTGTTTTTATCCGGTGTCGATGGCGGCAGGACTGCCTCACACTATCAGAAGGGTCAAATTGTCTTCGCGCAAGATGACCCAGCGAATTCAGTGTTCTTCATCCAAAGGGGAAGGGTGAAGCTCTCCGTTGTCTCTGAGCGTGGCAAGGAAGCGGTAGTCGGATTCCTTGCAGCCGGTGACTTCATCGGCGAAGCGTGTCTAAGCCACCGGACACGGCGAATGACAACTGCCTCTGCCATTACGGAGTGCGACATTACCAAAGTGGAAAAATCCGCAATGATAAAGACGCTCCAGGATGAGCCAAAATTTTCCGAACTATTTACGGCCCATCTTTTGTCGCGAACCATCCGGGTCGAGGAGGACTTGGTAGACCAACTGTTCAATTCCAGCGAGAAACGGCTGGCGCGGGCACTCCTTCTCTTGGCGAACTTCGGCAAGGAAGGTGCGCCTGAACCAATTACTGCGAAGATCAGCCAAGAGACGCTCGCAGAAATGATAGGCACGACACGCTCACGCGTGAGTCACTTCATGAATAAATTTCGGAACCTGGGCTTCATCGATTACAACGGCGAGTTGCAAGTGCACCCCTCGCTGCTGGATGTCGTTCTTTACGACAAGCCACAATTAAAATCGCGAAGGTGAGCAATTTTGAACAGCGGACCCTTAACCCCGAGCAATAGCCTTTCAACAGGGATGGGCGCCACCAGAAAGGAAGAAGAGGAGCGTGCCATGTTCTATGTGTCGCTGGTTTTGCTGAACGTGGTTTTCGTAGCTCTATTGATTGCTCCTGTGGTCTTGCCGATGTTCGGTGCCCACTGAGGGGGAGAACTCTTAGTGGCGCTCGCGGTAGACCAATTCGCTGTGGCGATAAAAAGCCAGCACTAAAGCGCGCATATTGTAGCACCGAGGGAGCGGCAAAGCCCGCGTCGAGGGTCTACGATACTTGCGCTCCATGAGTGGGCGGCCATCAAGCCTGACGCTGCCGAAAGAGCCACGAGGTGTCCCGCGTGTGGACGACCGCCGTGTCCTGAACGGTATTTTTTGGTCGCGCTGAGCTGTTGCTCATGATGCTGAAGCGGGCGCCTTCGTTCTCGCCGCCGCTCGGTCACCCTCCCCGGATGATCCGCCGAATGGGGCGGTCAACGCAGGCGTTGGCGACAGTGGTGGCGTCGCCCACTCGCCAATTGCAACCGACCCTCGCATCGCTCATGCGCTTTCAACAGCGCCGTCCATTTCAGGTTTCAAGTGTTGAAACTATTGAACCAGCTCAATAATATTTGTTCTCAACACTTTTCCTTCAATTCAGCTGAAAATGTTGCGCCGATGATCGCTGTTAAGCTCATGTGAGAATCGGGACATAACTAACGCGCGCGCGATGCAGCACAAGCCCGATTTGGCCTGTCTTGTTTCAAAATATCTTCCGCATCTTCCCTTCGAAGCAGAGCCAACGCGAATGATGCCCAAAGAACTGTTTGATCGAGCCGTTCCCCTTTTCGAGGTCTGCGCATGAACCTCGGGCTTACCGATCGCGTCGCAATCGTCACCGGCGGCAATCGCGGCATCGGCTATGCTGTCTCGGCCGAGCTTCTGGCCGAGGGCGCCCATGTCGTGGTGGCAAGCCTGGATCCTGCGCGCAACGCGCAGGCGATCGACGCCCTGAAGGACAAGACCAACGCCCGCGTGATCGGCGTGCCGACCGACCTGAACGATGCGGCCGCGGTGGAGCGTCTGTTTCAGCGCACGCTCGCCGAATTCGGCCGGCTCGACATCCTCGTCAACAACGCGGTCAACGTCTCGCAGGGCGGCTTCTTTACGATGACCGAAGACACCTGGGACCACGCCTTCGACCACAAGCTGCGCGGCACGGTGCGCTGCATCCGCCACGCCGTGCCGCCGATGCGCGAGCGCCGCTGGGGCCGCATCATCAACGTCGCGGGCGGCGCCGCCTGGGCGCCGCAGCTTGGCGCCATCACCACCGGCCTCAACAACGCGGCTGTGCTCAATCTCACGGTGGCGCTCGCCAACGAGCTCGGCAAGGACGGCATCCTGGTGAACGCGGTGGTGCCGACCGCGGTGCGCACCGACCGGCACGAGCAGAACATCCGCGAGACCATGCAGAAGACCGGACAATCCGAGGCCGAGGTGCTCAAGCCGCGCGTCGCCAAAATCCCGCTCGGGCGAATGGGCGCGTCCGAGGAGATCGCGGGCGTGGTCGCCTTTCTGGCCTCCGAGCGCGCGAGCTTCGTTACCGGCAGCGCCTGGCCGGTCGATGGCGGCGTTTCGGCGCGGTTGTGATATCGTTGGACGATGGCTGTTTCGCTTGCAGGTTCGATCCGGATCGCGGGTGCGGCGCTGCTGCTCGCGCTTGCGGCGGTGCCTGCCGCCGCGTTCGACTATCCGACGCGAGCGGTCACGCTGATCGTCTCGCATGTGCCGGGCGGCCCGAGCGACGTGATCGGGCGCATCCTCGGCCGGATGCTGAGCCCGGTGCTGCGGCAGCCGCTGCAGATCGAGAACCGGCCGGGCGCCGCCGGCAGCATCGCTGCCGAGCAGGCGGCGAACGCCGCGCCCGACGGCTATACGCTCCTGATGGGCAACACCAGCATGCTCGCGACCCATCCGGCGCGCCGCAAGCACGCGGGCTACGACCCGCAGCTCGACTTCGCGCCGATCACGCTCATCGGCACGCAGGCCAATGTGCTGGTGGTCAACCCAGCCCTCCCCGCTTCCTCGTTGGAGCAGTTGATCGAGGTCGCGCGAGCACGACCAGGCCTCCTCACGTTTGCGTCGGCGGGCTTCGGCAGTCCCGCCCATCTCGCCGGCGAATTGTTCCGGATCGAGGCGCGCGCGGACCTCGTGCATGTCCCCTACAAGAAGCCCGGGCCCGCGCTGCAGGACGTGATCGGCGGCCACGTCCACATGATGTTCGCGCCGGCAGCCCTCGTGGCGAACCACGTCCGGGCCGGCCGGCTGCGCGCGCTTGCCGTCGCCACCACTGCCCGCAACACGCGGCTGCCGGGGGTCGCGACCTTCGAGGAACTCGGACATCCTGGGTTCGATGCCACCACCTGGTACGGGCTCGTGGCGCCGGTCGGCACGCCGAAGGAGATCGTCGACGTGCTGTACCATTCGACCGCTGCGGCGCTCGACGACCCGGACTCGCGCAGGATCATGAGCGGGCTCGGCATCGACGTGGTCGGAAGTTCCCCGCGCGAGTTCGAAGCCTATCTGGGCGCGCAAATCCCGAAGTGGGCTGCGGTCATCAGGTCGATCACCGCGCAAGGCGACTGACGCCGCCCGCCACATTGTGGCGGCATGACGCCGCTGCCCGCGATGGCGGTTGACGAGGCACGCCTGCGGCGCTGTAAGTATCCCCGCCTGGATGGAGGGTGTTCCGTGAATTGGGGACTGTCGGCACTGGTTGCCGGTCTGCTTGCGGTCTTTGCGACGTCGTTCGCGGTTCCCGCCGCCGAATACCCGGCGCGGCCGGTCACGCTGGTCGTCGCATTCACGCCGGGCGGCCCGAGCGATGTGCTGGCGCGCATCATCGGCAAGCGGCTGAACGAAATCCTGCACCAGCCGTTCATCGTCGAGAACCGGCCTGGCGCCGGCGGCAACATCGCCGCCGAGCAGGTCGCCAAGGCCGTGCCTGACGGCTACACGCTCTTGATGGGCAACAACAGCATCCTTGCGACCAACGCGGCGCTTTACAAAAAGCTCGGCTACAACCCGGAGACGGATTTTACCCCGATCAGCCTGATCGGCACGCAGGCCAACATCCTGGTGGTCAATCCGTCGGTCCCGGCGAACTCCTTGGCCGAGCTGATCGCGCTCGCCAAGGCGAGCCCAGGCGCGCTCAACTTCGCCTCCTCAGGCCATGGCGCCGCGGCCCACCTCGCCGGCGAACTGTTCCGCACCGAGGCCAAGATCAACATCGTGCACGTGGCCTACAAGGGTGCGGCGCCTGCCCTGCAAGACGTAATCGCGGGTCATGTGCAGATGATGTTTGCCACCGCCGCCTCCGTGGTGAACCTGGTCAAGAGCGGCAAGGTGCGCGCGCTCGCGGTCACGACGCCGGCCCGTACCGCGCTGTTGCCGGACCTTCCGACCATGGACGAGCTTGGCCTCAAGGGCTTTGACGCCACGACCTGGCATGGCCTCGTGGCACCGGTGGGTACGCCCAAGGAAACCATCGACACGCTGAACTTCGCCACGGTTGAGGCGCTGAAGGATCCCGGCGTGCGCCAGTCGCTGATCGAGCTCGGCGTCGACGTGGTCGGCAGCTCGCAGAAGGATTTCGACGCCTACATCCATTCCGAAATCCCGAAGTGGACCGCGGTGGTAAAGGCGTCCGGCGCCTATCTCGACTGAACGCCTCCGTCTCAGCGCTCGACGCGATCGAGATTCTCGGTCATGCGGGCGATCGTGCGGCGGAAGCGGTCGAGCTCGGTCCGCTCGATGCCGAGCGCCCCCTGATCGTTGACGCCGCGCGAGATCGCAAGCAGCCGCTCGCGCATGCGGCGCGCCTTCGCCGTGAGATGCACCCTCGTGACGCGCTTGTCGTCCTCGCTGCGCACGCGCCGGATCAGGCCGGCCTTCTCCATGCCGCGCAGCGCGATCACCGTGGTCGGCTCCATCATGCCGACGCGGGCCGACAACTCGCGCTGCGACAGGCCGTCCTGCTCCCACAGCACGCGCAGGAAATACCACTGGCCGCGGGTGACGCCGTGCGGCGCGATTCGCCTCTCCAGCAGGCGCTGAAACGCCCGGTTGGCGTCGCGCACCAGATAGCCGAGGCTGCCGCCGAGCGAAAAATCGACGTTGCGCCCGGGCCGGCCGCGCCCGGCGCCGTTGGATTTCCGCCGCATGGCCATGCGCTGCCCGATGCGCGCGGCGCGTTGACAGGCGCCGGCGCGCGGCAAATAATACTTAGAAATCTATGCAATGCATATCCGTTTCCGCCGCGCGGCAGTTCGCGCCGGCACGAACCACAGGGAGCGCCACGTCATGCAGAAGGCCGTCCGCAAGGAAAAGATGAAGGTGATCGAGCGGCCGACGAGCCTGCGCGACACGCTGGAATGGCTGAAGGCCGAGGGCGATCTGATCGAAACCGACAAGACCGTCGATCCGGACCTTGAGCTCACCGGCCTGCAGAAGCACCTCGATGGCGCCTGCCCGATGCTGTTCAACAAGGTCAAGGGCAAGCCGAACCATCGCCTCGTGACGAACCTGTTCGGCGACATGAAAGTCATCAACAAGATGTTCGGCTGGACGGACGACACCGACCGCACCCGTAAGCTCTCCTACGCCCTCTCCCACCCGGTCAAGCCGACCGAGATCATGCAGAGCGTCGCGCCCTGCCAGGAGGTGGTGATCGAGAATCCGAAGGACGTGAACGAATTCATGGTGCCGATCCGGCACACGACCTACGAGTTGGAGCTGACCGTCGGCTCCGGCATCCGCTGCGTGACCGGCGAGCACTTCGAGGGCGGCTCCGACCTCGGCTACAACCGCATGAACTTCCGTTGGGGCAACGTCGGCACGTTCCAGATTTCGCCCGGCTCGCACATGTGGCAGGTCGCCAACAAATACTACAAGGCCGACGAGCCGGTTCCGATCACCATGTGCTTCGGCGTGCCGCCGGCCTGCACGCTGCTCGCCGGCGCGGCCTTTGGCTACGCCATCATGCCGGTCGGCTGCGACGAGATCGGCATTGCGGGCGCGGTGCAGGGCGCGCCGATCCGCCTGGTCAAGGCCCGCACCGTCAACGCCATGGCGCTGGCGGACGCCGAGATCGTGCTCGAGGGCTACGTCCATCCGCGCGATCGCCGGTTCGAGACCAAGGAGGCCGAGGACTCCGGCCAGCAGGGCCGCCACCATTTCCATCCGGAATGGGCCGGCTACATGGGCAAGGCCTACAAGGCGCCGACCCTCCACGTCACCGCGGTGACGATGCGCAAGCCCGCGAGCAAGCCGATCGTGTTCGCGCTCGGCGTCCACATGCTCGACGACCACAACATCGATACCACGATGCGCGAAGCCACCATCTTCGAGCTGTGCAACCGCCTGCAGCCCGGCATCATCCAGGACGTGGTGATCCCCTACGCCATGACCGACTGGGGCGGCTGTATCATCCAGGTCAAGAAGCGCCACCAGATCGACGAGGGCTGGCAGCGCAACTTCCTCGGCGCGATTCTCGCCTGCTCGCAGGGCATGCGGATCGCGATCGCGGTGAGCGAGGACGTCGATCCCTATTCGATGGACGACGTGATGTGGTGCCTGACCACGCGCGTCAATCCGCAGACCGACATGCTGAACCCGATCCCCGGCGGCCGCGGCCAGACCTTCATGCCGGCCGAGCGCATGACCGCGGGCGGCCAGCAATGGACCGCCTCGAACACCCGCTTCGAAGGCGGCCTCGGCATCGATGCCACCGTGCCGTTCGGCTACGAGGAGGACTTCCTGCGCCCGGTCTATCCGGTCGACAAGGTCAAGCCCGAGGACTTCTTCTCCAAGAAGGACATCGACAACGCCAAGTCGCGCATGATCGGCTGGGTCAACTCGCTGGCCCGCACCGGACGCTAGAGCCTCGGTTCAGAAAACCGTTGGCTCGGCGGTCGTCATGGCCGGGCTTGTCCCCGCCATCTCGCTTAGGCCGGCACTACGCCCACCACACGAAGATCGTCACCCGCGGGCTTGGACCCGCGGGTCCATCAATTTCGTAAGAAGCAGTTTTTTTGCGCGGACGATGGATCGCCGGGTCAAGCCCGGCGATGACAGCCGCGATACCTCACCCCGGCCGCAGCCAGCGCGCGAGCAGCGCTTTGCGGTCGAGCTTGCCGCGCTCGGTCTTGGGCAGCGCGTCCTCGCTCACAACGATGCGCTTGGGCGCCTTGAACGCCGCCAGCCGGGCGTGGCAGTGGCGCAGGATGTCGTCGGCATCGACCGCAGCTCCCGGACGCAGCACGACGTAGCTCACCACCTCCTCGCCGTAGAGCCTGTCCGGCACGCCGACGGTCGCGGCTTCGACGATCTCGGGCCGCTGCATCAGCACCTCGTCGATCTCGACCGGCGAGATGTTGACGCCGCCGCGGATGATCAGGTCGCGCGCGCGGCCGGTCAGGTGCAGATAGCCCCCGTCGTCGAGGAAGCCCAAGTCGCCGCTCCGCATGCGGCCGCGATCGTTGACGCGCAGCCCGCCGTCGTCGGCGAGGTAGCGGTAGGCGTTGTCGGCAAGGCCGCCGAGTTCGACCGCACCGGTCTCGCCCGCCGGAAGCGGACGGCCGTCGTCGCCGACGATCGAGAGGCGGTGATAGGCAAGCGGCCGGCCGACGGTGCCGATGCGGCGACGCTCGCCGGGATGCGCGGCGATCCATCCGACCTCGCTGCAGCCATAGCCCTGCGACACGCGGACGCCGAAGCGCTCCTCGAACCGCCGCCATTCTTCGATCGCGAGCGGCGCCGAGCTTGAGGTGACGAACCGCAGCGCCGAAACGTCGGGGACGTTCAGCGCCTCGCCGTTCAGCAGGATGCCGATTGTGGTCGGATTGCCGGTCGCAATTGTCGCGCGATGCCGCGCGACATGCTCGAAGAACCGGCTGCGCGAGAACTTGCGGCCGAGGATCAGCGTCGCGCCGCGCTCAAGCGGCGGCAGCGCGCTCAGGGTCTGCGCCGAGCACCAGTTGAACGAGCGGAAGTCGTAGATGCGATCTTCGGTGGTCAGGCCGAAGCCGTCCGCAGTTGGGCCCGCGTTCGACAGAAGCTCGCGGAAGCTCAGCACCACGCCCTTCGGCCGCGCGCTGGTGCCGGAGGTGAACAGGATCACCGCGCTGTCGTCGGGCTGCGCATCGGCACTGGCGTCGCTCGCCTCGCAGCGGTTGACCGCCGCAAAGAAGCCGTCGTCGCGGACCGCGTCGAAGGCGCCGAGCGGCACGCAGGGTGCCTCCGCCGCCGAAAGGACGTCGTCAAGCCCGAGCCCGTCCTCGCACAGCAGAAGCTTCGGCTTCAGCGCCGGCAGGATGCTGTCGAACTGATTGCGGTTCATCTCGACGTGGACCGTGCAGACGGTCGCGCCGTAGGCCAGGACGCCGAAGTAGCTGGCGAGGTGCTCGATCGAGTTGTTGGAGAGGAGCGCGATCCGGTCGTTGGCGCGGATGCCTCTAGCACGCAGATGCGTTGCCATGCGGCCCGCGATCTCGCGCAGCCTGCCGTAGCTCAGGCTGCGGCCGTCGTCGGCCGCCACGATGAACGCCTTGTCGGGATCGCGCGCGGCCGCGCGATCGATCCACCGGCGCAGCAGCGATGGTCCGGCCTGATCGGGCATGCCGGCATTATACTTCGAAATCTAAGCAATTGCTGCCGCGCACGACGCCTCTTCTCCCTCTCCCCGCGTGCGGGGAGAGGGTCGGGGTGAGGGGGCGTTGCAGCTACTCTGAGCGCTCAGGATGTGGCGACGCCCCCTCACCCGGCTCCCCCGATCAAGTCGGGGTCGCCGACCTCTCCCGCACGCGGGGAGAGGTGAAAGCCGTGCCTATGCGATAGCCCGAGCCCCACAGGAAAGAGGAAGTCCCGCGGAGTGTGCGGCCGGGCCGTCGGCTCAAACTTGTGGCTGCGGCTCCCGCTTCGGCGACAGTTGAAACCTAATCGAACCCCCAGCGCGACAGCATCGGTTTGCAGGCCCGGACATCCTCCCGCGCGTCGATTTGCACCAACCCTGCTGCTTCATCGCGGAACGCGCGGAGGTGGATGCCCCATGCATACGTCACGCCTTGAGACGCCAGTCGGGCACGAAATGCAGGATAACCGGGTCGATCCTGAACCTCGAAAAGAGCGCTATCGAGGATCAAGCGATCGACCCTCCGCTCTTCGATTCTCATTCCTGGCAAGGCCGCGACGGCTCCGCTCTTCGATTCTCATTCCTGGCAAGGCCGCGACGGCCAAATCGCTTAGACCATGCGAGGCCGCGTCCCCCAAAGCCCAAGTGTACATCTCAAATCGCCCGCCAGGGCGCAACCGATCCGGCACCTGAGGCAGGACAGCGCGAACGACATCAAGGCCGTCTTCTCCGCCGTGAGAATGCCGAAAGTATTCGGTGTCAGACGACGGGGCCGGTTCGAACGGCGGATTGACGATGATGAGATCGAATCGGTCGTTCGCCGGCAGCGGTTCAAAGAGGCTGCCGCGGAGCATCTCCAGGGACGGCTCGCCGCGCCCCCGCGACAGATTGAGCGCCGCATTCGCGGCGGCGAAGGCCAGTGCGCGACGGCTTATATCGATGCCGACCACCCTTGCCGCGCCCCTGCGCGCTGCGGCGAGTGCATTCACACCAGAACCGAGACACAGTTCGAGCACGCTGTCATTCTTGCGGACATCCATCAAGCGCGCGATGAGAAGCTGCTCGAGCATCAGGGGAAAGACTTGATCCTCGTCGTCGTAAGTAGCGAGGTCAGTGGCTATGAGCAGGCCGTCGAGGAAGAAGACGCGGACGCATGGCCGGACAGTTCGGAGACGCGCAGGCTTGACATAACCAGCTTCGGTCAGGACCCTCATCCAGGAGCGCTCGACGTCGTCCGGTTTGAGCGGTTGCCCGTACAGGAACAGCGAGCGGAAGCAATTCTCGTTACGTTCGAGAAGGCCTTCAAGCGCGCCGCGCACTTCGAGTGCCTGGCCCTCTTTCTCTATCAAAGGAGGAGGGAACCGGCGTTGGGACGCAAATGTATGCATGCCCCTGCGCCAGATCTGCCGCCAGAAATTATCGATCATCTCGACCCTCAGGCCGGCTGGAGACAAGAGTTCGCGCAGGGCTCCGAATCCTATCGCGCCCAGCATCCGGCGAGAACACTCGCCGAAGCGGCAAGTGACTGACTAAACCGCTACGGCAGCGCCACCTCGGCTGTCCGCTCCCTGTCGCGTATTCAAGCGTGATGCAGACATGGCGAACTAAGTACAGATCCGGGGTTCGAGTTCCTTTCTGACGGCTCACACCGGTGGTAGCGGGCACGCACCCCCGCTGGCCCGATCGCTCAGAATCGCGGCGCTCCTCCCCCCACCGCTTCGGGTACCCGACCGGACGGGCGTGCTATGATGCCTGCAAATTTCGCAAGGACCAGCAGCGATGGCCGGCAACATCAATCCCAATCCGTTCACCACGCGGCCGGAGATCGACGGCACCTTTGGGGTCGTGGCCTCGACCCACTGGATCGCGACCGCGGTCGGCATGGGCACGCTCGAGCGCGGCGGCAACGCCTTCGACGCCGCCTGCGCAACCGCGTTCACGCTGCAGGTGGTCGAGCCGCATCTGAACGGTCCGGGCGGCGACGTGCCGGTGATCCTCTACGATGTCCGCAAACAAAAGCCGGAAGTGATCTGCGGCCAGGGGCCGGCGCCGGCGGGCGCGACCATCGAGCACTACAAGAGCGAAGGCCTCGACATGGTGCCGGGCACGGGCCTGCTCGCAACCTGCATCCCCGGCATGTTCGACAGCTGGATGCTGCTGTTGCGCGACTACGGCACGATGCGGCTCGCCGACGTGCTCGCGCCCGCAATCGCCTATGCGCAGAACGGCCACCCGCTGGTCGAGCGCGCCAACGCCACCATCCGCACCGTCGAGAAGCTGTTCCGCGATCATTGGCCGACGTCGGCTGCGATCTACATGCCGGGCGGCAAGCCGGCCGAAACCGGCGCGCTGTTCACCAACCCGCCGCTCGCTGCGACCTACACGCGCGTGCTGAAGGAAGCTGAGAGCGCGGGCGCCGACCGCGTGGCGCAGATCGAAAAGGCGCGCAAGGTCTGGTCGCAGGGCTTCGTCGCCGAGGCGATCGATCGGTTCTGCCGCACGCAGCGGGTGATGGACACGAGCGGCACGCCGCACCGGGGCGTACTGACGGGCCACGACATGGCGAACTGGCAGGCGAGCGTGGAAGCGCCGCTCACCTACGACTACGGGCGCTACACCGTCTGCAAGGCGGCCTTCACGCAGGGGCCGGTGATGCTGCAGCAGCTTACGCTGCTCAAGGGCTTCGACCTCGACGGCATCGACGTGGTCGGGCCGGACTTCATCCATCTCGCGGTGGAATGCTCCAAGCTCGCCTACGCCGACCGCGAGAAGTTCTACGGCGATCCGAACATCGTCGAGGTGCCCTTCTCCGTGCTGCTTTCGGATGCGTACAACGCGGAACGGCGCAGGCTCGTGTCCGAGCAAGCCTCGCTTGAGCTGCGGCCGGGGTCGGTCGAGGGCTTTGGCGCGCTGGTCAAGCTGAAGGCGGGCGCGAGGCTGGTCGCGGGCATGGGCGCGGGCGAGCCGACCGTCGGCCGCATGGGCGAAGTCGTTGGCGATACTGTGCATTTCGACATCGTCGACCGCGCGGGCAACATGGTCACGGCGACGCCTTCGGGCGGCTGGCTGCAGTCCTCGCCGGTCATCCCGGAGCTCGGCTTCGGGCTCGGCACGCGAGCACAGATGTTCTGGCTCGAGCACGGCCATCCGGCCTCGCTCGCGCCCGGCAAGCGGCCGCGCACGACCCTCTCCCCAACGCTCGCGCTGCGCGACGGCGACGCCTATCTCGCCTGGGGCTCGCCCGGAGGAGACCAGCAGGATCAATGGATTACGCAGTTCTTCCTGCGCCACGTCCACGCCGGGATGAACCTGCAGGAGGCGATCGACGCGCCGGCCTGGCACTCCGAGCACTTCCCGATTTCGTTCTGGCCGCGCACCGCGCGTCCGGGCGTGCTCCAGATCGAGCAGCGCGTGAGCAAGGCCGCTCGCGACGAGCTCACGCGGCGAGGACACGTCGTCGAGGTCGAGCCGGAGTGGTCGGAGGGCCGCCTCACCGCCGCTTCCAAGGACGGCCCGCGCCGCAGAGCCGCCGCCAATCCGCGCGGCATGCAGGCCTACGCCGCGGGGCGCTAGCGCCCTCCCCTACGAGCCGCCTGCGGCACCGACGCTGGCCTTGCCCTTCGTCCGACGCTCGTGCCAGAGCAGCGGCGCGAGCACCGCGATCACGACCAGAGCAGCCACGAGCAGCAGGAGCGCGGACTGTTCAAGCCAGGCGATGCCGGGCACGCCGATCGCGAGGATCGCACCGACGAGGCAGATGCGCCACGAGCCGATGTGCACGCCAGCGGTGAAGGTTCCGAGCGCGAGCAGCGTGAGCACGGCCAGAGCACTCGCGTCCGAGTTCATCATCCGCGCGACATCGGCAACGAACATCAGGTGCATCGCCACCAGCACCGCCGCCCAATGCAGGATCTGCTTCCAGACGAGGTGCATGCGCTCGTCGCGATCCTCGATCTCCCGCCAGCGCGAGGCGACGCAGATCGCGCCGATCAGCGGTGCCAGCACGATCCAGTACGCCGCCATCGGCCCGCGCTGGTAGCTCGTGAACGCGATGCCGAACAACGCGAGCACGAGCACGAGGAGGTATGGCCACTCGCTCCTCAGCAGAGCGCGCAGGTTGAAGTGCGATGGGGTCGGCGCGGATTGGCCTGGCTCATCCATGGCTCAGATCCTCCGCCGCCCAAATGCGGTCGTCATGATGCCCCCATGCCAATGCCGGGCTTGCGCCCGGCCGTCTCATCCAAGGGTACAAGATGAAGGCCATTGCCGACAGTGGGCCTGAGTGCCCGCCCGCGGCAAAAGGCATTGCCCAGTCCACAAGTCGGCGGGTTATGATCCCGGCAAACAAGAATTCTCGCCCGGAGGAAGCGTTGAACCCAGCCAGTCCCGTCATCGTCGCGGACAACGCCTCGAAAATGTTCCTCGACGGCACCGTGGTGGCGTTCCGGCAGCTGTCGCTCCAGGTCGCGCGCAACGAACTCCTCTGCATCGTTGGCCCGAGCGGCTGCGGCAAGACCACGCTGCTGCGTTGCATCGCGGGCCTGACCGACTTAAGCGGCGGCGCGCTCACCGTCGACGGCACGCCGGTCGCCGGCCGCCCGCCCCAGGGCGTCGCCATGGTGTTCCAGCATTTCGGGCTCCTGCCGTGGAAGACCGTCTACGACAACGCCGCCTTCGGGCTCGCCATGGCCGGCACACCGTCTGGCGTGATTCGCGAGCGGGTCGGCCACTATCTCGAACTGGTCGGGCTCGCGGGTTTCGAGCGGCACTATCCCTATCAGCTCTCCGGCGGCATGCAGCAGCGCGTCGGCCTTGTGCGCGCGCTCGCGATGAACCCTTCGGTGCTCTTGATGGACGAGCCGTTCGCGGCGCTCGACGCGCAGACCCGCGAAATCCTGCAGGAAGAATTGCTCGCGCTGATGGAGCGCCCCGAGGAGCGCAAGACCATGGTGTTCATCACGCACTCGATCGACGAGGCGATCGTGCTCGGCGACCGGGTCGCGGTGATGAGCGCGCGGCCCGGCCGCATCAAGGAGCTTTTGCCGATGCCGTTCGGCCGCCCGCGCGATGTCAACGCGATGCGCGGCGATCCGCACTTTGCCGACCTGCGCGCCCACATCTGGGGCGAGCTGCACACCGCGCGGCCGCGGCAAACGCGTGCGCCGAGGGAGGTCGCGTGATGTGCTCGCAGATGGCCGCTTGCTCGATCACCCTCCCCTGGAGGGGGAGGGTCGCCTGCGGAGCGCAGCGAGCGCAGGCGGGGTGGGGTGGGCTTCCTGCCGTTCACCCCACCCCGGCTCGCGACTTCGTCGCTCGCCGACCCTCCCCCTCCAGGGGAGGGTGGGCCGAATTCGCGGCAGGCAATGCAAAGACATCGCGACCGCCCAAGGAGATCGCGTGAGCACCGCCGAGCACACGGTACACGCCGACGCGCAGGCCGAGCGCGAGCTGATCGACGATCAGGCGCGCGCCGAGCGGGTCGCGGCCGACCGCCGCCGGCGCACCGCGCTGCAGAACCTCGGCATCCGCCTCGTCTCGCTCGCGATCTTTCTTGCGCTTTGGCAGATCGCGGGCTCGAGCATCGACCCGGTGCTGTTCACGACCCCGGCCAAGGTTGCGGTTGCTGCCGTCAATATGATCGGCAGCGGGGAGCTGTGGGCCGCGTTGTGGCCGAGCCTGCTCGTGCTGCTGATGGGGCTTACGCTCGCGATCTTGTTCGGCACGCTGATGGGATTGGCGCTCGCGCGCTTTCGTATCCTCGACGTGGGCCTGACCGTCTACATCACGTTTCTCTATTCGATCCCGTCGGTTGCGCTCGTGCCGCTGATCGTGCTGTGGGCCGGCTACGAGACCACCGCCAAGGTCATCATCCTGTTCCTGTTCGCGTTCTTCCCGATGGTCATCAACACTTATCAAGGTGTGAAGTCGGTCGACCCGAAGCTGCTCGAAGTCGGACACGCGTTCCGCTGCTCGGAGGGGCAACTCTGGGCCAACATCGTGCTGCCGGCGTCGCTGCCGTTCATCGTCACCGGCATCCGGCTCGCGGTCGGCCGCGGCATGATCGGCATGGTGCTGGCCGACCTCTACACCGCGATCTCCGGCATCGGCTACCTGATCGTGCGCACCGCGAGCACGTTCCAGGTCGACAAGATGTTCGTGCCGATCGTGACGCTCGGGTTGCTCGGCGTCACGCTGACCGCGCTGCTGCGGTTCACGGAGAAGAAGGTGGCGCCGTGGACCGCAGCGGGACAGGAGGATTAGAGCGCTTCCCTTTGATTGGAATCGCTCGCTCACTCAGCCGCTCGTCCCCGCGAAAGCGGGAACCCAGGACCCAGACTGGAAATCGGATCGAGTGACTTAGGCAACACGCTCCAACGGGCTTTGATCGGGCGAAGTTCGCGCCGCGCGCGTCGCATGGGGTTCTGGTATTGCGAACCAATTGCATCCCGAAATGATCCCACTATCGCCTCATTTGCACCATCCGGCCCGTTTTAAGAGCGCCCCCAACGGGACCAACCAGGAGTATCGGAATGGTGGAGCGCTTTAGCGCCGCACTTCGCGGCGCCGTATCGATGCTGGCTATTTCATCTGCGACTTTCGTCGAATTCCCGATTGATGCTGCCTATTCATACGGCTCCGAACAAGCCGGACATAATCATCGCGCAAGCGCCGGCACAGCGAGCGGGATTCGCGCGATGTTCGAACCGCGCCCCGACGCGGCCTACCGGCCATCGCTCGCGTCGCTCTCGACGGAGACGGATACCGAGTCGGATCAAGACGCGAGGAACGCCTTCGCCATGAGTGCGACCGTCGTCGGCGCGGCGTCCATGTACAATCCATACCGGCCTGGAAACCTGGAGGGCGGCAAAAAAACTGCATCCGGCGAACCATACGATCCGAGCGCATGGGCTGCTGCAATTCAAACCGGCCTGCGCGAGAAGTTTGGCGGCGTCCGCTTCGGCAGGGACTACCGACCCACGTATGCTCTGGTCGAAAGCGCGGATAAGCAAGCGATCGTCAAGATCAACGACGTTGGCCCGCTCAAGCCCGGCCGCGTGATCGACTTCAACGAACAGACGATGCGGTATTTCGATCCGACTCTGCAACGCGGGGTGATTCATCGGGTCAAGGTCACGCCACTGCTGGGCGATGACTGGCCGGTCGGACCGGTCGAAGCCGATAGCTAGCTGTGAGCTTTCAATAGGTTGTCCATCCGGTCCTGGCCGAGGAAGCTGGAGTTGCGAAGCTTCAGCAATTCCCGGGAGGACCGGATGAACGTGCACAAGAATGCCCGGCTAACGCCGCGTGGTCGAGAGTGGATTGTGCGGCTGGTTGCGAGCGGGCAGACGCCGGAGGCCGTCGCGAAGCCGTAGGTGTCTGCCCGCGAACCGTTCGCAAGTGGGTTGATCGATATCGCGGTGAAGGCTTGGCGGCTTGCAGGATCGATCATCGCGGCCCCATCGGCTGCGCCGGCCGACACCCCAGGCCGTGGTTGAGGAGATCGAGCGGCTGCGTCGCCAGCGCTGGACCGGCAAGCAGATCGCCGCCGAGATCGGCGTGTCACCGGCCACCGTCAGCCGTGTTCTGCGCCGGTTGGGATTGAACAAGCTCAGTGCCTTGGAGCCGACCGAACCGTCCGGCGTTATGAGCGCGAGAACCCGGGTGAACTGATCCATCTCGATATCAAAAAGCTCGGCAGGATCGGCTCTGTAGGGCATCGCATCACCGGACGACACCGGTGTCGTCAATCGTCACCTCGGCATCGGTTGGGAGTTCGTCCATGTCTGCATCGACGATGCCTCGCGCATCGCCTTCGTGCAGGTCATGGACGATCAGCGCAAAGAGAGCGCTGTCGCCTTCCTGGAGGCCGCCATCGCCTACTATGCGAAGCTCGGCGTCCGGATCGAGCGCGTGATGACGGACAACGGCTCGTGCTACCGTTCAAAGACTTTCCGAGCAGCCTGCAAACGCCTCGGCCTCCGCCAAATCTTCACCAGGCCCTACACGCCGAAGACCAACGGAAAGGCCGAGCGCTTCATCCAGACAGCACTGCGCGAATGGGCCTACGCTCGCGCCTACCACAACTCCGATCAGCGATCGGCCGAGCTGCTCGCACTGGCTCCATCGCTACAATTGGCATCGGCCACATGGTAGCTTGAAAGCCAACACACCCATCAGTCGCCTCGGTCTATCCGAGGACAACCTGTTGAGGCTCCACAGCTAGCGCAAGACGCGGATCGAGCTGCTGCGCAACCTCGGTCGTGCGGCCGCCCAGAGGGTGGGCTGGTAAGGCTCGGTGCCGCGAGCCGCTCTTGCCCCGACGCGCGGGATCGTGACAATCCTCCCATCACGTCACCGCAACTTCTCACAGCACACACCCATGAACGGCGCCGAAATCCCTCGTCCACACGCTGCTGCAAAGCGGCGTGGACACCTGCTTCGCCAATCCCGGCACGAGCGAAATGCATTTCGTCGCAGCGCTCGACCGCATTCCCGGCATGCGCTGTGTGCTGGCCCTGCAGGAGAACGTGGTCACCGGTGCAGCCGACGGCTACTACCGGATGACTGGGAAGCCCGCGACCACGTTGCTGCATTGCGGGCCGGGCCTCGCCAACGGCCTTGCGAACCTGCACAACGCAAGACGCGCGCGCTCCGGCATCGTCAACGTGGTCGGCGATCAGGCGACCTATCACCGTCCGCTCGACGCGCCGCTGACCGCCGACGCCGAAGGCTGGGCGCGCGGCGTGTCGAGCTTCGTGCGCACCACGGCTTCGGTCGGCGAGGTCGGCCGCGATGCCGCCGCAGCCGTCGCCGCGGCACGGACCGCGCCCGGCCAGATCGCGACGCTGATCCTGCCGAGCGACGCGTCGTGGAACGATGGCGGCGTGGTCGCAGAGCCGCTGCCGGTGCCGGTTGCGGTCTCGGCCGACCCGCACGCCGTCGCGCGAGCCGCCCGCGTGCTGCGCGAGAAAAAGAACGTGCTGCTGCTGCTCGGCGGCGAGGCCGTGCACGAGCGCTGCCAGCGTCTCGTCTGGCGGATCGCGGCGATGACCGGCGCGAGCCTGATGACGGAAGGCTCCAACGCGCGCACCGAGCGCGGGCGCGGCCGGCTGCCGCTCGAGCGCGTGCCCTATGCCAACGAACCCGCGGTCAAGGTGCTCGCGCCTTACGAGCACCTGATCCTGGTGAACGCGCTGCCGCCGGTTGGGTTCTTCGCCTATCCGGGCAAGCCGAACCAGTTCTCTCGACCCGGCGCGGAGATGCACGTGCTTACGCGCCCCGAACAGAACGCGGAGGACGCGCTGCAGGCGTTGGTGGACGAGCTTGGCGCGCCGCAGGCTGCAATCCCGGACAACGGTCCGAAGCCCTCAGTCGTTTCAGGCAAGCCTTCGCCGGAGAACCTCGCGACCGCAGTTGCAGCCGTGCTGCCGGAGGGCGCCGTCGTGGTCGACGAGTCGGTGAGCTACGGCCGCGGCTTCTTCAAGAACACGCATGCCGCAGCGCCCCACGACTGGCTGCAGATCATGGGCGGCGCGATCGGCGCCGGCGTTCCGCTTGCGGTCGGCGCGGCCATCGGCCTGCGCGCGATTGGCGGCGGCGGACGCCGGGTGCTGGCGCTGCAGGCCGACGGCTCGGCGATGTACACGGTGCAGGGCCTGTGGACGCAGGCACGCGAGAAGCTGCCGGTGACCACGATCATCCTGTCGAACCGCAAGTACCAGATTCTGATCGGCGAATATTTCGCGGTCGGCGCCAATCCCGGCCGCACCGCAATGGACATGCTCGATCTCGGCAATCCCGACATCGGCTGGGTGAAGCTCGCCGAAAGCCTCGGCGTCGAGGCCGCGAGCGCCGACACGCTCGAAGTCTGCGCCGATCTCATGACGCAGTCGTTCCGCCGGACCGGACCGTTCCTGATCGAGCTTTCGATCTAGCACGCGTTCGTTTGGATCGATGCGTTTGATGTCCGCTCATTCCCGCGCAAGCGGGAATCCAGCCTTCTCGCGCTGGGTCCCCGCGTCCGCGGGGAAACGGTGACGGGAGTTTTGATCCAACCCATCGAAACGCGCTTTGGCTGCGTCATTGACGGCGCGGCCATCCGGGACCTACGCTCGGCAGTACCGAGAGCGCGATCGAACGCGCCGATATCATGGGAGGGCGTCGTGTCGAAATCGCGATGGCTGTCGCTTCTGGCAGCGGCGTTGGCAGCAACGATATCGACTGCAAGCGTGGCGCAGCAGTCGTATCCGAGCAAACCGGTGCGCGTGGTGGTGGGCTTCCCGGCCGGGACTGCGACCGACATCCTGTCGCGGCTCTATGTTGCCAAGCTGAACGAAGAGTTCGGCGGCCGGTTCGTGGTGGAGAACGTGCCGGGCGCCGCGACCAACACGGCGGCCGCGATGGTGGCGCGAGCCGAGCCCGATGGATACACGCTGTTCGTCGCGAGCAACGTGCAATCGATCAGCGTCAACCTGTTTCAGCGGCTGCGTTACGAGTTCCCCGGCGACTTCTCCCTCATTGCGCTGCTGGTCAGTACGCCGACGCTGCTGGTGGTCGGGCCGGGCCTGAAGGTCAACAGCGTGCTGGAGCTGGTCGAGGCAGCGAAGGCCAAGCCGGGCGAGCTCACCTACGGCTCGGCCGGTGTCGGCACCGGACCGCAGCTTGCGGCCGAGCTGCTGGCGATGCACACCGGAACGAAGTTCACCCACGTCCCCTACAAGGGGACGAACGAGGCGGTCGGCGACCTCCTGACCGGGCGGATCGCCATGCTGTTCGCAGCCGCTCCCGTGGTCGCGGGTTTCATTGCCGACGGCCGGCTCAAGGCGCTGGCCGTGACGAGCGCGAAGCGCACCTCGATCGCGCCCGACCTTGCGACGGTCGCAGAAGCCGGCGTTCCCGGCTTCGATGTGACGCTCTGGTTCGGACTGGTCGCGCCGAAAGGGACCCCGCCAGACATCGTCAATCTGATCGCGAGCAAGATCGAAGCGATCCAAAAGGGCCCGGACATCAGGCAGCAGCTTTTGAAGGTCGGCGGCGAGCCGCTGGTCGGCTCGGGCACGGCGTTCGCCGCTTTCGTCGAGAGCGACATTCCGAAGTGGAAGAAGGCCATCGACCACTCCGGCATGAAGATCGAGTGAGCGCGCGGAACGAGTTCGCCGCGCGCACAGGAAACGGCTGACCCGGCTACGACGCGCTGCCTGCTGCGGCGTCCGCAATTAAACCAGGCTTGAGCGCGATTTCCGGAATGGCCTTGACGCGGTCTCTTGCCGCGCGGAGCAACGCCTGATCCGTTTGCGGCAACGATGGCAAATCGCCATCCTTGAAAAAGCCCAGGGCTTTGAGAGGTAACGCGGGATCCTGGTGCCAGATTTTCGAAAACGCACCCAATGCCTGTTCCAGCGATGAGCCGGCCGACAGAAGGGCCGCGATGTCCTGATAGTCCCTCGCCTCGGCCCGATCCAAGATCGCCTTCAGCTTGGTCGCCAGCAGATCGTCAATCGACGCCACCAACAGCACCGAATCGGTCGTCAAGAGCGGATCGTTGACTCTTCCCGATGGTCATGCCGCCGAAGAACGACACTTTGACCGGGCCGGACGGCATGGCGGCCATGACGACGACGGTGTTCTCGTCTTCCTGGATTGTCTTTGCATCGCGCATGAAGGCGAAGGTGCGAAGCCTGCTTTTGTCCAGCGCCTCCGACCTGAAGAAATCGAAGTCGAGCGAACGGCGATGCCCGAGATGGAGCGCCACGGCCGTTCCGCCATACAAGACAAACGATAGCCCCGGCGCGGGAGCAAGCTCGGGCCAGATTTCCTGCTGAGCCTTGGGAAGCAGATCGGTCCTTGGCCTCAAGATTTTGGGGTCAGGTCGTGTCGTCATCGAACGATCTTCGGGGCGGTTCGCTGGGGATCGCCCGTCCGGTCGCCAGAGCGAGGCGACCGCGCCAGAACTCCCAGGATCGATCACTGAGCCAGCCCGGCGCCGCTGCGAGCATCACGTCCACCAGACGATTGGCGCCGAGCTCTCGTTCAAGTCGCAGGACTGTCTCGAATGGGGCGATATTCATCGCCTGCGCGAGAATGCGGGCAGATGACCGCGGCTGACGGCCGACCGGTTCCCACCAAAAAAAGCGGCCCTCCAGCTCCTGCGCAAGCGCAGGCGGAACGCTGATTTCGGGTGCGCTTCTCATGGCCGCAATATAGGGGAAAGCGCCCGCTTTCGCCACGCTGCGCAGCTTGGTTGGCGCGAATATTCAATTTACAAATCAATGACTTGTCCGCCCCTGCCGAGCGAAGAGCACGAGCGCCCGCGTCATCGGCCTTGCGGTTCGCGGGCCGGCCTACGCACCACGCCTTCGCGCCGCCACCGCCTCGCCGAATGCCTGAAACAGCGCGCGGTTGACCGGATTTCGCTGCGAATCGTACTCGGCGTGCCACTGCACGCCGAGCGCAAAGCCCGGCGCGTCGGCAATGCGAATGGCCTCGATCGTGTCGTCGTCGGCCACGCCTTCGACCACGATGCGACGGCCCGGATCGAGGATGCCCTGGCCGTGCAGCGAGTTCACGCGGATGGTCTCGCAGCCGAGCAGCCGCGCAAACGTGCCGCCCGGCACTAGGCGGACCTCGTGACGTTCGCCGAAGACCACCGCCTGATCGGGATGGATTTCGCCGTTGTCCAGGCGCGGCATGCGATGGTTCACGCGGCCCGGCAGCTCGCGGATCTCCGGGTGCAGGGTGCCGCCATAGGCCACGTTCATCTCCTGGAAGCCGCGGCAGATGCCTAACAGCGGAATGCCGCGTTCGACGCAGACCTCGACCAGTTCCAGCGCGAGCGCGTCGCGCCGCTCGTCGTAGGGCTCGTGCCTGACGTGCGGCTCGGCCCCGAAGCGCGTCGGATGGACGTTGGCGCGTGCGCCGGTCAGCAGCACGCCATCGACCGCATCGAGCAGCGCGCCGATGTCGGTGATGTCCGGGGTGCCGGCGAACATCATCGGCAGGGCGCCGGCGACCTCCGCCACCGCCCGCATGTTGGTTTCGCCGACCGACTGCGCGGTGAACCGATTTTCGACCAGGCGCGTGTTCCCGATCACGCCGACCACGGGCCGCTTCATTGCCTGATTCTCACGTCCGCACTGCCGATTCGCCGATCGGACTACGATAGCAAGCCGCTCGGATCGAGGGCCCAGAATCTGCACCCATCCGACACGCGCTTCGCCCCGTCACTCCGGCTTGATCCCGGCCGCCGCGACCACCTTGCCCCACTTGGCATAGTCGTCGCCGATGATTTTCGCATATTCAGCGGGCGTGGTGCCGACCACATCGACCCCGATCGCCGCCATGCGCTCGTGGAAGCCGGGCGTCGCGATGATCTCGGCGACGGCGCGGTTGAGCGTCTCGACGACTGCTGTAGGAGTGCCCGCGGGCGCCACAAGGCCGACGCCCGAGCCGACCTCGAAGCCGGGGAACGCCGCCTCGGCCATGGTCGGCACGTCCGGCAGCGAGGCGATGCGCTTTGAGCCGGCCATGGCCAGCGCCCGCAGCTTGCCCTCCTTGATCAGCGGCAGCAGCGAGTTGATCGCGCCGATGAACATGTCGATGCGGCCTGCGAGCAGATCGGGCAGCGCGGCGGTGGCGCCGCGAAACGGCACGTGCACGAGGTCGACGCCAGCGTACATCTTAAACAGCTCGGCGCCGAGATGCTGCGGCGTGCCGACGCCGACCGAGCCGTAGGACATCTTGCCGGGCGCGGTCTTGGCGAGGTCGACGAATTCCTTCACCGTCCGCGCCGCGACGTTCGGCGGCACCACCATGACGAAGGGCACGTCGGCCACGAGGCTGATCGGCGCAAAATCGGTGACCGGATTGTAGAGCGGGTTGCGCGCGAGGTGCGGCGCCATGGTCAATGAGGCCGGCGTAATCAGCAGCAGGTAGCCGTCGGGCGGCGATTTCGCGACCTGGGAATAGGCGATGGTACCGCCGCCGCCAGGGCGGTTCTCGACCATGGCGCCCTCCTTCCAGCGGGCCTGGAAGCCGTTCGCAAGCTCGCGCGCGACCACGTCGTTGGAGCCGCCGGGCGTGAACGGCACAACGATGCGAATGAGCTTGTTGGGAAAATCCTGCGCATGAGCCGCAGGGTCGAGCACCATAACCGCGGCGAAGGCACAGGCAGCGAGCAATCGTCTCATGGTTCCTTGTTCCTCCCCGAGCGTCCGCAGCCACGATTTGTTGTAGCGCGTGGCCCGCCGTGCGCAAGGCGGAGGTTTCCGGCTCGCCCGCGCACAACGGCACTGCTAACCTCCGCCCGCCAACACCAGCGAGATTGGGGAGAAACGCATGCCACGCCTAGCCATAGTCGAGCGCGCCGCCATGAACGCCGAACAGGCGCGGGTCTATGACGCAGCCAAGCAATCCAACAGCCCGGTCGGCGGGCCCTACTATGCCTATATCCGCATCCCGAAGCTGTTCGAGGCTGCGCAGACCATGCGAGGCTCGCTCGCCGACGGGCCGTTGTCGCCGCGCGAGCGGCAGATCGTCAATCTCGTCGTGGCGCGGCATTGGAACGCCCGCTATCCGTGGTTCGCGCAGGCGCGCGCCTCGCGGGCCGTCGGCCTCGAGCAGTCGGTGATCGACGCGATCAACACACGCAAGACGCCGGAGCTCGCCGACGCGCGCGAGCGCACATGCTACGTCGCGGCGCGCGAGGTGCTCGCCAACAAGGGTCTGAGCGACGCGACCTACGCGGAGGCGGAAAAGGCGCTCGGGCTCGAGCATCTCGTCGCACTGGTCGCGACCACCGGCAGCTTCTCGATGACCTGCATCACGGCGGCGACGTTCCAGATCGCCCCGCCGCCCGACGATCCGACGCCGCTCGCGGCATAGCGCGCGCTGCGGCCCCTCCTCCCCAAAAGGGGAACAAAGCGCGGAGTCGTGCTATCCTCCGCGCATGGGCGACGACACCGGCCTGCGCGAGCCCACGAGCCGCTCCGAGCGCTACGGCAATGCGTTCATTGTCTTGCTGGGCGGGCTCTACACCGCCGCCTTCGCAGCCTTCGTCGCCTGGTTCATCTATTGCGCGCTGACCGGCATCTGATGCGGCCTCTCGTCTAGGCCACGCCGCAGCGCACAAGTCGTGCGCAGCGGGCGCGAGAACCTGTTCGTGCTGGAGCCGAAGCCGATCGAGAGCATCCGACGCTACCTCGACGACATGTCAAGGCAGTGGGACGACGCGCTCACCGGCTCAAATCGTTCGTCGAGGATTAGCGGCCCCAGGCCTGCGCCGGCATGTCGCGCGGGGCATGACAATGACACTGGCGTGCGCTCTAATCGCTCCCAAGAAATCCAGGGAGGAATGACAATGCCGAAACGATGCGCCACGCTGGTCGTTGTCGCAATGGCCGGCGCCGTTGCAGCGTCAGGCGCATCCGCGCAGCCCGCGCCGAACTGCCCGACCATGCGCAAGATCAACGTCGGGGTATCGGTCGCTCCGCCGAACGTGGTGCACACGTCGCCCTATGTCGCCAAGGCGCTCGGTTTCTTCGCCAAGCGCTGCATCGACGCCAACATCGTGCAATTCGAGGGCGGCCAGTCGCAGACATCCAACGTTGCCGCGGCGCAGGGCACGGCGATCGTCAGCGTGAGCGATGTGGCGATCGGACGCGGGCTGAAAGTGCAGCAGATCTGGGGCCTCGCCCCGCGCATGCCGCAGGTCTACATGGTGCAGGAGGGCATCACCAGCGCAGCCCAGCTCAAGGGCAAGCGGCTGTCCGCGACCGGCGGCGGCGTTGGCGGCTTCAACTGGCGCATGGGCCGCGAGGTGCTGAAATCGGCGGGCTTCACCGAGAACGACGCGCAGTTCATCCCCTCCCCCACCGCTGGCCGGCTGCCGGGCCTCGTCGCAAACCAGATCGACGGCGTGGCGCTTCATCCCGAGGACGTCTACCTCGCCAAGCAGCAGAAGCCGACGCTGAACGCGCTGCTGCCCCTGGTCGAGCTGATGCCGCTCTACATGTTTAACGCTTACGGCGCGGCCACCGAGTGGATCGCGCGCGACCGGCCGCTGCTGCGCGACGCCGTCGCCGCCATGATCGAGGCCAACCGCGCGATCTACCGCGACAAGAGCAAAGTCATCCCGATCATCGTCGAGGCGACCCAGAAGCCGCAGGCCGCCGTCGAATACGCCTGGGAGCTCGAGACCAAGAACTGCGTGTGGTCGGTCAACACCGGCTTCGACGAGAAGCGCACGCAGTGGTCGATCGACAACAGCGTGGCGAACGGCGACATCGAGGCGGGGAAGAAACCATCGGTGGAGCAAGTCTCGAACGCCAAGCTCGCCGAGGAGGCGGTGGAACTGGCCGGCGGCCCGGTCAAGATCGGCAACTGCACGGAGTAATTGTCGTAGCGCCGTAGGGTGGGCACGGCGCTTCGCGCCTTTGCCCACCCTACGAAGCCTTACCTTACGAAATTCGGAGGAACGCTCGCCATGAACGAACAGCCCCGCCGCCCGCTTGGCCCGCAGACCTGGGAGATCGTGCGCGACAAGCTCGACCAGTCGCTGCCGTTCGCCAACATGCGCGACACGCCGTACTACCGCGACTGCGTGTGGGAGCAGTTCTCGGAAGCCGAATACAAGCGCCGCTACGCCTCGCTGCGCGCCAAGATGAAGGAGCACAAACTCGACGCCGTCGTGGTGCCGGGCGGGCCGAGCCATTGGAGCTTCGGCGCCGGCATGACCTGGCTCACCGGCCATTGGGAATGGCACGCGCTCTGCTGCTACGTGCTGGTGCCGGCCGACGGCGAGCCGACCATGATCTATTCGATGGGCGGCACGCACGCCGAGGCGGTGCGCCGCAACGTCGAGGTCGCGGTCAAGGACGTGCGCCACAGCCGCAACGGCCAGTACGCCATGGTGATGGTCGAGCGGCTGCGCGAACTGAAGCTGGAGAAGGGCCGCATCGGCCTGATGGAGATCGATCCGCGCCACGGTGACTACCTGCCGGTCAACCAATTCAACACGCTGCGCAAGGAGCTGCCCGACGCCGAGCTCGTGTTCACCAAGAACTTCCTGCACGATCTCGTGGTGATCCACTCCAGGGAAGAGCTCGACTGCGTGCGCAAGGCGGGGCTGCTTTGCCAGCACGCCATGGAGGCGATGGTCGCACGCGCCAAGCCCGGCGTGAAGGAATACGAGCTGAAGGCTGCGGCTGCGGCCGCCATCATGGATGGCGGCGGCGATATCGATTTCCTGATCATCGGCTCGACGCCGATGGACAACCCGTCGCTGATCTTCGGCAACCCGCGCCCCTCCGGCCGCGTGCTGAAGAAAGGCGACATGGTCAACATGGAGCTTGCCGCGGGCTATCGCGGCTACACTGCGCAGATCGGCTCGCCGATCACGCTCGGGCCGCCGACCGACATGGTGCGCCGGTTCTGGGAGGACATCACGTTGCCCGGCTACAACAAGATCGTCGCCGAGATCGCGCCCGGCAAGAACGCCGAGGCGATGCGGCAGGCGAGCCGCTTCTTCCGCGACAAGGGCGTGCAATCGCGGCCGACGCAATGCCACGGCATCGACATCGTCACCGACAACCCGCACGTCTGCTCGGACCATATCGGCGGCGAGCCAAGCGACATGTTGATCAAGCCCGGCATGATCATCATGGCCGAGCCGAATCCGATCACCGCCGACGGCCTGTTCGGCATCTTCCTCGGCCACACCTTCATCGTTACCGACAAGGGTCACGAGGTGGTGGACGACTTCCCGCTCGAGATTGCGGTGGCGGGCTGACGCGGCTGCAATTTGTCTGCGGGCGAGCAGTCTCTGCCTGCGTCGCAACGACGAACGCGGCCATGTGCCCCTCAATTCACTGCGGCGCACGCCGCGTTCACACTTTTTTGTGCCGCTCCCACGCCGGCCGATTTCGAGTGGCTGAGTGAATGCACCGTTAATCTGAATCGTTAGGCCTTTCGGTGCAATTTTACGCGCTTTTGGCTTTTCGTTGTATCCACATACCTCGTGACCGGCGCAGGCGACCCGGGCGGCGGCCCGTGGACGCCAATTTGAAGATGAGGCTTGCCATGTGCGGCATCGCCGGATTTTACGGGACACCCGACTTGTCGCGGCCGCGCGAGGCGCTGCTGCGGCGCATGATCGGCGCGATCGGACACCGCGGCCCGGATGCGGAGGGCGTGCTGACCGACCGGAATGTCGGTCTTGCGCACGCACGGCTTTCCATCATCGACCTCGCCGGCGGGGCGCAGCCGATGTCGAACGCCGACGGGACGATCCACGTCACGTTCAGCGGCAAGATTTTCAACTACGTCGAGCTGCGCAACGAACTGATCGCGCGCGGCCATCGTTTCGCGACCTCGTCGGACACCGAGGTGATCCTGCACCTGTACCAGGAGCGCGGCGCGGATTGCGTGACCGCGTTCAACGGCGACTTCGCATTCGCGATCTTCGACCGCCGCAACAACCGGCTGGTGCTGGCGCGCGACCGCATGGGTGTGCGCCCGCTGTTCCACACCACGCGCGGCGGCTGCCTCTATTTCGCATCCGAGGTCAAAGCCCTGCTCGAAGCGCCGGGCGTGACCGCCGCGATGGACCCGCTCGCGCTCGACCAGATTTTCACCTTCTGGTTCCCGCTTGCGCCGCGCACCCCGTTCAAGGACATTTTCGAGCTGCCGCCGGCCCACGTGTTGGTGGCGGAAGGCGACAACGTCACGATCCGACCGTACTGGCGGCTCGACTACCCGGACGCCGCCGACAGTGCGGCCATCGACCGGCGCGGCGAGGCCGCGATCGCCGACGAACTGTGCGCGCTGCTCCTAGACGCGACCCGCATCCGGTTGCGGTCCGACGTGCCGGTCGGCGCGTACCTCAGCGGCGGGCTCGACTCTTCGATCGTCACCGCGGCGGTGAAATCGATCAAGCCCGATCGGTTGCGCACCTTCTCGGTAACATTCGAGTTGGCCGAGTTCGACGAGAGCGCCTACCAGCGGGACCTGGTACGCGCGCTCGGCACCGAGCATTCGGCGGTGGCCTGTTCCGTCAGCGACATCGGTCGCGATTTCCCGACCGTGATCCGCCACGCCGAGCGGCCGATCCTGCGCACGGCACCCACTGCGCTGCTGCGTCTCTCTGCGCTCGCACGCGAGAGCGGCACCAAGGTGGTCCTGACCGGCGAAGGCGCCGACGAGGTGTTTGCCGGCTGCGACATCTTCAAGGAAAGCAAGATTCGCCGTTTCTGTGCCGTCCAGCCGCAGTCGAAGTGGCGCCCGTTGCTGCTCAAGCGGCTCTACTCCTACCTGCCGCAGCTTAAGAGCCAATCGCAGCCCTATCTCGAAGCCTTTTTCGGCACCAGCGCGGAGGGCGTGCAAGATCCGCTGTTCTCCCACCTGCTGCGCTTTCGCACCACCGCGGGCGCCAAGCTGTTCTTTTCCGGCGACCTGCGCCGGACGCTCAAGGGTTACGATGCGCTCGAAGACCTCCGCTCGCATCTGCCGGCCGACTTTGCCCGCTGGCACCCGCTGTCGCAGGCGCAGTATCTCGAGGCGGCGCATCTTCTGCCCGGCTATATCCTGTCGTCACAGGGCGACCGCGTCGCGATGGCGAACGCGATCGAGGGCCGTTTCCCATTCCTCGACCATCGCGTCGTAGAGTTGGCCGCACGCATTCCGCCGCACCTGAAGATGCGCGGGCTGCGCGAGAAGCACATCCTGCGCGAGGCCACGACGAGCCTTCTGCCTGCGCACATCGGCGACCGCACCAAGCAGCCCTGCCGCGCGCCGGACTGCCAGTCGTTCACAGGTTTCGGGGCGCCGGCCTACGTCGGACACAGACTGTCCGGTCCCGACATTGCGGCAGCCGGCTACTTCGACGCCAGCGCGGTCGGCAAGCTCGCCAACAAGTGCCGCAGTCAGAAGCTCATCGGATTTCGCGACAACATGGCCTTCGTCGGGGTGCTCTCGACGCAGCTGTGGCATCGCGAATTCGTCCAGGGCGCCACCATCGCCTCAGACATCCCCTACGCCGTTGCTTGATACCAAAGGATTGCTAGATGACTGATCTGGAAATGAGAGTGCGTACCTTCATCGAGGACAACTTCCTGTTCCGCAACGACCGCGGCGCGCTGTTCGGTGGCGCGTCGCTGCTGAAGGCCGGCCTGATCGACTTCGACCGGCATTCTGGAGCTCGTTGCGTTCCTGGAACAGGAGTTCCGCATCCAGATGGCGGACGCCGATATCGTGCCGGCAAACCTCGATTCAATCCATGCCATCGTCGCCTACGTCGAAGGCAGGCTGGCAAAGTCGGCCGCGGCATGACGGCGAAGGCAGAGCCGGACCATGACGGCGGGGCAAGCTGTGTGATGCGTGTCGAGCAGTTCCTCAAGGACCGCGCCGGGCGCTTTCCGGCAGAGCCCGCGCTACTGCCCGCCACCACAGCGATAACTTAACCAATGGCTACTACCCATGGCAGGACCCGTGCAGGCACCGCCATGGCCCTGATCAACGCTGAAGCCTCCGCCGCGGGCGGCCAGGCCGCCCGTCTGATCGCCCGTGCGCGCGCCTGGATGGCGAGCGATCACGGCGCCGCTCAGCGCATGGCCGGCACGGCCTTCATCATCCGCGTCGTCAGCGCCGCGATCATCTTCTTCCTGCAGGTGCTGCTGGCCCGCTGGATGGGTGGCTTCGAATTCGGCATCTACGTCTATGTCTGGACCTGGCTGCTCGTGGTCAGCGAACTGGTGCATCTGGCGCTGCCGCTGGCGGCCGGGCGCTTCATTCCCGAATACACCCAGGCCAAGGCGCTCGACCATCTGCGCGGCTTCCTGAGCGGCAGCCGCTGGCTCGCGTTCGCCACCGCGACCACGACCGCGGCGCTCGGCGCGGGCTGCATCTGGGCGATCGAGCCCCGGCTCAATCCCGGCACCATCGCACCACTGTATGTCGCGTGCATCTGCCTGCCGTTCTACACGCTATCCATGATGTGCGACGGGCTTGCGCGCACGTACAACTGGATCGGCCTCGCGCTCATTCCATTCGCGATCTTGCGACCAATTCTGCTGGTTGCAGTCATGGCGGCCATGCATGTCGCAGGCGTGATGCTCGACGCCAAGGCCACGATGATCGCGGTCGCCGTCACCATGGCGGCCAGCACGCTCCTGCAGATCGTCATGCTGGACCGGCGGCTCGCAAGCGTAGTCTCAGCCGGGCCGAAGGTCTACGACGTGCCCGGCTGGCTCAAGACCTCGCTGCCGATCACGGCGATGTGGAGCTTCTACACGCTGCTGACCTACACCGACGTGCTGGTGCTGCAGCAGTTCCGCCCGCCCGAGGAGGTCGCGCACTACTACGCCGCTTCCAAGACGCTCGCCTTGGTGAGCTTCGTCTACTTCTCGGTGGCGACCGCCGCCGCGCACCGCTTCACCACCTATCACGTCGCCGGCGAGTTGGAGCGGCTCGCGGAATTCATTGCGAGTTCTGTGCGCTGGGTGTTCTGGCCTTCGCTCGCCGCGACCTTGATGATTCTCGCGTTCGGCAAGCCAATGCTTTGGCTGTTCGGCCCGAAATTCACCGAGGGCTATCCGTTCATGTTCATCCTGGCGGTGGGCTTCATCGCGCGCGCCAGCGTCGGACCGGCAGAGCGGCTGCTCAACATGCTGGGCGAGCAGCGACGATGTGCGATGGTCTACGCCGTGGCATTCGCCGTCAACGTCAGCGGCTGCCTGCTGCTGGCGGGGCCTTACGGCGGCATGGGCGTGGCGATCGCCACCGCAACGTCATTCGTGGTCGAGTTGATCCTGCTGTTCGTGATCGTCAAACGCCGCCTGGGCGTGCACATGCTGATCTGGCCGCCGGCCGCGGCGCGCTAATTCCGACCGAGAGAAGCAGGCGCCGGGATCAGCTCCCCTGCGGACGCCGCAGCGAACCCAGCGTGGTACGGAGCTTGCGCGCCTTCGCCCAGAGCGCGGGATTGCGCTTGATGGGCGCTTCGCCATCCGAACCACCGTGAGCAGCCCCGCCGCAAGCCGGCCGCGCAGCGTGACCGGCGCGACGTGATCGAACAGGTGGATGTCGGTATCCGACCATTCGCGCTTGTAGGGCTCGTCGCCGATCGTGAAATCGAACTGCTTGATCCCGCGCTCGATCGCGTAACGCATCAGATCGTTGAGCTGTGCCGTGCCGGGGCCGAGGCGCCCCAGTTCGCCGTCGTCGTAGCCCGCGAGGATGTAGTAGTAGCGGCCGCGGAAAATCAGACCGTAGTTCGCAGCCGCCGCGACGGCGCCGACGTCGAAGCGGCTGACATGTGTGAGCGTGCGGCTTCGTTCATTGGTCGCCATGTCGAGGAAGAATTCGCGATAGCCCGGCCACTCGAACATGTTGTCGACGCCAAGCTTGGCGTAGGCTTTCCGCTTCTCGTCGATCAGCGCATCCACTGACCGCTGAACGTCCGCAGCGTTGGCCGCCGTCAGGAAGCGGACCTCGCCATGCTCGGCCAGGTGCTTTCGCCTCTTGCGGTCGGTCTTGCGCGACGCCGACGATCGCTTCTCGGCGTAGTACTTTTCCCAGTCGCTGCCGAGCGTTGCGAGGTACGCATCGTTGACGTGCGGGGTGACGCCAAGGCAGAGAAACGGGTTGGCCTGTTCGCCAATCGTCTCCGGCATCTTCTCCAGGTCGATGAGGTCGACGGGCAGGTTCCGCGCCAGCAGCGCCTTCACATCGCGCCACACCGCGGCGAACTGTAACGGGCTCAGGCGCCCCGAAAAGTCCGCAGCCAGAATCGGACCGTTGTAGTTGCAGAGGTACGAGCCGAGCCAGACGACCTTGCGCGCGAGCCCGCCGGGCTCGGTGGCGAGCGGCAGCAGGAACAAGGCCTGACCGTCCAGCCGGCCGACGACCACGACCGGCGTCACACCGGCGCGCGAACCGATGTTGCGCTGCCAGGTCGATAGCCAGTCGAAGGTCTGGAACACCGTGCAGTCCGCGCGCTCTTCAAACGCACGCCACTCCGATTCGATCTCCGAAAGATCGCGGTGAATCGACAGGCGGACGTCCGGCTGCCGTATGCCGGAAGCCGCAGCTGTGACGATGCCGGCGCTGTCCGCCGGCTTGATCGCGTGCGCGACCGGGCTGTCGAAAGCAACTTGGGTGGACATGAGGCTCCTCGCCGGGCCACGCACGGAAGCGCGCGGAGTGCCCGTGTCAGCGTCGACATATCATGAAAGGACTGCCGAGCCGTAAAGTTGGCTCTCTAGAGTTTAACCATCGGAGTAAGGATCGATTCATCATGAATTGCGGGCCGCGTGATGCCGCTGCGAAGCCTCGCCAAGCCTGCATTCGAGCGGCGGCAAGGCCCAGCAATTTCGGAGTTGGTTTCAGGGTTCGTTGAACTTTCTCCGGTACGGCGTTGCGGATCGCGGAGGCTTCGTTGCGGCAAACCGACATCGTCATTGTAGGAGGCGGCCTCGCGGGATCGATCGCCGCGGCGATGCTCGGGCGCGCCGGCATCGCAGCAATCCTGATCGATCCGCACCGGGCCTATCCCCCCGACTTTCGTTGCGAGAAGCTCGACACCGACCAGGTGCTGGTGCTTGAAAAGACCGGACTCGCGCAGGACCTCCTCCGGGCCGCAACGCCGGACCGCGAGGTGTGGGTCGCGCGCTATGGCCATATCGTCGAACGCCGGCGCGGCAAGCAGTTCGGCTTCTTCTACGAGAACTTCGTCAACGCTGCGCGTGCGACGATCCCGCCGCAGGTCGATTTCATCGAAGGCAAGGCCGCCGATATCGCCACCAGCGCAGAGCGCCAGACTGTCAGGCTGTCGAGCGGAGAAGAATTGTCGGCGCGCCTGGTAATCGTTGCCAACGGCTTGAACGTCGGGCTGCGCCACAAGCTCGGGATCGAGCGCGTGGTGTTGAGCCAGCAGCACTCGATCTCGGTCGGCTTCAACATGGCGCCGGTCGGCCGCTCGACCTTCGATTTTTCCGCGCTGACCTACTACGGCGAACGCACCGCCGATCGCGTCGCTTACCTCACGCTGTTCCCGATCGGAAATATCCTGCGCGCGAACCTGTTCGTCTATCGCGACATGCAGGACCCCTGGCTTCGGCAGCTGCGCGACGCTCCGGTTCAGACGCTGTCGGACATCCTGCCGGGCCTGAAGCGCGTCACCGGCGAGTTTGCCGTCACAGACTTCGTCAAGATCAGGCCAATCGACCTCTACGCCTCCAAAGGCCATCGCCAGCCCGGCGTCGTGCTGGTCGGCGACGCGTTCTCATCGTCGTGTCCGGCTGCGGGCACTGGCGCACTGAAGGTCCTGACCGACGTCGAGCGCCTGTGCAGCGTTCACATCCCGGAGTGGCTCGCGACGCCGGGCATGGGCGAGCACAAGATCGCGGCGTTCTACGGCGACCCGGTCAAGGCCGCCTGCGAGGAATTCTCCCGCGAAAAGGCCTACCGGCTGCGTTCGTTCTCGACCGAGACCGGCCTGCTCTGGGATGCTCATCGCCGCATCAAGTTCGTCGGACAGTGGACCCGCGGCACGCTGCGGCAGGTTTCCGACTGGCTGCTCGCCGGCCTCCGTGCATCCGACCACAACGAGCGGCGTGCGCCCTTAGGCGCGTGACGGCGGCGCAAGCCTTCCCCTACAATGGCCTCCGTATGGAGGCCCGAGGATGGGAGCCAAGCACTTCGGTGCACGCGTAACGCGGTTCGAGGATCCGGCGCTGCTTGCCGGCCGCGGCCGCTTTGTCGACGACATCGCGCTGCCCGTCGGCGCTCGGGGCCTGCTTCGTGCGCAGCCCGCACGGCCATGCCCGCATCCGCTCGATCGATGCGCAGGCGGCGCTCGCGATGCCGGGCGTGCACGCCGTCCTGACCGCCGACGATCTGCCCGGACCGATGCGCACCGAGCGCATCCCGAACCTGATGGCCAATCCGGCGATCCGGATCATGCGCACGCAGCACGCGCTGGCCCGTGACGAGGTGTGCTACGCCGGACAAGCGCTGGCGGTGGTGATCGCCGACAGCCGCTACCTCGCCGAAGACGCCGCAGCTGCGGTGGCGGTCGACTACGACATTCTGCCGGCGGTCGAGGACTGCCGCGAGGCCGTGAAGCCCGGAAGCCCGCACGCGCACACCGATATTCCCGACAACGTCGCCGCCGCGCTGAAGATGGAATTCGGCGACGTCGACGCCGCGTTCGGCAGGGCCGCGCACGTATTCGAGGAACAGCTCTGGATGCACCGCGGCGGCGGCATGTCGATAGAGACCCGCGCGGTGGCGGCAAATTACGACGCCGCGAGCGATTTCCTCACCGTCTGGTCGTCCACCCAGACGCCGCATCTCGGGCGCGGCATCTTGGCCGACCTCCTTGGCCGTAACCTCGAAAGCATCCGGATGATCGCTCCGGACGTCGGCGGCGGTTTCGGCCCGAAGGCACCGTTTTATCCCGAGGAGGCGGTGATCCCGGCCGCCGCGATCAAGCTCGGCCGGCCGGTGCGCTGGTTCGAGGATCGGCGCGAGCACTTCCTCACCGCGACGCAAGAGCGCGACCAGTACTGGACGCTGGCGATCGCGGTCGACGCGAGCGGCAAGATTCTCGGCGTGCGCGGCGCGATGCTGCACGACACCGGGGCGTTCATGCCGTGGGGCCTGATCATGCCCTATATCGCGGCAGTCACCGTGCCGGGGCCTTATGTCGTTCCGAACTACCGACTGGAGATGACGGTCGCGATCACCAACAAGGTCGCGACCACGCCGGTGCGCGGTGCCGGCCGGCCGCAGGCGGTGTTCGCGATGGAGCGGCTGATGGACCGCGTCGCCCGCGAATTGAAGCTCGACCGCGCCGAGGTGCGCTCGCGCAACATGATCCGGCCCGAGCAGATGCCGTATTCGGTCGGGCTCATTTTCCGCGACGGCAAGCCGCTGGTCTATCACGGCGGCGACTATCCGAAGGGCCAGACCAGCGCCATCACGGCGTCGGGCTACGAAATTTTCTCGGAGCGGCAGCAGCAGGCGCGCCGGCAGGGCCGCTACATCGGCGTCGGCATCGGCAACTATGTCGAGGGTACGGGGCTCGGCCCGTTCGAGGGCGTCACGGTGCGCGTGCTGCCGAACGGCAAGGTCGCGGTCGCGACCGGCGCGTCCAACCAGGGACAGGGGCAGCGCACGACGCTCACGCAGATCGTCGCCGACCGGCTCGGCTGCCGGATGGAAGACGTGATCATGACGATGGCCGACACGGCTGCGATCGCGCATGGAATCGGCGCCTTCGCCAGTTGCCAGGCCGTCAACGCCGGCAGCTCGGCGCACATGGCGGGCGAAGCGGTGCGGCAGAAGGTGGTCGAGCTTGCCGCGCGCACGCTCGGCGTTTCGCCAACCGATGTTGACGTCGAGGACGGCCGCGCCACGGCGCGTTCGGGCAACAAGCCATCGCTGACGTTCGGCGAGCTGGCGCGCTTGGCCCAGGGCATGCCGGGCGTATCGTTCCCGGACGGGCAAGCCGCCGGCCTCGAACACACCGCCTATTTCACCGCGCCGCAGGCGTCGTACTGCAACGGCACCCACGTCGTCGAGGTCGAGGTCGATCCGATGACCGGCGGCGTCACGCTCCTGAACTACACGATCGCGCACGACAGCGGCACTATCATCAATCCGCTGATCGTCGATGGCCAGGTCCAGGGCGGCACCGCGCACGGCATCGGCAATGCGCTGTTCGAGTGGATGAAGTACGACGGCGAGGCCAATCCGCTGACCGCGACGTTCCAGGACTATCTGCTGCCGACCGCGCCGGAGGTGCCTGGCTGCAAGATCATCCACATCGAGACGCCGAACCCGCTCAACCCGATCGGCGTCAAGGGCGCGGGCGAAGGCGGCACCATCCCGGCGCCGGCCGCGATCGTCTCTGCGATCGAGGACGCGCTGTCGCCGTTCGGCGTGCACTTCGGCGAGATGCCGCTTATGCCGGAGCGCATCGTGGCATCGCTGCGCGCGGCGGGGGCCTACGACAAGCTGAGCGCGGCATGAGCGACGCCGGCGAAGGCGCGTCCGTCCGCAAGTCGCCGTTCTGGCGCTTCTCGGTGAAGTTCTATGCCGTGCCGGGCGTGGCGCAGGCCTGCATCGAGTTGCAGGACCGGGCCAAGGTCGACGTGAACCTGCTGTTCTTTCTGCTCTGGAACGCAACGCAAAGACGCGCTCTTGATGCCGCCGAGGTCGCCGAGGTGGAGCGCGCGATCGGCGCCTGGCGCGAGATGGCGGTGATGCCGATCCGCCAGGTGCGGCGAGCCCTGAAATCGCCGCCGCCGGTCATGGCGCCCGATGCGGCCGAGGGCTTCCGCACCCGCATCAAGGCGGTCGAGCTCGAAGCCGAGCGCCTGCAGCAGGAGGCGCTCTACGACCTCGCTCAGACCGGCCGCCTCGGCCAGACGGCGGCCTCGCCGGAGGAAGCGGCCCGTATCAGCGTCAGCGCCTACCAGGGCGTGATCGGCCCGTTTCCGCCCAGCCCGCTCGACACCGTGCTTTCCGCATTTGCAAAGTTCGACAGCCCGGCTAGGGATAACGCCGGCTGAAATCGGAAAACACGATGAACACCAGGACACCGCGGCGACTTGTGGTCGGCATTTCCGGCGCCTCCGGCGCAATCTACGGCATCCGCATGCTGGAAATGCTGAAGAAGACCGACATCGAGACTCATCTGGTCATGAGCAAGTCGGCCGAGATGACGATCGTCTACGAGACCGACTTCAAGCCGAAGGAAATCCGCGCGCTCGCGTCGGTCAACCATCCGACCGCCGACATCGGTGCGTCGATCTCGTCGGGCTCGTTTCCGACCATGGGCATGATTGTGGTGCCATGCTCGATCCGCACCATGAGCGAGATCGCAACCGGCGTCACGAGTTCGCTGCTGTCGCGCGCCGCCGACGTGGTGCTCAAGGAGAAGCGCCGGCTCGTGCTCGCGGTGCGCGAGACGCCGCTGCACGGCGGCCATCTGCGCACGCTGATCACGCTCGCCGACATCGGCGCCGTGGTCGCGCCGATCGTTCCGGCGTTCTACAACAAGCCGAAGACCGTCGACGACATCATCAACCACACCGTCGGTCGTCTGCTCGATCTGTTCGGCATCGAAACCAAGCTGGTCAAGCGCTGGGAAGGCGGCCCCGCGGAGGAGTAGAGTGCGCGGTGAGCGCCGCGCAGGCCGCTTGCTCCGTCACCCTCCCCTGGAGGGGGAGGGTCGGCGAGCGACGAAGTCGCAAGCCGGGGTGGGGTGAGTTGCAAAGCGAAGTTTCACTCCACCCCGCTTGCCTACACTTCGCTTCGGCAGCGACCCTCCCCCTCCAGGGGAGGGTGACAGAGTTTGCGGCACGGCTTGAGAAACAGCGAACGGAGGAAAGCTCATGGACCAGAAAGTCTACGACGTCGGCATGAAGATGCGCCGCAAGGTGGCGGGCGACGCCTATGTCGACAAGGCGATGGCCGGCATGGACGACTTCAACCGCGACTTCCAGCGCATCGTCACGCAATACTGCTGGGGCGAAGCCTGGGGCGACGACACGCTGCCGCCGCGCGAGCGCTCGATCCTCAACCTCGGCATGATCGCCTGCCTCGGCCGCATGGAGGAGTTCCAGACCCACGTGCGCGGCGCGCTCAACAACGGCATGACGCCGAACGAAATCCGCGCCGTGCTGACGCAGATCGCGATCTATTGCGGCATCCCGGTCGGCGTCGACTGCTTCCGTCACGCCCAGCCGGTGATCGCCGAGTGGCAGAAGAACAATCCGAAGTAAGACGTTCCGTGTCCCGGGCGCTGCGGCCCGAAGTGACGAAGTGCAGACCCGGGACGTTTCGAACTAGAATTCGGTACGGTCCCGGATCAGCGGTGCGGCACAAACGTGCTGCACCGCGTCCGGGACACGCCAGCCGCGAGTTCATCGGATGCTCGATCAGCCCGACAAGCGGGCGACCGCGGATAAAGCTCGCCGGTCCGGCGCTCGACTTCCAGCAGCATCTCGCGATGCTGGAAGCGGCCGGGCTGCTGGTGCGCATCGACCGGCCGATCGACAAGGACACCGAGCTGCACCCGCTGGTGCGCTGGCAGTTCCAGGGCGGGCTGCCGGAGGACAAGCGCCGCGCCTTCCTGTTCACCAACGTCGTCGACGGCAGCGGCCGCCGCTACGACATGCCGGTCGTGGTCGGCGCACTGTCGGCGTCTCCGCAGATCTACGCCGTCGGCATGGGCCGGCCGATCGAAGAGATCGGCCGCGCCTGGATCGATGCCATCGCCCATCCGATCGCGCCGGTGCGGGTCAACTCCGCGCCGTGCCAGGAGGTCGTCGATCACCGGCGACGAGCTGCGCCGGCCGGACGGCGGGCTGAAGCTCCTGCCGGTGCCGATCTCGACGCCCGGCTTCGATGCCGCGCCCTATCTCACCGCCACGCTCTGCGTCACCAAGGACCCGGAGAGCGGCATCCAGAACATGGGCACCTACCGCGGCGCGCTGAAGGCCACCGACCGGCTCGGCGTGCGCATGGCCTCGCGCATCGGCGGCGCCGGCGGCTACCAGCACTGGCTCAAGCACCGCAAGCTGAAGACGCCGATGCCGTGCGCCATCGTGGTCGGCGCGGCGCCGGTCGTGGTGTTCACCGGCCCGCAGAAGCTCGCCATCGACATGGACGAGATGGGAGTTGCTGGCGCGCTCGCCGGCGAACCGATCCGCACCGTGAAGTGCGTCACCGTCGATCTCGACGTCCCGGCCGACGCTGAGATCGTGATCGAAGGGCCTGATCGATCCAGAACTGCTGGAGCCGGAGGGTCCGTTCGGCGAGAGCCACGGCTACATCGCGCTCGAAGACTACAACATGTCGATGCAGGTCACCGCGATCACGCACAAGCGCGCGCCGGTGTTCGTCTCGATCATCAGCCAGGTCACGCCGAGCGAATCGAGCGTCATCAAGAAGGTCGCCTACGAGCCGATGTTCTTAAGCCACCTGCGCGACCGGCTCGGCATCAAGGGCATCCGCGGCGTGTCGCTGCACGAGCCGCTCGTCCAACGTGCGGCCGGTGATCTTCCTGCATCTATACGCAGGGCGCGCCGCGCACCGAGGTCTGGCGCGGGCTGAACGCGCGCCTCCGAACTTGCGCGCCGACTGCGGCAAGGTGGTGGTCGCGGTCAGCGAGGACATCGACCCGACCAACACCGACGCGGTGTGGTGGTCGATCGCCTACCGCGCCAACCCGGTCGAGGACGTGCATATCGCGCCGCACCGCTCCAGCGGCCACGGGCCGAAGTCCGGCCGGCGCAGCAACGATTCCTCGATGCTGATCGACGCAACGCTCAAGCAGGCGTTCCCGCCGCTGGCGCTGCCCAAGCGCGAGTTCATGGAGCGCGCCCGCACGATCTGGGAGGAACTCGGCCTGCCGCCGATTGTCGCCGCAGCCGCCCTGGCACGGCTACACGCTCGGCGACTGGTCGGACCGTGGGAAACCTACGCCCGCCGCGCCGTCGCCGGCGACTGGGAACAGAGCGGCCGGGAGACGCTCGCGCGAAAGCGCGGCGGGCTGACGCCGGAGACGCCGGTGCGCGATGCCAAGCGCCGGTTCCGGCTCGTAACGGCGTTACGAGCCGAGTACCGAGGAGCAGCCCGTCATTCCGGGCCGGCCGAAGGCCGGAACCCGGAATCCAGAGCCGCATGCGAGCGCGCACGGGTGCTTCTGGATTCCGGGTTCGCGCTGACGCGCGCCCCGGAATAACCGCAGCATTCGCGAATGCGGCGCAACCTCGGCTGCCGTCGGTTTATTCCCCCGCAGCGCGAAATTTATTGTGACGCCAAGCCGCGGAGCGGCCGGGCCGCTCGGTATGGCGGCTGATCCACCTTGCGTTTAGAATAATTGCAGTTCGAACGCCCGCGCCAATGCGGATTAGAAGGGGCGATCCATGGCGACCTACAACCTTCGCATCAACGGCGTTTCCGCGCATCGGCGGAATCCGACGATCCCGACAAGCCGCTGCTCTATGTGCTGCGCGGCCTCGGCCTCACCGCCGCCAAATTCGGCTGCGGCCTCGGCCAGTGCGGCGCCTGCACCGTGCTGATCGACGGCAAGGCGGTGCGCTCCTGCCAGGTGCCGATCTCGGCGGCCGGCCGGCAAGATCGGTGACCACGCTCGAAGGCCTCGGCTCGATCGGCAAGCCCGCATCCGCTGCAGAAGGCCTTCATCGCCGAGCAGGTGCCGCAATGCGGCTACTGCACCAACGGCATGATCATGAGCGCGGCCGGCCTGCTCGCGCAGAACAAGAAGCCGAGCGAAGCCGAAGTCCGCTCCGCGCTCGACGGCAATCTCTGCCGCTGCGGCACGCATGTGCGCGTCGTCGCCGCCGTGATGCGCGCGGCGCAGGGAGGCTGACATGAACGCTCCGTTCAACGAAGTCACAGTCTCTCCCGCCGCGCGCTGCTCAAGTCCGGCGCGCTGACCGTCGGCTTCGCGCTCGCCGGCGTGCCAGGCCTGCGCATGGCGCGGCCGCGCAGGGCGCCGCCGCGCGCGTGCTCGATCCCGAAGCAGGTCGACGCCTTCATCGCGCGTCAACGGCGACGGCACCGTCACGCTGTTCTGCGGCAAGGTCGATCTCGGCACCGGGCTGCGCATCGCCATGCGCCAGATCCTCGCCGAGGAGCTTGGCGTCCCGATCGAGCGCATCAAGCTGATCGAGGGCGACACCGCGCTCACCCCCGACCAGGGCCGCACCGCCGGCTCGAACGGCATCCAGCGCGGCGGCGTGCAGATCCGCCAGGCCGCCGCGACCGCGCGCAAGGCGCTGATCGAGCTTGGCGCGAAGCGGCTCAACGTGCCGGCCGCCGATCTGACCACGGCCGACGGCGAGGTGCGTCCGAAGGCCGGCGGCGCCGGCGTGAAGTTCGCCGATCTGCTCGCCGGCAACAAGTTCGATCTCGCAGCTCGATCCCAAGGCGCCGCTCAAGGACCCGACGCACCTACACCATCGTCGGCAAGTCGCTGCCGCGGCCGGACGTGCCGGCCAAGGTCACCGGCAGCCACATCTACATGCACGACTTCACCGTGCCGAACATGCTGCACGGCCGCGTCATCCGGCCGCCCGCGATCGGCGCCGAGCTGACGCTCGGTCGACGAATCGTCGATCGCCAACCTGCCCGGCGTCAAGGTGGTGCGGGTCAAGAACTTCCTCGGCGTCGTCGCCGAGGACGAGTGGACCTGCGTGCGCGCCATGCGGGCGCTCAAGGCGCAGTGGAGCGACCGGCAGGGGCTGCCGGACGCAGGCCGACCTGCTCGACGTCGCTGCGCGACGGGCCCGTTCGTTGGCGACGAGGACCATCGTCAAGAAGGGCGACGCCGGCCGGCGCCGGCGCCGCCGGACGCGATCGCGCTCAAGGCCACCTACTACTGGCCGATCCACACCCACGGCTCGATCGGTCCGTCCTGCGCCATCGCCGACGTGAAGCCCGACAGCGCCACGATCTGGACCGCCTCGCAGGGCACCCACGGCAACCGCGGCTCGTTTGCGCGCTTCCTCGGCCTGCCGCGCGACAAGGTGCGGATGATCTATCTCGACGGCGCCGGCTGCTACGGCATGAACGGCCACGAGGACGCCGCCGCCGACGCCGCGATCATGTCGCGCGCGGTCGGGCGGCCGGTGCGCGTGCAATGGATGCGCGAGGACGAGCACGGCTGGGACCCCAAGGGCCCGCCGCAACTGCTCGACCTCGTCGGCGTCGGTCGACGCCGAAGGCCGCATCGTGCACTGGCGCACCGACATGTGGCTGCCGAAGGCGACGCCGCGGCCTGCCGTTCGCTCCGCTGCTCGGTCCGGCCGAAGCCGGCCTCGACCAGCCGACGGGCTTCAGCACCGGCCTGCTCTCGCAGAACGGCGATCCGCCCTATGCCGCGAGCAGCATGAACGTGGTCGTGCACTGGCTGAAGGACACGCCGCTGCGGCCGGCGCCGATCCGCTCGCCCGGCAAGCCCGCCAACTGCTTCGCGGTCGAGAGCTTCTGTCGACGAGCTTGCGGCCGCGGCCAAGCATGACCCGGTCGCCATGCGCCTCAAGGGCCTGACCGACCCGCGCGGCATCGAAGTCATCAAGCGGATGGCGCGCGCTGATGAAATGGGAGAGCCCGCCCGTCGCCGGCGCCCGGACCGCGCCGGACGCGGTGGCGCGCGGCCGCGGCATCGCCTACGTGCACTACAAGCACCACGAGACCTACGTCGCGATGGGCATGGAGGTGGCGGTCGAGCGCGCCACCGGCCGCATCCAGGTCGAGCGGGTGTTCTGCGCGCACGACTGCGGGCAGATCATCAACCCCGACGGCGTGCGTGCCCAGGTCGAGGGCAACATCCTGCAGACGCTGAGCCGCGTGCTGATGGAGGAGGTCAAGTTCGATCGCTCCCGCGTCACCAGCGTCGACTGGGCGAGCTATCCGATCATGCGGTTCTCGCGAGGTGCCGCAAGCTCGAAATCGAGCTGATCGACCGCCCGACCGAGCCGCCGCTCGGCGCCGGCGAAGCGGCGTGCGGCGCCGGTCGGCGCAGCGCTCGGCAACGCCGTGTTCGACGCGACCGGCGTCCGGCTGCGCGAACTGCCGTTCACGCCCGAGCGCGTCAAGGCGGCGCTCGCCGGCCGCTCGACCTGATCGCGGCGCTTGCCGCGAGCGGCATTTGCTTGCAGCGGCGTACGTTATTGTGCCCTCTCCCCTTGCGGGAGAGGGCAACACCACGGGTCACCACAACAAGAACTGGGTGAGGGGTCACGGACTTCATAGCGCGAACCCCTCACCCAGCTTGATCGTGTTCCCAGCGCACGTTGGCCCTCTCCCGCAAGGGGGAGAGGGCGCATCAAGCAGCGCCGGCGGCGGAAGCAGCGCCAGTGCGCGGAAACGGCGATCATCGAACCACACCCAACTTGCTGGCACTGACTGTGCCTTGAGTTTACGATTGGCTCCGGCCGGGCGCCCTGCCCGGCCGCTGTGTTTTGGTACGGTGGGAGGGAGCGGCGCAGATGGCCCAGGTCGAGGCGTTTCAGGACAATCGAAGCGGTGCGGGCACCGCCGCCAAGAGCAATTGCGCGGCTATGTCTCGCTCGCGGGCGAGCTGCGCGCCGGCAAGGCCACCCCGCGCGATTTCCTCGAAGGCTGCCTCGACCGCATCGCACGGATTGAGCCCAACGTCGGCGCATTCGTGCTCCTCAACCGGGAGGGCGCGCGCAAGGCCGCCGACGCCGCGACCGCCCGTTGGAAGGCCGGCAAGCCGCTGTCCGCCATCGACGGCATGCCGACTTGCGATCAAGGACATCATCGAGACCGCCGACATGCCGACCGGACAGGGCTCGCCGATGTGGGAGGGCTCGGTCACGCGCCGCGACTCGGCGAGCGTGCACGCACTGCGCGAGGCCGGCGTCGTGATCCTCGGCAAGACCACCACGACCGAGTTCGCCGCGAGCCACCCGTTCCACACCACCCGCAATCCGCACGACCCGACGCGCACGCCGGGCGGCTCATCGAGCGGCACCGCCGCCGCCGTCGGCAGCGGCATGGTGCCGGCCGGCCTCGGCACCCAGGTGGTCGGCTCGATCCTGCGTCCGGCGAGCTTCTGCGGCTGCGTGGGCTTCAAGCCAAGCGTCGGCGCGCTCAACCGCAGCGGCTCGCTACGACCATTTCAGCCAGAGCTGCCAGGGCGCGATCGGCGCGACGCTGGCCGACGTTTGGGGCGTCGTGAAAGCAGTCGCCGAGCGGGCCGGCGGCGACCCCGGCATGGTCGGCGTCAGCGGCGATGTGGATTTCAGCCGCCGCTCACGGCCGGCGCGGCTCGCCGTGATCGAGACCGGCGGCTGGAGTGCCACGACCGACGGCGCGCGCCGGGCGTTCGCTTCGGCCCGCGAGCAGCTCGCCAAGACCGGCGTCGAGCTGCACACGCGCAGCGACGACAGCGACATCGAAGCGGTCGAGCAGCAAATCGCCGACGCGCTGTCGCTGACCCAGGCGATCAATTCGTGGGAGGGACGCTGGCCGCTCAACACCTACGCCGACCTCGACGCCGGCAAGCTCAGCGGGCCGGCGCGCGAGCGCCTCAAGATGGCCGAAGCCATGACCCAGCGCGAGTACGGCGAACTGCTGGCGCGGCGCGCTATGGTGCGCGACACCTACGCTCGCGCCGCGCGGCGGTACGATGCGTTCGTGACGCTCGGCGCCTGCGGCGCGGCGCCGATCGGGCTCGGCACCACCGGCAACACCATCATGAACGTCACGGCATCGCTACCTTGGCGTGCCCGCGCTGACCCTGCCGGTGCTTTCCGACGAGGGCTTGCCGCTTGGCCTGCAGTTCCTCGGCGGCCAGAACCGCGACGCCAACCTGTTCGCGGTCGCGATCTGGGCACTTGGCGCAGCGCTCGGCCGGGACGACCTGATCGGCTCGCTCGGATAGTGCCGCCGCCATTGCGCGGCGCGCTTTTCCGGCTGTCGCAAGGCGACGGAAGCTGCCAACATCTCCCGACAAAAAACGAGACCGGGAGAAACGACCCATGGGAGGCCTATCACGCCGGGCCGTGCTTGCGGGCACGGCCGGCGCGCTCGCACTGCCGGCGGTGGTACGGGCGCAGTCCTGGCCGTCGAGCACCATCACGCTCATGGTGCCGCTGCCGCCGGGCGGTTCGATCGACATCATCGCGCGGCTGATCCAGCCCGGCCTACAGCAGCGGCTGGGGACGACGGTGATCGTCGAGAACCGCACCGGCGGCGCGACCACGCTCGGCGCCGCAGCTGTCGCCAAGGCGCCGCGTGATGGCACCAAATGGCTGATCAACGCCGACTCTCAGGGATTGAACCCGGCGCTGATGGCGAACATGCCCTACGATCCGGACAAGGACATCGATCCGGTTCTGCTGATCGGCATCGCGCCGAACGTCATTGCCGCCCCTATCGGCAGGCCTTTCCAGACTTTTGACGACGTGCTCAAAGCCGGACGCGAGAGCAGCGGCGTCAACGTCGCGGTGATCGCCGACACGCTGGCGCTGATCAGCATGGTGCTGCTGAGCAAGCTTGCGAACGCCCGGTTGACGCCGATCCCCTACCGCGGCGGGGCACCGGCCGTGAACGACGCGCTCGGCGGCCACGTCGATCTGATCGCCGGCAGTGTCACCCTGCTCGCGCCGCAGATCGAGCGCGGCACGCTGCGCGCCATTGCCCAAACTGGACTGCAGCGCCACGCCAGGCTGCCGACCGTTCCGACCCTTGCGGAAAGCGGCTTTGCGGATTTCGAGGCGGTTTCGTTCTGGGGAATTTTCGGTCCGTCCAACACGCCGGCCCCGATCGTCGAGCGATTCCGCACCGAGGTTACGTCCGTGCTGCGGCAGGACGAGATCGCCACGAAGCTCACCGACGCGCTGCTGCTCGACGTAAAGCTCACGGGCGGCGAACCGTTCCAGCGTTTCTTCAACGAATGGTCGCGCAACTGGGGCAAGGTGATCCGCGAGAACGGGCTGAAAAGCAGTTCGTAGCCGAAATTTGGTCTCGCCGCACAGCCGCAGCAAGCGCACGCACTGCTTGATGTGCCCTCTCCCCTTGCGGGAGAGGGCCACGCAGTCGGTCACCACAACATGGGTGAGGGGTGGCGGACCCTCGACAAGCCGCAACCCCTCACCCAACTGATCGTGTCTCGGATGCACGTTGGCCCTCTCCCGCAAGGCGAGAGGGCACATCAAGCAGCGTCGCGAATGCTAGACAACGCGAGGCAGAGCGCCTCACACCTGCCGCAAGCCTCATCCCTTCCACAGATTGCTGAACTGCGTGGCGACCACATCCTCGTATCTGCCGACGCCCTTGGTGAGGCCGGTGGTCTGCGCGAACCGGCACATGCTGTCGAACGTGGCTTTGGAAATGGTCGGGTCGTAGTACGGCAGGTCGCGCTCGACCAGCGTCGCAATCAGGCTCGCCTCGAACGCCGGGAACCACTTCTCGCCGACCTTGGTCGCGCGCTTGGGATCCTCCTTCAGCGCCTTCTGGGTCTTGACCAGCGCGCGCAGCGCGGCCGCGGCCTTGTCCGGCGTCTTCTCGACGACATCGGCGTGCGTCGCCAGCACGCCGAAGGTGTAGCCCCGGAGACTCGCTGGCCCGTCGCCGCGCCGCGCGTCGAGCACGAGCGTGCCAATGCCGCGCCTGACCGCGACCTCGGCGCCCATGCCGTTGGCCCAGAAGCCGTCGATCTTGCCCTCCTCCATCGCCTTCGCCGCGTTGACGCCGAACGACACGCCGGCCGGATTGGCCGGCATCGGCGGCGGCGCGATCTGCAACGCCGTCGCGCTTGGGATCGATGCCGCACTCCTTCAGCAGCTCGATCAGGCCGATGTCGATCAGCGGCGCGGCGCCGAGCTTCCTGCCTTTGACGGCAGCAACGTCGCCGCGCTTCACGTTCAGGTCCGAGCGCATGATCAGGAACCAGTAGGTGTGCTGCGCGAGCGCACCGAGGAACTTCACGCCCTGCCATTCGGTGAAGCCGGTCGGCGCCGAGTGCGACGAGCCGCCGACGAAGTCCGCCTTGCCGTCGCGCAGCGCTTCGTAGCACTTGCCGACCGGATAGATCAGCTCGAGCTCGGCATCGAGGCCCTCTTCCTTGAAGAAGCCCATCTCCACCGCCGCGATGGCGGGAAAGTACGAATTCGAGACCAGATCGGGGATGACGACTTTCATGCGGCTTCTCCAATTTCTCCGACGTCATCACCGGGCCGCGCCGAAGGCGCGTGACCCGGTGATCCCGCTTAGGTTGGTACCGTGCTCACCTGATCGGGATCGCCGGGACAAGCCCGGCGATGACGACGGTGAGCACGGCAAACTAGCCCTCATCCGGCAGCGACACGATGTCGATAGCTGTGCGTGAGCTTGCGGCCGAGCACCGGATCGTCCAGCTCCATGTCGAACGTGCCCGACGACGAAATGCCGCCGTGCACCGCGAACGTGCCGCAGAACATCGCGGTTCCCGGTGCAAGCGCATCGCCGCCGGTGTAGAGCCGGATCAACTCCTCGGGCGAGCGCATGTTGGTGACCGGGCCCTCCTGGTAGAGCCGCCGGCCGGCGCCCTCGCCCGGCACGAACGAACGCAGCATCAGCCTGTCCCAGTGCGGCTTGACCTCGTCGTAGCGCCAGAGCATGGCGCCGACCGGCTTGGCGCACATCTGCTTCGACAGCGTGACGCCGATGGTCTCGGCCTTGCGGTCGGTATGATCGGAGCCGACGCCGAGCCAGAGGCCGTCGTCGAGCGCATACAGCACGAACTCGACCTCGCCGCTCGACTTGTCGGCCATCACCTCGATCGCGCCGGCGGTGGTCAGCAGCGAAGCGGCAACCCGGTAGAAGATCGGCACGCTTTTCGGCCGTTTGACGCCGAGCGCCTCAAGCTCCTTGATATGCGCCTCAAGCGCCTCGACGTTGCGGCCGGTCCAGCCGGCGATCACGAGGCGCTTGATGGACGAAAGCTCAAGCTTCTTTTCGCTCGGCACGGTTCCTCCCCGGTGCTTGACGGCGGCACAACTGGCGCGCCAGCGTTCCGCCGGAAGCCGTGGACACTACACGCTGAAATTTCGATCTCAAAGAGCGGCGCGAACCGACCGCTTTCGTCACGCACGGGCTTGACCCACGCATCCCGTTCGGGGAAGCACTGTGTCCGCACGTATTCCGCAGTGCTAGTGTGCGGCGGACACCGCAATTGCGGCGCCGATATTTGTGCCCTCTCCCCTTGCGGGAGAGGGCTGCGCAGAAGGAGAAGCAGGCTCGGTTGGGTGAGGGGCAATTTTTCTACGATGAATCACTACCCCTCACCCAACTGATCGAGCTGAAACGCACGTGCGCCCTCTCCCCTTGCGGGAGAGGGCGCATAGGCGTCCACCGAGTTTGTCGAGGCTCAGAAATAACGGGAGGGTCATCATGAACGATGTCAGCGTTGCGACCAGGGGCCGGATTGCGGGCCAGGAGCACTGGACCAACAAGGGCGACGCCAAGCTGTTCCTGTGGGAGAAGCGCGCGCCGGGTGGACCGAAGAACGGCACCGTGCTGTTCGTGCACGGCTCGTCGATGGCTTCGCAGCCGGTGTTCGATCTGCAGGTGCCCGGCCGGCCGAACTCCTCCGCCATGGAATACTTCGCCGAGCGCGGCTTCGACACCTGGTGCCTGGACCATCGAGGGCTATGGCCGCTCCACCAAGGACCGCGGCGCTCGACGCCACCATCTCCGAGGGCGCCGACGACCTCTCGGCCGGCAGCGACTACATCTTGAAGCTGCGCAACAGCGGCCCGATGATGGTCTACGGCATCTCGTCGGGCGCACTGCGGGCGGCGGCGTTCGCGCAGCGCCATCCGGAGCGCGTCAAGCGGCTCGCGCTCGACGCCCATGTCTGGACCGGCGAAGGCAGCCCGACGCTGGAGCAGCGCAGGAAGAAACTGCCGGAGTACCTCAAGACCAAGCGCCGGCCGATCGACAAGGCGTTCGTGCGCTCGATCTTCGAACGCGACCATCCCGGCACCGCCGACGACAACGTGATCGAGGCGTTCGCCGACTACATCCTGCGAGCTCGACGACTCGATCCCGAACGGCACCTACATCGACATGTGCAACAACCTGCCGGTGGTCGACCCGACCAAGATCAAGGTGCCGACCATCGTCATGCGCGGCGAGTACGACGGCATTGCGGGATTCGACGACCTGATCAACTTCTTCAAGGCGCTGCCCAACCCGGACAAGCAGTTCGCGGTGATGCCCGGCATCGCGCATGCGTCGCTGCAGCAGAAGAACTACATGATCGCGCTGCACATCATGCACGCGTTCTTCACGCAGCCCGAGCCGGTCTACTCGACGTACCACGCATAACCCCGCCGTAGCAGATGCGGAGCTCGTCGATGCGCCCTCTCCCCTTGCGGGAGAGGGCAACGCAAACAGATGACCAAGCAAGAACCGGGTGAGGGGTTACGACCTTCCGATAAGTCGCACCCCTCACCCAACTGATCGTGTGACAAGAGCCCGTGAGCCCTCTCCCGCAAGGGGAGAGGGCGCAGTCATCAGCGCCGCTTTGACAACATTTCCGGGCGCGGCACCAATCCGCAATACATCAATGCTGCGGCGCGGGTGTTGCCGCGTCGGTCGCGGACTGCTCCGCCCGTACACCGAGCCCGCCCGAGAGCCGCCGGTGCAGCTTGTCGAGCAAAAGGTAGATGACCGGCGTGGTGTAGAGGGTCAGCACCTGCGACACCAGAAGACCACCGAGGATCGTCATGCCGAGCGGCCGCCGCAGCTCCGAGCCGGGCCCGGTCGCAATCAGCAGCGGTAGCGCGCCCAGCATCGCGGCAAGCGTGGTCATCAGGATCGGCCGGAAGCGTTCGAGACAGGCCTCGCGGATCGCCTGCTCCGCCGACAGCCCACGTTCGCGCTCGGCGACCAGCGCAAAGTCCACCATCATGATGCCGTTCTTCTTGACGATGCCGATCAAGAGGATGATGCCGATGAAGGCGATCACGGTCAGCTCGGCGTTGAACACCATCAGCGCCAGCAATGCGCCGAGGCCCGCCGACGGCAGTGTGGAGATGATCGTCAGCGGATGCGCGAGGCTCTCGTACAGCACGCCGAGAATGATGTAGACCGCGATCAGCGCCGAGAGGATGACCAGCGGCTGCGCGTTGGCCGAGCGGGCGAACTGACGCGCGTCGCCGGCAAACTCGGTGCGCAGCGAGTACGGCAGATGCAGCTCGGCCACGGCGCGCTGGATCGCCGCGGTGGCGGCGTCGAGCGTGACACCGGGCGCCACGTTGAAGGTGATCGTGACCGCCGGGAATTGGCCCTGATGGTTGATCACCAGTGGCGCAAGCCCCTTCTCGATGCGCGCGACGCTCGACAGCGGCACCTGGGTCCCGTTGCCGCCCTCGACGTACACCCGCGTCAGGTCCGAGGGATCGCGCTGGAACAGCGGATCGACCTCCAGGATCACCCGGTACTGGTTGCGCTCGGAGTAGATGGTCGAGACCTGCCGCTGCGAGAAAGCGTTGTTGAGAGCGTCGTCGATGTCCTGGATGCGCACACCGTACCGCGCGGCCGCCGGGCGGTCGATCACGACGTTGGCCTGCAAGCCGTTCTGCTCGCGGTCGGTGGTCACATCCACCAGCTCGGGCAGGGCGCGCACCTTGTTGAGCACGATTGGAACATGGTGCAGGAGCTCTTCGAGGTCGGGGTCCCAGAGCGTGAACTGATAGGACGAACTCGACTGCCGGCCACCGGCGCGCACGTCCTGCGCCGGGAACATGAAGACCCGCATGCCGCCGACGTCGAGGAGCTTCGGCCGCAGCCGGTTGATCACGGTCTGCGAGCTCACGCCGCCGCGCTCTTCGAGTGGCTTCAGGCTGATAAACAGCCGGCCGTTGTTGACCGACGCATTGAAATTCGACGCGCCGACCGACGAGCCGACCGCCGCCACCGCAGGATCGGACAGCACGATCCGGGTGGCGCGCTGCTGCAACTGCTCCATCGCCTCGAACGAGATATCCGGCGCAGCGCGCGTGCCGCCGAAGATCAGGCCGGTGTCGTCCTGCGGGAAATATCCTTTTGGCGTCTTGATGTAGAGGTCGACCGTGAGCGCGATGGTGGCGAGGAACACCAGCAGCGTCAGCATTCGATGCCGCAGTACGATATCGAGGCTCCACGAATAGGCCGCGATCATCCAGCGCAGAATGCGCTCCACCACGCGATCGAACGTGGTCGCATCCGGACTCGGCGCCGCGCGCACAAAATGCGCGCATATCATCGCCGTGAGCGAAAGCGATACGAATGTGGAGATCACGATCGCGAACGTGAGCGTCAGGGAGAACTCCCGGAACAGCCGCCCGACCACCCCGCCCATGAACAGGAGCGGTGTGAACGCCGCCACCAGCGAGACGCTGATCGAGATGACGGTGAAGCCGACCTGCCGCGTGCCCTCAATCGTCGCCCGCAGCGGCGACATGCCCTTCTCGAGATTGCGGAACACGTTCTCGATCACGACGATGGCATCGTCGACCACGAAGCCGACCGAGACCGCGAGCGCCATCAGCGAGATGTTGTCGATCGAGAAGCCGGCGAGCCACATCGCCGCGCATGTTCCCGACAGCGCCAGCGGCACGGTAACGCCGGCCGCGACGGTTGCGGCCGCACGCCGCAGGAACACGAACACCACCAGCATCACCAGCGCGATCGTGGCTGCAAGCGTCAGCTCCATGTCTAGCACGCTGGCGCGAATGGTCTGCGTGCGATCGGACAGCACCGAGATTTCGATATCGGCCGGGATCCAGCGCTTGATCTCGGGCAGCAGCGCGCGGATGCGGTCGACGGTGTCGATCACGTTGGCGTCGGCCTGCTTGGTGATGATCAACAGGATCGAGGGCTGCATGTTGAACCACGCCGCCGCGCGGGTGTTTCGCACGCTCTGCTCGATCGTGGCGATGGCGCTGAGCCGGACCACATTGCCGTTCGACGATTTCACCACCAGGTTCTCGTATTGCCGCGGCAGCCGGAGCTGATCGTTGCTGCCGATGGTGCGGGCGAGGTCCTGGCCGTCGAAGGTTCCGAGCGGGCTTGCCGCGTTGGCATTGGCGATCGCGACCCGAACGTCCTCCATGCTGACGCCCATCGAGGCGATCGCGACCGGATTGACCCGGATGCGGACCGCGGGCTGCTCGGCGCCGCTGACGGTTACGTCGGCCACGCCCTCGACCTGGGCGATCCGCTGCGCGATCACGGAGTCGGCTGCGTCGTACATCGCACTCGGCTGCGTGATCTTCGACGTAAGCGCGAGGATCAGCACCGGCGAAGCCGATGGGTTGACCTTTCGCATGCTGGGCAGGGTTGGCAGGTCGCCCGGCAGGTCGGTAAGCGCTGCGTTGAGCGCGGCCTGGACGTCGCGCGCGGCGCCGTCGATGTTGCGGTCGAGATCGAACTGGATCGAGATGTTGGTGCTGCCCAGCGAACTCGTCGACGTGATCTCGATCACGCCCGGGATTTCGCCAAGCCTGCGCTCCAGCGGAGCCGCGACCGTCGCCGCCATGATGGACGGGTCGGCCCCAGGCCTGCTCGCGCTGACGCGGATGGTCGGGAACTCGACGGTCGGCATGCTCGCGACCGGCAGGAAGCGGTAAGCGACCAGGCCGACCAGGAACAGGCCGATCGCCAAGAGCGTGGTTCCGACCGGCCGGCGAATGAATGGATACGAGAAGTTCATGGCCGTTACTCGGCCGGATCAGGCGCCGGACCGGGTGTCCGCCGCACCGGCGGCACGAACGGTCGCGGCCGGACCAGGCGCTGCTTCAGCCGCTCCATCGCGAGATAGATCACCGGCGTCGTGTAGAGCGTGAGCAGCTGGCTCAACAGCAGGCCGCCGATGATGGTGACGCCGAGCGGATTGCGCAGCTCCGAACCGGTGCCGCTTTCGATGGCGAGCGGAATGGCGCCGAACAGCGCCGCGAGCGTCGTCATCATGATCGGCCGAAAGCGCAGCAGCGAGGCCTGCACGATCGCATCGCGCGGCGACATCCCCTGCCCGCGCTCGGCTTCGAGCGCGAAGTCGATCATCATGATCGCGTTCTTCTTGACGATGCCCATCAACAGCACGATGCCGATCAGCGCGATCACCGAAAGGTCGTAGCCGAACAGCATCAGCGCCAGCAGCGCGCCGACGCCGGCCGACGGCAGCGTGGTCAGAATGGTGAACGGGTGGATGAAGCTCTCGTACAGCACGCCCAGCACGATGTAGATCGCGACCGCGGCGGCCAGGATCAGCCACGGCTCGCCGGCGAGCGATTTCGCGAACTCGGCCGCGTCGCCCGAATAGGTGCCGACCACCGACGACGGCATGCCGATGGCGCGCTCGGCGGCCATGATCGCGGCCACTGCGTCGCTCAGCGCAGCGCCAGGCGCAAGGTTGAAGCTGATGGTGATGGACGGGAATTGCTGCTGGCGCGCCATTGTCGAGCGGCGCCAGTCGTCGACTCGAAACGCGCAAACGTGCTGAGCGGCACCTGAACGTTGTTGGCGCCGGGGACGTAGAGCTTGGACAGCGCGGCAGGGTCCCGCTGATAGCGCGGCTCCGCCTCCAGGATGACGCGGTACTGGTTGGCCTGCGCGTAGATCGTCGAGATCTGGCGCTGGCCGAACGCACTGTTGAGCGTGTCGTTGACCGCCTGCATCGAGATGCCGAGCCGGCCGGCGGTCTCGCGATCGACCTGGACCATGACGCGAAGCCCGCCCTCCTGGGCCTCGGAGGCGACGTCGCGCATGACCGGCACCGTCCGCAACTGGTCGGTGAGACGTTCCGACCACTCCAGTACCTCGTCCGGATTGGCGCCGACCAGCGTGTACTGGTACTGGGCCCGGCTCACGCGGGTGCTGATCTGGATGTCCTGCACCGGCTGGAAGATAGACAGTGACGCCCGGGATCGGCGCGACCTCCCGCTTGAGGCGCTCGACGACCTGGTCGACCGAGGCGCGACGGTGAATCGATCGGCCTCAGCATGATTGCAAGCCGGCCGGCGTTGGGTGTCGGGTTCATGCGGCTCACGCCGATGATCGACACCACACCGTTGACGTCAGGGTCCTTCTTAATGGCGGCCTCGACCTGGGCCTGCAGCCGCTGCATCTGGTCGAACGAGACCTCGGTGCCGGCCTCCGATACCGCGAATATGAGGCCGGTGTCCTGCGGCGGCAGGAAGCCCTTCGGCACGATCATGTAAAGCCAGATGGTGGCGATCAGCGTGCCGAGCGTGGTCAAGAGCGTCAGCGTCTGGTGGCGCAGCACCCATTCCAGACTTTGATGGTAGCGCTCGACGGTGCGGTCGACGGCCCGGTTGAAAAAACGCATCAGCGCGTTGCTCGGCGCGCCGCCTGGTGGCGCAGCAGACGGCTGCACATCATCGGCGTGAGCGTCAGCGAGACGATGGCCGAGACCACCACCGCGATGGTCAGCGTCAACGCGAACTCGCGGAACATGCGCCCGACGAGCCCGGTCATGAACAGGAGCGGGATGAACACCGCGATCAGCGACATGGTCAGCGAGATCACGGTGAAGCCGATCTCGCGCGCGCCGCGCAGCGCGGCATCGAGCGGCGACTCGCCGTCCTCGATATGGCGGACGATGTTCTCGATCATCACGATGGCATCGTCGACCACGAAGCCGGTGCCGATGGTCAGCGCCATCAGCGACAGGTTGTCGAGCGAGAAGCCGGCAAACCACATCACCCCGAAGGTCGCGACCAGGGACAGCGGCAGGGCGACGCCGGCGATGATGGTGGCGCGGATGGAGCGCAGGAAGAACAGCACCACCAGCACGACCAGTACGACGCTCAGCACCAGCGTGAACTGCACGTCGCGGATCGAGGCGCGGATCGTGTCGGTGCGGTCGTGCACGATGGTGAGTTCGACGCCGACCGGAATCGCGCGTCGCAGGCGTGGCAGCTCTTCCTTCACGAGCTCGACGGTCTCGATCACGTTGGCGCCAGGCTGGCGCTGGATATCGATGACGACAGCCTGCTTGCCCTGGTACCAGGCGCCGACCTTGGAGTTCTCCAGGCCGTCGATGACCCGCGCCACGTCGCCGAGCAGCACCGGCGCGTTGTTGCGGTAGGCAACCACCAGCGAACGGTAGGCCGCGGCCGCGGCGAGCTGATCGTTGGCGGCGATGGTGTAGGACTGGTGCGCGCCGTCGAGGGCGCCCTTGGGGCCCGAGACATTGGCGCCGACGATGGCAAGACGCAGGTCCTCGAGGCCGATGCCGTAGCCTGCGAGCCGCGCGAGGTCGGCCTGGATGCGGACCGCCGGCCGGATGCCGCCCTGGATCGACACGCGGCCGACGCCGCTCACCTCCGCGAGCCGCTGCCCCATCAGGGTGTCGGCGATGTCGCTCAGCTCCCGAAGCGCGATCGTGTCGGAGGTGAGCGCGAGCGTGATGATCGGCGCGTCAGCCGGGTTCACCTTGGCGTAGGTCGGCGGATACGGCAGGTTGCGCGGCAGCGTCGAACCGGCGGCATTGATCGCCGCCTGGACGTCCTGCGCCGCGCCGTCGATGTCGCGGGTGAGCTGGAACTGCAGCGTGATCTGACTGATGCCGAACGAACTCGAAGATGTCATCAGCGAAAGCGACGGAATCTGGCCGAACTGCCGCTCGAGCGGCGCCGTCACCAGCGCCGCGATCGTGCTCGGGCTCGCGCCCGGAAGCTGCGTCGTGACCTGGATGGTCGGGAAGTCGACCTGCGGCAGCGACGACACCGGCAGCGAGAAATAGCCGAGCCAGCCCCCCAGCATGGCGGCGATCGCAAGCAGCGAGGTCGCGATCGGCCGTCGGATAAAGGGAGTCGAGACGCTCATCGCGACGCGCTCGGCCCGCCGGAGCGCCGCTCGCGTCGGTCGGGTCCGCCGCGGCGTCGCTGGGGCGATCGAGTCGGCTGGCTCGCCGTCGGCCGGCAGCCGACTCGGCGTTGGTCACGGTAACCTCGCTGCCGGCGGTGAGCCGCGCGAAGCCCGTGGTCACGACGCGCTCGTCGGGACTGAAGCCCCCGCACGATCACCGCCCGGGTCTCGTCCTGCTGCGCCGCCGTCACCGGACGGACTGCGACCTTGTTATCGCTCTCGACCACGAACACGAAGGTGCCGTTCGGCCCGCGCTGCACCGCCGCGGTCGGCGCCACCACCACGTTCTTCAGCGTGTTGACGAGAAGCCGGACGTTGACGAACTGACCGGGCCAGAGCTGGAAGGTCGCATTGGGGAATTCAGCCTTGAGCTTGATCGTCCCGGTGGTCTGGTCGACCTGGTTGTCGACCACCTTGAGCACGCCGCTCTCGATCACGGTCTTGTTGTCCGGGCCGAAAGCGTCGACCTGCAGCGGGCCCTCGGCGAAGGCGCGGTTGACCTCGCCGAGCTGCTGCTGCGGCAGCGTGAACAGGACCGCGATCGGCTGAAGCTGGGTGATGACGACAATGCCGGTGACGTCAGCAGGCGCGGACGATGTTGCCTTCGTCGACCAGGCGGATGCCGGTGCGGCCGTCGAGCGGCGCGGTGATGGTGGTGTAATCGAGGAACGCCTTGGCGTTGTCGATCGCCGCCTGATCGAGCTTCACCTGCGCCTCGAGCTGCGCCACGGTCGACTTCTGAGTGTCGAGCTGCTGGCGCGCGATCGAGTTCGATGTCACGAGCCGCCCGTAGCGATCGAGATCGATACGAGCATTGGCGAGCAGCGCTTCGTCCTGCGCCTTCTTCGCGACCGCCTGATCGTACTGGGCCTGATACGTCGTTGGATCGATGCGGGCCAGCAGGTGGCCGCGTTTGACGTCCTCGCCTTCCTTGTAGGCGACGCTGATCAGCTTGCCTTCGACCTGCGGCCTCACCGTCACTGTGTTGAGCGCGCGCGTCGTACCGACGCCATCGAAATAGACCGGCACGTCGGCCCGCTTGGTCAGCGCCGCGATCACCGGGACCGGTCCATCGTCGCCGCGGCCGCCACGGCCGCCGCGCGGCGGTTGCGGTCGCAGCGCCTGTGACCAGATGGCGCACGCTCGTGCCAACGACCACGAGGGTGGCGATGGCAGCAGTGATGAATTGTCGTCTGCTTGTCATCCCGTACCGGCCGGAAGCAGTCCCGCCGTAATAGATAACGGCGCGACCGGTCATTTCACAGCAGATTACGCAGATTTCATGGGTGCCTCGGCATTTAAGGCTAACGCAGCGGCCATGCGGCGGGGGGCACCGCAAACGGCACGATGGGCTCCTTGGGCGGTTCCACAGCCGCCTCCTGCGGCTGCTCTTTCGGCAATTGCCAGCCACCGCCGAGCGCCTGGAACAGGCTGACCACCGCCAGCAGCCGGGCAAGCGGGCCTGCGCCAGCTGATCCTGGGCCACTGAAACAGCGTTTGCTGGGTGATTCAGCACGGTAACCAAGTCAACCGTGCCCTCGCGCAGTCTCGTCTCCGCGATCTCGAACGCGCGCTTGGAGCTTGTGACCACTTCGTTTTGCAGGACCTCGGTCCTGGTGGTTTGCTGCACCGCAATCAGCGCGCGCTCCACGTCGCCGAAACCGTTAACCACGGACCTCCGGTAAAGCTGCAGCAGCTCGTCCTGGCGGCCCTTCTGGAAGTCGAACTGGCCCAGCAGCAACCCGCCGTCGAACACCGGCTGCAGCAGGCCGGCGGCGAGGTTGAAGAACGCCGATTCCGGCCGCAGCAGCGTCTTGAGCGCGGCGCTCATATAACCGCCCTCGCCGGTCAGCGTGATGGTCGGGAAAAACGCCGCACGCGCCGCTTCGACGTTGGCGTTCGTAGAAGCAAGCTGCGACTCCGCCTCTCGGATATCCGGGCGCTGCGCGATCAGATCGGACGGCAGCCCCGGCGTCACCGGCGGGATCGCAAGCTGGTACATGCTCGCAGAGCGCACCGTGACCCGCGCGGGCGGACGGGCGATCAGCACGGCAAGCGTCGCGGCCGCCTGCCGCCGCAGCTGTTCGACCGGCGGAATCGCCGCGCGCACCTGGTTGACCAGCGCTTCCTGCTGGGCAACGTCGAGCGATGAGGCGACACCGGCGTCGAACCGTTCCTTGATCAGGTTGAACACCCGGGTCGCGGCCGCCAGGTTATCGTTGGCGATGCGCAGGCGGTCGGTTGCCGCCAGCACCTGAAAATAACGTTGGCGACGCTCACCACCGTGGTGAGCGCCACCACCTCGCGATCAAAGCGGCTTGCGACCGCGGTTTCCTCGGCGGCGCGCAGCATTGGCGCGGTTCTTGCCCCAGAAGTCGAGCTCGTAGCTCGCACTCAGCGAAGTGGCGTAGGTCGTGCGCTCGGAAGGGCCGCTTGACCCCGAACCGCTGCCGGTCGACTGCGAGGCCCGCGAGCGCGTCGCGCTGGCATCGAGATCGATCCCCGGCAGCAGCGGCGCGCCCGCGATGCGCGACTGCGCATCGGCCTGCACGATGCGCGCGACCGCCGCGGCGATGTCGAGGTTGGAGGTCAGAGCCTCCTCGACGAGATCGGTGAGCTGCTTGGAGCGAAAGCCGCGCCACCACAGGACCGCAGGCAGCGCCTTGTCGGGCTTGCGGGGGCCTGCGCGATAGCCGTCCGGAATATCGAGGCCGGCGTCCGGCCTCTCGATGGGCAGGCAGCCGCCGACCAGCAGCGGCAGGGCGGCGACGCCAACGAGACGCGGCGAGGCGCCAAACGCGACTCGCCAACGCCGAACGTTGCGACTCCGACCGACGCATAACGAGTGCTCGAACAGGACCGGTGCGGGTTCCGGCGGCGGAACTTCAGGACCGCGCGGCAAAGAAAAGGCTATCAACCAATATCGGAGCCCCCAACCGAAATCACGGCGGTGCAGGCGGCGCTGTGGATATGTCGGCGGGCTGAACCGGGGCGGTTTCGTCGTCAATTCACATGTTCGGCCATGGATTTCGCCGATACGCCGCGCCTTTCGATCAGTTCCCCGGCTTGTAGACGATGTCGAACAGGCTGGTGATGTCCTTGGGCGTCTTGGGCGCGGTGATGAACTTGTAGTCGAGCGCGTCCTTGCAGCGAGCGCTCGAGGTCGCGCACCTCGCCGATCTGCATGGCCGACTTGGGGTAGAACTCGTCCACCGCCTTCTTGGCGATATCGCGCGTGACCTTCATGTTCTGCGCGAAAATCTCGATCGCCTTCGGGTTGGTGTAGGCCCAGTCGATCGACTTGTGGATGACCTGCATGAACTTCGTGATCGTCGGTCGCTTGGTCTTGAGCGAATTGACGTTGGCGAGGTTGACCCGGATGGTCTGGTTCTGCAGCTCGGTCGCTTCGCGGGCGCGCGCGACGATGCGGATCCTGCCGTCGTTCACGTCCTTCAGCGCAAACGGCACCACCGACCAGCCGATGTCGATCTGCCCGGTCATGGTCTGGGTGTAGGTCGAGGGCACGCCGCCGGTCGGCACCGGCTTCGCCTTGGAGCCGGCCTGGCGCAGCAGCGTCAGCAGGATCAGGTTCGACGACGAGCCCGGCGACGAGAAGGCGATGGTCTTGCCGTCGGCGTCCTTGAGGCTCTTGATCGGGCTGTCGGACTTGACCCACCAGAACAGCTCGTTGGCGCCGGTCATCTCGGCCGCCGATCATGCGGTACGGCGTGGCGTCGCCACCCTTCACGTAGGCGCCGATGCGCGCCGAGGATGCCGTTCGACATGCGCGATGTCGACGCTGCCGGATACGACCGTGGCGACCGTCTGCGCGCCGCCCTCGGTGTAGAACACCTCGACCTCGAGGCCGGCCTCCTTGAAGAAGCCGGCGGCTTCGCCGAACTCGACCCACGAACTGTCCCAGAAGCCCTTCTGCGGGATCGCGACCTTGAGCTTCTCGACCGCACGCGCTCTGGCTCACCGCCGCAAGCAGCAGGGCAAGCGCAGTCACGATCATGCGGTGCATCGACAATCCTCCCTCGCGGCGCCGATTCCGGCAGCCATTTGTTGGCGGGATATTGCCCCGCCCAACCCTGCGAGACAATCGCCGCGCTGCCGATCTGCGCGTGCGGCGCAGGAGCCGTCGAGCCCCGCATTGATCGAGGTCGGCAGCACTCTCCATAATCGCGCAGTCTTGCGTTTCGCCCGAGAGGTAGAGGTCATGCGCCATTGTGTCGTCGCAACCGTCGCGTTGGCCTGCGTGGCGCTCGGCACGGCACCGCTTAATGCCCAGCAGGCCGAAGAAATCATCCTCGCCAATCCGGCCTTCAGCCTGACGTTCAGCGCGGGCTACATCGCCGACGACCTTGAGCTGTGGCAGAAGCACGGCATCAAGCGTGAAGACCGTCGCGATCACCGGCATCGGCGCGATCAACTCGGTGATCTCCGGCAGCTCGCATTTCGCGCAAGCCTCCGCGAGCTCGTTCGGCCGCGCCACCGCGCGCGGCCAGAAGCTGATCGCGATCGCCACCACCATCGATCGGCCGTTCGCGCAGCTCATCCTGCGCAAGGACATCGCGAAGGCCGCGGGCTTCGATCCGAAGGCGCCGCTGGAAAAGCGCGCGGCGCTGCTCAAGGGCCACACCGTCGCGGTCGATTCGATCAACTCGATGATCCACGCCTATGTGCGGCTGCTTGGCGGCGCGCGCCGGCATGAACCCGGACGACGTCCGCGTCGCGCCGATGGCGCCCAACAGCATGCTGGCGGCGTTCCAGAGCAAGCAGATCGACGGCTTTGCGATGTCGCTGCCATGGCCGCTCAAGCCGGTGCAGGACGGCGAGGCGACGCTGATCGCGAGCGGACCCGACGGCGACCCGGGCGACATGGTCCCGTTCGGCCACAACCTGATCGTGACGCGGCAGGACACCTGCGTGCAGAAGAAGGCGCTCTGCGTCGCGATCGGCCGCGTCGATCGCGGACGCCACCGCCTACATCAAGACCAAGCCGGACGAGGCGTTCGCGCTGCTGAAGAAGCGTTTTCCGACGCTCGACGACAAGCTGCTGGCTGCAACGTTCGAGGAACTGCAGAAGGTGACGCCATCGCCGCCGATCCCGACCGGGCCGCGATCGAGAACTCCGAGACCTTCAACGTCGATGCCGGACTGCTCAAGCCGGACGAGAAGCTGAAGTCCTACGACGGTATCTTCACCGACGAATTCGTGAAGTGAGTTGCCGGGAACCCACCGCCGTCATCGCCGGGCTTGACCCGGCGATCTCGATCAGGTGAGCACTGTGCCAACCTAAGCGAGATGGCCGGAACATGGCGAGCGAAGCGACGCCGTCCTTCGGACGGCTATGTCCGGCCATGACGTGGAGAGGCTTGTGCTGCCCGACAAATACATCAATCGCGGCTGTGATCGACTCCCAGCAGCCCGCAGCACCTACCGCTCATCCACGATCGTCGCTGCGCAGCACGCCGATGCTGCGTGATCTCCACCTCCAGCACGTCGCCGGGCTTCATCCAGAGCGGCGGCTTGCGGCTGTGGCCGACGCCCTCCGGCGTGCCGGTGGCGATGATGTCGCCGGGATGCAGCGTGGTGAAATCCGAGCAGAAGCTGACGATCTGCGGGCACGAATAGATCAGCTTGTCGGTGCCGGAGTGCTGCACCTGCTGGCCCGTTGAGCCGCGTGGTCAGCGTGAGCTTGCCGGGATCGGGGATTTCGTCGGTGGTGACGATCCAGGGCCCGAGCGGGCCGGTGCCCGGCCAGTTCTTGCCCGAGGTGACGGAGAATTTCTGGTAGTCGCGCACGCTGCCGTCGACCAAGATGGTGTAGCCCGCGACATGGTCGAGCGCGCGCTCGATCGGGATGTGGCGGCCGCCCTTGCCGATCACCATGGTCAACTCGCCCTCGAAGTCGAAATTGTCGGAGAGCTTCGGCCGGATCATCTCGCCGTCGTGGCCGACCAGCGTATCGGTGAAGCGGATGAACATGCTCGGCTGCTTCGGCAGTTCGCGGCCCACTTCGGCGGCGTGATCGCGGTAGTTCACGCCGGCGCAGAGGATCTTGTGCGGGTTCGGGATCGACCGGCAGGAAGCGGATGTCGGACGAGCTTGTGGTCGGGCTTGGCGTCGGCCGCGGCCTTGCGCATCGCGTCGAGCGCGCCGGCGGCGAGCGCATCGCGCAGCGACGCGTGGCCGCGTCATGGTGACGACGCCGTCGCCCACCACCACGCCGTAGCACTCCTTGCCGCCGGCGACATAGCTTGCGAGTTTCATTGTCCGTTCCTCCCCACCGTCATGTCCGCCTCTGAACGTCTACACCTGCATATCCCGGTCGGTCGGCCGCCAGCCAGCGCGCGGCGCTCCAGCGCGTTGACCACCGCGTTGATCAGCAGCACCAGCGCCACCGCGACCACGATGCCGGCGAACACGCCGGTGGTGTCGGAGAGCTGGCGCGCGCGCTCGATCGAGAAGCCGATGCCCTCGGTCGCCACCAGGAATTCGCCGACGATGGCGGCGCTGACCGCGCGCGGCAGCGCGACCTTGAGCCCGGTGAAGAAGAACGGCAGCAGCGACATCCAGATCACCTTGCGCGCGATGGTGCGCTCGCTCGCGCCGATCACGCGCGCCATGTTGATCAGCCGCTGGTCGACGCTGCGCACGCCGGCGAACACCGTGATGAACACGATGTAGAACACGAACAGCGTCACCACGATCACCTTCGGCGCGTCGCCGATGCCGAACCACAGGATCAGCCACGGCGTCAGCGCGTATTTCGGGAATGCCCATCGAGGCCATGATGAACGGCTCGATGGCCTGCGTCGCGCGCTCGCGACAGCCGCAGCAGGAACGGCAGGCCGACGCCGCAGGCGCAGCCGATGACGAAGCCGAGCGCCGACACCCGCAGCGTCGCGATCGTGTCGATCGAGAAGCTTGCCGTTCCCGGCCATCTCGACGATGCGCTGCGCGGTGGCAAGCGGCGGCGCGAAGAACAGCGGGCCGAACGCGCGCGCACCCCACTCCCAGGCAGCAGCAGCGCCAAGCGCCAGCGCGATCCGGCCGCCGGTGACGATCCATTGCCGCGGGATGACGGCCGTATCCGTGAACGGCGGCGATGTCGGCGGAGTCATGGCAACTCCGCCGGCGCCACACGCGCTGCGCCATTTTGTGCCCTCTCCCCTTGCGGGAGAGGGCGACAGGCGGATGACAAGGCATGAACTGGGTGAGGGGTTACGGATTCCGAGTCGTGACCCCTCACCCAGCTGATCGTGTGCTGATGCACGTTGGCCCTCTCCCGCAAGGGGAGAGGCGCATCAACCGCGCCGCGGCTCGCATAGCTTTCGCGCCGCCGGCCTCATTGCACGTCCGTCCGGATGCGTTCGTAGATCGCGGCGAAGCCCGGCGAGCGTGAAAATGTCCTTGACGTTGCGCGGCCGCGGAATCGGGATCGGATGCTCGGCGGCGATGCGCGCCGGCCGCTGCGTCAGCACCAGCGCGCGGTCGCCGAGCGCGATCGCCTCGGTGATGTCGTGGGTGACGAAGATGATGGTCTTGCGCTTGAGGCTCCACAGCCGCAGCAGGTCCTCCTGCAGCTGCGTGCGGGTCTGCGCGTCGACCGCGGCGAACGGCTCGTCCATCAGGATCATCGGCGGGTCGTAGACCAGCGTGCGGATCGAGCGCCGCGCGCTTGCGCATGCCGCCGGACAGCTCGTGCGGGTAATAGCGCTCGAAGCCGGACAGCCCGACCGCGCCGATCAGCTCGGCTGCGCGCGCGCGCGCGCCGCGTCGTCGAGCGCTGCCCTGCACCTCGCAGCGGGAACAGCACGTTGTCGATGGTGGTGCGCCACGGCAGCAGGTTGTCGTCCTGCGTCACATAGCCGATGCGGCGGTCGAGGCCCGGGTCGCAGCGTCTTCTGCTCGGGCGACACGATCGCGCTCGCCGTCGAACACGATCTCGCCGCGCTCGCGGCCTCGATCTGCGCGATGATGTTGAGCAGCGTCGACTTGCCCGCGCCCGACGGCCCGACGATGGTGAGAAGCTCGCCCGCGCCGACCGAGAACGACATGTCCTGGATGATCCACGGCGGCGGCTCGCGGCCGGCCCGCGCCGGGAAGCGCTTGCCGAGCGCCTTGATCTCCAGCATCGGCGGCGCGGCCATGGCGTCAGGTCCCGTGATCGACGATCAGCGCCGCGCCGCGCGGCCGCCAGCGCAGCAGGAAGCGCTCGCCGAGATCGACGACGGCGATGAAGGCATGCACGATGATGGTCGCGGCGAGGATCGCGACGAACACCTGCGTGGTGTCGAAGTTCATCGCGCCGGTCTGCACCAGATAGCCGAGCCCGCGGTTCGACGAGATCAGCTCGGCGATCACCGCGCCGCCGATGGCGTAGGGCACGGCGATGCGGAAGCCCGCGAAGATCGCCGGCACCGCGCCGGGAAACACGATGTGGCGGCCGACCTGGCGCTCGCTGGCGCCGACCACCTGCGCCATCTGCACGAGCTTGGGGTCGAGCGCGCGCACGCCCGACAGCGTGCTGAAATAGACGATGAAGAACACCACCGCGGCCACCAGCGCGATCTTGGATTCGATGCCGATGCCGAACCACAGGATGAACAGCGGCGCGAACGCGAGCTTGGGCGCGCCATAGCCGCCGACCATGAACGGATCGAGGATCGCGACCGACGATCGGCTGCCGGCGCAGCAGGAACGGCAGCAGCACCGCCGGCACGCCGCCGATGACGCAGCCGACCAGCGCCTCGGTGATCGGTGTAGCCGCCGTGGAAGACCAGCTCGCCGTTGAACAGCGAGGCGAAGAAGCGCGTCACCGTCGTCCACGGCGTGCTCAGCCAGTAGTTGCCGAGCAGCACGCTGCCGGCCTGCCACGCCGCCGAGCAGGACCAGCGAGGACGATCAGCCGGTCGATCCAGACGCGCCAGCGCATGCGTCGATGCCCTAATGCGTCATCGGTATCGCCGCACCGGCACGAACAGGTCGTCGACCCGCGGCGCCTTGGCGATCACGCCCTGCTCGGCGAGATAGCGCACCAGCGCCTCCAGCGTCGGCCGGTTCGGCTCGACGCCGTAGGGCCAGGGATCGCCGCCGAACACCGCGTCGATGTCGTCGAGCTCGGCGTGCATCCACGGCAGCATGTAGCGCAGCGTGCCGCGATAGTGCATCTTCTTGCAGCGCGATGTCCTTGGCGCGATCGAACGCGTGGAACAGGCTCGGTCGCGACGAACGGATGCTTGCTCGTGCACGTCGCGGCGGATCACCACGGTGTGCATGATCGGGAAGATTTTGGTGCGCTTGTAGTAGTCCATCTCGGCCGCGCGATAGTCCGGATAGAGCCGCACGATATCGGGGTTGCGGCCGAACGCCTCCGGCACGCCGGTGCCGATGATGGCCTGCAGCTCGCCCTCCTCCAGCATCTGTGCTCAGCGACTTGCCGGACGTGTTGGCGCTGATCGAAAGCTTCTTCGCGGTCGGCAGGATGGTCGGATTGCCGTGCGGCTTGGCGCTGTTGATGTCGCCCTCGACCCATTCGTTGTTGGAGAAGTCGATGCCGTGCTCGTCGCTCGAGCAGCCCGCGGATGAAGATCGCCGCCGTCATGGTGTAGACCGGCACGCCGATGCGCTTGCCCTCGAGGTCCTTCGGCGTCTTGATGTGCTTGCGGTTGACGAAGATGAAGCTGTGCCGGAACACGCGCGAGGCGAACACCGGGATGGCGACGAACGGGCACTGGCCGGCGACGAAGCGCGAGATGTATTCGGAGCTGGAGAATTCCGCGGCGTCGAACTCCAGCCCGGCCGCCATGCGGTCGAAGATGTTGCGCGGGTTGTCGTCGACCAGGAAGTTGAGGTCGACGCCCTCGACCTGCACCTCGCCGGTGTAGAGCGGCAGCATGCGGTCGTAGAGCCCGCAGGCGAAGGTCAGCGGCACCTTGGACATCGTTCCCCCGGTCGTGCACGCGAACTTGGCGTCTGCGTTGCCGGCATTACAACACTTGGCGCGCGATCCCGCAAAGGGTGCATGGCTCGCAGCCGTTTGCGCGCTTGCGCCGGCGGGCGCGCGCGCTAACATCGCGCCATCGAGGCGGCAAAGACTGCCCGAGCTGGGAGGAATCGCCATGACGCTCGCCCGCCTTGCCGGAACCCTGCTGCTTTGCGGCTGCTTGCGCACCGTGCCGCCGGCGCGCAGGCGCAGGCGCTGAAGAAGATCAACGACGGACAGGTCTCGCGCACCGCGCCGAACTGGCCGAGCTTCATCGCCGCCGAAAAGGGCTTCTTCCGCCGCGAAGGCGTCGAGCTCGAAACCACCTACGTCGGCAACGTCGCCAACACGGTGCAGCAGCTGGTCGGCGGCTCGTTCGACGTCGCGTCCTCGACCTTCGACACCGCGATCCGCGCGATCGCCAACGGCGGCAACGCCGTGCTGATCGGCGGCCTGGTCACCAAGTATCCCTACTCGATCATGACGGCGCCGGACATCGCGACGCGTCGCCGACCTCAAGGGCAAGCGCATCATCCTGCCGTTCGCCGAAGGACCTGCTGACCATCGTCTGGAACCGCTGGGTGACCGAAAAGGGCATGCGGCCCGACGACATCGAGCAGGTCTACGCCGGCGCCACGCCGAACCGGCTCGCGGCGCTGGTCGAGCGGCAGCGTGCAGGCGGCGCTGCTGACCCAGCCGTTCGATTTCCGCGCCGCCGCGCGAAGGCTACCGCAAGCTGCTCGACATCGGCGCCTACGGCAAGGAATACGGCTTCCTCACCGTGCTGGCGCGGCCGCAATGGCTGCGCGACAATCCCGACACCGCGCGCGGCTACCTGCGGCGCTGTCGGACGCGGTCGACTGGCTCTACGATCCGGCCAACCGCGACGAGGCGATCGCGATCCTCGCGCGCGCCACCAAGCTCGACCCGGCGATCGCGACGCAGACCTACGACTACTACGTCAAGGAGCTGCAGCCGTTCAGCCGCAAGCTCGCGATTCCGGACGAGATCGTCCCGAGCACGGTCAAGACGCTGATCGAGCTCGGCGACATCAAGCCGGACTGCGCCGACGAAATACGTCGATCTGAGCTATCTGCCGCGCTGAAGCGTGACGGGTTGAGGATGAGTTGATTACGCAAGCAGCAAGCTCGCTCATTCCCGCGCAAGCGGGAATCCAGCGCAGAAGAGCTGGTCCCGCGTCCGCGGGACGAGCGGCCGATGGCAGATCGCACCGACCCGATACATTTCGCTTTAACCGCGACGACAACAGCGCCGCATCATCCGGAAAACCAATGCCCGACCTGCCCCTCACGCTTGCCATCGGCGACTACCTGCACACGCGCGAGCTTGCGAACGGCCGGGTCAAGCCGGAAGGCATCGAGCTCACCGTGCTGAACCATCCGTTCGAGACCATCGCGTACCGGTTCCTCGCCTCCTACGAGTGGGAGCTGTCGGAATTCTCGCTCGCCACCTATTGCACGCTGGTGGCGGAGGGTGATGCGCCGATGATCGGCCTGCCGGTGTTTCCCTCGCGGGTGTTCCGGCATGGCGCGATCTTCGTCGCCGCCAACTCGCCGATCCAAAGCGCCGCCGACCTCGCCGGCAAGCGGATCGGCATTCCGCAGTGGACGCAGACCGCCGTGACCTACGTGCGTGGCTGCCTGCAGCACGACGCCGGCGTGCCGCTCACCTCGATCGACTGGATCCAGGCCGGTGTCAACGATCCAGGCCGCAAGGAGATGGCGAAGTTCACGCTGCCGGCAGGGTTCCGCCTGACCAGCGGCCGGACAAAAGCCTCGGCGAACTGCTGCTCGACGGCGCGCATCGACGCGATGATCTCGGCGCGGCCGCCGAACGTGTTCCTCGACGGCAAGCACGGCGTCAAACGCCTGATCCCCGATTACCGCGCGCAGGAGCAGCGACTATTTCCGCAAGACCGGCATTTTCCCGATCATGCATGTCGTGGTGATGCGGCGCGACGCCTACGAGGCCAACCGCTGGATCGCGCGCAACCTGCTGGAGGCGTTCGAGCAGGCCAAGCGCGCCTGCCGCGCCGAGCTGTTCCAGAACCAGACCTCGTTCCTGCCGACCGCCTGGGGCTACGACCACTTCGATGAGACCGCGCGCGCTGTTGTTTCCCGACGGCGATTTCTGGCCCTACGGGATCGAGAAGAACCGCCGAACGCTCGAGCCGTTTCTCGCCTTCTGCCACGAGCAGGGCGTGACGAAGCGCAAGCTCGCGGTGGAGGAGCTGTTTCCGAAAGAGGTCGGCGTCGAGCTGAAGATTTGATGTGGTGCGGCCAGATCACGCGCTATCGAGGGCCGTAGCCCGGATGGCGCGCGGCGACCTGCGGGACAGCCATCGCCGCAAACTTCGCTATCGTCCGCGACAGCCCCTCCACCTGTCGTCCCCGCGCAGGCGGGGACCCATAGCCGAACGGCGGCGGGGCCACACGCGCCCTTCACCCTCCCCTGGAGGGAGAGGGTCGACGCCAAGCGAAGGAAGTGAGCGAAGGCGGCGGGGTGGGGTGACCTTGAAGCGCACAAAGCTCACCCCAGCCCGCCGCTCGCATGCGCTAGTGGACCAACTTCTAACGCTTGGTTCCCGCGTTTGACAGCGGCGAGGACGCGGTTTGGGTCTGCGGTCCAAATGAAGGGTTTGGGGTCGGAGTTGGTCTCGTCGAGGAAGCGGTTGATGGCGGTCTGCAAGTCGGCGAGCGATCGGAACACGCCTCGCTTGAGGCGTCGGCGGGTGAGTTTGGCGAAGAAGCTCTCCACTGCGTTGAGCCAAGACGCCGAGGTCGGCGTGAAGTGGAAGGTCCAGCGGGGATGACGCGCCAGCCAGCGTTGAACCTTGGGATGTTTGTGGGTTGCGTAGTTGTCGACGATGGCATGGATCGCCTTTCGTGCCGGAACCTGGGCTTCGATGGTGTTGAGGAAGCGGATGAACTCCTGGTGCCGATGGCGCTGCATGTTGCGGCCGATGACAGTGCCGTCGAGCACATTGAGGGCGGCGAACAAGGTGGTGGTGCCGTGGCGCTTGTAATCATGGGTCATCGTGCCGGAACGGCCCGGCTTCATCGGCAGACCCGGCTGGGTGCGGTCGAGCGCCTGGATTTGGCTCTTTTCGTCGACCGAGAGCACAACGGCATGGTCCGGAGGATCGACATAGAGACCGACGATATCCTTGAGCTTCTCGGCAAACGCAGGGTCGTTCGACAGTTTGAACGTCCGGATGCGATGCGGTGCCAGTTGATAGGCCTCAAGGATGCGCTGCACCGACCGCAGGCTGATTCCTGCCGCCTTGGCCAGCATCCGGCCGGTCCAGTGTGTTGCCTCGCACGGCGGCGGTGCGAGCGCCAGATCGACCACCCGCTGCACGGTCGCAGCGGGCAGCGGCGGCTTGCCAGGCTTGCGCGTCTTGTCGCGCGTCAGCCCTGCCACGCCCTCCGCCATGAAGCGCGCCTGCCAGCGCCACACCACCGGCTTCGATTTGCCAGAGCGCCGCATGATCTCCGCGGTGCCGCAGTCATCCGCCGTGGCGAGAATGATGTTGGCGCGCCAAACATGCTTCTGCGGTGCATTGCCGTCCGCGACGATCGCCTCAAGCTGACGACGATCCGCGGCCGTGACCTTGACGACAATTCCTGCTCTCATGCCGAGAGCTTGAACTGCTTCGGCCGATTTGGGAATTGACCGAATGAATCACACCACTAGCGACAATGGTGCGACGACTTCTGCAACTGTCGTCCCCGCGAACGCGGGACCCATGAACACCGGTTTGTCAGATGGACCGTGACCTCACGATCCGCCGGTGTTCATGGGTCCCGGCTCGCGCGCCCTGCGGGCGCTTGGCCGGGACGACAAGCGATGTCAGCAGAGCATCAGTCGAGCGTGATGCCGGCGTCCTTGATGGTCTTGAGCCACATGTCGTAGTCCGCCCTGATCGTCGCGCCGAGCTTCTCGGGTGGGACGTCCATCAGTTCGCCGCCGACGGTCTCGAACCGCGGCTTCATTTCGGGTCCGGCCGCCGCGATCTCCTTCTGCAGGCGAGCGACGATCGCCGGCGGCGTCTTGGCCGGCGCGAAAATGCCGATCCAGGAATCGATCTCGAAGCCGGCAATGCCGGCCTCGGTCATGGTCGGCATCTGCGGCGCGTCCGGATGGCGCTTGCGCGCGAGAACCGCGATGCCCTTGGCCTGTCCCGACTTGATGTAGGGCAGCGCTGCGGGCGTGGAGTCGAAGAACAAATCGACGCGCCCCGGCAAGAGATCGGGGAACACCGCCGCCGATCCGCGGTACGGCACTTCGAGGAACTTCGCACCGGTGGCGATCTGGAACGCCACGCCCAGCACGTGCTGGCCGGTGCCGACGCCGGCGTTGGCGAGCTTGAGCTCGCCGGGATTCTGCTTGGCCGCAGCGACGATCTCGCCGGCAGACGCGTACGGCAGGCCGTTCGATCCGACCAGCGAGTAGCTGATGTTCATGACGAGCGCGACCGGCACGAGATCGTTCAGCGGATCGTACGGCAGGTTCTTGTAGAGGCCGGCGTTGAAGACGATGTTGCTCAGGCCACCGACCAGCAGCGTGTAGCCGTCGGGCGCGGCCGACACCACCGACTTGGTTCCGACAATGGTGCCGGCGCCGGGCCGGTTCTCCACCACGAACGACTGACCGAGCCGCTTGCTGAGCTGATCGGCCACCACCCGGCCGACAATGTCGTAGCTGCCGGCCGGACCGCTCGGCACGATGACCTTGACCGGACGGTCGGGATAGTTCTGCGCGGGCGCTGCGACCGGTGCGGCGAGTGCGCTCGACAACGAAAGCAACGGCGGCGGCGCGGCGCAGGATCATCGTGTCCTCCCGTTTATCGGCCGGTCCGGGTCGCCGACCGTTTCGTTTGCGGGTAGCATCGTACAGGACCCGCGTTGACCCGGCCAAGACGCGACAACGTCGCGTCGCGCCGGAATTCGGAGGTTTGGAATGACGCTCGCGCTCTACCACAACGACATGTCGACCTGTTCGCAGAAGGTGCGGCTCACGCTCGCCGAGAAGGGCGTGCCGTGGGAAAGCCGCCACCTCGACCTGCGCGCGGGCGACCAGCAGCAAGATTGGTACGTCAAGCTCAACCCGCGCGCCGTGGTGCCGACGCTGATCGACGGCGACATCGTCGTTCCGGAGTTGAACGTCATTAACGAATACATCGACGAACGCTTCGCCGATCCGCCGCTGAAGCCGGCCGAGCCGTTCGGCCGCGCCAAGATGCGGCTGTGGACCAAGCAGCTCGACGAAGGCGTGCACGATGCCGGTATCGCGGTGCTGAGCTTTGCGCTTGCGTTCCGGCACCAGTACACCAGCCGCGGCGACGCCGGGAAGGAACTCCTGGAAAGCATCCCCGATCCGGTGAAGCGCGAGCGGCGTCGGGACGTGATCGAGAAGGGCCTCGACTCATCGCACTTCCACGGCGCGATTGCGCGGCTGCTCCAGCTCTACGCCGACATGGATGCATCACTGTCGAACCACGCCTGGCTCGCCGGCGACCGCTACAGCATCGCCGATGCGGCATTTACGCCCTACGTGGTGCGGCTCGATCACCTCAAGGTGCTGGGGCTTCTTGAGCGCACGCCGCGAGTCGCCGACTGGTACGGCCGGATTCAGGCCCGTCCCAGCTACCAGGACGCCATCGTGCGCTGGGAGAACCCCAAGTACCTCGAATTAATGAAACGGCAAGGTCAGGAAAACTGGCCTAAAATCAAAGAGATCGCGGCCGCGATTTAGGGTTGCCCACATTCATCCACACTTAACCACAGGCTGCGCAAGCCTCGCGGGAACTTGAGGCACGGCTGTCGCATTCATGCCGCATACAAGCTCGATACGAGCCCCAAAAAGGGGGGCCGACGGCAGGAGCCCATAAATGAATGCGTCCGACACCAAGTCGAACTACTACGTCGTCTACGACGGCGATTGGAAAATCCAGTGCGACGGGGAGAACTCAGAACCGTATCCACGCAAGAGCGACGCTTTCCGCGCTGCTGTTGCGCTCGCTCACCTCGACACCCGCAACGGGCGGCACGCCAATGTGATCGTCCAGTCCGAGGACGAGTTCAGGCCGGAATGGGATTCCAGGCGGGACATCTATCCGCCGCCGCTGGTACCCGAGTCCTGATCGCCCTCAAAGCCGTGCATGGCTGAATTGCGACGCTTTGGCGGCGGACGCCACGATCTGTTCAGGGTGGCGTGAACGCGTAACGAAGCATTACACTGTGACGCAACGCAACAGGGGCGTTCGTCATGGCATCAGTGGCCTCGCAGGCGGCGTCGCGGCCGCAACCCTCGACTAGCCCGTCACGCCGCGTGCTCATTGTCGAGGATGAGTTGCTGGTGGCGTGGCATCTCGAATCGCTCGCGCGCGACCAGAATCTCGAGGTCTGCGGGCTGGTGCCCGACGGCGACGGCGCAGTCGAACAGGCGATCGATCTCGACGTCGATCTCGTGCTGATGGACATCCGGCTGGCCGGCCGGGTCGATGGCATCGAGGCGGCGCGGCGCATCCGCGAACAGCGCGATCTGCCGATCATCTTCGTCACCGCGCACGGCGATGCGACCACGCGCGCCCACATCGAGCGCGTCGTCCCGGGTGCGCCGGTGCTCGCCAAGCCGATCACCGCCGACCGCCTGCGCGAGGCGATCGCTTTGGTGTTCAAGGCGCGCGGCTGATTGTCGCGAAGGCGAAGCAGCTTTATGTGACTGCGGTCGGTGCCAGCGCGTCGATGTCGGTGACGACGTCGATCACGGCCGGGCGGTTGGCCGCCAGCGCCTGCGCCAGCGCCGCGGGGAACGCCGACGCGTTCTCCACGCGGATGCCGAGCGCGCCCATGTCCTCGGCGAGGCGCGCGAAATTCATCTTGTTGAAGGTCCATAGCTCGCGCGCCTGCTCGGTCTGCGTGCCGCCGTAGACGCGATCAAAGCCGCGCTTGGACTGGTTGCCGCCGCCGTTGTTGTTCACCACCGTCACGGCGTTGATCTTCCAACGCACCGCGGTCTCGACGTCGCCGATGTGGTACCAGAAACCGGCGTCGCCGGTGAACGTCACCACCGGGCGATCGGGCGCGCCGCACTTCGCGCCGAGCCCCGCCGGAAACGCCCAGCCGAGATGGCCGGCGCTCCGTATGTAGCTCTGGTTCGGGCTTTTCAGATCGTACATGCCGCCCATCCACATGCCGGCGTGGCCGGTGTCGACCACGACGATGGCATCGTCGGGCACGTGCTTGGAAAGCTCGTGGCAGATGCGCTCAGGCCGGATCGGCACGGCATCGCTCTCAAGCGCACTCCTGTACTTCGCGTACCACTCTTTGCAGATGGCTTGCGCCTGCTCGACCCAGGTCTTGCGTTTGCCCGCACTCGCACGGTCCGCGGCTGCGAGCATTCTTGCAAGCGTCACCTTGGCATCGCCGTTGACGCGGGCCTGCAAGGGATAGTTCAGGCCGAGCGCCTCCGGATCGATGTCGATCTGGATCGCCAGCGTGCCGATTTTCGGCACCGCCCAGAAATGCGTGGTCATGCCGCCGGTCGTGGTGCCGATGAAGCAGATGAGATCGGCCGCGTTGACGATCTTGTTGGCGCTCTCGCGCGAATAGGTGCCGACCACGCCGACCGACAGCGGATGATTGCCGGGGATCGTGTCCTTGCCGTTGAGCGATGTCGCGACCGGGATTTGCAGTGCCTCAGCCAGCGCCACCACCTCGCGTTGCGCGTTGGAAGCATGAACGCCGCCGCCTGCGACAATGACGGGGCGCTGCGCCTCCTGCAGGACCTTCAAGGCGGCCACGACGCTCGCCTGGTCAGGCTCCGGCCGGAACGGCGGCACGCATGAAAACTGCGGCTCGATCAGCGGCTCCATCTCACCTTCCTCGCCGTCGACCTGACCCTCGTTGCCGCGGAACTGAAGATGCACCGGCCCTGGCCGGCCGGTGGTGGCGACACGGAATGCCTGCCGCACCATGTCGGGAAAGCGGTTCACATCGTCGACCGTTGCATTCCACTTGGTCACCGGCTCGAACGCCGGCACGTCGTCGACCTCCTGGTAGACCTGACGGAACTTGGTCTTGGGCTCGCGGCCGCCGGTAAACGCGATCACCGGCGAATGAGCGAGCCAGGCGTCGCGCAAGCCGGCGGCGAGATTGAGCGCCCCGATCACCTGCGCCATGCAGATGCCTGGCTTGCCCGAGGCGCGCGCATAGCCGTCGGCCATGTAGGCCGCGGTCGCCTCGCCGTGCACGTGCAGCCGCTTGATCTTGGTGCGGCTTTCCATCACCGCGAAGGTCTTCCGCAGCACCGCCGGCACGTGGAACACATGCGTCACGCCGTAGGCCTCGAGCATGTCGGCCATGCATTCCGCGCCCAGCATTTTGCGATTGTGTCCCAGTGTGGCCATGTCCGGTCGTCCTTGTGAGGCCGGGAGAATGGCATGGCGATGTCACACGGCAAAGGGCGTCGACCGTCCTTGCATGGGTATCGCTGGCGAAATGCTTGATCGGTTGATGCGCTCTTCATCCGCTCGTTCCAGCGCAAGCGGGAACCCAGAGCCACCCGATCGGATTCACAATTGGTGGCCCCGGGGTCCCCGCTTTCGCGGGGACGAACGGCAGAGGGACATTTCCAACAAACCGACCCTTTGTTTTGTGACGCCGCTATCGGGCGCCGCCCGACGTGGCTGCGGAAGCCGATGCGATCGCCTTATCCAGGTCCTCGCGCTCCTCGCAGCCTTGTGGACACAGACGCGCCAGCCGCGCCGCGTTCTCGCGCGCCTTCGCCATGTCGCCGATCTTGACGTAAAGCTCGCCCTGATACTCCAGCGCACCCTTGTGGTTGGGATCGAATTCGAGCGCCTTCCGGTAGAACGTCTGCGCGGTCTTGGTGTCGCCGTCGTTGCGCAGGCTGAAGCCAAGGAGGTTGTAGACATCGGCGTGCTGGACGCCTTTGTCGATCATCGCGTTGAGATCGGCGATCGCAGCCTTCCATTCGCGCGCCTTGACCTTGGCCCGCACGGCGGTGAGGTCGGGTGCCTCGGCCGATGTCATGGTGTCTACCGCGTGGGCCGGCGCGGCGAGCACGCCGGTGAGCAGCAAGACTGCAATCGAGAGCGAGCCGACGCGTGTCATCGGAGACCTCCTTGAAACGGTGATGAGGACATGGCCGCCGGACCGGAACGCATGCGCGCCGATCCGGCATACCGAACGGATTGCATTGCAAGGCGCAGCGCCGGCTCACGCATTGACCGGGGCGAAGACATAGCCGGCGCCGTCCTTGGCAAAACTCCCGGCGCCCGGGAATGGGAAATGCGCGCCGCAGATCATCATGCGCTCGGCGATCACCCGATCGAGCAGCGCCCTGCGCGATGTGACTGCGAGCGGGCCATCCTGGTCGTAGGCGCCCTGCCATTCCGGATGCGGCGCGAGCAATGCCGGCACATAGGCGGTGTCGTTCGACACCATCAGCTGCCGGGCGCCGGAACTGACGAGATACGCCGCGTGACCGGGGGTATGACCCGGCGCATTGACGAGCCGGACACCGGGTGCCACCTCCTGCTCGCCCTCGATCAGCCGAAAATTCTTCCAGGTCGGGAACACCGCCTGGATGCGCTGGCCGAGCGCCTTGCGGGCCTCCGGTAGCTTCTCGACGCGACCGGGCTCGGTCCACCACTTATATTCGGTTGCACTTACTACGAGCTCGGCATCGGGATAGACCGGCTTATTGGTGCCCTTCTCCATCAGTCCGAAAATGTGATCGGGATGGAAATGCGAGATCAGAACGGTGCCGATCTGCGCCGGATCGATACCGGCCGCCTTCATGTTGGCGTGCAGCTTGCCGGCGGTCGGCTGCCATTGGCCACCCGAGCCGGAATCCACCAGGATGTGCTTGCCGCCGACGGTCAGCACCACCACGGTCAGCGGAATCGAGACAAAGCCGGTCGGCAGGCCGGCCTTGGCCAGGGCCTCTTTGGTATCCTCAACCGAGGCATTCTTGATGAAGGTTGGGTCGTGCGGCTTCTCCCAGATGCCGTCATACAGCGCGGTAACCTCGATCGCGCCCACGGTGTACTTGTGAAAGCCTTTCTGCGGATCGGGCGTCTGCTGTGCCAACGCCGGCGAGACAACGAGCCGGGCATCGAGGCCCAAAGCGGCGGCGAGCGCCGCCGACATGACAAAATTGCGACGCGACAGGTCGAGCATAGGTGATCCTCCATAAGGGAGGCTCTCGCGTCCGGCCGCCATGCCGGCACGCGCCGCCTCCGCTCCGGAAGATTCGGCAGCGGACCAATTTATTCCTGCTGCGGACCCGCTCGCGGGAATAAACTGCGTCACGAAAGAGTCACACTAGTGTGGCGGTTCGGAAGTCCGCATCATTCTCGCAGCGAGTCCGAAATGCGGACTTCCGAACCAAAGCCACACTAGATTGATAGGTTGCTAGTGTCCCTCGATTCCGAAGTTCGCAAACGAGAATGCCGCACAATGATGCGAACTTCGGAATCGGGACACTCGACATGAATGGCTTTCGCTCGCGTACCGGGCCGGCCGCATGAATCGTATCCAGGATTTCGAACGGGTGGCGCTGCCGCACCTCGATGCGGCCTATAGCCTTGCGAACTGGCTCGTCCGCAATTCATCCGACGCCGAGGACGTGGTGCAGGATGCCTATCTGCGGGCGTTCAAGGCATTCGATCAGTTTGCCGGCGGCGACATCCGGCCGTGGCTGCTGACCATCGTCCGCAATGTCGCGTATCGCTGGCTCTCGGTGCGCAAGCGGACCGCAAACGTGATCTCGTTCGAGGACGCCTACTCGGCGCGCGACGACAAGCCTGGATACACGCTCGAACCTGCAAGCCCGGATCCGTCGGCCGAAGAGGTGCTGCTCGGCCGGGCCGAGCATTCGCTGGTACGGCGCGCGCTCGAAGCGCTGCCGCCTGCGTTCCGCGAGGTGATCGTGCTGCGCGACCTGGAAGGGCTGTCGTACCGGCATATCGCCGAGGTCACCGACGCGCCGATCGGCACCGTGATGTCGCGGCTCGCCCGCGCCCGCGACCGTCTCAAGGAGCAGCTTGCACAGATCAGGGCCAAGGAGGATCAGGATGCGCTGTGATCAGGCGCGCGAGCGCATCGGTGCGCTGCTCGATGGCGAACTGTCGGACGCCGACCGTCACGCGGTCGGCGCTCATACCGAGCAATGCCCGGCCTGCGCCCGCGCCCGCGACGAGCTGCGGGAGCTTCGCAGCGAACTCGCGCTCGTGCGCGACCATGCGCCGCGCGGCTTGGCGCAGCGGGTGCGCGCCGGGCTCGCCGTCGAATGGGCCGCTTTGTCCGAAGCGTCTGTGACGCCGAGCCGCGAGGTGACTGCGAGCGCGGCCCGGTCGTGGCGGCGCCCCGCTTTTCTGCAGCGCGCCGCCGCCGTGCTGCTGGCCTGCGCGATCTCGGCAGGCGCCACATGGTGGTTCGTGCACGGCATGGATTCGCACGATGCGCTCGCGCGCGACGTGCTGTCCGCACACATGCGAGCGCTGCTGCAGGACAACGCGGTCCAGGTCGCCGCGCTTGAGACGCACGTGGTGAAGCCGTGGTTCGCCGGACGGCTGGAGTTCACGCCCGTGGTCAAGGACCTCGCGGCGGAAGGCTTCCAGCTTGTCGGCGGCCGGCTCGACTACGTCGACGGCCGGCGCGTGGCGGCGGTGGTCTATCGCCGCCGCTTGCACCAGGTCAACGTGTTCAGCTGGCCGACGCGAACAGGCGACGCTGCCGCCGCTCACGCCAAGATCAACGGCTACAACATCGTGTCCTGGACCCGCGCCGGCATGACGTTCTGGGCAGTTTCCGATCTCAACGAGGGCGAACTGCGCGAGCTGCAGTCGCTGATCTGAGCGATCGCGCACGGGGTTTCAACCCTCATACCAGCCATTGGTGACGTCAACTCATCCGCGCCGTCATGGCCGGGCTTGTCCCGGCCATCCACGTCTTTGATCTTGCAAGAGAAGCAAGACGTGGATGCCCGCGACAAGCGCGGGCATGACGAGTCAGCATTTGTCGCGCTTGGTATCACTTGGCGCATGGGATGCCGCGCCCCATGCGATCCGCCTGTGCAGGAGGTCAGCCGGCGCCGAGATAGGCCTTCCTGATCTTCTCGTCCTTGGACAGCGCCTCGGCGGTGTCCGAGCCGACGATGTGGCCGTTGTCGAGCAGATAGCCGCGGTCGGCGATCGCGAGGCTCTGCTTGGCGTTCTGCTCGACCAGGAAGATGCCGACGCCGGTCTCCTTGATCCGCGCGAGCGAGCGGAACAGCTCGCTGCACACCAGCGGCGCAAGCCCGAGCGACGGCTCGTCCAGCATCAGGATCGACGGCGCCGACATCATGGCGCGGCCGACCGCCACCATCTGCCGCTCGCCGCCGCTCATGGTCCGCACCAGTTGCTTGCGCCGCTCGGCGAGCTTCGGGAAACAGCGTCAGCACGCGCTCCATGTTGGCGGCCTCGTGCGGCGCGCGCCCGCTTCGGATGGGCGCCGAGCACCAGATTCTCGTGCACGGTCAGCTCGGCGAACACGCCGCGATCCTCCGGCACCAGCGCGATGCCGGTCTCGACGATCTCGTGCGGCGGCCGGTGCGTGATGTCGACGCCGTCCATCGTCACCGATGCTGCCCGGCATCGCCGGCGTCTGGCCGGCGATCGGCGCGCAGGAACGTGCTCTTGCCGGCGCCGTTGGCGCCGAGCATCACCACGATCTCGCCCATCGACACCGTGGCCGAGACGTTCTCGACCGCGCGATGGCGGCCGTAGAACACCGACAGATTCCGCACCTCAAGCATCGGCGTCCCCGAGATAGGCGCGGATCACCTCGGCGTCGGCCAGCACCTCGCGCGGCGTGCCCTCGGCGATCTTGGCGCCGCTGTTCATCACCACGCAGCGGTCGCACAGGCTGCGGATCGCATCCATGACGTGCTCGACGATGATGATGGTGCGGCCCTCGGCGCGGATCTGCTCGATCAGCGCGATGCCGGTCCGCAGCTCGGTCGGGTTGAGGCCGGCGAGCCATTCGTCGAGCAGCAGCACCTTCGGATCGGACGCGAGCGCGCGCGCGAGCTCGACCCGCTTCTGGTCGATGTAGGTGAGCGCCGCGACCGGGGCGTCGGCCGCGCCCTGCAGGCCGACGCGGCGCAGCAGGCCGCGGGCGTAATCGTCGAGCTCGCGCGCCCCAGCGCCGGCTGTGGCCGAACACGCCGCCGGCGGTGACGTTCTCCAGCACCGTCAGCGACGGCAGCATGCGCACGATCTGGAACGTGCGCGCGACGCCGTGGATCGCGATCTCGCTCGCCGGCGACGGCCGAGATGTCGTCGCCGTAGAGCCGGATCGCGCCCGGCGCTCGGCTTCAGCGCGCCGGAGATCAGGTTCAGCATCGTGGTCTTGCCGGAGCCGTTCGGGCCGATCAGCCCCAGCACCTCGTTCTCGGCGAGCTCGAACGACATGCTGTCGACGGCGACGAGGCCGCCGAAGCGCTTGCTCACGCCCTCGACGGCGCAGCGCCGCGGTGCCGGTCGCGCTCAGGCATGGCCGCCCTTCCGGCGCTGAAGCAGGCCGCGCCAGCGCGTCGGCGCTGCCGCAGCAGGTCCTCGATCAGCCCGACCACGCCGCGCGGGATGAAATAGACGATCAGCAGGAAGCAGACGCCGAGCAGCAGCGTGGTCTGGGCGGGAAACTTGGCGGAGATGAACTCCCACAGCAGCGTGAACGGGATGACGCCGACCAGCGGTCCCCACAGCCGATGCACGCCGCCGAGCAGCGCCATGATGACGACCTCGAACGACAGGAACGGGCTGAACGCGATCGACGGCTCGACATAGCTCCAGCGCGGCGCCACCAGCGCGCCGGTGATCGACGGCGAAGGTGCTGGAAATCACGAACAGCACGACCTTGGCGCGCGCGGTGTTGATGCCGCAGTGCACCGCCACCACCTCGTCGTTGCCGATGATGCGCAGCGCAAAGCCGAGCCGCGAGCGGCCGATGAACCAGCCGACCAGATAGACCAGCGCGGCCAGGCCGAGCAGCAGCCAGTACATCGCCGGGTCGGAGATGCCGATCAGCACGTAGAGCCCGCTGCTGGTGCCCATGACGTGCTGCGCCCAGGCCACGATCTGCCGCACCAGCTCGGCGAGGCCGAGCGTGAAGATGACGAAATAGACGCCGGAGATCCGCAGCGTCGCGAGCCCGACGACCGCCGCGAACAGCGCGCCGGCCACGCCGGCGACCAGCACCAGCACCGGAAACGGCAGATACGGCAGGCCGCCGCCGACGATGTACATGCCGATGCCGAAGAACGCCGCGGTGGCGAGCGAGATGTAGTTGGTCGGGCCGGAGAACAGCGTCCACGACGTCGCCAGCACGGTGAACATGGCGATCGAGACGCCGATCGACAGCCAATAGGTCGTGTTGAACACCGGCAGCAGCGCCGCGGCGGCAACGAACAGCAGCGACGCCGACCAGCAGATTGAGCCGCTCGCGGCGCGACAGGATCAGCGCCGCGCGCACGCTCTGCACGAAGGCCGCCGTGTGGCGCTGCGTCGCGCCGCCGCCGCTCACGACGACCGCCTTCCGAACAGGCCCTCCGGCCGCACCAGCAGGATGACGATGAACAGGATGTAGGCGGCGGCGAGCGTCAGGCCGGGATCGATGAAGGTGGCGACCGCCGTCTCGGTGAGGCCGAGGATGAACGAGGCGACGATCGCGCCGCGGATGTCGCCGACGCCGCCCATGATGACGATCACCAGCGCCTTCAGCGTGAAGATGACGCCGAGCGAGGCATCGAAGGTCAGGAACATGCTGAGCAGCGCGCCGCCCGACGCGCTCACCGCGCCGCCGAGCGCGAAGGCCAGCGCCGAGGTGCGCGCCACATTGATGCTGACGAGGCCGGCGGCCGACGGATTGACCGACACCGCGCGCAACGTGAGGCCGGCGCGGGTGTGGTGCAGCCAGACGTAGAGGCCGGCGCACAGCACCGCGGCGCAGAGGAATGCCACGATGCGGTTGAGCGCGTAGGGCTGGCCGAGAATGAAGAACGGCTGCGCCAGATAGGAGTAGGTCAGGAACTCGCCGCCGAACATGGCGAGCAGGATGCCGATGGAGATGAAGCTCAGCCCGAAGGTCGCGAGGATCGAGTCGACCTCGAGCTGGCCCTGGTTCTTGGCGCGCTTGCACCAGCGGCAGGATCATGAACCGGTAGATCGCCCAGTTGGCGACGAAGGCCAGCGGCACCACGCCGATCAGCGCGCACAGCGGGCTCAGCTTGTAGGCGGTGAAGAACCAGACCGCGCCGAACGCGCCGCAGACGAGCATCTCGCCGCTCGCCAGATTCATGATGCGGGCGACGCCGTATTGCAGCTGCAGCCCCATCGCCATCAGCGCGTAGGTGCCGCCGAGCAACAGGCCGATGATGATGACGTCCATCGGGGAATGCCGATCGGACGGACAGCCCGGCGCGGAGCTTCGAGCCGCGCCGGGCCGCTGTCCGATCAGGCCCAGCCGGTCTTCAGGCGCACCGGCTTGTAGTCGGTGAAGCCGACGCCGGCGACCGCGTGGAAGATGCCGTCCTGCCACTGGCCGACGGTCCAGTACCGGTTGAGCTTCTGGTTGCGGATGTCGACCTCGCCGATGATGGTCTTGAAGGTGTTGCTCTTGAGGTGCGCGGTGATGGCCGGCGCGATCCATCGCTGCCGACGCCTTCGAACGCCTGCGTCAGCATCTGCAGCAGCGAGTAGTAGATCGGGCTCGCCCAGTAGTCGGCATCGACGCCGGTGACTTCCTTGTGGCGCTTGTAGAAGTCGCGGATTTCCGGGCAAGTCCTGGATGCCGCCGGCGCCGAGCACGTTCTCGATCGAGGCGCCGAACTTGCGCCTTGAACGCCGGGAACGCGACCGCGACCGCGCTGTAGTAGGCCTTCACGTTCAGGCCTTCGATCTTGGCCTGCTCGGCGAGCCCGAAGGTGTCCGGCGGATAGGACCAGGCGACGAACGCATCCGGATTGGCGGCCTTGGCCGCCTTCATCACCGGCGCGAAGTCCTGCGTGCCGAGCGGATACGAGCTTGTCGTAGACGATGTCGAAGCCGGCCTGCTGGAAGATCGGCCGGCCGGCGTTGGCAAGCTCGATGCCGAACGCGTCGGCGACGTTCACGACCGCGACCTTGTTGCCGATCTTGCCTTCGTCCTTCAGCTTCTTGAGCACGTTGACCGCGCGACTGCGCGTACGACGTGGTCGAGCCCTGGACGAAGAACAGCGTCGGATAGCGCTGGGTCAGCGTGTCGATCTGGTCGGTGACCGCGGCCTGCGTCACCTGCGGATAGCCGTACTTGGCGAAGATCGGCGCGGCGGCGAGGTTATAGCCGGTGCCGTAGACCGGCATGATGAAGTCGACCTTGTCCTGCGCGGCGAGCGCGCTCGACCGCCTTGATGGTCTCGCCGGGCTGGCTGCGATCGTCGTACTCGATCAGCTCGACCTTGTTCTGGCCGCCCTTGAGCTTGAGCCCGCCGCGCGAGTTGACCTCATGCTCCCAGAGCTTGAAGTTCGGAAAGTGGGTGACCGCGGCGCCGCTCGCCATCAGGCCGGTGCGCGGTCCGATCACGCCGATCTTGACCGTGCTGGCGTCCTGGGCGCGCGCGCGCCGCAGCCCGAACGGTGCGGTCGAGCGCGGTGGCGCCGGCCAGCTTGATTACGCTTCGTCGATTCATTGCATCCTCCCGAAGTCGCGGCCCCGCTTGTGCGAAGCGCGTCATGTTCAACTTGGTTCTCTTATTCCGAAAGCACCCGCCACGCGGCGGCCTGCCGGCCAGCACCCCGAGTGTCCGCCTGCCCACTCAGGATAGCGTGATCCCCGGCAGCCGCAAAGGCGATGCTGCCCACCCTGGCGCGGCAATGGGGCGCGCATCGCCGATTTGCCGAAGTGGAATTCACCCGCGTCCTGGATTCGCAAGGACACCGGCCGCCTGGGACTTTAGTGTGCTGCCCCCGGCCCCCGGAAGGAGTGTGCCTGCATCCCGGAGACCGCCTGCCAGGAGCGCCCGATGAAGACCTCGACCGACCGCATTCTCACCACCCACACCGGCAGCCTGCCGCGACCGAAGCCGCTGATCGACCTGATCCTCCGGCGCGAGAAGGGCGAGGCGATCGATCCCGCGACCTTCGAAGCCGAGACCGCGAGGGCGGTCGATGAGGTGGTCGCGCAGCAGGTCGCGGCCGGCGTCGACGTGGTCAGCGACGGCGAGATGAGCAAGCCGTCCTACACGACCTACATCCGCCATCGTGTCGAAGGCATCGCGCCGGACCCGCGCGCCGCCGAGAAGGGCCGCGACATCATGATCGGGCGCGACATGCTGGCGCATCCGGACTTCGCCACGAGCCGGCGCAATTTCAGCGCGACGCCGTTTCCGGGCTGCGTCGGGCCGCTGAAGTACAAGGACCGCTCAGGGCTCGACCGCGATCTCGCGCATCTGAAGGCGGCCGCCGCCAAGTCGAAGCCCGCCGATGTGTTCATGACTGCGCCGTCGCCCGGCATCCTCACGCGCTTCATCATCAACCTGCATTATCCGACCGAAGAGGCCTACGTCGAGGCGCTCGCCGAGGTGCTCAAGGTCGAGTACCGGGCGATTGTCGAGGCCGGCTTCATTCTGCAGATCGACTGTCCGGACCTCGGTTCCTGCCGCAACAACCAGTACCGCGACCTGACCGACGACGAATTCCGCAACAAGATCGCGGCGCGCAACATCGCCGCCCTGAACGGCGCGATCGAAGGGCTGCCCGCCGACCGCATCCGGCTGCACATCTGCTGGGGCAACTACGAAGGCCCGCACACCCACGATCTGCCGCTGCTCAAGATCATCGACATCGCGTTCAAGGCGCGCATTCAGGCGTTCAGCATCGAAGCCGCCAATCCGCGCCACGATCACGAATGGGAGGACTTGAAGGAGTTCGATATTCCCGACGACAAGATCCTCATTCCCGGTGTCATCGACTCGACGACCAACTTCGTCGAGCACCCCAAGCTCGTCGCGCAGCGCATCCTCCACTACACCGATCTCGTCGGCCAGGAGCGCGTGATCGCCGGCGTCGACTGCGGCTTCGGAACCGCGGTGCGCAGCGATCCCATGGTGGTCGACAGCATCGTCTGGGCGAAGCTGAAGGCGCTCAGCGAAGGCGCCGCGATCGCGAGCGAGCGGCTGCGAAAATAGCGGCTCAGCCCTTCTTCTGCAGGCCGAGGACCTTGGCGACCGCCGCGGCCTGGTCGGCCTGGCGCCGCAGCGTCTGCGCAAGCTCCTCGGGACCGGCCGGCACCATGTCCTGCCCGGTCGCCGCGATCCGCTCGGAAATGGTGGGGTCGCTCGCCGCCGCGATCACGTCGGCAGCAATGCGCTTGCGTAGATCGAGCGGCATGCCGGCGGGACCATAGAACCCGGACGTGGTCTGCACCCCGAGATCGGGATATCCGGCATCGGCGACCGAGGGCACGTTCGGTGCAACCGCGCTGCGGCCGCCGAGCGCAACCACCCGCACCTTGCTCGCCTCGACCAGCGGCCGAACCACCGCAAACGACGACACCAGCAGCTGGATGCGGTCCTCGCCGAGATCGCGGCCGGCCTGCACGACGTCGCGGTACGGCACCTTGGTGACCTTGAGGCCCTGGTTCTTCACGAACGCGTCGAGCGCGAACTCCGGCACGCCGGCGGCACCGGCAACGTTGTACTTGTCCGGCGTGGCACGCGCGCCGGCGACAAAGTCGCCGATGGTCTTGAAGTCGGTCGCCGCCGGTACGCCGACCGACAGCACGGTGTGGCTCACCTGCGCGATCGGCAAGAGGTCCCGCTCGAGATCGTAGGGCACCTTCTCCTGCGTGTACGGGTGCGCCATGAACGACGCGCTCGATGCATAGAGCAGCACGTGATCGTCGGCGGCCGAGGTGAAGGCATTGATCGCGACGAGCCCATCGCCGCCGGGCCGGTTCTCGACCACGACCGCCTTGCCCCAGCGCGCAGCCAGCCGATCGCTGAGCAGGCGCGCCGCGGCGTCGGTGGCGCTGCCGGCCCCGAACGGCAGGATCAGCCGGACGTTGCGCTGCGGCCAGTTCTGCGCCTGCGCGCTCGATGGCTGAGACGACAGCACGACGAGCGCCGCCATCGTGACAAGCGACATGAGCCGGATCATGGACGCCCCCTTTTTGTCGGTCGCGCCATCATATACCGGCGGCGGCCGGTCGCCACCGCGCCGTGCCCGTTTCAGGCGCAAGGCCGGTTACGGCGGGCTGTGGCGGGTCGGCTCGGGCAACGCGCCGCGGATGAGCCACGTCACCGATATATACGCGCCGATCCACGAGCCCGCCGCCGCGAACGCAACATACACCGGGTTCTCCGTGTAGCTGATCACCGAGAACGCCGAGAGCATGTACCAGAGCGCGCTCCAGTTCGCTGCGCGGATGCGATGGCGGGCCTGGACCGCTGCGTTGAAGAACACATAGGCCGCGTCGGTGATGGCGGTCGCGCCGAACACGGCGAGCCCGATCAGCGGATTGATGGCGAGATTCATGGAAATGCTCATGGCGACCTCGGTGCTTGGGGCGAAATGCGTCGCCGGTTCACTTGATCGCCAGCGGATTGACCGGCGAGCCGACCCCGCCGGTGATCGGGATCGCGGGCGCGACGAACAGGAACTCGTAGATCTTGTCGGCAGCGCAGTCCTCGCCCAGTTCCTTCAGCTCGAATATCTCGCCCATGGTCATGCCCATGATCGGGATGGTGATCCAGTGCCAGGGCTGGTTGATGCCCTCCTCGCTCTCGTTCGGCCGCACCTCGCAGCCCCAGGTGTCGGAGGCAAGCGCCGCGAGCTCGGTGCGCTTGATCCACTCCAGCGTCTCGAACGCAAAGCCCGGCGCGTCGCCGCCCGGATAGCCGTCCCAGCTTCCGACCTTCTGGCACTTCTCCATCTGGCCGGTGCGCACGATCACGTAGTCGCCGCGCTTCACCTCCACCTTCTGCGCCTTGGCGCAGTCGTCGAGGTCCTTGCAGGTGATGCCGTAGCCGTCGTCGAGCAACTCGACGCCCTTGCAGCGCGCCATGTCGAGGAACACGCCGCGGCCGACCATCTTGTTCTTGGTCTTCTCGATGCCGCACTTCTGCGCGCCCGCCGACGTCACCTCGCGGCAGTCGTAGCCGTTCCACATGTAGTTCTCATAGAAGATGTGGCCGAGCCCGTCCCATTGCGTGCCGCACTGCAGCGGCATCACCACCATGTCGTCGGCGGCGCGGATGCCGCGCTTGTCGAGCACGCCGGAATAGGCGTCGGTGCCGGTGCGCAGCATGGTGTGGACCGGGTTGATGCGGCCCATCGCCGGGTACTTGCTCTTGGCGCCCTGCGGCCCGGTGTAGTCGAAGTTGAGCGCGAGCGAGATCACCTTGCCCTTCTTGACGAGCCGCGTCGCCGCGATGATGTCCTCAGCGGTCGTGTAATTGAGCGTGCCGATCTCGTCGTTCGGGCCCCACTTGCCCCAGTTCTTGTACTTGTCGGCGGCATCGCGAAGATCCTGACGCGTGTATTTCTTGGCCATGAAGTCCCCTATCTCCGAATTGAGCCAAGCGCCAGATAGCACGTCGCTGCAGCAGGATCGATGACATCGCACGTCGGCCGCTCGTAGCCGTCATCGCCGGGCTCGACTCACAGCTGTCTTGTTCACCGTCGCCTACAGCCCCGATTGCCGAATTTCATCGGGCTGCACAAACCTCTCCACGTCATGGCCGGGCTTGTCCCGGCCATCTCGCTTGGGTCGGCACGGTGCTCACCTGATTGAGATCGCCGGGACAAGCCCGGCGATGACCGAATAATTTGACTACTGGCGGCCGGAGACGAGCTCGCCGCGGTCGTAGTTCATCTGCGCGAAGTGATCGCGATACTCGGCCGGCGTCATGCCGGTGTGGCGCTTGAACAGGCTTCTGAAGAACGCCACGTCCTCGTAGCCGATCTTGGCAGACACGTTCTGGATCGGAATGCCGCCATACTCCAGCAATTCCTTGGCGGCCGCCATGCGCAGCGACTGCACATAGGCGCCCGGCAGACGCCCGGTCGCCGTCTTGAACCGCCGGATGAAATTGCGCGGGCTCATGCCGATACGCTCGGCGAGCACCTCGATCGACGCGCCGCGATCGAAGTGCTGCTGCAGGTACTCCTCGGTCTGCCTGATCTTGTCGTCGGAATGCGGACGCGACAGCGGCAAGACCGAGTAGCCGGACTGCCGGCTGCGCGGCATGCTCACCAGCAGCGATTTGGCACATTGCAGCGCTATTTCGTGGCCGCAGAACTTTTCCACGAGATAGAGGCTGAGATCGATCGAGGCATAGACGCCGCCGCTGCAGAAGACTCGGCTGGTCCTCGGTCACGAATTGCTCGGTCCGCCACAGCACCTTGGGATAGCGTTGCCGAAAGATGTCCGCCACCGCCCAGTGCGTCGTCGCCTGGCGGCCGTCGAGCAATCCGCATTCGGCGAGGAATGCGACGCCGGTGCAGATTCCCGCGATGTAGGCTCCCCGGTCGTAACACTTGCGCAGCCAGGGCAGGAGCGCGGTGTGTCGCGCAATCCGATCCTGCGCGTCCCAGCCGGACGCGGGAAGAATCACGATGTCGGTCCGCTTGATGTCGCGGATCGAGAACTCCGGAGTGAGGCCGAGCCCGCAAATGCTCGCCGATGGGACCGCCGTCGATCGACGCGGTCCGCACCCGGAAGCGCGGCTGTTGCTCCGTGCCATGGAGCCAGTTCCACAGCACGCCCGCGGAGTGAAACACCTCGATCGGCCCGATCGCCGTCGACGCGTAGCCGGCTTCCAGAAGCACGACGGTTACGTCCAGCACGCCGTCGTCGCGCTTTGCGGATGATGCTCGCCCGGGCGCGAGGTCCGGCTGACTGTTGGAACTGGCTTTACGGACCATGAGCAATCTCCTGGGCGCTCCGCTCGATCGATTCCCAAAGGCCGACATGGGCGCCGACCGAATCCACGATGAGCGCGATCCGTGCAACACCCGACACGACGAAGGGACGGACAATCACCTGCGCCACCGAGCGCAACGGCCCGCCGGGCCGTATCGTCCAGATTGTCCACCCGGACATAAGGTGTCCAATGCGAGGGTACGCCATGGGCAAGATGCGTGCGGCTCAATTGATAAACTGAGCCGACGTCATCGTTGGAGAGGCGCAGTCGCGTGAAGGCGCCGCCGTTGGCCTGCTGTTCACTGGACGTCCAGCCGAACAGCAGCCCGTAAAAAGCCTTCGCGCTGTCGGCATCGGTCGCAGCGAGGTCCAGCCAGCAGAACCGTCCAGGCATCGCTTTGCCAAGGTCAACCATGACAGGGCACCGCCTTACCTGCGCTGCGCATGCGGATGGAGGCGCCGCCTGCCATATGCTCGGCGGCACCGCTCCATCAGCGCACCGCCGTCATCGGATCGATAATGTCTTTGCACCTCGGTGACCTTGTTCGCAGGGAAACCACTCAGACTGGCATGCTCCTGCACCGCCGCCTCGTCTTCCGCCAAGTAGACGCAGAAGGTCTTGTCGTCCGCCACATACGACTGCACCCACTGCACCTTGCCGCCAAGCTTGGCGAGCGCGTCGTTGGAGGTCTTTGCGACGTCCTTCAGTTGGTCGCGGTCGAGGCTGCCCACGCCGGGCACGTTCCGTTCGATCACATAGCGTTTCATGGTCCTTACTCCGTCTTGCTGTTAACGGAGCCCATATCTGGCCATTGCCACTATATAGCACAGATGGCATTTTTGACAATGTTAGGGGTCAATAATGCCAACGGCCAACTCAAGCCGGCCGTTTGCCCGCGAGCGACGACCCGTCTCCCTCTCCCCGCTTTGCGGGGAGAGGGTCGGGGGTGAGGGGCGTTGCAGCGATTCTGAGCGCTCAATGTGTAGTGGCGCCCCCCTCACCCGGCTCGCTTCACTCACCGACCTCTCCCCGCAAGCGGGGAGAGGTGCAGCCCGCGGGTGACGTTCTTTGCGGGCCCGCCTTATTCGATCACCTCGTCGGTGCGGGCAAGGAGCGAGATCGGCACTTCGATCCCGAGCGCCCTGGCAGTCTTCAAATTGATGACGAGTTCGAACTTTGTCGCATGCTGCACCGGCAGTTCGGCTGGCTTCTCGCCCCTCAGGATGCGGTCGACGTACCAGGCGGCGCGTCGGTAGAGATCGATGTTGTCGACCCCGTAGGACGCGAGGCCGCCGCTGACCACGTGGTAGCGGAACGCATAGACCGCGGGCAGCCGGTGGCGCGCTGCGAGAGCGATCAGAACATCGCGGTTTGCAGCGCCGACCGGCCCAGGCAACACGACAATGCCGCCGTTGGGCACTGACGAACCAGCCGCGAAGCCGTCGATCGCGTTCGCGATCTCAAGCTTGTCGCGAACCGCAAAGGACGACAGCGGCAAGGCAAGCGATCGTGCAAGCGGCTCGATGGTTCGCAGGTAACCGTCCGTGGTGGGATTGGCCGGATCGTAGATCACGGCGACGCGGGCCACGTGCGGGGCGACCTGCTTGAGCAACTCCAGCCATTTGGCGCCGATGGTGAACTCGTGTTGCGTGAGCCCGGTGATATTGCCGCCCGGCCGCGCCAGAACTCTCGACGAAACCGGCAGCCACCGGATCGGTCACCTGCGCGAAAACGATGGGAACGGTCCGCGTGGCCCTTTGCAGCGCGACCAATGCCGTGGTGGCAGCGGCGAGAATGGCGTCCGGATTCAGAGCGACCAGCTCCGCCGCATATGCATGCATCCGATCCTGGTCGCCGACCGACCAGCGGGCGTCGATCGTAAGGTTCCGATCGGTCCAACCGAACTCCCGAAGTCCGTTCCGGAACGCGGTGAGCCGTGCCTGACCCTCGGTATCCGTGTCTGCCGTCGATAGCAGGACTCCGACGCGCCGCATGCGGTCTGCCTGCTGCGCGTGCGCCGCACGTAGACGCAATCCGGAAAATGCCGCCGTCCCGCCGGCAAGCCTGATGAATTCCCGACGCTTCATGTCATTCCCTCGCACACGAGCATGGTACCGGCACGTGGCTGCGTTCTGAAAGGGGCTGCGGCCAGAAGCGGCATAGCGCGCGGATGCGGTCGCGGTTTACTGCCGCACGGGCAAAGGCAATGATAAGCGTAGAGACCATCGCAAGAGAGGCATCCATGCAGACGCTGACGCGAACGCTGGCCGCACTGGCCGTATTGCTCGCCACAAGCGTCTGTCACGCGCAGACCGCGCCGTCCGCGTCCACCGGCTATCCCAATCGCCCGATCCGGCTGGTGGCGCCGTTCGCGCCCGGCGGACCGGTCGACGTCGGCGCGCGCCTGCTCGCGCCGAAGCTGCAGGAGGCGCTCGGCGTGCAGGTCTACGTCGAGAACGTGCCGGGCGGCTCGGGCAACATCGGCACCGCGCAGGTCGCGAAGGCCGCCGGGCGACGGCTACACGCGTGCTGGTGATCTCGAGCGGGCTTCGTCGTCAACCCGAGCATGTTCAAGCTCAGCTACGACTGGGAGAAGGAGCTTGCGCCGGTTTCGCTGATCGGGCTCGCGCCGCAGGTGATCCTGGTGCACCCGTCGGTGCCCGCGACCAACATGAAGGAGCTGATCGCGCTGGTGAAGGCGAACCCGGGCAAGTACTCGTACGGCTCGGCGGGGCTCGGCACGCCGGGCTATCTCGCCGGCGAGATGCTGAAGCAGAGCCTTCGGCATCGACCTCCAGCACGTGCCGTTCCAGGGCGGCGGCCCGGCCGTGGTCTCGACCGTCGGCGGCCACACGCCGATCGTGATCACCACCATCTCGTCGGCCTCGGGGCCATTGCAGCAGGGCGCGATCCGCCCGCTCGCCGTCACCAGCGCCAGGCGCTCGCCGGCGCTTGCCGAACGTGCCGACGCTCGCCGAGCAGGGCATCCCCAATCAGGAATCCGACGTGATCCTCGGCGTGCTGGTGCCGGCGACCACGCCGAAGGACATCGTCGACCGGCTGCACGGCGAGATCGTCAAAATCGTCGCCGACCCGGAGATCAAGCGCCGGCTGGCGGTGGTCGGCTTCGAGGCGGTCGGCTGCACGCCGGCCGAATTCGACGCGCGGATCAAGGCCGAGATCGCGAAATGGGCCAAGGTGATCCGCGACGCCGGCATCAAGCCGCAATGAAGGAAGGTTCGAACATGACGATCGTTCGCGCGCTCATCCTTCGCCGCGCTCGGTCTGTTGCTGGCGGCCGGCGCCGGTCGCCGCGCAGGACGCCTACCCGAGCAAGCCGGTGCGGCTGGTCGTGCCGTTCGCGCCCGGCGGCCCGGCCGACCTGATCGCGCGCATCGTCGGACAAAAGCTGTCCGAGGAATTCGGCAAGCAGTTCTACGTCGAGACCCACGCCGGCGCCGGCGGCAACACCGGCACCGGTCTGGCCGCGCGTGCGCCGGCCGACGGCTACACGCTTCTGGTCAACAGCCAGGCGCTGGTGATCAACGCGAGCCTCTACAAGACGCTGCCCTACGATCCGGACAAGGACCTCGCCGCCGATCACGCGCATGGCGAACACGCCGAACGTCGTGGTCGTGCACCCGTCGGTGCCGGCGAAGACCGATGAAGGAGCTGGTCGACCTGATGCGCAGCAGCGACGGCAAGTATCACGGCTATGCGCATCCTGGCGTCGGCACGCCGGCCAACCTGTCCGGCGAGTTGTTCAAGCTGTCGCAGAAGCTCAACCTGACCGCAATCCCGTTCGCGGGCGGCGGGCCGATGGTGCAGTCGGTGGTCGGCGGGCACACGCCGGTCGCATTCTCCTCGATGCCGCCTGCGGCACCGCTGATCAAGGCCGGCAACATCCGCGCACTCGCCGTCACCGCCGAGAAACGTGACGAGACCATGCCGGACATCCCGACCATGGCGGAGGAAGGCTATCCGGGACAGATCGGTGAGACGCCGATCGGGCTCCTCGCGCCGGCCGGCACGCCGAAGGAGATCATCGACCTCCTGCATCGCAAGGTGGTGCAAATCCTGGCGCAGCCCGACACCAGGCAGAAGCTCGCGGCCATCGGGTTCTCGCCGATCGGCGACACGCCGGCGGAGTTCACGGCGTTCCTCAAAGCCGAGCACGCCAAGTGGGGCAAGGTCATCACCGAGGCCGGCATCAAGCTGCCGTAGCGCGCGGCCGTGCCCGCCGCCGATCGCGCCGCACTCACACCGGGGCGCGCAGCCTGGCCCGCTCAAGCCTCGGCAGCACCTCGGCGCGGATGTAGGGCAACTCGTCGGCGTAGTTGACCAGCGAGACCGCGATGCCGGTCAGGCCGGCCGCGCTCAGCGCGATCAGCTGTCGCGCCACGTGGTCGGGGTCGCCGACGATCGGCAGGCCGCTGTTGCCGTGCGCGAACTGGCTGCGCTGCAGCGCATGAACTCCTCCGCCGGCACGGTGTGCGGGCGTGATGTTGCGCAGCGCGAGCAGGCGTCGACCGCCGACCAGTCGGCCTCCTCGACCACGCAGTGGTGGTGGTAGTCCTCGCGCCTCGCTTCGCGGTCGGCCGGCAGATGATGATGCCGACCGTGAACACGCTGATGTCGCGGCCGTGCGCGGCGGCCTCCGCCTTCACCGCTGCGGCGCGCTGCGCGGTCTCGGCGACCGAGACGCGCGAGGCCTGCATGAAGAAGGCGTCGCAGTTGCGCACCGCGAAGGCGCGCCCGGTCGGCGAGGCGCCGGCGTTCATGATCACCGGGCTGCGTCCGCCGAATGGCTTCGGCTTGGCGCGCACCGCCTTCAAGCTTGATGTGCTTGCCGTCGTAGTCGAACTCCTCGCGCGTCCGACCACATCAGCTTGATGGCGTCGAGCCATTCCTGCGCGTAGTCGTAGCGGGCCGCGTGCTCGCGCTGCTCGACGCCGAACATCTCGAACTCGTCCTCGTTCCAGCCGACCACGATGTTCAGCCCGAAGCGGCCCTCGCCGATGTGGTCGGCGGTGACCATCTGCTTGCTGGCGATGATCGGATGAAACAGCGGCGCGTGCACGGTGCCGAACACGGTGATCGAGCTTGCGTCGCGGCCAGTAGGCCGCAGGCCCAGGTGATGGTTTCGAGCGTCGCCCCCTGATAGTCGGTGTCCCCGCCGTAGCCCTTCCAGCGCCCGATCGGCAGCATGAAATCGATGCCGGCGTCGTCCGCCATCCGCGCGAGCTGCAGATTGTCAGGCCAGCTCCCAGACCAGCGCTCCGGCACCTTGGTCACGGCGCGGCCGGACGAGCAGTTCGCTCCGAACAGGCCGAGCTTCAGCCGGTTGCCGCCGGCGAGCAGCCTTCGGTGCGCACCGGATGAATTTGCATTCCGCACGATTATCCCTCAGGCTTCGACGCGGCCGGCGCGAAGCAACAAGCTTAAGCGGCGCTCATGCCGCCGCCCATGCCGGGACGCAAGCCTCGGAGGACGCTTCGCACCGAACCGGATTGTTCGCGACCTGCGCGGGCGCACGTCCGTTGCGAGCACGCGTTGAATCGAATATCCCAGAGGGCGCTTGGGAGGACGGAAAGGAGACGGTCCAATGACAATGATCGACGCATCGTTGGCCGTGTGCGCAGCCTTGTTCGGTGTCGGGCTCGGCCCATCGCTCAGCAATATCCGAGCAAGCCGGTCAAGATCATCATTCCGTTCCCGGCCGGCGGCGTGACCGACATCGCCGGGCGGCTGATCGCGCAGAAGCTGTCGGAGAGGCTCGGCCAGCAGTTCTACATCGAGAACGTCGCCGGCGCCGGCGGCAACCTCGGCATGGGGCAGGTCGCGCGCGCGCCCGGCGACGGCTACACGATCCTGTTCGCGTCATCGAGCATCGTCGTCAACCCGAGCCTCTACAACAAGATGCCGTTCGATGTCGAGAAGGACTTCATCCCGGTCACCAAGGCCGGCGCGATCGCCGAACTCCTGGCTGGTCAATCCGAATTTCCCGGCGAAGACGATGAAGGAGCTGGTCGACCTCATCAAGAAGGAGCCCGGCAAGCACAGCGTCGCGTCGCCCGGCGCGGGCACCACGCCGTCGCTGTCGATCGAGATGCTCAAGCATCGACGCTGGAGCTCGATTTCGTCACCGTGCCGTTCGCCGGCGGCGGGCCGATGATCCAATCGCTGCTCGGCGGCCACACGCCGATCGCATGCGGCGCCATCGGCAACACGATGACCCTGATCAAGGAGGGCAAGATCCGGGCGCTCGCGATCACCGCCAACAAGCGCCTGGAGGTCGTGCCCGAACTCCCGACGCTGGACGAACTCGGCATCAAGGACCAGGAGGCCGAGACCATGACCGGCGTGTTCGTGCCGGCCGGCACGCCGAAGCCGATCGTCGACCTGCTGCAGAAGGAAATCTGCGGCGATCGTGAACTCGCCCGACATCAAGCACGGCTGCTCGAGCTCGGCATCGTGCCGGAAGGCAACTCGTCGGCCGCACTTCGCCGCCTACGTCAAGGACGAGGTCGCCAAGTGGAAGAAGGTGATCGAGGACGCCAAGATTCAGAAGATCTAGATCGGCATGCCCTCGACGACACTCGCGTCACGACGGCTGAGCCATGCGCATCGTCGACATCCGCGAGACCGCGATCCCGATCAAGTCGGACCTGCGCAACTCCGGCTTCGATTTCTCCGAGATGACGACGTCGGTGGTCGCGGTCATCACCGACGTCATGCGCGACGGCAAGCCGGTCGCGGGCTTCGCCTTCAACTCGACCGGCCGCTACGCCTGCGGCGCGCAGATGCGCGACCGCTTCATCCCGCGCATCCTGCAAGGCGGCGCCGGATTCGCTGCTCGACGAAAGCCGGCGACAACTTCGATCCGGCCAAGGTCCTCGCCTGCATGATGCAGCGCGAAAAGTCCGGCGGCCACAGCGAGCGCTCGGTCGCGATCGGCACCATCGAGGTGGCGCTGTGGGACGCGGTCGCCAAGATCGAGGGCAAGCCGCTGCACCGCGTGCTGGCCGAGCGCTACAGCGGCGGCAAGGTCGCCGGACAAGGTGTTCTGCTACGTCGGCGGCGGCTGGTACACGCCGGGCCAGACCTTCAAGGACGTGCAGGACGAGATGCGCCGCCATCTCGACGCCGGCTACACCATGCTGAAGATGAAGGTCGGCGGCCTGCCGCTCGCCGACGACATGCGGCGCGTCGAGGCGGTGAAATCGATCCTGCCGTCCGATGCCGAGCTTGCGGTCGACGCCAACTGCAAGTTCGACCGCGACGAGGCGCTGGCCTACGCCAAGGCGCTGCGCGCCGTTCAAGCTGCGCTGGTTCGAGGAGCCGTGCGATCCGCTCGACTTCGCGCTGCTGGCCGAGATCGCCGAGCGTCTACGACGGCCCGCTCTCGACCGGCGAGAACCTGTTCTCGACCCAGGACGTGGAGAACCTGGTGCGCTTCGGCGGGCTCAAGCCCGAGCGCAGCGACGTCATCCAGGTCGATCCGCCGCAGTCCTACGGCATCGTGCAATATGCGCGCACCGTCGACATGCTGGCGCGCCACGGCTGGCCGCGCAGCTGCCTGTTCCCGCACGGCGGCAACCAGATGTCGCTCGCGATCGCCGGCGGCTTCGGGCTCGGCGGCGCCGAATCCTATCCCGGCGTGTTCGGCCCGTTCGCCGGCTACGCCGACGACGCCAGGGTCGAGAACGGCTATCTCAAGCTGGGCGACCGGCCGGGCATCGGCTTCGAGGCGCAGGCGGCGCTCTATCGACATCATGCGCGACCTCGCCGCGTAGACGTGCCCCGGCAGCAGGCTATGACCGTGACGGTCGCGATGCGCGCCAGCCGGGGAACGTCCGCGTCAGCATGAGCAGCCAGCCGCAGATCGCCATCGACAAGGTGAGCCACGTCTACCGGCCGCCGCGCGGCCGGCCGGTGCTGGCGCTCGAGGACGTGTCGCTCGAGGTGCGCGCCGCGCGAATTCCTGGCGCTGCTCGGGCCGTCCGGCTGCGGCAAGTCCACGCTGCTCTATCTGATCGGCGGCTTCCTGCCGATCGAGACGCGGCGCGATCGCGGTCAACGGCAAGCCGGTGGCGGCGCCCGGGCCCGACCGCGGCATCGTGTTCCAGCACTTCGCGCTGTTTCCGTGGAAGACGGTGCGCGCCAACATCCCCTACGGCCTGGAGCGGCAGAGCATGCCGCGCGAGGAGCGCGAGGCGCGCGCGCAGGCCTTCATCGATCTGGTCGGCCTGACCGGCTTCGAGGACAGCTATCCGTCGCAGCTTTCCGGCGGCATGAAGCAGCGCACCGCGCTCGCCCGCACGCTCGCCTTCGACCCGAGCATCCTGCTGATGGACGAGCCGTTCGGCGCGCTCGACGCGCAGACCCGCCACCTGATGCAGGCCGAACTGCTGAGCATCTGGCAGCGCACGCCCAAGACCGTGATCTTCGTCACCCACGACGTGCAGGAGGCGGTCTATCTCGCCGACCGCGTCGCGGTGATGTCGGCGCGGCCCGGCCGCATCAAGACCATCGTCGACACCAGGTTCGACAAGAACGACCCGGGCGTCTTCAAGACCAAGGCCTTCGTCGACAAGGTCGACGAGCTCTGGAACCTGGTGCGCGACGAGGCGATCAAGGCGCAGGGCGGCGACGCAGCCTGCCATGAAACGGCGCTGTTCCGCTATCTGCCGCTGCTGCTGCTCGCGCGTGCTCTGGGAGGTCGTGTCGCGGCTCGAGCTCGTCTCGACGCTCGGCGCTGCCGCCGCTGAGCGACGTCGTCGTCAGCCTGGATCGATCTGCGTGCGCGAGCGGCGAGCTGGTCAGCAACGGCGGCGCCTCGCTCTACCGCGCCGGCGTGGGCCTGCTGCTGGCGATCGTGATCGGCGCCGCGCTCGGCATCTTCATGGCGTGGTGGAAGCCGGTCAACGTGCTGCTCAGCCCGCTGGTCGAGATTTTCTATCCGCTGCCGAAATCGGCGCTGATCCCGGTCACCGTGATCTGGCTCGGCTTCGGCGACGGCTCGAAAATCCTGCTGATCTTCCTCGGCTGCATGATGCCGGTCACCATCGGCGCGTTCAACGGCGCGCGTTCGAGCGAGCAGACGCTGGTCTGGTCGGCGCGCAGCATGGGCGCCAACCGGCTGCGCATGCTGTGGGACGTGGTGCTGCCGAGCGCGCTGCCGGAACTGCTCAACGGCATCCGCACCGCGCTCGCGCTGTCGTTCATCCTGCTGGTCAGCTCCGAGCTGATCGTGGCGCGCGAGGGGCTCGGCTACCTGATCGGCTACCTCGGCGCCAACGGCTCCTATGACGCGATGTACGCCGTGGTGCTGACGGTGGCGTTCCTCGGCTTTGTCGCCGACCGCGGCTACCAGATGCTCATGAACCGGATGCTGCAATGGCGCGAACAGACGCAGTGATCCAGCGCCGACGCGGCGCTCGAGGCGCCCGCGCCGTCGCTTGCGCGCACGCTGCTCTGGGGCGTCGCGCGGGTCTTCTCGATCGTGGCGCTGGTCGTCGCCTGGGAGGGGCTCGCGCGCAGCGGCGCGTTCACGCCGTTCGTGCTGCCCTCGCTCAGCTCGGTGCTCGAGCGCATCTGGACCGACGCGCTGTCGGGCGAGCTTTCGATCAACACCGGCCTGACGGTCTATCGCGCGCTGGTCGGCTTCCTGATCTGCATGGTCGGCGGAATCCTGATCGGCGTCGCGATGTCGCGCAACGTCATCGCCAACTGGTTCTTCGATCCGATCGTCTCGGTCGGCTTCCCGATGCCGAAGATCGCGTTCCTGCCGGTGGTGATCCTCTGGCTCGGCGTCTACGACGTCTCGAAGATCACCATCATCGTCATCGACGCGATCTTCCCGGTGATCGCGGCGACCGTCATCGCCATCCGCGGCGTCGAGCGCGAGCTGATCTGGTCGGCGCGCAACATGGGCGCCAACGATCGCGAGCTGATGTGGCAGATCGTGCTGCCGGCGGCGCTGCCGCAGATCCTGACCGGGCTGCAGGTGGCGCTGCCGCTGTCGATGATCGTCGCGGTGGTGGCCGAGATGCTGATGGGCGGCTACGGCCTCGGCGGCGCGATGATGACGGCCTCGCGCTTTGCCGACTCGCGCGGCGTGTTCGCCGGCATCGTCGAGATCGCGATCGTCGGCTATGTGCCTGATCAAGGCGATGGCGATGCTGCGCCGCCGGCTGCTGATCTGGCATCAGGAAGCCAACGAGCCGACCACGGCGTGACGCTAGCCTGCTTGAGTGCGCGTAGCACAGACTCCCGTCTGCGATAATGGAAATACGGACCGAACCATGCCCCGCCTGCTCATCCTTCTCACGCTGCCGCCCGACGTCACCGAGCAATACCGGCTGCGCTTCCAGCCCGCGCCTTTCCCGAGCTTGAGATCGACGTGGTGGCACGAGCCGGCAAGGCCGGCGCCGCGATGCGGCAGGCCGACATGCTGCTCACCTTCGGGCAGATGATGAAGAACCTGAAGCTCGACCTCGAAGGACGCCGACAACCTGAAATGGGTGCAGGCGCTCGGCACCGGGCTCGACGGCATCACCGACCAGCCGGCGCTCAAGCCGAGCGTCACCGTCACCAGCCTGCACGGCGTGCACGGCGCGCCGGTGTCGGAGGCGGCGCTCGCCGGCATGCTGGCGCTGTCCCGCGACATGCCGGGCTTCGTGCGCGCAGCAGGACGAGCACGCACTGGAAGCGCTGGCCGGCCAAGCTCCTGCACGAACAAGACCGTCGGCATCCTCGGCATCGGCGTGATCGCCGAGGCGCTGGCGCCGAAGTGCAAGGCGATGGGCATGACGGTGGTCGGCATCACCTCGGCGCCGCGCCGGTCGCGGGCTTCGACCGCGTGCACCCGATCGGCGAACTGCTGCAGCGTGCTGCCCGAGCTCGACTACCTCGTGCTGCTGACGCCGTACTCGCCCGCGACCCACCACATGATCGACGCCAAGGTGTTCGCGGCGATGAAGCCCATCGAGCTACCTGATCAACCTCGCGCGCGGCGGCGTGGTCGACGAGGACGCGCTGGTCGAGGCGCTGCGCGACGAAGAAGATCGCGGGCGCGGCCCTCGACGTGTTCAAGCCAGGAGCCGCTGCCGGCCGACCATCCGCTCTGGACGTTCAAGAACGTCATCATCACCACCCACCAGGGCGGCTTCTGCGACACCTATGTCGATCTCGCGATGCCGATCCTGGAGCACAACATGCGCTGCTTCCTCAAGGGCGATCTGAAGGGGATGATCAATGTCGCGCGGCCGGCCGCATAATGACGCGGCAACGATGAATTCCAGGGAGCGACTGATCGCGATGGCGAATGAGAATCGGAAAACTTTCCCGCCGGTCCGCCGCGTCGTCACCGGCCATGACGGCAACAACGTCGCCAAGGTGCTGATCGACGCGCCGGCGACCAACCCAAGGGCGCCGAACGGCGCGGTCTCGACCCTGATGTGGATCACCGACCGCAACCCCGCCGACATCGCCGATCGGCGAGAAGATCGAGGACATGGGCGCGCGCATCGTCGGCACCGCGCCGCCGGCGAACGGCACGCGCTTCTGCGTGATCGACTTCCCGCCCGGCAACCATCCGCACATGCACCGCACCGAGACGATCGACTACGTCATCGTGATCGACGGCGAGATCGAGATGGACATGGACGATTCCACGGTGAAGCTGAAGCAGGGCGACATCATGATCCAGCGCGGCACCAACCACGCCTGGGCCAACCGCAGCGGCAAGCCGGCGCGCGTCGCCTTCGTGCTGGTCGACGCGCGAGCCGCTCGGCATCGGCAAGCCGGTGCTCGGCGCGACCAGCGCGCGGTGACGCGACGAACTGACGGGAGGACCATCATGCTGAATCACCAGCCGGATTCGCGCCGGCGCTTGCGTCGCATGCTCGCGACTGCTCGCCGTCTCGGCGGCGCCGGCGCACGCGCAGACCTATCCGAACGGCCAGGTGCAGGCTGATCGTGCCGGTACCTGCCGGCGGCGTCACCGACACGATGGCGCGCATCGTCGCGCAGCGCCTGGGCGAAGCGCTCGAACCAGACCGTGATCGTCGACAACCGGCCGGGCGGCAACGGCTCGGTCGGCGCGCAGGCGGTGGCGCGCTCGCCCGCCGACGGGCTGACGCTGCTGGTGACGCTCGGACGCCGCCGATCACCGCCAACCCGCATCTGTTCAGCAAGCTCGCCTACGACCGCCAAGGACTTCACCCCGATCATCGTGCTGTGCCGCGGCACGCCGGTGCTGGTGGTCAACGCGGAGGTGCCGGCGAAGAGCGTGCAGGAGCTGATCGCGCTCGCGAAGGCCAAGCCCGGCACGCTGAACTACGGCTCCTACGGCGTCGGCACCTACGCGCATCTCAGCATGGAGGACTTCAAGCAGCGCACCGGCACCGACATCGTGCACATCCCCTATCGCGGCGCGGCGCCGGCCGCGCAGGCGCTGCTCGCCGGCGACGTCTCGATGCTGCTGCTCAATCTCAGCAGCATCGAGGAGCACGAGAAGACCGGCAAGGTCCGCATCCTCGCCGCCGCCGGCGACAAGCGCGCCGCGGCGCGGCCCGACCTGCCGACCATCGCCGAGGCCGGCGTGCCGGGCTTCTCGACCACCGTGTGGTTCGCGCTGTTCGGGCCCGCCAACATGCCGGCCGGAGCTGGTGAACAAGATTCACGCCGACGTCAGCAAGGTGCTGGACCTGCCGCAGACCAAGGAGTTCTTCGAGAAGAACAGCTTCGAGCGGGTCGATCTGTCGCCCGCCGCAGTTCGCGCAAGCTGATCGAGCGACGATTCCAAGCACTGGGAGGCGCTGATCAAGCAGGTCGGCGCGAAGGTGGAGCGATCGAACTGATCACGCGGAACGTACGTGTCCCGGACGTGGCGGCTACTTCCCCTTCAGCAGCAGCCCGACGTTGCCCGACAGGATCTGCTCGCCCGGCTTGCCGAGCTTCCGGATGTCGCTGACGAAATCGCGCACCGGCTCGCGCTTGCGCACCTCCTGCGGATAGTCGGTGGCGAACACGATGCGCGACGGCCGGAATTTCGGCGAGCGCCGCGTTGACCGCGCCGATCGCGCAGCAGAAGCCCGCGGTGTCGAACACCATGTTGTTGTTGATGTAGTAATCGAAATCCTTCGCGGCCTTGCGGCCGTGCTTGGGGTTGTCCTTGCACGCCCCAGAAATCCTTGTCCTGGTAGCCGCGGACGCGCGCCAGCACGCCGGCGATGCCGCCGCCGAGATGCGACATGTGCACGATGAGCTTCGGATGGCGGTCGAACACGCCGGAGTTGATCAGCCGGATGGTCGCCATCACCAGCGAGAACTCGCGGCCGACCGAGCGCGCGGTGTCGTAGCCGTCGAACTGCTGCGAGATAGTTGAGCTTCAGCGCCGGATGCACGAACACGAACAGGCCGAGCCTCTCGGCCTCGGTCCAGAACGGCTCGAGCGCCGGATCGTCGATGAACTTGCCGTCCATCTCCGAGGTGATGACCACGCCGGGCGGCCGAGCTCCTGCGCGCAGCGGTTGAGCTCGCGCATGCGCCTCCGGCCCGCCGAGCGGATGGGCGTGCGCCGCGGCGATGAAGCGGCCGGGATAGTCCGTCTCGGCCTGCTTGGCCTTGTCGTTGCAGAGCTTCGACACCTCGAGGCTCGCGCTCATGCCGGTCGCGCTGGTCAGGAAGGCGGCATCGATGCCGGCCAGCGTCCATCATCCGGATGTGCTCGTCGAGATCGTAGAGCAGCGAATGGATGGTGTAGCTCGGCGCGCCGTTCTCGTCGAAGTGGACGATCAGCTTGTCGCCCGGGTCCTGCTTGATCAGTTCGCGCGGCGTGAAATGGTGCTGGAAATCGACGATCATTGTTGTCCCTCGGATGTTCCTGCCCGGGACTTTGCATATACGATAAGTGCGCCGATGGCACGCAGCGCACCGCGAGCGCCGAGCCGAACCGAATCCAGGGCCATGGATCCGGGTTCGCGCGCTTCGGGCGCCCGGAATGACGCGATCGGGAGGACGACGTGGCCGACGAACGCCTTTGCAATCCGATCTCGACCGCCGAGCTGGAGCGCCGCTGGAAGGCCGTGCGCGCCGCCATGCCGGAGCAGCAAGCTCGACGCGCTGATCGTCCAGGGCGCCAACAACCTCGCCGGCACCGGCGGCTATTTCCGCTGGTTCACCGGCGTGTCGATGGGGACCTCGTATCCGGCGACCGTGATCTTCCCCAAGGACGGGCTGATGACGCTGGTCAGCCACGGCCCGATCGGCGTCGAGCGCGATCTCGACGGCAAGGACCCGGTCTGGCGCGGCGTCGGCAACTGCGCTGTCGACCGCGAGCTTCCCGGCGATCGACTATTGCATCCCCTACGATCCCGAGCTGGTCGCGCGCGAGATCAAGAAGGCCGGCTATCGCAACGTCGGCATCGTCGGCTGGAACAACATGCTGTTCGGCTTCGGCGACAGGCTGCGCAAGCTGCTCGACGGCGTGACGCTCACCGACGCGACGCGGCTGGTCGATCCGATCAAGGCGAAGAAGAGCGCCGAGGAGATCGAGCTGATCCGCATGGCCGGCCAGATGCAGGACGAAATCCTCGCCAAGCGTGCAGGGCCAGATCAAGGCCGGCAAGAAGGACTTCGAGCTGTTCGCCTACGGCGCGCTATGTCGGCAACCTGCTCGGCAGCGAGACCGGCTACATGCTCGGCTCCTCGGCGCCGCCCGGCCAGCCGACGCAGATCCGCGCCGCGCCGCGAGCAGGGCCGCGAGATGCGCGACGGCGACGTGATCTACTATCAGTGCGAGAACACCGGCCCGGGCGGCATGATGACCCATGTCGGGCGCTACTACGTGCTCGGCAAGGCGCCGCAGGAGCTGGTCGACGCCTTCGGCATCATCTGCGAGGCGCAGGACAACACCGTGCGGATGCTGCAGCCCGGCGCCGTCCCGCGCGGAGATCTTCGCCGAGCACAACGCCTTCATGCAGAAGCACGGCATGCACAAGGAGCCGCGCCTGCACTGCCACGGCCAGGGCTACGACGTGGTCGAGCGGCCGATGATCCGCCACGACGAGGACATGAAGCTCGGCACCAGCATGAACATCGGCCTGCATCCGACCTTCGGCAACGCGCGGATGTTCGTCACCGTGTGCGACAACTTCCTGATCGGTCCGGACGGCAAGATCGAGCACCTGCACAAGACGCCGCGCAAGATTTTCGAGCTGTAGCGCCGGTTGGACCATGGCCCAATAGTTCGGCGTTGCACGCGATAGGACACTGTGCGGGGTGATCGGAGACCCACGGTCCGGCATCCAAAAGGCAGGGGGCAACTTTGCTCAACATGATCCGAGCCATGGTGGGAGCGGCTTTCGCCCTTGGCGTTGTCGCGCAGGCCCATGCTCAGGGACTGCCGGCAACCCCACCGACCAAGGAGCAGCTTGCCAACGACAACAATCTCTTCCTGTCGTTCGCGAGGAGGGCGCTCAAATGGGAAGAGCCTGCCGAGCCGTTCAAGATCGTCGGTCCTTTGTATTTCGTCGGCACCAAGGGACTGGGCGTGTTCCTGTTTACGACCTCCGAGCGCCACATCCTGATGAACACCGGCATGCCCTCGTCCGGGCCGATGATCGTCGACTCGATTCGCAAACTTGGGCTCAGACCCGAGGACATCAAGCTCATGATCAACGGCCACGCACACATCGATCACGCCGGCGCGTTCGCCTTCTTGAAGCAGCAATTCGGCGCGCCAGCTTGCGGTGATGAAGGACGACGTCGCGGCGATGGAGAGTGGCGACCGGGACGACTTCAAGTACGCCAACGACTTCGTCTATCCGGCGGTCAAGGTCGATCGCATCCTGCGCGATGGCGACACGATCAGGATGGGCGATGTGCTGCTCACCGCCTATCACACGCCCGGCCACACCCGCGGCGCGACCACCTGGATCGCGAACCTCGTCGTCGACGGCAAATCCTACGTCGTGGCCTTCCCTGACGGGGCTGGCTTCAACCCGGGCTACCGGCTGGCAAAGAACCCCTCATATCCGGGCATCGCTGACGACTTTCGGCGCACGCATCACATCCTTGAGATGATCAAGCCCGACATCTGGCTCGCGCAGCACAACGAATACTATGACCTCGACGGCAAGCGACAGCGCGCCCAGACCGAGGGCGTGAAGGCATGGACCGACCCGGAAGGCTATCGCCGCTTCATTGCCGGCAAGAAGCGCGACTTCGAGGATCAGGTCGACGAGGAAATGGGCGCACCGAAAACCACAGCCAAGTAAGGTGGCGGCTTCCAGCCTCGACCTGCAGCTTCGTCCGAGGGTGTGACGGACCGCGCCTACTCCGCAGCCATCGCCATCCCGACCCGGCCGGCGCGGACGAGCCGGCCCGGCAATGCGCCGGTGTGCTCGCCGCGCTCGTAGATCGGCGTGCCGGCCACGATCGTCGCTTCGTAACCTTCGACGCGCTGCACGAAGCGCCGGCCGTTCGCCGGCATGTCGTGCACGAGTTCGGGCTTGTTCATCTTCAAGCCTTCGAAATCAATCACGTTCACGTCGGCGCGCAGCCCCGGCGCAAGCCGGCCGCGATCGCTGAGCCCGAAAAAATCGGAGGTCTCGCTGGTCTGACGCTTGATCAGCATTTCCAGCGGCAGCCGCGGGCCGCGCTTCCGGTCGCGCGCCCAGTGCGTCAGCATGTAGGTCGGCACGCCGGCATCGATGATCGAGGTGCAATGCGCGCCGCCGTCGGAGAGACCGAGCAGGCAGGCCGAATCGTTGAGCATTTCGCGGATCACCTCGTGGTCGCCGGTCGTGTAGTTCACCACGGGGAAATAGAGATACTGGCCGTCCTCGAGGATGTAATCGTAGGCGACCTCCTCGGGCGTGCGGCCTTCGCGCTTGGCGATCGCGGCCACGCTCTTCTCCGGGCCGGGCTCATAATCCGGCGGATTGCCCATCACGAAGAACGTGTCGAACTTCTTCGCCACCACCTGCCGGAACTGCGCGAGCTTGGCGATCTCGGCGTCCGACGGCACGTCCGCCAGAATCTCCGCACGCACCTTCGGGTCGCGCAGCCTTCGCCGCTGCTCCTCGATCGGCAGGCTCTCGAGCTTCTTGTAGCTCGGCCGCACGGTGAACGGGTTGAGCGCGGTGCCGATGCCCATCATCACGCCGATCGGACGTCCCGCCATTTGCGCCATCAGCGGCAAGCCCTCGGCGCGCGCTTCGTGCACCGCCTTCACCAACCGTCGCCAGCGCTGCGGATCGGAGTAGCGATCTGTCAGCAGGAACCAGACCGGCCGGCCGGTGTCCCTGGCAACCTTGCGCATCCAGCGCAGCTCGTAGTCTTCATCGTCGAAGTCCGAATTCATGCCGAAGGCGCCGGAGCGGGTCACGCCGAGTGCGGAGCCGATGCCGATCAGCTCCAGGTCCTCGGCGTCGCGCGACGGCACGAGTTCGCCGTCCGGCGTCTTGTGCGAGTCAGTGCGCGAGGTGGTGAAACCGAACGCGCCGCATTTCAGCGCCTCGATCGTGAGGTCGCGCATCGCCGCGATGTCGTCCGGCGTCGCCGGTTCGCGCCGGATAGCGCGGTCGCCCATGACATAGACGCGCAGCGGCAGGTGCGCGATCTGTGCCGCGATGTCGATCGCGCGCGGCCGGCGCTCCAGTTCGTCCATGTACTGCGGGAAGCTCTCCCACTCCCAGTTGAGGCCGGCGGCCAGCACCGGGTTGGGAATTTCCTCGACGCCTTCCATCAGGTCCATCAGCGCGCCGCGATGCTCCTTTTTCACCGGCGCGAAGCCAACACCGCAGTTGCCGAACATCACCGTGGTGACCCCGTGCCAGCACGATGGCGAAAGCAGAGGATCCCACATCGCCTGGCCGTCGTAATGGGTGTGGACGTCGACCCAGCCGGGCGTCACCAGAAGGCCGTCCGCGTCAATCTCACGCCGTCCCGGGCCCTGCTTGCCGCCAACTGCGGCGATACGGCCGCCCTCGATCGCCACGTCCCCAGTCGCGGCCGCCTTGCCGGTGCCGTCGATGATGGTGCCGCCGCGAATGACGATGTCGTGCATGGCTGCCGCTCCTTGCGCCTTCGCGCGCATGATGCACCCGCGTCAAGGCGCATTCAATGACCCAGCCGGACTTGCTGCCATGTCCCAATTGCCGGGCCGGCGTGGAAGCCGACCACTTGCAACCACTCTGGCATCGCGCATCATGCGCCCGCGTTCGCGGACCGAACCATTGTTACGTCAGCGGGATACCTGGAACAGGCCAAGGCGATGACAGAGCCGATCACCACTCATGACATCGTCATCATCGGCGGCGGCCTTGCCGGCCTCGTCGCCGCCAATCGCGCGGCCCAACTCGGGCTCAAGCGGTCGTCGTGCTGGAGAAAGGCACCGAGGAGCAATACCTCTGCAATTCGCGCTACACCTACGGCACGTTCCACATCAACTTCACCGACGTCGAGGCGGACGAAGACGAACTGCTCGGCAAGATCGAGGCCGCGACCGAAGGCTTTGCGCGCAAGGACCTGGCGCGCGCCGTCGCCAGCGACGGCCGCCGGCTGATGCGATGGCTGCGCGACGAGGGCGTCGCCCTGACGAACCTCGGCGGCTACAACACCAACGTGCTGGCGCCGCCCTGGCGCAAGGGCTTCGGCCTCACCTGGCGGGGCTATGCCGGCGACGTGGCGTTGCAGCGGCTCGAAGCGAACTTCCGAAGCCGCCAGGGCCGCATCCTGCGCGGCACGCGCGCGCACGCGCGCTCGAAGATCGTTCCGGGCGGGCATCGAGCTCGACGTGACGCAGCCGCAGGGCGACGCCAAATTCCGCGCGCGCGCCGTGGTCATCGCCGACGGCGGCTTCCAGGCCAACCTCGACATGGTGCGCGAGCACATCACGCCCGCGCGCCGACAAGCTCCTGCAACGCAACGGCGGCACCGCGATCGGCGACGGGCTGCGCATGGCGCAGGCGCTTGGGCGCCGCCGATCACCGGCATCGAGCAATTTCTACGGCCATCTGCACAGCCGCGACGCGATGACACACCGACCGGCTGTGGCCGCGACCCTATGCCGACGAGCTTGCCGCCGCCGGCATCGTGGTCGATGCCAGCGGCCGGCGCGTCGCCGACGAAGGCCTTGGCGGCATCTGGCTCGCCAACGCCATCGCCCGCCTGCCCGATCCGCTCGGCACCACGGTCGGTGTTCGACCAGGCGATCTGGGACGGGCCGCCGGGCACCGGCCACGTGCAGCCGCCCAATCCGCTGCTGCGTCGAAGCCGGCGGTACGCTGCATCGCGCCGGCACGCATCGCGGAACTGGCGGCCCTGGCTCGGCATTCCGGCGCAGGCGCTGCAGGAGACGGTCGAGCGATACAACGCCGCGCTCGATGCCGGCACGTTGGCAGAATCTCTCGCCGCCGCGCAGCGACGCGACCAAGCGCCTGGCCGATCCGACGCCGCCGTTCTATGCGATGCCGATCTGCGCTGCGATCACCAACACCATGGGCGGCATCGTGGTGGACGGCGACGGCCGCAGTGCTCGACAAGAACGACAAGCCGATCCCGGGCCTCTACGCCGCCGGCTCGACCGTCGGCGGGCTGAACGGCGGGCCGCACGCCGGCTATGTCGGCGGGCTGATCAAGGCCACCATCGCGCTTGCGTGCGGCGGAGGCGATCGCGCGCGGCTAGGCGGCCGGATCGCCCGATGCAGGCTGGCCGCTTGCGCGCCCGTCGCCGGCCGGCGCTAAATTCCGCGACGAGGAGCCGCACCATGGCAAGACCGCAAGGCCAGCTCAGGCTCGGCGCCTTCTTCAACCCGACCGGCCATCACGTCGCATCCTGGCGCCATCCCGGCGCGCAGGCCGACGCCGGCATCAACTTCAAGCACTACGTCGAGATCGCGCAGACCGCCGAGCGCGGCAAGTTCGACATGATCTTCCTCGCCGACAACGTCGCGCGTGCGCGAGGCCAAGATGGAGGCGCTGTCGCGCTCGGCGCAGTACATCGCCAACTTCGAGCCGATCACGCTGATCTCGGCGCTCGCCGCGGTGACCGAGCGCATCGGGCTCACCTGCACGGCCTCGACGAGCTACAACGAGCCGTTCCACGTCGCGCGCAAGTTCGCCTCGCTCGACCACATCAGCGGCGGCCGCGCCGGCTGGAACCTCGTCACCTCCGGCATGGAGAACGAGGCCTACAACTTCAACCGCGACGCCCATTACGGCCACGCCGAGCGCTACGAGCGCGCCAACGAGTTCGCCGAAGTGGTCACCGCGCTGTGGGATTCATGGGACGACGACGCGTTCCCGCGCGACAAGGAGAGCGGCCAGTTCTTCGTCCCCGAGAAGATGCATTTCCTCAATCACAACGGAAAGCACTTCAAGGTCAAAGGCCCGCTCAACATCCCGCGCCCGCCGCAGGGCCATCCGGTGATCGTGCAGGCCGGCACCTCCGACGACGGCATGGACGTTGCGGCGCGCTTCGCCGAGGTGATCTTCAGCGCCAACCTGACGATGGAGTACCTGCCAGGCCTATTTCAAAGAGATGAAGACCCGCGCGCAGGACAAGTTCGGCCGCAACCCAGACCATCTCAAGGTGATGCCGGGGCTGAGCTGCTACGTCGGCCGCACCGAGGACGAGGCCAAGGAGAAATACGACTACCAGAACTCGCTGATGCACCCGATCGTGGCGCGCGAAATCCTGTCCACCGTGCTCGGCGGCGTCGACCTTAGCGCCTTACGACTTCGACGGGCCGCTGCCCGAGAACCTGCCGATGTCGAACGCGAGCCAGAGCACGTTCAAGTACGTCACCGACCTCGCCAAGAAGGACAAGCTCTCCATGCGCCAGATCGCGCAGGTGGTGGCCGGCGCGCGCGCCAAGCTCGTCATGGTCGGCACGCCCAAGCAGCCTCGCCGACCGGATGGAGCAATGGTACGTCGAGGAGGCGGCCGACGGCTTCAACATCATGCCGCCGTACCTGCCCGGCGCGCTCGAACGAATTCGTCGAACTGGTGATCCCGGAGTTGCAGCGCCGCGGCCTGTTCCGCACCGAATACACCGGCCGGACGTTGCGCGAGCATCTCGGTCTGCCGCGTCCGCCGCAGCCGCTACGACCGGCGCGCGGCCGAAGCCGCCGAATAATCCGAAATACCGTCGCGATGACCGAGACGCCGCTGATCGTGCCCGCGCTCGGCGCCGTCTATCAGGCGCTCGCGCCGTGGGTGGAGGCGCTGCTGCGGTTCGCGGTCGGCATGGCGATGGTGCCGCACGGGCTGCGGATGTGCCTCGGCTACTTCAAAGGCACCGGCGGACCGGTCAGCAGCGTATCGGCGGTGGCGGCGATGTACGACCGCAAGGGCTTCCGTCCGGGCTGGCTGTGGGCCTATTGCACCGTGCTGACCCAGTTCGTCGCCGCGCCCTGCGTCGCGCTCGGCCTGTTCACGCGGCCGATGGCGCTGCCGCTGTTCCTGCTGATGGCATTGTCGGCCTACGACCACGCCAAGTACGACGGCTACTTCTGGAACAAGATGGGCTTCGAGTATCCCGCCATGTGGGCGGTCGGCGTGCTCTATTTCCTGATCAACGGCGGCGGGACGATCTCGCTCGATCACCTGCTGCTCGGCCGGCAATTCTGAGGCCTGCGCGGATTCCGTCGCGCGGCTTGCAATCAACGGACGTGGGAGGACGCAGCATGGCCGACAGTCTCGCGCAGGCGCGACAGGATCTCGCGATCGCCAACCGGATCGTCTCGGTCGAGGGCATCATCGACGCCTTCGGCCACGTCAGCATGAGGCATCCGACCAAGCCGGACCGCTATCTGATCTCGCGCTCGCGCTCGCCCGAGGTCGTCGAGGCCTCCGACATCTACGAATACACGCTCGACTCCAAGCCGGTGACGCCGCTGCCGGACGGCATCCGCGGTTACGGCGAGCTTGTGATCCACGGCGAAATCTACAAGGCCCGCCCGGATGTGAATGCGGTCGCCCACCATCACGGCATGGCGTTCCTGCCGTTCTGCAACTCCGGCGAAGAGCTTGTGCCGCTCTATCACATGGGTGCGCAAATCGGCCCCAAGGTGCCGTTCTGGGACAGCCGCGACGAGTTCGGCGACACCTGTCTGCTCGTGTTGAAGCCCGAGGAAGGCCGCTCGCTCGGCAAAGGCGCTCGGCCCGTACTGGCTGGTGCTGATGCGACGCCACGGCGTGACCGTCGCCGCCAAGACGCTGACCGAGCTCGTGTTCCGCACCATCTACAGCTATCGCAACGCCGAACTTCAACTGATGGCGCGCGCGCAAGGCCATCCGCTGAGCCCGCTGACGCCGGGCGAGGCCAAGCTCGCCTGGGAGCGCAATCTCGAGCCGCGGCCGCAGGCACGTGCGTGGGAATATTGGAGCACCCGGCTGCGCAAGGCCGGCGAATATCCGCCGGAGCCATCCAAGACCAAGGCGAAGGCGCGCGGCCGGTCGCGCCCAGCGAAGTCGCGAACGCGCCGCTGACCCGGAAGGTTCGCAAAAAATCATGCTCGGCGCCCGTCCCGCAAATCCGGGACGGGCGCAAAGCCGGTGCGGCGTTCCCGACCTACTTCTGTGCCACCGTCACCTTGACGATCTTTCCGGTGAAGGCGTTGTCGCCCTGCTTGTAGTCGGGGGACACGTTCGTCTCGCCGTCCAACCCCACATCCGCGCCTTCATCCGCTGAGAAGGCGAATGGCTGGGTCTTGGGAATCTGCCCTTCGGCCACCTTCGCGCCATTGACGCTCAGGATTGACTTGCCTCCGGTACCTGGCTTGGCCTCATCGGGAATGAACTCGTATGTGATCGTATACTTGCCCGGCGCCAGAGGCGTGGCGCTTCCAATGTTGGTGCGCTCCAGCGCAAACCAGTTGTACTCGTGGCGGACCATGCCTTCCTTCATGTACAGAACCCAGCCACCGAAGTAGCCGGCCTGCGCGATGATCACACCTTGCGTTGTCGAGTCCTTCACTTCGACTTCGGCGGTGATGGTGTGCGCCACGCCCTTCACGTTGATGAAGGCGTTCTCCATCATGCCCGTCATGCCGGGATACACCGTCAACGTCTTGCGACCGCCCAAAAGATCGGGACGCCCGGCGATGGTCGGATTGAAGCGCTCGGAGCGGCGGTCGTCGATCGGCAGGACATTGTTTCGAATGGCCTCCTTCAGGAAGATCGCCTGAAGCTCCTTGAGCTTGTCCGGGCGTTGCTTGGCGAGGTTGTTCGCCTGGCTGAAGTCCTCGGCGACGTTGTAGAGCTCCCACACATCGTCTTTCAGTGCAGGAATCTTCGCAGTTATGTCCCAAGGGATGGAATGCCGTGTGCAGGCCACCCAGCCGTCATGGTAGATGCCGCGGTTGCCGAACATTTCGAAGTACTGCGTTTTCCGGCGCTCGGCGGCCTTCGGATTGTCAGCCGAATACAGCATTGAGACGCCATCCATTGGCCGCTGCTTGATGCCGTTCACCACTATGGGCTGCGGCAGCCTCGCGGCTTCCAGCACGGTCGGGGCCACGTCGATGACATGGTGGAACTGGCTGCGGACCTCACCCTTTGACTTGATGCCCTTGGGCCAGTGCAGAACCATGCCGTTGCGCGTGCCGCCGAAGTGGCTCGCCACCTGCTTGGTCCATTGGAACGGCGTATTGCCCGCCCAGGCCCAGCCGATGGCAAAGTGCGGGAACGTCGTGGGATCGCCCCAGGCATCGATGTGATCCATCATCTGCTCGGCTCTGCCGATAATGCCATTGAGCGCCATCATCTCGTTATAGGTGCCCTCCGGTCCGCCTTCGGCGCTCGCCCCGTTGTCACCCACGATGTAGTAGAAGACGGTGTTGTCGAGCGCTCCGATCGCTTCGAGTTGTGCGACCAGACGGCCCACCTCGTGGTCGGTGTGCGCAGCGAAACCGGCGAAGGTTTCCATCTGGCGTTCGAACAGCCGCTTCTGATCGGCGCTCATGTCCGCCCAGGCAGGGATCTCCTTGGGTCGCGGAGTAAGCTCGGCATTGGCCGGGATCACGCCGAGTTTCTTCTGACGAGCGAAGGTCTCTTCGCGCAGCTTGTCCCAGCCGCCGCTGAACTGGCCCTTGTACTTGTCGATCCATTCCTTAGGAGCATGGTGCGGGGCATGCGTCGCACCGGTGGCGAAGTACATGTAGAACGGCTTATTCGGCGTCAGTGCCTGCTGCGCGCTGACCCAGTTCATGGCCTGATCGGTCATGTCCACGGTGAAATGGTAATCGGGACTTTGCTTGTGCTCGACGCGCACCACGCCGTCGTAGATCGCCGGCGCCCACTGGTTGGTCTCGCCGCCGATGAAGCCGTAGAACTTGTCGAAGCCTGAGCCCGTTGGCCAGCGGTCGTATCCGCCGGAGACCGAAACCTCCCACGGCGGCGTCTCGTGGTACTTGCCGAAGGCGGCGGTGCTGTAGCCGTTCTGGCGCAGGATCTCCGCCAGCGTCGTGATGGTCCGCGGGCGCACGCCGGTGTTGCCAGGAAACGCGGTCGCGAGCTCCATGATCGCGCCGGCGTTGTTGGGATGATGGTTGTGCCCGGTCAGGAGTGCCGTGCGGGTCGGGCTGCACAGCGCTGTCGTATGGAAGCGGTTGTACTTGAGGCCGGCGGCCGCGAGCTTTTCCAGCGTCGGCATTTGGATGGGTCCGCCGAACGCGCTGCTGTGGCCGAAGCCGATGTCGTCGAGCAGCACGATCACGACGTTGGGCGCGCCCTCCGGGGCCTTCACCTCGAAACGGGGTGGCGCCTTGGCGTTGCGTGCGTCCAGTTCCGTGATCGGCCTGAGCACCGGCTCTGGAATCGGCAGGACCGTACGGTTGAGCCGTTCCTGCGCCGATATTGTCGGGCTCGCGATGGCCAGCATGAGGCTCAGTACTGTGACCGGTGCCGCCTGTTTCATGTATTGCGTTCTTTCCTGATAAATCGCGATGAAAGACCATCCAGCTTCGACGATGGCGCAGTCATAGGAGATTTCCCAGGCAAATTGTAGGTTGCATGCTGGCGGCAAAAAATTGCAGGCCAGAAAGCAAGGACGCGGCATGGGCGAAATCAACCTGATCGATGTCTCGAAGCGCTTTACGCTCGCGATCGACCGCAAGGCGCAGACCGTTCAGGCGCTCGACCGGCTGAGCTTTACCGTGCGCGAGGGCGAAGTGGTTGCGCTGATCGGTCCGTCCGGGTGCGGCAAGACCACCGCGCTGCGCATCGCCATGGGCCTGGAAACGGCGAACGGGGGCCAGGTCACGGTCGACGGCCGGGAGGTAACCGGATGCGGTCACGACCGCGGCATGGTGTTCCAGCACGCCGAACTGCTGCCCTGGCTCACCGCATTGCAGAACGTGATGTTCGGCCTCGAAATGAAAGGCATGCGCGGGCAGCCGCTGCGAGACACGGCAACGCAATACCTTGACCTGGTTGGATTGCAGGACTCCCACCACCGCCGTCCCTACCAGCTCTCCGGCGGCATGCAGCAGCGGGTCGGCATCGCACGCGCACTCGCCATCGATCCGACCGTGCTGCTGATGGACGAGCCGTTCGGCGCGCTCGATGCGCAGACCCGCGAAGACCTGCAGGCCGAGCTGCTCACCATCCATGAGCGCACCCGCAAGACCATCTTGTTCGTGACCCACGACCTCGACGAGGCCGTTCTGCTGGCCGACCGGGTGATGGTGATGCGGCACGGGCGATTGCATCAGACTATCGACGTGCCGATGCCGCGGCCGCGCCGCGACCTTGCGGGCCTGCGCGGCTCGCAGGAGTTCGCGACGACCCGCTACAGCATCTGGCGCGCGCTGCATGCCGCCGACACAGTGCATTGACCGGTCGCGCTCATGGTCGAGATCGCCGATCGGCTGACGGAGCGGCAACAGGCGGAACAGGCGCTCGCGCGCCGGCGCCTGCCGCGCCCTGTGATCACGACGCTGTCGCTCGTGATTGCGCTCGCGCTCTGGGAGTGGTTCGGCCGCGACGTCAACCCCGTATTCGGCTCTTATCCGACCGAGATCGCTGCGGCGTTCTGGAACCTGGCCGAAACCGGCAAGCTCTGGCGCGCACTTGCTGAAAGCCTGCAGCCGTTCCTGGTCGGCTTCGCTCTCGCCGTCGCAGTGGGTGTTCCGCTGGGATTGGTAGTCGGGCGCTTTCGCACCGCCGAAGCAGCCCTCGGCATCTACATCACGGCCGGCTACGCCATGCCGCTGGTCGCGCTGGTTCCACTCCTCATTCTATGGCTTGGCCTCGGCTTCGCGGTGAAAGTCGCGATCGTCTTCCTGATGGCGCTGTTCCCGATTTGCATCAACACTTGGCTGGGCGTGACCGCCGTCCCAAAAACGCTGATCGAGGTCGGCAAGTCGTTCGTCGCCTCCGACGCCGTCATCCTGCGCCGAATCGTCCTGCCGGCGACGCTGCCCTACATCATGGCAGGCATCCGGCTGGCGATCGGGCGCGCCGTGGTCGCCATGGTCGTCGCCGAATTTTTCACGAACATTTCCGGCCTTGGTGCCATCATCATCAACTCGGCCAACAACTTCGACACCGCCACAATGTTCGTGCCGATCGTGGTGCTGATGTTGCTCGCGGTCGGCCTCAACAGCCTGATCGGACTGATCGAGCGGCGCGTCGCCCCCTGGCAGGCCGAGATCGCTGGTCGCGACCGGGAATAACGGATAGACTTGCGTTGGATTGAGGCGACGTTCACGCGGACGTGACCCGCCGCCAAGGGCTTCAGTCGCTACCTTCCGGGCAAGACGCAGGCGGCCGAATCGCCCCTGTGCCCCATGAAGGACACGAAACTTTCGTATCTGATTCGCCTCGTTGTGCTAGGCTGCCGCCAGGAACGATTCAACAATTCCTGGCGTTTGAGTTCCGGGGATTGTTCAGACAATGGAATGCCGATGACCGGGCTGTCTTCCGCGCGTTTCGTTCTGGCCGTTGCGTTTGCGTTAACCATTTCATCCCAGGCGCCGGCGGCGCCCGGCGACGAGCCTTCCGAGTCCGTAGGCAGTGTGACGGCAGCCGTCGAGCAATCCGACGCGCCCGCCACGGTATCGCCTGCGCCCACCGATGCGCCCTCAGCCGACGCGACCACGCCGGCCGCTGCGAGCGAACCGCCCGTCACCAACACGATCACGCCGCCAGTCGTCGCGACGCCAGCAGCACACTCGGCTCCGCCGCCGGCTGCCGCTGAGCCTGTCGTGACGACTGCGCCAGCGCCTGCAGCACCCGCGATGACGACCGCGCCGCCCCCGGCTGCTGCCGAGCCTGCGGTGACAGCAGTTCCGCCTGCCGCACCTGCGGTCACGGCTGCGCCGCCTCCCGCCACCGCTGCACCGGCGAGCACCACAACCCGGCCCACCACTGCCCCGCGCCCGGCTGAGCGACGCGCCACGGCGACTCCGCCTTCGGAGACACCGCCCGCCGCCGCGCCGTCCCCATCCGAGCCTGCGGTTGCATCAGCCGTCGCTCTGAAGCTGACGGAACTTATTGACGGCAAGCTTGCCACCTACGTGGCTCGCAAAGACGATCGCGCCGGCGTTGCTGCGTTCTATCGCGATCGTGGCTTTGCGCCGGTCTGGGTCGGCGACAACGGCGCACTGCCGCGTGCCAAGGCCGCTGCGGCGTTCCTGAGCGCCGTCGCCGCCGACGGACTCGATCCGGCGCAATACCCGGTCCCGAGCTTCGCCAGCACCAGCCCTGAGGCTCTCGCTGCCGACGAACTCAAGCTGACGAACTCGGTTCTGACCTTCGTCCGCCACGCCCGCACCGGCCGGCTGGACTACAACCGGGTCAGCGCTGCTGCCTATTTCGAACTGCAGTTTCCCGAGGCTTCGGACGTGCTCCGCAAGCTGGCGGCAGCCCCCGATGTCGGCCCCGTGCTCGACGGGTTCCATCCGCAGCAGCCGGGCTACAAGGCGCTCAAGGCCGAACTCGCGCGCCAGCGCAATCGCGCGGCCGGCATTCAGGACCCTGACGCCGTGCGCATCCCTGCCGGACAGAAGCTGCGTCCCGGCATGAAGGACGATCGCGTCCCGCTCTTGCGCAAGCGATTCAAGCTGCCGGCCAATGCGAGCACGGTCTACGACCCGCCGCTGGTCGAAGCCGTGAAGGATTACCAGGACCGGTCGGGCTTCGACGCCGACGGCGTCGTCGGCGTCAGCACCGTGCAGCGGCTCAACAACGAACTGGAGTCACGCACCAACCGGATCGACACCGTCGTCGCCAACATGGAACGCTGGCGCTGGATGCCGCGCGATCTCGGCTCGACTTATGTGATCGTCAACGTGCCCGACTACACGCTGAAGGTGATGAGCCAGGGCAAGATGGTGTGGACCACCCGCATCGTCGTCGGCAAGCCGGGCAAGCTCGCGACCCCGATGCTGAGCGAGACGATGAAGTTCATCACGGTCAATCCGACCTGGAACGTGCCGCCCTCGATCATCCGCAACGAATATCTCCCGGCGCTGGCGCGCGATCCGAATGCGCTCGCGCGGGTCGGGTTGCGGATCGGCCGCAACAGCGACGGCTCGATCCGGATTTATCAGCCGCCGGGCGAAAAGAATGCGCTCGGCCGCATCCGCTTCAACTTCCCCAACCGGTTCCTGGTCTACCAGCACGACACTCCGAACAAGCACCTCTTCGACAAGACCGAGCGCGCCTTCAGCCACGGCTGCATGCGCGTGCAGTATCCAGAGCAATACGCGGATGTGCTGCTGGGGCTGACCCAGCCGGAGGAGCGCTACACGCCGGACCGTATCCGCAACATGTACGGGACGAACGAACGAACGATCCGGTTCAAGACGCCGATCCCGGTCCATATCAGCTATCAGACCGCCTTCATTGACGACGGCGGCCGCCTGCAGGTGCGCACCGACATCTACGGCCACGACAAGGAGATCGCGAGCCTGATGAGCGGCGATCGAGGCGATCGCAAGGCCTCGGAGGCGCCGGTGGCCCGCAACGACCGGCCGATGGCCCGGCCGGTCTCGGTGCGGACCTCCAACCGGGCGCGCCGCGCCGCGCCACCGCGCCGGAACATTTACCGCTACGAGGACGATTTCTTCGCCCCGCGCATGCGTGCGATCTACTCGCAAGATCCGTTCACGATGCGGTAGCGCCGCCCGGTCGGGCCGCCTGCTAGCGCCGGCTCGCTCGACTCACCAGGGCGTTGGCCCCGATCGCAACCACGAACAGCACGATCAGCAGCGCGTACATGCGCGGCATGTCGAACGTGCTGTAGGCGTTGATGATGAGAAAGCCGACTCCTCGATTGGAGAGCTTGGTCTCCGCGAGCAGGGTGCCGATCACCGCGACCCCCATCCCGAGCCGCACCCCGTTGACGATCGGCTGGCGCATTGCCGGCAGGTAGATTTTGGTCACCATCTGCCAGGTGTTGAGCCGGAAGCTCCGCCCGACCCGGATCAGCACGTTGTCGATCTGGCGCATGCCGGACGCCACGCTCAGCACGATCGGGAAAAAGCACGAGATCGTCCCCATCGCGACCTTGGAACCGGGTCCGACGCCGAACCACATGATCATGATCGGAAAGAAGATGATCTTCGGCGTCGGCCCGAGATAGTAGAGGAAGCGCTCGAACGCCTTGCTGAGGAACGGATTGGCGCCGAGCGCGAGCCCGACCGCAAGGCCTGCGAGCCCCCCGATCACGAGTTCGGTCGCAACCTCCGAGATCGTCACCCAGAGGTGCTGGTAGAACTCCGGAATCCAGATCGTCGTGCCGCCAAGCTGCAATTTCAAATCCGGAACGGTCAGCAGGCCGGCCAGCGCCCGCCCGATCACCCAAAGCGACGGCACCACATCGCGAAACAACAGCCCCGATGCCGCGATCGCCTCCCAGATCGCGACGATTGCAACAATGATCGCGATCCGGAGCAGCGTCACCGGGCTGAGCCACGGCGCTCTGGGGGCGGCAGTGTGAGTCAGTTGGCCGGTCTCAGCCATCGCTCGATCCGTTCGGTGACGACGAAAAACACCACGCTGACCAGAATCACAAAGCAGATCGCGGCGTAGGTGCCGGCAAGATCATAGCGCTCGGCGAGCTCGTTCACGAGCTGGCCGAGGCCGCCGAAATTGATCAGGAACTCGACGCCGACGATGTTGATCAGCGCGAAGATCATGCCGAGGCGGACGCCGACGAAAATGGTCGGCAGCGCCGCGGGAAAGAGGATCTTCCAGTAGAGCTGCGACGGCGTCAGATTGAAGCTGCGTCCGACATTGATCAGCACCGCACGCGTCCCGGACAGGCCCTCCAGCGTCTTCAGGATCACCGGCGGCAATGCCGCGACGAAGCCGATCATGATGATCGTCCATGCGCTCCGCCCGAAGATCACCAGGAACAGCGGGTACATCAGCACGAGCGGTGCCGAGGCGAGCGCCGCAATCCAGGTCTCGGTCGCGAGCCGCACCAGCCGCTGGCGGTGCAGCAGCACGCCGAGCCCAATGCCCACCACGCTCAGCATGACGCTCGCCACCAGCGCTTCGCTGCAGGTCAGGAGAAAGCGCGCCGGCACGTCCTCCTCCACGATGATGCGCTCGAAGCTGAGCGCGATTTCGGAAGGATACGGCACGATGAAGCGATTGATCAGGCCGGCCCGGATCAGGAGCTCGATTGCGACCAGTAGCGCGAGCAGGCAGCCGACCCCGAACAGCACGGGAAGCACCTCTCGGCGAAGGAACCCGCGCGACGCCATCAGCGTTTCACTCCGGCACGCGCGACCCGCGACTTGTCGTCCTTGAGCCCGCGGCTCGCTTCCTCGCGCAGATCGTTCCAGATCTGCGCGACGTAGTGGCCAAACGCATCGCTGCCGACGATCTCCGATGAGCGCGGGCGCGGCAGCTTGATGTCGACCGTGCGTTTGAGCTTACCAGGCCGATAGGTCATCACCAGGATGCGGTCGGAGAGCTGCACCGCCTCGGTCAGGTTGTGGGTGATGAGCAGCGTGGTCTGCTTCAGGTCTTGCTGGATTTGAAGCACCTTGTCGCCGAGCAGGAGGCGCGTCTGCTCGTCGAGCGCCGCGAACGGCTCGTCCATCAGCATGATTTTCGGCTCGGAAGCGAGCGTGCGCGCCATGGAGACGCGCTGGCGCATGCCACCGGACAGCTCAGAAGGGTAGCGCCGCTCGAAGCCGTCGAGCCCGACCATCTCCACGAAGTGGCGTGCCTTGTCGTAGCGCTCGGCCTTCGACATACCGGCGATCTCGAGCGGGAACGCGACGTTGTCGATCACGGTACGCCAGGGAAACGTCGACTCCTCCTGGAAGATCATGCCGATGGACGGATGCGGACCCTTGACCGTCTCGCCCGCGACCGTCACGCGGCCCTCGTAGCCGTCGAGCAGTCCACCCATGACATTGAACAGGGTCGACTTGCCGCAACCCGACGGACCGATGACCGCGAGAAACTCGCCCGGCGACACCGTGAACGACACATGGTCCACGGCGGTCAACACACCGTCTGGCGTCTCGAAACGCTTGACGATGTCGTCGACCACCAGGATCGGCTCTGCGGTCGCCATCGCAAAGCACGCCGCGCGATGCGGATCAGCCGCCGCGATCGGCCTTGCCGCGGGCCATCGCCGCGGCGGTCGCGGGGCTGTAGCCGCCGAGGATGCGGGCGTCGACAACGGCAACCCCGCCGCTCTCGACAACCTTGATCGCCTCGGTCAGCGCCTGTTCCAGCTCGCGGGCGTTGCGGCATGGACCGAAACCGCTCGCGCCCTGCCCGCGCGCGACTGTCGCCATGTCGATGTCCGGATCGCTGATGCGCTGGCCGATCCATTTGTTGTCGACCGGCCGGTTGCGCGCGACCGCAACGCGCTCCTGGTGCACCTCGTCGTTGTAGAACGAGCGGTTGTTGGCCACCACGATCAGGAGCGGGATGCGATAATGCACCGCGGTCCACACCGCCGTGCAGCCCATCATGAAGTCGCCGTCGCCGCAGACCGCGATCGGCATGCGGCCGGTGCCCTTGAGCGCAAGTGCTGCGCCGACCGAGATGCCGGGACCGCCGCCCACGCCGCCGCCGCCGTCGGAACCGATGTAGTCGAGCGGATGACGGAACGGCCAGAACTCGCCGTGCCAGGACAACGAGACGTGGGTGAGGCACGCGGTGCGATCGCCGACCGCGTGGCGCAGCACGTTCGCCATGTCAGCGGCGGCCATCTCGCTGTCCGGCGAGGGCTTCGGCTTGAGCGGGTGCTCGCGCACGAGATGCGGCTTCTTCGGCTTGGCCTTCGAGCCGATGCCGGCAAGGAGCGCCGTGACCGTGGCATCGGTCTCGGCCGGAATGAACAGGTCGACCGCGGGCAGGCCCTCGTAGTCCATGCTCCAGCCGTTGTGCAGGTTCTGGTCGAGCGAAACCTGGATGACGGTGCCGGACGGCGGCCCGCCGATCGCCTTGAAGGTGCCGCCGAGATCGACCCAGTCGAGGCTGAGAATGACGTCGGCTTCCTTGACCGCTGAGATCAGGTCGTCGGTCGCAAAGGTCGCGGGCGAACCGAGATGCAGCGGATGGTCGGTCGGGAACGCGGCGCCGATTTTGAGGTTGGTGCAGACGCGGGCGTCGAGCGCCTCGGCGAGCTGTATGCGCCGGTTCCAATCCTCGATATTGCGCGACACGCGGCCGGCAAGGATCAAGGGCTTCTTCGCCGCAGTCAGAATATCGACCGCCTGCTTGACGAGGTCGGCCGACGGACCGGTGACCACCGGCGGCATGTAGCGGCGGGCGTCGATCGGCGGCAGCGGCGCCGGCAAGCTTGCCCTCCTGCACCTCAGCGTCGAGGTTGATGTAGGTCGGACCGCACGGCGTGGTGTTGGCGAGCCAATAGGCGCGCAGCACCGCCTCGCGGGCGGCACCGGCCGAGGCCGGCTGGTCGTCCCACTTGCTGAAATTGCGGATAATCGCGCCCTGGTCGGCCGCGGTGTGAATCCAGTCGATCCAAGGCCGCCGCTTCATCGCATCGACCGGGCCGGTGGCGCCGAGGATCAGGATCGGCATGCGGTCGCACCAGGCGTTGAAGATCGCCATTGTGGCGTGGAACAGGCCGACGTTGGAATGAACCGCAGCCGCCATCGCCTTGCCGGTGACCTTGGCATAGCCGTGCGCAATCGCGACCGCCGCCTCCTCGTGCAGGCACAACAGCATCTGCGGCTGCTCGTTGCCGAGGAAGTTGACGATGCTGTCGTGCAGGCCGCGATAGCTCGCACCCGGATTGAGCGAGATATAGGGAATGTCGAGCGCGTTCAGCGTCTCGGCGACCACATCGCTGCCAAACGCGGGCGCGTTGGTCGAATAAGGAATGGAAAGCCGCTCGACCTTGTGGACGTCGGGATCTTTGACGGCTGGGCTGGATTTCGGTGCCATGGGCGGGTCCCCGTTCGGCCGGCCATCCATACGGGCGCCGATCTAGGGACGGAGCACGCTTGCGGACGCGGCGAAAGCGCCGGAAAAAGACCATAGGGCGCTCCCCCTGTCAAAACCAATCTGGCGCCGATCAAGCCGCCGATCTAGCCGAAAACGGGCTCCTCCGAGCCTTGCAGCAGCAGTGGCTTGTCAAGGCGCGCCGCCGCGCCGAATATTGGCGCGGGGGGATGCCACGCGGCTTTGGGGGAGCGGGCGTTGATCGACAGGGTGTTCGACCGCGTCATGCGCGTGCTGGAGCTCGTGCTGGCGATCGCATTTATTGTCGCCGTCCTGCTCAACTTTACCAACGTCGTCGGCCGCTACCTGTTCGGGCTCTCGCTGCTCGGGTCGGACGAGGTGCAGGTGTTCATCATGGTCGGGATGACGTTCCTCGGCGCCGTGATCGCCACCCACCGCAACCAGCACCTGCGGATGGACGTGCTGGTCCGCTTCATGCCGCGCTGGCTGCAGGTCGCGCTACGCATTGCAGAGTTGCTCCTGCTGATCGCACTCGCGGGCTTCGTACTGTCGCAGTCCTATTTCTATGCAAGCCAGATGCTGCGGATCGGGCGCACCAGCGACATGGCCGGAGTGCCGATGTGGATTCCGCACGGCATGGTGGCTCTGGGCTTCTGTCTGATCCTGATCGTCGCGGTCGCCCGTCTGCTGCGCCTGGCGCGCCAGCCGGCACCCGAACCCAGCGCCGCCGGCGAGGCCAAGCCATGACCTTCGCGCTCGCAGTCGTCCCGGTGGTGCTGCTGCTGCTCGGCTTTCCGATTTTCATGGTGCTGCTGACGGCGGTCACCGTGGCGCTCGTCTTCTTCATGAACGTGCCGCTCGTCGTCGTGCACCAGAATCTGTTCGGCTCGGTCAACGCGACGCCGCTGCTCGCGGTGCCGTTCTTCATCTACGCCGGCGAACTGATGGGCCGCGGCAGCGTCGCGCAGCGGCTGGTCGATTTCGTGCAAGGCGGCGTCGGCTCGGTACGCGGCAGCCTCGGCGTCACGGCGGTGGGCACCTCGGCGATCTTCGGCGCGATCTCGGGCGCGAGCGCCGCAACCGTTGCGACCATCGGCAGAGTGATGGTGCCGGCGATGCGCCGCGCCGGCTACCCGGAAACCTTCACCGCAGGACTTATCACCGCGGTTGGCGCGATCGACGTGATCATCCCGCCCAGTATCCCAATGATCGTCTATGGCGCAGCGGCCGAGGAATCGGTGGCGCGGCTCTACGCCGCAGGCGTGCTGCCGGGCCTCATGATTGCCGGCATGCTCGCGGGCTACGTGATCTGGCGGGCCAAGCGCGAGAACTTCGGCGCCGGCGAGCCGTTCGACCGCGCCCGCTTTCTGCACGCCACCGGTCGCAGCCTCTGGGCGCTCGGCGCGCCGGTGATCATCCTCGGCGGCATTTACGGCGGCGTGTTCTCGCCGACCGAAGCCGCGGCGGTGGCCTGCGTCTATGCGGCGTTCGTCACAGCGTTCGTGTTCCGTGAACTCGGTTGGCGCGACATCGTCGAAGCGGCGGCCTCGACCGTGCTGTTCACCGGCCAGATCCTGATTATCGTGGCTTGCGCCGGCGTGTTCGCCTGGCTCCTGACCGTCAACCAGGTGCCGGCCACCGTCACCGCCTGGCTGCAATCGCTGAACGTCTCAGCGTGGATGCTGCTCTTTGCGATCAACATCCTCTTGCTCGCGGTCGGCTGCTTCCTCGATCCGCTGTCCGCCATCCTGCTGCTCAGCCCGCTGCTCGTGCCGATGGTCAAGGCGGTCGGCATCGACACTGTGCACTTTGGCATCGTGGTGACGGTGAACCTCGCGATCGGCCTGTTTCACCCGCCGTTCGGCATCAACATCTTCGTCGCGCAGACCGTGCTCGGGTTGAAGCTTGAGACGATCTATCGCGGCATTATCCCGTTCGTGGTAATCTATCTTATCGCATTGGCGATCATCACCTACGTGCCGGACCTTTCGCTGATCGGCGTCCGGTACCTGCTCGCAAAGCCTTAACGTGGAACTTCGACCAAGGACTGAAGCATGCCCGCGATGAGCCGAGCCCTCACCTCCATCGCGGTCCTTGCCGCAACGATCGTCGCGGCGACGCCGGCGTCGTCGCAGCAGTTCACCATGAAGATGTCGTTCCCGACCGTGAACGACGTGCATCACGAATTCTATAAGCGTCTGAAGGCCGGCATCGACCAGCGCTCCGGCGGCCGCATCAAGACCGAAATCTACCCGGCCAATCAGCTTGGACAGATTCCGACGGTGGTCGAGGGCGTCGCGCTCGGCACGATCGAGGTCGGCACTGCGGCGAGCGGCTTTTTCGTAAGCCTCGAACCGCGCTTCCAGGTGCTCGATGCACCGGGCATCTTCGACGGCATCCTGCATGCCAACAAGGTCGTGTCCGATCCCGACATCCGGAACAGGCTTGCCACCTGGGGCGCCGACAAGGGCATCGCGATGCTCGCCGTCGGCGTCTACAGCCCGTTCGTGATCGTCTCGCACAAGGCGATCCGGAACGTCGCCGATTTCCACGGCCAGAAGGTGCGCACCACCGGCGGCGCGCCGATCCAGGTCGAGCCGTTCCGCAAGCTCGGCGTCCTGCCGATGTCGCTGCCGCTCGGCGAAGCATTGCCCGCGATGCAAAACCGCACCATCGACGGCATGATCTCCGGGCCGACCGTGTTCACGAATTTCAAGTACTACGATGTGGTCAAGGCCATGACCTTCCTGCCGCGCACCACACTGATTGCGCCCGCGATCGTCAACCGGCGCTGGCTTGCCTCGCTCGGGCCCGAGCTCGAGGCGATCGTGCGGGACGAGGCGCGCAAGGCCGAGGTCGTCTACGGCGAGTGGAACGTCGAGGACAACAAGCGCGGCGAAGAGACCTGGACGAAGAACGGCGGCGAACTGATCCAACTGCCTCAGGCGGAAGCGCAGCGCTATCTCGACGTGGTCTCGCCGGTGGCGCTGCAGGTGCTGTCCGCCAATCCGAAGGTCAAAGAGGACTACGAGGCGCTGCTCACCGCGGCGCAGAAGTACCGCTAGCCGGTTTGCGCCGGCCCGTCATAAGCCAGGGAGGAAACCAGCCATGCGTGTGGTGATCGGAAAGACGCTTGCGTCGCTTTGTATCGCGGCGGCGGCGAGCCTCGTCGCAGCGTCCGCGGGCGCGCAGCAATTCACCATGAAGCTGTCGCAGCCGACAATCAACGACGTGACTTACGAGTACTTCAAGCAGATGAAGGCCGGCATCGAGCAGCGTTCGGGCGGCAAGATCAAGGTCGACATCTATCCGACCAACCAGCTTGGCCAGCTCCCCGTGGTGGTCGAGGGCGTGGCGCTCGGCACGATCGAGGCGGCAGCCTCGGCGAACGGCTTCTGGGTCAGTCTCGAGCCGCGCTTTGCGGTGCTTGACGCGCCCGGCCTGTTCGACGACGTGCTGCACGGCTACCGCATGCTGAACGATCCCGACATCCGCGCCCGGATGGCGACCTGGGGCGCCGACAAGGGCGTCGAGATGCTGACGCCCGGCATCTACAGCCCGCTGATGATCTTAAGCCACAAGGCGATCCGGACGGTCGCCGACTTCCACGGCCAAAAAATCCGCACCCAGGGCGGCGCGCCGATCCAGGTCGAGCCGCTGAAGAAGGTCGGCGTCATCCCGGTGTCGCTGCCGCTCGGCGAAGCGCTGCCGGCGATGCAGAACAAGACCATCGACGGCATGGTCGGCGCGGCCGCGCCCTACGTCGCCTTCAAGTACTACGATATCGCCAAGCCGATGACCTACCTGCCGGCGACGATTTTCGCGGCACCGGTCGTCGCCAACCGCGCCTGGCTCAAGTCGCTCGGGCCGGACCTCGAGAAGATCGTGCGCGAGGAATCCAGCAAGGCCGAGGTGCTGTTCTCCGACTGGAACGTCGCCGACATCAAGGCCAAGGAGGAAATCTGGAAGAAGAACGGCGGCGAGGTCGTCACCATGGCGCCGGCTGAACGGCCCGCTACATCGAGCTGGTCACCCCGGTGACGTCGCAGCTCCTGTCGGCCAATCCCAGGGTCAAGAGCGACTACGAGGCGCTGCTCGCGGCGGCGAAGAAATACCGGCAGTAGCGCAATGAAGTTCGGCCTGTTCTATCTGCCGACCTACCTGCCGGCGCAGCGGGACGTGCAGACGCACTATCGCGGCATCATCGAGCAGGTCGAATTCGCCGATCGGATCGGCATCGACTACGCCTGGATCGTCGAGCACCATTTCGTGCGCCACGGCGGGCTGTTCCCGGCCAACTACGCGTTCCTGTCCTATCTCGCGGCCCGCACCAAGCGCATCCGGCTCGGCACCGGCGCCACCGTGCTGCCGCTCAACGATCCGGTGCGGGTGGCCGAGCAGGCCGCCACGCTCGATCAGCTTTCGCAGGGCCGGTTCGATTTCGGCGTCGGCCGCGGCTTCATCCGCGACGAGTTCGACATGTTCGGCGTCGACATGAAGGAAAGCCGCGAACGCGTCGAGGAGGGCGTCGACCTCATCAAGCAGGCCTGGGCCGGCCCGACCATGGAGTTCACGAGCAAGTTCCGCCCGCCGATGTCGGGCATGCCGCTGCTGCCGCCGATCTACCAGAAGCCGCATCCGCCGATCTGGGTCGCGTGCCTGATGTCGCCGGAGAGCTTCGAGTGGACGGCGCAGCAGGGCTACAACCTGCTGTACGTCGCCTATCACGTCGACCATCCGGTCGCGGTCGAGCGGATCGGCTGGTACCGCAAGGCGCTGCGCAAGTACGGCCGGCGCGTCGAGGACCACGAGGTGTGCTGCGTCTATCATGCGCACTTCCTGGAGCACGAGGACGACGCACGGCTGCAGCAGATCGTGCATCCGCCGATGAGCGAGTATGCGGCCGCCGGCGTCGAGGCTGCGCGCAAGCCGCCCGATCCCACCGCCTACAAGGGCTATGAGCATGCGCGAGGCGGCCCAGCGCGCACTTCACCTTCGAGACCTATTGTCCCGGCCGCGTGGTGATGGGCGGGCCGCGACAGACAATCGAGCGCATCCATGCGCTGCGCGACGCCGGCATCACTCAGATCGGTCTCCTGGTCGATTTCGGCTCACTGCCGCAGGCCGAGATCATGCGTTCGCTGCAGGTGTTTGCCGACAAGGTGCTGCCGCACGTCCGCGACCTGTGACGCACGCGGTGCCTGGGCTGTTGCCCATCGCGGGCAACGCGCATAGGCTTCGGAGCGACAAGACGCAGGATCGCAAGAATGTCGGCGTCGGGAGAGGAACGCATCCGGCAGCTTACCGAGCGCATGCTGCGCAAGCGGCTCTACGTCGTCCTGTCGAAGGGTGGCGCGACGCCGGACCAGATCGGTGCAGTGCTGCCGCAGCACCTGGAATACATGATCGGCCTCGAAAAGAAGGGCGTGCTGTTCGCCTCCGGACCGCTCACGGCCGCGGTCGGCGCGCCCGCAGGCGACGGACTGACGATCCTGCGTGCGGAGAACGCCGACGAGGCGCGCGCGATCGCCGAGGCCGACCCGTTCGTGGTCAACAGGCTGCGCACCTTCGAGGTGCGGGAATGGACCATGATGGAAGGCTCGCTCGCGCTGACGGTGAATTTCTCCGATCAATCGCTGCGCGTCGGCTAGTGCAAGACAACAGGGACGCGCCGGGAAACAGATGGAAACGATCGGCTTCGTGGGCGTCGGCAAGATCGGGCTTCCGATCTCGGAGAACCTGATCAAGAGCGGCTATCGCGTGCTCGGCTATCGTCGCGGTTCGCTCGCGGACTTCGAGAAGATCGGCGGCGTGCCGGCGAAATCGCCGGCCGACATCGGCGCGCAGTGCGACGTGGTGCTGTCCTGCGTGCCGACCGTCGAGGCGATCGACGAGGTTGTGAACGGCCCGCAGGGCCTCGTTCACTCCGCCCGGCCGGGGCAGATCATTGTCGAGCTCGGCTCGCATCCGGTGCCCGACAAGCAGAAGCACGTCGCGACGCTCGCCAACAAGGGCGCGGCCTATCTCGATGGCGAGGTCAGCGGCACGCCCGGCATGGTGGCGGCGCGCAAGGCCGTGGTCTATCTCGGCGGCGATCCCGATGCAGCCAAGAAGGTCGAGCCGGTGATCAAGGGCTTCTCCGACCTCTGCCTCTACTTCGGTCCGTTCGGGGCCGCGACCAAGGTCAAGCTCGTCAACAACCTGCTCGTGGCGGTCAACATCGCCGCCACCGCCGAGGCAATGGCGCTCGGCCTCAAGGCCGGCGTCGACGTCGACCTGATGATCAAGGCGATCGCCTCGGGCAGCGGCGGCTCGACCCAGTTCGGCATCCGCGCGCCCTGGATGGCGCAGCGCAAATTTCATCCGGTGCAGGGCCAGGCGGCGCTGCTGTTTCACTACTTCCACATGCTGCAGCAGTGGGCCGACGAAACCGGCACCGCGACGCCGATGCTCGACCGCGCGATCGAGCTTTACCAGAAGTGCTGCGACATGGGGCTCGGCGAGACCCACGACGTGGCGGTGATGATCGACGTGATCAATTCGCTGCCGCGCGAGAAACACTGAGCGACCGAAATGTCGGTAACCTCTCAATGTCCTCCGGGTCGCGCCATAGCGCGTCGAAGACGCGCGAGAACGCGCTCCGGCCCCCCCAGAAAGACCCCGAGAATCCAGGAGAGTGCATGATCCCGGTCAAGAAGATCGCCCACGCCACCTACGAAACGCCCGATCTCGACCAGCAGGTCGAGTATTACACCGACATCCTCGGGTTGACGCTGGTGGCAAAGGAGAAAGACCAAGCCTTTCTCGCCTCGACCCTCGACCACCACTCGGTGGTGCTGCGAAAGGGCGACCATGCCAAATGTGCGCGGCTCGGCTTCCAGATCGGGCCGGACGACGACCTGAAGGAGTTCGACAAGCAAACCGCCGCACGCGGCATCAAGACGCAGCGGATCAACGACCCCGGCCCTTCAATCGCCGAGATGATCACCTTTGAAGACCCCAAGGGCACCGTCATGGAGGTGTTCAAGCGCGGCGACTTCGCGCACCAGAAATTCCCGAGCAAGGGCATCGTGCCGCACAAGCTCGGCCACGTAGCTTTCTTCGTGTCCGACGTGAAGAAGACCACCGATTTCTATTGCGACGTGCTGGGCTTTCGGGTGTCCGACTGGATGGGCGACTTCTTCTCATTTCTGCGTTGCGGCGCCGACCATCACACCATCAACCTGATGCAGACCAAGGAAGATCGGCACTTTCACACCGCCTTCGAGCTGCGCGACTGGGGCCACATGTTGACCGCCTGCGACTATCTCAGCCTCAACGGCTACAAGCTGCTATGGGGCCCGGGCCGGCACGGCATCGGCCACAACCTGTTCACCTATCACCGCGCGCCCAACGGGCTGATCACCGAGCTGTTCGCCCAGCTCGACCAGATGAACGAGGAACTCGGCTATTTCGAACCGCGGCCCTGGCATCGCGACCGGCCGCAGCGACCCAAGGTCTGGGCCAAGGACCCGACCGCGTCCAACTACTGGGGCATCATGCCAACCGACGAAATGCACAAGTAAGCAAGTAAGATAGAGAGACATCGGCCGCACGCGAAAGAACGTGCCGCCCGAAGGAGGAAACGATGCGAAACCTGTTTGGGACTGCGCTGCGCGCACTGGCCGCGGCGTCCTTTGCGATGGCGTTCACGGTGTCGGGGGCGTCCGCACAGAGCGGAAATCCGATCAGGATCGGCATGAGTCTCGCGCTCACCGGCGCCGGCGCTGCACCGAGCAAGGTGATCAACACCGCGCTCGACATTTGGCGCGACGACATCAACGCCAAGGGCGGGCTGCTCGGCCGGCCTGTCGAACTCGTGATCTATGACGACCAGAGCACGCCGGCCAACGTGCCAGGTATCTACACCAAGCTGATCACTGTCGACAAAGTGGACCTGCTGCTCGGGCCCTATGGCACCAACTTCGTTGCACCCGCGTTGCCGACGATCATCCAGCAAAACAAGATGACGATCAGCTTCACCGCCATCGGGATAAACGACAAGTTCAACTACCCGAAATACTTCTCGATGGTGTCGACCGGCCCAGAGGGCGTCAATGCCTTCTCGATCGGTTTCTTCGACCTCGCCGCGGCTCAGAACCCAAAGCCCCAAACCGTTGCAATCCTCGCCGCCGACGCCGAATTCGCCCAGAGCGCTGCCCAGGGCGCCCGCGAAGAAATCAAAAAGCATGGCATGAAGCTCATCTACGACAAGAGCTATCCGCCGAGCACAACTGATTTCGGACCGGTGGTGCGCGCAGTTCAAGCCGCCAACCCCGACATTCTCTACATCGGCGCCTATCCGCCGGACAACGTCGGTATCATTCGCGCCGCCAACGAGGTTGGTCTGTCGCCCAAGATGATGGGTGGCGCGATGATCGGCATGCTGGTGACGCCGATCAAGGTTCAGCTCGGACCAGTCGCCAACGGTCTGATCGTCGGCGAGAACTTCGCCGCGGCCTCCGCGCCCGGCATTGTGGGCTCGGCCGATTTCCTCAAGCGCTATGCTGCCAGAGCCGCAGCTGCCGGCATCGATCCGCTCGGCTTCGCCTGGGGACCGTTCGCCTATTCAGCCGGGCAGGCGCTTGCCCAGGCGGTGACCGAGACCAAGAGCCTCGACCACGACAAACTCGCCGACTATATGCACAAGGCGAGCTTCAAGACCGTGTCTGGAGATTTTTCCTTCGCCAAGGATGGCGAATGGTCGCAGTCGCGCATGGTCTGGACGCAAATCCAGGACGCCCAACCGAACAACCTCGACCAGTTCCGCGAAGGCAAGGCGCAGCCGATCGTATGGCCGCCCGGGAGCAAGACCGGCAACATCATCTATCCGTACGGCGACGCGCGGAAGAAATAGCCCGGTTCCGGCGGTTTGCGCCGGAACGCGCTGACAAGGAGGAAGGCATGTTCACGTGGACTCGCGCGGCGCTGCATGCGGCCGCAGCACTGCTGACGGGAACGCTCTGGCTCGCGGCCATGCCGGCGCAGGCCGCCGACCCGATCAGGGTCGGCATGAGCCTCGCACTGACGGGTTCCGGCGCGCCGGCCGGCAAGATGCTGCAGGCCGCCATCGAAATCTGGCGCGACGACATGAACGCCAAGGGCGGCCTGCTCGGCCGCCCGGTCGAGATCATCGTCTACGACGACCAGAGCAATCCCGCGAGCGTGCCGGGCCTCTACACCAAGCTCATTTCGGTCGACAAGGCCGATCTGCTGCTCGGTCCCTACGGTACGAACTTCGTCGCCCCGGTGATGCCGACCATCATCCAGAACAAGAAGATGCTGATCAGCTACACTGCCATCGGCATCAACCGCGAGTACAACTACGAGCGCTATTTCTCGATGGTGCCGGTCGGCAGCGACGGCGTGAACGCCTTCTCCAAGGGCTTCTTCGAGATGGCGGCGAGGCAGAACCCGAAGCCGCAGACGGTCGCGATCATCGCCGCCGACGCCGAGTTCGCCCAGAGCGCGGCCCACGGCGCGCGCGAGGAGCTGAAGAAGCACGGCTTCCGGCTGGTGTTCGACAAGAGCTACCCGCCCGCCACCACCGACTTCACGCCGGTGATGCGTGCGGTGCAGGCGGCCAACGCCGACATCGTCTATGCCGGCGCCTATCCGCCCGACAGCGTCGGCCTGGTGCGGGCCGCGAACGAGATCGGGCTCACCCCGAAGATGTTCGGCGGCGCGCTGATCGGCCAGCTTGTCACCCCGATCAAGGCGCAGCTTGGGCCGGTCCAGAACGGCCTCGTGATCCAGGAGGCCTTCGTGCCGTCGCCAAAGCTGAGCTTCCCGGGTCTCGACGACCTGATGAAGCGCTATCAGGCCAAGGCGGCGGAACTCAAGACCGACCCGATCGGCTTCGCCTTCGTTCCGTTCGGCTACACCAACGGCCAGATCCTGGCGCAGGCGGTCACCGCGACCAAGAGCCTCGACCACGACGTGCTCGCCAAGTATATCCACGCCAACACGTTCAAGACGGTGGTCGGCGACATTGCGTTCGGCAAGGACGGCGAATGGGCCAAGCCGCGCATGATGCTGACGCAGTTCCAGAACGTCGAGCCCAACAGCGTCGATCAGTTCAGGTCGGGCGCAAAGCAGCCGATCCTGTGGCCGGCCGAATTCAAGACCGGCGAGATGATCTATCCGTACGCCGACGCCAGGAAGAAGTAAGCGCCCAACGCGCAGATGAAAAAGCGACGTGCGCTGATAATCGGAGGCTCGGTCGGCGGGCTGTTTGCAGCGCATCTTTTGCGAGCCGGCGGCTTTGACGTGGCGGTGTTCGAGCGCACCGCAGGCGACCTGGGTGACCGCGGTACCGGCATCGGCGTCCGCGAAGAGCTGTTCGCCGTGATGCGACGGCTCGGGATTGTCGTCGATGACGCGGTGGGTCTCCAGGTCGAGGGACGCACCGCTATCGAGCGCGACGGCTCCATTGTTGTCCACGTGCCGAACGTCACGTTTGCCAGCGCCTGGGCAAGGATTTGGCGGCCGCTTCGCGCCATGCTGCCGGATGACTGCTATCACGGCGGGCAGACGTTGACCTCCATCGAACAAGACGACGGAGGGGTCACCGCGATTTTCGCAAACGGCACGCGTCAGCGCGGCGATATTTTGGTCGCGGCCGATGGCCTGCACTCGACGGTGCGGGGAGCAATCCATCCCGACCTCAAGCCCAGCTACGCCGGCTATGTGGCCTGGCGTGGTGTGGTCGAACAGCGCGCCCTCGGCCCCGACCCATACCCGCTGCTGTTCCGGCGCCTGGTGTTCGGTTTTCCGGACCGTGAGATGATGCTGTCCATCCCGATGCCCGGTCTGGACAGCGGTCCGCATCGCGGCGAAGGGCGCTGCCATTTCGTCTGGTTTCGCCAAATCACCGAATCCGCCCTCGCTGACGCCTGCACCGACGCCAGCGGCAAGCGTCACGGGATTCCGATTCCGCCGCCGCTGATCCGGCCGGAGCTGATCCGGGACACCAAGGCCGACGCCGATGCACTGCTACCGCCGCAGCTCGCCGGTCTAGTGAAGGCCACGGCCCAGATTATTCTTCAGCCGATTTTCGACATCGAGTTGCCTCAGATCGTGTTCGGCCGCGTGGCGATGATCGGCGATGCGGCATTCGTGGCGCGACCCCATGTCGCGACCGGTGTGATGAAGGCCGCCCTCGATGCCGAGGTACTGGCCGACGCGCTTGCGGCGTCTTCGGACATCGACGACGGTCTCACGCGCTATCAAGCCGAGCGAGGTCCGTACGGGCAATGGCTGGTCGCCCGAGGTCGCCGCCTCGCAGCTTATTTTACCGAGGACGGCGGTGACCGCCGGCGGCGGATCGAGTTGATGCTGACCGAGTACGGCCCCTCCGTCATCGACTACGTGCCGAGGAGCGCGGCCGCTTCTGCATAAGATCGAGCAGCCGCACTTCGGGCTTCGGCTACTTCGCCATCGCCGGCGCGCGGTTGACGGCCGCGAGATACTGCGGCCGCATCTCGCTGGTCTGAGCCTTGTCCTGGATCGGCGCGCGCGGCAGCCGCGCGGTGCCCGGCTCCATCACGAACGTATAGTCCAGCGAATACCACGGGTCTTTGACGCCCGGGGCCGGCGCCGGTTCGCCCTCGTGGCGCAGGTAGTTGCCGAGCAACGCCTTGGTGACGCCGAACTGCACGTCGGTCTCGATGTTGGGGTCGTCCGGCAGATAGACCTGCGAGATGTGCGTCTTGTAGCCTTCCTTGAAGATCAGGAAGTGCAGATGCGCCGGCCGCATGTTGTGGCGGCCCTGCGCGCGCAGGAGATCGCCGACCGGCCCGTTGATCGGGATCGGGTAGCCCGCCGGCTTGATGCTGCGAAACGACATGCGGCCCTGCGCATCGGTCCGGAACTTGCCGCGCAGGTTCATGTCCGCCTGGGTCGGATCCTGGTTCTCATAGAGCCCCTCGGTCGAGGACTGCCAGATGTCGACCTCGGCGTCGGCGACCGGTTTGCCGGCGCGGTCCTTGACCGTCGCGGTGACGAACAGCTCCGGCCCGGGCGTCGGCGAGCGGATGATCGAGCCGCCGTTCTCGGTCGGCGGCGAGTTCGAGCCGCCAGAACGGCCCGAGCAGGTTCGCCGTCGTCTCGGTCGCGCCGTTGTTGCCGTTGTTGAGCAGGCACACCAGGGTCGAGACCCCGAGCGAGCCGGACATCAGCACCGCCTCGTTGTGGAAGGCGTTGGTGTTCCTGCCGATGGCGTTGATGTACTCGCCCGCCAGGCGGAACTCGTCCTCGGTCAGCTTCACCTCGCGGATGAAGGCGTGCAGGTGGCGCACCAGCGCCGACATGACTTCGCGGAAGCGCGGATCGGGCGCGCGCTCGATCTCGCTCAACACCGCCTTGGTCACAGAATTGGGACCGTCGATGATCATGCTCTTGCTCCCGGCGGCGCAGCCGCCTGCTGCATTCCTTGGCTGAATTGATATGCTTGCCGCCCGGATTGCTCAATCCCCCGGCTCCCCGCCCGGGTCCTCCAATTCCGCATAAGTCCTCCAATTCCGCATGAGTGAGCCCATGGCCCCCCATCGCATCGATACGCACCACCACCCCTACCCGCCCATCTACATCGAGAAGACCCGCGACGTGCTCAAGCGCACCACGCACGCCTTCTATGACCGGCTGACCCAATGGCAGCCGAGCCAGGCCGTCGAGGCCATGGACAAGGACGGCATCGCGGTCTCGGTGCTGTCGATCTCCACCCCGAGCGTCTGGCTCGGCGACAACGCATCCTCCCGCACGTTCGCCCGCGCATGCAACGACGCCTCGGCCCGTATTCAGTCCGACTACAAGGGCCGCTTCGGGCATTTCGCCTCGCTGCCGCTACCCGACGTCGAGGGCAGCCTGCGCGAGATCGAATACGCCTTCGATACGCTGAAGGCCGACGGCATCGCGCTCACCACCAACTATGACGACAAGTATCCGGGCGAAGAGGCCTACGCGCCGGTGTTCGACGAGCTTAACCGGCGCAAGGCCGTGATCTACTTCCACCCGACGGCCGCGAGCTTTGCGTTCAATCGCGTCAAGGACATCCCGCCGCCGACCATCGAGTTTCCGTTCGACACCACGCGCACGATCACGAGCCTGCTGTTCAGCGGCACGCTCTCGCGCTGCCCCAACATCCGTTGGATTTTCTCGCACGGCGGCGGCGCGCTCGCGATGGTCGCGAACCGGCTGGTCGGGCTTGCGCGCAACCGCCCGGAGCTCGGCGCGCGCGTGCCGAACGGCGTGATGAACGAGCTTGGCAAGCTCTATCTCGACGTGGTCGGCGTCACCACGCCAGGCGCGCTACAGGCGATCCTCGACATCGTGCCGATGTCGCAGCTCCTGTTCGGCACCGACTATCCGTTCTGGTCGCCCGAGACCACGATCAAGGGGCTCGCGGCGCTGAACCTGTCTGCGGCTGATCTGGCCGCAATCGAGCGCGGCAACGCGTTGAAGCTCTTGCCAGCTCTCGGCCGCAGCTGACGCGAGCCTGTCGCCGGCGGGCGACGGGTTACTCCGGGGCGATGCCCGCGAGCTTGACGACGCGTGCCCAGGTCTCGGTGTCGCGCCCGATGCGAGCGGCGAACTCGGCCGACGTCCAGCGCAAGGGCGTCGCACCGACCTCGCCAAAGCGCGCCTTGACGCGCTCGTCGTCGAGGCCGGCGTTGATCTCGCGGTTGAGCCGCTCGATCACCTCGGCCGGCGTGCCGCGCGGCACGCCGACGCCGGACCAGGTGCTCACCTCGAAGCCCGGAATGGTCTCGCCGATGGTCGGCACGTCCGGCAGCGTCGGGATGCGTGCCGGCGGCAGGATCGCGAGCGCCCGCACCGCGCCGCTGCGGATGTGCGGCAGCGAGTTCGGCAACGCGTCGACCGAGGCGTCGATGCGGCCTGGGATGAGGTCGGCCATGATCTGCGGCCCGCCGGCATAGGGCACGTGCACGACATCGATGCCGGTCTGTGACTTGACCAGCTCGATGGTCAGATGGCTGACGGTGCGGGCGCCGAACGACGCGACGTTGATCTTGCCCGGATTGGCCTTGGCCTGCGCGATGAACTCGGCGACGGTCGTCGCCGGAAAGCGCGGGTTCACCATCAGCAGCAGCGGCAGCTCGCCCAATCCGGCGACGGGCGCGATGTCGCGTTGAAAATCGAACGGCAGCGACTTGTAGAGCGACGGATTGATCGTGCTGGTGGAAACCGCGAACAGCAGCGTGTAGCCGTCCGCCGGCGCGTTGACCACGGCCTGAACCGCGATGTTGGTGCCGCCCCCAGGCCGGTTCTCGACCACGACCGGCTGGCCGAGCCGGTCGGACAGCCACTGGCCCATGATCCGCGCGATCAGATCGGTGGTGCCGCCCGCGGTGAACGGCACGACAAAGCGGATCGGCCGGCTCGGCCAGGCCTGTGCCCGGGCGAGGTGCGGCGCGAACGGAACCGCGGCGGCGAGGCCCGCGAGCCGCAGAACGTGTCGGCGTGCCGGCGTCATGGCCGCAGCCGTTATTCCAGCCGCCGCCTGCTGGCGGCGTTGCGGGACGCGGTCGCGGAAGAACGGCAGCACCTCCTCGGCGATCGCCACCATGTTGGCGCGCGTCATGTCGTCGGGCAGCGTGCCGAACTGGGTCTTGGTCAGCGACGTGTTGAAGCCCGCGAGGTCCTGGTACTCGGCGAGCTTCTCGCGCACGGTGCCGGGGCTGCCGACGATAACGACGCCGCCTTTCACCAGGTCGTCGAGCGTCTGCGGCTTGCCGGTGATTTTCGCCGCGCGGATTCGCTTCATCGACTCCGGGTTGGTGTAGCCCGGCGGCAGCAGCATCTCGGTCGGCATCTTCAGGAACTTGTTGGCCAGCGCCTCGAGATGGGGCCGCGCCTCGCGCATGGCCTTCTCGTCGGTGTCGGCGACGTAGATCGTGTTCGACCACGCGAGTTGGTCCGGCGAGGCCTGATAGCCGGCCTTGTCGGCCTCGTCGCGGTACATCTGGAAGAACCGCGCCACCACCGCGATCGGCGCCAGCGTCTGCGCGTAGGTGTAGCGCATCTTCGCGGCCCATGTGATGGTGCTGCCGGAGCCCTGCGACGGAATCCACACCGGCGGATGCGGCGTCTGATACGGCCGCGGCCACGGGTTCACGTAGTTGAAGTGATAGTGCTTGCCGACGTACTGGAACGGCCCGGGCTCGGTCCAGGCGCGGATGATGAGGTCGTGCGCCTCGGAGAATCGCTCCTGTGAAAAGCCGGGGTTGATCCCCATGGCGTGATACTCGGCGCCGATGCCGCGCACGAAGCCCGCGATGAAGCGGCCGCGCGTGAGGTTGTCGAGCATCGCGTATTCTTCCGCGATCACCAGCGGATTGTTGACCAGCGGGAGCGCGCGGCCGAGGATCGCGATCTTCGCCCGCTTGACGCTGCGAGCGAGCGCGCCCGCGAGCAGGCCGGGCGTCGGCATCATGCCGTAGGCGGTCTGGTGGTGCTCGTTGAGGCACACGCCGTCGAAGCCGAGCCGGTCGGCGAACTCCATCTGATCGAGATACTCGTGATAGAGGTCCGCGCCCTTTTTCGGATCGTAGTCGCGGTTGGAATAGGTGACCCAGGCCGAACCATTCCTGTCGATGGCATCGAGATCGGCGTGCCGGTACGGCATCAGGTGGAAGTTGAAGACCTTCATGCGGCGACCTTCTTGTTTTCGAGGAAGCCTTCGAGCGCGGCGACCAACGCCTGACGCTGCTCGATGTGCGGCAGGTGCCCGCTGGTTGGGATGATGGTGACGCTCGAACCGGGAATGAGCTTCTGGAACGCGAAGGCATAGTCCTTCGGAAACAGCTTGTCGTTGGCGCCCCAGATCAGGTGCGTGGGCACGTCGATCCGGCGCAGCCACTTGTGCAGGTGCGGGTCGTAACTGCGCGGCTGCCAGACGAGCTTTGCGGTGGTGCTGCGGTTCTTCAGAATGACGTCTTCGAGCTCCGGCCGTCTGGCTTCGGCCAGCATGGCCTCGATCAGCTTCGGATCGTCGAAGAGATTGCGGATGAGGTTCTCGTCATTGACGAGGAAGGTGTCCACCTGCGGCACGCCCGGCACATGAATGCCGGCGGAGCCGATGAGTGTCAGCGAATTGAGCCGCCGCGTGTTGCGGACCGCGATCTCGGCCGCGATCCAGCCGCCGAGCGACGCGCCGACCAGATCGACATGACTGAGATCGAGCTGGTCGAGGAAGTCGAGATAGAAGCGCGCGAGGTCCTGGATGTTGTCGAGCCAGTCCGGCGTGTCGGACGCGCCGAAGCCCGGATGCTCGGGAACGATCACGTCATGGCGGGCGGCAAGCTCCGCCATGGCGGGAAGCCATCCCGCGCCGCCGCCGGCATGCAGGAACAACAGCGGGCGGCCGACGCCGCCGCGCATCATCCCGATGCTGCAGCCGCGAACCGCGACCTTGGAGACGACGGGGTCACTCATCCGGCGGCGTCTCCCGCTCCTTCTCGCGCAGGCCATTCAGCAGCGCGCTGCCCTGGTTCGACGGGTAGAGCGCGCCGGTCGCCGCCGCAAGCTCGACCACCTTGTGCAGTTCCTTCCAGGACGCGCCGGCGCGGCGGGCGGCGGTGGCGTGCGCCTGCGCGGCGATCGCGTTGTGCTCCATCAGCAGCATCCCGAACAGGATGAGCTGCGTCGTCTTCATGTCGAAGACGTCGTTGTAGAAGGTGTGCGCCCGCAACTGCTCGGCGATGCGCAGGAACTCTGGGTTGACCTCGCCGGAGAACTCGAACCGCGCCGCCGGCAGCGGCGGCAGCGTGCCGAACATCTCGACATAGCTGTCGCGAAACCGGGCGAGGTCGGCCGGCAGCTCCTTCTTCGGGTCGGCCATGCGTGCTCCCTCCGGTGACCGCCGCGGTATTGCGGCCGAAGTATCGTTCATTTCGCCGCGACTGCCTATGGGGCGCTTCCCGCTCGCTTGATCGCGCGGGGCCGCCGATCCTAGAGTGCGGGACCTGTCGTTCGAACGTCCGGGAGAGTGCCGTCATGAGTGCGACCGCAAACAAGCCCGTGCTGGTGGTCGGTGGCGGCATCGGCGGGCTGTCGACCGCGCTCGCGCTGTCCCGCAAGGGCATCCCCGTGCAGGTGCTGGAGCAGGCGCCCGAGTTCAAGGAGATCGGCGCCGGCATCCAGCTCGGCCCGAACGTGTTCCGCATGTTCGAGGTGCTCGGCCTGACGCAGGCAATGTTCCACTGGGCGGCGTTTCCCGAGGGCCTGGAGTTCCGCGATTCGATCACCGCCAAAACGATCGTCGACATGAAGATCGACAAGCGGTTCCACGACAAGTACCACGCGCCCTACGGCGTCATTCATCGCGCCGATATGCTCAACGTCATCTTCGATGCCTGCAAGCAATCCAACCTGATCAAGCTCGTAACCTCGCAGAAGGTGGTGTCGATCGAGGACGACGGCAGCACGATTACCGCCCGGACCGAAACCGGCGAGACCTACCAGGGCGCGGCGCTGATCGGCTGCGACGGCCTCTGGTCCACCGTGCGCGAGGCGATCGTCGGCGACGGCAAGCCGGTGGTGTCCGGCCACATCGCCTATCGCGCGGTGCTCCCGACATGCCGAATGGCCGACGGAATACCGCCTGCCGAAGATGATCGTGTGGTGCGGCGAGAAGACCCATCTCGTGCACTATCCGCTGCGCCGCGGCGAGCTGTTCAACCTCGTCGTGGTGTTCCACTCCGACCGCTACGAGGAAGGCTGGGACACCTACGGCGATCCGGCCGAACTGCACGCCCGCTTCGCGGACAAGTGCGAGCCGGTGCGCACGCTGCTGGGGAAGGTCAACGCCTGGAAGATGTGGGTGCTGTGCGACCGCCCGCCGATCAAGAACTGGACCAAGGGCCGCATCACGCTGCTCGGCGACGCCGCACACCCGATGCTGCAGTACCTCGCGCAGGGCGGCAACATGGCGATGGAGGACGCGGTCTGCCTCGCCAATCAGATCGAGGCGATGCCCGGCAACTACGAGGCGGCCTTCAAGAAATACCAAGAGCTGCGCTATCTGCGCACCGCGCGCGTGCAGCTCATGGCGCGCGTATTCGGCGAGATCTATCACGCCAGCGGCGTAAACCGTGAGCTGCGCAACAAGCTGCTGCGCGAGTGGAGCGAGCAGGGCAGCGATCGACATGTCGTGGCTCTACGGCGAACAGCCCGAGCTGCCGCAAGTGGGCGCCCTGCCGCTGCCGGAGCCGACGCGGCTTGCATCCTGACAATACGCACATTCAATGATTTGGGAGGAGAACCGCCCATGGCGAAGCTTGACGACTTGCTCGAAGACCTCGTGACCGCGAACCGCATCCTGGCAAGCCAGAACATCGTGGATTCGTTCGGCCACGTCAGCATCCGCCATCCCGACAACCCCAAGCGCTACTTCCTGTCGCGCGCGCGCGCGCCCGAGCGCGTCGAGCTCGCCGACATCATGGAGTTCACGCTGGAAGGCGATCCGGTCGACGCCAAGGGGCGCCGGCCCTATCTCGAGCGCTTCATCCACGGCGCGGCCTACGAGATGCGGCCCGACGTGATGGCGGTGATCCACAACCACAGCCCGGGCGTGATCCCGTACGGCGTCACCGGCCGCAAGATGCGCCCGATCATGCACATGTGCGCCACCATCGGCCACGAGGTGCCGATCTGGGACCAGCACAAGAAGTTCGGCGACACCAACCTCCTGGTCGAGAGCATGGCGATGGGCCGCGATCTCGCGAAGACGCTCGGCAAGGGCCGCACCGCGCTGATGCGCGGCCACGGCTGCGTCGTGGTCGGGCCCGATCTGCGCGCCACCGTCTACACCGCGGTCTATCTCGAGCTGAACGCCAAGCTGCAGATGCAGGCCGAGGCGATGGGCAAGAAGGTGAAGTTCCTCACCAAGGGCGAGACCGAGAAGGTCGCCGCCACCACCACGCCGCCCAACGTCAACCGCGCCTGGGAGAACTGGTGCCGCAAGGCCGACCGGCCGTACCGGGAGTAACCTCCGCCGTCATTCCGGGGCGCGAGCGAAGCGAGCGAACCCGGAATCCAGAGCGACACGACAAGCGCTTCCCGACGTGCCCTGGATTCCGGGTTCGCCGCTTCGCGGCGCCCCGGAATGACGAAGCAGAGTGACGGAGAGAGCAGCTACAGCGGCGGAAAGTTTGGCGGCGGCACGCGCCGCATCGAGGCGGCCTCGTAGGCCGAGGCGATCCGCAATAGCACGTCCTCGCGGCCGGGCTCGGCTCGGAACACCAGCGAGAACGGCAAGCCCGGTTCGGGAATCTTGGTCGGCTTGTCGGACGGAGCCGACACGTAGCGCTTGCGATCCGCCGAAAGCTTGAACACCGGATCGTAGGCCGTGGTGACATAGCCCGCCGGGATCAGCACCTCGGTGAGGCCGGCGTTCGGGCCGGACAGCGACTCGGGCGTGAGGTTGCTGGCGATGTCGTATTGGTAGGCGCCGCCGATCAGGCCGGGCGGCCAGGGCGTGTGCAGCCGCACCAGCGCGTCGAGCTTGTTCTCCAGGATCACCATCATGTCGGCGCGGCGAAGGAGTTCCCGCAGCATGATGCGCTCGTTGACGCCCTGCCGCTGACCGAGCGGGTTGCGCGGGTCCGTCACCTCCTCCCAGTTCTTGAACGCCGCGCGCTGGTCGTCGCCCCAGAACTTGGAGCGCGCATTGAGCTGCGCCCAGTCGGCCAGCGTCTCGGTGAATCCCTTAGCCTTCCAGTCCTCCGCGCGGCGCGACAGGTATTGCGAGATGTGGAACCGGAACGCCATCGCCATCTCCTGCTGCTGCACGGTGGCGAGGTCGAGGTTCTTGGGCGGCGCGATCCGGCCGTCTGCAAGCGCGACGCAATAGTCGATCGGCTGCATCGCGCCCTTGCCGAACACCTTTCCGGGCGCAAATTCGGTCGGCACGATCGCTGCGGCAAACTCCTTGAACAGGGGCTCTCCGTCGCGGCCGAGCCGGAACAACAGGTCCGGCATGAACACCGGCACGAGCCGCGCCAGCGCCGTCCGGTAATCGACCTTCATCTGTTCGAGTTCGGGATCGGGCTGCCACGTCGGCTCTCGGGACTCGACCAGCGTGACGCCGAGATGCGCGCCGAGCACCGATTTGATCTCGTGCGCGGCCGCCGTCACGATCGGCTCCTCGGTCTTGGAGCCACGCGGGATCGCCATCGACTCGCGGATCACGCCGAGCCGCATGCCCTTCAACGAGCCCGCCGCGCCCGAAGCGTTGGCGTGGCCGGCATAGGGCGTCACCAGCACCGACGCACGCGGCACCGTGGTGAACACGTCGCGCGGGTCGTAGTAGCCCTCGGCCGGGTCCTTCAGCGCGTCGAGGATTTTCGCGCAGTCCTCGATCCGCCGCGCATGAATGCCGGTCCGGTCGCAGTAGATGTCGGCGCCGATCGCGCCGCCGTCGAACCCGAGCATCGCCTTGTGCGGCAGGATCAACGCCACCGAATTGTGGTTCGACGGCCCGCGGCACGACGCGCGCGTCTCCTCGCCGAGCGCCGCCATCACGAGGTTGGCGCTGACCGACACGCCCGAGCCGGAGCTTGAGCCGAGCGAGGCCGAGCGCGTGGTGTCGTAGGCGTTCGCCGGATTGCCGCCCCAGGTCGCGCGCTGATAGCCGAGCGTCGACGGCAGCACCTTGTCCGGCCGGTTGCGGCCGCCGGGATCGCCGGCGCGACCGTTGTATTCGGTGTTCACCGCCTTGGCGAAAATGATGGCGCCCTTGTTGCGGAGCTGTTCGACCAGCACGTGGTCGCGCGCCGGAAAGTCGATGTCGTAGCGCGCGTCGCCCCCGCCGCTTGACCGCATGTCCTTGGTGTCGAACGGATCCTTGAAGGCAAACACGACGCCGTACATCGGCATCGCGTCGAGATCGGGGTTGTGGCCGAAGGCGGCGTCGAGCTCGGCTGCACGCTCCAAGGCATCGGGGAGATGGCGGAAGAACTCGCAGACCGGCGGCGCACTGGGCGGCAGCGGCCCCTTCGAAGGATGCAGGTCGTAGTCGCCGCGGCACGTGACCGAGCGCTCGCCGCGGATGTTCAGCGTGCCAATCGCGTTGAGCTGGCCTGCGTTCGGGATGCCAACAATCATGCCGAATTGCTGCTGCACCGCGGGATCGGAGGCGGTCGCCTCCATGCGCCCGAACTCCAGCGGCGGCCCCTGGTACTGCTCGAGGTCAGGCAGGACGGTCGAGGCCTTGACCGTTGCGGTCGGAAACCGCAATGCGCTGCCCGCTCGCACCGCGCCCTTGGCTTCGGGAGCCGGCGCGCCGTCCTGCGTCACCAGCACACTGGCGACGCCGTTGTAGGCGCGCACGCGGGCGAGATAGCGCTCGACCACCGCAACCACGGTGGTTGCGCCGGATCGGATCGCCCGGTGCAGGTCGTCGATGGTCGCCTCTTCGAGGCGGAAAGTCTGGGACTGCGGAACGCGGTCGTTCATGGACGCATCATCGCGCCTGCCCAGCATACGGGCAAGGCTGCGTCATAGCTGCCCATCGTGTCGGCTTTCGACCGCCGTCGAATGTGGCTATCGTTTCCTCGGCCGGGCGGCAAGAACAAGGGGTGCAGGACAATGAGACGGCTTGGTCTCGCTACCGCGTTGGCGACGGTTGCGTTCACGGGCGCGGCGCTCGCGCAATCCTATCCGTCGCGACCGATCACGTTCATCGTGCCGTACGGCGCGGGCGGACCGGTCGACGTGCTGGCGCGCGCGCTCAGCGAACCGATGCGCGAAGCGCTGGGTCAGCCGATCGTGATCGAGAACGTCACCGGTGCCAACGGCACGATCGGCGTCGGCCGCGCGGTGCGCGCAACGCCGGACGGCTACACCGTCAGCATCGGCAACTGGCCGTCGCACATCACCAACGGCGCGATCTACAACCTGAGCTACGACATCCAGAAGGACCTCGTTCCGGTCGCCCGCCTGCCGCAGAATCCGTATATCGCCGTCATCCGCAAGGACTTCCCGGCCAACGACCTGAAGGAACTGATCGCCTGGCTCAAGGCCAATCCGAACAAGGCGACCGAGGGCACTGCGGGCCTGGGCTCCGGACAGCACATCAGCGGCGTCTACTTCCAGAAGATCACCGGCACGAAATTCCAGTTCGTGCCGTACAAGACCGGCTCCGCCGAGATCATCCGCGACATCACCGCCGGCCACATCGACATGACGTTCGACCAGGCCATCACCTCGCTGTCGCACATCAAGGGCGGCAACGTGAAGGCGCTCGCGGTGACCTCCGACAAACGGCTCGACGCTGCTCCCGACATCCCGACCGTGGACGAGGCTGGCGCGCCCGGCGTCTACATCTCGACCTGGTACGGCCTGTGGCTACCGAAGGGCGCGCCGCAGGAGGCGATCGACAAGCTCGGCGCTGCCGCGCGTCACGCCATGGCCGATCCCGCCCTGCGACAGCGGCTCTCAAGCCTCGGCCAGCAGATTCCGCCGCCGGAGCAGCAGACCGCAGCAGCCCTTGCCGCCCACACCAAGGCCGAAGTCGACAAGTGGCACGCGCTGATCAAGGAGGCCGGCATCAAGGTGGAGTAGCCTTGATGATACGGCACGGCTTTCACCTCTCCCCGCGTGCGGGAGAGGTCGGCGACCCCCGACTTGATCGGGGGGAGCCGGATGAGGGAGCGCAGCCCCACGTTGAGCGCTCAGAATTGCAGCAATGCCCCCTCACCCCGACCCTCTCCCCGCAAGCGGGGAGAGGGAGAGGAGACGCCGTGCCATCCGCCGTCGAGGCATGCGATCGGGTCTCGTAGTAGTCTTCCGCGATCAATCGCACAGGCTTCGCCATGGCCTACGCCACCGTCCTCGTCGAGACGCTCGGCCCGGTCGCGCGGCTGACGCTGAACCGCCCCGAGCGTGCCAATGCGCTCAACCAGGCGATGCTCGGCGAGATCAACCAGGCGCTCGACGAAGCCGAGCGCGATCCGGCGATCCGCGCCGTGATCGTGCGCGGCGCGGGCGCCGCGTTCTCGTCCGGCTTCGACCTCAAGGAGCAGATGGAGCGCCGGCCGCAGGGCGTCGAGCAATGGCGGCCGGTGCTGCGCAAGGACTTCGACACCATCATGCGGTTCTGGCACTTCCCGCGTCCGACCATCGCGGCGGTGCGCGGGCCGTGTCTCGCCGGCGCCTGCGAGCTCGCGCTCGCCTGCGACATCACGATCGCATCCGAGGATGCGTTCTTCGGCGAGCCCGAACTGAAGTTCGGCGCCGGCATCGTCGTCGATGATCCTGCCCTGGATCGTCGGACCGAAGGCCGCCAAGGAGATCATCCTCACCGGCGAAGACCGCGTGACGGCCGCGCGCGCGCGCGAGCTTGGCATGGTCAACCGGATCGTGCCGGCCGACGAGCTCGACGAGGCGGCGCTGGCGATGGCGCGGCACATCGCTGCGATCGACCCCGAGCCTGGTGAAGGAGACCAAGCGCGCCATCAACCGCGCGCTCGAAGCGCAGAACATGCTGCAGGCGCTGGAGGAGGCGCTGGCGATCGACCTCGCCATCGAAGGTGCCGGCTCGCCCGACAAGGTTCAGTTCTTCGACATCGCCCGGCGCGACGGGCTGAAGGCCGCCCTCGCCTGGCGCGATGCGCGGTTTCCTGGCCGCAAGCCGTGACGCGCGCTCGCGGAGTTGCTGACCGGAGCGTTGCGAACTGCGACGCGCCCGGTCGAAAGCGTTGCCGATGCCGCGCCTACCCGCCCTCGGAGCTTGCGGCCGTCGCCGACCGCGTCGCGCGAACGCTGTCGGCGCGGCAAGTGCGCCCGCATGAGCCGGTGCATGTCCGCATCGGCAACCGGCCGTCGGATCTCGGCGCGCTGCTCGGTGTCTGGAACGCAGGCGCGGTCGCGGTTCCGGTCCATGTCTCGGCGGCGCCCGTCACCGTGGCGGCGCTGAGCAGCGCCACCGGTGCGCGCTTCCTGGTCGATGGCGAGCGGCTCGAGACCATCGGCGACACGTCGCCGCCCGAGCGTCCGCTGCTGCGCGACGCGGCGCTGGTGATCTTCACCTCCGGCAGCACCGGACAGCCGAAGGGCGTCGTGATCGGCCACCAGCGGCTTGCGGACAAGATCGCCGTGCTCGACCGGCTGCTGGCACTTCCGCAGCAGACGACACGGTGCTGATGCCGCTGCAGCTCACCTTCATCTTCGGCATGTGGGTCTGCCTGCTGGCGCTGCGTGCGGGCGCGCAGCCGATCCTGGTTCCGAGATTCTCCACCGAAGCGCTCGGGCAGCGGCCTCGATCGCGGCGCAACGATCCTCGGCGGCGTGCCGTCGATGTACCGCGCGCTGCTGGCGGACACCGAAGTTCCGCGATGCCGGGCTTGCGGCAAATCCTGACCGGCGGCGAGGTGCTGCCGAAGCCGCTGGCGCTGGCGATGCAGAGCGCGGCGCCGGACGCCGCGCTCTACGATCTCTACGGCCTGACCGAAACCGGCTCATGCGACTTCGTGCTCGATCCGGCGGACCAGCCCGACGGCCTCGGCAGCATCGGCGTGCCGACCGAAGGCGTTGCGTTCCGCATCGCCGCCGCCGACGAACGCCATGCCGCCGAGGCGAAGGCGGCGAGCTGCAGGTCCGCACGCCGTTCGGCATGCTCGGCTATCTCGACAATCCGGCAGCTCACCGCGAGCTCGTTCCACGACGGATATTTCGCGACCGGCGATCTCGCGCGCATCGGCCCGGACGGCCGTGTCGCAGCTCATCGGCCGCAGCAAGGACATCGTGTCGCGCGGCGGCATGAAGATCGCGCCGCTCGAGATCGACAACCTGCTGGCCGAGCATCCCGGCGTTGCCGCGGCACTCTGCGCGGGCGTGCCCGACGAGCGGCTCGGCGAATGCATCCACGCCGTGGTGGTGCCGCGCGCCGGCGCGACGCTCACCGCCGACGCGCTGCGCGGCTGGCTCCTGGAGCGCGTCGAGCAATTCAAAGTGCCGGACGCGTTCCACTTTGCCGACGCCCTGCCCGCCGGCTCGACCGGCAAGGCCGACCGCCGCGCCGTCGCGCGGCTTGCGAGCGAAACGCGCAAGCAGGCACGCTGATCCGGCGCCATCCGCCAGGAATTTGACTTTCTTACGGGCGCTGCCCGCCGTTACGACGGCAACCGCCGATTCCAGCTCAGTTCGGCTCCAGACCAATCTTTCTGACAACGTCCGCCCATTTGACCAGTTCAGCGTTCACATAGAGTGTGAACTCGGCGCTGTTGAGTGGGCGAACGATCGCGCCGAGGTCGACGAACTTCTTGCGAACGTCGGGCATTGCGAGCGTGTCGGCGAGCGCCTTCTCAAGCTTGGCAACGACCCCCGGAGAGGTCTTCGCCGGTGCCATCAAGCCAAACCAGTAGGATGCTTCGACCGGATAGCCTGCCTCCTTCATGGTCGGCAGGTTCGGCATGATGTCGAGGCGCTGGTCGGCGGCGAGCGCCAGGCCGGTCAGTTTGTTGGCCTCGATGTTGCGAAGTCCGATCACCGGACTGAGAAACATTGTCTTCACGTGTCCGGCGAGCAGGTCGGTCATGGCCGGTGCGCCGCCGCGATAAGGAATGTGCTGGAGCTTCACGTTGCCGGCTGCGCCGAGCATCTCGCCGGCGAGATGGCTTGCGCTGCCGGGACCGACCGAGCCGTAGGTGATCGCGCCGGGCTCCTTCTTGGCAAGCTCGACGAGATCTTGCACGGATTTGACCGGCAGGTCCGGATGCGACACCAGCACCAGCGGGGTGTAGCCGACGAAACCGACCATCTTGAAGTCCTTCACGCTATCGTACGGAAGGCTCTTCATGGTGGCAGGGTTAAGCGCGTGGTTGTCGTTCACCATCATCAGCGTGTAGCCGTCGGGCTCTGCATTGGCGACTGCGGCGGTCGCAAGAGAGCCGCCCGCGCCGGCGCGGGCTTCGATCACGAATTGCTGGCCAAGTAAAGTGGTCAGCTTCTCGCCAACGATCCGCGAAACCGTGTCGAGCAGGCCGCCGACCGGAAATCCGATCAGGAGCTTGACGGGGCGGGCCGGATAGTTGTCCTGCGCGAGACTAACATTCGTGCTCGCGGCAGTGATCGTCGCGGCGGTGAACAGTACGGCGGTAAGCTTCTTCATCAATCCTCCCCTTCACATGAGCTGTTTGCTTTTTGGCTAGGCCGTATCGACCGGGCGGATGGCTCGCCAGAAGTCCACTATGCCCCGATAGCGACCAAATTCCGCCGCGAAGCGAAATGACGCGACGTGCCAGAAGCGGACAATTGGCTTTCACACCACCAACTCGTCACCGAGCGAATTGATCGTCCCTTTCGTCGATACTCGAATATTCTCAAAATGGGTCGCGAGTTTGCGCTTGACGGATTGCCGTTGCCACGCTTGCCTGCTGGCGGAGGGGGGGGTCGGAGAGCGCAATGCGCCGCAGAACGCCCTGCCGGGTTGCGGACTGATGCCCGCCAACGCGCAACGAACCAACGGCGCTCCGGGGTTGGCTCAGTCTCGGGCACTGGCCGGTCGCGGACTCCCACGCACGATCCTGACATGGCTTGCCCAGGTTTTCACCGGCCGCACCACCCGCACCCGGCCCGACTATCCGCGCACGGTATCGACGGCGTTCGAGGACCCCGGGTCGACCAGGCTGGGGCAATTCTTCGGCCCGGTGGCCGACGATCATCCTGGCCTCTCCGGCTTCAGCCTCTTGAGCCACGGGCGCGAGGCCTTCATCGTCCGCTTGGCGCTGGCCGACTTGGCCGAGCGAAGTCTCGACATGCAGTACTACATGTGGGACGGCGACACGACCGGCCGGATCATAGTCGACCGCGTGGTGAAGGCGGCCAATCGCGGCGTCAGGGTGCGGCTCCTCGTCGACGATCCCTACTACAAGGCCAGCGATGCCGTTAAAGCCGCCCTCGATGCCCACCCCAATGTCGAGATCCGCCTGTTTAACCCGCTCACGAACCGGAACTGGTCCGCCCTTGACTTCATCTTCGACTTCGGCCGGGTCAACCGCCGCATGCACAACAAGTTGGTGGTTGTCGACAATGCGGCGGCGATCGTCGGCGGCCGCAATATCGGTGACATCTATTATGGCGTGAACACCATCGCCAATTATCGCGATCTGGACGTGTTGGCGGTTGGGCCTGTCGTCCGCGATCTGTCGGGGGTATTCGACCGATACTGGAACAGCCCCTCGACCGTGCCGATCGCGGCCATCGTCGATCGCGCCTATGGCGCTGCCGATCTCGATGCCATTCTGCACCGCTTGCATGAGGAGATCGACGCGGCCGACTACCCATATCCGATCGACCAGGACCTGGACGAGCTGGCGGCCCAGGGTGCCGAGGTTCGCGATAATCTTGTGTGGGCACACGGCCGGGTCATCGCCGACGATCCGGAAGCGGTCACCCACGGGAAGGAGAGCGACGACGTGGTCGCGTTCATCCGCGGGCGGGTCGCCCAGCTGAAAGAGGAGCTGCTCGTCGAATCGCCCTATTTCGTCCTACCCGCCAGGGCGCAGGCAACCGTCAAGGCGCTGCACGAGCGCAATGTCCGGATGCGCGTGCTGACCAACTCGCTCGCTTCGAACGACATGCTGCCGGCGCATTCAGGCTATGCCAAGACCCGCAGGCGGCTGCTCGAGAACGGCATGGAGCTATACGAGCTGCGCCCGGATACCGACGCCTTCCGGCCGGGCTGGTCTTTCCTTTCCGGGCGGTCGCCGGCGGCCTTGCATACCAAGGCCATGGCCTTCGACCGCGAAGCCGTGTTCATCGGCAGCTTCAACCTCGACCCGCGTTCGGCCGTGATCAATACCGAAGCCGGCCTCTATATCGAGAGCAAGGAGCTTGCCGAAAGGCTGACGTCCTACATGGCAACTGGAGTCGTGCCCGCCAACAGCTATCGCGTCCTCCTAGACCCGAATGGCAAAATCGTTTGGGAGACGGCAAGAGAGGGCCAAAGGATCCTCTACCGGAACGAGCCCGAAACGGGCTTCCGCCGGCGCTTCGTCGCCGGCCTGTGGAAGCTCCTCCCGATCGACTCGCAACTCTGACACCGATCGTTTGGCGACCGGCGTAAAACCAGCATCCTCGCGCTGCATTCGCCAACCGCCGAGCTCGTGTCCGAGAGCCCATGTCCGCGATGGGTCATGTGTGGACGGCGCCCACGGGTCAAGGGATTTTTTGGCTTTTGCTTGCGGTCGGGTGCAAGTCATGTGTCCGGCCTGTTTGCGCGGTGCTCATGACCGCTGGCCCTGATGTGATCCGCAGATCGGGTCCCTATCAAAATCTCGCGCTCGACGGCGCGTGACCCAGTGACGGGTTCTCCCGATCCCCGGTCCAACCGGTTCGCATCAAGCCATCATCACCCTCGACTTTCCTTTACGTCCTCGACGTAACCTTGCAATTCAATGCCAGCGGTTCAGGCTGCCGCTGGGACGACGGGGTTGCTTGAGCGTGTTGGCGCCCGATAGCGCTCGCCCTTGGCCAACACCGCCCAGGCGATCCGCGCCATCTTGTTGGCCAGCGCCACCGCGACCACCTTGGTCGGCCGACGACCCAGCAGTTCGATCACCCAGGGATACTTGTAGGGCCGCGCTCGGGCGGAATTAATTACGGATGTTGCGCCGACGACGAGCAGTCGTCGCAGGTAACGATCGCCTTGCTTGGAAATCGAGCCGAGGCGTTCCTTTCCGCCTGTAGAGTTCTGACGCGGCACCAATCCGATCCAGGCCGCGAAGTCACGTCCGGTCCTGAATGCCTTTGGATCGGCCATCGTCGCCGCCACAGCCGTGGATAGGATCACGCCGAAACCTGGAATTGTAGCGAGCCGTTTGCTGTCCGCGTTGGCGCGATGGGTCTGACTGATGCGCTTGTCGAGCCCGCTTATTTCGATCTGCACGGAGTGTAATTGCGTAACGATCGCCTGACAGGCAAAGCGCGCATCGCTCGGCAGCCGCTCATTGCCGCATTCCGTCACAACCGTAGCCAACTGATGCAATCCTTCACGCCCCTTTGCGGCCACCAGCCCGAGCTCGGCCAGGTGGGCACGAAGTGCATTAGTGAGTTGAGTCCGCTGGCGGATCAGCAGATCCCGCGCCCGGTGCAGCATCAGCACGCTCTGCTGCTCGACGCTCTTGATCGGCACAAATCGCATCGATGGCCGCGTGACGGCCTCGCAGATCGCCGCTGCATCGGCCGCGTCGTTCTTGCCACGCTTCACATAGGCTTTGACATAGGTCGGCGGCATCAGCCGCGTGTCATGCCCCAACTTTGCGAGCTCGCGCGCCCACTGATGCGCCGTTGCGCACGCTTCCAGGCCAACGCGGCATGGCGGCAGATCGGCGAAGAACTCGAGAACTCTCGCTCGACCAACGCGCCTGCGGATTACCACCGTGCCCTCTGCATCGACGCCGTGAATCTGAAACACCAACTTCGCAATATCGACCCCGATCGTGATAACCTCGCCCATGGACGGCTCCCCTCAATGTGGTTGCGTTTCGACGCAACCACCCTATGGCACTTCGATGCCGCAGAGTGGGCGCCGTCCACCACATCAAAAGCGGAAAGGCTCAGATTGAGCACAGCATGTCCGCTTTACATTCCATAGCGACCGCAAAGCGGACGTGGTTTTTTGTCGGCTTCGCCAATAGGCGACATCGATAGGGACGCTATTAGCAGACGTCGATTCATGTCGGCGAAGTGCAATAGCCACCCGAACGCGCTGCAGCAATGACGCCTATTCGATCACGTCGGCGGTGCGCAGCAGGATCGAAATCGGCGTAGTGATGCCGAGCAATTTGGCGGCGTCTTACCGCACCACTACGGTTGTACCGACCGGTACCCGCTTATAGAGATCTGCGACGTCCTCGTTCCTCATCCGGAAACAGCCGGACGATTCCGCCTCACCGACCGAATCCGAATCGGGCGAGCCGTGGATCCGGTAGAGCGTGCTGCCGAGGTACATTGCGTGTGTGCCGAGCGGATTTTGCGGATCGCCGCCCTTCATGTGCCGCGGCACATCCTTTTGCCGCGCGATCATCTCCGGCGGCGGCGTCCAATCTGGATTTTCCTTTTTCGCGGTGACCTTGTGCGTGCCCTTCCACTGGAAGCCAGTCCGGCCGACACCGATGCCCCAGCGTAGCGCCGATCCGCCGCCTTGAATGAGATAGAGCCGTCGCTCCGACGTGTTGATGACGATGGTGCCTGGCGCATACTTGCTGTCATAGCGCACGGTGGAGCGGCCGAGGCCGGTGCCGTCCAAGCCAAAGATGTTGTAGATGCCCTTCTTCGTCGAGCCGCCGCGCAGCATGTCTTGCCGCTCGTTGTCGGACTGAGCTTGCGCGACACCGACGGGACCAAGCAGGGTAGCGATGACAGCCACGGTCGCAACAGGACGGGTCAACACGCGTTCTATCCTTCCAGATGGAATTGGTGCGACGCTATAGGGAACCTACGGTCTCTCCCGTGCGAAGGCAATTGTCCAATCACGGCACGGTCGAGCCCGCGCGTGGTTTCGATCAGTGGGCCACGTCTGCTGTACCTCAATAGGCGACCGAAAGCAGACCGTCGCTGATGTCGCTTGAGTGCCAAAACCTGCCGTGAGCACGTGCAGCAAACAGCATCCTTATTCGATGATCGCGTCAGCGCGTAGCAGGAACAATTCCGCGATCTTCAGATCGAGCGTCTTGGCCGTCTTGAGATTGATCACCAGCTCGAATTTTGTGGGCTGCTCGACGGGCAAGTCGGCCGGTTTGCTGCCTTGCAAAATCTTATGCACGTAGACTGAGCTGCCCCGAAATGCGTCGGGACCATCGACGCCGTACGACATGAGGCCGCCGATTTCGGCAAACGACCGCGACACAGTGGCCACCGGCAGGCGATGCTTGAATGTGAGATTGACGAGGTGTTGCGTCGACAAGCTGGCCTGCACGACGGCCGCGTCCGCGTGCTCGTTTTTCGCCGTCGCAAACACCGCATCGAGCTCGTCTTGCGACCGCACCATGATGACAGGGCCGATCTCGATGCCGGTTGTTTTGCCCGAACGCTGGACTTGCTCAAGGAACGGCTTCGAAAATGGATCGGCGCCGTTGCCGATCGCAGCCACGCGACGCGCAGACGGAATCATGTCCCGAAAGAGCTCCACGCATTTGCCGTGCAACTCCGCCGCCATCAAGGAAACACCGGTGATATTACCGCCCGGCCGGGCCATGCTCGCGACCAGACCCAGCCCAACCGGATCGCCTGAAACTGTGACGATTGGAATCTGCCGCGTCGCCTTTTGCACCGCCAACGCACAGGGCGTGTAGAGCGCTACGAGGACATCGACCTTGAGCGCGACCAACTCCGCAGCGAGTTTGGAGAGGGCATCGTTGCTGTTCGCCGAACGGAACGCGTATTCGATGCTTTGCCCTTCGATATAGCCGCTCTTGCGCAATCCATCGCGAAGCTCGGTCCGGAAGGATTGGGCATCGGCATTACCCAGGTCGAGTACGCCGACGCGCTTGGCCTGCTGTGCTCGCACCACCCCCGGCCACGCCGAGGCTGCTGCCGCAAGCCCAAGCCTAGTGATGAATTCGCGTCTCCTCATGGAGGCCCCCCCGTGAAAGACTCAAAGCCGGGCGCGGAGCCAGCGGCCGCCGCGATCCGAGCCAGGATCGGATTGTGAAATCGGTTGTGCCCACCGACGGCACCAGGCTGCCAATTGTTAGAAGCGGCGACTTCGGTGGGTCGCCGTATTGGGGCAGCTCTCAAGCAAGCAAGGCGCTTACCAGCGCATGCACGCTACACCGTTTCAGGATCGATGCCCATGTCCGCCATGGGTCAACCTCTGCCGTCCACGGCCATCGGCGGCATGTCTCCTATGCTCCTGATAATTGACATGATTTTGCAACGCGGTGAATGACGTTCAGTGCCAAAAAGCGTCACTTCGCACCGCCGAAAACTACGTCCTATTCGAGCACCTCGTTGGCGCGGGCAAGCAGTGCCGGTGGAACGGTGAGGCCGAGCGCCTTGGCGGTCTTGAGGTTGATGACTAACTTGTACTTTGTCGCCGTCTGCACCGGAAGATCGGCCGGCTTCTCACCTTTGAGGATGCGATCGACATAGCCAGCCGCTTGCCGGTACTGGTCGACAAAATCAGGGCCATACGAGAGCAGGCCGCCGCTGGTGACGAAGAAGCGCCAAGGATAAACCGTGGGCAGCTTGTGCCGAGCCGCCAGCGCGACGATCAGGTTTTGATGAATTGTCGTCAGCGCGCCCGACGTCACGACCAGACCGCCATTCGCGGAGTGAGCAAATGCGGCGACGGCGCGCTCGATTTCGCCGGCATCGCGCACGTTGAACGCACTTACTTCCACGCTGAATGAGGGTGCTGCGGACTGGATAGCGGCGAACTGGCCGATCCCAGTGGATATGGCGGGATCACGAAGGACCGCCGCTCGCGTCACCCCCGGCGCGATCTGCTTAAGCAGCTCCAGCCATTTCCCGCTCAAACTGTATTCGTAACCCGTGAAACCGGTGACGTTGCCGCCTGGCCGCGCCAGGCTGTCGACAAAGCCGCTACCGACCGGATCGACGACAGTCGCGAACACGATTGGCACGGTGCGGGTTGCCTGGAGCAGCGGCGCCATGATCGAGCCGCCAGAAGCCAGGATAACATCCGGCGCGAGCGCAACCAATTCCGCCGCGTATTTGCGACTGCGGTCGGCATCGCCTGCGCCCCAGCGATAATCAATCCGCACGTTGCGACCGACGCTCCAACCCAATTGCTGCAGCCCCTGCTGGAACGCCGCCATGCTGGACGGCCCTGCCGAGTCGTCCTCAGCCATGCCCGTGAGCACTCCGATGTGCCGTACGCGCTCGCTTTGCTGCGCGCGCGCCACGAGCGGCGAGCCGACCGCTGTTGCCGCGAGAAGGCCGATGAATTCCCGTCGCCTCATGCCCGCCCCAACGCTCAGGAGACAACATCGTATCGGCTCCAATGATCACTTTGATAGGGGCTGAAACCGGCTTCGCCACTGCAACAAGAGGTGCTGGCCGATGTCCGAGATGGGTCATTCGCGACCGGGTCGAGCCAGTAGCAAATCCAGCCAAGTCCGCTATCCGCCGGAAGCGGAAGTAAATCCAGAGCATTAGCGGCAACGCCATAGGCCGTGGCGGGTTGATGGCGACCGCCCGCGACGTGATTCTCGAATCACGCGCTACGAACTCAGCGATTATGCTGTCCCTTTCCGAAATCTTCTCCGCGTATAGCGGTGATGCAATCCGGTCAGGATCAACAAGCGACCGCTTGGCCCGGACTCGGGAGTTGACCTGGTATTCACTGTCGCTGAAGCGGGAGTCGCGGCGACAAGTTTGAGCCGATGGCCTTGCCGCACACTCTGCGGACTCCCTCTCCCCTGCCGGGAGATTTGCACACGAACCCCACCCCGCCGCCTCGCTTCGCTCGGCGTCGACCCATAAGGGGTTCAGGACTATCGCACACGGCACCGTGCCACATGCAATGCGCTTCCACGATTCCGGGTACTCGCGGCGTCGCAGGACGCGGCCTTTGTGGACGCAATGCCTGGGACTCGCGTAAGCTTGCCGCTGCATCTAGCGCGCGGTGGCTTTCGCGGTCCGACGGCTCGTCGTCCCGTCGAGCCGATCAGCAGGAGCAACATGAGCGAAACGATCTCCCCCGACGAGCTTGCCATCCTGGGCGAGCTCGAACGCAAGGTGCTGTGGCTCGCAAGCTGGACCATCCATCACGCCAACCATCTGCGCGAGAGCGTCGACGGGCTGAAGGTCGGCGGCCACCAGGCATCGTCGGCCTCGCTTGCCACCATCATGACCGCGCTCTACTTCCGGAGCCTGCGCCCGCAGGACCGCGTCGCGGTCAAGCCGCACGCCTCGCCAAACTTCCATGCGATCCAGTACCTGCTGGGCAAACAGACTCGCGAGAAGCTCGAGAACTTCCGCGGCTACAAGGGCGCGCAGTCCTATCCGTCGCGCACCAAGGACATCGACGACGTCGACTTCTCCACCGGCTCGGTCGGTCTCGGCGTCGCGCAGACGCTGTTCTCCTCGCTGGTGCAGGACTACGTGCGCGCCCGCGGCTGGGGTTTGGACCGGCCGGAGGGCCGCATGATCGCGCTCGTCGGCGACGCCGAGCTCGACGAGGGAAACATTTTCGAGGCCATGCTGGAGGGCTGGAAGCAAGGCCTGCGCAATTGCTGGTGGGTCATCGACTACAACCGGCAGAGTCTCGACGCCGTGGTGCGCGAGGGACTGTGGCAGCGCTACGAACAGCTGTTCCGCAACTTCGGCTGGGACGTCGTGATCCTGAAACACGGCTCGCTGCAGGAGGCGGCGTTCCGCGAGCCCGGCGGCGAGACACTGCGGCGCTGGATCGACACCTGCCCGAACCAGCTCTATTCCGCGCTGGTGTTCCAGGGCGGCGCCGCCTGGCGCAAGCGCCTCAACGACGAGATCGGCGACCAGGGTCCGGTGACCAGGCTGATCGAGTCGAGGTCGGATGACGAGCTGGCGCGGCTGATGAACAACCTCGGCGGCCACGACCTGCCGTCGCTGGTGGAAGCGTTCGGCCGGATCGACCACGACCGCCCGACCTGCTTCATCGCCTACACCATCAAGGGCTACGGGCTGCCGTTCGCCGGTCACAAGGACAACCACGCCGGCCTGATGACCGAGGCCCAGATGGAGGCCTTCCGCGCCGCGATGAACATCCGGCCCGGGCACGAGTGGGATGCCTTCGAAGGCCTGCGCCTGCCGGCCGAAACGCTGCAAGGTTTCCTTGATCGCGTGCCGTTCGCGAAGGGCGGACCGCGTCGGCTGCGCGCGCCGGAGGTGCCGGTGCCGGCGGAGCTTGCGGTCACGATGCAGCCGGTGATGGCGACGCAGACCGGCTTCGGCGCACTGCTGAACGAGCTGGCACGCGATAAGTCGGCGCTCGCCGAGCGGATCGTCACGACCTCGCCGGACGTCACGGTCTCGACCAACCTCGGGCCGTGGGTCAACCGCCGCGGCCTGTTCGCGCGCGAAGCGCTTGCCGACACGTTCAAGAGCGAGCGCATCCCGTCCACCTTCAACTGGGAGTTTTCGCCCAGGGGCCAGCACATCGAGCTCGGCATCGCCGAGATGAACCTGTTCATCCTGCTGTCGGCGCTCGGACTGTCGCACGCAATCAACGGCGAACGGCTCTTGCCGATCGGTACGCTCTACGATCCGTTCATCGCGCGCGGGCTCGATGCGCTGAACTACGCCTGCTACCAGGACGCCCGCTTCATCCTGGTGGCGACGCCGTCGGGGCTCACGCTCGCGCCCGAGGGCGGCGCGCACCAGTCGATCGCGCAGCCGCTGATCGGGCTCGCGCAGGACGGGCTCGCCGCGTTCGAGCCCGCGTTCGTCGACGAGCTGGCCGCGATCCTTACGTTTGCGCTCAGCTACATCCAGAAAGGCGGCGACGATGGCGCCACCTCCGAGCGCAACTGGCTGCGCGACGAAACCGGCGGCTCGGTCTATCTCCGGCTCTCCACGCGGCCGATCGAGCAGATCAAGCGCCCGATGACGCCGGAGCTGCGCCACGCGATCGTCGACGGCGCCTACTGGCTGCGCGAGCCGGGGCCGAACTGCCAGGTGGTGGTCGCCTACGCCGGCGCGGTCGCGCCTGAGGCGATCCAGGCCGTTGGCCTGATCGCCGAAGATCGCCGCGACGTGGGCCTGCTTGCGGTCACCTCGGCCGACCGGCTCAACGCCGGCTGGACCGCGGCGCAGCGGGCGCGCGAGCGCGGCCTCGTCCATGCGCGCTCCCATGTCGAGCGTCTGCTGCAGGAGGTGCCGCCGAACAGCGGATTCGTGACCGTGCTTGACGGTCATCCGGCGACGCTTGGCTGGCTCGGATCGGTGTTCGGACATCGAACACGCCCGCTCGGGGTGGAGCATTTCGGCCAGACCGGGTCGATCCCCGACCTCTACCGGCACTACGGGATCGATGCCTATGCCATTGCCGCGGCGGCGCAATCGATCGCGCCGGGGCGGCCGATCCGGCACCTGCGCGCGCTCGGCTGAGCCTCGCCATGCCGACCCGGGAGCCTTTCCGAGTGCCGGTCGCCATCGTCGGCGGCGGCCCCGTCGGCCTCCTGCTCGCGCTGTTCCTCGATCACTACGGCGTGCGCTCGGTGATCTTCAACAACGAGCCCGAGGTGCGCCGCCACCCCAAGGGCTCGACCCACAACAGCCGCACCATGGAGCATCACCGGCGGCTCGGCATTTCGGAGCAGATCCGCGCGCTGAGCCTGCCGATCGACCGGCCGACCGACGTGACCTACTACACGCGGCTTACCGGCTGGGAGCTCGGCCGCATCCGCATGCCCTCGGAGGCCGACAAGCGGCGCACGGTCGCGGCGTCCGCCGCAACCGACCAGATTCCCGAGCCGATCCTGCGCGCCAATCAGATGTACGTCGAGGCGTTCCTTCTCGCGCATGCCCGCACGCGAGCCAACATCACCGTCCGTTTCGGCTGGCATGCCGACCGGTTCGATGACGACGACGGCGGCGTGACGGTCGAGGCGGCCTCGCGCAGCGGCGCCCGCGAGACCTGGCGCGCGCAATATCTCGTCGGCTGCGACGGCGGACGCAGCTTCGTGCGCCGCTCGCTCGCACTGCGCTACCACGGTTTCGCCAAGCTCGACTCGCCGCATTACGGCGGCCGCATGAATGCCACCTACCTGCGCGCACCAACGCTCTACCGTGACCACCTCGCCCATCGCCATTGCTGGCAATATTGGGTGGTCAATCCCGAGGTGCGTGCCACCATCATCTCGCTCAACAGCGACGACGAATTCCTGGTCTTCTCCAAGGCGCCGGATGACGGTGCGCCGCCGACCGACGAAGCAATGGCGCACATGGTCAAGCGCGGCGTCGGCGTCGACCTGCCGATCGAGATCATCGGTCATTGGCCGTGGACCGCGGGCGTTGCTCTCGTCGCCGAGCGCTTCATCGCCGGCCGCGTCATCCTCGCCGGCGACGCCGCGCACCTGTTCACGCCGACCGGCGGCTTCGGCATGAACACCGGCATGGACGACACGTCCAACTTGAGTTGGAAGCTTGCCGCGCTGGTGCAAGGCTGGGGCGGCCCGGACCTACTGCAAAGCTATCAGACCGAACGCAGGCCCGTGGCGGAACGCAACACCATCGCCGCCCGCGATTTGAACAAGCAGCTCGCGAGCCTTGATGTATCGCCGGCGGTGGAACAGGACACAGATGTGGGCGAGCGGGCGCGGGCCGCGGTCAACGCGCATCTGAAAGGTTTTGGCGAGGAGTTCGCCTCGATCGGGGTGCAGCTCGGCGCACGCTACGACGGCTCGCCGATCATCGCCGCCGATGGCGCGCCGCCGCCAGACGACTACGTGCGCTATACGCCGTCGAGCGTTCCGGGCGGGCGAACACCGCACTGCTGGCTCGGCGCCGGACGCGGGCGCGGCGATTCGCTGTTCGATCATCTCGGCCGCGGCTTTACGCTGCTGCGTCTCGGCAGCCGCGCCCCCGACGCCGCCGCCATCGTCGCGGCGGCGGCGCAACGGCGCGTTCCACTCAAGGTGCTCGACGTACCCGGCGACGAGGCGCGCGATCTCTACCGGCGCGATCTTGCGCTGATCCGGCCCGACCAGTACGTCGCCTGGCGCGGCAACGAGCCGCCGGCCGATGCGGATCGGCTGCTGGCGCAGCTCACCGGCACAACCTGAACGCGGCACTGCGTCAAATTGACTTTTGCGGCATGCCTCGGCAATCAGGGGTGCGCGACCACACGTTTTGCAAGAGGAATTGGCGATGTCGAAGTGCATGCCCCTGCTCGCGGCCGCCGTACTGCTTGTCGCGGCGCCGCAGGCCGGCGCCCAGGACGCTGCGGACTATCCCAACAAGCCGGTCAAGGTCATCGTCACCGTTCCGGCCGGCGGCGGCGTCGACACCGTCACGCGCCTCGTTACCGAGCGACTGCGCACCGTGCTCGGCCAGCCGTTCGTCATCGAGAACCGTGGCGGCGCCGGCGGCAACATCGCGGCCGAAGCGGTGTTCAACGCCGACCCCGACGGCTACACGCTAATGGCCTCGCAGCCCGCGCCACTCACGACCAATGTCGTGCTCTACAAGAAGCTCAACTTCGACCCGACCCTGTTCGCACCGGTCGCGCTGATGTCGTCGGCGCCGAACGTGCTGCTGGTCCGCAACGACTTCCCCGCCAAGACCGCCCAGGAGTTCATCGCCTATGTGAAGGCCAACCCGGACAAGCTCAATTACGCCTCGCAGGGACCCGGCACGACCTCGCATCTCACGGCCGAACTGTTCAACAAGCTCGCCGGCGCCAAGCTCCAGCACGTGCCCTACAAGGGAACCGCGCCGGCGCTGAACGATCTCGTCGCCGGCCACGTGGACCTGATCTTCATGCAGCTCGAAGCGGCGATCAAACTGCACGAGAACGGCAAGGCCCGCATCCTTGCGGTCACGACCGAGAAGCGCATCTCGACGCTGCCCGACGTGCCGACCATGGGCGAGGTCGGACTGAAGGACTTCATCTCCGACACCTGGAACGCGATCGCAGCCCCTCCGAAGACGCCGGAGCCCGTCATCGCCAAGCTCAACACTGCGGTCAACGAGGCGCTGAAGCAGCCCGAAATGCAGGAGCAGTACCGCAAGCTCAACCTGCAGGTCGGCGGCGGCACGCCGCAGGACCTCGCCAAAATCATGCGGAATGACACCGCCCGTTGGAGCGACGTGATCCGCGAGGCCAAGATCCCGCAGATCTCGACGGGATCGCTCAGGCGTCGAGCGCGCCGCCTCGGCTGGTGCCGACGCATTTCATTGACATCGACTCCCACCGCGGCGAGCCCTGTGTTTATCATGGGGCCAAAGCCGGGCGACAAGAAAATCTGGGAGGACCTCGATGCGACGCTTCATGCTGGCCGCACTCGCGGCGCTGACCTTGGTCCATGCGCCGGCCGTGGCGCAGGACTATCCGAACCGGCCGATCACCTTCATCATTCCGTTCCCACCCGGCGGCAGCACAACCATTGTTGTCCGATCGATCAGCGACAAGCTCGCCGAATTCCTCGGCCAGCAAGTCGTCATCGACAACCGCGCTGGTGCCGGCGGCACGGTCGGCACCCGCGCGCTCGCGAAGAGCGAGCCCGATGGCTACACCATCGGCCTTGGCTACAGCGGCACGCTCGCGATCGGGCCGAACCTTTACAGCAACGTCGGCTACGATCCCCGCAAGGACTTTGCGGCGATTGGCCGGATCGGCACCGCACCCAACACGCTGGTCGTGCATCCGTCGTTTCCGGCCAAGACGCTTGCCGAACTGATCGCCTACGCGAAGGCAAACCTCGGCACGGTCAATTTCGGCTCCGCCGGAATCGGCACGGTGAGCCATGTTTGCGGCGTGTATTTCGCCAACGCCGCTGGCATCGAACTTGTGCATGTGCCCTACAAAGGCACGGGCCCGGCGCTGTCCGATCTGATCGGCGGTCACATTCCGATGGCGTTCGCGCCGATCCCTGCCACCTATTCAAATGCGCAGGCCGGGCTGATGCGGATGCTGGCGGTCACCAGCGTGGTGCGCTCGACGCTCGCACCGGAAGTGCCGACCATCGCGGAGCAGGGCGTCCCCGGCTTCGAAGCAGTGCTTCGCTATGGCGTGGTGGCGCCGGCCGGCACGCCACGCCCGATCATCGATAAGATCAACAAGGCACTCAACGCGGCGCTCGCCAGCGACGAGGTACGCAAGCGACTTGCGCTTGAAGGCGCCGAGCCGATTCCCGGCACGCCGGAGGAATACGCGGTCGACATTGACCGCGAAGAGACGCAATGGGCCAAGGTCGTAAAGGCCTCGGGTGCGAAGGCCGATTAGGGAGGCTCGCCATGCTGCCTTCAATTCAAGAAATGTCCGCCACTCGCGCAAGACCGGCACACTCTCGCTTTCAGCGAGTTGCTGCGGTGGCGTTCTTAGCGTTGGCCGCGATCTCATCGCCCGCGTCGGCGCAAGACTATCCCAACCGGGCGATCACGTTGGTCGTGCCGCTGCCCCCAGGCGGCACCAACGACATGATGGCGCGTGTGGTCGCCGACAAGTTCGCCGCCGCACTCGGGCAACAGGTCGTGGTGGAGAACCGCGCCGCCGGCGGCAGCGGCACGGTCGCGAGCCGCGCCGTCGCGCGCGGCCCGGCGGACGGCCACACCCTCCTCCTCGCCTACACCACCACGCTTGCGACCGCGCCGGGCATGCTGCCCGACGTGGGCTACGACGTGCGCAAGGACTTCGCCCCGATCGGGCTGATCGGATTCGCGCCCGCGCTGCTGCTCCTGCATCCGAGCATGACCTACCGCACCGTCGCCGATCTGATCGCCGACATCAGGACCTCGAAGGAGCCGTTCCAGGTCGGCGTCCCGAGCGTCGGCTCGGTCAATCATCTCGCCGCCGTGCTGTTCGCCGAACAGGCCGGCGTGAAGCTGCAGTACATCCCTTACAAGGGCTCGGGCCCGCTCAACACCGATCTGGTCGGCGGTCACGTCAAGGTCGGCTTCAATCCGATCCCGCCGTCGCGGGCCGCGATCGAAGGCAAGCTCATTCGCGCGCTCGCCGCCACCTCGCTCAAGCGCTCCAGCACGTATCCGGACCTGCCCACGGTCGCGGAATCCGGGCTGCCCGGATACGACGCCGTGCTGACCTATGGCATTGTCGCCGCCGCCGGCACGCCGCGCCCCATCGTCGAGCGGCTCAACGGGGTGCTGCGCGCGGCGCTCGCGAGCGACGATGTGAAGCGACGCCTGCAGCAGGAAGGCGCCGAGCCGATGCCGACCACGCCGGAGGAACACGCAGCCGTCATCGACCGTGAGGCGACCAAATGGTCGGCGCTGATCAAGTCACACGGCATCTCGGAGAAATGAGATGCGCGGTCATTTCAGGGCGCGCCGGAGGCGCGAACCCGGAATGACCGGCGAATTGAGTGGATTACGCATGAAAACCATCGCTGCACTCTTCATCTTTGTGCTTGCGGCACTGCTGCCGCGCGTTGCCGCAGCGCAGGACTATCCCACCCGGCCGATCACGCTGGTGGTGCCGTATGCGGCAGGCGGCGGCAACGACGTCATGGCGCGGACCGTCGCCGAGAAGATGAGCAAGACGCTTGGCCAGAACGTCGTCGTCGAAAACCGCGCCGGAGCCGGCGGCTCGATCGCAACGCGGCAGGTCGCGCGCGCGGCGCCGGACGGCTACACGCTGGTGCTCGGCGGCACCGGTTCGCTCGCCGTCAACCCGACGCTCTACAGCAACATCGGCTACGACCCGCGCAAGGACTTTGCCCCGATCGGCCTGATCGGCACCGGGCAGCTTATCGTGCTGGTCAACCCGAACCTGCCGGCGAAGACCATCCCCGAGTTCATCGCGCTTGCCAAGCAGGAGCCCGGCAAGATCAGCTATGCCTCGGCCGGCGTCGGCAGCGGCATCCATCTCGGTGTCGTGCTGTTCGAGCAGATGGCGGACATCAAGCTCACGCATGTGCCCTATCGCGGCACCGCTCCGGCGCTGACCGACCTGATCGGCGGACACGTCCAGATGTATTTCTCGTCGATCCCGTCTGCGATCGGGATCGCCAAGGAGGGCAAGGTGCGCGCGTTGGCGGTGACGGGACCGAAGCGCTCGCCGGTGTTCCCCGACCTGCCGACGGTTGCGGAAGCCGCCCTGCCCGGCTTCGAAGCGGTGCTGCACTACGGCATCGTGGCGCCGGCCGGCACGCCGAAGCCGATAGTGGAGAAGCTCAGCGCGGCATTACGCGAGGCGGTGATGGCGCCCGACACCAGGGAGCGCATGGCCGCCGACGGCACCGAGCCGTTCCCGTCGACGCCCGAGGAATACGCCGCCGACATCGACAAGGAAGAGACCAAGTGGTCGGCGATCGTGCGCAAATCCGGCGCCAAGGCGGAGTGATGCTTGTCATTCCGGGGCGCGAACGAGTGCGGCACCGAGGCAACGCAGCGTGTTGTCATTCCGGGGCGCGCCGAAAGGCGCGAACCCGGAATCCAGAGACAGTTGCACGGCGTATGCCGCCCTGGATTCCGGGTTCGCGAGCTTCGCTCGCGCCCCGGAATGACGCCCGATCAAGTGGATAGTTCATGAAGATCATCGCTGCGCTCTTGCTCCTTGCGCTTGCCGCACTATTGCCGCGTCTTGCCACAGCCGAGGACTTCCCATCGCGCCCGATCACGCTCGTCGTTCCCTATGCGGCCGGCGGCGGCAACGACGTGATCGCGCGCGCCGTCGCCGGCAGAATGAGCGCCGTGCTCGGCCAGCAGATCGTGATCGAGAACCGCGGCGGCGCCGGCGGCACGATCGCGACACGCCAGGTCGCCAAGGCCGAGCCGGACGGCTACACGCTGCTCATTGCCACGAGCTCGCTTGCGATCAATCCCTCGCTCTATCCCAATGTCGGCTACGACCCGCGCAAGGATTTCGCGCCGATCGGCCTGATCGCGTCGAGCTCGAACATCGTGCTGGTACACCCAAGCGTCCCTGTGCGCTCGATCGCCGAGCTGATCGCGCTCGCAAGAGAGCAGCCGGGCAAGCTCGACTTCGCCTCGACCGGCAGCGGTTCGAGCGTGCAGCTTTCCGCGGAGCTGTTCGCCGCCATGGCCGGCATCAGGCTCAACCACGTGCCTTACAAGGGCTCAGCGCCGGCGCTGAACGATCTGGTCGGTGGCCACGTCGCGATGATGTTCTCGACCATGGCGAGCGCGGTCGGCCTCGCCCGCAGCGACAAGGTCCGCGCGCTCGCGGTCACCGGCGCCAGGCGCTCGCAGCTCTTCCCGGAACTACCGACGGTCGCGGACGCGGGTCTGCCCGGCTATGCCGCGGAACTGCACTACGGCATCGTGGCGCCTGCCGGAACCCCGGCCGCTGCGGTCGCAAGGCTCAACGCTGCGCTCAATGTGGCGCTTCGCGACGACGGGGTTCGCGGCAGGCTTGCCACCGACGGCGCCGAGGCGCAGCCGAGCACGCCGGCCGAATACGCGGCCGACATCGCCGCCGAAGAGTCGAAATGGTCGGACATCATCCGCCGCGCCGGGGTCAAGGGCGAGTGAGGCGGGTGTCTCAGCGCACCGCAAGCGACGAACAGGGAATCATGCTTGCGACCTTTGCCGTGTTCGCACCCGGTCCCAATCGCTATGATGACGGTTATGGATTTCGGGTTCGCGCTTCGCGCGCCCCGGAATGACCGCACAATGAGCCCGTCATGAACTTCGATTTCACCGAGGAACAGAAGCTGTTCGCCGACAGCGTCCGCCGCTTTGCGCAGGCGCAGCTTGCGGACGGCGCGCTCAAGCGCGCCCACGACCCACGTTTTCCGTTCGATGTGGCGCAGTCGATGGCCCGGCAAGGGCTGATGGGCATCACCATCCCCGAAGCCGACGGCGGCCAGGGCGGCTCGCTGATGGACGCAGTGATCGCAATCGAGCAGGTCGCGGCCGCCTGCCCGCGCAGCGCCGATGTCGTGCAGTTCGGCAACTTCGGCCCGATCCGCACCTTCGCGGAATACGGCAGCGAGTATCAGAAGAAGAAATGGCTCAGCGAATGCCTCGCTGGGCGCATGGTGATGAGCCTCGGCATGAGCGAGCCGGACGCAGGCTCCGCCGCCACCGACCTTGCGACCACCGCGAAGCCCGACGACACAGGCTACGTCGTCAACGGCACCAAGGTGTTCTCGACCTTCAGCCCCGAGGCTGCGGTGTTCCTGGTCTATGTGCGCTACGGACCCGGCGTCGGCGGCATCGGCTCGGTGTTGATCGAGCGCGGCACGCCGGGATTCAGCATCGGCCCGCCGCAGGAGTTCATGAGCGGCGAGCAATGGAGCGAACTGCACTTTTCGGACTGCCGCATCCCGGCCGAAAACGTGCTGCTCGGCGCGGGCGGCTTCAAGAAGCAGATGGCGAGCTTCAACGTCGAGCGGCTCGGCAACACCGCGCGCTCGCTCGCGTTCGGTCGCTACTGCTACGAGCGCGCGCGCGAGCACGCATCCGTGCGCGAACAGTTCGGCCGCCCGCTGTGCGAATTCCAGGGCCTGCAATGGAAGTTCGCCGACATGGCGATCAAGCTTGAAGGCGCGCAGCTTCTGCTCTACCGCGCCGCCGCCAACGCCGATCGCGGACTGCCCTCGGCCTACGAGACCGCGGTGGCGAAGGCCGCCTGCAACCAGACCGGATTCGAGGTCGCGCACGAGGCCGTGCAGATCATGGGTGCCGCAGGCTACAGCCGCACCAGCCTCGTGGAATATTGCCTGCGCCGCTGCCGCGGCTGGATGATCGCCGGCGGCTCGGTCGAGATGCTGAAGAACCGCATCGCCGAGCACGTGTTCGAGCGCCGCTTCGACCAGCGCCCGCCGCGCCCGAAATCGTCCGAGGCTGCGGAATGATGCTTCTTGTCCCGGACGCGATGCATCGCACAGCGATGCGCCGCAGACGCGGGACACGGATATTGCCTCCTGTATGAACAGCGATACGAAAAGTCTCGCCCAATGCCTGCTGGCGCCGCGATCGGTCGCGATCGTCGGCCAGTCGAACGACCCGACCAAGACCGCCGGCCGGCCGCTAAAATACCTGCGGCAGGCGGGCTATGCCGGCCGCATCTATCCGATCAATTCGAACCGCAGCGAGGTGTTGGGCGAGCGCGCCTGGCCGTCGCTTGCCGGACTGCCCGAAGTGCCCGAGCACGTCTATGTCGTGGCGCCGACCGAGGCGACGATCGAGGCGATCGAGGAGTGCGCGCGGCTTGGCGTGCCGGTGGTGACCGCGCTCGCCAACGGCTTCAGCGAGATCGGCAAGGACGGCGAAGCGCGCGAGGATCGATTGCGGAAGATTGCGGCGGACACCGGCATCCGCATCGTCGGCCCGTCGAGCCTCGGCGTCGTCGACCTGCGGCACAAGACGTTTCTCACCGCCAACGCCGCGTTCGACGAGCCGGGCCTGCCGGTCGGCCGCATTTTCGCGGCCTCGCATTCCGGCGGCATGATCGGCACCTTCCTGTCGCGCGGCAAGGCGCGCGGCATCGGCTTCGCCGGCCTCGTTTCCGTGGGCAACGAGGTCGACCTTTCCATCGGAGAAATCTGCGAGGCGACGCTCGACGACCCCGGCATCGACGGCTACCTCTTGTTCCTGGAGGCCATGCGCAAGGCCAAGGCGCTGCGCCGTTTCGCGCTTGCTGCTGCCGCCCGCGGCAAGCCGGTGCTGGCCCACAAGCTCGGGCGCTCCGTGGCCGCGCGCGAGCTTGCGGTCTCGCACACCGGCGCGCTCGCCGGCGAGGATGACGTTGCGGGCATGTTCCTTGCCGAGTGCGGGATCGCGCGTGTCGATACGCTGGAAGGATTGATCGAGGGCTTTCCGCTGCTTGCCCGCGTGCCGGCCGCGGCCCGCGATGCGCCGACCGTCGCCGTGGTCACGACCACCGCCGGCGGTGCGACCATGGTGGTCGATCCGCTGGCGAGCCGCGGGATCGCGGTTGCACAGCCATCGCCGCAGACACTTGAGCGACTGAAATCCGCAACCGGCATCGACATCGCACCCGCGCGCATCGTCGATCTCACGCTCGCCGGCGCGCGCTATGAGGTGATGAAGGGCGCGCTCGACGTGCTTGCAGCCGCGCCCGAGTTCGACCTGGTCGTGGTCGTGGTCGGCTCCTCGGCGCGCTTCTATCCTGATCTTGCGGTCAAGCCGATCATCGATGGCGCCGGTGCCGGCAAGCCGATCGCGACGTTCCTCGTGCCGGAAGCGCCCGACGCGCTGGCGCGGCTTGCCGCTGCCGGCGTGCCGAACTTCCACACGCCGGAGGCGTGCGCCGACGCGGTCGCCGCGGCGCTCAGGCGCCGGCCGCCGCGGCTGTTTGCGACGCGGTCGACGGAGCCCGCGCCCGGGCCGCATACCGCACGATCGCTCGACGAACTGGAGGCCTACGCATTGCTCGGCCGGCTCGGCATCCCGCACGCCCCGAGTATCGCGGTTGATGCTGCTATCGGTGCGGCACCCGCGCTGCCATTTCCCTATCCTGTCGCCGTGAAGGCGCTGTCCGCGGAGATCGCACACAAATCCGATGTCGGCGGCGTCGTGCTCAACGTGCCCGACGATGTCGCGCTGGTCGCGGCGATCGGACGCATTCGCGCGGCGACCGGCATCGGCCGTGTCCTGGTGCAGTCCATGACGAATGGGCTTGGCGAGGTGCTGATCGGCTATCGCGTCGATCCCGATGTCGGCCCGCTGGTGATGCTCGCGGCCGGCGGCGTGCTGGCCGAAATCCACCGCGACCGCAGCCTCCGGCTTGCGCCGATCGATCTTGCGGAGGCGCGCGCCATGCTCGGTGAAGTGGCATCGCTCAAGGCGCTCGCGGGCTATCGCGGCCGGCCGGCCGGCGATCTCGACGCGGTGGCGCAGGCCCTTGTCGCGCTGTCCGGACTAGCGGTGTATGAAGGCGCCCTTGTCGCGGAGGCCGAAATCAACCCGCTGATCGTGCGGCGGCAGGGCGAAGGCGTAATCGCGGTCGACGCGCTGGTGCGGCTTGCGTAGAAGGTTTCGCTGTGTCCGGCCCGGTTCCGGCAGCGGCGCAAAAAGGAGGTGGCATGATCGAGCGCATTCCCGATCTGGTGAACTCCGACGTCAACCTGGTGCGGCGCGGGCGCTATCTCAACACGACGTTCATGTTCGAGATGGGCGACAAGGGCTATCTGGTGCGGATCGTCTCTGGACGCGTCATCTCGGTGACGCCCGGACCGTTCATCACGCCGAACTACAGCTTTGCGTTGCGCGCGCCGCGCGAGGCCTGGGAAGTATTCTGGCAGCGCGTGCCGCCGCCGGGCTTCAACGACATTTTCGCGCTGTTCAAGCGCGGGCTTCTGCGCATCGAGGGCGACCTGCATCCCTTCATGGCGAACCTGCTTTACATCAAGGATGTGATCGCCTCTCCGCGCAAGGAGGCCACCCGATGAGCCCGCGTTACGAGCCGATCGTCGGCCGCTACCTCAACCTGAAGCTGCTCGACCGCACTCACCGCCTCTACATCGAGGAGGCCGGCACCGGCATTCCACTCCTTTGCCTGCACACCGCCGGCTCCGACGCCCGGCAGTACCGCGGCGTACTGAACGACCCGCGCGTCACCGACAACTTCCGCGTCATCGCCTTCGATATGCCCTGGCACGGCAAATCGTCGCCGCCCGACGGCTGGCACGATGAGGAGTACAAGCTCACGTCGCGCGACTACGTCCGCATGATCACCGAGGTCTCCGATGCGCTCGAACTCGAAAAGCCCGTGGTGATGGGCTGCTCGATCGGCGGACGCATCTGCCTCTACCTCGCCCACCAGCACGCCAAGCGCTTCCGCGCCATCATCGGGCTCGAGTCCTCGCCGCATGTCGCGCCCTACTACGACGTGAGCTGGCTGCACCGCCCGGACGTGCACGGCGGCGAGGTCTGCGCCGGCGTCGTCTCCGGCCTCGTCTCGCCGACCGCGCCGGACAACGAGCGCTGGGAAACGCTCTGGCACTACCTGCAGAGCGGCCCCGGCGTGTTCAAGGGCGACCTGCACTTCTACATGGTCGACGGCGACATCTCGAACCGCATCGACCAGATCGACGGCAAGGCCGCAAACCTCTACCTGCTCACCGGCGAATACGATTACTCCTGCACCACCGAGGCGACGCTCGACATCGCCAAGCGCACCGGCGCGGAGGCGACCATCATGAAGGGCCTCGGCCATTTCCCGATGAGCGAGGACCCGCCGAAGTTCGTGTCCTATCTGCTGCCGGTGTTGGAGGCGATCCGCCGGAAGTGATGCGCTGAGTTCGTGTGGTACGCGCAGCACGAGTCCCAGTGTCTCGCGCGCGACGACTACGTGCACGGCTGATTGGCACATCCACTCCACGAGCACGCTATCCCTCCCCCTTGTGGGGAGGGTGGTTCGCGCGGAGGGAATCCGAGCGCGAACCGGGTGGGGTCTTCTGTCCTGTTGTAAAAGCGAGCGAACGCTGCGTCGGGTGAAGGCCACCCCACCCGGCCTCGCTCGGCTATCGCCTCCGCTCGGCCACCCTCCCCACAAGGGGGAGGGATAAGCGCGTGTGCCTCTGGTCGTCTTATCCACTTTCACCGCTGATAAATCACCACGTGGTCATTCCGGGGCGCGAGCGAAGCGTGCGCCCCGGAATGACTGGACAAGAAGCCAACGCTCCGCAGGCCGGCGGTTTGAGTTCGGGCTGCCGGCTGGCCCGTATCCCTTGTTTTCGTGCCCCTTCGAAAAACGAGGGGATGGAGCGCCGGGGAGGCGCCTCGGGAGCGTGCGCTACGGGCTCCCTTAGGCCGGCCTTGCGATCGGCCAGCCTGCGCGCCTTGCGAGGGCGCGCGAGCCCTTGCGGGCCCTGCGCCTCCAGGCGCTCCACCGCGACGCCGTTGTCGGGCGCCGCGCCCTGCTCCGTCATCGAACGTCCTCGAGATGACGCCCTCGGATGAGCAAGGCTGGACAGAGGATATTTTCCTATAGGAATAAAGTCAATAGACGCGCTGCCTTTTGCGGGCTAGGTTTCGCCGCCCATCCCGCCGGAGATTCCGCCATGTCGCATGCCGAAGCCGTCCACACGCTCGAGCCCGCCGCTGGCGCGACCGCGGCGCTGGTGAATTTCACCGGCGCGCTCGCCTACGACGCGCTGCCCGAGGAGGCGCGGCACTACGCACGGCGGCATCTGCTCGACACCGTCGGCGTCATGATCGCAGGCGCGCCCGGCACGATCGCGACCCAGGCCGAGGCCGTGATCAAGGCGGTGCGACCCGCAGGCTCCGTTCCGGTGCCCGGCCGCGCGCGCCGCGCCGACCTGCTCGACGCGGCCTTCCTCGGCGGCACGGCGGCGCACGGCATCGAGCTCGACGACGGCTACCGCCACGGTTCGGCGCATTGCGGCTGCGTCGTGGTGCCGGCGGTGCTCGCGGTCGCCTTCGACCGGCGCGCCTCGGGCCGCGCGCTGATCGAGGCGGTCGTCGCGGGCTACGAGACCAACATCGCGCTCGCGCGCGCCTGCGCGCCCGACCTGCGCCAGCGCGGCTTCCATCCGACCAGCGCGGTCGGCCCGTTCGGCGCCGCAATGGCGACCGCGAAGCTGCGCGGCCTCACGGCGCAGCAGCGCGCGAACGCGCTCGGCATCGCGGCGTCGAGCGCCGCGGGCCTGTTCGCCTTCGTCAATGGCGGCGGCGACATCAAGCGGCTGCACGCCGGCCACGCCTCACGCGAAGGGCTGCAGGCGGCGCTGCTTGCCGAGCAGGGCGTGGAAGGCCCGCCCCGCGTGATCGAGGCGCGCGACGGCTTCATGCAGGCGTTCGCGTTCGGCCGCATCGACCGCGCGCGGCCGATCCGGCTGCCGCCGGAGGCCGAGTACGGCATCACCGACTGCTACATCAAACCTTACGCCTGCTGCCGACACATCCAGCCGGCGGTGGAAGCGATGTTCGGGCTGTGCAACGACGAGAACATCAAGGCCGAAGAGATCGGCAAGGTCGAGGTCGAGACCTACAAGATCGCAGCCGAGCACGCGCACGTACCGTGGGACGACTTCGCAAGCGCGCAGCTGAGCTTCCCGTTCCTGATGGGGCTTGCCGCGCGCTATCGCGGCGTGAAGTTCGAGCACTTCGACGACAAAACCCGCGCCGACCCGGCGTTCGGCGAGTTCGCGCGCAAGCTTTCGGTCACGGCGCCGGCCGAGATCGACCAGCTTTATCCGAAGCTGCGGCCGGCGCGCGTCACCGTGTACACCGCGCGCGGCACGTTCGTTCGCCAGGCCGACGAGGCCTGGGGCTCGCGCCAGGTGCCGCTCGATGACAAGGGGCTGATCGACAAGTTTTTGGGCCTGGTTGCGCCGGTGTTCGGCGAGTCGCGGGCCAAAGCGCTGTCGGAGCGGCTGTGGACCATCGCTGAGCTCGACAACGTCGCGCCGCACGTCGAGGATTTGGCGAAGTAGTCCCGGTATTCGTTTCATGAAATCCTGGTACGGCAGCACCCCAGCGTCCCCTCCCCCCTTGAGGGGGAGGGACAGGGAGGGAGGTGGATGCTGGCGCCGAACTCTGTTGCTACCCCCCCTCCCCAACCCTCCCCCTCAAGGGGGGAGGGAGCAGACCGAGTCCATGGCAGCCACCTCCCTCGCACGACATTTCGCGTAAGAGTCTGGCATGACCCGTTATCGAGTCACGGTCGACACCGGCGGCACATTCTCCGATTTCGTCTATCTCGCCGAGGACACCGGCGAGGTCACGATCAGCAAGGTCGCCTCCACGCCCGACGATCCGTCGCGCGCAATCCTCGCCGGCATCGAAGCGCTGATCGCGCGCGGCGTGCCGGCGGGCGACATCGGCTTCTTCTGCCACGGCACCACGGTCGGCACCAACGCGCTGCTCGAAGGCAAGGGCGTGCGCACCGGGCTCCTCGTCACCGAGGGCTTTCGCGGCATCTACCCGGTGGCCGAGCAATGCCGGCCGTATGGGCCCGCGATTTTCGACGTGATGTACGACAAGCCCGCGATGCTGGTGCCGCAATCGCTCACCGGCGAGGTCGTCGAGCGCGTCGACTACCGCGGGCAGGTGCTGCGCGCGCTCGACGAGCGGGCGCTGCGCCAGACACTGCGGGAGCTTTCCCCGCGCGGCCTCGAATCGATCGCGGTGTGCCTCCTGTTCTCGTTCCTGCATCCGCAGCACGAGGCACGCGTGCGCGAGATCGTCGCCGAGGAACTGCCCGGCTGCGCGATCTCGCTGTCGTCGGAGGTGCTGCCGCAGATCCGCGAGTACTACCGGCTCTCGACCACCGTCATCAACGCCTACCTGCAGCCGATCCTCGCGCGCTACATCGCAAGCCTCGACCGCAGGCTCGGCGAGGCCGGCCTCGGCACGCGCCAGAAATACGTCATGCAGTCGAACGGCGGCATGGCGACCTTCGACGGCGCGGCAAAGCGCGCGGTGACAACCGTGCTGTCGGGACCGGCCGGCGGCGTCACCGCCGGCGCCTACGCCTGCCGCATGACCGGCCTGCCAAACCTCATCACCTTCGACATGGGCGGCACCTCCTGCGACGTGGCGCTGATCCGCGCAGGCGCGCCTGCGCTCGCAAGCCGCGGCAAGATCGACGGCCGCGACCTCGCCGTGCCGATGATGGACATCAACACCGTGAGCGCCGGCGGCGGCACGATCGCGCGCGTCGACCGGCTCGGCGTGCTCGAAGTCGGGCCGCAGAGCGCGGGCGCGGTGCCTGGCCCGGCCTGCTATGGCCGCGGCGGCATCGAGCCGACCATCACCGACTGCAATCTTGTGCTGGGGCTGCTCAGCGAGGATAACTTCCTCGGCGGCCGGATGCGGCTCGACGCCGGCAAGGCGCGCGCCGCGGTGCGGCGGATCGCCGAACCGCTCGGCATGAGCATCGAGGACACGGCCGAGGGCGTCATCCGCATCATCGACGTCAAGATGGAAGAGGCGATCAAGGCGATCTCGACCATGCGCGGCCACGACCTGCGCGATTTCATGCTGCTCGCGTTCGGCGGCGCGGGCCCGCTGCACGCAGGAAGGATCGCGCGCGACCTCGGCATGGCCGGTATCGTGGTGCCGCTCTATCCCGGGGTCTATTCGGCGATCGGGCTCTTGATGTCGGACGTCAAGCATGACTACGTGCGCTCGCGCATGACCGCGCTTGCCGCGTTGGCACCGGGAGATGCCAACGCGCTGTTCGGCGAGCTCGAGCGGCAGGCGACCGGCGATCTCGCCGCCGACGGTTTTTCGCCCGCGCGCATCCGGGTCGAGCGCGGGCTCGACCTGCGCTACGCCGGCCAGGGCTACGAGATCACGCTGCCCTGCCCGTCCGAAGAAATCACCGCCGACACGCTCGCCCGGCTGCGCCGCGACTTCGACACGCAGCACCGCGCGATGTTCGGCCACGCCGCGCCGGAGGAGCCGGTCGAGGTCGTGTCCTACCGCGTCACCGGCATCGGCCTCGTGCCGCCGGTGGAACTGCCGCGGTTCAAGCGGGAGGGCACGTCGCTCGACCAGGCGCTGCGCGAAACGCGCAAGGTGCGGTTCGACGGCAAGACTATCGACTGCCCGGTCTATCAGCGCGAGCGGCTCGACGCGGGGCTTACGGTCGCCGGGCCCGCGGTGCTCGACCAGTTCGACTGCACCACGGTGCTCTGCCCCGGCCAGGTCGGGCGCGTCGACGAGTGGAAAAATCTGATCGTGACGATGGAGGGGTGATGTGAGGGCGGCGCCGCATACTCCGCTCACCTCTCCCCGCTTGCGGGGAGAGGTCGGCGACCCCCGACTTGATCGGGGGGAGCCGGGTGAGGGGGCGTCGCCACATCTTGAGTGCTCGGAATCGCTGCAACGCCCCCTCACCCCGACCCTCTCCCCGCAAGCGGGGAGAGGGAGGCGCACCCGCGGAGCGAGCTGAATGCAAATTTCCGCGGTCGATCTCGAAGTGGTGAAGGCGAGCCTCTCCGGCATCGTGCAGGAGATGCAGAACTCGTTGTTCCGCACCGGCTTCTCCACCATCGTGCGCGAATTGCAGGACGCCTCCTGCGCGCTGATGAACACCCGCGGCGAGATCATCGCCCAGCACGTGGTGCTGCCGCTGCACATCGGCGCGTTCCCGGCGTGCACCGCGGCCGTGCTGCGCACGTTTGACGGCGCGATCGCGGACGGCGATGCCTTCATCATCAACCATCCCTACGAGGGCGGCAGCCCGCACGCGCCCGACATCTGCGTGCTGACGCCGGTGTTCTTCGAGGGCGCGCTGTTTGGCTTCTGCGGCTCGATCGCGCACAAGAGCGATATCGGCGGCCCGGTGCCGGGAAGCTGCTCGGGCCAGGCCCGCGAGGTGTTCAACGAGGGCCTGCACCTGCCGGCAGTGCGCTATCAGACCAGGGGCGAGTCCAACACCGACCTGGAGCGCTTGATCGCGGCGAACAGCCGCACGCCCGAACTGGTGCTGGGCGACCTCCGCGGCCAGCTCGGCTCGTGCCGGCTCGCTGAGCGGCGGGTCAACGAGTTGCTCGCAAAGTACGGCCGCGGCAAGGTCGCGGCCTGCTGCGAACGGTTGTTCGAGCTGGGCGAGGCCAAGGTGCGCGCCGCTGTCGCCGAGTGGGCCGACGGCCGCTACGAGGCCGAGCGATTCATCGACGACGACGGCGTCGACCTCAACAAGCCGGTGCGCATCCACGTCATCGCCGAGAAAAAGGGCGACCGGCTGCACTTCGATTTCCGCGGCTCGGCCGACCAGACCAAGGGACCGGCCAATATCCGTCCGCCGCTGGTGCAGGCGGCCTGCGCCTACTGCCTGATCTCGATGATCGACCCGCACATGTATGTATCGAGCGGGTTGCTCAATGCGTACACCATCGACGCGCGCGAGGGCAGCGTGCTGAACCCGCGCTTCCCCGCGCCGGTCAACACCTACAACCCGACCATCCACGCGCTGGTCGACGCGGTCTACGACGCGCTGTCGCGCATCGTGCCGGAAAAAATCCGCGCCGACGGCGCAGGCTCGCGCTCGATCATCATTGGCGGACGCACCACCACGACCGGCAAGGGCTACGTGCAGTACGAGATCATCGGCGGCGGCGCTGGCGCGCGCCCGACCAAGGACGGCATGTCGGGCACCTCCGTCAACCAGAGCAACGCCAAGATCGCGCCGGTCGAAATCCTGGAGAGCGAATTCCCGACCCGCATGCTGCGCTACGAGCTGATCCGCGATTCCGGTGGCCCGGGGCATTTCCGCGGCGGGCTCGGCATCCGCCGCGAGTACCTCAATCTCGCCGACGCGCGCTTTTCGATCCGCTCGACCAAGCACGTCGTGCCGCCGAACGGCTTTGCGGACGGCCATCCGGGGCGCGTCGGCGACATTCTCATCAACCCCGGCCGCGACGGCGAGAAGCGGCTGCCGACCCGTTACGCCGATTATCCGCTCAAGACCGACGACGTGTTCCGGCTCGATTCGCCCGGCGGCGGCGGCTACGGCGATCCGCTCGAACGCGAGCCCGCGCGCGTGCTCGACGATGTGCGCGAGGGCGTGGTGTCGCCGGAGGCGGCCGAGCGCGATTATGGCGTGGTCATCGACGCGAGCGGCACGCTCGATCTGAGCGCCACCGCAAGACGGCGCAGCGAGATGAAGGCAAAGTAGTGCCCCGTGAATCGGGATGGTCGTCCGCCACAACCCGGAGCCGTCATCGCCGGGCTTGTCCCGGCGATCTCGATCGGGTGAGCACTGTGCCAACCTAAGCGAGATGGCCGGGACAAGCCCGGCCATGACGACGCAGGTGAGGTGAGGAAACGGCCATGGATCAAAGCAACCCTGTCAAACGCACCGGTATCATCGGGCTTGGCGCCATGGGGCTGCAGATGGCGCGCCACATGGCGGCGAAGGGCTTCGACGTGCTCGGCAACGATGTCGCCGACGACGTGACGAAGCGGGCGCAGGCGCACCGGATCCGCACCGGTGACGCCGCGGCGGTCGCCCGTCACGCCGAGGTCGTCATCGTGATGGTCGCGACCGATGCGCAGGTGGAAGAGGTCGCAGGCCTCCTCCTGCCGCAGCTCGCCCGGGGCAGCGTCATCTGCATCGCAAGTTCGGTCGCGCCCGACACCTGCCGCACCATCGCCGCGCGCGCAGCCGAGCGCGACATCGACGTGCTCGACACGCCCGTGGTGCTGGGCCAGGAGGCCGCGAACGACGGCACGGCCACCATCTATGTCGGCGGCGGGGACGCGGCGTTCGCCCGGGCACAGCCAGTGCTGGCTGCGTTCGGCGCCAAGGTGCTGCATCTCGGCCCGTCGGGGGCGGGCCAGATCGCCAAGATTGTCAACAACTTGCTGCTGTGGACCTGCATGTCGGCAAACTTCGAAGCGATGACGTTGGCCCGCGCGCTCGGGGCCGACATTCCTCGGCTGATCGAGGCGCTCGGCCACGGCAGCGGCGCCAATTGGTCGCTTTCCCGCTGGGGCAAAAGTACGGGAAAATGGTCGGAGAAGGACATGGACGTGGCGCTCGACCTCGCGCAGGCCGCCAAGGTACCGATGCCGCTGAGCGGGCTGGTCGATCAACTGATCAAGGGCGTCAATCAGGAGCGGATGAAGGCGCTGATGTCATGAGAGCACTGAGGTTGCCGCAGCCATTCCGGGGCGCGCCGCCGATCTCGGGTTTACCCGAGATCGGTTCTATTCACCCAAGTCGGCTACAGCCGACTTGGATGGCGCAAACCCGGAATCCGGAAGTGGATTCCGAGCTTGCTTCTGGATTCCGGGTTCGCGGGCTTCGCCCGCGCCCCGGAATGACGACGTGCTTGGGGTTTGCGCTTTGCCTTCTGGTAAATGTCGCGCACGCCCAGCAAGCGCCGCTGACCAAGGTGCGGATGGCCTTCGACGGTTTCTCGATGACGTCGGCGCCGCTGCAATACGCCGTGCAGCAGGGCGTGTTCCGTCGCTTCGGCCTCGACATTGCGCCGACCTTCATCGAGGGCGGTTCGATGCTGACGCAGGCGGTCGTCGGCGGTTCGCTCGACATTGCGCAGAACGGCTATACGCCCGCGACCGCGGCCGCGGTGCAAGGCGCCGATGTCGTGATCATCGGCGGCATCGCCAACACGCTGCCCTATCAGCTCCTGGTCAAGACCGGCATCACCAGCGCGAGCGGGCTCAAGGGCAAGAACGTCGGCATCAGCCGCTACGGCTCCTCCACCGATGCCGCCGCCGACTTTGCGCTCAAGCATCTCGGCCTCACCCGCAGCGACGTCAACGTGCTGCAGCTTGGCGGCGCCTCGACCCGCATGGCGGCGGCGATCAGCGGCCGGATCGACGGCACTTTCGAGCAGTATCCGGACACGGCAGAACTCACGCGCCACGGCTTCCACGTGCTGGTCGATCTGAACGACGTGGTGCGCGACTATCCCAACACGTCGTTCGTGACCACGCGGACGTATCTGAAGAAGAATCCGGAGACGGTCAAAAAATTCCTGATGGCGATGGCAACTGCGGTGCACGAACTGAAGGCCAATCCGGACATCGCGATCCCGATGATCCAGAAATTCCTGTCGGTCAAGGACGTGGAGAACGTACGGGCGGCTTACCAGTCCTACATCCATGCCTATCCGCCGAAACTCGAGGTGTCGTACAAGGGCATCGAGTCGGTGCTGGAATTGCTCGGCCAGAAGGACGCCAAGGCCAGGGCGATTAAGCCCGCGCAGTTTGTCGACACGACGACGCTCGATCAGCTTGAGCGCGAGGGCTTCTTCACCAAGCTCGCCGGCCCGCGCAGCTGAACGGGGCGGCGGGACCTGAAAGGGCCGCGATGGACGCAACGCGCCCGGTCAAGCTCGACGCCCGCGCGGTGTCGCTTGCGATCTATACCGAGCGGACCGGGCTACATCTCGATGTGCTGGCCGGCATCGACCTCACGGTGCGCGAGGGCGAGCTTGTCACCATCGTCGGCCCGAGCGGCTGCGGCAAGACGACGTTCCTGAACGCGGTCGACGGTCTCGTTGCGCCGACCAGCGGCGAGATCAGGGTCGACGGCCGCACGGTCGACGGCCCCGGACCCGACCGCGCCTTCGTGTTCCAGAACGATTGCCTGTTTCCCTGGCGCACGGTGGCGCGGAACGTCACCTACGGCCTCGAACTGCAGGGCAAGCTCGGCCGCGCTGAGACGCGCGAGCGTGGCCGCGCCATCATCGAGCTGGTCGGCCTGCGCGGCTTTGCCGACCACTACCCGCATGAACTCAGCGGCGGCATGCGCCAGCGCGTCAACATCGCGCGCGCGCTGGTGATGGAGCCGGAGCTCCTGCTGCTCGACGAGCCGTTCGCGGCGCTCGACGCGCAGACCCGCGAATTCATGCAGGTCGAGCTGCAGAAGATCCTGGCGCGCGCCAAGACCACGGCGCTGTTCATCACGCACCAGATCAGCGAGGCGATCTTTCTGTCGGACCGCGTCGTGGTGTTCTCGGCGCGCCCGGCCGTGATCAAGGCGGTGATCGACGTCGACCTGCCGCAGGGCAGAGGACTTTCGATCAAACACGAACCGCGCTTTGTCGAACTCGAAAAGCAGGTGTGGCGGCTGATCGAGGAAGAAGCGGTGCGCACCGGCATGATGACAGCGGCATGACGACGGAACGCGATACGGGTTCTGTCACCTCTCCCCGCCTGCGGGGAGAGGTCGGCGACCCCCGACCCGATCGGGGGGAGCCGGGTGAGGGGGCGTATCGACACGCTCAGGCAATTGCGGCGCCCCCTCACCCCGACCCTCTCCCCGCACGCGGGGAGAGGGAGCGAAAGGCCGACGCAAGCGGACACGGGCGCAGCAGGGGCTTAGCGCTGCCCGGCGCGCCCGGCGCACGCAGCTTCTGGCGCCGCAACGAGAACTGGCTCCTTGGCACGATCTCGATGACGACGTTCCTGCTGTTCTGGGAGCTTGCGGTCGCGCTCGGCTGGGTCAACCCGCTGTTCACCTCGTCGCCGAGCCGGATCGCGGAGGCGGGCTACCGCATGTTTGCCGACGGCAGCATCTACGAGCACATCGCGGTAAGCGCGCACGAGTTCGCGGTCGGCTTCGGACTAGCGATCGTGATCGGCGTGCCGCTCGGCATCGCGATGGGCTGGTACAGCCGAGTCAACGCGGTGCTCGAGCCGTTCGTGTCGGCGCTCTACGCCACGCCGCGGATCGCGCTCCTGCCGCTGATCCTGATCTGGCTCGGGATCGGCATCGCCTCCAAGATCGCGATCGTGTTCCTCGGCGCGCTGTTCCCGATCGTGGTCAACACCGTGACCGGCGTCCGTACGGTCGAAGCGGATTTCATCAAGGCGGCGCGCTCGTTCGGCGCCAGCGACCGGCAGATGTTTCTCACCGTGGTGCTGCCGTCGTCGGTGCCGCTGTTGCTTGCGGGGCTGCGGCTCGGGCTCGGCCATGCACTGGTCGGCATCGTGGTCGGCGAGATGTACGGCGCGAACAAGGGGCTCGGCTATTTGATCGCGACGGCCGGCGCGCGCTTTCAGACCGACGTGGTGATGGTCGGCATCATCCTGATCGCAGGCGCGGGCGTCCTGCTCACCGAATTGTTGCGGCTGATCGAGCGGCGGTTCGAGCGCTGGCGCCCGAACCAGCGCGGGTGACGGGCAGCATATCGCGAGAATGCCCAGTTCTTAATCACGGCGTCGCATTTCGACACAACGCTGGCAACGACCCTCGCGGTCGAAAGTTCCCGACGCGTTCCGTGTCAACCTTTTGGCCATATCCGTCGTTACAGGTAGGCGAGCGCGCGTCCGATTCTCCAACGCGCGGGAAGTCATGACATGGGAGACAAGCCTTGAACCGGCACCTTGCCAGCGCCTTCAAGCGATGCGGCGTTGCGTCCGCCGCTTGCGTCGTCATCCTCGCAGCCGGCGTGCCGGCCACCGCGGCACCCGAGCCGACCGGCGAGTGGCTGGTCGCCAAGGGCATCGCCCGCATCCGCATCGTCAACTGCGGCTCGGCGCTCTGGGGCGTCGTGGCGTGGGAGAAGCGCGCCGACACCGATCGCAACAATCCCGATCCGCGGCTGCGCAGCAGGCCGACGCTCGGCATGCCGATCCTGCTCGGCATGAAGCCCGCCGAGGCCAACCGCTGGGAAGGCGAAATCTACAACTCGCAGGACGGCAAGACCTACCAGGCCAACATCAGCCTGCGCGGTACCAACGTGCTGCAGGTGCGCGGCTGCGTGATGGGCTTCCTGTGCGGCGGCGAGGACTGGAGCCGGGTGAAGCCGGAGGACAGCACCGCCACGGCGAAGCCGCCGGAGCGCCCGGTGACCGACGCGAGCGGCCGCACGTCCGGCCACGCGCAGGCCGCGACGCGACCCGCCGCAGCGGCGCCTGCACCCGACGCAATCTGCCAGAGCGTCCGCGCCAAGTAGGTGCGGTGCTCGTTGCTGCGCCCTCTCCCGCAAGGGGAGTGGGCGCAACAAGCAGCGCCGCATCGCGAACACTGCCGCCTGCTCAATTCCCATCCAACCAAAAATACGGGGCGAACCCAAAAATCGCGCTAGGCGTCCACGACCGTGCGCGGCTTGCCCATCAGCGCCGGCTGGAACAGCACCGCCGCCGCGAGCGTGCACGACGAGCGACAGCGCCAGCAGCTTGCCCATGCTGGAGGTGCCGGGATGGTCCGACAGCCACAGGCTGCCGAACGCGGTCGCGGTGGTCAGCGCGCTCCAGATCACCGCGCGCGTCAGGCTTGATTGCAGCAGGTCGGTCTGCCCGGCCCGCCACGCCATGATGTAGTAGATCTTGAACGCGACGCCGACGCCGAGCAGCAGCGGCAGCGCGATGATGTTGGCGAAGTTGAGCGGCAGGCCGATCAGCACGCAGATTTCGAGCGTCACGACGCCGGCGAGCAGCAGCGGCACGCAGCGTCAGCAGCACGTCGCCGAACCGGCGCAGCACGATCCAGAGCAGGATCGCGATCGACACCAGCGCGAAGCCGCCGGCCTGCAGGAAGGCTGCGATCACCGTGTCGCCCGACTGCAGGATCGAGATCGGCCCGCCGACCGCGTGCGGGATACTGGTCGAGCATCGCGCGCGCGAAGGTGCGCAGCGTCTCGGTGTCGTTCGGATCGCCCTTGGGCGACACCGAGACGCGTGCCCGCCCGTCCGGCAGCACCCATTGGCTGGTAAGGTCCGGCGGCAGGTTCGTCGACCGTGATCGTCTCGGCGCGCAGGTAATCGCGCAGCTGGGTCAGATCGACGCCGAGCGGCACGATGAAGGCATCCTCGCGTGCGCTCGCGCACCGCCTGATCGGCGCTGGCGAGTTGCGTCAGATCGGCAGCAAGGCGGCGGGCCGCATCGGCACCCGCCGACTTGGCGTCGCCGGCAAGCCGCGTCAGCGTCGCGGCCGAGCCGTTCAATGCAGCGACGGTCTGCGCGTCGCGTCGGGTGGCGCGGCGCTGTCCTCGGCCTGCAGCACCGGTCCGAGCTGGCGGTCGAGCGTGCGGATCGCCGCGAGCTTGCGCGGCTGATTGTCCGGCACGAAGTTTTCGAGCGTCATGGTGCGCGCGACCTGCGGCAGCTTGCGCAGGTCCTCGGCGGCGGCGTTGGCGTCGCGCAGCGACGGCAGCACCACGCTGACCGCGTTGGCGTCGAAGCTTGGGTCGTTGCGCAGGTCGAGGAAGGTCGCGACCGACTCGACCGTCGGGGCTGCGCAGATTGATCGGATTGAAATCGAAGCTGCAGCCAGAACAGGAGCGGCGAGCCGAGCAGCGCGACCCCGAGCGTGCCGCCGATCACCGCGACGCGGTTGCGCTCGAGGAAGCGGTCGATCGGAGCCAGCGCCTTGTAGCCCACGGCCTCGGGCTCGCCCGGTGGATTGAGCAAGGTCAGCAGCGCCGGCAGCAGCGTCACGCTGGTGAAGAAGGCGAACAGCATGCCGACGCCTGCGATCTCGCCGAGCTCCGACACGCCGCGATAGTTGGTCGGCAGGAACGACAGGAAGCCGGCCGCGACCGCGGCGGCGGCGAGCGTCAGCGGCGCGCCGATCTTGAAGGCGGTGCCGATCAGCGCCTCCTTCAGGTCGTCGAGCTCGTGGCGCTCGGAGCGGTAGCGGACGCCGAACTGGATGCCGAAGTCGACGCCGAGCCCGACGAACAGCACCGCAAACGCGACCGAGATCATGTTGAGTGCGCCCACCAGCATCAGGCCCGACGGCCGCGGTGACGACGAGCCCGACCAACAGATTGAGAAGACGGCGAGGATGATGCGCCCGAGCGCAGCGCGAGCCACAGAATGATCAGCACCACCACCACGGTGGCGATGCCGTTCACCATCGCGCCATGCTTCACGGTCGAGAATTCGTCGTCGGCCATCGGCACCTGGCCGGTGAGCCGCACCCGTGCCTGATATTTCTCGGCGAGACCGAGTTCGTCGACCGCCTTGCGGATCGCATCGGTCGACGGCCTGCCCGGATTCCAGCGCCGAGAAATCGAGCACCGGCTTGACCTCGATGAAGCGTCGCAAGTCACTGGGCGGTCGGGGTGTCGCCGGTCAGCAGCACCCGCCAGGAGAAGCTCGCGGGCTTGCCTGCGAGCGACGCCTCGATCGTATCCGCCGACATCGTGAGCGGGCGGACGAGGTCGTCGAGCTTCGCCATGCCGCCCTGCACGCTCATCAGGCCGAACGACAGCGCGCGCGTGCAGCCCGCGCAGCGACGGATCGCCGGCCAGCACGCCGATCAGCTGGCCCGATTGCGCAAGCCCCTGGGTGGTGCGCGTCGACCTGGTCCTCGGACTGAAACAGCAAGCCGTTGCGGGCGAAGAACTCCTCGCCGCCGAGATCGCGCACCGACGTGAACAGGCTCGTCTGCCCGACGAGGCGCTGTTTGAGCGCATCGGCGGCGAGCGTGCGACTGCTCGACGCTCGGTGTCTCGATCACGATCAGCGTGGTGCCGTGCGGTCCGGGAAACTCTCGCTCGAAGGTCAGTTCGCGCTGCCGCCAATCGAGCTTCGGTGAAATCAGCTTGTTGATGTCGGTGTTGATGGCGAAATTGCGCGCCGCGTAGTGCACCGACAGCACGCTGACGACGAGCCGCCAGCGCCATCACCAGCCAAGGCCGGCGGATGGAAAAGTGGACGAGACGGGTAATGGCGGAGATCAGCATGCGAATGGCATCGACAGTCGGGTTGGGCCCTGAATATGGCGAGGCTGAGGCATCATCGATCTGGGTTCCAATTCGCCGTGAGTCGAAGCGTTGGCAGCGTTCGTACCCGCAACGCGATTGAACCTTATGCTTAATGGCGACGTTGACCCCGATCCTGGACGACGCCCGACCGCCACTTGTTCGCGCACTTGATGGTGGAAATGCAAGTTTTACGCCGCTTCCGTGAGACCGCTACTCCGACGCTAGCCAAGCCCCCTATCAGCAACGTGCGAAACCACGACAAAGTTGCAGCCATAGGGCCGCGCCGCGCGTGGGACTTCCGGGCGCCGCGCGGTCGATCCCGCCGGGCGCCCCTTGGCCGATCCGAGACCGGCCAAACACCGGCGCGCGCCGGGATCCGGCCCTTGAGGGGCTGACATCTGCCACCGAGTTCGATGTGGATTTGGCCTCAAATTGGCCGCGAATCGTGTGGCTTTACAGTAGCGGTCCGTAAGAATTTCTCTAAAACCGCCGTTTTTGGCGCGTTTGGACGCCATCGGCGACGACTTGGCTGTTTCACTATGACACCCGCCGCGCTAAGAGTGGACGGGGCTTGGGCTGGGGCGGACGTGCCGTTGCCCGTGGACTGGCTATCGAAACCATGCTGACGGGCATCATCGGCGTGTTGCGGCGGTCTTTAGCAAGCCACATTCCCCACGTGAGCAGGGTGAGGAGCCCTTCGAATTGCAGACCGCGGCCGCATTCGCCTAGTCATTCGACCCCACGGCACTCAAACGGACAATAATGAGCATCCCTCTCCTTCAGAAGTTTCTCGTCGGCACGTATGTCGTTCGCCAGCACCTCAGCGGGACGCAAGCGCTACCCGCTGGTGCTGATGCTGGAGCCGCTGTTTCGCTGCAATCTCGCGTGCGCCGGCTGCGGCAAGATCGACTATCCCGGACGAGATCCTGAACCAGCGCATTTCGGTCAAGGACGCGCTCGAGGCGGTCGACGAATGCGGCGCCCCGGTGGTGTCGATCGCCGGCGGCGAGCCGCTGCTGCATCGCGAACTGCCCGAGATCGTCAAGGGCATCATCGCGCGCCGCAAGTTCGTCTATCTGTGCACCAACGCGCTGCTGATGGAGAAGAAGCTCGCAGCAGTACGAGCCGAACCCGTTCTTCGTCTGGTCGGTGCATCTCGATGGCGACAAGGAGATGCACGACAAGTCGGTGTGTCAGGCCGGGGTCTACGACCGCGCGGTCGCCGCGATCAAGGCCGCGAAGGCGCGCGGCTTCCGCGTCAACATCAACTGCACGCTGTTCAATCGTCGCGGACGCCCGAGCAGGTCGCCGAATTCTTCGATCACGTGATGGACGCTCGGCGTCGACGGCATCACGGTGTCGCCCGGCTACGCCTACGAGCGCGCGCCCGACCAGCAGCACTTCCTCAACCGCGCAGACCACCAAGAACCTGTTCCGCGACATCTTCAGCCGCGGCCGCGGCGGCCGGAAATGGTCGTTCAGCCAGTCCGCGCTGTTCCTCGACTTCCTGGCCGGCAACCAGACCTACCACTGCACGCCGTGGGGCAATCCGACGCGCACCGTGTTCGGCTGGCAGCGGCCCTGCTATCTGCTCGGCGAAGGCTACGCCAAGACCTTCAAGGAGCTGATGGAAGACACCGACTGGGATGCCTACGGCACCGGCAACTACGAGAAGTGCGCCGACTGCATGGTGCACAGCGGCTACGAGGCGACCGCCGTCAAGAACGCGATCTCGCAATCCGCTCAAGGCGCTCGCCGTCACGCTGCGCGGCATCCGCACCGAGGGCGAGATGGCGCCAGAAATCGCGCTCGACCGCCAGCGGCCGGCGCAATACGTGTTCTCTCGCCACGTCGAGCAGAAGCTCACCGAAATCCGCAAGGACAAGGCCGAGACGAGAGCGAAGCAGCCGACCGCCGCCTGATCGCGGCGGCGGAAGTTCCTGCCACAATCGCGGCGCCGACCGGAAACATAAAGCCGGTGTTTTTCGTTGTATTTGCGGAGCGGACGTAGGACGCTGCCGCACGGAGCGGCACGGCCAGAGGGGCGGTCAATGCGCCGGCATGCCATAGCCATCATCGGATTCTGGGCAGGATTGCTGGTGCTGCTGGCGCTGCCGGACTCGGTGAACGCGCAGCGGTCGCTGCCCGGCACGATGGTCAATGCCGTATCGCGGCCGATCGGATCCCTGCTCGGCGCGCCCAACCGGTCCACCCGGCGCGCGCACCACCGCCGCTCCCATGCCCGCGATCACAGCAGCAAGCGGTCGGCGCACGTTCGCCGCGCCGCGAAGACCCGCGTTGCCAAGCCGGCAACGCCGAACCAGACGGCGCCTGCGGCAGCCGCCGCGGCAACTGCGGGCGGTGCGGCCGCCGCAATTACCGCACAGCCGTCGGGCGCTGCTGCGCAGCCCGAGGCGGCCACAGCGCCCGCTGCCAACCAATCCGTAGCCGCTTCGTCGGGCACCCCACCGGTTGCGGCTCCACGAGCGGCAACGCCCGCTCCTTCCGCCGAGCCCGCGACGACGGGGTCCGTCAGTCCGCCCGCGCAGCCGACGAACCGGCCTGCGACAATGAACCCGGCTCAGGCGCAGGCGCAGGACACGTCGCGTTCGTCGCGGCCCGGCGGCGGCCGGCGCTCGCAAACCACTGCTCCCGCCCCAACCCCGCTGCTTGGCCTTACGGGGCCGCTGTCGTGGCAGAACGCCTTCGAAGACGTGCTGGGCTACACGCTTTGGCCGCAGGACTACGAACAGCGGCTGCGCGCCCATGGCTTCGGTGACCTTGTGGCGGCGATCTTCCGTCCGGCGGTCGCGCCGGCGAAGCGTGCCGAAACGTCCCGCGGCCGCGACACCGCCGCCGGCCGGCCGGCCGTTGGCCTCTGCGGCGGCGACGCGCCAGAGCCGGTCGACTGGCCGGGGCGCAGGCTCGAACAGGCGGGATCGCTGAACGACAAGCAGCGTGCCGCCCTCGGCGCGCTGCGCACGGCCGTCACCGAAGCGCTGAAGTCGATCCGCACGGCGTGCCGCGAGGAGGTCGGGCTCGCCCCGCCGGACCGCCTCATCTCGATGCAGGCGACGCTGTGGGCCGTGCGCGACGCAAGCCTTCTGGTTCGCGCGCCGCTGCAGGCGTTCTACGACTCGCTCTCCGACGAACAGAAGGCGGCTTTCGTGGTCAAGCAGCAGCCTGCGCCGCAGCAGCCGGCCGCGACCGATCCGCGCACCGAGCGCATGCGCGCTGCCGCGATGGCACGGCCGGAGGTGGCCGCCGAACTCGCCTCCGCCGGCAACGTCGATATGTCGGCGATGATGGCATGCGGTGGCGAGTCGGCGCTCGAATGGCCGGCCGACCAGATCGAGCGGATGGTCCGGCCCAACGCCGAGCAACGCGCCAGCATCGAGTCGCTGCAGCGCAGCCTGATGGAGATGGGCGGATTTCTCGCGCTGTCGTGCCCGCAGGCTCCCGCCGAAACGCCGATGGCCCGGCTCGATTCCGCGACCGACCGGCTGACCGCGATGATCTTCGCGGCGTCGACCGTGAGCCTTGCGCTCAACGACCTCTACGGCCTGCTCACGGCCGAACAGAAGGCGCGGGTTGCGCCGCCGACGCGGTAGCCCGTACCGCGCAGCGCTACATTCCGAACGACACCACGCGCGAATTGCTGGCGCGCAGATTGCGGTATCGCGCCAGCGCCCACAGCGGGAAGAACTTCGCGTAGCCGTGGTAGCGCAGATAGAACACGCGCGGGAAGCCGGTCGCGGTGTAGTGCGGCTCATCCCAGAAACCGTCGCCGCCCTGTGTCCGCGCGAGATAGCCGATGCCGCGTTCGACCGCCGGATGGTCGACCTCGCCGGCGGCCATCAGGCCGAGCAGCGCCCAGGCGGTCTGCGACGCCGTGCTCGGCGGAGCGCTCATAGCCCGCGATAGTCGAGCTTGTAGCTCGTGCCGTCCTCGCCCCAGCCGCCGTCCGGGTTCTGGATGGCGGCGAGCCAGTCGACCGCCTTGCGGAACGACGGCATCGGCGTGATCGATGCCGACGGCGTTGAGCGCGCACAGCACCGACCAGGTGCCGTAGATGTAGTTCATGCCCCAGCGGCCGTACCAGCTGCCGTCGGCGCGCTGCGTGCGCCTGAGATAGTCGACCGCCGCAGCGCATGCCGATGAATGCTCGGGCAGATCGCCGATCTGCGCCAGCATCGACACGCAGCGGGCGGTGACGTCCTCGGTCGGCGGATCGAGCAGCGCGCCGTGGTCGGCGAACGGAATGTTGTTGAGGTAGTAATACTCGTTGTCGGCATCGAACGCGCCCCAGCGCGCCGTTGCGGCTCTGCAGGCCGATGATCCACTCGCGCGCGCGCGCGATGGCGGGATCGAACTCGCGCTGTCCGTCGCCGGCCTGCGCGCGCGTCCATCGCCATCACCACCACCGCGGTGTCGTCGACATCGGGATAGTGCGGATTGGCGTACTGGAACGCCCAGCCGCCCGGCCGCACGTCGGGGCGGCGCGCGATCCAATCGCCGCGCACGTCGAGCACCTGCTTCGGCGTCAGCCATTCGAGGCCGCGCTGCACGCGCCGCACGGCCTCCGCGTCGCCGGTCTCAAGCAGCGCGTGGCAGACGAGCCCGGTGTCCCAGATCGGCGAGACGCACGGCTGGCAATAGGCTTCGTCCGTGCGCGACGACCAGAAGCTTTTCGATCGAGCGCGCGCGCGATCGCACGCTGCGGATGATCGTGCGGGATAGCCGAGCACGTCGAACATCATCACGCTGTTCGCCATCGCCGGGTAGATCGCGCCGAGGCCGTCCTCGCCGTTCAGCCGCTCGCCGACCCAGGCGACGGCGCGATCGATAGCGCGCCGGCGCAGCGTCCCCGGGAAACACCGGCTCGAGCGCGCGCAGCAGATTGTCGACGCCGCGGAAGAACCAGAACCACGAGGCCTTCTGCTGCGGCGCCTTCGGCACCGGGCCGACGCTGCCGCGGCGGCTCGACGAACAGCTCGTCGATGCGCACGCCCCTGGCGTTGCGCGCGCGCGCCTTCATCGCCTGCAGCACCAGCAGCGGCACGATGACGGTGCGGCTCCAGTACGAAATCTTGTCGAGGTGGAACGGGAACCAGCGCGGCAGCAGCATGATCTCGACCGGCATCACCGGAACCGCGCGCCACGGGATGACGCCGAACAGCGCCAGCAGGAGCCGCGTGAACACGTTGCGAGCGCGCCGCGCCGCCGCGTTGCAGGATCGCCTCGCGGGCGCGGCGCATGTGGTCGGCGTCGGGCGCGTCGCCGATCATCTTGAGCGCGAAATAGGCCTTCACGCTCGCGCTCATGTCGAAGTCGCCGGCGTGGAACAGCGGCCAGCCGCCATGCGCGCCCTGGAGCGCGGCGCAGATAGACCGCGATCTTGGCTTCGAGCGCGGCGTCGACCGGCTCGCCCAGATGCGTGACGCAGCAGCACGTATTCGGACGGGATGGTGGCGTCGGCTTCGAGCTCGAACACCCAATGGCCGTCGGGCTGCTGCAGGTCGAGCAGCGCCTGCGTCGCCGACGCGATGCAGCGATCCGATCCGCCGGGCGCGCCGGCCGGCGGCGGCGCTACCGATCCCGCGGCCTCCGGCATCAGGCGGCGTCCCTGCGCATGGCGCGGGCGCAGTCGGCCGCGGCATGGCCGGAGCGCACGGCGCCTTCGAGCGTCGCCGGCAGGCCGGTCGCGGTCCAATCGCCGGCGAGGAACAGGTTCCGCCACTGCGTCGCCGCGGCCGGCCGCCGGGCGTTCTCGGCGGGCGTCGCGGCGAAGGTCGCGCGCCGCTCCCGCACGATCTGCCACGGCGGCATGTCGCCCGCGATCCCGGTCACCTTCGACACCTCCCGCCAGATGGTCTGCGCAAGGTCCGTCCGCGGCATGTCCATCAGCCGGTCGGCGTTGCTGATCGTGACCGACAGCCGGCCCGGAAACGCAAATATCCACTCGGTGGTCGCGTTCAAGACCGCCGTCATCGGCGCGATCGTGGCCGGCGCGTCGCAGCGGAAGTGCGCGTTGGCGATGCTGCGATAGGCGGTCGGCGTCGTCGAGCCCCGGCAACAGCATGGCCGCGGCGTGCGCCGGCACCGCCAGCACCACCGCGTCGGCGGGACCGAGCGTCACCTCATCGCCGCCGAAATCGAGTGCGCCGACGCGATCGCCGGCAAAGCGCAGCGCGCGCAGCTCGTGCTCGAGCCGGACCGCGCGTCGCGCTGCTTCGAGATAGCGCAGCGCCGGCTCGATGAACACGGGGCCGAGCCCGTCGCGCGCGATCAGCGGCCGGCAGGCCGCGCCGCCGGCCAGCAGCGTCTCGCGCACGATCGCGCGCGCCGAGCGCGGCCGAGCCCTCGCTGCGGATCGATGTTGAGCGCGGCGAGCAGCAGCGGATGGATCAGCCGCTCGTACAGCGGCCCGTCGCAGCGGATGCTGTCGCAGACGGTGGCGTCCGATGCAGCCGACAGCAGCGGCAGCACGCGCAGATAGTCGCCGCAGGCTGCGTGTCCGGCACGCGGCGGGCGCGGATCGAGCACCCACCACGGCAGCCGGCCGTCGTTGAGCCGCAGCGCTCCAGCGCCGCCCGCTCGGCGAGATCGACGAACGGGAATTCGGCTGCCTCGGCGGCCCGACGAGACCGTCTTCGCTGCCGATCTCGCGCAGGAACGCCCGCACCGCACGATTGCCCGACAGCACGCAGGTGATTGCCGTTGTCGATCACCATGTCGATCGCGCGGTCGTAGATAGGAGCGGCAGCGGCCGCCTGGATACGCGGTCGCCTCGTGCAGCGACCACGGCGCGCCGAGCTTCGACAAGCGCCACGGCAGCGGCAAGCCCGGCGACACCCGCGCCGACGATATGAACGGTGCCGGCCATCATACGATCGCGTAGCGCAACGCGATCCAGAGCAGCTGGGCGCGGCTGACGCGCACGCGGTCGCGCGGCGCCGACCAGCCGCGCTCGACCATGCGCTCGAGCGTCGGCGCGATAGACGCCCTGCATCATGCGCGGCGCGCGCACCGCGGCGCGCGGCGCCCGCGCCATGATCGCGTCGGCCTCGCCGAAGTGCATGCGCGCGCGCTCGACCACCGCGCCGCAGACTTCGGCGAGCGCCGGGCTCGCCAGCACGGTCGCGGGCTCGGTGCTCGGCGATGCCGGCTGCCGAGCAGCGCCTCGCGCGGCAGGTAGAGCCGGCCCATCTCCGCGTCCTCGTCGAGGTCGCGCAGGATGTTGGTGAGCTGCAAGCGCGCGGCCGAGATGATGGGCGAGCGCGATGCCGTCGTGCTCGTCCATGCCGAACACGCGCACCGACAGCCGGCCGACCGCGCTCGCGACGCGGTCGCAATACAGGTCGAGCCTGGCCCAGTCCGGCGCGCGGATGTCCTCCGCCGCATCCATCTCCATGCCTTCGATCACGGCGAGGAAGTCCTGCTTGCGCAGCCCGAAGCGCGCGACCGCAGCCGCCAGCCCGCGCAGGTCGGCAGGCGGCGAGCGCGAATAGAGCGCCTCGATGCGGGTGCGCCACTCGTGCAGCTGCTCAAGGCGCGAGCGCATGCGGCTCGGCGAATCGGCAACGTCGTCGACCAGCCGGCAGAACGAATAGATTTCGAACATGGCATCGCGCTGGCCGCGCGGCAGGATGCGCATCGCGGCATAGAACGAACTGCCCGACGCGCGTACTGCGGTCGTCTCGTCCTGCAATCGGTCTGGCTGGCGATGCTGTTCACGGGTCGGCGACGTACGGTGGTTTCAATCTCGTTCGGAACAGCCGGCCGAGCAGACCCCTTGTGATACCCAGCGTCCCCAGGGCGGCAACGCCGATCTTGCCAAGATGGACCCGCTCGCTCAACGGATCGCGGACCTGTAGCAGCCCGACCAAGTGTCGCGCCAGCGTCTCGATGACGGATACCTCCAGCGCCAGCCGCCCATCGTCGATTATCGTTGGGAAAACGCGCGCTTTCGGCGAGCAACCCCGCCGTTCGCCTGGCGAGACCGTGCAAACAGGCCAACAGCGCCGGGCTCGCCCGGCCGCTGCCCAAGGTCCTCGACGCGGGCACCGGCCCGTGCCAGCGCGTCCTGTGGAACATAGACCCGGTCGAGGTCGCGGTAATCCCTTCCGCAGTCCTGCAGGTGATTGATGATCTGCAGCGCCGCGCAAAGCGCGTCATTGGCCGGCCAGCAGGCCCGGTCTTCGCCATGCACGTCGAGCACGAAGCGGCCGACCGGCATCGCCGAATAGCGGCAGTAGCCCATCAGGTCGTCCCAATCGGAATAGCGCAGCTTGGTGACGTCGAGCCGGAACGCCGTGAGCAGATCGAGCGCGTGCTGCGGCGAGAGACCGCGCTCGTGCAACGCCGCGCGCAGCGCGACGCCCACGGCATCGCGGTCGGACGCGCCAGTGAGGCTCGCCCCCAGGCTGTCGAGATGGGCGATCTTCTGTTCCGGCGTGAGGCTCGCGTGGTCGGCGATGTCGTCGGCGATGCGGACGAACTCGTAGAACGCAAGGATGATGGCGCGGTGGCGCACACTCACCAGCCGCGATGCCACCGGAAAGTTCTCGTTACCCGAGCCCTTGCCGGATCGCAGGTCAGCGGCGGTAACGCCCCCGGGCGCACTCGTATGCGTGCTCATGGCCGTGCGGCTCCGGCCTGCGTGCGCCCCTTCCAGGCGCCGCCGCGGCCTCGCATGGACTGCCAGGCCGACAGCAGCGTGTAGCCCATATAGGCCAGCGCGATCAGCGGCAATGCGAGGCTCCACCACGGCGACACCCGGTAGAACGCCAGCATCGGCCGAAACGAATAGGCCATCAACCCGTAGACCAGGAGACCGAGGACGCGCGAGATGCCGCTGCCGAACACGACCAGCAGCGGGCCGGCGAGGAAGGTGAGCGCCATCCCGAGCACGGTGCCGGCGAGCAGCAGCGGCGAATAGTTCAGCTGCGCATAGGCCGATCGCGCGATCATGCGCCGCACGTCGCCCCAGGTGTCGTAGCTGCGAATGCTGCGCACGCGGTCGGTGAGCCCGAGCCAAATCGGGCCGTTGGCTTTGAGCTTCTCCGCCAGCGCGCAATCGTCGATCAGCGTGCCGCGAATGCTCTCGACGCCGCCGATCGCCTCCAGCGCGTCGAGCCGCACCAGCATGCAGCCGCCGGCGGCGGCGGCCGTGCTGCGCCGGACATCGTTCACCCAGGCGAACGGGAACAGCATCTGGAAGAAGTACACGAAGGCGGGAACGTGGCTGCGCTCGGGCGGGCTCTCGCAGCGCAGCGTCGCCATCAGAGAGCACAAGTGCGTGGTTGCCGGCTTCGGCCTGCGCCGTGAGCCAGCGCAGCAACTCCGGCGAATGGATGACGTCGGCGTCGGTGAACAGGAGATACCGCGGCCGCGGTGTCGCCGACTCCGCAAGGTCGGCGCCGTGCTTCAGCGCAAACACTTTGCCGGTCCAGCCCTCGGGCAGCGGGCGGGAGCGCGCCACCGTGAGGCTGCGCGGGCGCTGCACGCGCCGCGCGACATCGGCCGTGCCGTCGGTGCTGTCGTCGTCGACCAGGATGATCGCGAGCGCGCCGGGATAGTCCTGTCGCATCAGCGAGCCGATGCTGGCCCCGATACAGTCCGCCTCGTTGCGGGCCGGGACGACCGCAACCACGTCCGGCCAGCGCGCCGGAACCGGGGGCGCGAAATCGTCGCGTTCGCGCGCCCGCCAGTAGTGGCCGCGGGCGAGCAGCAGATAGGCCCAGATCGCCAATGCCGCCGCTGCGATCAAGTCACCGAGCATAGGGTCCCGGCCTCCGGTGGGCCGCCATCCTAACGTCTAACCGTTGTTCCCGCTGCCGTGTCCCTGCTCCGAAACATGGGCCGCATCGGTGCCGGGAGGTATTCACACACAGCCGCGGCGCGGTCACGCGGCCCCGGACCCGGACGCCGAGGCCGGCGGCGCGCCCTTGCGCATCAGCTCGCGCATGAAGGTGATGGTCGGCCGCAGGATCAGGAGGTCGGCGGTGAGCGCGGCCAGCATGGCGAAGGCGCTGAGCCAGCCGAACAGCCGCAGCGACGGCAGGTCCGAGAACACGGTCACCGCAAGGCCGCAGGCCAGGACGATCGAGGTCAGGATCAGCGCCGGCCCCATCAGCACGGTGGCGCGCTCGACGGCAAGTCCCGCCGGATCGCCCGGATGGTCCTCGAGCCGCAGCCGGTTGAGGAAGTGGATGGTGGCGCTGAGACTGAGCCCAAACGAGATGGTGAGCGCGACCACGCTCGCGAACTGCAGCCCCTCACCCATCAGCCACAGCAACGTGCCCGCGAGCACGACAGGGAAAATCCCGGGCAGGATGCTCGCCAGCATGACGACGAACGACCGGAAGGCGAGCCCGATGAAGGCAGACACGAAGATGATCTCGACCGTGAGCGCCTGGTTGAGCTTGCCGATCATGGTCGCGCTGTTGCGGGCGGCGATCGCGGAGAGGCCGGTGACCGAAATGGTGTAGCCGGGATGCCTCGCGCGAACGTCGTTGAGCTGGCGGTCGAGCTGCTCGATGACCGGCAGGAGATGGCTTGCATCGACATCCGGGATGCGGCCGGACACCACCACTGCGTCCTGCTCGGCCGATATGAACCGCCGGGTAAGATGCTCGGGCAGGATGTCGACGTATTGCTTGAGCGTCGCGACGTCGGCGCGGCCGGCGCGCTCGGCGAGCCAGCGCCGCAGCGAGTTCGAGCGACCAGACGTTGCCCACTCCGGCCTGCTTCTCGACGATCGAATGCACCTCGGCGATGGTCGAGAGCGTCGCCGGATCGTAGAGGCCGGCGCCTTTCGGTAACTGGATCAGCACGTCCACCGGGTTGGCGCCGGTGAGCTTGGCGTCGAGCCGCTCGCTCGCCTGCACCGCCTGGCGCTTGTCCGGCACTTGGTCGGCCAGCCGATAGCGCGGCTCGAGATGGATGTAGATTGCCGTGAGCCCACCGACCACCAGCAGGCCCAAGAGGCTGTACAGGCCGGCATGGCTCACCATCCGAACCGCGACCCAGCGGCAGAACCGGCGCAGCACGTCGACCGCAGCATCGCTGCCGATGACCTTGGCCGCGAACGTCGCCTCGTGGCGGATGAGGAGCACGCCGAGCAGCGGCACGAGCGTCAGTACCGCGATCAGCGCGATCACGGTCGCGAGCAGGCCGGCCTCGCCGAACGTCCGGATCAGGTCGGAACTGGAGAACTGCAGCGCCACGAACGAAAGCCCGGCTGTGCAATGGGTCAGCACGCAGGCCGGACCAACCGTCAGCACGGCGTTGCGGAACGCCGAATAACGGTCTTCGCCTGCGATCAGCCGGTCGCGCGCCGCAAACGTGAGCTGCATGCTGTCGGAGAAGCTGATCACCATGATGAGCGGTGTCATCACGTTGAGAAACATGTTGAGCCGGAAATCGAGCCAGCCGAGCGCGCCGAGCGACAAAAGGATCGCAATCAGCGGCGGCGCCGCCGCGATGATCATGAACGAGATGCGCCGGAAGAACAGGATCGCGATCGCGCAGCCCGCGATGAAGCCGATCGTGTTGTAGACCAGCCGGTCGCGCTCCACCGCGGTGCGGATTTCGAGCTGCATCACCGGCACGCCGGAGAGCTGGGCGGTGACGCCCGCGCCGGCGAGATCCTCGGCCATGGTCTTGCGGATCTCGCCGATCGTGTCGTTCAGCCCATTGGTCTGTACGATCGCGGGGTCGAGCGCGAGCACCACGAGCGCGAGCGTACCGTCCTCCGACAGGAGCTTGCCGCGGATGATCTCGTTGGTCAGCACCTGCCGCTTGAGCGCCTCGTACTCGGCGCCCTCGGGCAGTTCCGCCGGAAACAGCGCCTTGGGAATCTGATTGCCCTCCGGCGGCTGGCGGGCCGAGAACAGCGAAATCAGGCCGCGCACGCCGTCGATCAACTGCAGGTCGGTGACGAGATCGCGCAGCTTCTCGATCGACTGCCGATCCATCAGGTTGCGGCCCTCGACCACCAGCAGAACGTCGAACTCGCTGGAGGGGAAGCGGCGTGTCACCTCTTCGAACTGGCGGAATTCGGCGGTGTCGCTGCGGAACAGCTGGCTCAGCGAATCGTCGACCTTGATGCGCTCGATCCCCAACGCTGCCACTACCGACAGAGCGGCCAGAATGAGCAGCGCCAGCCACGGGTACCGCAGCGAGATCAGCCCCAACCGCTCGACGCCGAGCGCGAGGTTGAAGGGCGGCGGTCGTTCCGAACTCACGTCGCAACCTCGTGCATCAAGCTGGCGACCTTGAAGAGCCCGGTGGCAGGTTCGCCCTCGCCATCACACTACGATGAAGGCCCGTTTGGCACAAAGCTACGAGCGGGTTGAAGGATTGCCGCAATGTCCGGCAGCCGGCCGCGCCCGGCGGCCCGGCCGGCCTAGCGGGTCCGGTTGAGGCTGATGTTGACCTGCTCCAGTTCGCTGCCGGGCGACTGGATCACGATCGACTGCTTGCTGCCGGAGGTGGCCAAGCCGAGCGAGGCGGAGAACCCGGTGCCGACCGCGCGGGCCTGGATGCGACCGCGGTTGATGGTGCCGGAAATGTTGCCGCCGGCGCCACGCGTCGCCTCGCTCCAGGTGCCGGAGAGGTCGCCGTCGTTGTGCGACACGTTGCTCTGCAGCTCGAACCGGTAGCTGTCGCTCGCGCAGCGCAGCTCCAGCGCCATCGTCGCGCCGCCGCCCTGATAGTTGGCGCGGCAGCGAATGCGCTCCTTGGTGCCGTTGGACAGCGACAGCGTGCCGCCGCCCGACCACGAGCCGATCATGGCTGCAAACGGACTTTCGCCGCGCTGGGCGTGCGCGGGACCCGCGGACACCGAAACTGCCGTCATCAACGCGGCCAGCACAAGTCCCGTCACGAATGGAGAAGTCCGCCGCATCCGCATCGATCCCTTCCTATGGATTGTGCCTTGGGCCACAACGCATCCCCTTGTCTATCCTAACCATTGTGGCGTTCAAGCCGGCCACCGCAAGAAATCCTCGCCGCCCGGCGGTTGGCGGCGCGTTGGAAGGCGCCGTAAGGCATTGTCGGCCGCGGCGATATGGGGTGCGGGTGGCCCGAAAGCCACACGCGGATCGCATCTCCGGCTTGCCGGGCTGCGACGGTCCATGCCGCCGGAAATTCCTGCAGTCATCTGCGGATGACCCAGCAGGCAATTTCCGGCCCAAAGCCGTCATGAGATTGTAACTTTGCGGTTCGTTCCGAGATTGGCCCGCCCGGGTGTTTGGACTTCGGCGCACCGGCGGACAATGATGTTCTAAGGTGCTGCCAGAGCGCCGACTATCCAGGGCCGCCCGTCGTGCCGAAGAACACCCCCGCATACCCATGAACAACGCTGATCTGATCGTCACTACCCTGAAAGCAGCGGGCGTCGTGCGCGGCTTTGGCATCCCGAGCGGCAATGTCCTGCCGCTGATGGAGGCCATGCGCAGCGGCGGCGTCGAATTCGTGCTGACCGCCCACGAAGGCTCGGCGGGCTTCGCCGCCGACGTGACCGGCCGCATGACCGAGGCCCCCGGACTGTGCATCGCCACGCTGGGGCCTGGCGCGACCAATCTCGCCACCGGCGTCGGCAACGCCTGGCTCGACCGTTCGCCGCTGATCGCCATCACCTGCAACCTCAACACCGACCAGTTTGGTCGCCGCATTCAGATGTGGATCGACCACCACGCGCTGTTCAAGCCGATCACCAAGGCGACGCTGCCGCTGCGCGGCGGCTCAATCGCAGCGACGGTGAACGAGGCGGTGCGCATCGCGATGAGCGAGCCGAAGGGTCCAGTGCATCTCGACCTGCCCGAGGATGTAGCGCTCGCTCCCGCGCGCGAGGACGCGCCCAAGCCGCAAGCGCCGACCGGTCTGCCGCGGCCTTCGGAGGCTGCATTTGCGCGGGCGGGCGAACTGCTCCGCGGCGCGAAGCGCCCGGTTGCGGTGCTGGGCGCATCCGCAATGCGGATGCGGCAGTCCGATCTGTTGCGCCGAACGATCGAGCGGCACGGCCTGCCGTTCGCCACCACGACGATGGCGAAGGGCATGATCGACGAGGATCATCCGCTGTCGCTTGGCTGCATCGAGCGCTCGTGCCGGCAGGTGCAGCGGAAGTTCCTGCGCGGCGCCGACCTGATCGTGGGCATCGGCTACGACACCGTCGAGGTCGAATACGAGGCCTGGATCGGCGACGTGCCGCTTCTGCAGATCGACATCGAGAAAGTCGACGTGGCACCGTCGGTGCGCGTGGCCCACGAGGTCACCGGCGATCTCGATGCCGCGCTTGACGCGCTCGCAGCACTCCCCGCCGCCGCCAACGCCTGGACGCCAGACGCGGTCGCCGCGCACCGGGGCGCCTTCCAGGCCGCGCTGCGCCCGGCCGCGAGCACGTTCACCGCCCACGCTGCGATCGATGCGGTGCGGCGCGCGCTGCCGCGTGACGGCGTGCTCTCCTTCGATGTCGGCGCCCACACCCACCAGATCGCGAGCCAGTGGACGGCGCACGCGCCGAAGACCTTCCAGATCACCAACGGCTGGTCGTCGATGGGCTTCGGTCTGCCGGGCGCGATTGCCGCCAAGCTCGCGCGGCCCGACCTGCCGGTGGTGTGCCTGCTGGGCGACGGCTGCTTCCAGATGACCTGCGGCGAGGTCGCGACCGCGCGGCGGCTCGGGCTTTGCCTGCCGATCGTGGTGCTCGACGACAAATGGCTCGCACTGATCCGGGTCAAGCAGATCCGCCGGCAGTTTCCGGTGTACGGCACGGCGCTGCAAAGCGAGGACTATGGCGAGCCGCCGCAGCATTATTTCGGAGCGCCCGCCGTCGGCGTCCGCAGCCCTCAGGCGCTGGAGGCGGCCGTGACGCGGGCGCTTGCGGCGGAGGGGCCGACCGTAATCGAAGCGGTGGTCGATTCGGAGCACTACATCGACACGGTGTATGATTAGGGCGAGCTGCTTTTCGGTTATTGCTGCGGTTTTGAATGCGCCCTCTCCCATCGGGAGAGGGCCAACGTGAATCCGAAGCACAGTCAGTTGGGTGAGGGGTTGTGGCTTATCGTAGTCCGTAACCCCTCACCCGCCTCGCTTCGCGAGGCGACCTCTCCCCACGGGAGAGGTGAAGCGTGCACGCTTGGCACGCCACAAAGACAATCGCGTCACCAGTCACCGGAACGGCAGGCGCTCGATATCGAGTTCGGCGTCCATGATTTGCTGGTGCGCGAGGTCGAGCCAGGGCTGCAGCTTGGCGACGCGCGCCGAGATCGCGTCGAAGTCCTGCCGGAATCCCGGCATCACGGCCTTCACCGCGTCGTAGATGGTCGTCTCGTCGACGCGTCGTCGAGCTTGCGGTCGCGCACCACCACGTTGCCATCGACGATCACGTGGCGCACGCCGCGCCCGGCCTCGACATGCACGAGCTGACGCGCCGCGCTGTTCATCGGCGACCAGCTCGGGTCGTTCATGTCGATCAGCGTCAAGTCGGCCTTGTAGCCCGGCGCGATGCGGCCGAGCTCGTGGCCGAGCCGTGCGCCGTCGGCGCCGGCCTCGGTCGCGGCGCGGATTGCCGCGATCGCTCTGCGGCGGGCCGGGGATCGGATCGCTGACCGCCGCGAGCAGCGCGAACAGCTTCATCGCGACGAACATGTTCTGCGCATCCGAGCAGCTGCAATTGTCGCAGCCGAGACCGATGCGGACGCCCGCGTCCTGCAGCATCCGGATCGGCGGAATGCCGCATTTCATTTTCAGATTGCCCTGCGGATTGAGCACGACGCCCGCGCCGTGCTCCGCCAGCAGTTCGATCTCCGTCGCGCGACAGCCAGACGCTGTGCGCGAAGTTGAGTCGCGGATCGAGCACGCCCTCGTCGGCGAGGCGCTGGATCAGCAGGCCGCTGTATTCCGGCAACGTCAGCCGCGCCTGCAGCGCCATGCCGCGGGATTCATAGATGTGCGTGTAGACCGGGATGTCGTAGCGGCGGGCGAGTTCCATCGTCCGCTGCATCAGCGCGGGCGAGCAGCGCTCCGGCGCCGACGGCCCGAGCGCCCAGGACACGCAGCGGCCGCGGCGCGGCCTTGAGCCGCGTCGCTCTCGAAATGGCCGATCAGGTCGAGCTTGCGCTCCGGCTCCGCGGCGGTCGACAGCAGCGGATGAAGCTCGGGCGGGAACGTGTCCTTCCAGAACGGGATGGTTTCGATGCCCTTGCGGTCGGCGTATTGCAGCGCGAACACAACCCGGATGCCGACCTTCTCGTAGGCCGCCATCACCGCGTCCATGTGACGGTCCTCGTAAGGATAGAGCGTCAGCATGTCCTGGATCGTGGTCATGCCCGAGCGCAGGCACTCGAGCGCGCCGAGCAACGTGCGCGCGTAGATCTCCTCGACCGATCGCGGCGGATACTGCGGCGGCAGGGCGTAGAGCCGCCAGATTTCCAGCGGCACCTCTTCGAGCGTGCCCTTCGCCAGCACGTCGTGGGAATGGTAGTGCGCGTTGACGAAGCCCGGCAGCACCAGATGATCGCGCGCGTCGATCATCTCGATCGCCGGGCTGGCCTTGCACCGCAAAGCCCGTCGCGACGCCGGCGATGCGTGTCGCCCGCGATCGGCGATGTCGACGCTCGGCGGCTGATGCCAGTCCGCGCCGGGCGTGAGTGCCCGGCCGCCTTTGATCAGCAGCGTGGTTCCGGCCGGAAGACTTTGATCAGGCATGTTTGATTTCGTGACCTGTGAATTGCGCCAAGATCGGATCAGTCGACCTTGGCGCCTGAGAACTGAACGGCCTTGCCCCATCGCTCGGTCTCGTCGGCGATGACCTTGCCGAAGTCGGCGGGTGAGCCCCCGAGCGCCGTGTTGCCGAGATCGGCCAGCCGCGCCTTCGCCTGCGGATCGGCAAGCACCGTGTTGATCTCCCTGTTGAGCTTGTCGAGGATTTCGGCCGGGATACTTTTCGGCGCGGCAACGCCATAGAGCTGGCTCGCGTCGTAGCCGGGAACAAGCTCGGCGACCGCCGGAACGTCGGGCAGCACGTCGGAGCGCGCCGCCGTGGTCACCGCGAGAACCCGCAAGGTGCCGTCCTTGATGTGTCCGATGGTCGCGCTGAGCGGCGAGAAATAGAGCTGCGCCTGGCCGCCGAGCACCCCGGTGAGCGCGGGGCCCGCGCCGCGATACGGCACGTGGACCATGTCGACGCCCGCCAGCATCTTGAACATTTCGCCGGAGATGTGCGACGGCGCGCCGTTGCCGCCCGACGCCATGGTGACGACGCCCGGATTGGCCTTGGCATAGGCAATGAACTCGGCAAGCGACTTCGCGGGCACCGACGGGTGCACCACCATGGCATTGGGCTCCCGGGTGAACAGCGCGACCGGGGCTACGTCGTTCACGAAGCTGAACTTGAGATTCTTATAAAGCGTCGCGTTGATGAAGTTCGCGCCGGTGGTGAGCAGGAGCGTGTAGCCGTCGGGGGCCGCGTTCACGAGCGCTTCGGTCGCGATATTGGTGCCGGCGCCGGCGCGGTTCTCGACCACGAACGGCTGGCCGAGTCGCTCCGACAGCCATTGCGCCATCAGCCGCGCCAGAATGTCAGTTGAGCCGCCGGGCGGGAAGCCGACCAGCAGGCGGACCGGACGGCTCGGATAGGCCTGCGCCGCCGCATGGCGCGGCATGAGCGGGAGCGCTGCAGCACCCGCTGCCAGATGCAGAAAGGTTCGGCGGAGAAATGTCATGGCGCTGCCCTTGAGAGGTGCCGGCCCGTCACCTTAGATTGGGCGCTCGTCCGACCTCAAGGCGAAACACCTGCCGCCCGCACGCGGCCGCGTGCGGCGTGCCGCCACGCCTCGCCCGCCTGGGCCGTAGGTCGTCATGCCCCGCTTGTCGCGGGCATTGACGTCTTGCTTCGCAATGACAAGGAGGACGTGGATGGCCGGGACAAGCCCGGCCATGACGTGCATAGGCCTCAGCCTCGAATATTGGCCGCGCGGATCACCTTGGCCCATTTGTCGGTTTCGTCGGCGATGAACTTGCCAAACTCCGCCGGCGACAGCCCGAACGGCGTGCCGCCGAACTCGGCGATCCGCGCCTTCAGCGTTGGATCGGCAAGGCCGAGCACGATCTCCTTGTTGAGCCTGTCGATCACCTCGGCCGGCGTGCCCTTGGGCGCGCCGACGCCGTACCACGCGCTGACCTCGTAGCCCGGGATCGCCTCGGCGGCAGCGGGAACCTCGGGCAGCGCCTCCGAGCGCGTTGTGCTCGTGACCGCAAGGCCGCGCAGCTTGCCGGTCCTGATGAACTCGATCGACGACGGCAGCGAGGCGAACGAGACCTCGACCTGTCCGCCCAGCAGGGCCGTCAGCGCCGGACTGTTGCCGCCAAACGGCACGTGGATCATGTCGACGCCGGCCATCAGCTTGAACAGCTCTCCGGCGAGATGGCCGATGGTGCCCACACCGGCCGAGGACATGTTGACCTTGCCCGGATGGGCCTTGGCATAGGCGATGAGTTCGGGGACCGACTTCGCCGTAAACGCCGGGTTGGCCAGCATCACCTGCGGCTGCCGGGTGATGCTCGTGATCGGCACGATGTCGCGGCCGAAATCGAAACTGAGCTTCTGGTAGTACGTCGTGTTGATCGCATTGGTCGTGCCGACCAGCAGCAGCGTATGGCCGTCGGGGGCCGCGTTCACGACTGCTTGCGTCGCGATATTGCTGCCGGCGCCCGGCCGGTTCTCGACGACGAACGGCTGGCCGAGCCGCTGCGACAGCCACTGCCCGATCAGTCGCGCGACGATGTCGTTGCCGCCACCGGGGGTGAAACCCACGACCAGGCGCACCGGACGCGACGGATAGGTTTCCGCAACCGCGATCCGCGGCAGCGCGACGGCCCCCGCGGCCGCAGCCAAATGCAGGAATCGCCGGCGACCAAGGCCCATCGCGTTCCCTCCACGATCGAAGCGACGCCGCCGCCCTTACGAGACCCCGAGCGGAAGGTCAGAACCCTCAGGCCGCAAGCTCATTCTTGGTTTCGAAGTTCAGCTCGATCTCCACGTTGTTGGGGTCGCGAAGGAAGATCTGCCAGCGCGTCGAGTTCGGCACCTGGTTGACCCGGTGCGCCACGCCCCTGCCGGCAAGGTGCTGCCGCGTCGCCTCGAAACCGCGGCTGCCGAACGCGACATGGTCGATGACGCCGGAATCGGGGCGCTGGGGCTTGTCGGTGTCCGAGATGTCGTTGATGTGGAGCACCGGATGGCCGGAGCTGTACAGCCACGCGCCCGGAAAATTGAACGGCGGGCGCGGACCGTTGGTAAAGCCCAGCACATCCTCGTAGAACTGCACGGTCTCTTTCAGCTTGCGGGTCGACAGGTTGTAGTGGTCGAGCACGCCGACGCTCATGGTCATCGGGCTTCTCCTTGCGCGTTTCTGCTGTGAGAATAGTGCGAAACCCGGCCGCCCGCTACGGAGCAAGTAGCCCTGGATGCCGGGTTCGCGCCGCCCCGGAACGACGTGGGACGGATTGACTTGGGGAGTGAACGGGAGGACTGACATGACGACACTGGTCATCGGCGCCGGGCTCATCGGCTCGCAGGTCGCGCGCATCCTGGTCGAGCAGGGCGAGAAGCCCGTGCTGATGGACCACGCGGCGCAGCCGCAGGCGATCGGCCAGATCGTCGATCTCGACAAGGTGACGCTGATCGCGGGCGACGTGCTGCGCCCGCTCACAATCGTCGATGCCTTCAAGACCCACGGCATCACCCGGGTCGCGCACACCGCGGCAAACCCGCTGCTCACGCTTGGCGCACAGCGGGAGCCTTACGCTGCGATCAACCTGAACATCATGGGCACGGTGAACGTGCTGGAGGCGGCACGTATCACCGGGCTCAAGCGCGTCGTCGTGTCGTCGTCGAGCGTGCTCAACCACTATCTCGACGGCGGCGCCGACGGCGGCAACTTCGGCAAGGAGGAGGCGTTCCCGCGGCCGACCACGTTCTATTCGGCAACCAAGCAGGCGGTCGAGAGCCTGGGACTGAATTACGCGAAATGGTGCGGGATCGAATTCGCCGGACTGCGCTATGGCGCGGTGTTCGGGCCGTGGAGCGGCGCCGGCGGCGGCGGGCCATCGAACATCATCCGCGAGGCGATGAAGAATGCGCTCGCCGGCCGCGAGGCGACCGTCCCGCCGGGCGTGATGGAGTGGGTCTACTCCAAGGATGCGGCGCGCGGCACTGTGATGGCGCTCGACGCCAAGGACCTCGGCAGCCGCATCTTCAACCTGACGATGGGCGCGATGACCACGCCGGCCGAGATGGCGGCGGCGATCGGCAACGTCGTGCCTGGCGCCAAGGTGAAGTTCGAAGCACCGGCCGGCACCGGCGTGTCGCTGTCGAACCGCGACCACCATGCCGACCTGAGCCGCGCCAAGCGCTTTCTCGGCTTCGAACCGCAGTTCAAGCTGCAGGAGGCGGTGAACGACCTCGGCGGCTGGATGCGGCGCTATATGGCGTGAACGCCGACGAACGGAGGAAGCCCATGCCACGCATCGTCGATCTGACTCTGCCCGTGGTCACTGGAATGGCCGGCATCCCGAACATTCCGCTCTACGAAAAATATCCCGTGAAGGTGCAGGCCATCACCGTCGTCAGCGACGAGCAGCGCCCCCTGCTCGCGGCCGAAGGCGTCGACCTGATGGCGGACGCGCCCGCGACCGGCACCATGAACACGGTGCTGACGCTCAACACCCACATCGGGACGCACATCGACGCGCCGCGGCATTTCTTAGCCGACGGCGGCTCGGTCGACCGCTGGCCGCTCGACCGTCTGGTGATGCGCGACGCGGTGGTGCTCGACGTGAGCGGCAAGCCGGAGGGCTCAGGCGTCACCGCCGACGATCTCGAACGGACCGGCGTTGTGCCCGCAGCCGGTCAGGTCGCCGTCATCAAGACGCTTTGGACCAACCGCGCCTGGGGCAGAGCCTGAGTTCTGGGGCAATACCATCTACCTCGATCCGAGCGTCGGCGAGTGGACCGCAGCGCGTGGGATTGCCGCAGTCGCGATGGACTGCTTTCCGGAAAAGCCGTTCTGGCGGATGCAGCTTGCGCCCAACGAACGCGGCGCCAACCACAAGCGCTGGCTGAAGGCCGGCATTCCGATGATCCAGTTGCTGACCAACCTCGACCAGATCGGCAACCGCTTCCACATCATCGCGCTGCCGCTGCGGCTTGCCGGCATGGACGGCTCGCCCGCACGCGTGGTCGGCGTGGAGAATTGACGTACTCGAGTCCAGGTCGGTGTGTGTAGCCACTGGCCTCTCGTCCCCGCGAAAGCGGAGACCCAGTTTCTTGCGCTGGATTCCCGCTTTGCGCGCGAATGACCGGAGGGTGGTGTTGCCTTAGCGGATCAGCGTGCGCCCCAGGCGCTCCTGGACAGCAGTTCCCAGGTGTCTTCGATATACGCAAGCATGGTCCGCTGTCCTTCGGACAGGTTGCGTTCAGTCGCAAGCCTTCGGCATTCCTCGACCTTGCGAAGGCAATCGACCTGACTCAAGCGCAGACTTTCTGCCATCGACACGCTCCGTCGGTGATTCGCTCAGCCTGAGCGCGCCTTCTGCTATCACTCGCGGGCGAAACTTTGGCGCCGCCGTGACGCGATCGGCGACCGTCGCTCAAGGTTAGCAGATGGTGAAGCGGCGCTGACAGACGCACCGTTGTCATGCCGGGGCGCGCACGTAGTGCGCGAACCAGGAATCCAGATGTTAGTTCGGAGCGAGCTTCTGGATTCCGGGTCCGCTCGCATTCGCGAGCGTCCCGGAATGACCCCCGGGAGATTCTCGACGGCCCGTTAGCGCGTCGTGACGAGGCCCCTGCTGGTCGCGACGACCCAATGGCCGCCCCAGCGCACCACGGAATCGACGCGGCCGAGGCCCGGCACAGTGCCGCCCGCGGCTGCGCGCCACACGCCGTTCGGCCCTTCGATGGTGGCGGTGCCGCCGCGCACGTCGCGGACGGTCCATCCCGGAAGGCTCGCAGGCTTGGTCTCGGGCACCGGCGTCGTCACGCGCGGTGCCCTCGCCTCGGTCTGCACCGCTGCCGGACGCGGCGCGGCACTCTCAGGCGCGGCCAGCGCGACCGTGCTCGGCGGCGCCGGAGCCGGCCGCGGCGCCGCGGCGGCCGGCTTTTGCGCGGGCTCGACGCGCCGTGTCTCGGTGACCGGCTTCATCGGGGCATTGACGCCGAAGCTGTCGCCCTTGCCGACCGGAGGCTGCACCTTGGACTCGACGACACGCGGGGCGCCGAGGTCTTTCGTTTGCGCAGTGGTTCCGCCGCCGAACAGGCGATCCGACGTCGATCCTCCGGCCCAGCCGATCCCAAACGCCGCGATCAGCGCGCCCGCAATGAACCAGACCCGGCGGTCATGGCCATCGTCGAGCGCCGACGACGCCAGCGCCGCGCCGCGATCCTTGACGTCCTGCATCCAGGAGGCCGGCTTCCCGCCTTTCGTCAACGCGATCTCATCGGCCGGGATCGGTTCGGCCTGCAGCGCCCGATCCCAGGCCAACGCAACGTCAGCCGCATCGGTTTCGTGCTCGGCACGGACCTCGTCCAACGCGGACTGCAGCGCTTCCAGCCTCGCACTGCCCGGATGTTCGAGCGGCCAGTTGGCGCCCGACGTTTCGTTCGAGATCGCGCCAAGCGCGATCTCGCTTGCCGGAATCGCGAATTCGCGCGCCGGCATGATGAGTTCGGGAGGGTCCACCCGCTGCATGATCCAATACTCCGAAGGCGTTTTCCGGATGATCGGCCGCAGACCTAAACGGAATCTTAACGGCGGCGGGCCGGCGATGTGATTCGACGAAATCCTGCCGGTGTCATCGGCAGCAAGGCCGGCATTGCACCCACCATCCATCCGGACCATCATCGGGGAAACAGCTGAAGGACGGCACCCATGGCTAAGCTGCGTCACATTGCGATCATCGTGGAAGACCCCGAGGCGTCCGCGAAGTTTTTCGAGGAGGCGTTCGACATGAAGCGCGCCGGCAAGGCGCGGCGCGGCATCTACATGTCCGACGGCATCTTCAACGTCGCTCTGCTCAAGAAGGAGACCGAGGAGGAGGAGCTCGGCCTCTATCACTTCGGCATGTGGGTCGACGACCTCGACGAGGCCGAGAAGAAGGTGGTGAAGGCCGGCGGCAAGTATCTCGCCGGACGTCCGACCTCGCCGAACTCCTACTACGAAGCCAAATACAAGGCGCCGACCGGCCTCGTGTTCGACCTGACGCACACCGGCTGGGCCGGGGCGGTCAAGGACGTGGTGCCGTCGAAGTAAGCCCCATTCCGGGAACCGACCGGCCGTGGCGCAGCAATCCGACGGGGTGATCGTCGTGGGCGCCGGCCCGGTCGGCCTGTGCCTTGCGCTCACGCTCGCCCAGCAGGGCATCTCCGTCACGCTGATCGAGCAGCTTTCGGACGACAACTTCCTCGACCAGGTGCCGCGCGCCGGCAGCAATCATCCCGCCACGCTCGAACTGTTCGACCGCATCGGACTCTACGCCCGGCTCGAACCGCGCGGCATTGTCGCGCCCAGATTCCATTACTGGGATCGGCAGAAGGGCCGCCTGATCGCCGAGTTCGATCATGCGCTGCTCAAGGACGACACGCGCTTTCCGTACGTGCTGCAATGCGAGCGCATCAAGATCATCGAGGAAGCGCTCGCGATGGCGAAGGCGGACCCGCTGATCGCGGTGCGGATGGCGACGACATTGATGTCGTTCGAGCAGAACGCCGACGCCGTGCGCGCGCACGTGACCAATGCCGCGGGCGAGTCCGAGATCGTCGAAGGGCGCTACATCGTCAGCGCAGAAGGCGCGCGCAGCATCGTGCGCAAGGGCCTCGATATCGAGTTCGAAGGCTTCACCTATCCGGAGCGCACGCTCAACATCGAGGTCGCCTACGACTTCAGGCAACACGGCTACACCGAGCGCAACTACATCTCCGATCCGGTCGAGTACTCAAACCTGTTCCACTGGAAGGGCCCGCCGGACCGCTGGCGCGTCCACTTCCCGACCGATCCGAACGACGACGAGGCGGCGCTGACGCGGCCCGAGGCGATGCAGGCGCGGCTCAAGCGCTTCCTGCCGCTCGACCGCGACTTCGACATCTGCGGCTGCAATCTCTACGCCGTGCACCAGCGGGTGGCGAAAACATTTCGGATCGGCCGCGGCATCCTCGCCGGCGACGCCGCGCACGTGAACAGCCCGATCGGCGGCATAGGACTGAACAGCGGCGTGCACGACGCCTTCAACCTCGCCGACAAGCTCGCGCGCATCCTGCACGGCGAAGCCGACGAGGCCGAGCTCGACCGCTACGACCGCCAGCGCCGGCACATTGCGGTGAAGCACACCCAAGCGCAGACCATCCGCAACAAGCGGCTGCTGGAGGAGCGCGATCCGGCAGTGCGGAAACGCAACCACGACGAACTGCGCCGCAGCGCCGAGGATCCGGCGCTCGCGCGGAAGTTCCTGCTGCGCACGTCGCTGATCGAGAGCCTGCGCGAGGCCGAGCAAATTCCATAGGGCGACGAGACGATGCCAATGCTGCGAAGGGCCTTGCGGACGGCGATGGTAGTTGCCGCAATTGCAGCCGGTACCGGCACTGCCCAGGCCCAGTGGCCGGACCGGCCGATCCGCCTGATCGTGCCGTTCGGGGCGGGCTCAAGCTCCGACATCATCGCGCGGCTGATCGCGGCCAAGGCCGGCGATCGGCTCGGCCAGCAGATCGTGGTCGAGAACCGCGTCGGCGGCAGCACCATCATTGGCACCGACGCCGTCGCCAAGGCCGCGCCGGACGGCTACACGCTTGGGCTCGCCAATACCACGACACACGCCGCGAGCGCGGCGTTGAGTCCGAGCCTGCCGTTCGATCCGGTCCGGGACTTCACGCCGGTGGCGATGATCGGCAGCTCGCCCTTCGTCCTGGTGGCGGCGCCGCAGGTGCCGGCCGCGACGCTTGCCGAGTTCGTCGCGCTCGCCAAGGCCACGCCCGGCCGGCTTAGTTACGCCTCCGCCGGCACCGGCACGCTCGCCCATCTCGCCGGCGAACTGTTCAAGCGGCGGGCCGGCATCGACGTGACGCACGTGCCCTATCGCGGCACCGCGCAGTCGATGCTCGACCTGATGCAGGGCCGGATCGAACTATCGGTCAGCACCATTCCGCCGACCCTGGCGCACATCCGCGAGGGCAAGCTCAAGGCGCTGGCCGTCATGAGCGCTGCGCGCAACGCCATGTTGCCGGACCTGCCGACGGTGGCCGAAGCCGGCGTGCCGGGGTGCGAGGCCGCGCTGTGGACGGCGATCGTGCTGCCGGCCGGCGTCGCGAGCGACATCGTCAACCGCCTCAACGAAACCGTGCTGGCGGTTGTCAACAGCCCCGACGTGCAGCAGAGCCTCCGCATCCAAGGCGTCGAGCCCGAGCCCGGCACGCCCGAGCAGGTCGCGGGCCGCATCCGCGACGACATCGCAAAGTGGCGTGACGTGGTCGAGGCGGCCCAGATCACCGGAACGCGGTAGCGGCGCGGGAAGGAATTTTTCTGTCCGGGCTTTTCAGGATTACAAGCCGACGCACAGGACTATTTCCGGGGCGTCGGGATATTTCCCGTGTTTGCTGCAATTTTGCAACGGCCCGCCACAAAAATCCGCTGCGCCCAAAAAACCGCATGTTGCGCCTGAAAAGCTGCGCTCATTGGCACCGGCGGGCCCCGCTCGCGTCTGAGGATATGTTCATTCCGGGTACCGCTTTGGCGATCCGGTCGTTTCTGCCGTTGCCTCCGATCGCCCGCCCCTCCTATTGTTCTGTGGGGCATGCGGGACGATGGCAGTCCTGTGGGGGGAAATGGCAACCGCTACGCGGATCACCTTCATTGTCTGGGTTGTCGGGCTCGCCGCGGTCATCGGACTGATCGTCGGTCCGGCGCCGGCACCGTTGGCCAGGCGATGGCCAGCACCGGCTGGGCGGTCGTCCTGGTCGTGCTGATGCGCGCCGTCGGTGTGGCCGGGGCCGGCGTCGGCTGGTGGCTGCTGTTCCCCCGCGAATCTCCGGCCGTCGCTCCTGCTGTGCGTTCTCGTCCGCAACATCCGCGAGGCGGCGAACGCGCTGCTGCCACTTGCGCAGATCGGCGGCGACTTCATCGGCGCGCGTTGCCTTGCGCTGCGCGGCACCAAGGGCACGGTCGCGGCGGCCAGCGTCATCGTCGACGTGCTGGTGCAGGCATCGACCCAGCTTGCGTTTGCCATCATCGGTCTCGTTGCACTGATCGCGAACGGCGGCAGCGAAGCTCGCTGGTCTGGCCGATCGCGATCGGGATGGCCGTCGCAATTCCGGCGCTCGGCGGCTTCTATCTGCTGCAGGGCGAGCGCGGCCAGGACCTCATCAAGAAGCTGCTGTCGCTTGTCGCCGGCGAACGCGAATGGCTCGTGTTCGGCAACCATCAACGACCTGTTCGCCCGCCTGGATGCCTTCTATGCCTACCGGGTCGGGCTCGTGCGAAGCTTCGCCTGGCACTTCGCCGACTGGTTCGTCGGCGTCATCGAAGTCTGGATCGTGCTCTCGTTCATGGGCTATCCAGTCACCGTCTGGCCGAAGCGGTCATCATCGAGAGCCTGATCGCAGGCGGTGCGCGGTGCGGCCTTCGCGTGCCCGGCGCGCTCGGCGCGCAGGAAGGCGGGCTGATCTTGCTATGCGCGATCTTCGACGTGCCGCCGGAAGCTGCGCTCGCGCTCTCGCTGGTCAAGCGCATTCCCGATCTGGTGCTCGGCGTCCCCGGCCTTCTCGCCTGGCAGGCGATCGAGGGCTGGCACTTCTACGGCACGCACCGCCGTGGCAGCAAGAACGAAAGAGCCTGAACGGTGACGATCAGCGAGCTTCCCTGGTGTTGCTGATTACGGGCGCCACGCTCGGTTGCGTGTTCATGCTCGCCGCCGCGTTCGTCGCGCCGTCGTTCGCGCGGCTTGAGCCGCAGGCCGGCAAGGCGGCGCCGGCCGTGACTTTGCTCAAGCCGCTGTACGGCGACGAACCGGAGCTCTACGCCAACCTCGCCTCGTTCTGCCGGCAGGACTACGCCGGGCCGATCCAGATCGTGTTCGGCGTCACCAACCGGCACGACCCCGCGATCGCCGTGGTCGAGCGGCTGCGGGCGGAATTTCCCGGCAGCTCGAGTTCGACCTCGTCATCGACGGACGTATCGGCGGCTCCAATCCCAAGGTCGCCAACCTCATCAACATGAGCGCGCGCATCCGCCACGACATCGTCGTGCTGACCGACAGCGATATCCGGGTCGGACCCGACTATCTGACGGCGCGTCGTCGACGCGCGTCGAACAGGTCGGCCACGGCGCGGTCACCGGCCTCTACTTCGGCATTCCCGTGGGCGGTGCTCTGGTCGCAGCTGTCGCAACTGAACATCGACAGCCATTTCCTGCCGGGCGTGATGACCAGCGTGCGGCTCGGACCTCGCCAAGCCCTGCCTCGGCTCGACCATCGCCATGCGACGCGACGCGCTGGCGGCGGCCGGCGGCTTCGAGGCCGTGGCCGATTGCCTGGCCGACGATCACGCGCTCGGCGAAGCCGCTGCGCGCCGCGGCGAGCCGGCTGACCGTACTGCCGTTCGCCGTCGGCCATGTCTGCAACGAAGGCTCGTTCGGCAGAATTGTGGCGACACGAGCTGCGCTGGGCGCGCACCATCCGCGGCGTCGATCCGACCGGCTACGCCGGCTGGGTCATCAACCATGCGTTCGCGCTGGCGCTGCTCGCGTTCGCGCTCGGCGGCGGCGCTGCCGGCGCTTGCGCTTGCGGTCGACGCGCGTCGCCGGTCGCGCTGCGCTGCTCTGCCGCAGTCGAGAACCGCTTCGGCCTGCCGCGGCATCCGTATTGGCTCATTCCGCTGCGTGATCTATTGTCGTTTGCCGTCTACGTCGCAGGCTTCGTCGCGCGCGACGTGGACTGGCGCGGCGCACCGCTATCCGAAGTACGCTGATGTCCGAAGGCACGCTGATTTCGGAGCAGAGGTCGCCCTCGCCATGATGCGGACGCTGTTCCTGCAAGCCCCGTCGTTCGAGGGCTTCGACGGCGGCGCCGGCGCCCGCTACCAGAACCGCCGCGAAATCCGCTCGTTCTGGTATCCGACCTGGCTGGCGCAGCCGGCCGCGCTGGTCGAAGGCTCCAAGCTCATCGACTCGCCGCCGCACCGGCTTGAGCTTCGACGACGTCGCGCCGCACGCGCGCGACCGCGATCTCGTGGTGCTGCACACCTCGACGCCGTCGTTCTGCCTCCGACGTCAAGACCGTCCGCGCGCTGAAGGCAGGTCAATCCCGAAGCTCAAGATCGGGCTGATCGGCGCCAAGGTCGCGGTCGATCCGGTCGGCAGCCTGCAGGCCTGCGAGGACATCGATTTCGTCGCCCGCAACGAGTTCGACTTCACCGTCAAGGAGGTCGCCGAAGGCCGCGAGTTCGCCGAGCATCGAGGGCCTGTCGTATCGCGCGGCCGACGGCCGCATCGTCCACAACGAGGACCGCGCCATCCTGCACAACATGGACGAGCTGCCGTTCGTGTCGCCGGTCTACAAGCGCGATCTCGTGATCGAGAACTATTTCATCGGCTATCTGCGGCACCCCTATCTGTCGTTCTACACCGGGCGCGGCTGCAAATCGCGCTGCACCTTCTGCCTGTGGCCGCAGACCATCGGCGGCCACCGCTACCGCACCCGCAGCGTCGGCCATGTCATCGAGGAGCTGGCCTGGGCCAAGCAGGCGTTCCCGCAGGTCAAGGAGTTCTTCTTCGACGACGACACGCTGACCGACGACCTGCCGCGCGTCGAGGAGCTCGCGCGCGCCATCGGCAAGCTCGGCATCGTCTGGGCCTGCAACGCCAAGGGCAACGTGCCGCGCTCGACGCTCAAGATCATGCGCGACAACGGGCTGCCGGCTGTTCGTGGTCGGCTACGAAACCGGCAACCAGCAGATCCTGCACAACATCAAGAAGGGCATGCTGATCGACGTGGCCAAGCGCTTCACCAAGGACTGCCACGAACTCGGCATCAAGATTCACGGCACCTTCATCCTCGGGCTGCCGGGCGAGACGCAGGGAGACCATCCAGGAAACCATCCGCTTCGCCGCCGAGGTCAACCCGCACACCATCCAGGTGTCGCTCGCCGCGCCCTATCCGGGCACCTTCCTCTACAAGCAGGCCAAGGAGAACGGCTGGCTCGACACCAACAACGCCGATCTGGTCGACGACGCCGGCATCCAGATCGCGCCGCTGCACTACCCGCACCTGAGCCACTCCGAAATCTTCAATTCGGTCGAGGAGTTCTACAAGCGGTTCTATTTCCGCGCGCCGAAGATCGCGGCGATCGTCGGCGAGATGGTGCAGAGCCCGCAGATGATGACGCGCCGGCTGCGCGAGGGCGTCGAGTTCTTCCGCTTCCTGCGCGAACGGCGGGAGGCCGCGCTCTGAAGCGCCTGGTCGTCACCGCCGACGATTTCGGGCTGGCGCCGGAGGTCAATCAGGCAGTCGAGACCGCGCACCGCGACGGCATCCTGACCGCCGCGAGCCTGATGGTGGCAGGCACCCGCCGCCGCCGACGCGGTCGAGCGCGCGCGCCGCCTGCCCGGACTGCGCGTCGGCCTGCATGTCGTGCTGGTCGAAGGGACGCCGGCGCTGCCGCCGCGAACGCGTGCCCGATCTGGTCGACGACACCGGCCGATTTCCGCACCGACATGGCGGGGCTCGGCCTCGACATTTTCGCCCATCGTGCGATCGCGGCGGCAGCTCGCGGCCGAGGTCGCGGCGCAGTTCGAGCGCTTCCGCGCGACCGGCCTCGCGCTCGACCACGTCAACGCCCACAAGCACTTCCACCTGCACCCGACCATCGCGCGCACGATCATTGCGATCGGCCGCGACCACGGCATGCGCGGGCTGCGCGTGCCGATCGAGCCGAGCGCCGCGCTGCGGCAAGCCGAGCCGAGTGCGCGGCGCGGCGCGCATGCGCTGGTCACGCCGTGGGCGAGGCTGCTCGCCCACTCGGCGCGGCGGGCCGGGCTGCAGCACGCCCGATGCGGTGTTCGGGCTGGCCTGGTCGGGCGCGATGACCGCGTCGCGGCTCGCGGGCCTGCTGCGAGCACCTGCCGGAGGGCGTGAGCGAAATCTACCTGCACCCGGCGACGCGCGACGATTTCCAGGCCATGCGCGCGGGCTACCGCTACGCCGATGAACTGGCTGCGCTCACCTCGCCGGAGCGGTCATTGCCGCCGCCCGCCGCCCCGGCGTAGCGCTCGGCGGCTACGCCGATTTCTAGTGCGCTTTGCGTTTCTATGGAAGCGGAACTCGGGCTACGATTCATGCCTTGCGTCTGCGTTCTCTTCCGCGAACCGCTGGAGACTCGCGAACAAGCTAAGCGCGCTTTATCGATCGCGCGCGGCAGATAGCCGGCCTGCGCGAACCACGCGATAGCGTCGACCAGGCCTTCGCGGTAGGGCCGCGAGGTGTAGCCGAGTTCGCGCCGCGCCTTGCTGTCGTCGAAGAACATGCGATAGCGCGACATGCGAAGCCCATCGAGCGTGACGAACGGCTCGCGCTTGGTGATGCGCGCGTAGAGCTCGGCGCCGAAGGCGATCGGATAGACCGCGGACGCGCGGCAGCCGAACGCAGCGGCGGCCGGCGGCCGACGACGCGCCGCGATCTCCGCCAGCATGTCGCGCAGCGCGACGTTCTCGCCGCCGAGGATATAGCGCTCGCCGATCCGCCCCTGCCGCAGCGCCGCGAGGTGGCCGGCCGCCACGTCGTCGACATGGGCGAAGTTGAGCCCGGTGTCGACGAACGCCGGCATTCGGCCGGCGGCCGCCTCGACGATGATGCGGCCGGTCGGCGTCGGCCGCACGTCGCGCGGGCCGATCGGTGTCGACGGATTGACGATCACCACCGGCAGGCGGTCGCGGCTCGCCATGTCGGCGACCAGATTTTCCGCCAGCACCTTGCTGCGCTTGTAGGCGCCGATGGCGGCATCCGCCGGCAGCGCGCTCTGTCTCGTTCACCACGCCGCCGGAGCGCAGGTCGAGCGTCGCAACCGAACTGGTGTAGACGATCCGCTCGACGCCCGCGCGCAGCGCCTCCTCCATGATGATGCGGGTGCCTTCGACATTGTTGCGCACGATGTCCTCGCCCGGCGTCGGCGCCCACAGCCGATAGTCGGCGGCGGTGTGGATGACGTAGCGCACGCCCGCGACCGCGCGCGCGACCGATGCGCGGTCGAGCAGATCGCCGACCACGACCTCGTCGGCGGAGTCGACGTTGATCCGCGGGCTCGACGCCCGCACCAGAACGCGGACGCGCCGGCCCTGCTCGCCGCAGCGCCTTGGCGATCGCCGAGCCGACGAAGCCGCTGGCCCCGGTGACCAGGATCGGGCCCTGCCCGCCGTCCTGCGGTTTGGCCTCCGTCGACATGGCGTCTCCAGCCGAAATGGTGAGCGAAATCTTAAGCGTTGGAAGTGTATCGACGATCGTGCCGATCCGCATGCGGTTTCGCGCCACACCAAAGCGCAACCGGCTCGGACGGATCGCGCGGTGGACTGCGGCTTGCCGAAGGAACAGGCGCCGCCTATCGTTGCGGGCGGGCGACGGAACGTTCGGCCGCCCTCGATGCCTCGGGGGCCTGGAGACGATAACCATGCGCACACGTCTCGGAATCCTCGCGATGCTCGCAACTGTCGCAGTCCTCGCACCGGCAAACGCACAGCAAACCACGCAGCGCGACGGGCGGGCTGCGACGGATTCGACCCGCCAGAAGTCTTCCACGCAGACCGGCCAGCAGAACACGACGCGCAACGTCAACCGCACCGCGACCAACGCCACCAACCCCACCGCGCGGCAGCGGCAGGTCACGACCACCTCGACCCTGGCGGATCAGCCGCAGCGCTCGCGGGAGAACCCGCGCGAAAAGAGCGCGCTCGACCCGATCGCGCTCGACAGCAATCTGCGGCTTGGCCTCGAGACCTCGACCAAGGTGAACACCTACCAGTTCGGCGACGGCCGACGCGTTCCCGGGCTCGAGAACACCACGCGCAACGAACCGTCCTATTTCGGCCTGTCGCTGTCGACGCCGACCAACGGCGTCATCCCGCTGCCGTCGCTGCCGCGGCTGGACTAAGCGAACAGCGCTCGCTCCTCAGAAGCTCGCGGTGACGGTGCCGCGCACCGCCGTCGGCGAGCCCGGAGTGATATTGTTGTTGCCGTCGGCGGTCGAGTAGTACTTCTGATTGAACACGTTCTCGACGTTGACCTGCCAACGGTACTTGCGGCCGTCAAACGCGAACTTGCCGAAGATCGCAGCGTCCACGCGGGTGAAGCCCGGCAACTGCACGGTGTTGTCGGAGGACGCATACGCGTACGACTGATTGATCACGCCGACACCGGCCGCGAACATGGGATGGAACTCATACTTGTTCCACAGCGTGAACACATTGTACGGCACGAGGCCGACCCGGTTGCCCGGCACGATGGTCGTGGACGTGGCGCCGACGATGCGGGCGTCGGTGTAAGCGTAACCGCCGGCGACCTGCCACTTGTCGGTGACGTAGCCGGTAAGGCCGGCCTCGAAGCCCTTGGTGAGGGTCTCGCCGCTCAGGATGAAAAAGCCGGGATTGTTCGGGTCAGCAAGGCGCTGGTTCGTGCGGTCGAGTTCGTAGACGGCAGAGGTAAACATCAGGCGCGGGGAAATGTCCCACTTCACCCCGACTTCCTTGTTCACGAACTTCTCGGGTTGCGCGATCACCAGGCCCGGCGTCAGCGTGCTGAACTGATCGCCGGCGCTCGGCAGGTACGACACGCTGTAGCTGCCGTAGATGGCGAAATTCTCGACCGGCTTGATCACGATACCGCCGCGCGGCGAAACGAGGTCGTCCACTCGACTTTGTGTCGTCGAATTATTGCGATTGATCGCCGTCAGGTCGAAACGATCGAACCGGACGCCGCCGATCAGCTGCACGTAGCGCGTGATCTCCATTTGATCCTGCACATAGACCGCGGCAAGGTTCAAGTTGTTGGTGCTGTTGGCGTCGGTCGTGCCGTTGTTGCGGAAAGTGACCGGCACATAGGTGGTGGGATTGAGCGGTGACACGGGAAGCGACGCCGATGTGCCGTTGAACAATCCGGTCTGACGGAACGACAGGCCGCTCTGATTGCCGAACTCGAAGCCCGCCAGGATCGTGTGCTTCACCACGCCGAGGTTGAGCTTGTAGGTGAAGTCCGTTTGATTGAAGAGATTGGTTCGGTCGGTTTCGTTGTTGTAGGCGCTGAGGTTGACCGAGGTCCCGGCCGCGTTGACGGCTCCGCCCGGAAAGACGTTCTGATAGAACTTGTTGTAGTCGGCGTAGCGCGACGCGTTCCTGACCTTCAGTCCATTGTCGAATTCGTGCTCGATGACGCCGGTGAAGATATTGGCATCGACCAGCGCATAGTTGAGATTCGGATTGCCGAAGAACGTGGAAACGCTGGTCTCGTAGGGGAACAGCGGGGTTGCGGGACCCGGAATGACGCCTGCGCGCTGCTGCGAAGGAATGCCGCGGTCGGTCACGCGGCGATCGTGGAAATACTCATAAGAGAGCCAGACGGTGGTGCTGTTGTCGGGACGGATCATTACGGTTGGATTGACGCCGTAGCGCTCCAAATTGACGAAGTCCCGGTAGCTGTTGCTGTACTCGTAGACGCCGTTGATCCGGTATGCGGCGTTTTCGCTGATCGCCTGGCCGAGGTCGACGGTGAAACGTCGGTTGTCGAAGGAGCCGAATTGCGCGGTCACGTCGCGCACCGTGGTGCCGTCGGCCTCCTTGAGAACGCGATTGACGACGCCGCCGCCGCCGCCGCGGCCGAAGATCATTGCGTTCGGCCCTTTGAGCACTTCGATGCTGTAGGTGTTGTAGAGATCGCGGATGTACTGGACGTCGTCACGGATGCCGTTGACGTAGAAATCTGCGTTCGATCGTTGGCCGCGAATGACGAGGTCGTCGCGGTTCGACTTGCCCTGGTGTGGGATGACGCCGGGCACGTAGCGCAGTGCCTCGGGAAGGCTTTGGAACGCCTGATCGCGGATGAACTCCTGGGTCAGCACCGTGACCGATTGGGGGATGTCGATGAGCGGCGTATTCGTCCGTGTAGCCGAACTGGTCCGCGTCGCAAGATAGCCGACGGTGCCCGACCTGCTGTCTTGGCTGAAGGAGGTCGGTATCAGCGGCGCGGGCTGTGCGGGAGCCGGTGCGGGATTGGGAGGCGCCGGCTGCGATATCGCCGCTCGTGTTGGGCGCCGTTGTCGGGCGACCACTCTGACGGTCGGCAACCGCATGCCTTGCCTTGGCGCGGGGGTCGCCTCCTCCGTTGCCGCTGGTTGTTGAGCATTACTGTCCGTAAGGCCGATCCCGCCTGTCACAAGAACCGCTGAAACAAAAACACCGGCCTTCCGGCCAATTCCGCGCTTGCCCACGTGCCCATTCCCAGGGCACGCCTCGCGCCGATCACGCGAACATGCCAATGCCCATAAGACCGAATACGTCCGGCAAAATATCGATGCAATATCAATAGCTTAGAAAGAAATGAGATTTGAATTTCTCTAATTATAGAAAGGCCAGTTACGCGCTGATTCTGTTTGCCTTTTTGACCATGTAGCGCTTCGGATACAGTCGCTGATCAAAAATCAGACGCTGCTTGGTTTGCGCCCCGGGATGCAGCGCACGCGTACCAAACGGCAAAGAGAGCGGTGCTGCCGTCTCACCATCCGACCTTCACGCGCCGTTGCGTGCGTCTTCGATCGCGCGCCAGACGCGGTGCGGGCTGTAGGGCATTTCGAGCTTGCGGACCTGTGCCGCCTTCAATGCATCGAGCACGGCGTTCGCAAGCGCGGGCACCGAGCCGGTCGCGCCGGCCTCGCCCGCGCCCTTGGCGCCGAGCACGTTGGCGGGCGACGGCACGCCGCAATCGATCAGCGTGACCGGCGAAAGATCGTTTGCCCGCGGCATGGTGTAATCCATGAAGGTGCCGGACAGGAGCTGGCCGGTGTCCGGGTCGTAGACGATGTGCTCGCCGAACACCTGGCCGATGCCCTGCATCAGGCCGCCGTGCAACTGGCCCTCGACCAGCTTGTGATTGATGATGTTGCCGCAGTCGTCGGCCGCGACGTAGTTGACGATGGCCGATTGCCCGGTCTCGGGGTCGATCTCGACCTCGGCAATATGGGCGCCGCTCGGAAACGCAGTCGCAAGATCGATGGTCGTGTTGGTGTCGAGCGGATGGGCAGGCTGTTCCCACTTCCGTTCGACCAACGCCTGCATGGTGATGGTCAGGTCGGTGCCGGCGACGCGGTACACCCCCTTGTCGAACGCCACGTCGCCGGGCTCGACCTCGAACTCGCCGGCCGCGAGCTTGCGGCCCTTTTCGACGATCTCCCTGGCCGCGGTCGTCAACGCCGCACCGTGGCTGATCAGCGAGCGCGAGCCGAACGTGCCGACGCCGACGAGCCTTGGGGCCGCGATGTCGTTGTAGCGCAGCTCGATCCGCTCTTCGGGATAGCCGAGGATGTCGGCGATCAAGGCGGGGAACACGGTCTCGAGCCCCTGTCCTGACGGGCCCGCGTTGGAATACATGGCGAGGCGACCGTCGGAATCGACGCGGATCTCGACCTGCTCCTTGCCCGCGCCGCCCGACGGTTCGAGGAACAGGGCGAGCCCGATGCCGCGCAGCTTGCCGTCCTTCTTCGCAGCCTTGCGGCGCGCCTTGAAGCCGTCCCAGTCGGCCGCCTGCAGCGCCGCATCCAGAAGGCGCGCCGGATCGGCGCTGTCATAGGACGAGTTGGTCGGCGTCTTGAGCGGGAACACCTCCTTGCGGAGGATGTTGCGGCGCCGGATCACGACCGGATCGATGCCGGTCACCGCCGCCGCTTCCTCCACCAGCCGCTCCCACAGATACGCCACGTTCGGCCGGCCGGCGCCGCGATAGGCGGTCGTCGGCGTCGTGTTGGTGAAGATCAGCCGATGCCGCCCGTACACGGCGCGCAGGTCGTAGAGGCTGATGGCCGAGCTGGTCGGCGAGGCGATGGTGTTGATGAGAGGACCGGAGTTCGAGCAGAAGGCGCCGACGTTCACCAGCCACTCGACCCGCAGCGCAAGAAACCGACCTCTGTGGTCGAGCGCGAGCTCGCCCATCAGATCGGCGGCGCGGCCGTGGTGGTCGCCGGACAGCGTTTCCGAGCGCGTGCCGAGCCACTTGACCGGCCGGCCGGTGCGCTTGGCTACCAGCATCACGGCGAGGAACTCGGGATAGACCTCGTGCCGAACGCCAAAGCCGCCGCCCACGTCGATCGAGCGGATGCGGAACTTCTCCGCGGGCATGCCGGTGATGGTGGCGAGCGAATTCTTGATGTCGGGGGCGCCCTGCGTCGGGATGCAGAGATCGAACGCATCGGCAGCGGCGTCATAGGCCGCGATGCAGGATTTCGGCTCCATCGGGTTGCCGGAAATCCGCTGCGCACGCAGCTCGACGCGGACGACATGGGCGGCGTCGGCGAAGCCCGGCTCGGTGCTTTCGCGATTGCCGTACTCGTAATCGAACGCGAGGTTGTCGGGCAGTTCGTCGTGCACCGGGATGGCGCCATTCGCCATGGCGGCGGCGGCCTCGACGTAGATCGGCAGATCCTCGTATTCGATCACGACCAGCTCGGCGGCATCCTGCGCCACAGGCTCGGTCTCGGCCACGACCAGCACGACCGGCTCACCCACGAACCGGACGCGCCCGACCGCGAGACCGGTGCGAAACGGAACCCGGAGCGAACTGCCGCCGACGCCCTTGAAGAAGGCCATCGCCGGCGTGCCCTTCCAGCCGGTGGCCGCGAGATCGTCGCCGGTCAGCACATCGAGGACACCCGGAAGCTTGCGCGCCTCCGCAGCATCGATCCGCACGATCCTGGCATGGGCCCGGTCGGCGCGGAGAAAATGCCCGGCCACCTGACCGCCGAATTCATGATCGGTGGTGTAGCGTCCCTGGCCGGTGACCAATCGCAGGTCTTCCCGGCGCCCCTTGAATTGATGCTCAGACAAGTGCTGTTCCCGATTGCAGATTTATTGCGGTGACTTCACTGCGGTAACCCAGCCTCGGTCGCCCGAGGCTGGGCGCCTCGTACCGCCAAGTAGCGGAACCCGAGCACTATCCGGTTTTGGCGCCGATGTCAGCGCGCGTGTCAGCGGTCTGCTACGAACAACCCGTCAAATGATCGGAGAGGTGGCGGCGGCGCATTGCCGATTTCGATCTTCGGCCGCTGCACGACGGTAAAGTTCTCCGGGTGGCCGTCGTCGAGATCGGACAGCTTGACGCGGAGCGTCGTGGTCATGACGGTCGGCGGGGGCAGGTCTTGACCCGGCACCAGCCGGTCCAATCGGAGCCCCTGCGACAGCTTGATCTCAATGTAGGGCTCGCCGTCGTTGTCCACACGGCGGAGATCCACCTCGTATTGTTCACGAGTGTGCAGGTCGAACGGCTTGCCGCCAAGCGAAAGTGCAGTCTCGTGTGTAAGGTCGTCGATGATGGATCGGTCCAGCAGCTTGCTCAGCTGGGCCACCCGGTTGGCGGTCTGGTCGGGCCCAACGCCGTCGCCACCAACCGCCCCCACCAGTGTCTGCGGCGCCTGGTCGAACTGCTGCCAATTGATCGGCTGCGGCGCATTGTTGATCGAGAGCGAAAGCTTTCCACTCGTCTGCCCGAATTCGGTCATGGGAAAAAGTTCGACGTAGTTCCTGGCGATCTGTTGGCCGCCCGGAGTGAGCCGGATCAGCTGCTGTTCGTTCCCTACCCGCTCCTTAATCCCCTGCTCGATCCGATTCCAGCGGTCGTCACCGATCAGGTTGCCTTCAAACTGAAAAACCTCGTCGACTGACTGAAAACGCCGGGCGCCCTCCATCGGGCGTTCGGACCAACCGCGGGGTTCGCCTTGATAGCCTTCGACGTGAAACTTCAGGGTGGGTGGCGTCACAAATTCAAACTGAGGAGCTCGGTTCTCTTGCCCGGCCGTACGCAACTCCTGGATCGAAATACGAATTGAGACCGACGTATCCTCGGTATCGGTCTGCGGCGAGAGCCGATGCATGGCTCCGTTGCCCAGGAATCTCGTCAAGTGCTTCTTGTCGGAGAACCTTACGATGACGTCATCACCCTCCCTGACGACCTCATATGTTCGCAGGTCCCGCCGCCCGCTACCGACCGGCCGGAACGCCTCTCCGCCGTTGAGCCGGACGTGTGGCATCGAGGTGCCAAGATTTTGGTTGAGTACGCCCGACAATGCCTTGATGGCGTTTCTGTCGCCTTCCTCGTTCTGGTCTCCGTCCAGCGACACGAGCCCGGTCAATTGTTGGACCGAATTCCCGCTCGTCAGCCGCAGGCCCTCGTCCCCAACAACGATGACCTGTGCGTCTACATCGCGCCAGAACTGCGGGTACAGTCCGTTGACCGGCTCCTTGTCCACGGTCTTTTCGTTGACCGTGGCGGTCAACTCCTGTCGATAAGACTCCGGATCGCCGGAGACGCTGTCGACCGACCAGGTGTCGCCGTCACGAACAAAGAGTTTCGAGTTCGAACAATCGCTGCTCGACGCGATAGATGTCGACCGAATTGATATCGCCGTAAAACTGCAGATGCTCCGCGAGCCTCTGCTCAAGCTCGTTGCGATGGACCGTGAACTGCAGCCCGTTTGGATCGGAAATCACGACAAGATCGGAATTGCGTATTGCGCGGATGCCGAGCGTATGCTGCTCGCGCCCCCGAAAGGCGCCCGGCAGCTGGATATCGAGCGTCCAGTTGCCGACGCGCTCTTCGGTGGTGTTGAAGAAGTTGTCGACGCTCTCGATCAGTGCGACAGGAATGCCGGCTCGGTTCTGGTACGAGAGCGGGCCTTGATTTTCGAATTGGCGTACGGGCTGAGCCCGCAAATCGACAACAAGGTCGTCGATCCGGTACTGGTCGCGCTGCCCCTCGACCTGCTTGATCCGCTGCTGCGTGTTGCCGTCCTGGTAGCGCACGTCCTGCTGCAGCATCCACGCCGTCGTCTCGATCTGCGGGTTTGGGACAGTCCGAGGCTGCCGGGACAGTTCGAGCTTCGGCGGCTCGATCACTTCGAAGTTCTCGGGCGTTCCCGCGGTGAGGTCGGAGAGCTTGACCTTGAGCGTCGTGGAAATATTGACCCGAGGGTACTCGTCGCCTTCCGGGCCGGGGAGGAACGCGCTCGGATTGACGCGCTGCGACAGCTTCACCTCCAGATAGGGTTCCTCGTAGCCATCGGTGTCCGGAATCCCCTTGCCCTCGCGCTGAAAGATCTCGACCTCGTACTCACCGGTCTTGAGACTGTTCTTGATCTGCTCCGGGGTGGCTCCGATCGAGCTCGCGCCAAGCTTGCAGATGTCGTCGATGATATAGCGGTCGAGCAGCTTCGTTAGCTGCTCCGCCTGCTGGCGGTCGCCGTTCGTTGCCTTGAGCAGCTTCTCCTGCGCAACCTCGGGGCGGCTCGTGTCCTGCGGCTGGCCGTCGATGCGAAGCGAAAGCTTGGGGGCCGTGTCGAGGAAGTGGTGCGTGGTCTGCAGGCCGCCCTCGCTGAACCGGATCAGCGGCTCGGTCTTGACCCGATCCTTCATCTGGCCGACGAAATCCTGCCAGTCCTGGGTGCCGACCAGACGGGGACGATTGGGGCCGGTCAGAAGCGCGTTATAGACAGTGCCGAGATCGCGGGCGTTGGGATCGGGCGTGATCTCCCAATCGGTCTTCTTCCCTTCGAAGCCCTCGACATGCATCCTGGCCCACGGCTCGACCGCGTAGGTGAATTCCGGGACGCGGCCCTCCTGCCCGGCCTTGCGCAACTCATCGATTGAAACGGCGATCGTGACGCCCGAGTCAATGTAATCGGTCTCGGGCGAGAGCTGGTGCACCCCGTTTTCATTCATGAACTGGGTGAGATGCTTCTTGTTGGTGTATTGGACATACACCATGTTTTCGTCCTCACCTTTGCCGCGCCAGATGCTGACGGTTTCGGGATCGCGGCCCGGCGACCCCTCCCACTCGAGAATTTCGCTCTCGCCCGTAAGCTGCTCGCGCGCCGTCTGATGCAACGCGTTGCCGAGCGTCTGGTTGACCAGCGAGGACAGCGATTTCTTGGCGTTGGCGTCGCCGGCCTCGTTGTCGTCTCCCTTGGTCACCAGCGCTTGCATCTGCTCGTCGACATTGTTGCGCGTGAGCTGCAGCGGAGGATCGTCGGTTTCGGCCTCGAGCACATGCATCTCGAATGACCGGTCGACGTCCTTCCAGAACTGCGGATACATGCCGTCCTGGGGATTGCGCTTCACGACATCGCCGAGCAGTTCCTTGGCGTTGTTGTCGAACTTCTCCTTTGTCTCCTTCCCGGTCAGTTCCGTATGGCAATCCCACTTGCCCTTGTTGTTGACGAACAGGTCCTTGTTCGTCACCAGCGTCTGCTCGGCCCGATAGAGGTCGATGTGTTTGACGTCGCCGCCGTAGGTCCGCTGGATGTGCTGGTTCAGCCAGCCGCCGAACTCCTCCGGCGGGATTGTGATCTCGCGGTTGTTGGCGTCGAACACCCGGATCACATTGTCGCCGGCCCGGGCCTGGATGCCGATCACATGCTTGTCGCGCCCGTGAAAGTCGTTGGGCAGGAGCAGCTCCAGGGTCCAGAAGCCGTCGCGCTGCGAGGGTTTGGCGTCCTTGAAGAACGCATCGATATCCTTGGTGAGCGACTGGTTCAGTTCCACCGCCTTCTCGATGGTCGAGTCATGCTTGGACCGCACGATATGCTTGGCCCGCAGGTCGATCGATGTCTCGCCGATCTGGAACTTCTGGTTCGGCATCTCCTCCATCTGATGCATGCGCGGCCGCAGCGCCATTCGCTCGTAGTTCGGATTGGTGCGCAGCATCCACGCCGCGGTCGCCTTGTCGGTGATCGCGCTGCCAGAGTTGTTGCGAAGCCCGTCTTTGTTGATCCATTTGGGCTGGGCGCTCTTGGTCACAAGACCGTTGGCGGTCTTGAACATGTTCTGGATGTGCCGCCCGGTGATCGGATGGTCGCTTGACGTCTTGTGGGTCTGCCCCTCCATGCGGCCGATGTTGGCCCGCCAGGCCTGCTCGGCGATCTTCGTGCCATAGATGCTTTTCAGCGTGTTGTAGACCTCGGTCTTGGCACCCAGGTATTCGTCGCGCTTGGTGGCGCGCTTGATAGGCGCGTCTTCGTTCCCGACCTTGATGTTGCGCACCATCCGGCCGAAGAACGAACCCTTGTTGGTGTCGATCTTCTGCTTGCCGCCCTCCGTGACCTGTCTCAACTCGAGGTCGGGCTTGCGGGCGTATTCTTGCAGTTGGCTCGGGGAAATGGGCGGCATGGTCGAACCTCAAATCAGTGCGGCGGCGGACCGGCCCGGCGAATTCGGCCTCCGGGCGCCCGGTCTTCGCGATCCGTCGTCGGATGCAAAACCTGCCCGGGGCAGTCCGGCAGGTGCCTTTGAGGGTATCGTGGGCGGCAACACGTCCTGTTCCCAATCGCGAATCCCGCAAAGGTACCCCGCCCGCGGCCATCCGTAGCATCGGGCGGCGGCTCCGGACACCTGCCCAGAAGAACTAGCCGATTTTGCCGCCGATGTCAGCGCACGCCTGTGCGGCCCGAGATACGGGGCAAAGGCTGCGGACCGGCAAAGCGTGACACACATCGAACGCCGATCCGGCCCGAGGTTTGTCACCCGTGTCTTAGGTACGTTCTGTCACCCATGTCTCGGGGCTGGGCGTTCATTCGCGATAGCGGTCCCCAGGTGGCGCACGCACCGACAGCACCGAACTCAGAGCGCATTTCATCGCGAGCAACGCTTGCCAAACGGCGGCTTCTCGCTCGATCACGACGCATACGAACCATGGCAATGCTTGAATCGCTTGCCAGAGCCGCAGGGACAAGGATCGTTGCGCCCGACGTCATACCAGCCCAACGCATCCTTTGGATCGAGGTTTGAGGGCGTCGTAAGCAACGTGGAAACAAACTTGAACCAAAACGACAGCGTCAATCTTCGCAAGTCCCACTTTCTTCCATAGTACTCGTCCCGGACTCTGGACAAATGATCCGGATCGCAGGCCTCCTGCCACTCGTTCACAAACAGGATGGGAAGCTCGCTGAAATCCTTTAGTGCGGGAGTTCTTTGAACGATGGGGATGCATCCGGCATAAAGACACTCCCAAGTCCGGTGCGTGTCGATACCGGTACCCCTCGGCGAGAGGCAGAATGGATGCGACCTGAGCCCGTCCACATATCGCGCATAACCGGTCGGGTCCCGCGTATATGCACTCACTGTGACGAACTCTTTGTCTTGGAACAACGACCGAACGTATGATCGGACTGTGACATTTGACTGGTCAAAAAAATTCAAGAGTACAAGCCGCTTTTGAGTGCGCTTCCGTTCGTCCGATAAGCTCTTGAAAAGTCCTGTATCCCCGATGATCTGATGGAAAGATGAGTAGCCGCAATAATCTGTAATACCGATAGGCAATGGTTTGATATACGGATGGTCGATATTCGCGTTGGTTGTAACCCATATGATATCTTTAGGAAGCCTTTTGGAGACTTGGCGTATTACATCGCGGTTTATTTCATGATCATATTCGCATCTTGTGATAGCAACCTTGCAGTTGACGCGTGCGAATAGTACCGCACCAATAAAGGCTTCGGTTTGCATCGCTTCAACATCGTAACCTGCGACCCTGAGAGAATAGATCAGACTCTGCAAACGCCGGAACTGAAGAAATTCGTGTTCTGGAATGTTTGCATCTTGAAAATCGGTATGTTGGAGTCGCTCCAGAAGAGCGTTATCTGGATAACTGTCCCATCTCAGAATTCTTTCTGGCTTCGGCAAGAGCATCGATCGCACTTCCAAACCAGGAAACGGCGAACAGCAGCACAGCGATCGCCAATCGGGCTGCGCACAAAAAATCGCGCGAACTCAGATCATCAGCCATCAGACGCTTCCGGACAAGGGAGGGGGCCAACTGCCGCAGTGGCGGATGGCGCGGAGTATCAGGCGGATTTGGTTGGTTTACGGTCGCCGGGCGCAGCGCTTGGCGATGGTGGTTTGAGCAGGCCTTCGGCAAAGGATGCCGTGTGAGTTCGGTCGTTCGTGCCGCGGCTCCGGCGGAACCCCGCACGCTCTCATAGGTGTCGGAAATCAGTTCGCCGGGTGCACGCCGTTCTTAAGCCCGGCCTGCTCGAGCGCCCTTGCGACGACGCCGGTCCGCTTCGCCTCGTCGACCAGTTCGAGGAGCAGCGCCTGCGCCGCCGGCGATCGGCCCTTCGGCAACGCTATGGCGGCCCGGACAGTGGCGAAGCTTCCCGGGACCATCTTGGCTTCGGGGTAACCTTGCGCAATCGCAGCGATAAGCCCGGCGTCCGCCCCGAACGCGTCGGCCTTGCCGTTGCGGAGCAATTCGATGGCGTCACCTGGAAAGCTTGGGCTAAGCGGCAGGCGCACGACCTGCGCTGCCTTCAGGGTGCGCGTCAAAACGCGATCGGAAGGGCTGTTCTGAATCGTGGCAATTGTGATCCCTGCGCGGTCGACCTCGGCTGCATCGGCGAAGCCGCGCCCCTTGGCCGCGAGATAGAGAAGCTCGATCAGCCAAAGGTCCGGGGTTAGGTCTGCCTTGTCGGCGGGAGCGAGCACGCGCGGACCGAGCGCGATATCCCATTCGTTCGTGCCAAAGCTCGCCTCGTAAAGCTGGGGATTTGCATACGCGATGGGCTCGAATGTTGCGCCAAGCCTGCCCGCAATAAACCGGCCGATAGGTTCTCCAATCCCGCCCAGCACCTTGATGGGAATTACGGCGCCTCTCAGCTTCCCATTCGGCGCGAATTCAGCCGCGACCGGGTCTTGAGCAAGCGTTGCAGAAGCCGGCATGGCCAAAGCTCCGATTGTGCGCAAGGAAACGCCGCCCTCGCCTATTGGAGACGCAGGAAGCCGGCAATTGCATGTTCGATGACAGACGGTTGAGCTATGGGAAAGTACGTTACTTTTCCATAGCTTAGAGGGCCCGTCCCCCGTGCTGTGTTCATCGCAGCCGTCGGCCCGCGCCACTCAGCCCGCAAACAGGTAATAGTTGTATTATTTAATATTTACAACTTATGAGAGAGATTGCTAAGGTGGCTTCCGGAGCGGGGGAAGTCATGCGTGTTTTCGGCGCGCTGCTTATTGCGTTCGGATTTCTGCTCTCACTTAGCATTGTCGGAGCCATCGTCGGTCTCCCGATGATCTTGGTCGGCATCGTGTGCCTGATCGCCGGCGGACGGCGAAAAACCGTAATCACCAACGTCGTCAACGTGAATGCTCCGGATCAGCGAACTCAGTCGGAAGACTGGCGACCGGCTGACCTCGATGATCTCAATCAACGCCATGAGCCGAAGCTGATCGAAGCAACGCCGGTAAATTTCAATGCTGCGCCATTGGCGGGCGGCTCAAGGCCAAGCGCGACCATTCATCCCAAAGGATATGACGAACGGAAATGGGCTGCGATTTGTGATTACGACGACGACATTCAACGAGTCGCTGCTGCCTTGAAGCCCTATGGCGAAAAATATGTCGATGAACTTGCCAGGGCGTATCTCGCGCTGAATGACAAACAGTATTTGCCGATGATTGTTCAGAAAATCGTCAAGCTGGCAAAGCAGGACGAAATCATCGCGAATGCAGCGCCAGCAGCAGCAGCGCAAAGGCAACACGGTCGAAGCTTTTGAGGATTTTCGGACTTTCGATGAAAGCAGCTCAATCAGGGGATTGATATGCACATTCTCCCTCGGACGGCCGGCATTCTTAGCGCGGCGATCGTTGCTGCGTGCGCGACTGCGACCGGCGAGATTGTGCAATTTCAATCCAAGCCAAATCAAGAGGTGATGATGCGCGAGGGATCGAGCATCATCACCTCCAGAGGCAGAAATTCCATCGTAACGATGCGTCCTGCCACTCGCGAAGCCTCGTCGCAACCGGTCTTCATCGTCGGAATTCAAAGCGTCTCGCGCCAGCCCCTCAATTTCCGCGTCAGCCAGGCGACCGCCGTGCAGATCGTCGACGGCAGATCCGACCGGCAGCTGAAGGTCTATTCTTATGATGAGCTGGTCGCCCAGGAGCGCAATGCGCAGATCGGCCGGGGGTTGCTCGTAGCGGCGCTGAGCGGCGTCAATGCCGGCTTGGCGGGCCGCAATCCCAATGCGGCGGCGGCAGCGGAAGAGCAAAACGCCGCATTGGCTGCACGGGTTGCGGCTGCTGGCCAACAAAATCTGCAAGCGCTGGAAGAACTCGCGCTCAAGGATCACACGCTGATGCCTGGCGAGACCTATGCCGGAAAGCTTGCGCTCGAAGGCCCAGACTCCAGCGCGAAGTCCTACAGCATCGCGCTGGCCGTCGGTCCCGACAGACACGAGATCCTGGTTATGCACGGAAGATAGCAACTTCAGGCGCTGCGCCAGCCGCGCAAACGGGGCGGTCATGTGGTCCAGATGGTTGGTATGGGGACTGGTGGCATTGAGTGCGAGCGTTGCATCCGCAAGCACATCAATTGACCCCGATCAAAGTCACGCGACGGCCCGGAATACTCGGATCGAGCTTGCGCAGAACCGCGGGCAAGCGCCGCAGCAGCAACGCGCGGCTCCAAGAGCGGTCGCACCACCTGTTCAACGCGCTCCGATGGTGCGCCCGCAACAGCCGACGGGCCAGCGAGGGCAAATGCAGCACGGCGCGCGCCCGGTGACACAAGCTCACCCCGGTGCGCAGCTTGGCAACAGGTCTGGGGTTGGCGGGGCAACGGGGCCCGGCGCGCATGGCACGGGCGGAAGTGGCATGACCGCGTCGCAGACTCCGCGTTCGCAACTCTATGACCTGGTCCGGCCGGCGCCGGTGCCGACGAGTGTGGGACGATCGGCACCCGTGTCAGGATCGGCGCCCATATCGGGAAGCGTGACACGCGCCGGCCCAACCGGAGCGAACGTCCCGAGGGCCGCCGCGTTTTCAAAGCCGGCCCACATCTCTCATAACGCAACGCGCAAGGCCGGAACGGCCGGATTTGCGCATAGCCACCGGCCTTTCGTTTTCAGACGCGCCGGCTATGTCTTCTACCGGCACTACTATGTCGTGTCCGGTGTCTGGTACTTCTATGAAGCGGAAGTCGAGCCCAACGATCCGGCGTTTGCGCTTGCCGACGATCCGAACACCCCGGTCTGCGAAGAAGATGTCGATGAGTGTAACTGAGGTCGTCTGGCGACGCTGACCGTAGCGAGCCGCCGAGTGCGACGATGCTCCTCAGATAAGATGCCCCTCACATAAAGAGGCGTGCTCGCACGGGTGTGGGGCTTGGGCGGGCGCTCGACTGACCGCTCCATATTTGGTGAGGGGGTCGCGCCCACGTATTGCCGCTCGGTCGTGCGCACCAATTGCGGCCACGTATCGACCTTCAGCGTTGGCTGCGTTATCCACCTGGCTTCTTGAATTGGCTCTCGCCGCAGTCGGCCCGGTTCCAGGCCTGCCGGCCGCGGGCAGACCCGCGCTTGCATCGAATGCCGGGGGCGTTCAGAGTTCGGGCAGAGGCGTGGTCTCAACAATGGTCAATCCGCTCCGCATTTTCATCGGCTGGGATCAGCGCGAGCCGATCGCCTACGACGTCGCGAAGTTCTCGCTCGAGCGCCGCGCCTCGATCCCGGTATCGATCGTGCCGATCAAGCTCGACGAGCTGCGCGCCCGCAAACTCTACTGGCGTACGGTCGACCCGCTGGCCTCGACCGAGTTCACCTATTCGCGGTTCCTGACGCCGGCGCTCGCAGGCTTCCGCGGCTGGGCGCTGTTCATCGACTGCGATTTCCTGTGGCTCGGCGACATCGCGGGGCTCGCCCCGTACATGCGCACGCCGAAGGCGGTCTATTGCGTGCAGCACGACTATCGCCCGAAGGAGACCACCAAGATGGACGGGGCGGTGCAGACGACCTATCCGCGCAAGAACTGGTCGTCGTTCATGCTGTTCAACTGCGATCACCCGGCGGTGCAAAGCTTGACGCCCGAGGTCGTGAACACGCAGACCGGTGCCTATCTGCACCGCATGCAATGGGCGCCCGACGACGCGATCGGCGCGCTGCCGGTCGAATGGAACTGGCTCGAGGGCTGGAACGAAAAGCCCGCGCACGGCACCCCGCGCGCGGAGCGGGATGCGCTGCAACGGGCCGGGGCTGCGGGCGCCGCTGTGACCGTGACAAGCTAACGCGCCGTGGCGGCGACGGAGGACGACTTCCAGCGGGCGGTGGCGCTGCACCGGGCGGGCCGGCTCGCCGAAGCGATCCCGGCCTACCGGCGGGCGACCAAGCGCAATCCCCGGCACGCCGCGGCCTTCAACCTGCTGGGGCTTGCGCTGTTCGCCAACCGCGAGGCGGCGCCGGCGGTTGCGGCCATGCAGCAGGCGCTGACGCTCGAGCCCGCGCTGGCCGACGGGCATTTCAATCTCGGCTTGATGCTGCGCACGCTCGGCCAGCACGAGCAGGCGGCCGCGGCATTCCGGCAGGCGGTCGCGGCGAAGCCGGACGACGTGCGCGCGCGTATCAGTCTCGGAATCGAGCTGAACGCGCTTGAGCAGCCAGCGCTTGCGGTTGAGCAGTTCGAACTCGCCCTCGCTCGCGAGCCGAACAACGTCGAAACGCTGCACAATCTCGGCGTCGCCCTGCAGGCGCAGGGCCGCAGCGCCGACGCGATCCCGCACTATCGGCGCGCGCTCGCGCTGATGCCCGAGCTTGCCAACGCCGCGATGAACCTCGGTAACGCCTTCAACGAGCTCGACCGCGACGCCGACGCGCTGCCATACTATCAGCGGGCACTTGCGCTGCGGCCGGCCTACGCCGAGGCGCACATGAACATGGCCCGCAGCCTGCAGGCGCTCGGCCGCAACGCCGAAGCGGCGGCGCACTTCAACCGCGCGATCGCTGCGCGGCCGGACTGGGCGCTCGCGAAGTTCAACAAGGCCATGTTCTGCCTGTCGCTGCGGCAGTTCGCGGAGGGCTGGGAGCTTTACGAGCAGCGCTTCGCCGCGGCCCCGGCCAACAGGCCTCGGCTCTACCGGCAGCCGCGCTGGGACGGCGGGCCGGTGCGGACGCTGCTGGTCTGGGGCGAGCAGGGCCTCGGCGACCAGATCCTGCACGCCGGCATGATCCCCGAACTCGCCGGACGCGCCGAACATGTCGTGCTCGAAGCCGAGGCGCGCCTTGTACCGCTGTTCGCGCGCTCGTTCGCGCCCGTGCAAGTGCTCGCGCTGCGCGACGAATTGCACGACGGCCCGATCGATGCGCAGATCGCGCTCACAAGCCTAGGCCGGCTGCTGCGGCCGGACGCAGCAGCCTTCCCGCGGCGCGAACACGGCTATCTGGTCCCGGACGCCGGCCGCGCCGATGTGCTGCGCCAACGCCTGCACGAGGATGCTCGGCCGGTCGTGGGGCTGTCGTGGCGGAGCCACAACCCGCGCTCCGGCCGCTCCAAGAGCGCGCGGCTTGTGGATTTCGAAGCGCTGCTGCGAGCGCCCGGCCGCCGCTTCGTCGACCTGCAATACGGCGACACCCGTGCGGAGCGGGAAGAAATCGAGCAAACCCTTGGTATTTCGATCGAACATATCGGGGAAATCGACAACACCCACGATATCGACGGCCTCGCCGCGTTGATCGCGGCCTGCGACGGCGTCCTGTCGGTGAGCAACACCACCGCGCATCTTTCGGGCGCGGTCGGCGTTCCGACCTGGACGCTGGTGCCGCACGGTCACGCCCGCATCTGGTATTGGTTCAAGGACTTAACCGACAGTCCCTGGTATCCGCGGGTGCGGGTGCATCGCCAGGCCCCGGGCCAAAGCTGGCGCGATCTAGTCGCCTCCGTCGTGCCCGAAATCGCCGCGCGCCTGGAGCGCTAGTGAGCCCGCGCCGACCACGATCCGGACGGCAGGCGCGCTCCGAGCACGGGAAGAATGCGCGTGAATGTCGATGCTCGGCCGCGAACAAGCCTCCCACTCGCCCGAACTTGAAGCCGAGCAAGATGCTCACGCCATGACAGACGACGCTGCTCGGATCGCAGGCCTCTACGAGCGCCACGCCGCAAGCTTCGACCGCGACCGCTCGCGCACCCTGTTCGAGCGCGGCTGGCTCGACCGGTTCCTGGCGCTCGTGCCGCGCCGCGGCGCGATCCTCGACATCGGCTGCGGCACGGGCGAGCCGATCGGGCGCTACCTGATTGAGGCCGGCCACCCGCTGACCGGGGTCGACTCGTCGGCCGCGATGATCGCGATGGGCCGGAGCCGCTTTCCCGGCGCGACCTGGGCCGTGGCCGACATGCGCACGCTGGCGCTCGGCCGGCGCTTTGCCGGCGTGCTGGCGTGGGACAGCTTCTTTCACCTTTGCGAGGACGATCAGCGGCGAATGTTTGCGATCTTCCGCGACCACGCAGCACCGGGGGCTGCGCTGATGTTCACCAGCGGACCGCGCAGTGGCGTCGCGATCGGCAGCTATTGCGGCGAGCCGCTGTTTCACGCGAGCCTCGAGCCTGCCGAGTATCGCGCGCTGCTCGACCGGCACGGCTTTGCGGTCGTGTCATACGCGGCCGAAGACCCCGACTGCGGCCATCACACCATCTGGCTGGCGCAGCGCAGGAACTGAAATTGCACCCCCGGCGATGCGAGCGCGACCCCGCACGAAGCTCCGGTTTGAAGGCTTGCACAGCGAGGCGGTCGAGTTCCGCAGCGCAAAGTCCCTATCGCATGTCGGCTCCCGGGGCGTTCCGGACGGCCGGCCACCGTCGTAGTCAGCTCCGGTGCATTGGACCTTGGGCCAACTCGATTTCCAGGCCCCGATATCGAATGATGCCAATGAAAGGAATGCTTCGGCGAACGCGCGCTGCCGCGCGCGATGCGAAGCTTGCCGACGTCCATCACGTCACGTCGGATTTCCATCCCCCACCGAGCCAGACACATCGCAACGAAGGAGCGCATTTATGAGTTCGCACGCATCGCCCTGACGGTTCCAACGACGACAGGCCACAACCGGGCGACGGATTGAAACGCCGCGATCTGCTGCTGAGCGGCAGTTCGCTGCTGGCAGCGTCAGCCTTGACCGCGCCGCTACGACAACCGCGCAGGCGCAGCAGCAGCCGGCGCCTGCGCCGGCCGGCCAGCGGCCGAACATCGTCGTCATCATGGGCGACGACATCGGCTGGTTCAACATCGGCGCCTATCACCAGGGCATCATGGCGAGCCGGACGCCGAACCTCGACCGGCTTGCGGCCGAGGGCATGCGCTTCACCGACTACTACGCCGAGGCGAGCTGCACGGCAGGACGCGCCAACTTCATCACCGGCGAGTTGCCGATCCGCACCGGGCTGACCACCGTCGGCCAGGCCGGCTCCCCCATCGGCATGCCGGCACAAGCGCCGACCATCGCGACGGCGCTCAAATCCATGGGCTACGCCACCGGCCAGTTCGGCAAGAACCACCTGGGCGACCTCAACGAGTTCCTGCCGACCGTGCACGGCTTCGATGAGTTCTACGGCTACCTCTATCACCTCGACGCGATGGAGGATCCGGCCCACCGCAACTACCCGCAGGCGCTCAGGACACGGTCGGTCCCCGCAACATGGTCCACTCCTGGGCCACGGACCGCGACGACCCGACGGTGCAACCGCGCTGGGGCAAGATCGGCAAGCAGCGGATCGAGGACGCCGGCACGCTCTATCCGAAGCGGATGGAGACGGTGGACGACGAAATTCTCGCAAAACACATTCGCCTTCATCGACAAGGCGAAGCGAGACAACAAGCCGTTCTTCGTCTGGCTCAACCCCACGCGCATGCACGTCGTCACGCACCTCTCGGAAAAATACGAGAACATGCGCAACGCGGAGAACGGCTGGTCGATCTCCGAAGCCGGGTTCGCGCAGCTCGACGACATCGTCGGTTCCGTGATGAAGAAGCTCAGCGACGAGGGCTTCGACAACAACACCATCGTCGTGTTCACGACCGACAACGGCGCGGAGAACTTCACCTGGCCGGATGGCGGCCAGACGCCGTTCGCCGGCGGCAAGGGAACCGCCATGGAAGGCGGCTTTCGCGTGCCCTGCATGATCCGCTGGCCGGGCCGCGTGCCCGCCGGCAAGGTCGAGAACGGGATTATCTCCGGGCTCGACTGGTTCCCGACCTTCGTGGCCGCCGCCGGCAACCCGAACATCGCCGAGGAGCTGAAGAAGGGCAAGCAGCTCGGCGACCGCACCTACAAGGTCCACCTCGACGGCTACAACCAGATGGACCTGATCACCGGAAAAGGTCCGTCGAACCGCCACGAGATTTTCTACTTCACCGAGGGCACGCTGAGCGCCGTGCGCATCGACGACTACAAGTATCGTTTCACCGATCAGCCGGGCGGCTGGCTGGGCGGCACGGTCAAGCTCGATTGGCCGATCATCACCAACCTCCGCCTCGATCCGTTCGAGCGCACGGGCCTGCCCAACGGCGATAAGGGGTCGTTGGCCTTCTACAACTACTTTGTCTACCAGTTCTGGCGTTTCCAGTTCGCGCAACAGGAGGTCGGCAAGCTCGCCCAGACCGCGATCGAGTTTCCGCCGATGCAAAAGGGCGCGAGCTTCAACCTCGAGGCCGTCAAGGAGCAGATCGAGAAAGCCATCCAGTCGCGCGCCGGAAAGTAGAAGCCTGTTCGAGCGGGCGCCCCAGACCGGGGCGCCCTCTTCGAAGCTCAAATGAGCCAGCGATCAAACGGCGGCGGGCCCACACGCGCGCTCATCCCTCCCCCTTTGTGGGGAGGGATAAGCGTGCTCGCGGCAATGGTGGCATCCGCGCGGGCGCCACACGCACTGTCGTCCCCGCGCAAGCGTCGCTTTCGCGGGGATGAGCCGTGGCGACACTCGATGCGATCCGCCGAAACGTATTCGAGCCTATTCGATGATCTCGTCGGCGGTGAACAGCAGCTTGGGGGGAACGGTCAGGCCAAGCGCCGTGGCGGTCTTGTTGTTGATCACGAGGTCGAACTTGGTGGGCTGCTCGATCGGGAGATCGGCGGGGTTGGCGCCCTTCAAGATTCGATCGACATAGCTCGCCGCCCGCCGGTACAGGTCGAGGCGATCGACGCCATACGATACGAGCCCGCCAGCCAGGGCGAACTCCCGCAGATGAAAAATCGCGGGCAGTTTGTTTTGCAGGGCAAAGTCGGCGATCTGCCGCAAATTCGTGACGAATACCGCATTGGGCATGACTGCCAACGCTTGCGGGTGCTTACCGATCGCAAGATCAAGGGCGCGACGCAATTCCTCCGTGTTGCGGGCTTCAAACGCATAAACATCAATGCCCAATTTCGACGCTGCGTTTCGGACTTCATTCAGCCCGAGGCGCGAGATCGGGTCGTCCGGATTCGAAATGACCGCCAACGAGGTCACGTTGGGTGCGAGTTCCTTGATGAGAGCCAGACGCTTGCCATTGAGCTCCGGGTTCATCTGAGACAACCCGGTCACGTTGCCGCCCGGCCGCGCCAGGCTTTCGACAATCCCGGTCCCGACGGGATCCCCGGGAGCAACCATCACGATGGGAATGTCCCTGGTGGCGTTTTTCGCAGCCAGACTGTCGTTCGTAACAGCCGTGACGATGATTTCATCCTTCAGCCTGACGAGTTCGGCGACGAGCTCCGGCAGACGATCGTTGCGTCCATCGGCATAGCGATAGTCGATGGCGATGCTCGTCCCATCGAGCCATCCGAGGTCGCGAAGGCCGCGCAGGAAGGCTTTGTGCCAAGCGGCCGAATCTGCCGCGGTGAACGGCGACACAACACCAATTCGTCGAGTGGTGCCTGGCGATTGCGCCAAAGCAAACGCCGGCCAAACCGCCATGCCGCCAAGCAAAAAACTATTGAAATCGCGCCGTCTCATGCCCATTCCCGGCTCGGACGCTGCATCGTAGCGGCTTACGACAAGAGGCTGGAAGGGGGCCGACATCAAGTTGGAGCGAAAGCCTGTGGTCCTCTCGAGCGCTCCGCAGACGCACCCAAAACGAAAGGGCGCCGCTGCTGCGACGCCCCTCAATGCTGACGATTGGGTGGGGAACCGCGGATCAATAAAGCGCGTCCTGGAAGCCGGCGATGCCGGGCAGCGTGACGAAGGTGGCCGAGGGCTCCCAGGTGGACTTGGCGCTGTGGGCGCGCTGGTTGACGGTGAGCGCCACCGCCGCCGTGCTGACGCCGAGCAGCATGACGACGAGGAACGCGGCAACCTTGCCCTTGGAGGTCTTCTGCTGCGGGGCAACGCGAGGCGTGCGCTTGAGCGGCACCTGCCTGCTGAAGGTCCCCTCGAAAACCGTGAAATAATCGCTCTGGTCGGTGTCGCGCATCGAAATCTCCCCTGGATCCCGTGTGTGCATATTGATCCGTTCTTGGCAATAAAGAAGTGCGAAAAGTCACAGCCCGGTGCTGCCACAACTGTGGCGCGACGGCTTGCGACGTGGATGCCCGCACCAACGCGGGATTCGCCGGGCCAGAGCACTGCGATTGCTGCAGCAAGATCGTCGCCCGCGGGCTCGACCCGCGGGCCCATCATTCTTCGTAAGAGGGTGGGTCGTGAGGCTGCGGCGCTGCTTGATGGGCCCTCTCCCCTTGCGGGAGAGGACCAACGTGAGTCAGAAGCACGATCATGCTGGGTGAGGGGTCACGAACTTCGACGAGTTCGCACCCCTCACCCAATTCGTGCCTTGGCATTCGCCTGCGTGGCCTTCTCCCGCAAGGGGAGAGGGCACATCAAGCGGCGCAACAACTTCGCGATGACGACCTGGGATGACGGCCGTCGCAACGCCGCGCGCCTCACGCAAGCCCGTGCTTGCGGAGAAACTCGCGGGTGAGCCGCACGCACTCCTCGGGCTTCTCGATCTGCAGCAGATGCCCGGTGCCGGGAACGAAGCTGTAATCGTAGCCGCCCTCGATGCCGAGCACCTGGTTGGCCGGGCCGGTTGCAGGCGCGCCCTTGAAGTCCGGATCGCAGCCGATGAGCTTCACCGGACCGCCGAACTCGCTCGCCTTCGGCCAGAGGTCGAGCGTCAGCGCCGCGGTGTAGATCGCAGCCTCGTTCTCCGGCGCGCACACAAGCTCGTAGCCGTTGCCGTCCGGCGAAGGCCGCAGCACCGCGCGTGCCATCAGCTCGTGCGCGCCAGGAACCCAGTTGCGGGTGGCGCGCGACTGCCGATACTCCTCGGCCAGCTCTTCGACCGACGCAAAACGCCGGCGACGATTCTTCGCCCATTCGGTCAGCTTGTTCTCGAACACCTCCATCGCCGCGTAGGCCGGATGGCTGCGCGGCGGCACGTTCGGCGGATCGAACAGCACGAGGGCGTCCCAGCGCCAGCCGATCTCGATCGCATGCTTCATGGCGGTGCGGCCGGACATCGAATGGAAAATGCCTGCCATCGGCCGCTGTGGCAGCTGCGCGCGGACCGCCGCGATGACGCGCTCGAGGTCGCGGCTCAGCTGGGCATAGGTGTGGTTCGGCGGATCGGCCGGGACGTTCTGCCCGTGGTTGCGAAAATCGAATACCAGCACGTCAAAATCGCCGAGCAGATGCCGCCAGTACGGATAGTAGGCGTCGGCGGCAAAGCCGTTGCCATGCGTGAGGAGGAGCCGCACGCCCTCCGGATTGCCGTGCCGGCGCACGCGGATATTGGCGCCGTCGTCGAGCGGCACATCGAAGGTCATGCTGGGCGGGGGAATTTCGATCTGCATCGGGCGCTCCTGCCGGTGGCTTCTTGCCGGCCGGCAATAGTTAGCAATCAAAGTATTCGGGCTCGCGTTATGCGGACGCAAGCCGCCGCGGTCAACGCTTGATTCGCGACGGAAATCAGGGCTTTGTGTCACCGCAATGCACTGCCTATAACTGCCGCCAGCGGTGAGCCCTTTGTCCAAGCGTCTCGGCACGCCCATCGTACGCAAGGAAGACCCGGCGCTGCTGTCGGGCCGCGGGCGCTATGCCGACGATCTGCCGGTGCCGCCCGGCACACTTCACGCCCATGTCGTGCGTTCGCCGCATCCGCACGCCGACATCGTACGCATCGATGCGGCCGAGGCGCTGGCGATGGACGGCGTCTGGGCGGTGATGACCGGCGAGGACGTGAAAAAACTCAGCGATCCGTTCCTGGTCGCGCTGAAGGCGCCGGTGCATCAATGGTCGCTCGCGGTCGGACGGGTGCGCTATGTCGGCGAGCCGGTCGCGCTGGTGGTGGCGGAGAGCCGCTACCTCGCCGAGGACGCGGCCGAGCGCGTGCAGGTCGAGTATGCGCCGGTCGAAGCGGTGATCGACCCGATCGCAGCTTGTGGTGCCACAGCGCCGCTCCTGCATCCCGAAGCCAAGACCAACGAAATCTCGGTCCGCCGGTTCAGCTACGGCGACACCAAGGCCGCGTTCGCGCAAGCCGACCGCACCGTGAAGATGACGGTGACGTTTCCGCGGCTCTCGTTCACGCCGATGGAATGCTACGTGGTGGTGGCCGAGCACAATCCGGCCGACGGCAGCTACAACGTGCTCGCCAACTTCCAGGGCCCGTTCTCGACGCACCCGGTGATGGCGCGCGCACTGCGGGTCGCGGGTCCGCGGCTGCGGCTGCGCATCCCGCCCGATTCCGGCGGCAGCTTCGGCATCAAGCTTTCCGTATTCCCCTACGTGGTGCTGACTGCGCTCGCTGCGAAAGTCACCGGCCGCGCCGTGAAGTGGGTCGAGGACCGCGCCGAGCATCTCGTCGCCGCAAGCTCCGGACCGAACCGCGTCACCGAGATCGAGGCGGCGGTGACGAGCGACGGCCGCATCCTTGCGCTGCGGCTCGACCAGCTCGAGGACTACGGCGCGTTCCTGCGCGCGCCGATGCCCGGCCCGCTCTACCGCATGCACGGCGCGATCACCGGCGGCTACGACATCGCCAACGTCGACGTGAACAACCGCGTCGTGCTCACCAACAAGATGCCGGCGAGTCTCATTCGCGGCTTCGGCGGACCGCAGCTCTACCTCGCGCTGGAGCGTCTGGTGCAGCGCATCGCGGTGGAGCTCGGCCTCGACCATCTCGATGTCATCCGCAGGAACCTCGTGCCGGCGGAGAAATTCCCGTATCGCGCGGCCGCAGGCGCCCTCTACGATTTGGGGGATTATCCTCGCGCGGTCGAGATCGCGGTCGGCGACGGCCGACTCGATGAACTCAAGCGGCGCCGCGACGCCGCGCGCAAGGCCGGCCGGAAATACGGCATCGGCTTTGCCGTGGTGGTCGAGCCCGCCATGTCCAACATGGGCTACCTCTCGACGCTGCTCACGCCGGAGGCCCGCGACAAGGCCGGGCCGAAGAACGGCGCGTCCTCGATGGTCACGGTCAACATCGACCCGCTCGGCGCGGTCTCGGTGACCGCCGACGTTACGGTGCAGGGCCAGGGCCACGAGACCGTGCTGTCGCAGATCGTCGCCGACCAGCTCGGGCTCAGGCCTGACGATGTCGACGTGGTGCTCGAGATGGACACCGCAAAGGACCAGTGGTCGATCGCGGCCGGCACCTACTCGTGCCGGTTCACGCCCGGCACCGCGGTCGCGGCCCACATCGCCGCCGGCCGCATGCGCGACAAGCTGAAGGACATCGGCGCCAAGCAGCTCAACGTGATGAGCGAGGATGTGGAGCTGGCCGCCGGCAAGATCAGGAGCCGCAGCAATCCCGACAACGCGCTGCCGTTCGGCCGGGTCGCCGGCACCTCGCACTGGTCGCCGGTGCTGCTGCCGGAGGGCATGACGCCGGCGCTGTCGGAGACCGCGATCTGGAACCCGCCCGAGCTTGAGCCGCCGTCGAGCGACGACCGCATCAACTCATCGCTCACGTATGGCTTCGTGTTCGACATGTGCGGCATCGAGATCGACCCGATCAGCTACCAGGTGCGGGTCGACCGCTACGTCTCGATGCACGACGCCGGCACCATCCTCAACCCGCTGATCGCCGACGGCCAGATGCGCGGCGCGTTCGCGCAGGGGATTGCAGCTGCGCTTTACGAGGAGTTCGTCACCGACGAGGACGGCGCCTTCCTCACCGGCACGTTCGCCGACTATCTCGTGCCGACCGTGAGCGAAATCCCGCCGGTGGAACTGCTGCACATCGAGACACCCTCGCCGCTCACGCCGCTCGGCGCCAAGGGCCTCGCCGAGGGCAATTGCATGAGCGTGCCGGCCTGCATCGCCAACGCCATCGCGGACGCGCTCGGCGTGCGCGACATCGAGCTGCCGGCGACGCCGCGGCGCATCCATGCGCTGATGCGCGCCAACGGAGGCGTGCGGTGAGTGGCGAGCGCGTGATGATCGCAACGAATGCACTGCGACGAATCCCACTGGGTAGCCACTTGCGCGCTTCACCCTCCCCTGGAGGGGGAGGGTCGGCGAGCGACACAGTCGCGAGCCGGGGTGGGGTGAGAGTCACACAGACTTCACCCCACCCCGCCCGCCTTCGCTTCGCTTCGGCGTGCGACCCTCCCCCTCCAGGGGAGGGTGGACGGAGCTCGCGGCACCGCCAAGCATTCGATTACGTGCCGCGTGCGGAGAATGCGCGATGAAGCCGCGGCCGTTCGACTACGCGCGGCCGGACACGGTCGCGGAGGCGGTGGCGCTGCTCGCCGAATACGGCGACGACGCTCGCGTGCTCGCCGGCGGGCAGTCGTTGATGGCGATGCTGAACCTGCGGCTCGCCGAACCTTCGGTGCTGATCGACATCGCGCGCATCGCCGAGCTTGACGCGATCCGCGATCTCGGCGGCCGGATCGAGGTCGGCGCCGCGGTGACGCAGAACAAGCTGCTCGCTTGGCCCGCGCTTTCAAAGAAGCTGCCTCTCCTTGCGGCGGCGCTGCCCTACGTCGGGCATTTCCAGACCCGCAACAAGGGCACGGTCTGCGGCTCGATCGCGCACGCCGATCCGAGCTCGGAATTGCCGCTGTCGCTTGCCGTGCTCGAAGGCGAGGTGGTGCTGCAAAGTGGGCGCGGCACGCGCACGGTCGCAGCCGCCGATTTCCAGATCGACATGCTGACCACCGCACGCGAGCCCGACGAACTGATCACGGCGGTGCGGTTTCCGGTCGCAGCCGGACCAAGTGCCGCGTTCCGCGAGGTCGCGCGCCGGCACGGCGATTTCGCCATCATCGCGATCGGCGTGGCAATCGAGGGTGCGACCGCGCGCCTGGGCGTCGGCGGCATTGCCAGCCGGCCGGTGGTGCGGCGCATGGCGCTCGACGGCGCAGATTCGGTGCGCGCCGCAGTCGAGGCGCTGGTCGGGAGCCTCGAAGGCTACGAGGACCTGCACGCGTCGGCGGAATTGCGCCGCGACATCCTGCGCAACCTCGCCCCGGTCGTGATCGCGGAGGCCCGCCGATGCGCCGCGTGAACCGCGACCAGCGCGTGCGCGTCGCGCTCACGCTGAACGGCCGCCGGGTCGCGGCCGAGACCGAGTCGCGCACGCTGCTGAGCGATTTCCTGCGCCATTCGCTTGCCGCGACCGGCACCCACGTCGGCTGCGAGCACGGCATCTGCGGCTGCTGCACGGTGATGATCGACGGTGCCGCGGTGCGCTCCTGCCTCACGCTCGCGGTACAGGCCGAAGGCAAGGACGTGCGCACCGTGGAGTCACTTGCCGGCGCCGACGGCAAGCTCAACAAATTGCAGCAGGCGTTTCAGAACCACCACGCGCTGCAATGCGGCTTCTGTACGCCCGGCATCCTGATGTCGTTCACCGACTATCTGGCGCGCAATCCGACGCCGACCGAGAACGAGCTGCGCGAAGTGTTGAGCGGACATATCTGCCGCTGTACCGGCTATGCCGGCATCATGGCGGCGCTGAAGGACGCGGCCGGCCTGAGCTAGGACAACGAACAGTACAGGAGATTGAAATGAACAAGCAGACCAAGACGGACACCAAGCAGCAGGCCAAGCCGGTCTATCGCGAGCTTGTCACCATCGGCGGCAAGAACGTCGTGCTCGCCCATCACGAGCCGCCGGTGGTCAACGCCGGCGTGCTGGAGATGGCCGAGATCTTCCGGATGTTCAACATTTTCGACGAGAAATTCTCGCCGACCAACATCGACAAGGCCGACGGCACGCCGCTGCGGCTCTACACCTCAGACCGCGTCAAGGTCGACGTCAGCAAGCGCCGCAAGCACGACATGGGCTTCTGGCACCGCAACATCGACGCCCACGAGATCATCTTCTGCGTCAAGGGCGCGCTGAAGTGGGAGACCGAGATGGGGGTGAAGATCATGCATCCGGGCGACATGCTGTTCATCCCGAAGGGTATCGGCCACCGCTCCATGCTGTGCGAGGATTCGACCGACGACAACGTGCTGATCGAGCTGAAGATCGCCGACGACCTGACGTACGTGGGCGATCAGAAGAAGTAGCGCGGTGTCTTGTGATTCTCCCATCGCATAAATGCAACGCCTGAAATGAGTTCGACGGGCGCTGCCACAGCGTTCCCTCCCCCCTTGAGGGGGAGGGACAGGGAGGGGGGTAGAGGCAAACGCTTCGAACTGCCGCCACCCCCCTCCCCACCCCTCCCCCACAAGGGGGGAGGGAGCAGGCCGTGCACGCCGCACCCTCACCACGCATGATGGAGTCCAAGTGCAAACCGCCGACCTCATCATCAAGGGCATCGACTGGCTGATCACGGTCGATCGCGAGCGGCGCATCGTCCGCGACGCGGCGATCGCCGTGAACGGCGGCAAAATCGCAGCGGTCGGCAAGTCGGCGGAGATCGCCAAGAGTTACATCGGCACGCGGACGGTCGACGCCCGCAACACGGTGGCGACGCCGGGCCTGATCGACTGCCACCTGCATTCGTCGTTCCAGCTTTCGCGCGGGCTCGCCGACGAGGCCAACGCGCAGTCGTTCCTGTTCGACCGCATGTACCCCTACGAGGCCGCGCTCGAAAGCGAGGACGTGCGGGTCTCCGCCACGCTCGCCGCGACCGAACTCTTGAAGCACGGCGTCACCTGCTTCATCGATCCCGGCAACTACCACCCGGAAGCCTCGGTCGAAGGCGTGATGTCGACCGGCATCCGCATGGTGGTGTCGCGCTCCTCGTTCGACCTCACCAAGTCGGTGCTCGGCATCCTGCCCGAGCGCATGATCGAGTCGACCGCCAACTGCCTGGAGCGCGCCGAGGCGGTGCTAGCGCAGTACGGCAAAAGCGGCAACCCGCGGCTCTCAGCCAGCGCCTCGTTCCGCGGCCTGAACAACGCCTCCGACGAATTGATCACAGGCCTCGACACGCTTGCGAAGCGGTACGGCACGCTCTTGCAGACCCACGCCTGCTTCTCCTACTCGACCCACGATTCGAGCGTGGCGCGCGGCGGGCTCGCCGAGATCGAGCGCCTGGAGGCGCTCGGCGTCCTTGGCGAGCGCATGCTGATCGTGCACTCGGGCTGGCTCGAACCGCAGGAGGTGGCGCTGCTCGTCAAGCGCAAGCCGTCGCTCGTCTGCGCGCCGAGTTCGAGCCTGCACAACGGCTACGGCAACTTCGTCGTCGGCAAGCTGCCGGAACTGATCGCGCTCGGGGTCAACGTCGCGGTCGGCTCCGACCACGCCTCCTCCGGCATCGTCGACATGCCGCAGGAGATGCGGCTCGCCTGCTGCTGCTATAAGGAGATGCGACTCAACCCGCGCGTCATGCCGCCGGAAACCGGGATCGAAATGGCGACCGTGAACGGCGCCAAGGCCGCGCTGATGGCCGACCGCATCGGCTCGATCGAGGTCGGCAAGGAGGCCGATGTGGTGCTGTTCGACACGCGGCGGCCGGAGTGGCAGCCGCTTATCAACCCGGTCGCCAACCTCGTCTACAGCGCCACCGGCAACTCGGTGCGCGACGTTTTCGTCGCGGGCGAGCAGGTGGTGGCCGGCGGCCGCCTGACCCGGATCGACGAAGCCAAGCTCTACGACGAAATCCCGGTCGCCGTGGCGCGCTTCGGCAAGAGCCTGAAGCTCGACCGCATGGTGCAGCTCAAATGGCCGGTGTCCTGACCATGGATGCGCGCACCGCACCGGCACGACCGTCGCCTCCCCCGTCGGATGGGCTTCAGTACCCGTTCCCGGATTATCCGGCGCCGGGGACTGCGACCGAAGTGGCCGACGGCCTTTTCTGGGTCTCGACCAAGGTGCCGTTCGTAGGCCTGAAGCAGGTCAACGTCTGGCTCGTGCGCGACGGCGACGGCTGGACCATGATCGACTGCGGCTACGGCGAAGCCGACGTACGCGAGCAACTCACCGCGATCTGGCGCGACCTGCTCGGCGGGCGCCCGATCACGCGGCTGATCGTGACGCACTTTCACCCCGACCACGCCGGCAATTCGCGCTGGCTCTGCGAGCGCTGGAAGCTGCGCGTGCAGATGAGCCAGCGCGAATGGTTCGCGGCCAACCTCGCGATGATGAACCGCTACAGCGACCACATTCCGCTGCGCGCCAAGTTCTACCGCCGGCACGGGCTCGACAAGGCGCGGCTCGAGCGCTTCCTCGAACAGGTGGTGCTCTATCGCGAAGGTGTGCAGCTTCCGCCGGACTACCGGCGCCTCAACGCCGGCGACATCGTCACCATCGGCCGCGACCGCTGGACCGTGATTACCGGCGAGGGGCACTCGCCGGAGCACGTCTCGCTCTACTGCCCGGACCGCCGCATCCTGATCGCGGGCGACCAGATCCTGCCGATCATCACCACCAACGTCAGCACCTGGCAGATCGAGCCGGAGTTCGATGCGGTGGGCGCGTTCCTGCGGACCTGCAAGAGCTTTCTCGACACGCTCCATCCCGACACGCTGATCCTGCCGTCGCACCGCAAGCCGTTCCGCAACGTGCAGCACCGCATGCGCGAGCTGGCGCGCCACCACGCCGCGCGCTGCAACCTGATCCTCGACCACGCCGGCGAGGAGATCAGCGCCGGCGCCCTGCTCGATCCGCTGTTTACGCCGGGCCTCGACGGCCATCAGATCGGCTTTGCCATGGGCGAGGTGATCGCGCATCTCAATCATCTGGTCGTGCTCGGCCACATGCGCATGACCGAGAGCAAGACGCGGGTCCGCTACCGGCGGATCAGCGCCGCCGGCGAACGCGTCCGGCCGGAGTTTGAATGATAAGGTAACAAAAGAAGAAAAGACTTCAGGGAGTACGTCATGTCGGCACCGTTCGGCGACCACACGCTCAGCATCCGCTATGAGCCGATGGCCGACCTGCTGGCGAAGTATCGCGTGCGCGATCCACAAAAGCGCGCGATCGTCGATCTCGATTCCGGCACGGTCATCGACTTCGGCGAACTGGAGCAGGCCGCAACCGACATCGCGGCCTTCTTCAAGTCGCGCGGCGTGAAGCAGGGCGACCGCATCCTGCTGCTCTCCGACGGCAACCTTGAAATGCTGGTGATCTGGCTCGGCGCCTGGCGGCTCGGCGCCGTGGTCTGCCCGTTCAATCTCGAGATGAACGAAAAGCAGATGGTGCCGCTGACCGCGACGCTCGGCCCGGTGCTGATCGTCTATCACAAGGAGATCGACGTTCAGAAAATGGTCGGCGACCACGGCGCGCCGCGCGTGCGTTTCGGCAGCTGGTCGCCGGACGGCGCGAAGGATCCGCAGGACGAATTTTTCGCAGCGCTGCCGCGCGGCGACGCGGCGCAACTGCCCGAACGCAACGACGCCATGGACATGGCCGCGATCGTATGCACCTCGGGCACCACGGCGCGGCCGAAGATCATCATCCTGCACCACGCGATCCTCTGGATGAACGGCCTCAACACGCTGGAGTACCTCGGGCTCAATGAAGACGACCGCATTCTGGAGTACCGCTCGTTCGGCTGGAACTCGCCGCAGATCGTCACGCTCATGCCGTTCCTGCAGAGGGGCATGACGATGCACATATCCAAGCACTTCTCGCACAGCCGGTTCTTCGAGTGGGTGCAGCAGCACGGCATCACGTTCTCGGCCGGCGTGCCGACCGTGATCAATATGCTGCTCAACAAGCCGCTCGGCTTTACCGCGAAGGACGTACCGACGCTGCGGCTGATGAGCTGCTCGTCGGCGCCGCTCACCGCGCAGCAATGGACGCAGTTCGAGGAGATGTACGGGCTCACGCTGCTCACCTGGTACGGCATGTCGGAGACCGGCTGGATCTGCGGCAACCGCCACTACAAGAAGAAAATGGGCACGGTCGGCCCGCCCGCGCCGCACCAGGAGCTGCTGATCGTCGACGGCCACGGCCAGCCCTGCCCGCCCGGCGTCGAGGGCGAGATCACCGTCGGCGGGCCGCAGATGGCGATCGGCTACCTGCTCGACGACGGCTCGGTTGATCCGATCCTGGGCAAGCGCATGAAGACCGGCGACCTCGGCGTGCAGGACGAGGACGGCTTCGTGCGCGTCACCGGCCGCAGCAAGGACCTGATCATCCGCGGCGGCGTCAACATTGCGCCGCTGGAGATCGACGAGGTGCTGATCAAGCACCCGCAGGTGGCTGAGGCTGCGGCCGTCGGCGTGCCGGACAAGATCTACGGCGAAGAGGTGATCTGCTACGTCGTGCGGAAGGACAGCACGCTGACCGAGGCGATGATGCTGGAGCACGCCGGCAAGTTCCTGCCGCCGGCCAAGACCCCGAAGCAGGTGCTGTTCGTGAGCGACCTGCCGAAGAGCGACCGCGGCAAGGTGGTGCGCGACCGGCTGCGCGAGGACTGGGCGGCGCGGCAGAAGGCGACGGCGTAGCGCGGGACTTGCCGTCGGTACGCCGAGTGCCCTACGGATGCCGCTCGGGTGGGCTGAAAAAGCGCGCGGCCGCGAGACCGATGCCCAGCGCCCCGGTTGCGAAGCCGCACAGCGCTGCGGCCTGCAGCGCGTCGAGCATCTGGCCGCGATTGAAAAACACGATCATCTCGAACGCATAGACGCCGGGCACCATGATGATGATCGCCGGCACCGTAATCGCGATGCGTGGAACATCGAGGCGCCGGTCGACGTAGGCCGCGAGGAGGCCGACCGTGAGCGCGCCGAAGAACGTCGCGGGCGCGAGCATCATGCCGGCGTCGTGCAGGCCCAGGCGGAGTTCGTTGCCCGCCGTCGCGAGCAGGCCGACGGCAACGGCCGTGCGTGCCGAAGTGTTGAACAGCATCGCAAAGCCGCAGCCGCCGACGAAGCTCGCCGCCGCCCGCAGTACAAGCTTCACCGGATAGGCCAGCTCCAGCATCGGCTGCGGCGAGAGGTCGACCCGGACTATGCCGATCACGATACTGAGCCCAAAGGTGGCGGCGAGAAAAAGCATGATGCCGTAGGCCATCCGCGTCACCGCGGCGGCGGTCTGGTGCTGCAGCAGGTCGAGCAACGCCGCGACCAGCGGAAACCCGGGCACCAGGAACAGCACCGACGACATGAAGCCCGCCGGATGACTGGCATCGCCGAGGCCGGTTAAGGCCGCGAGCATCGCGATCAGGACATAGACGCCCGAAGCGATGACCGCGCAGGCCGCGGCGACGCCATATTGATTGTACTGCCGGCGCGCGAACAGCGACCGCGACCAATGGCCGAGGCCGCCGCCGATGCCGGCTGCGGTCATCTCCGGCACGCCGCAACCGTTCAGCAATGCGAACGCGCCGCTCGCCAAGCCCACGGCCGCGGCGACCTGCAGCGTGGAATAGAGCGGCGGCGCGGCTTCGATAGCGGCGAGCTTTGCCGCGATCGCGCCCGGCGCGACGCCGGGCTCCGCGGCGCGCGCGAGGCGCTCCAATTCGGCGATGCGCCAGGCGTTGACGCCGGGCAGCCCGGTCTCGCGCATCGTCGTGACGCTCTCACCGTCGCGGCCGGCACCGACGGTGACGGTTTCGAGCGTGATGCCGACCGAGATGGCATCGAGGTTCATCTTGCGCGCCAGCGCCTGCATCGTCTCGCGCGTGCCGAACGCGGTATTCCCGGCGCGCAACATGGCGGCGCCGAGCCGAAGCAGTGTGTCCGCGACCTCGCCGACCGACGCGAGGATATCTCGGCCGGCGGACGATGCCACACTCGGTTCCGAGGCCGGCGACATTGCCGTGCTCTAGCGCGTTTGCGATGGTTCGCGGCTCACCCAATGAACCGCGGCGAGCAGCAGCAAACCGGCGGCCATGAGCAGCCACGGGCCGAAAATCCTCACGAGAACTCCCGTCAGCCAGAAGCTTGCCGACGTAGCCCTCGACAAAGGCCTCGTAACTCGAAGCGATGCCCCGCACTCCCAGCGCCCACCCGACCCATGTCAGAATCCATCCGACGACCCGCCAGGCAAAACCCACGGAAAAGATTGCAACGCCCGCAATGGTCACAACCGCTCTCATGACAACCGCTCCCTCACGGGCGCGCCTCACGCCAGACCATCCATGCCAAGCCGGCGAACACGACAACGGCGGGCGCACTCCACCAGACCGGGATCGCAAACCCGCTGACCGTGACCTGCCACCCAGCAAACAGCCGAAGCAGGTGAACCACGGCAATGATCGCAAGGATGACGACTGCGGCTGTTGTGAACGGTTTCATCGCATATTCCCGTCCCACGCGGCCTCAACCATAGCACGACCGAGCCGCAAAATGATGGAAGGCGAGCTGCGGCGACCCGGGTTCGTGTCGAACCACGACGGCCATGCCGATCTGACGAGCGCCAGGCGCCCGCCCCAGCCCTATCAACGATGCAACTTATGCCTACGATGCCTCACGCGGGCGACGAACCTGAGCACTCTTTAAGTCATGCACATCGGTAGACAGTACAAATTCACCCAGTTCCTCGGTTGGACGAGGTGGGAGGCCGGCTGCCTGATAGCCTGGTCGCTGTTCGCCACCTTGCTCCTGCAAGTCTCGCACTGGAATTTCCTGACGATACCGGCGCCGATACTGACAATCATCGGATCGGCGCTCGCGATCATTCTCGCATTCAAGAATCAGCAATGTTACGCGCGCTTCAACGAAGCACTTTCGCTTTCTGCCCAGCTCAACACGAACAGCATGATCTTGGCCAACAAGCTGGCCGCTACGGTTGGCAATCTGGATGCTGCGCGATCCGACCCGCGGCTGAAGGAAATGTTTTACCGCCATTTCGCCTGGCTGACGGCGCTGCGGTTTTTCTTGCGCGAAAGAAAGTCCTGGGAAAATACCTTTGAGCCGGGGAACGTAAAATTTCTGGCCAGGCTTCCGACGCCGGAAAGCCAATCCGCCCTCAAGGACGAGCTGAAGGCATATTTGCCGGATGCCGAGCTAGAGAGCGTCATGACGCATCAAGGCGACAAGGAGGCTCTCATTCTTCATCGGCAATACGAAGCTGTCAGCGACCTGTGTTACAAGAAGCTCATCAGCGAATTCATATTCGTCGTGTTAACGGGCGCGCTTGATGAGCTTGCTCGATTGCAAGGTGCCTTGAAGCGAATCAAGAACTATCCGTATGCGCGCAACTACTATTCGATCGCCGTCATTCTGGTGAAGATTTTTGTCGCGATCCTACCGTTCGGTCTTTTTCCCTATGCCCAGGAACTAGGAAAATCTGCCGGGATCGAGCATTGGACGGCCTGGCTGAACGTCCCGTTCAGCGCGATCGTCGGCTGGAGTTTCGTTGCGCTGGAGAAGGTCGGAGAGAACTCCTCGAACCCGTTCGAAGGGGGCGCCAACGATGTCCCGATCTCATCGATTGCGCGGCGAATCGAGATCGAGATGCGGATCATGCTCGGCGAAGAGACCGACCTCAAACCGTTCGAAGCAAAAAGCGACATCCTGTTTTAGAAGAGCCCGCAGCTCGGATTGAGCGCAACGAAATCCCGGATCACCGACCCGGATGTCGCTCTGCTCTATCCGGGTTACCCATACTGAGCCCTCTTCTCCGGGCGCGCGACGTGGCATAAGGGCGCCGCAATTCTCCGTACTCCGTTGCTCGCGAATTCCAGGGCTCCATGATCCGTCTCGACAACATCAGCAAGCAGAACGGCCACCAGATCCTGTTCATCGAAGCGTCGGCCGCGCTCCACAGAGGCGAGAAGATCGGCCTCGTCGGTCCGAACGGCGCCGGCAAGACGACGCTGTTCCGGATGATCACGGGCGAGGAGCCTCCCGACGAGGGCCAGATGGCCGTCGATCGCGGCGTCACCATCGGCTACTTCAGCCAGGACGTGGGCGAGATGGCGGGCCGAAGCGCCGTGTCGGAGGTGATGGACGGCGCCGGACCGGTGAGCGCTGTGGCGGCGGAATTGAAGGAGCTCGAAGCGGCCATGGCCGATCCGGCCCGGGCCGAGGACATGGAGACGATCGTCGCGCGCTACGGCGAGGTACAGGCGCGCTTCGAGGAGCTGGACGGCTATGCGCTGGACGGCCGGGCGCGCGAAGTTCTCTCCGGGCTGGGGTTCAGCCAGGAGATGATGGACGGCGACGTCGGCGCGCTGTCCGGCGGCTGGAAGATGCGCGTGGCGCTCGCCCGCATTCTGCTGATGCGCCCCGACGCCATGCTGCTTGACGAACCCAGCAACCACCTCGATCTGGAGAGCCTGATCTGGCTGGAAACCTTCCTCAAGGGCTATGAGGGCCTGCTGTTCATGACCTCGCACGACCGCGAGTTCATGAACCGCATCGTCACCAAGGTGATCGAGATCGACGGCGGCGCTCTGACCGCCTACTCGGGCAACTACGATTTCTACGAGCAGCAGCGCGCGTTGAGCGAGCGCCAGCAGCAGGCCCAGTTCGAGCGCCAGCAAGCGATGCTCGCGAAGGAGATCAAATTCATCGAGCGCTTCAAGGCGCGCGCCTCGCACGCGGCGCAGGTGCAGAGCCGGGTGAAGAAGCTCGAGAAGATCGAGCGGGTGGAACCGCCGAAGCGCCGCCAGACGATTGTCTTCGACTTTCCGCCGGCGCCGCGCTCCGGCGACGACGTGGTGAACATCAAGCGCGTGCACAAGGGCTACGGCAGCCGGACCATTTACAGCGGGCTCGATTTCATGGTGCGCCGGAAGGAGCGCTGGTGCGTCATGGGCGTCAACGGCGCCGGCAAGTCGACGCTGCTGAAGCTTGTAGCCGGCGCAACCGAGCCCGACGATGGGACGGTCGCCGTCGGCGGCAGTGTGAAGATGGGCTACTTCGCGCAGCACGCCATGGAATTGCTGGACGGCGAGCAGACGGTGTTTGAAGCGCTGGCGGATACATTCCCGCAGGCCGGCCAGGGCTCGCTCCGGGCGCTCGCGGGCGCCTTCGGCTTCTCCGGCGACGATACCGAGAAGCGCTGCCGGGTGCTGTCGGGTGGCGAGAAGGCGCGGCTGGTGATGGCCAAGATGCTCTACGAACCGCCCAACCTCCTGGTGCTGGACGAGCCGACGAACCACCTCGACATCGCAACCAAGGAGATGCTGATCACGGCGCTCGCGCAGTACGAAGGCACCATGCTGTTCGTTTCGCACGACCGGCGCTTCCTGGCCGCGCTGTCCAACCGGGTGCTGGAGCTGACGCCCGAAGGCGTCCATCGGTATGGCGGCGGCTACACGGAGTACGTCGCGCGCACCGGCCACGAGGCCCCGGGGCTGCGTGGGTGACGGCAGGAGTGCCGACGCGATGTGCCGGCCACGCTCTGTCCCGGCCTCATGGTGAGGAGCGCGGCGCGCCCGCGCGTGGCCGCGGTCAGGCCCAAAACTCCGGCACGGAGCGGATGTCGGCGCCGTGGTCGTGCAGCAGCTCATCCGCCTGTTCCATCAGGCCTGGCCTGCGGTAGCCCGGCGACCTGTGAAACTCGATGAACGCGCCGAGCCGGCGGGCGCGCGCCACCATGCGCTTGCCGATCGCCAGTCGGTCGCGCTCGTACAACGCGAGCGCCGAGGCGATGTCGCCGCCGTGCGATTGCAGCGCGTCGGCAAGCCCTTGCGCGTCGAGCGCCGCCTTGGTGACGCCGGCGCCGACATGCGGACGCGCCACGAACGCGGCGTCGCCGAGCAACACAGTCCGCCCGAACACCAACGTCTCGCATTCGAGATCGTAGATCGCCTGGAAGAACGGCTGCGGCTCGGCCGCCAGCAGATCGACGTGCTGCGGCGGCAGGCGGTCCAGTGCCTCGGCGCGCAGCGCCGCGACGACATCCTTGCGGATCAGCGGCGGCGGAATCGCCATGCCATGACAATGCCCGCTTGCGTCGGTGCTCATCGCGTGCACCTCGGGCTCGGAGGCCGCGTGGTACCAAAGAAAATTGATGGCGCGCCGGCCGGGTGCGATCTCGCCGTCGCGGCCGGGGACCGGATAGGACACCGCTGACCCGCCCTCGGGGATGCTGAAGGCGTAGCGGTCGTAGAGCGGTGCGCCGGTCTCCTGGATCAGCGCCCGCCACGCCACGTAGCCGGCATAGCACGGCTGGACGTGCGGCAGCAGCCGCTCGCGCACCGTGGAGCGGTTGCCGTCGGCTCCGACCAGCAGATCGGCCGCGACGGTGGTGCCGTCGGCGAAGGTCGCGACCACGCCATCGGGCGTTGTCGCGAGATCGGTGAAGGCAATTCCCGCATGATATTGGCGATCGGGCCAGCTCCGCCGCAGCGCGCGATAGATCGTGGCCCACGAGCTCTTGCGCTCCTCGAACGGGATTTCCTTCAGGATCGCGCCGGAGCGGGCGAGGCAGACCCGCGAGCTCACCGCGATGCCGGTCCGCTCGTCGACCGCAACGCCGATGCGCCGCATGATGTCAAACAGGTCGCGGTGCGTGCCGAGCCCCGCGCCGCGCGCGGCGAGATCGCCCGAGACGCGCTCGTAGACCTCGACGTCCCAGCCGATCGCCGCGAGGCAGTGCGCCGCGAACAATCCGCCCACGGAGCCGCCGACGATCACCGCCCTCTTGCTCATCGCTCGCGTCCGGACGGCTCCGATCCGCCCCCGCTATTTGGCGGCGAGAATTGTCAGCACGCGCGCCTTCTGCTCCACCGTGAACCCGCTCACGACCGCGACCACATTCTTGTGGGTGCGGTCCGGATCGAGATATTCGATGATCCGCTCCATCCTCTCGCCGTCGGCGATGAGCTGCGGGATGTGCAGCGTCTCCTTCACGACCGCCTGCAGGTAGGCGAGCCGCGCCGGCGGAATGCCGGGCGGCGCGATCAGCAGGCGGCCGGTCCCTTCCAGATTGGCCAGGAAATCCATCGCCCAAATCCGCTCCGGATCGATCTTCGCCGCCTCGAACACAGTTGGGCGGTCCTGGAAGAACTGCGACTTGCTGCGCGAGATCGTCGCCAGCGCCCAGTTCTGCTTGGACTTCACGAAGTGGTTGGCGGACGACTCCGGCACGTAGACCGCATCCATCTCGCCGCGCGTGACCGCAAGGCCGGCGTCGGCGCTGCTCTTGTAGCCCTGCACGATGTGGCAATCGAGCTTGAGCGCCTCACAGGTGAAGGCCGCGCCGATGCCGAGCCCCGACGTTCCGCCGGCCGAAGCCCAGCGCCATTTCATCTTGGCGTCGATCGCTTGCTGCACCTCGCGGATCGGCGAATCCGGCCCCACCAGCCACAGGCCGGGCGGGGCGCCGACGGTCGCGAGGTAGTTGAACTTGGTCATGTCGAAGCGCACTGCCTGATCCGCGGTGAGCTGCGCGACCGCGGCCATGGTCCCTTGCACGAGCGAAATCTGCAGCCCGTCTGGCGGGGCGACGTAGAGCTTGTTGAGCGAAAGGATGCCGCCGGCGCCGGGCTGGTTCTCGACCACGACCGTGGTGCCCAGCGTCTTGGAGAGATACGGCGCGATCAGCCGCGAGAACACGTCATAGCCGCCGCCGACACCGGTGCCGACAATCATCCGCACGGTCTTGCCGGCGTAGAAGGCCTTCTCGGCGTCCTGCGCTTGCAGCGGCGACGCCGACATGGCGCAGCAGAGCGTGAGGGAGAGAACGAGCACCCGACGTATTGCAATCATGGCCGACACCGTCCCGGTCTTCAGGTCCGCATCGTAACGATACATCGATGAAATGCGTAGGTCTCGTGGGGCGGGTGAGCCGAAAGAGCCAAACGGCCCCGGCGATACGGCGCGTAGCCCGGATCGTGCGCGCAGCAAATTCCGGGATCACAGACGCTACGCCAGTCCGGTGCCGGCCCAAGCACTACTTGCGTGGGAGCCGATCGCGCCACGCGATTGCTTCGAGCTCGACGCGGACGGCATCCATGACCGGGACCACCGGCCGCGCTTCAAAGACGAAAGCCGGCAGCATCGAGCAGAATTTGTGAACGGTCAGCGGATCGTCGCAATCCACCATCATATACCCGCCCCAATCGCCGACCCGTATCACGAACATTTCGATCTTGAAATTGTCGGGCGCCTTCCATTGCGTGAACACCTCGAGGATGCGCTTCTGGGCGTTCTCGTACTCCATCGGCGATCCCTGCGGACGCTCGTTCCACGTGATCATGTACTTCATCGGCATGCCCTTTTTCTTTGAGCTTCAATCCCCGGACGGCTTGGACTTCACGCACCGTCGCGCGATTGTCGCTTCTGCACAAGCCGCAGGGCGGACTTTGGGTTGCGGGCTTTGAGCGAAGCGCAATGCGGGGTGTGACTTGCCGCGCTGTGAGGCTGATCCCGGATTGAGCGCGGCGAAATCAGGGCTACTCTTGTTTTTGCCGATCCGCCCTACCGCCACCGCAGCCTTGCTCCGCCGAGGGCGCGCTCGCTGCGATCGGGCCTGCGTGATAGATTGCGATCGATCCGCGAAGGAACACCCATGGACGCCCTCACCCGCCCCAAGCGCAAGCCCGGCCTCAGCGCCCCGGCCGCGCCGCGCACACCGCGCGCAGCCCACCCCTACCCCGACCTGCACGACCACGTGCGGGCGCTGGCGCGCGCGGGCCTGCTCGTCACCGTCGACCGGCCGATCAACAAGGACACCGAGATGCACCCGCTGGTGCGCTGGCAGTTCCGCGGCGGCATCGAGGAGAAGGATAGAAAGGCGTTCCTGTTCACCAACGTCACCGATTCCAAGGGCAAGAAATACGACATCCCGGTGCTGGTCGGCGGGCTCGCCGCGAACCGCGAAATCTATCGGCTGGGCATCGGCTGCCCGTTCGAGGAGATCGACGCCCGCTGGGTCGCGGCCGCGGCGCGGCCGATCCCGCCGCGCCTCGTCGAGGACGCGCCGTGCCACGAGATCGTCATCACCGGCAAGGAGCTCGACAAGCCCGGCCGCGGCCTCGACGGCATCCCGCTGCCGATTTCGACGCCGGGCTGGGACGTCGCGCCCTACGCCACGCTGTCGCAGTACATCACCCGCGATCCCGACACCGGCGTGCAGAACATGGGCAACTACCGCGGCCAGGTGAAGGCGCGGCGGCGGCTCGGCATGAACCCCTCGCTCGAATTGCGCCCCGGCATCTACAACCATTGGGAAAAGCTGCGCGCGCGCGGCTTCAAGAAGCTGCCCTGCGCCGTGGTGCTCGGCGCGCCGCCTGCCATCACGTTTGCCTCGGTGCAGAAGCTGCCCGAGACGCTCGACGAGATTCACGTCGCAGGCGCGCTGGTCGGCGCACCGATCAACGTCGTGAAGGCGAAGACCGTCGACCTCCTGGTGCCGGCCGAGGCCGAGATCGTGATCGAGGGCTTCATCGACACCGAATATCTCGAGCCCGAGGCGCCGTTCGGCGAGAGCCACGGCCACGTCAACCTGCAGGAGTTCAACGCCTTCATGGACGTGACCGCGATCACGCGGCGGCGCGACGCGATCCTGACCTCGATCATCTCGCAGGTGACGCCCTCCGAATCGAGCCTGATCAAGCGCATCGGCATGGAGCCGCTGTTCCTGAACCACCTCACCAACGTGCTCGGCATCAAAGGCATCAAGCGGGTGGCGATGCACGAGCCGCTCACCAACATTAGGAAGGTGATCGCGCTCATTTGCGAGCGCGGCATGCCGACCACCGAAATCTGGCGCGCGCTCTATGGCGCGGCCGTGCTGCACCGCGCCGCCGGCAAGTACGTGATCGCGCTCAACGACGACATCGACCCGGACAACGCCGACGCCATCCTGTGGGCCATGTCCTACCGCGCCAACCCAAGCCTCGACATGCACATCCTGCCGCACCGCGACCAGGGCCACGGCCCACGCAGCCAGCGGAACGGCGGCCAGGACGCCTCCGTGCTGATCGACGCCACGCTGAAGGAGGATTTTCCGCCGATCTCGCTGCCCAAGCGCGAGTACATGGAGCACGCCAAGGCGATCTGGGAGGAGCTTGGCCTGCCCAAGCTCAAGCCGGAGCAGCCCTGGTTCGGCTATTCGCTCGGCGAGTGGTCGCCCGAGTTCGACGCCGCCGCCCTGCGCGCCACCCGCGGCGACTATCTCGACACCGCGAAATCGCTCGAAAAGCGGCGGCGCAAGGACGTGAAGATGAACACCGAAGTCCGGACGGTGAAGGAAACTGCCCGCAGGCCGCGCTCCCGGCGTTCCTGACAAACGGCGGCGATTGTTTCGCCGCGCCGCGGCTTTCCACGCCGCGCTGTCGATCGATCAAGATTGCATTCCGCTGCGCGCGATTCTTTTCCTTGGGGCAGTGCCGACGCGTTGCGAATTAGGCAACACACGCAGCAAATCGAATAGCCGGCGCTCACCAAATCGAAATCGTTCTTGACCGATATTGGGACACAACCGCATGGTGGCCTGGGCGCTGGAAAGGGTTGGGTAATGGGCGTGATCGGCTACCGCTGTCCGAAAACTCGGGCAGACGTGACGACTGCGATCGAAACGAGCAAGGACACGCTGGTTCGCATGCGTTCGCTGGACCTGACCATCTGGGTGTGGTGTCCGCACTGCATGGCGGGCCATCAGATCAAGCCGGCCGACGCGGACATCATGGAAAACGGCGTGCGGCTCGACCTCGATGCGCCGCTGGCTCCCGCTTCCGATCCGGCGTAACCGGCGCCCCGCGCCACGCTCCAATACCCTTTTATGCATTCGCATTGCCGCCGCTGCGCGGAAAGCGGTCCTCGTCTGCGGATTCCATTCATCGCCGATCGTGCTTGCGCTCGCGCTTGCGGCCGTGACGCCAGCCACGGCACAGGCGAATTGCCGGCTTGACGCGATCGGCGCAGGCCTGGTGCGGAGCGCAAGCGACGGCCGCACCATTCTGCTGGCCGACGGCCGCGAGGTGCGGCTTGCCGGCATCGAGGTGGCAGCGTCCGGCCCGCAGGGCGACGCGGCCAGAACCGCGCTCGCAAGCCTGCTTGTCGGACGGACGGTCGCGCTGACGCGACCCGGCGCCGAGGCCGACCGCTACGGCCGCATCGCGGCGCAGGTTTTTCAGGCCGATGCCCCGGCCGAGCCCTCGGCGCAGCGAGCGTTGCTGGCGCAGGGCCAGGCCAAGGTCGCGGCCAGCGTCGGCGACCCGGCGCGAACGAACTGCTCGCCACTGAGCGCGCCGCGCGCGCCGCAAACCTCGGGCTCTGGGCCGATCCGCAGCACGTCGTGCGCAAGGCCGAGGCGGTCACGGAGCTTGCCGCCGAACTCGGCCGCTTCACCCTGGTCGAGGGCAGGGTCGTGTCCGTGCGGGAAAGCGGCGGCACGATCTATGTGAATTTCGGCCGCCGCTGGACCGAGGATTTCACCGTCACCGTGCAGCGGCGCTTGGAACGCACGTTCGGCGCGGCCGGGCTCGAGCTGAAGTCGCTCGCGGGCCGCACCGTCCGCGTGCGCGGCGTGATCGAGGAGCGCGGCGGCCCCTGGATCGAGGCGAGCCGGCCGGAGCAGATCGAGATCGTCGGCCGCTGATGCACTTGAGGCCCGCGGCCGATCACCGGTTGTCCCCGCGCCGGCCGTCCGCTACCAAAGGACAAAATCAGCCTTGATAACGGGGGGAGTTGCCATGCTGCGTACCAGCCTTGCCCACCGCCGCGCCATCGCAACCGGCGTTCTCGCGGGCGTCGCGCTTGCGGCCGCGTCGCTCGCGGCCATCCCGGCCCGTGCCCAATCTGCAGCGCAGTGGCCGGAACGCCCGGTCCGGCTGCTGGTGCCGGTCGGCGCCGGCGGCGCCGCCGACACGCTGTCGCGCAACCTCGCGAACGGCTTCCAACAATTCGCCAACGGCCAGCCGCTGATCGTGGAGAACCGGCCGGGCGGCGGCGGCACCATCGCCGCGACTGCCGTGGTGCGGGAGAAGCCCGACGGCTACACGCTGTTCCTCGCCGAGGTCGGGCCGAACGCGGTGTCGCAGGCGCTGACGACCAAGCTCGCCTACGACCCGCACACCGCGTTTACGCCGATCATGCACGCCGCCAATCTGCCGGCGGTCGTCCTGATCCGGCCCACGCTGCCCTACACGACGCTCGCCGAGTTCATCGCGGCGGCGAAGCAGCAGCCCGGCAAGTTCAACTATGCCTCGGCCGGCGTCGGCAACTGGACGCATCTGTTCATGGCCTATCTCAACAGTCAGGCCGGGATCGACCAGGTCAACGTCGTCTATCGTTCGGGCGCGGAGATGCTGACGTCGCTGCTCAAGAACGAAGCCGACACCGCGATCATCACGGTCTCGACCTCGCTCGGCCAGATCAGAGAAGGCAAAATCCGCGCGCTGGCCGGCGCATCCGAGCGGCCGATGCCACAACTGCCGGACACGCCGCCGGTCGCGCGAACGATCCCAGGTTTCGACGTGAGCGTCTGGCACGGCATCGTGGCGCCGGCCGGCATGGATCCCGCGCTGGTGACACGCATCAACAGCATCTTCAACCAGGCCCTGCAGGTGCCGGCGGTGCGCTCTGCAATCACCGAAGCGCAGGCCGCCGATATCGTCGGCGGCACCCCGCAGCAGTTCGACGCTTTCATCAAGAGCGAGCTGAAGCGCTGGCCGGAAGTCGTGAAGGCCGCCGGCATCAAGCCGGAGTAGCGTTGTCGTTCCGCGCGTCGGACGCCGCCTAGTTCCACCGCGGCTGCAGGATGATCACGGCGAGCAGGAACAGCCCGCCGAGAAATCCGGGAATCGCGAGCACCAGCAGCAGGGCATACGCCGCCGCGCGGTGGCCATGCGCGCCCAGAGCGGGCCCACCGATGAGAACCGCGGCGAGGCCGGCAAGTATCGCGAGCCAAAGCGCGATGTTGAACGACGAGACCGAGCCGTCGGCGAGCCCAATCAAGAAGAAATACAGGAACACCAGCGCGACGGCGGCGTCGATCGCGAAGAGAATGCCGAACCACATGGCGCAAGCGTAGCGGTTCCGCAGACGCCGGCAACGCCCCTGCCCGGCCATCGGACCGCAGCCGGCTCCCCGCGAGGATCCAAGCGCGGGGCGACGTTTGCGCACCTTGCCATCGGCCGTTGCCAAGGGCCATGCTCATTCCCGGACGTCGATCATTCGGAGGTGTGCAATGACCCTTCGTTGTCTGTCCGTTCCATTTTTCGCAGCGCTTCTGCTCGCCGTCGGCATGCCGCCGGGGCTCGCGCAGGACTACCCGACCAAGACGGTGGTCGTCATCGTGCCGTTCACGCCTGCGGGCTCGACCGATTTGCTCGCGCGCATGGCCGCGCAGGCCTGGGAAAAGGCGATCGGAAAATCGTTCGTGGTCGAGAACCGACCGGGCGCGGGCCAGCAGATCGGCGTCAATGCGGTCGCCAAGGCTCCGCCCGATGGGCACACGCTGCTGATGGCGACGAGTTCCGCCATGGCGGTCAACCCGACGCTCTACAGGAAGCTTGCCTACGACCCGGTGAAGGACTTTCAGCCGATCGCGATGATGGCGCACCTGCCGTTCATCCTCCTGGTCAATCCGGCGCTGCCGATCCATTCGGTGGCCGATCTGGTGAAATACGCCAAGGACAATCCGGGCAAGCTCAGCTTCGGCTCGGGCGGCGTCGGGGCCTCGCATCATCTCTATGGCGAGATGTTCAAGAGCCTGACCGGCGTTCAGATGACGCACGTGCCCTATCGCGGCACGGTGCCGGCGCTGAACGACCTGATCGCCGGCCACATCCAGGTGCTGTTCTCCGACCCGCCGCCAGCGCTGCCGCAGATCGCCGCCGGAACGGTGCGTGCGATCGGCGTCACCACCGCCAAGCGGATGGCCGGCGCGCCCGACATTCCGCCGATCAACGACACCGTGAAAGGCTTCGACACCGCCCCCTGGCAGCTGCTGATGGCGCCCGCGGGCACGCCGCGCCCGATCATCGAAAAATTGCATGGCGTGATCGTGGAATACATCGCGAGCGCGGAAGGACAGAAGAAGCTCACCGACATGGGACTGATCCCCGGTGCGCCGACACCGCCGGACGAGCTTGCGCGTTTTGTGGAGCGCGAAGTGGTGGAGTGGGGCAACCTGGTGAAAGTCGCCGGCGCTGCGGGGACGGTCGAGTAGGGGACCAAGGCCATTGCCGCCTTGCGTGGCAGCCGCCGGCACCCCCTGACGGAGGGCCGTGCCGCGTGCATTGGCGAACGCGCGTTGGCGAAAGGGCGATCGATCACCGGGTCTCGCCGCATTTGCGGCGGCCGGTGATGACCGGTGATCGCAACGCATCCTATCCTGATACCCCTGGACGGCCCCGCCCGATCCGCGCGGTTTTCGCGGCGTTTTCAAGCGCTTGGATCGCGGCGACCGGCTGCACCCAGCGATCACCGAAAATCCGAGCAAACCAGGCCGGCAGCGGTGCGAATGTCCTACCTTGGCCGCCCCAATTTGCGATATTATGTTGAGCGTGAGGGCCGTGACTCCGGGGGGTCCGGCCCAAGTCGAAGGGGTCGACTTCTCGCTGCTCCGAACGATGGCGCTGGCATTAACAATGCCGGCGGTCGGTCCATGTTAGGTTGCCCGTTGAAAGCCGCGCGGTTCGACCGCGGCCCAGGCGGGAGCGGTTGCAATTGGCCTGAAAGTGTTTGAGTGCGGCATGACAGGCATTGGCATCAACCGTGAGCGGGCCGCTCGGCGGCACGCCCTGACGCGCGGAATGGCCGCAACCGCCGCGTTGCTCGCGCTTTTGCTCGCCGGCTGCTCGTCCGCCAACGTTCCCGGCGAGCGGCAGATCTCGGCGGTAGCGCCGGCGGTCCAGCCGGTGCCGGAAATGTCGCCGGCGCAGCAGCGCGAACACTTGCGCATCCTCGCAGCTTACGGCGGCGCCTACCAGAATCCTCGGATCGAGGCGATGCTGGGGCAGACCGTCGACAAGCTCGTTGCCGCGTCCGAGCGTCCCGACCTGAAGTACCAGGTCACCATCCTCAATTCGCCTGCGATCAATGCGTTCGCGCTGCCCAACGGCATGCTGTACGTCACGCGCGGGCTGATCGCGCTCGCCAACGACAACTCCGAACTCGCCTCGGTGCTGTCGCACGAAATGGCGCACGTCATCGCCCGTCACGCCGCGATCCGCGAGGACCAGGCGCGCCAGGCGGCGCTGGTGAGCCGGGTCGCAACCGACCTCTTGAGCGATCCGAACCTCGGCGCGCTCGCGCTTGCCAAATCGAAGATCGCGCTCGCGAACTTCTCGCGCGCCCAGGAGTTCGAGGCCGACGGCATCGGCGTCGGCATTTCGGCACGCGCCGGCTTCGACCCCTACGGCGCACAGCGCTTCCTCTCTTCGATGGGCCACAGCGCGCACCTGAAGGCCCAGCAAGCCCAGATCGATCCGCGCGCGCCCGATTTCCTGTCGTCGCATCCGGCAACGCCGGAGCGCGTCGCCAACGCGCAGGCCAATGCCCGGCAGTTCGCCGCACCCGGCGGCAGCGCACGCGACAAGGCCCAGTATCTCGAACTGCTGGACGGGATCGTGTTCGGCGACGACCCGAGTGAAGGCTTCGTGCGCGGCCGCCGCTTCCTGCATCCGAAGCTCAGCTTCACCTTTACCGCGCCCGAAGGCTACACGCTCGACAACACCGCGCAGGCGGTGTTTGGCGTCAAGGAAGGCGGCTCGCAGGCGTTGCGCCTCGATGTCGTGCGGGTGCCGGCGGAGCAGACGCTGAAGGAGTACCTCCTCTCGGGCTGGATCGAGAACATCGAGACGAAGAGCGTCGAGGAAATCCAGGTCAACAGATTCCCGGCCGCAACTGCGACCGCGACCGGCGACCAGTGGACCTTCCGGCTCTACGCCATCCGCTTTGGCAGCGACGTCTATCGCTTCATCTTCGCCGCCAAGAACCGCACCGAAGCCGTCGACCGCAGCTTCCGCGAGTTGATCAACAGCTTCCGCCGCATGTCGCTTGCAGAAAGCCGCGCCGCCCATCCGCTCCGCCTCAGGGCGGTCGCGGTGCAGCCGGGCGATACGGTCGAGCGTCTGTCCCGGCGAATGGCGGTCGCCGATCGGCAAATGGAGCGGTTCCGCGTGCTGAACGGGCTCGGGCCGAACGACAAGGTCAACCCGGGCGACCTCGTCAAGATCGTCATCGAATAGCGCGCTTCGGCGACCGCAAGCTCCGCGCGGAGCACGACAACCAGGATACATCATGCGCATCGCGCCACTGATCGGTGCCGCCACGGTCTTGGCCTCGATGGTCGCGACGAACGCAACGCCTTCGGCGGCGCAAGCGCCTGGACCGGCATCGCAAGGCTGGCCGCAGCGCACGGTGCGGCTGATCACACCGCTCGGCCCCGGCAGCGGCATGGATATATCGGCGCGGCTGTTCGCCGAGCGGCTGTCGATGCGCTGGGGTCAGCCGGTCGTGGTGGAGAACCGCCAGGGCGCCGACGGCATCCCGGCGGTGCAATCGTTCCTGTCGGATCGCGACGGCCATTCGCTGATGTTCTCGTTCGCGGGCCTGCTCTCGATCAACCCGCTGATCCACGACCGGCTGCCGTACGATCCGGCGCGCGATGTCGTGCCGATTGCAGCCGCGCTCGACAGCACGCTTGCCATGGCTGTGTCGGCGACGCTGCCGGTTAGTGCGCTGGGCGACCTTGTCGCGCTCGCCCGCGCGCAGCCGGGGAAATTCAACTGGGCCGCGACCGCGGGCCTGCCGCTCTACGTGATCGCAGCGCTGCAGAAGAATGCCGGCATCGAGCTCACGCAGATCGCGTACCGCGATTTCGCCCCGGCATTCCAGGACTTCGCGCAAGGGCGCATCCACCTCGTGGCGACCGGCATCACGCTCCTGCTGCCGCAGGTCGCCGCCGGCCGCGGCAATTTCCTGATGGTGACCAATCGCGATCGCTCGCCGCTTGCACCCGACGTGCCGACTGCGCAACAGGCGGGATTTCCGGAACTGACCTTCAACGCCATCAACGGCATCTACGGCTGGCGCGACATGCCGGCGGACCTGAAGGCGCGGATCGCAGCGGATGTCCGCGCTATCGCAGCCGAGCCCGCCGTCGCGGAGCGGCTGAAGGCCACCGGCGCGGTGATGCGGCCCGGCACCACCGAGGACTTCATCGCCGCAATCGATGAGCAGCGCGCCCAAGTCGCAGCTGTCGCGCAGGTGCTCGCAGCCAAGCCGAAGTAGAACACCGTCATTCCGGACCGCGCAGCGGCGATCCGGAATGACAGCCGCCGGCTCGTTCAGTCGCGCGCCATGTGCTTGCCGATGAACTCGGCCATCCGCGCGAAGTTGTCGCCCATTTTCGACAGGTCCGGCGAATGGCCGGGCTCGCGCGGTCCGTCGAAGTAGATCAGATCGATCTCGCCGCCGGCCTTGCGGTAGTTGGCAACGAAGCGCTGCGGCTCGTTGCCGGGGAAGTTCGACTCCGCGTCCTTGTAGTCGTGCATCTGGTCGCCGTGCGCCTGGAACCAAAGCGCCGGCGGGGTGAGCACCTTCTCGCCGCGCTCGAGCGCGAGCATCGGGTTGCCCTCCGCCATGTTGGCCTCGCTCCGCCAGTAGGCGTCGTGGCGCGCGATGATCGACTTCGGCCAGTCCGGCGGGTTGGCGCTGTCTCGGGCGCGGACCGCGAGCCGGTAGCGGCTGTACGGATTGATCACCGGCCACGACAGGATGGCGCAGCGCACCGACGCGTCGACCGCGGGCGCGCCGGCCGGCAGCGGGATCACGCTGTAGCGCGGATCGTTGGGACGCATGGCGACGAGCATGGCGAGATGGCCGCCGCTCGACTGCCCGGAGATGCCGACGAGATCGGGCCGCGTCTTGAGGTCCTTGGCGTTGTGCTTCACCCAACGCACCGCGTAGTTGATGTCCTGCACCGACGCGGGATACGGCGCCTCGTTGCCGGACCGGAAGTCGAGCGCGACCGATACGATGCCGCGCGACGCCATCGCTTCGTGGCGCACGCGCTCGGTCTTGCGGTCGCTCATGCACCAGGCGCCGCCGTGCACCTCGACCAGCGCCGGGAACGGACCCGGCCCGCGCGGGCGGAACACCGTTGCCAGCAGCGGCTTGTCGCCGTGGCGGAGATACTCGACGTCTTCGGCATCGAATTCGTGGGTCCTGGCTTCCGCGGTCTTGGCGTCCATTGGTGTGCCCTCACTGACGGATGCGATGGCATCGATCTTCGCGCAAACCACCGGCCCGGACAACCGGTGTGCGAGCCTTCCGATTGCGCAACGCAGCATATCGGCCGTGCCGGGCTGCGGCATCCCAAGCGTTGTGTTCGAAGGGCGAAAGTGCTTAGCGTTCGCGGCAATGAGCAACGTTCCGGGAGGTTTCATGCGCCCCATCCATTGCATCGCAGCGGCCGTGGCCGCACTGCTCGGAGCCGCCGTGCCGGCGGTAACACCCGCGCAGGCGCAAAGCTGGCCCACGCGTCCGGTGAAGCTCATCGTGCCGTTCGGTCCGGGCGCCGGCGCCGACATCGGCGCGCGGCTGTTCTCGGAGAAGCTTACGGCACGCTGGGGCCAGCCGGTGGTGGTCGAGAACCGGCCCGGCGGCGACAGCATCGTTGCCATCACCGCCTTCCTCACCGCCAACGACGACCACATCCTGCTGTTCGGCCCGTCGGGCAACTTCACCGTCCATCCGTTCAACTACAGCAAGCTGAGCTACAACCCGGCCGACCTAGTCCCGGTGGCGCGCGCGTCGACCACGCTGATCGCGGCCGCGGTGAAGGCCGATGCGCCCTACGGCAACGTCAAGTCGTTCACCGAGGCGGTGCGCGCCAACCCCGGCCAGTTCAACTACGGTGCGGTGCCGGGCATCACCGAGTTCACCTTCTGGGGCTACGTGCACCACGAGAAGCTGCAGATCACCCAGGTCCCGTACCGCGACATCAACATCGCGCCGGTCGACCTCGGCGAAGGCCGCATCCAGGCCGTGATGGCGTCCTATGCGATCCTGCAGCCGCAGATCAACGCCGGGCGCATCAAGCTGTTCGTCGTCAACAACAAGACCCGCATCTCGACCGCGCCCGACATGCCGACCGCGCGCGAGCAGGGCTTCCCGTCGCTTGAGATGGAAGGCCTGGTCGGCCTGTTCGGCCTCAAGTCGATGTCGAGCGAGCTGAACGAGAAGATCGCAGCGGATTTCCGCGCGGCCGCGGCCGACGGCTCGATCGCCGAACGCCTGAAGGCCACCGGCCAGGCGATCAACCTCGGCGGGCCGAAGGAGTTCGCAGATTCGATCGACGAGCAGCGCCGCATCATCGCAGCCACCGTCAAGGCGATCGACTACAAGCCGAAGAACTAGCCGTGCTCCGCCGGCGCACGCTGCTCGCTTCGCTCGCTGCCTTTGCGCTCGCGGGACCGGCCGCGGCGCAGTCGTATCCATCGCGGCCGATCAAGCTCGTCCTGCCGTTCACGCCGGGCTCGCCCAACGACGTGATGGCGCGGCTGCTCACGCAGCATCTCGCGCCGCGGCTCGGCCAGCCGATCGTGGTTGAGAACAAGCCCGGCGGCGGGACCGTGATCGGCACCAAGGCTGCCGCGGCGGCCGAGCCCGATGGCTATACGCTCTTGTTCATCAGCTCGGCGATCGTGATCGACCCGGCGATGAAGCGCGTCGCGTACGATCCGCTGAAGGAGTTCACGCCGGTCGCGACCGTGAACAGCACCGCGTGGCTGATCGCGGCGTCGCCGTCGCTGCCGGTCAAGACCGTGGCCGAGCTCGTCGCCTACTCCAAGGCTCATCCGGACGCGATCAACTTCGCCGCGACCCAAGGCACCGCCGCAATCCTGGTCGCCGAGCGGTTCAAGCAATTGAGCGGCGCCGACCTGTTCATCATCCCCTACAAGGGCGGAGCTGCAGCGCTGCCGGACTTTCTCGGCGGCCGCATCCAGGTGCTGAACCCGACGCCGTCGACCTCGATCGAGCTCATCCGCGACGGCAAGATGAGGCCGCTGCTGATCACGAGCCCGGCCCGCAGCGCGCTGTTGCCGGACGTGCCGACGGCGCGCGAAGCCGGATTGCCGGATCTGACGCTCGAGTTCTGGGCCGGCGTGCTCGCGCCCGCCGGCACCCCGCCCGAGGTCGTGGCCAAGGTCAACGCCGCGATCAACGACAGCCTGCGCGCGCCCGAGATGAAGGAGGCCATGACCAAGCTCGGGATGGACGCCAAGATCGGCTCGCCGCAGGACTATGCGCGGTTCATCGCCGAGGAGACGCCGCGCTGGAACGCCATCGTGCAGGCGACCGGCGTGAAGGTGGAGTAAGCCGCGGCAACGGTCATTCCGGCCGAGCGAAGCGAGGGCCGGAATCCATACTCCCGGCGATTCCCGGAGTTGGTAGGATTGTGGTTATGGATTTCGGGTTCCGCGAGCCGTAGCGCGTCGAAGACGCGCGTGAACGCGCTGACGGCTCGGCACCGGAATGACGGGGGAGAGACTTTGTGACTGACAGAACGATCGTCATCGGCGGCGGCATTGGCGGGCTTGCCGCGGCGCTTGCGCTGCTTGCGCGCGGGCTTGACGTCGAGGTGTACGAGCAGGCGCCCGAGTTGAAGGAGGTCGGCGCCGGCATCCAGATCAGCTCGAACGGCACGCGCGTGCTCTACGAACTCGGGCTGAAGGAGGCGCTCGCGCGCGTGCAAGTGATGCCGTCGCGACGGGCGCTCCGGCACTGGTCGACCGGCGAGACCTGGAACTGGTTCGATCTCGGCGCCACCACGCAGCAGCGCTACGGCACGCCACACATCATGCTCCACCGCGGCGACCTGCACGGCACGCTCGCCGACGCGGTCCGTGCCAAGAAGCCCGACGCGATCAGGCTCGGCAGCCGCTGCGCGGCGATCCGCTCGGAGAACGGCCACGCCGAGGTCCGGTTCGAGGACGGCTCGACCGTGCGCGGCGCCTACCTGATCGGCGCCGATGGCATCCACTCCAAGGTGCGCGCGAGCCTGTTCGGTGCCGACCGGCCGCAGTTCACCGGCGCGGTGGCGTGGCGCGGGCTCGTGCCGATGGAAAAGCTGCCGGCCGAGCTGGCGCAGATGCAGGGCGTGAACTGGCTCGGGCCGCACGGCCACGTGCTGCATTATCCGGTTCGGCGCGGCGAGATCATGAACTTCATCAGCTTCGTCGAGCGCGACGACTGGCAGATCGAGTCCTGGGTCACGCAGGGCACGAGCGACGAGCTCGCCAACGACTTCCGTGGCTGGCACGAAGATGTGCACACGATCATCCGCCACATCGCGACGCCGTACAAATGGGCGATGATGGTCCGCGGTCCGATGGCGCGGTGGTCGGTCGGCCGCGCTACGCTGCTCGGCGACGCCTGCCATCCGACGCTGCCGTTCCTCGGCCAGGGCGGCGTGATGGCGATCGAGGACGGCTACATCCTCGCCGCGTGCCTTGCGAAGTATTTCGACGATCCGGCGACGGCGCTGGCGCGCTACGAGGACATCCGACGCGAGCGGACCGCCGCGGTGGTGCGCAAGAGCCACGAGAACCGCCGCTCGGCGTTCAGCCCGGCGCTCGCCGACGAGGCCGCGGTCGGGGTCGAGGTCGCGCGCGAATGGCAGCAGGAGCGCGTGCGCGAGCGCATGGAGTGGCTCTACGCCTACGACGCGACGGCGGTTGCCGTTTGACGGGCGCAGCGCCGACGCACCATGATCCCGCACCGATGACTCAGACACCGCATCTCCCCCCGCCGGCGCTGCAAGCCGTGCGCACGCTCGAAAAGGCCATGCGGCTGCAGCGAACGGGTCAGTTCCAAGACGCGGAACGCCTCTTCGCACGGGTGGTCAAATCGCATCCGAACTACTTTGACGCGGTCTACCTGTTCGGCATGTTCAGGTTTCAGCGCGGCCAGACGCAGGAGGCGCTGTCGCTGTTCACGCGCGCCTCCGCCCTCAATCCGCGATCGGTCGATGCGCTCAACGGTATCGGCTTTGCACTGTTCGAGCTGAAGCAGAAGAATGATTCGATTGCCGCATTCCAGCGCGCATTGGCGCTCGATCCCCGCGATCCGCAGACGCTCTGCAACATCGGCAAAGCGCTCGGCGAGCTTGGCCGCGCGGAGAGTGCCCTCGATTGCTACGACCGCGCCATCGCCGCGCAGCGCGGCCACATGCCGTCGCTCTTCAACCGGAGCATCCTGCTCGCCGACCTGCATCGCCACGACGAAGCGCTCGCGAGCCTCGATCGGATGATCGCGCTGCAGCCGTCGCACGCCAAAGCTCACTACCGCCGCGGCCGCGTGTTGCTCGACCTCAGGCGCTTCGACGCGGCGCTTGAGAGCTTTGGCCGTGCCGACACGCTGCAGCCAGACTTCGCAGAGGCGCAACTTGCCATAGCGATGTGCCGGCTGCTGACCGGCGATTTCGCACGAGGCTGGGCGCAATACGAGTGGCGCTGGGAGGTCGAACCGCAAAAGAGCCACAAGCGCGATTTCGGGCAGCCGCTCTGGCGCGGACAGGACGACCTCGCGGGCAGGACCATCCTGCTGCACTATGAGCAGGGCTACGGCGACACGATCCAGTTCTGCCGCTACGTGCCGATGGTTGCGGCGCGCGGCGCCCGAGTGGTTCTCGAAGTTCGGAAATCGCAGGTCGGGTTGGTTGCCGAACTCGCGGGCGCGGCACAGGTGATCGCGCACGGCGAGCCGTTGCCGCCCTTCGATCTGCATTGCCCGCTCGCCTCCCTGCCGCTCGCGTTCGGCACCCGGCTCGATACCATTCCACTCGGAATTCCCTACCTGCGCGCGTCGCCGGACGATCGCAGCCGCTGGGATGTCCGGCTCGGACCCAAGTCGCGCCCGCGCATCGGCGTCAACTGGGCGGGCGATGCCAACTTCAAGGCCGAGGCCGACCGTTCGATCGGACTGCCCCGGATGCTGCCGCTCCTGTCGCAAGCGGACGTGGAATTTGTGAGCATCCAGCGCGATCTCCGCCCCGGCGACGACGCGTTGCTCGAAGCCCAGCCTAACCTCCGTCACATGGGCGGCGAAGTCGGAGATTTTCACTACACGGCCGCACTGATGGACGCGCTCGACCTCGTCATATCATCGGACACGTACGTCGTGCATCTGGCAGGCGCCTTGGGCAAACCGGTCTGGTGCCTCCTGCCCTACACTCCCGATTGGCGCTGGATGCTCGATCGCGATGACAGCCCCTGGTATCCGACCATGCGGCTCTTCCGCCAGCCCCGGCCCGGCGACTGGGACAGCGTCATCGCCCGAGTCAGGGAGGAGCTGTCGCAATTTGCCGCAAGCCGCGCCGACGCGGCGTCATGATCGATCGGCACAGCCCATAGCGCGCGTGGCCTTCGTTGACCGGCACCGGAAGATGGCGGTCTAAGTTATTCAGCCTTGAGGCCGAGATCGTTGACGAGCTTGGTCCACACGGCGGTCTGATCGCGCATGTAGGCGGCGAACTCGGCGCTGCTGCCGCCGCGCATTTCCGCGCCGGCGCCCAGCGCCCAGGCCTGGACCTCGGGATCGGCGACCACCAGCTGCACCGCCGCGTGGAGCTTTTCGATCGCGGCGGCCGGCGTGCCCTTGGGCGCGCTCAGCCCGGCCCAGAAGGTCTGTGCGAACGGTACGCCCGCCTCGCCGATCGTCGGCGTATCGGGGATCGCCGGCGAACGCCGCGGTCCCGACACGCCAAGCCCGCGCAGCTTGCCGCCCTTGATCTGCGGCAATGCGCTCGGCATCAGCGCCAGCATCATGTCGATGCGGTCCGCGATCATGTCGGTGTAGATCGTCGGCGTGGTCTTGAAGGAAACCGTCTGGATGTCGACACCGGCAGCCTTCTTGAACATCTCCATGATGAGATGCGGCTCCGAGCCGTTGCCGAGCGAAGCATAGGTGAGCTTGCCCTGCTCTTTCTTGGCAAGGTCGACAAGCTCCTTGATCGAGTTTGCCGGCAGGCCGGGCCGCACGGTCATCACGCTCTGCATTTCCAGCATCATCGAGATCGGCACGAAATCGCTGAGCGGCTCGTACGGGGCGTCCTTGCGGATCGCCTTGGTGATGAGGAGCGATGCCGGCGTGTACAGCAGCGTGTAGCCGTCGGCCGGCGCCTTGGCCGCAGCGCCGAACGCGATGACGCCGGCTGCGGTCGGCATGTTCTCGACCACCACCGACTGGCCGAGGTGCTTCTCAAGCCGCGCTGCGATCTGACGCGATGAGATGTCGCTCGCGCCACCGGCCGAATACGGCACGATCAGCCTGATCGATCGGGTCGGGTAGCTCTGCGCAGAGGCAACGCTGCCGGCTACGGCGCAGGCCAGCACCGAGAACAGCAGGCCAATCGATTTCCGACGCATGGAATCCTCCCGAATTTGCTCGATTTTTTGTATGATTGACCGTTCAATCAATCTCTTGTCAAGCTGACCCTCGTTCGTGAAAAGCCCCCATCCCGGTGGCATTTCTCGCGACGTTCGCAAGCCGACCTCGCCGAACGCGACGCTGCGACGTCGCAACGCTGAGCCCAACCTCAATCGGAACGTCACCATGGCACGCTGGAACTACGTCAAGGGCGCGCACGATCTCGGCGGCGGTGCCTATGCCTATCTGCAGCCCGACGAAGGCTCCGGCTGGGGCTGGGCCAACAGCGGCCTGATCGTCGACGGCAAGGACTCGCTGCTGGTCGACACGCTGCGGGACGAGAAGCTGACCAAGACGATGCTCGACGCGATGCGCGATGCTACCGGCCTCGCTGCCAGGGACATCGGACGGCTGGTCAACACCCACAAGGACGGCGACCACTGGTTCGGCAACCGCCTGATGGCGCATGCCGACATCATCGCCTCGAACGCGACGGCCGAGGCAATGAAAACGGCGACGCCGGAGCTGTTCCGCCAGGCGCTGAAGAATCGGCCGGACGGCGTTGTCGGCGATTTCATTTGGAAGATTCACGGCCCGCCGTTCGACTTCGAAGGCGTCGATCCGGTGCGCCCCACGCACACGTTTTCAGGTGAGATGTCGCTCAAGGTCGGCGACAAGACGGTATCTCTGATCGAGGTCGGGCCGGCGCACACCGAAGGCGACACCCTGGTCTATGTGCCCGCGAACAAGACCATCTACACCGGCGACATCGTGTTCCTCGACGTCACCCCCGTTCTCTGGGCAGGTCCGGCAGAGAACTGGCTCGCCGCAATCGACCGCATCATGGCGATGGACGTCGACATCGTCGTACCCGGCCACGGTCCCATCACCGACAAGAATGGCGTGCGGCCGGTGCGAGATTATCTGACCTACGTGCGCGATGAGACGCGCAAACGCTACGACGCCGGCCTGTCGCGGGAGGAGGCGGTGCAGGACATCGCGCTGAACGACTATGCCACCTGGGCCGGCTGGGAGCGCATCGTCGTCAACGTCGATTACTTCTATCGTCAGTTCAGCAACGATCCGACCAAGCGCTACTTTCCGGACTACCTGGAAGCGATGGCAAAGCTCGTCATGCGGGCGAAGCGTTAGATCATCCGAGACGCCGATGAAGCTCGCAACCTTCCGTACCGCAAACGGCGCCGAAACCGTCGGCGCGGTGATCGACGGCGACAGCCGCATCGTCGATCTGCAGGCCGCGCACGAGCAGCGCTATGGCACGCACTCGCCTGTGCTCGCCAGCATGCAGGCGCTGATCGAGGCCGGCGATGCCGGACTCGATGTGGCGCAAGCAATGGCCGCGGACCGCGGCGCATCGCTTACGCTGTCCGACGTGCGATTGCTGGCGCCGGTCCCGGTGCCGGTGCAAATTCGCGATTGCCTCTGCTTCGAACTGCACCTGAAGCAAGCGTATCAGCGCGCTCGTGAGGTACGCGCCGCCAACAGCCCCGATCCTGCCACGGCGCTCCGCGAGATGGAGGAAAAAGGCACCCTTGCCGTGCCGTCGGTGTTCTATCAGCGCCCGATCTATTACAAGGCCAACCGGTTCTCCGTGATCGGCACCGACACCGAGGTGGTCTGGCCAGCCTATTCGCAGCTTCGCGATTTCGAGCTTGAGTTCGGCTTCTTCACCAAAGGCCGCGCCGCCGACATCGCCAAGCCCGACGCGGCCAAGCACATCTTCGGCTACACCATCTTCAACGACTTCAGTGCGCGCGACGAGCAGGTGCTGGAGATGGCCGGTCAGCTCGGTCCCGCCAAGGGCAAGGATTTCGACACCGGCAACGCCATGGGGCCGTGGATCGTGACCGCCGACGAGCTGACCGATCCCTACAACCTCACCATGATCGCCCGGGTCAACGGCGAGGAATGGGGTCGCGGCCAATCCGGCTCCATGCACTGGCGGTTCGATGATCTCTTAAGCTTCATCTCGCGATCCGAAACCATCCACCCGGGCGAATTCTTCGGCTCGGGCACAGTCGGCAACGGCTGCGGCCTGGAGGCCATGCGCTTCCTTCAGCCCGGCGATGTCGTCGAACTCGAAGTCGAGCGCATCGGTGTGCTGCGCAACCGCATCGCCAATTCAACCGCTGGCGCGTCGCCCTGAAGCTTTGCGGCGGACGACAGCTCGGTTCGCGGCCGCTACTCCAGCTTGACGCCGGTCTGCTGCGCGAGCGCGCCCCACTGGCGCATGTCCTCGACCAGCACCGTGCCGAACGCCTCCGGCGTCATGGGACGGGCGTCGAGGCTGAGTTTGGCGAGCGCGGCCTTGGTCTCGTCGGTCTTGAGCCGCGCGTTCACCGTGGCGTTGAGCTTGGCGACGACCGGCGCTGGCGTTCCGGCCGGCGCCAAGAGGCCGTACCAGACCGCCGTCGGGAAGCCGTCCATGCCGGCCTCGCGCAACGTCGGCACGTCGGGCAGCTCGGGCCAGCGCTCGACGCTCGCGACCGCGAGCGCGCGCAGCTTGCCAGCCTGGATCTGTGGCAGCAGCAAACTCTTGGCGCTGGCGTGCATCTGGATCTGCCCGGCGATGACGTCGGTCATGGCCGGGGCCGCGCCCCGATACGGGACAAACAAGATGTTGGTGCCGCTCTTGACCCGGACGAACTCCAGCAGGAAGTGCGGCGAGATGCCGATGCCGCCGCCCGAGCTGAGCTTGCCCGGATTGGCCTTGGCGTAGGCGATCAACTCGGCGAGGTTCTTCGCGGGCACGTTGGGATTGATCACAAGCACAAGCGAGTCGGTTGCGATAGCCGCCACCGGCGCGAAGTCCTTCACCGCGTCGAAGTCGAGGTCCTTGTAGAGCGCGGGCGTGATGGCGTTGTTGTTGGTGCCGCCGAGCAACAGCGTATAGCCGTCGGGCGCCGCGCGCGCGACCGACTTCATCGCAAGCCGGCCGCCGGCGCCGGCCTGGTTCTCGACGATCACGCTCTGGCCGAGGTCGGTGGTCAGGACCTGGGTGATCGAGCGCGCTACGGTGTCGGTTGGCCCGCCTGCCGGGTAAGGCACCAGCAGCTTGATCGAGCGATCCGGGAACGACTGCGCCGAGGCCGAGACGGCACCCGCCGCGAACACGAGCGCGATTGCCAGGAGCCTTTTCATCCGCGCCTCCGCCACACAGGCCAACGCCTGAAAGCCTAGCGCAAGGCCGGCCGCCGTGACGAGGCCCTTGAGCGCGGCGTCACCGGGCGCCGTTGCCGCACCGGGCCGCCCTACGACCGCTCGAAGCCGTAGAGGCGTTCGGCGTTGTCGACCAGGATGCGCCGGCGCGTCGGCTCGTCCGGCACCCAGACCGCGATCTGGTCGACGAGATCGCCATCGTCCGGCATCGTTTGCTCCAGCAGCACGTGCGGCCAGTCCGAGCCCCACACCAGCCGGTTGGGCGCGGCCGCGACCAGCGCGTGGGCGAGCAGCGTCATGTCGGGATACGGCGGCTCGGCGAGCGACGTGCGATACGGCGCCGACAGCTTGGCCCAGCCGCGCCCCGACTTCAGCAGCCGGATCAACGCCTGGAAGCCCGGCGCACTCACGCCGCGGCGCGGATCGGGCCGGCCCATATGGTCGATCACGACCTGGGTCGGGAAGCCGCCAAGGAACGTGTCGAGATCGGGATGATCTTCGACGTCGAGCAGGAATTGCACGTGCCAGCCGAACTCTTTCGTACGATCCGCAAGCCGGCGCGCCGCGTCGAAGGCGAGCCCGGTCTTGGCGGTGCGGTTGACACGGAAGCCGCGCACGCCGCCGTCCGCGAGATCGCGCAACGCGCGATCGCTCATGCTGTCGTCGATCAGCGCGATGCCGCGCAGTCTTCCGGGGTGCGCCTTGATGGCGTCGACGATGAAGCGGTTGTCGGTGCCGTAGAGGCCGGTCTGCACCACCACGCCGCGCGCAAAGCCGGTCACCCTCAGCATCGCAAGATAGTCGTCAAGCCCGACCGGCGGCGGCGTGTAGAGCCGGTTCGCCGCCCATGGATATTGCTCGCGCGGACCGAAGACGTGGCAATGGCAGTCCGCGGCCTTCGGCGGCAGCACCAGGCCCGGCTTGCGTGTTTGCAGGATCGGTCCCGCGCACATCGGCGGGCCGGCGGCGTCGGTCATTGCGTTCTTCCCCTCTCGGTCACCCGACCGGACTCTATCCGATCGAAAGGGTGCTCATTCCAGCACCCGCCGCGTCGCCCGGGGCGCACAAGCAAAAAGGCCCGATCTTGCGACCGGGCCCTCTGAAATTTGTATGCGACGCGGATTTACGCCGCCTCGTCCTCGACCACCTCTTCGGCGTCGGCCGGCTTCGGTCCGCGGCGCGGACCCTTGGCAAGCGCCGCCTCGATCTCCTTGACCGCCTCGGTCTCGGTGACGTGCTGGACCGCGGCGATCTCGCGCGACAGCCGGTCGAGTGCGGCTTCGTAAAGCTGCCGTTCGCTGTAGGACTGCTCGGGCTGCGACTCGGAGCGGAACAGGTCGCGGACCACTTCGGCAATCGCGACGATGTCGCCGGAGTTGATCTTGGCTTCGTATTCCTGGGCACGACGCGACCACATCGTGCGCTTGACGCGGGCGCGGCCTTTGAGTGTCTCGAGCGCGCGCTTGACCAACCCGCCTTCGGCGAGCTTGCGCATGCCAACCGCCGCGATCTTGGCGGTGGGAACCCGCAGCGTCATCTTGTCCTTCACGAAGTTGATGACGAACAGCTCAAGCTTCGCGCCTGCCACCTCCTGCTCCTCGATCGCCACAATCTGGCCGACGCCGTGCGCCGGATAGACGATGAATTCGTTGGTCTTGAAGCCCTGGCGTTGTGTCGTCTTCTTGGGGGTCATTCCAGGCACTACTCCTTGCTCAGGCTTGTGACGGCCGAGCGCTTTGGCCACGGGAGCTCCGCGGCGCGCGCTGCCGCGTGAAGCTTGCGAGGTCCGCCGGCTAGAACCGGCAGAGGTCTTCTTTGCCCGCCGGCTTGCACCGGACGAGCCCTTCTTGGACTTATGACGCATCTTCCCTGCCACAGCTTATGCGTGTGTCGAACACGCCCCTTCACGGGGTTTATGTGGGATCTTCCCCGAAAAATAACGCTCCCCACGGGGAGCGTTCGGGTGCATATCCATGTGGAACCTATATAACACAAATTCCGCGAAAATCAAAGCCTTAGGTCAGTGCGAAAGGGCATTTCAGCCATTCGCCCGGCGGAAATTCGTTAAAATTGGTTAAGATTTGAGGTTAAAATTTGGTAACAAGCGGGCGCCGCGGTATTGGGCTCTCGGGGGGCGTCATTCGGCCGCTAATTTCAGTCGCCGGTACCTGGTTCGGGCGAGAAGTGCTTCGCGAACTTGTCCGGCACTCCCTCCCATTCCTTGCCGTCCGCTGGCGGCTCGCGCTTGACCGTAATGTTGGGCCAGCTCTTGGCGTATTCGGCGTTCACCTCGAGCCACTTTTCCATTCCGGGCTCGGTGTCCGGCTTGATCGCCTCAGCCGGGCACTCCGGTTCGCACACCCCACAGTCGATACACTCGTCCGGATGGATCACGAGCATGTTCTCGCCCTCGTAGAAGCAGTCCACGGGGCAGACTTCCACGCAGTCCATGTATTTGCACTTGATGCAATTTTCGTTGACGACGTAGGTCATCTCGGTAGCTCCGGAGGTTGGCTGCGTACCGCATGGGGGCCATCTTCGCAAGGGATCGCACCCGCCAAGGGCACACCGCGCCTGATCTTGCGGCTATTCGTGCTCGTCACGACCGCGCAACCGCTCAAGATCGCGCCGCTCGCGCTTGGTCGGGCGCCCAGCCCCGGCGGACGCGGTGCAACCGCCGGTTCCGGCGGTGCGGAGGCCGTCCGCGTCAGTTCCTCGTAAAGCACGCGCGCGTCGTCGGCCGACCCGCGGCGCTCAGCATAGCCGGTCACCTTCAGGATCCGCACCGTTCGATCGAGCGCTACGGTAACGACATCGCCCGGCCGAACCGGACGGCTCGCGGCCTCGATGCGCGCCCCGTTGATCCGAACGTGTCCCGATCCGGCCAGTGCTGCGGCCGCGGATCGCGTGCGCACCACGCGGGCATGCCACAGCCACTTGTCGACGCGTTGTCGGTCCAACTCTCAGCGGCTCACTGCCGTTCCTTGTTGCTCTCGAGTTGCTCCTTCAACGCGAGCAGTTTGGCAAACGGCGAATTCGGATCGGGCTCCTTGCCGCGGCGCTCCTGACTCGAGCTCCAGGTCCGCGACGGCCGGTTGTCGTCCTGGCGATCGCGCCGGTTCGGCCGGTCCGAGCGATCACGCCGCTCGGGACGGTCCGGGCGTTCGCTGCGCTCCGACCGTTGGGCAGGGCGGCCGGGGCGCTCGGCATGGTGCTCGGGACGCGCCGGCCGGTCCTCGCTTTTGCCCTCGGATGCGCGGCGGTGACGTGGACGGCCGCGCCGGTCCGGGCGGCCCTGCTCCGGCTCGGCCGATGGCGCGGCCTCCGCGGCAACGGCGCCTGTGGGCTCCGCGGTCGCGGCGACGGGGGCTTCGCCGGCGGGCTGACCGTCGGGACGCGGCGCCTGTCTCTCGCGCCGGCGGCGACGGCCCTGCCGATCGCCCTCGCGAGCGTGGCGCTCACCGCTCGGCCGGCCGCCCGGCCGCCAGACTTCGATCATCTCCGGCTCGACAGCCACCGCTCCTGCGGCAGAATCCGTCACAGCCACAGACTCCGACGCGCCTGCTTCGGTACCGGCTGCGCTTGAATCTGCGACAGTGCCCTCGGCGGTGTCGGACGGGTTCGCTGTGTCGGCAGCGGTTGTCACGGCGGGCGATATCGTCGCCGCGCCTTCCTCGACCTCTGCGACCGGCTGCTCAAACGTCGAAACCTCGTCCGCGGCGGCGGCAAGGGTCGGCTCCTCAACCACCGCAGTCGCGTCGGGCGCGAGCGCGGGTGAAGGTTGATCCGCTTCCAGCAGTTCGGGCGCGCCCTGGCTTTCAATTGGCTCGCCGGCGGCCGGCGCGTCAGGCTCTTCGACAGCCGCCGACTTCGGATACGGTCGGTGTTTCTTCGGCGGAGGCTTCTTTAGCGGCCGCCGTCTCAGGCACCGCAGCATCGCCGTTCGCCGAAGCCGCCATCGGCTCGGGCTCGGGCGGCTTCGGCCGCTTCTCCATGCGATAACCGAGCGAGCGCAGGATCGAGGCGAAATCCTCACCCGACGCACCCGTGAGCGATGTCATGGCGCCGGTCACGGTGAAGCCGAAGCCGTCGATCGCGCCGGGCGGGCGCGGCCCGGGCGCACCGTGGCGCCAGGCCAGCGCCGGACGGATGAGATCGGCGAGCCGCTCCAGGATATCGACACGGATCGCGCGCTCGCCGCAAACGCGATAGCCGATCGTGCGATAGAGCGGCTTCGGCGTCTCGGGATCGACCGGGATCGAGGTGCGCCCGCTGCCGGCGAGCCGCTGCAGCTCGTCGAGTCCCTTGGCCTCGGGATTCTCGTGCTTGAGCATCCAGAGCTGGGCGGCAAGGCTCCGCGGCGCGGGCTTGAGCAGCGCCGGCATGTAGAGATGGTAGGCGCCGAACCGCACGCCGTATTTGCGCAGGCTCGCTCGCGCCGCCTGGTCGAGGCCCTTGACCTCCTCGGTCACCTTCTGCCGCTCCAGCACGCTGATCGCTTCGATCAGCTGGAACGCGATGCCGCGCGCGATACCGGTCACGTCCTCGGCCGCCGCGAGTGCGAACAACGGCCCGAGCAGCCGCTCGATGTGGTTCTTGAGCCAGAGATCGAGGCGCGCCTGCACGCCGTCGCGCGCAGCTCCGGTGAGCTGCTCGTCGGCGATCACGCGCACGCGCGGACGCATCACATCATCGCCCGCAATGAGCTTGCCGACCGGCGCACCGGTCCAGCGCAGCGTGCCGTCGGTGGCGAGCAAGAATTCGCGATCCGGCGCCTGCGAAACCTTGGTTGCGCGCGCGTCGATCTCGCCGGCGAGCACGCTGCGCGACGCGGCCTGCAAGGCCTTCGCCTCCGAACCCGCAGCCGACGCGTCGGGGGCGAACGTGAAGCCGTCGAGCCGGCCGATGACGTGGCCCTCGACCACGATCTCGCCGGTTTTTTTGATTTCGGTTTCCAATGTCGTGTTCTCGCGCAGCCGCCGCATCAGGACGCTGGTGCGGCGGTCGACGAAGCGCTCGGCGAGTCGTTCGTGCAAGGCATCCGAGAGCTTGTCCTCGACGCTGCGGGTAACCGCCTGCCAATGCTCCGGGTCGGCAAGCCAGTCCGGTCGGTTCGCGACAAAGGTCCAGGTCCGCACATGCGCGATCCGGTTCGACAGCGTATCGATATCGCCATCGGTGCGATCGGCCTGCGCGACATGGCCGGAGAACCAGTCGACCGGAATTCTACCCTCCCGCATCAGGAATCCATAGAGGGTCGCGACCAGTTCCGCATGCGTGGCCGGCGCGATCTTGCGGTAGTCGGGAACCTGGCAGACGTCCCACAACCGCTCGACCGCGTCCTTGCCCTTTGCCATCGCGCGGATCTCCTCGTCGCGCGCCGCGTGCTCCAGCACGAGAATATCCTCGGCGATCGGCGCGCGCGTGAGCCCCTGTTCGGTCGGAGTTTCGGCGAGCGTCGCCTGCAACGCGCCGATCGAGGAGAAGTCGAGACTGGTGTTGCGCCACTGCAGCACCCTGATCGGCTCGAACGAGTGGCTTTCGAGCGCCTTCACCAGATCGTCCTCGAACGGCTGGCAGCGTCCGGTGGTGCCGAAGGTGCCATCGCGCTGCGCGCGGCCGGCACGACCGGCGATCTGGGCGAGTTCCGCAGGATTGAGCCGACGGAACTGATAGCCGTCGAACTTGCGGTCGGAGGCGAACGCGACGTGATCGACGTCGAGGTTAAGCCCCATCCCAATGGCGTCGGTGGCGATGAGATAGTCAACGTCGCCGGACTGATAGAGCGCGACCTGGGCGTTTCGCGTGCGCGGTGACAGCGCGCCCAGCACGACGGCAGCGCCGCCGCGCTGGCGTCGTATCAGCTCGGCGATGGCGTAGACCTCGTCGGCCGAGAACGCGACGATCGCGCTCCGCCGCGGCAGCCGCGTCATCTTGCGGTCGCCCGTATGGATCAGCGTCGACAGCCGTGGCCGGCTCACGATGTTGGCGCCGCGCAGAAGCCGCTCGACCATCGGCCGCACGGTCGCGGCACCCAGCACCAGCGTCTCCTCGCGGCCGCGACGATTGAGCATGCGGTCGGTGAAGACATGGCCGCGCTCGAGGTCGGCACCGAGCTGCACTTCGTCGATGGCGACAAAGGCGAGGTCGAGATCGCGCGGCATGGCCTCGACGGTGGCCACCCAGTAGCGCGGGTTCGGCGGCTTGATCTTCTCCTCGCCGGTGATGAGCGCGACGTTCTCGGCGCCGGCCCGCTCGGCGACCTTGTTGTAGACCTCGCGGGCGAGCAGCCGCAGCGGCAGCCCGATCATCCCCGACGAGTGGCCGAGCATGCGTTCGATGGCGAGGTGGGTCTTGCCGGTGTTGGTGGGCCCGAGAACCGCGGTAACGCCGGTGCCGCGAAGACGACCCTCACGGGTCGCGGGCGACGAAAACGAAATAGCCATCACTTTTCCAGGCTGGGATGCCCCGCGTCCGCAGCGGGCACGTCTTTCTGTACCACAATGCGACGGAAAATGGGGTCCCGGGTTAAGGTTGGGAACGGGCCTGGAACGAACCGCGCCCGAATCGCTGACTCGGTCGCTATCAGGCTTCGTTCCATACGAAATATCGGATCGCAGTCGCTGTCAGCCACAATATGCAGTGGTTCTCCGGTCTCAACACCTTGCTGCGAGCGCGCGATTCGTTAACGTCGGTCGAATCCACCATAGACCTAGGGAGTCAAGACACAGCCGCCTCCACCGCTGTGGACAAGCCTGTGAATCGGCAGATGCTGGAGCGGAGAATTATTGCGTGCGCGAGCGGGCCGCCGAGCGGCGCGACTGCGCCGCGGTGACGAACTGCGTCGCCTCCATGACACCCATGCCGAGCGGGGTCGGAATTGACACCCGGAACGGCGCCAGCATCCGCGTGGCGCCGATCGGCGCGAACCAGCCTTCCATGTCCTTCTGCTTGATCAGGTATTGAACCGCCACGCGATCCGGAATGTAGCCGGCGATAGGCACGAAGTAGATCGAGCAGACCACCACCGGCCCCTCGTAGCCCTTCTCGGCCTTGACCTTATCCATCCGCTTGAAGGCGAGCTGCAGATCGTAGCGCATCCGGCCATCGAATACCGCGACCCTGCGCTGGCACGATTGCGGCCCGAGCAATTCGCCGTTACCCGGCACCCGGATCAGCGACCCGGTCATCGGGTCGGTGACGTTTCGGCGATGCGCCTCGGTGACCGGCACGCGATCCGGATCGGGGAACGGCTCTGGCGTAATGACCGAGGTCTTCACGTCGCCGGAACCGAGCGTCATGCGGATTTCCTCGGTCCGCTTGTCGGTGGTGATGCTCGCGGCAAAGGTCGCCGGCATCGGATTGCCGCTCGCCATGGCGCCACGGGATGCGCCGCTGCCCTGGCCGCTCGCAAACACCCGCAAAAGGCCCGAGGTCGCGCCGCTCGCCGCCGCGGTGTACTGGTCCTCGGAAATGTCGATGACCCACGCGCCCTTGCCGATCGGGATGCCGGCCAGCGAGACCGTGTAACGGGCATCGACGCGGCCTTGCTGGGCCTTGCTCGGAGTGGCGTGGGCCACCATTGCGATCGCGGCCGCAACCGCTGCCGCTGACCGGATGGCCAACCGAGCCACGATGGCTGTCTCCCTGACCGATCTTGCGATGCGCATGTGCCGCGTCCGGGCGTCCCGATCAAGGCGTTCGGTCAGCCGCGGCCCGGATGATCCACCGGTCTCGGCAGGGAATAAGTCGTTTCTATGTTCGGCACGATAGCCCAAACGTGCCCCCGCGATCCATGCGTAATCGGCCGGAACCGGCGCAATACCCGCGTTTCGAGCGCATCGACCGCGCCTTGACGCCCCGTCACCCCACCTCTATACGTCCGCGTTCCATTACAACCGCATGACCGGCGCCGACGCGGCGCCCACATCAACGTCGAGGTTTTGTCATGTCGCGGCGCTGCGAGTTGACCGGCAAGGGACCCATGGTGGGTCACAAGGTGAGTCATTCCAACCACAAGACCAAGCGGCGGTTTCTGCCGAACCTGCTCAACGTCACGCTGATCTCGGAGGCGCTCGGCCGCTCGTTCAAGCTGCGGGTGTCGGCAAATGCGCTCAAGACGGTGGACCATCGTGGCGGTCTCGACGCGTTCCTGCTGCGGGCCAAGGATGACGAATTGTCGCCCAAGGTGCGCGACCTCAAGCGCGAAATTCGCAAGAAGCAGGCGGTCGCAGGCTGACGCCACCGAACTCGATCGCGAGGAACGTGATGCCCGGTGCAATGCCGGGCATTTGCTTTTGCGGCCCGCTCCAGCCGTAAAGCCGAGTCAGTCCGCAATTGCAAACTGCAGCAGGAGGGTGCGCTGCAGCGCCGAGAAGTTGTCGTCGGAGATAAGCGTCAGGACGAGTGTGCCGTCTGCGCTGCGATGAACCGACAGGGCCTCCATGTTGTCGACCTGCTGGCCCATGTCGGCGTACATCAGCTCGGCCCCATCGACCAGAGCACCGGGCCTGATCTGGGCAAGCGGCACGCGGCGAATGCGGATCGCAAGCCCGCGCAGCCACGAGAACCGGCGCTCCAGGATCAAAAGCTCGCCGGACGGCGTCAGCGCGCAATCGCTGACGTCGAACTCGTCGGTGCGCTTCACCGCAAACCCGCCCGCCAGCGGCCCGCCGATGACGAAGCCCACGATGTCTCCCTTGGCATCGAGTCCGCGCTCGGAAATGGCGATGAGGCCTCCGCCGAACGGTCCGCGCCGGGGCGTGGCCGCGAGGCATTCCACGCCGAGGTTGTTGGGCAGCGTCTTCATCGCCGGCGGCACCACGACCGGCTGGCCGCGCGCACGCAGGCCTTCGCGGCCGTAGTCGAAGCGCACGATCTGGTTCACCCGCTCGAATGCGACGTAGGCGATGCCGCTCTCCTCGGTCAAAGCCTCGCTGTCGTACCAGCCGCGACGGTTGAGCGGCCGGCTGTCCGGACCGAGCAGCGGCGCCATCTCGGTATCGGCAATCGCGATCGGCCGGCCGTCGCGATAAACGATGCGGCCGCGCAGCCAGACGCCCTTGTCGGTAACCGCAAGAAAGCCCGCGCCGTCGGCTGCGACCTTCAGCCCGGAGATGCCGCCGAACTCGCGATCCGGCGAGCTCAGCACAAGCCCACCGAGGAAATTCAGCGCACCGAACCGCGTGCGAGCCGGGTCGCGCGTGTCGAATTGCTCCATCGCCGTCGCCTCGACGGCGATCCTGCGGTGGGGCTGGAGCTCGGTGCTGCGCGGCGACTGCGCGCAGACCGGCGTCAGCGCGAGCAGCAAGGCGGCAACGGCGGCGAGGCTTGTTTTCAAGGCGTTCCCTCACGCCCACATCTAGCGCATCGGCCCGCCGGCCGGAGCCTCCGCGCGGCGGTCCGCCCGTGAATCTACGAATGTAGTTTACGCTTCGTCCGCCGCGCCGGCCCGCGCTGCGGCTCGGCTGCAGCGTGCTCGTCAAACAGTTCGGCGAGCTTTTCGGTCATGGCACCGCCCAGTTCCTCGGCATCGACGATGGTGACGGCCCGCCGGTAATAGCGAGTCACGTCGTGGCCGATACCGATTGCGATCAACTCCACCGGCGAACGGGTCTCGATCTCCTCGATGATCCAGCGCAGATGGCGCTCGAGGTAGTTGCCCGGATTGACCGACAGCGTGGAATTCGTCGACCGGGGCACCGTCGGAGATCATCATCAAGATCCGGCGCTGCTCAGTGCGCGCGAGGAGCCGCTTGTGCGCCCAGTCGAGCGCCTCGCCATCGATGTTCTCCTTCAGCAACCCTTCGCGCATCATCAGCCCGAGGTTCTTGCGGGCACGCCGCCAGGGCGCGTCGGCCGACTTGTAGATGATGTGACGCAGATCGTTGAGCCGGCCGGGATTGGCACTCTTGCCGGCTGCGAGCCAGGCTTCGCGCGACTGCCCGCCCTTCCAGGCACGCGTGGTGAATCCCGAGAATCTCGACCTTGACGCCGCAGCGCTCGAGCGTGCGCGCGAGGATGTCGGCGCAGGTCGCCGCCACCGTGATCGGACGACCGCGCATCGAGCCGGAATTGTCGAGCAGCAGCGTGACCACGGTGTCGCGGAACTTGGTCTCCTTCTCCTGCTTGAACGACAGCGCGTGCAGCGGGTCCATGATGATGCGCGGCAGGCGGACCGGATCGAGCAGGCCTTCCTCCAGGTCAAACTCCCAGGCGCGATTCTGTTGCGCCATCAGCCGGCGCTGCAGCCGGTTGGCGAGGCGGGCCACCACACCCTGCAGATGCGATATCTGCTTGTCGAGATAGCCGCGCAGGCGATCGAGTTCTTCCGGCTCGCACAGGTCCTCGGCCGCCACCGTTTCGTCGAAGCGCAGCGTAAACGGTCGATAGTCCGGACCGCGCGGCTCGTTGGCACGATGGCGCGGTCGCCAGGGCTCGGCCGCGGTCTCCAACTCGCCCATTTCCGTATCGTCGGCCATCTCGGCCGCCGGCGCGTCCACCGCCTCTTCGGTGCTGTCGGCGGCTTCGGACGAGGCTTCGGCCTCGTCCATGCTCATCTTCTCTATGTCCTCGGAGTTGGCGGCCTCGCCCTTCTCGCCGGTTTCGTCCTTGCGGCGGTCCTCATCACCCTCCTCGCCTTCCTCCTCCTCGTCCGAGGCGGTGCGGTCCTCGCCCATGTCGAGGGCGTCGAGCAGGTCGTGCACGGCGTCGCCGAACTTGCGCTGGTCGTCGAGCACACGCTCGAGCCGGTCGAGCCCGCGGCCGGCGCGGTCCTCGATGAATGGACGCCAGAGGTCCACGAGCTTGCGCGCCGCCGGCGGCGGCGCCTCGCCGGTCAGCCGCTCACGCACCATCATCGCGACAGCGTCCTCGATCGGCGCGTCGGCGCGGTCGGTGATCTCATCGAACTTGCCGCGGTGGAAACGGTCGTCGAGCATGGCGGTCAGATTGCTCGCAACGCCGACCATGCGGCGCGCCCCGATGGCCTCGACGCGGGCCTGCTCGACCGCCTCGAACACCGCGCGCGCCTGCTGGCCGCCGGGCACCAGACGACGATGGACCGCAGGGTCGTGGCAGGCAAGCTTGAGCGCGACCGCGTCGGCATGGCCGCGCACGATCGCGGCCTCAGTCCGGCTCAGCTTGCGCGCAGGCTCGGGCAGCCGCACCTTGCCGCCGACGAGCCCGGGGCGCTCGGCCGCGAACGCGACATCGAGGTCGGACTTTCGCGCAATGGCGCGGAGGCAGCCGGTGACCGCGCGCTTGAACGGCTCGGCCGGCGATTCCTTGCTCGGGTTCTTCGGCTTGATGTTGGAGGACATCGAAGGCGCCACTTGCTCCGTTACCCTCTCCCCTTGCGGGAGAGGGTGGCGAGCGAAGCGAGCCGGGTGAGGGGTCGCTTGCTCAAAATCAGATACCCCTCACCCGGTCGATCCTTCGCTTCGCTCGGATCGCCCACCCTCTCCCGCAAGGGGAGAGGGTATCCGAGCCCGGGGCAAGGCAAAACCAATCAGCTCAGCGCAACGTTCACCGAGCTTTCCGGCAGCTCGACGCCGAAGCAGCGCTGATAGAACTCGGCCACGATGGGTCGTTCCAGCTCATCGCACTTGTTGAGGAACGTGAGCCGGAAGGCAAAGCCGATATCCTTGAAGATCTCGGCGTTCTCGGCCCAGATGATGACGGTACGCGGGCTCATCACGGTCGAGATGTCGCCGTTGATGAACGCGTTGCGGGTGAGATCGGCCACCCGCACCATCTTGTTGACGACGTCGCGGCCCTGCTCAGTCTGATAGTGCTTGGCCTTGGCCAGCACGATCTCGACCTCGTTGTCATGCGGCAGATAGTTCAACGTGGTCACGATCGACCAACGGTCCATCTGCGCTTGGTTGATCTGCTGAGTGCCGTGATAGAGGCCCGAGGTGTCGCCGAGACCGATGGTGTTTGCGGTTGCGAACAGCCGGAACGCCGGGTGCGGCCGGATCACGCGGCTCTGGTCGAGCAGCGTCAGGCGGCCGGAGGACTCCAGCACACGCTGGATCACGAACATCACGTCCGGGCGACCGGCATCATACTCGTCAAAGCAGAGCGCGACGTTGTTCTGATAAGCCCACGGCAGGATGCCGTCGCGGAACTCGGTGACCTGCAGGCCGTCCCGGATCACGATGGCGTCCTTGCCGATCAGATCGATACGGCTGATGTGGCTGTCGAGGTTGACGCGGACACACGGCCAGTTCAGCCGTGCCGCCACCTGCTCGATGTGGGTCGACTTGCCGGTGCCGTGGTAGCCGGAAACGATGACCCGGCGGTTGTGGGCGAATCCGGCCAGGATCGCGAGCGTAGTGGCGCGGTCGAAGCGGTAATCCGGATCGACGTCCGGCACGTGATCGTCGGCCTCCGAATAAGCAGGCACTTCCATGTCGCTTTCAATGCCAAAGACCTGCCGGACCGACACCTTCATGTCGGGCAGGCCGGCCACTTCCTGGATCGCAGTTGCCATTGGTACTCCGTGGCCCCGGAACGGCACGGGGCCGCAATATCAGGCCGGGATTGGGGATCGGACCGCGCAACTTAGCAGAGCCGGGTGCACCGCGAAAGCCGCCCCGTGCATAGCTAAATTGCTGATATTTCAATGAGGTGGCCATGCGATACGCCGCGCCGCCAAACGTTGCGGTTGCGGACGCCCCCGGGGCCCCTGGAAACTGCGGCGCGACCCAGACGGTTCACTCTGCGCTGAGGCCGGTCGACGCGATCACCTTGGTCCACTTATCGACTTCGCTGGCGATGTGCTTGGCGAAGCCTTCCGACGTGAGCGGCATCGGCTCGACCCCGAGCTGGACGAAGCGCTCCTTCACGTTCGCCTCGGCCAGTGCCGCATTCATGGCCCCGCCGAGCTTCGCAACGATCTCGGGCGGCGTCATTCTCGGCGCACCCAGGCCGTACCACCCGTACGCGTCGTAGCCTTTCACGAGCTCGGCGATTGCCGGCACGTCCGGCAACGCCGGCGTGCGTTGCGCAGGGGTCACGCCAAGCGCGCGCAGCTTGCCGTCGCGGATCAGCGGCAGCGCCTGCGCGATCGGATTGAAGACCACGTGCACCTGCCCCGACAGCAGGTCGGACATGTAACTGCCGCGGTATGGTACGTGGACCATCTTGGTCTCGGTCATGATCTGGAACAGTTCGCCGCAGACGTGCGGCGACGTTCCGATGCCGCCAGACGCCATGTTGACCTTTCCCGGGTTGGCCTTGAGGTAGGCGATCAACTCCGGGAGCGTTTTCGCCGGGAACGATTCCTGCACGATGATGACGAACGGCGATTTGGCGATGCCTGCGATCGGCACGATGTCACGGACGAAATCGAATTCGAGATTGCGGTAGAGCGCGACGTTGACCGCGTTGGTCGAAACCGGCATCAGGATGGTGTAGCCGTCGGGCGCGGCTTTCGCGACGTATTCGGTCGCGATGTTGCCACCCGCTCCGGGCTTGTTCTCGATCACGAACTGCTGGCCGAATCGCTCGGACATGTATTGTGCCGAAAGCCGCGCGATGATGTCGGGCGCGCTGCCGGACGGAAACGTGACGACGAGTTGGATCGGCCGGGTGGGGTAGGATTGAGCGATCGCGGAGCGGGCGGCCATCGGAAGCGCCGCGGCGCCGGCGGCCAGACGCATCATGCGCCGACGAGAAAGCGTCATCGAACCCTCCAAGGTCATCGCGCATTCGCGTTGGGACGTTCAGTGGACGTTCAATGCTATGAAGCTGGGACGCCTGCCGACGGCACCCGCGGCTGCCTGTTGCACTGGTGGGGACTTCGGCACGTCCCGTTTCTGGGCAGCTTTGAAATCAGCATATACCCCGCGCCCCGGCGGGAAAGGGACAAATGACCGCACGGCCCGGCCGCACTTGGTTATGCCGCGGTCTGCGGCTCGGTTGCCCCAGTTCAGGGATCGATGTGTGGCTGGCGAGCGCGAGCCGATGGTGAATCTTCGGGTCGGCGCTGAGGAAAATGATATCGACCGGCAGCGTGCCTAGGCCGGCAGGCGCCACTCCGCAAACGCACACCCCGCATAGACCTCCGGCAGCGGAGCGTAGTGGATCAGATCGAAGCCGTGGCTGCCGGCTGCGGCGTGTGCGATCACCCAGTTCCTGACCTCGTGGGCGCCGTTGCCAGTCGCGCGGAGCTGGTCCGTCAACGACTGGGCCAGCACCGCGTCGGTGCTGTCCTTGAACAACTGGATACAGGAGCGGTCGAAATTCTCGTCGATGTCGCCCATCGTCGCCTCGCCGATCGAATGGCTGAGACCGCCGGTGCCCAGGATCGCAACCCGCAGGTCGCCCGGATAGCCCTTCACCGCCCGCGCCAGCAGATGGCCCCATGCGATGCAGCGCTTGATCGTCGGCATCGGCGACTCCAGGCTGTCGACGACGATCGGAACGATCGGCAGCTCCCCCCCAAGCCCCAGCCGCCACATCGGCAGGCAGAAGCCGTGATCGAGCGTCAGCCGGTGCGACAGGGCCGGATCGAAGCCATCGTCGAGCGCGGTCTGCAGGATGTGGTGGGCAAGCTCGCCATGGCCGGGAGAGTCTTGTGCGGAAACACCGCCTTCATGAACGGCTCGGGCGGACCGTCATGCTCGCTGCCGACGCCGATGCACACACTCGGCAGATTGTTGATGAAGAAGTTGACCCAGTGGTCGGGCGAGATCACCACCAGCACATCGGGCCGCGTGCCTTTGATCCGGCGCCCGAGCTCGTCGAACGATTCGAGCAGCTGCGTGCGCGCGTCGGGCGTGAGCCGCTCCCACTCCCGGGCAATCATCGGACCGTGGGTTGCCGCAAAGACACCGACCAGCTTAGCCACGCTTGGCCTCCTCGTTGGTCTGCAAGGTGCGGAGCCGACCGATCGCCTCCGCGTCGTTCATGCCGCAAATGCCGAGATAGAAGCGAAGCAGATACGCGTTGACGCGAGGCGCCAGCACCGCGATGTCGTCGGCGAGCACCGCCGCGCGGATCTCGGGCGACAGCGGATAGCGATCGAGGATCGGTTTGCGGTCGACCCGCCACTCGGCCCCGACTGCCGGGTTCTGAAGATCGAAGAACAGCTTGCTCAGCCAGTAGTCGGTCATGGGAAGTCTCGGATGGCTGGGGCGGTCGCCGGCGCAGCCGGCCCATAATGCGGGCTGCACCGCCGGGTGTCCATTTCCGCCAGGCGCGACAGGAATGCGGTTCCGCCCGACCCGGACTGAGACCCGCGCTTACCTTCAGCCGCGAGATTGCCGCGGAAAACCGGGATGCCTATTGTTGCGGGGCCGGCCGGTCTGCGGCCGGCACAGGGAGGTCGCTATGGCCGACGTTCAACTCAAGGACCGCAGCGCAGCACAGGCCGCCGAGAAAATCCGCTTCTATGGCGTGCATCATCTGGCGCTCAACACCGACGATATGAAGATGACCGTCGACTTCTACGCCGGCGTGCTCGGCATGCCGCTCGTCCACGCCATGAAGGTGCCGCCCGGGCTCGGCACCGGACCGGGCAACCGTGGCAACCCGCCGTTCGAGGAGGTTAGGCATTATTTCTTCGACATGGGCCGCGACGGCCTGCTCGCGTTCTTCGAGATGCCGAAGGGCGCCAAGGAGCGCGGCGACCGCAACGCGCTCGGTGCCATGCAGCACGTCTCGTTCGCGGTGTCGCCGGCAAGCCAGGCGCGCATCTGCAAGCGGCTCGAGGCGGCCAAGGTGCCCTACGACGGGCCGTTGGAGATTTTGCCCGGCATCTTCTCGATCTACGTGTTCGACCCGAACGACATCCGGCTGGAATTCTCGTGCCAGCCGGGCAACGGCGAGGACGAGCCCGAGATCGTGCCGCAGGTGACGCAGACCAAGGCCGAGGCACTGCACGAATTGAAGACGCTCACCGGCGACAAGGCCTGGCTCGACCGCGCCACCGCAGCGCTCCGCGACTAGGCGACGTTGCGGTCCATCGTGGAGGCGCTCGTTGCGCTTCGTTGGTATGCGCTGACCAAACCCGCGCGTGGCAACGGAGAGGCCGCACGTTTATGAGCGCGCCCCGCAACGCCCTACCCGTTGCGATCGCCGGCGGCGGCATCGGCGGGCTCGCCTGCGCGCTAGCGCTGGCGCGAAAGGGCTTCCGCACGGTGGTGCTGGAGCAGGCGCGTGAGTTCGGCGAGGTCGGCGTCGGCCTCCACGTCGCGCCCAACGCACTGTCGGTGCTCGACGCGCTCGGCGTCGGCGCCGCAGCAAAGAAGAACGCGCTGCTGATCGAGCGCCTGGTGATGCTGGACGCCGTCACCGGCGAGACCGTCGCCGACATTCCCTGCGACAGGCGATTCGAGCAGCGCTTCGGCAACCCCTATGCCGTCGCGCACCGCGCCCACATCCACGGACCACTGCTCGACGCCTGCCGTGCGCACGCGCTGGTCGAATTGCGCACCAGCTGCCGGGTGATGGATTTCGCGCCGGACGGCGCGGGCGTATCGGTCGCACTCGAAGGCCGTGAGCGCGTCGCCGCGGCAGCCCTGGTCGGTGCCGACGGGGTCTATTCCAACGTGCGGAGGCACATCGTCGGCGACGGCGACCCGCTGCCAGCGGGCGCGATCATCTTCCGCGCTACGATTCCAGCCGCTGACATGCCGAAGGATCTGCAGCATCCCTACCCGACGTTCTGGGCCGGCCCCGACTGGCACATGATCTACTACCCGATAAGCGACTGGACCATGTTCAACCTCGGCTGCACGGTGCTGACCGGAGAGTCGAAACTCCACGAAGCCGAGGAATTCGCGCCGGACACCGTGCTGCCGCTGTTTCCGGACGGCTGCGAAACGCCGATGCGCGTCATCCGCATCCCCAAAGCCTTCCGCCGCTTCGTAATCGTGCACCGGGAGCCCGTCGCGAACTGGAGCCGCGGCCCGGCCACCCTGCTCGGCGATGCCGCGCATCCCATGGTGCAGTACATCGCGCAGGGCGCGGCGATGGCGCTCGAAGACGCCATCTGCCTCGCCGATTCAGCCCACGCATGCGACGGCAACTTCGCGCGCGCGTTCCAGCGCTACCAGGACATCCGCATCGTGCGGACGGCGCGGGTGCAGATTTCCTCGGCGATGATGGACCGCCTCAACCACGCGAAGGGGGTCGAGCGGCTGGTGCGGAACTCGTTGTTCGAGGGCCGCACCGCGGAGGAATATTACGACCGCCTGGCCTGGCTCTATACGGCGCCGCCCTACGTGAAGTGACGTCGGCGTCCGGCTCTCGACGCGGCCGCCAGCGGTGCGGCCTTCGCCGGCGAACGGCTCCGCAATCCAGCGCCGCGGATCTCCCGGAACCGCAGTCCAGACTGCGCGCATGGATCTGCGGTTTTCCGGGCTCGCGGCGGCTGCGGCGCTGATCCGCGCCCGAGCGACACTGAGCCGCGCTCAACAGGCGCCGGTCGATTTCAGATAATTGTAGGCCTGGATGATCTCGCGCAGCTTGTCTTCCGTCGCGCGGTCGCCGCCGTTGGCGTCGGGATGATGGCGCTTCACCAGCACCTTGAACCGCGCCTTGATCTCGGCGCGGTCGGCGCCCTCCTCGAGGCCGAGCTCGTGCAGCGCCTTGCGCTCGGCGTTGCGCACCGTGCGCGCCGGCTCGACCCGCTCGGCGAGGGCGCCAGTTCGCGCCGGCGCCGAACTCGCGGAACATGTTGAACGGATCTTGCGCGCCCTGCGTGCCGAAGTCGCCGCCGCCAGGGCGATTGCCGGTGCCCATCTTCCAGGTCGGCCGGTGACCGGTGACCGCGTCCTTCTGGTACTTGGAGACGGCGTCCTCGCTCATGCCGGCGAAGTAATTGTAGGAGTGGTTGTACTCGCGCACGTGATCGAGGCAGAAGCGCCAATATTCGTTCTCGCGCAGCCGGCCCTTGGGCGCGCGATGCGTCGCCTTGTTGGCGCAGCCCTTCCAATCGCAGCACGGCGCCTCCGCCTGCGTGCGGCGGTCCTCGCCGGGCCTGACCCGGATGCGATCGAACAAGGGTGAGTCGAATTTCATGACCGGACATTATGCGGAAGGCAGCACCTGCACCTTCAAGTCTTGACAGATGCGATTTCCCCGATGCGCTTCGCCGGACAGCACGGTTGACCCATCTCCAACCGTCCCGTAGGCAAGCGCCATGCCGGTGAAGCAGATCATCACCGAAAAGTTGACGAAGGCTTTCGCGCCGCAGCGCCTTGACGTGGCGGACGAATTTCATCGCCACGAGGGCCACGCCGGCCACCGGCCCGGCGGCGAGACGCATTTCAGGGTGCATATCGTGTCGGAGGCGTTCCGCGGAAAGAGCCGGATCGAGCGTCACCGCATGGTCAACGGGACACTTTCCGTTGAGTTGAATTCCGGCGTCCACGCCCTTGCGATCCAGGCCCAGACGCCGGAAGAGGCCGGATAATAGCTCGGGTGTGCCTGACAGGCCGCTGCCGCTATCGCAACGGAACCTGCACGAACTCGGCAAGCTCCTCGGCCGTCAACGGCCGGGGCGCGTATTTGAAATTCACAGCCTCGGCGACGAGCTGATCCATCCCCTTGACGCTCGCAGGATCGACTGCCGACTTCGCAAAGAACTCATCGCGCATGCGAGTGGCGTTGCGCAGCGAGGTCTTGCGGAAGGCCGCATAGGCTTCGAGCGCGGCGGGATCGGCGTACATCCAGTCGATCGTCTCGCCGAACGCCTTGACAAAGCGCACGAACACCTCGCGCCTCGCCTTCAAACTGTCGGCGTTGGCGACGTTGACGCGGATGGTCTGGCCGCGCAGGCTCGGCACATCGTTGGCGCGCGCGAAAATCCGGATGCGGCCGTCGTCCAGCATGTCGAAGCCGAGCGGCGGCGAGGTCCAGCCGATGTCAACCTGACCGGACATGGCGACCGTCAAGGTCGCGGCCGGACCGCCGGTCGCGATCGGCCGCGCTTTCAGGCCGAGCTCGCGGATGAGGCCCAGCACGACGCTGTGCGTTGATGAGCCGTTGGTCGAGTAGGCGATGGTGTTGCGTGCCGGTGGCGTCCGCGATCGTCTTCAGCGGCGAGTTCGCCCTTCACGAACCAGAAGTCGGCATTGCCGGTCGCGCTGCCGGTGATGATGCGGATCGGCGCTCCCTTGGCGAATGCGCCGAGCGCACCGAGCGTACCGATCCCAATTCCGATGTCCGCGCTGCCGGCGATCACCGCCTGCTGGGTCTCGCCGGTGCCCTGGGTACAGAACGGCTCGATCGTGAGCCCGTGCCTCGCATAGATGCCAGCGCCCATGCCGAGCTGCACCGGCGACGAATCCCAGTTGCCGCATTGGCCGACGGCGATTTTCAGCACATCCGCGACCGGAGCCTTACCGCCGCACGTCACCAGCGCAACGAGACCCGCCACCGTGCCGATCGCAACCCGCATGCCAGGCATCAGACCCTCCCCGGGATAGCGCCTATCTTATTGCGGCGTGATGTTCGCCGCCTTGATGATCTCGCCCCAGCGCGCGCGCTCGGCGCGGATCTGCGCCGCGAACTCCTCCGGCGTGTTGCCGACCAGCCGCGCGCCGGACTTGGCGAAGCGCTCCTGCATCGCCGGACTTGCGCACCGCCGCCGCGATCTCCTTGTGCAGCCGCGCGACGATCGCCGGCGGCGTGCCGGCCGGCGCCGCGATGCCGAACCAGGACGACGCCTCGTAATTGGCGACGCCGCGCCTCGGCCGCGGTCGGCACGTCCGGCAGCAGCGCCATGCGCTGCTTCGCCGCCACCGCCAGCGGGCGCAGCTTGCCGGCCTGGATGTGCGCAGATCACGGTCGGCGGATTGTCGACCACGCCGTCGATCTGGCCGGCGATCAGGTCCTGCACCGCGGGCGCCGCGCCGCGATAGGGCACGTGCGTGATCTTCACGCCGGCGGCGTGCATGAGCATCGCGAGCCCGAGATGCCCGGTGGTGCCGATGCCGGGCGAGCCGAAGTTGAGCTTGCCGGGCTGCGCCTTGGCGAGCGCGACGAACTCCTTCAGCGTCTTCGCCTCGACCTTCGGATGCACCACCACCAGCATCGACATGTCGGCGACGTTGGAGACCGGAATGAACGCGGTCTCCGCGTCGAACGGCATCTTCGCGTAGAGGAACGGATTGGCGGTGAGGATGCCGGCCGACGACATCAGCAGCGTGTAGCCGTCGGGCGCGGCCTTCGCGACCGCGATCGGCGCCGGTGTTGCCGCCGGCGCCGGCGCGGTTCTCGACGATCGACCGGCTGGCCGAGCGTCTTTGCCATCTCGTCGCCGACCGCGCGCGCCAGACACGTCGGCAAGCCCGCCGGCCGGGAACGGCGCGATCAGGCGGATCGGACGGTCGGGATAGGTCTGCGCCTGCGCCGCGGGCGCGACGCACAACGCAATCGCGATGAGCAAGATCCGGCGCAACAGCGTCACGGCATCCTCCCATGAATTTGTTGTTGCCGCCACGATAGGAGCGCGGCCGGCGAAGTCAACGCGGCATGGCGGTCGGACCGTCAGCCAGCCCGCGCCGCAGCCGCCTGGCTTCCGCACCAGCGGCGTGATGCGCAGCGCCGTGATGCGGTTGCGGCTGCTTGCGCAGCACGCTGAAGCGGAAGCCGTGGAAGGTGAAGCTCTGCCCGACGTCGGGGATCGAGCGCGCCTCGTGGATCGACGAGGCCCGGCGATCGTGGTCGCCTCGTCGTCCGGCAGGTTCCAGTCCATCGCGCGGTTGAGATCGCGGATCGGCACCGCGCCGTCGACGTTGACCGAACCGTCCGGCTGCGGCCGCACGCCCGGCACCGGCACGTCGTGCTCGTCGGAAATATCGCCGACGATCTCCTCCAGAATGTCCTCGAGCGTGACCAGCCCCTCGACCTCGCCGTATTCGTCGACCACCAGCGCGAAATGGGTCTTGCGGCGGCGGAACGCCTTGAGCTGCTCCGACAGCGGCCGGATGTCGGGCACGAACCACGGCGGCAGCGCGATCGCCATGATGTCGATCTTGCTCGAGATCGCCGTCGGCGGCCTTGAGCGCGCGCAGCAGATCCTTGGCGTGCAGGATGCCGACGATGTTCTCCGGCGCTTGCCGCGCCACAGCGGGATGCGCGTGTACTCCGACTTCAGCACGGCGTCGACGACCTCCTCGGGCCGGATCGTCGGCATTGACCGTCATCATCTCGGTGCGATGGACCATGACGTCGGACACCGTCAGTTCGCGCAGATCGAGCAGGCCGCCCATCATGTCGCGGTCGAGCTTCTCGACGCCGCCCTCGCGGTGCAGGAGATCGACCGTGCCGCGGATTTCCTCGTGCGCCGACAGGATCGGCTGGTTCTCGCCGACCCGGATGCCGAACAGGCGCAGAATCCACCGCACCAGCCATCTCGATCGCCATCAGCACCGGGCCGAACAGCCGCACCACCCACGCGATCGGCCGCGCCACCGCAAGCGCGATGCGCTCCGGGTGCGTTGATGGCGGCGGTCTTCGGCAGCACCTCGGCGAACACGACGACCAGCACGGTCATCACCACGGTGGCGTAGAGCACGCCGACATCGCCGAACCACGAGCAGGAACAGGCCCGTCGTCAGCGACGAGGCGACGATGTTGACGACGTTGTTGCCGAGCAGCAGCGCGCCGATCATCCGCTCGCGCATTGCCAGCAGCCGGCGACGATCGCCGGCCGTTGCGGTTGCCGTCCTCGGCCAGCCGCAGCATGGTGGCGCGCGACGACGCGGTCAGCGCCGTCTCGCTGCCGGAGAAGAAGAACGACAGCAACAGACAGAGGACGATGACCGCGACGGCCAGCCAGTCGTCGAGGGTCATCGCGCGGCAAGTTTCTCGGCGAGAAGGTGCCGGACCTCGCCGGCGTCGACGTCGCGGGCGACGAAGGCGTCGCCGATCGCCGCGCACCAGGATGAACGTCAGCTGGCCGCGCTTCACCTTCTTGTCCTGTGAGATCAGATCCATCATCGCGTCGACCCCGGGCCAGCCGCCGGGGACGTCGTTGACATGGGTCGGCAGGCCCACCGCCGCAAGATGCGCGACGCACGCGTTCGGCCTCCGCCTTCGGCAATCAGGCCGCGCCGGGCGGAGAACTCGAAGGCCAGCGCCATGCCGAGCGCGATCGCCTCGCCGTGCAGCAAGCCGATCGGAGAAGCCGGCCGCCGCCTCGAAGGCATGGCCGAAGGTGTGGCCGAGGTTGAGCAGCATGCGGTCGCCGGTCTCGCGCTCGTCGCGGGCGACGATCGCGGCCTTGGCGCGGCAGCTCACCGCGATGGCGTGCTCGCGCGCGGGACCGCCGGCGAACAGGTCGCGCCAGTTGGCCTCGAGCCAGGAGAAGAACGCGGCGTCGCCGAGCAGCCCGTATTTCGCCACCTCGGCATAGCCGGCGCGGAATTCGCGCTCCGGCAGCGTGTCGAGCAGCGCGGTGTCGGCGACCACCAGGATCGGCTGATAGAACGCGCCGATCAGGTTCTTGCCGTGGCCGCGAATTGATCGCGGTCTTGCCGCCGACCGAGGAATTGACCTGCGCCAGCAGCGTCGTCGGCACCTGCACGAAGTCGATGCCGCGCCGCACGACCGCCGCGGCGAAGCCGGCGAGATCGCCGACCACGCCGCCGCCAAGCGCAACCACGAGATCGCCGCGCTCGATGCGCGCGGCGATCAGCGCGTCGCACACCTGTTCGAGATGGCGGAAGCTCTTGGTGCCCTCGCCCGGCGGCACGATCACGCGCGCGATGCCGATGCCGGCGCGCCGCGAGCGCCGCCTCGGCGGCGGCGAGATGATGGCGCGCCACCGTCTCGTCGGTGACGATCGCGGCCTTGCAGCCCGGCCGCAGCGCCGCGATGCGCGCGCCGAGCGACGCGCAGCAGCCCGCGGCCGATGACGATGTCATAGGCGCGCGCGCCGAGCGCGACGTTCACGACGATCGGATCGCCGGAACGCAGCGGAGCGGTCATGACGTGCCTCCGGCTTGCATCGGCCGCCGAAGCGATCGCGCAGTCCAGCAACGATCTCATCGACGATCGTGTCATGCGGCACGTCGCGCGATTCGACGGTCACGTCGGCCTCGGCATAGATCGGGTAGCGCTCCTCGATCAGACGCTTGAGCGTCTCGGCTGGATCGACGTTCTTCAGCAGCGGCCGGTCGCCGCGCCGCTTGATCCGGCGCATCAGCACGTCGAGCGTGGCTCGCAGCCAGACCGAGATCCCCTTGGCGCGGACCGCGGTCGCGGGTGTCCAGCGTTCATGAAGGCGCCGCCGCCGGTGGCGAGCACCTGCGGGCCGCTCTCCGAGCAGGCGCGCGATCACGCGCGCCTCGCCGGCGCGGAAATACGGCTCGCCGTGCGCTGCGAAAATCTCGGCAATCGTCATGCCGGCGGCCTTCTCGATCTCGCTGTCGGCGTCGACGAACGGCATGCCGAGCCGCGCGGCGAGCCGCCGGCCGATCGACGACTTGCCGGCGCCCATCATGCCGACGAGCACGATCGAGCGCGACCCGAGCGCCGACCCGAGGCGCGGACTTTCGCCGCTTCCGTGGCGGCGTTATGCAGCATGGCTTCCGACATGATATACTTGTATCGAATACGGACGTTGGCATAAACCGTCGGCCTGAAATGGTTAACGCCGGCATCCGGGGCGGTTCGCGGAGCGCTGCGATGCCGAGCTTGTTCCGATTGCTGCTCGATCGTCGGGCTGATTGGCGGCATGATCTACGCCGGCCTGTTTTCGCTTGCCACCTTCGTCAATCCGAAGCCGCGCGAGATCACCGTCGATCGATCCCGCCGGACAAGTTCGATGCGGAACCGCTGAGGCGGCGCCATGGCAGCCCGCCGGCCGCACGAAACCACGCCAACCGCTGATCGAGCTGTTCCTCGACATGCTGGCGGCCGAGCGCGGCGCCAGCGCCAATACGCTGGACGCCTACCGTCGCGACCTCGACGGACTTGCCGCGGACCTCGCGGGCAGCGGCACGCACCATCGCGGCGCGCTGGCACCGACGATCTGCGCGGCCATCTCGGCCGGCTCGCCGAGCGCGGGCTTGCCGCCGCGTCGGTGGCGCGGCGACTGTCGGCGATCCGGCAGCTCTATCGCTTTCTCTACGCCGAGGGCCATCGCGGCGACGATCCGGCCGCCGTGATCGAAGGACCGAAGCGCGGCCGCAGCCTGCCCAAGGTGCTCTCGGTCAAGCAGGTCGACGACCTGCTGGCGCAGGCGCGCAACGGCCTGCAGGCCGAGCGCATGCCGGAGCGGCTGCGCGCGGCGCGCCTCGCCTGCCTGCTGGAAGTTGCTCTACGCCACCGGCCTGCGGGTCTCCGAACTGGTCGCGCTGCCGGAGACCGCGGCCCGGCGCGACCAGCGCATGCTGGTGGTGCGCGGCAAGGGCGGGCGCGAGCGACTCGTGCCGCTCAACGACGCGTCCGCGGCAAGCCATGACCGGCTTATCTCGCGCTGCGCGACGAGGCCAAGGTCGAGCCCTCGAAATGGCTGTTCCCGTCGTTCGGCGAAAGCGGTCACCTCACCCGCCAGCATTTCGCCCGCGAACTGAAGGCGCTCGCCGCAGCCGCCGGGCTCAGACCGGCGCAGGTCAGCCCGCACGTGCTGCGCCATGCCTTCGCCAGCCATCTTCTGCAGAACGGCGCCGACCTGCGGGCGGTGCAGACCTTGCTCGGCCACGCCGACATCTCCACCACGCAGATCTACACCCACGTGCTGGAGGAACGGCTGAAAAGCCTGGTGCGCGACCTGCATCCGCTGGCGGAGAAGCCATAGCCGGTTGACTTGGCAAGGACCTGCGGGCCAGTTTCGGCCCGCTTTGTGGCGTCACCGAGGCCGACCTTGGCAGTGATCCGAAGCTATCTCGACTTCGAAAAGCCGGTGGCCGAACTCGAGGCCAAGGTCGAAGAGCTGCGCGCGATGCAGGCCGCGGGCAACGCGCGCCGATATCGGCGATGACATCGGGCGGCTCGAAGCCAAGGCCGCGCAGGCGCTGAAGGACCTCTATGCCGAACTGACCCCGTGGCAGAAGACGCAGGTCGCGCGCCACCCGCAGCGGCCGCACTGCCTCGACTACATCGGGGCGCTGGTCGCGGAGTTCGTTCCATTCGCCGGCGACCGCAAGTTCGGCGAGGACGCCGCGATCGTCGGCGGCTTCGGGCGCTTCCAGGGCGAAAGCATATGCGTGATCGGCCACGAAAAGGGTTCGAGCACAGAAAGCCGGCTCAAGCACAATTTCGGCATGGCGCGCCCGGAAGGCTATCGCAAGGCGGTACGTCTGATGGAAATGGCCGACCGCTTCGACATCCCGGTGCTGGCGCTGGTCGACACCGCCGGCGCCTATCCTGGCATCGGCGCCGAAGAACGCGGCCAGGCCGAGGCGATCGCGCGCTCGACCGACGCCTGCCTCACTCTCGGCGTCCCCAATGTCGCGGTGATCGTCGGCGAAGGCGGTTCAGGCGGAGCAATCGCGATCGCGACCGCCAATCGCGTGCTGATGCTGGAGCATGCGATCTACAGCGTGATCTCGCCTGAGGGCGCGGCCTCGATCCTATGGCGCGACACCAGCAAGGCGCAGGAGGCGGCCACCAGCATGAAGATCACCGCCGACGATCTTAACCATTTCGGCATTATCGATCGGATCGTGACCGAGCCGGTCGGCGGGGCGCACCGCGACCCGGCCGCGGCCATCGCCGCGGCCGGCGAGGCCATCGCAGAGGCCTTTGCCGCGCTCAAGGGCCTCGACCGCGAGACACTGCGGCGGCAGCGGCGTGACAAGTTCCTGGCCATCGGCCGCAGCCTGGAATAGGCCAGCGCGCCTGCGGGTTGCCTTAATTGGCAATTGGCCCGGAGCGGACGGACCGCGGCTGCCCTCCCGCGACCGCCCCAAAGCCACGAAATTGTGGGGAATTCGCAACAATTTCCGTTGGTTCTGTCATAATTTTACCCTTCGTTCACGGTAGTCATGCTCAATCGCAGGCTGGCGAGGTACCGGAAGGTGCAGGGGCCTTGCAGACTCGGGGGCTTGGGGATAACGATCCTTAGGTGACGGCTCGGGGAAAGCCTGAAGGTTGGGGAGTTTGCGTTTGAATCGCAGCCCGCTTGTCCGCTCGCTCCTGACCTCGGCGGCGATCGTCGTATCGGTTGCGCTCGCCGGCTGTCAGACCGACGGACCGCTTCCCGTCAGCGGCAAGGCGATGGTGCCGCTTTCCGACAAGATGCTGGGCGAAATCGAAACCAAGAACATGGATAAGGACGCGCCGATCCTTGTCCGCACCTTCAAGGAAGAATCCGAACTCGAGCTTTGGAAGCAGGATCGCACCGGTCGCTACGCGCTGCTGAAGACTTATCCGATCTGCCGCTGGTCGGGCGAACTCGGGCCGAAATTCCGCGAAGGCGACCGCCAAGCGCCGGAGGGGTTCTATACCATCACCCCCGGCCAGATGAATCCCAACTCGCAGTATTACCTGTCGTTCGATCTCGGTTATCCCAACGCGTTCGATCGCGCACACGGACGGACCGGCGCCAACCTGATGGTGCACGGCGACTGCTCGTCGCGCGGCTGCTACTCGATGACCGATGAGCAAATCTCGGAGATTTACGCGCTCGGCCGTGAGGCGTTCTTCGGCGGCCAGCGCGCATTCCAGGTGCAGGCCTATCCGTTCCGGATGACCGCGAAGAATCTGGCCAAGCACCGCAGCAATCCGCATATGGCATTCTGGAAGATGCTCAAGCGCGGCAATGACCATTTCGAGGTCACGCGGCTCGAGCCCAAGATCGACGTGTGCGAGAAGCACTATGTGTTCGACGCCCAGTCTGCCGACGGCCGGCCGTTGTCGTTCAGCGCAGCTGGAAAGTGTCCGGCCTATCGCGTCTCCGACGAGATCACCGCCGCGGTCAACGAGAAGCAGCAAAACGACGAGGCTCAGGCCGTCGAGTTCGTTCGCCGTGGGGCGCCGATTGCGCCGGTCGTGACGAACGCGGACGGCGGCATGCATCCGGTGTTCGTCGACGCGGTCAAGCGCAACCAGATCGGCGTGAGGCCCGCCACGTTCATGGCGCAGGCGCCGGGAACCATTCCGGCCAACGTCCGGCCGCCTCGCATCCCAGAACTCGCGGATGCTCCGATCATGGAGACCATCGGGCCTGCGCCGACGCCCACGCCGGCACGTGCTGCGCCCGCGCCGGTGCGCACCGCTTCGGCGCCCTCGACCACGCGGACGGCGAGTGCCGAATCGCCGGTTCAGGCCAAGATGAGCTCCGGCGGCATTTTCGGCAGCCTGTTCTCTTCCAGCGAAACCGCTCCGACCGAAAAACCCGCAGCCGAAAAGCCGGACAGCGGCAGCGCGCTGAGCCGGATGGCACGCGCGATCGGCCTGCGCAGCTCCGATCCTGCACCGTCGGTCGAGGCCGCGGCGCCCAAGCCGAAGCCCACGACGCGCGCGGCCAGTGCCAGCCCGGCCCCGGCCCCCGCGCTGGCCGCCACTCGCTCGAAACCAGCCGAATGGCCGCCCGCAGCTGCCACCGCCACAGCCGCCGAACAGCCGGCAACCGCGCCTGCCCGCTCAGCCTCCGCATTCAGCGACGCGCCAGCACCCAAGCCCGCGCCCAAGCCTGCGACGCCGACCGCTTCGGCCGCTCCATCCGCTCTATCGGGTGCAGCGCCGGTCGTGCCGTCGGGCAACTTCGAAACCCGCTGGTCGGGCTTCCGTTAGGAACGAGCTGCGTTCAGAATTCCGCTGCAAAGAAAATCGCCGGGGACCACCCCGGCGATTGCATTTTGGCTATAGCGCTGGCGGCTACACGTAGCGGCCGTGGCAGTGCTTGAACTTCTTGCCTGAACCGCACGGACAAGGCTCGTTGCGGCCGACCTTGCCCCAACTTGTCGGGTCGTTCGGATTGCGTTCGGCGGCCGGCAGCGAAGTGATGCCGTGGCGCGCGAGCGTCGCTGCGCCGGCTGCGGCCAATGCCATTTCGTCCTCGCCGGTCATCGGATCGGCGTGATGCGCCTGCATCGCCGGTAGCGCGGGCGGTTGCTCGATCGGCCCCTGCACGATCTCCACGCGCATCAACTGCGCGGTCACGGCCTCGCGCAGGCTCGTGCTCATGGCCTCGAACAGACTGAACGCCTCGGCCTTGTATTCGTTGAGCGGATCGCGCTGGGCGTAACCGCGCAGGCCGACGACTTGGCGCAAGTGCTCCAGCATGACGAGGTGCTCGCGCCAGAGATGGTCGAGCGTCTGCAGCAGGATCGACTTCTCGACATAGCGCAAGACGTCCGGTCCCCATTGCGCCACCTTGACCGCCATGTGCTCGTCGGCACGGCGCTCGATGCGGGAGCGCAGCTCCTCGTCGGCGATGCCCTCCTCCTTGGCCCACTGGTCGACCGGCAGGTCGAGGCCGAGCACCCGCTGCAGCTCCTGCTTCAGCTCGACGACGTTCCACTGTTCGGGATAGGCGTTTTCCGGAACGTGCTTGGCGACCATGTCCTCGATCACGGCGTGGCGCATGTCGGTGACCACTTCGGCGGTGACATTGTCCGACATCCATTCGACGCGCTGATCGAAGATGACCTTGCGCTGGTCGTTCATCACGTTGTCGAACTTCAGGATGTTCTTGCGGAGGTCGAAGTTGCGCGCCTCGACCTTCTGCTGCGCCTTCTCCAGCGCCTTGTTGATCCAGGGATGGATGATAGCCTCATCCTCCTTCAAGCCGAGCTTCTGCAACATGCCGTCGAGCTTGTCGGAACCGAAGATGCGCATCAGGTCGTCTTCGAGCGACAGGAAGAATTTCGAACGTCCGGGATCGCCCTGGCGGCCGGAACGGCCGCGTAACTGGTTGTCGATGCGACGAAACTCGTGCCGTTCAGTGCCGAGCACGAAGAGACCGCCTGCCTTCAGCGCCTTGTCCTTGAGCCGCGCCACCTGGGAACGGATTTCCGCCGCCGCGGCGTCGCGCTGGCTGCCGTCCGGCATGTCCTTGAGCTCGTGCCGGATGCGCATGTCCGCATTGCCGCCGAGCTGAATGTCGGTGCCGCGGCCGGCCATGTTGGTGGCGATCGTGATCGCGCCCGGCACGCCGGCCTGCGACACGATATAGGCCTCCTGCTCGTGGTAGCGCGCGTTCAGGATCGCGAACACCTTGGCGCGGGAGGCGCCCTCGTCGCCCGAATAGAGCGCGGCGAACGCGTTCGGATCGGAGAAGTCGTGCTGCTCCCAGCCTTCCTTGCGCAGCAGTTCCGCGAGAAGCTCCGACTTCTCGATTGAGGTGGTGCCGACCAGCACCGGCTGGCCCTTGATCTTGCATTCCTCGATCAGCTTGAGGATCGCGCGATACTTCTCGGTCGCCGTGCGATAGACCTCGTCGTCCTGGTCGTCGCGGATCATCGGCAGATTGGTGGGCACCTCGACCACGTCGAGGTTGTAGATGTCCGCAAACTCGTCGGCCTCCGTCAGCGCCGTTCCGGTCATGCCGGCGAGCTTCTTGTACATGCGGAAGTAGTTCTGAAACGTAATCGAGGCGAGCGTCTGGTTCTCGGGCTGGATCGGCTGACGTTCCTTGGCCTCGAGCGCCTGATGCAGGCCTTCGGAGTAGCGCCGGCCCGGCATCATGCGGCCAGTAAACTCGTCGATGATGACGACCTCGCCGTTACGAACGATGTAGTCCTTGTCGCGCTGAAACAGCTGGTGGGCCCGCAGCGCCTGGTTGACGTGGTGAACGACGGATACGTTCTCGACATCGTAGAGCGAATCGGACTTGAGCAGCTGTGCGTCCTTCAGCCGCTGCTCCAGCTTCTCCATGCCGACCTCGGTGAGCGACACCGTGCGCTGCTTCTCGTCGACCTCGTAGTCCGTCTTGTCGAGGTGCGGCATGAAGGCATCGACGGTGTTGTAGAAGTCGGAGCGGTCGTCGAGCGGACCCGAGATGATCAGCGGGGTGCGCGCCTCGTCGATCAGGATCGAGTCGACCTCGTCGACGATGGCGAAGACGTGCCCGCGCTGCACCATGTCCTCGACACGGTACTTCATGTTGTCGCGGAGGTAGTCGAAGCCAAGCTCGTTGTTGGTGCCGTAGGTGACGTCGCAGGCGTAAGCCTGCTTCCTCTGCTCGTCGTCGAGGCCGTGCACGATCACGCCGACCGTCAGCCCGACGAACTGGTAGATCTGCCCCATCCACTCGGAGTCGCGCTTGGCGAGGTAATCGTTGACGGTCACGACATGGACACCGGTGCCGGCGAGCGCATTGAGATAGACCGGCAGCGTTGCGACCAGCGTCTTGCCTTCGCCGGTCTTCATCTCCGAAATCCGGCCCTCGTGCAGGATCATGCCGCCGATCAACTGAACGTCGAAGTGCCGCTGCCCGATGGCGCGCTTGGCGGCCTCGCGGACAGTCGCGAACGCGGGCACGAGAATTTCGTCCAGCGTCTTGCCGTCGGCGAGTTCCTTCCTGAACGCGGCGGTGCGCGCACGCAGCGCGTCGTCCGACAGCGCCGCCACTTCCGCCTCCAGCGCGTTGATGGCATCGACCCGCGCCTGGTATTTGCGGACGCGACGATCGTTTGAGGAACCGAAGAGCTTGCGGGCGACCGCACCGAGCATGTCACGTTCCTGATTTCATCACTGGGCCGGTTGCCCGCGCCCGTAGCACGCATGGCTCAAATGCGGCATTTTTCGAGCAATCGCAATGGAATGGCGCGCTGGGATCGGGACCGGCCGATGGTCGAGACATAGGTGGGGGTCAAAGCCTTGTCAATCGGCGGCGAGCGTTCACGGCCTCGTTAGGAGCCACCGGCTATTCTGTCATTGCCAATGTTGATCGATTGCGCGACAAGTCGCCGCCAACGAGCCCTGGCAAAAGTCGCGCCAGCGTAAGGATTGCCATGACCGTCCAACTCAATACCCGCTTTCTACCCACGCCGAGGGCGGCCAGCCGCGCCAGCGTGCTCGGGGGCATTGCCGTCATCATGGTCGCGCTTGGAAGCGTGCAGTCTCCGGCGCAGAACGACCCCCTGATTGCCAAGGTTAACGGCGTGGAAATCCGGCAAAGCGATCTGACGATGGCCGAGGAGGATCTCGGCCAGAACGCACGCGCGATGTCCGACGACGAGAAGAAGGAACAACTCGTCGCCTATCTCACCGACATCATCCTCGTCGCGAAGGCCGCCGAGGGCAAGAAGGTGCCCGATCAGAAGGATTTCAAGACTCGTCTCGCGTTCAACCGCAACAAGCTTCTCATGGAGACGCTGCTGCAATCCGAAGGCAAGGCCGCCGTCACCGACCAGGCCATGCGCAAGGTTTACGACGAGGCGGTCAAGCAGATGGCGAGCGACGTCGAGGTGCGCGCGCGGCACATCCTGGTGGCGAGCGAGGCGGAGGCCCAGGCGCTCCTCGCCGAGATCAAGAAGGGCACCGATTTCGCCGAACTCGCGAGACAAAAGTCGAAGGACCCCGGCGCCGCGGCCGAAGGCGGCGACCTCGGGTACTTCAGCAAGGAACAGATGGTGCCGGAATTCGCCGAGGTGGCCTTCAAGCTCGAAAAGGGCCAGCTCTCGGACCCGGTCAAGACGCAATTCGGCTGGCACATCATCAAGGTCGAGGACCGGCGCAGCAAACCCGCGCCCGATTTCGCCCAGGTCAAGGACCAGGTCGAGGCCTTTGTGATCCAGAAGGCCCAGGCCGATTTCGTCGGCAAGCTGCGCGAGAGCGCCAAGATCGAACGCCTGGACAAAAAGTAGACAATCCCGTCCCCGGTGTGTCGGACACGGGCTTGACCCGCGCTGCCATCCTCGCTTCGTTAGCGGCCCTTTTTGAAGGATGGCCGGGCGTGCCCCGGCGATGACGCCGAGGCACCATGGCCGCCGCCGTACCGGTTTCCCCGCTCGCTCCGAAGTCCGTGCCAGACATGCCGGTGATTGCCGGTGTACGGCTTGCCACCGCCGCCGCCGGCATCAAATACGCCAACCGTACCGACGTTCTGCTGGCCCTGCTCGATCCGGGGACGGTCGCGGCCGGCGTGTTCACCCGGTCCAAGTGCCCGTCCGCGCCGGTCGAATGGTGCCGCGATAAGCTCAAGGGCGCGACGCCGCGCGCACTCGTGGTCAATTCCGGCAACGCCAATGCCTTCACCGGCAAGACCGGCCACGCCGCCTGCAAGTTCACGGCGGAGATCGCGGCGAAGGCGATCGGATGCCGGCCGGCCGACGTGTTCCTGGCGTCGACCGGCGTGATCGGCGAACCGCTCAATGCCAAGGCCTTCGACGGCGTGATGGAGGCGATGGTGGTCGCCGCGCAGCCGGAGCCTTGGCTCGCCGCAGCAAAGGCGATCATGACCACCGACACGTTTCCCAAGGTCGCGACCGCCACCGCCCGGCTCGGCAAGGCCACGGTCACGATCAACGGCATGGCCAAGGGCGCGGGGATGATCGCGCCCGACATGGCGACGATGCTGTCGTTCGTGTTCACCGACGCCCCGATCGGCGCCCGCGCGCTGCAGACGCTGCTGAGCGAGGGCGTGGCCGACACCTTCAACGCCGTCACGATCGACGGCGACACCTCGACCTCCGACACGCTGATGGCGTTGGCGACCGGCGCCGCCGCAGCCCACGGTGCGCCACGCATTGCCAGGGCCGACGATCCGCGGCTCAAGCCATTCCGCGCGGCGCTCAACGCCGTGCTCGCGAACCTCGCCGAGCAGGTGGCGCGTGACGGCGAAGGCGCGCGAAAGCTCGTCGAGATCACGGTCGAGGGCGCGGTCTCGAAGGCCTCGGCACGGCGGATCGCCATGTCGATCGCGAACTCGCCACTGGTGAAGACCGCGATCGCGGGCGAGGACGCAAACTGGGGCCGCGTGGTGATGGCGGTCGGCAAGGCCGGCGAGCCCGCCGACCGCGACCGGCTGTCGATCTGGTTCAATGGCATCCGGGTGGCGCACCGCGGCGCGCGCGACCCGGGTTACGATGAGCGCATGGTATCGCAAGCGATGAAGCGCGAGACCATCGCGGTGAAGGTCGCGCTCGGGCTCGGCCGCGGCGCCGACCGGGTGCTGACCTGCGATCTCACCAAGGAATACGTCGCGATCAACGGCGACTATCGTTCGTGAACGGCGCCGGCCGGCATTAAACTTCCGCCAACCAGGCCGACCGCGCGGCCCGCACGCGTTGATGCCGCCTTAGCCGCACGCTGACAATGTTCGGGGCCAAGCCGTGAGCGTCAAACTTGTTCTCGTCGCCGCCTGCGCCCTGATCGATGCCGACGGGCGCGTGCTGCTCACCGAACGCCCGGCCGGCAAGACCATGGCGGGCCTGTGGGAGTTTCCCGGCGGCAAGATCGAAGCGGGCGAGCGGCCGGAGCAGACGCTGATCCGCGAGCTCAGGGAGGAACTCGGCATCGTCGTGCAAGAGCCTTGTCTCGCGCCGCTGACCTTCGCAAGCCACGCCTATCCGGACTTCCACCTGCTCATGCCACTTTATATTTGCAGGCGGTGGGACGGGCTGGTGACGCCGCAGGAAGGCCAGCGGTTCGCCTGGGTCAGGCCGCAGCGGCTCCGCGATTACAAGATGCCGCCGGCAGACGAGCCGCTGGTGGCCCATCTGACGACGCTGCTGTGAACGCACAGCAAGATCGTCACGCTCGTTGAAAGCGGTCAGCGACCAGCCTTCTCGCCGGCCGACCGCTCCTGCGTGTGCAGCGCGTCGGCGAGCCGCGCCTTGGCCGTTCCGGGTGCTAGCGGCTGCTGCTGGCTCGCGTGCGGAGCCCAGCCTGAAAGCCAGACGATCTCGAAGGTCGCGCGCAGGCGCCCGTCCGGATCGGCAAAACGGTCGGTATAGATTTCCACCATCCGGCGGAGCGTGGCGCGGCGCAGCGGCGTGCGGCGGCGCTCGACCAGCGCGTTCGCCGCTCCCATCCGCCGCAGATCGTGCATCAGCGCGAACGGCGTATCGTAGCGCACGGTGAGACGCTCGACATCGGTCACCGGCAGCGCGAAGCCCGCGCGCTGCAACAACGCACCAAGGTCGCGGAGGTCGGCGAACGGGGCGACCCGCGGCGAGGCACCGCCTTCCGCCTCGGCCTCCGCCGCGGCAAACGCCTCGCGCAGCTCGATGAGGCTGTCGCCGCCGGCCAGCGCCGCCATGAATAGACCGTCAGGCCTGAGCGCGCGTCGGATCTGGATCAGCGCACCCGGCAGGTCGTTGACGAACTGCAGCGCGAGCAGCGACACCACAAGATCGACCGAGGCGTCGCGCAGCGGCAGCGCCTCCTCGTCGGCGGCGACCACAGGCGGCTCGGACGGGCTGCCTACACGGATCGTGATCAGGCGGCCGACGCGACCAGTCAGCACGCGCCGCACGGCGTCGCCCGGCGTGCCGAGGTCGACGGCGACATCGAAGGTGCGCAGCACCGCCGACAGGCGCTCCGCGAGGTCATCGGCCACCCGATCGAGCAGGAACGTGACCGGCCCGAGCGCCATAGCTCGGGCGCGGCGGGCGCGCAACAGCCGGCGGTCGAAGATCACAGGATACGACATCGATGCATTGTACGATCAACCCCGCGCCTGCGGGAGATCGCGACTGGCGAGCGGCGGCGGAGTTTTCGTTGTTCATGTGCCTGGCCGGTGATCAAACGCGGCTGCCACCGTTGAGAGCGCAACACAACAGCGATAGCCTTGCGGCCATGGGGGCGGAGACCGGCGATAGCGTAAACGCACAGCGCAGCCGGCGCTTCGCTCCGCTACGGGCATTGATCGGACGGACCCTCGATCTCGCGCTGCCGCCGCTTTGTCCGGCCTGTCGCGAGCCGGTCGGCGGCAACGGACTTTGCGCTGCGTGCTGGGCGAAGCTCACGCTGATCGCGCCGCCCTATTGCGAGCGGCTCGGCATCCCGTTCGCCTACGACCCCGGCCCCGGCGTCCTCTCGATGGAGGCGATCACCGACCCACCCGCCTACCAGCGAGCCCGTGCGGCGGTGCGCTACGACGAGATCGCGCGGACCCTCGTCCATGCGCTGAAGTACGGCGACCGGCTCGACCTCGCGCCCACCATGGGCCGATGGATGGCGCGCGCCGGCCGCGAGCTGCTGGGGGAGGCCGATGCGCTCGTGCCCGTTCCGCTGCACTGGCGACGGCTGTGGGCTAGGCGGTTCAACCAGTCCTCGCTGCTGGCGAAGGCGATTGCTCAGGAATGCGGCGTCGCGGTCGCCGAGGCAGCGCTGAAGCGGGTCAAGGCAACCGCCCAGCAGGTCGGCTTGTCGCAATCCCAGCGGGCACAGACGTCCAGGGCGCATTCCGGGTGCTGCCCGAACGGCGGGCCGAGGTTGCAGGCCGGCGGCTGGTGCTGGTCGACGACGTATTGACCTCCGGCGCCACCTCGGACGCCTGCGCGCGGGCGTTGCTGCGAGCCGGCGCCCACAACGTCGATGTCATCGTGTTCGCCCGGGTTGTCGACGCCGTGCGCACACCCATATAAACTGGCCGCTGAACCCACGCGAAGCAGCCATGGCCCCCGTTGAGATCTACACCACGCCCTTCTGCCCCTATTGTCTCGACGCCAAGGCGCTGCTGAAGAAGAAGAATGTGGCCTTCACCGAGATCGACGTGAGCCGCGACCGCGCGCGGCGCATCACGATGACAGCGCGCGCCAACGGCCGCACCACGGTGCCGCAGATCTTCATCGGTTCGACCCATGTCGGCGGCTGCGACGACCTCTATGCGCTGGAGGACACCGGCAAGCTCGATCCGCTGCTCAACGGCGGTGCGGCATGACCGGCGCGACTGGCAAGACTTCCACGTTTCGCGTCGGGCTCGTGCAGATGCGCGCGGCGCGGGCGTCTGCAGTCAATGTTGATGTCGCAGCCAAACTGATCGGCGAGGCCAAGCGCGGCGGAGCCGATTACGTGCAGACGCCCGAGATGACCAACGTCATGGAGCTCGGTCGCGAGCGGCTGTTCTCGGCGATCGTCGCAGAGGAGGCCGACACCAGCCTCGCGGTGTTCCGCGAACTGGCCCGCTCGTTGTCGATCTATCTCCATATCGGCTCGCTCGCGATCAAGGCTTCGCCCGACAAGGCGGCCAACCGCTCGTTTCTGATCGATCCGCGTGGCGAGATCGTCGGGCGCTACGACAAGATTCACATGTTCGACGTGGACCTCACGGGTGGCGAGAGCTACCGCGAGTCCGGAAGCTACCGGCCCGGCGAGATCGCCGTCGTGAGCGACCTGCCCTGGGGCAGGCTTGGCCTGACCGTGTGCTACGACCTGCGCTTCCCAGCGCTGTACCGCGCGCTGGCGGAGGCCGGTGCTTCCTTCCTCGCCGTTCCTTCGGCCTTTACGCGGCAGACCGGCGAGGCGCACTGGCACGTGCTCAACCGCGCCCGCGCAATCGAGAACGGCTGTTACGTGCTCGCCGCCGCCCAGGGCGGCAAGCACGAGAACGGACGCGAGACATTCGGCCACTCGCTGGTGATTGATCCCTGGGGCCGCATCGTCGCCGAGGGCGGCATCGAGCCGGGCGTGGTCCTCGCCGAGGTTGATCCGGCCGAAGTCGCAGCCGCCCGCGCGCGCATTCCGTCGCTGCAGCATGGTCGGCGCTTCGAGGTGATCGAGCCGCTGGCCGAGCCGACCCACCTGCGGGCCGTGCGGGGGCCGGCATGATCCGCTATTCGCTCGTCTGCGAACGTCGACATGAGTTCGAGGTCTGGTTCAAGAACTTCGCCGACTACGAAACGCAATCCAAGCGAGGACTCGTGACCTGCCCGGCCTGCGGCTCGACCAAGGTCGAGAAGGCGCTGATGACGCCGTCGCTCGGTCGCGGCACGCGCAAGGGAAAGCCAGCATCGCGGGAGGCGCCGCAGGAGGCAGTAGCGCAGGAGGCACCGCCACAGTCGGCCGCACCGGCTGAAGCCAAAACGCCAGTCGCGATGGTGTCGCCGCAGGAGCGCGAGTTCCGCGCCAAACTCAAGGAACTCCGCGACCACCTGATCAAGAACGCGGAGAACGTCGGCGGCCGCTTCCCGGAGGAGGCTCGCAAGATGCACTACGGCGAGGTCGAGCACCGCTCAATCTACGGCGAAGCGTCGCCGGACGACGCGAAGGAGATGCTGGACGAAGGCATCGAATTCCATCCGCTGCCGGTCATCCCCGACGAACGGAATTAGCCGCGCGCGGCGGGGACCGCGCCGGCCGCTCATTGCACCGTGATCAGCAGCGCCACGCCGGCAACGATCAACGCCATGCCAACCGCCTCGCGCGGCGTCGTGGATTGCTTGAACACGAAGTACGAGATCGCCTGCGCGAACAGCACTTCGACCAGCGCCAGCGTCCGCACGTTGGCGACGCTGGTGAGCGCAAATGCCAAGAACCAGAATTCCGAGGCGGTCGCGCCCATGAAGCCCGCGAACAGGGACGGCCGCCAAGCCTGCATGATGGCGACGAGCACCGCTCGGTCGCGCAGCGCAAGGTAGAGAGACAAGACCCCTGCCTGCAGCAAGAGCCCGACCGTCACCGTGAACGTTGCGGCCAGCACAAAGTTCGGCAGCGCCAGCGACAGGATGGCGCCGCGATAGCCGACCGCCGAAAGCGCGAATGCTGCACCCGCGGCGAGCCCGAGCAACACCGGTCGCAACCCGCCCTCGGCGGCGCCGCGGCCCTTGAGCGACATCGCCACCACGCCGGCGGTGGCAACCAGGATCGCGACCGCCATGCCGGCGGTCAACCGATCACCGAGGAAAATGAGGCCAAACAGCGCGGCCTGCACCGCCTCGGTCTTGATGTAGGCGATGGTCACCACAAACGAGCGGTCGTTCATGGTGGCGAGCATCAAAGCGGTCGCCAGAATCTGCGCACCGGCACCGAGCAGCACCCACGGCCAGAACGACAGCGGCGTGCGCGGCAGCGATAGGCCGGTCGCCATTGACACGACGGCCAAAAACACCAGCGCGAACGGAAACCCGAACAGAAAGCGCACGTGGGTCGCGCCAACCGTGCCGAGCGCCGCCACAAGCTCGCGTTGCATGGCATTTCGCGCGGTCTGGCCGGCGGCGGCAAGCAGCGTGAAGACGACCCAGAGCAAGGCGTTGCCTCACAGCCCGCCGCGATCGCGGCATGAGGGATCGCGGAACCCACGCGATCCATCGGCCGGAAAATCGGATGTCCTTGATTCAGAAACAAGCGGCACGTTAGTGGCCTCTTTCATGAAACGGCCTTCGTCGATGTCCTCGCAAAACGCATGCGGCCCAAGCGCAACCCCGACCCAATCCCGTCCGCAAAGGAACAAGGAACAATGTGACATTTGCGCGGTCGCCCCTTGTGTTCCTTCAGTTGACGCAAGGTTGAAGCGTTGTTTCTTGCGAGCACAGTTGCTATTCCAGTAAGCTCCCGAGAGAAAAAAGAGGCGCCGCCAGCCAGATGGAATTTGTTGCCGAGTTCTGGACGTATGTGAAGCGGCGCAAGAAATTCTGGCTGCTTCCCATCATCATTGCATTGGTCTTGTTCGGAGGGCTCGTCGTTTTGACCAAGGGCACCGCCGTCGCGCCTTTCATCTATACGCTGTTCTAAGGTCCAGCTCTCCATCCCATTTGTGTGTTGGCGCATGTTGGATTGAAGAGCATGAGACGGAAGCTGGTTTTCGATGTCCTCGGGATCGTCTTGTCGCTGGGCATCATCATACTGGTAGTCGAGGGCTTCACTCGCCTCGTTGCTGATGACGGGCTGCAATTTGATCTCGAGATGTGGAAATACGCTCGCGACGTAAAGCGCGTTTCGGCCAATCCTGTGCTGGGGCACGAGCATGCGCCGAACCGCGAAGCCATCTTGATGGGCGTTCATTTCCAAACCAATTCAAAAGGCCTTCGCGACCGGGAGTTTTCCTACGATCGGCAACCCGGCAAGCTGCGAATTCTGATGCTGGGCGATTCCTTGACGGTTGGCTGGGGCGCGCCGTTTGAGCAGACGTTTTCGAAGCGGATTGAGAAGCTATTCGAGGCAGACGGCATCGCTGCCGAGGTCATCAATGCCGGCGTTGGCAACTACAATACGGTCCAGGAGGTCGAGTACTTTTTGACCGAGGGGTTCAAGTACCACCCCGATATCGTGGTACTGAACTTTTTCATCAATGACGCAGAATCCGCGGCCAATATTACCACGCCATCAATCGCCGCTCGGATGTGCTATGCGTGCATTTTCGTCCTGGGTCGCGTTGACACGCTTGCTCGCAAGTTCCTGAGCAAACAGGACTGGGCCGAGTATTATCTTGGCTTGTACGACGGCGGCAAGGCCAAGGGCTGGCTGCAGGCCAAGGAAGCCATCGGGAAACTGGCGTCCTATTGCAAGTCGCACGGCATCACATTGCTGATTGCCAACCTGCCGGAACTGCACGATGTTCGAAACTATCGTTTCGAACTGGTCAACAATCTTGTCCGCGACGCAGCCAGTCATTATGGCGTCAGCTTCGTCGATATCCTCCCGAATTTGAAGGACGAGGAATCAGCCAGTCTCTGGGTCACCGCCCCTGATCCGCATCCAAACGGCTATGCTCATAGCCTGATTGCGCAGGGCCTCTATCGTGCCTTGAAGGCTCTGCCAAATGTTCCGTAGCCGCACCGCCGCAGACGCATGGTTTGGTCTTCCGCCCTGACACTGACGCCGCCTCGGTCGGGCGCGTCAGTATTCAGCGCCCCGCCTTCTCAGCCGCAACAATGTAGTTCACGTCGGTGTCGGTCGAGAGCTGCCAGCGGTCGCGCAGCAGATTGTACATCATGCCGCGCTGGTCGAGCACGCGCAGGCCGCTCCGGGTGAGCGCGATTTCGAGTTCATTCGGCGTGATGAACTTGTCCCACTGATGGGTGCCGCGCGGCAGCCATCGCAGGATGTATTCGGCGCCGACGATCGCCAGCGCAAAGCTCTTGATGGTGCGGCTGATGGTGGCAACGATCATCAGCCCGTTCGGTCGCGTCAGCTTGGCGCAGCTTTCGATGAACAGGTCGACGTCGGCGACGTGCTCGACGACCTCCATGGCCAGCACAATGTCGAACCGGTCGCCGGTCTGCGCCAAGTCCTCGGCCGCGCCGCAGCGGTAGTCGATTAACAGGTCGGCCTGCCCCGCGTGCAGCCGGGCGGCTTCGATATTGGCTTGCGACGGGTCAAGCCCGGTGACGACCGCGCCGAGCCGCGCCAGCGGCTCGCACAGGATGCCGCCGCCGCAGCCGATATCGAGCACCCGCAGTCCCTTGAAGCAGTCGAGCCGCTTGCGATCGCGCTGAAAATGGCCCGCGGCCTGGTCTCGGATATAGCCCAGCCGAACCGGATTGAACTTGTGCAGCGGCGCCATCTTGCCGCGCGGGTCCCACCACTCGGCGGCGAGCGCCGAGAACCGCCGGACTTCGGCCGGGTCTACGCTCGTTCGTTGCGCCGTTCGGGCCATGGCCAATCCATAGCATGGTTAACGGGCGCCGCGGTTGCAGCCCCCAAACCCCGCCGGTATGTATACGCGCCTTTTCGGGCCGGCGCTGCCCCTGGCAGCCGCCGCCGCCCGCTCAGACCTTGCATTCGAGGACGCGCAGCCCCGATGGCCCGGCTGGTGATGAAATTCGGCGGAACGTCGGTCGCCGACCTCGACCGCATCCGCAACGTGGCGCGCCACGTCAAACGCGAGGTCGATGCCGGCCATGAGGTCGCGGTCGTGGTCTCGGCCATGGCCGGCAAGACCAATGAGCTGGTGGCGTGGTGCCGCGCCGCCTCGGCGCTGCACGACGCCCGCGAATACGACGCGGTGGTCGCGTCCGGCGAGCAGGTGACCTCGGGCCTCCTTGCCATCACGCTTGAGGGCATGGGCATCAACGCCCGCTCGTGGCAGGGCTGGCAACTGCCGATCCTGACCACCAACGCGCACGGCTCGGCGCGCATCCTCGACATCAACGGCGCCGAACTGATCAGGCGCTTCAAGGAGCGCCAGGAGGTCGCCGTGGTGTCGGGCTTCCAGGGCGTGCACAAGGAAACCGGCCGCATCACCACGCTCGGGCGCGGCGGTTCCGACACCTCTGCCGTGGCCGTGGCGGCCGCCATTTTCGCCGACCGCTGCGATATCTACACCGACGTCGACGGGGTCTACACGAGCGACCCGCGCGTGGTGCCGCGGGCGCAGCGTCTCGACAAGATCGCGTTCGAGGAAATGCTGGAATTCGCTTCGCTCGGCGCCAAGGTGCTGCAGGTGCGCTCGGTCGAGCTTGGCATGGTGCACAAGGTGAAGATTTTCGTGCGATCGAGCTTCGACGCGCCCGAGGACATTGATCCGCACGGCACGCCGCCGGGCACGCTCATTTGCGACGAGGAGGATATCGTGGAACAGCAGGTCGTCACCGGCATAGCCTTCTCCAAGGACGAAGCGCAGATTTCGGTCCGCCATGTCCCGGACCAACCCGGCGTCGCCGCCGCGATTTTCGGGCCGCTGGCCGAGGCCAGCATCAACGTCGACATGATCGTGCAGAATGTCTCGGCCGACAACGCAACCACCGACATCACCTTCACGGTGCCGGCGGCCGACTACCAGCGCTCGCTCGACGTGCTCAACAAGGCCAAGGGCGCAATCGGCTTCGACCACATCGACGGCTCAAGCGAGGTCGCCAAGGTGTCGGTCATCGGCATCGGTATGCGCAGCCATGCGGGCGTGGCCGCGGACGCATTCAAGGCGCTGGCCGGCCGCAGCATCAACATTCGCGCCATTACCACCTCGGAGATCAAGTTCTCGGTCTTGATCGACGCCGCCTACACCGAGCTTGCGGTGCGCACGCTGCATTCGCTGTACGGGCTGGACAAGTGAGGCTTCCGTCATTCCGGGGCGCGCCGAAGGCGCGAACCCGGAATCCAGGGACAAGCTCAGAGGGCGCTTCTGGATCCGGGTTCGCTCGCTTGGCGAGTGCCCCGGAATGACCGGCGAGTAGCATGGCACCCACCGCCATCTCCTACGCGCAGCGCTTCGAAGACCTTCGCCTGTTGCGATGCTTCGAAGGCGAAGCAAGCGGCTTCTACATCGACATCGGCGCCGGCCATCCGGTCTACGACAACGTGACGTTCTCATTCTATCTGCGCGGCTGGTGCGGCATCACGGTCGAGCCCAACCCCTGGCTCGCGCAACTGAGCGAGGCGGTGCGACCGCGCGACAGCCGCGTCGCGGCGCTGGTCGGGGCCGAACCCGGCGAGGCGATCTACTATCTGGTGGAGGACTTCCACGGCCTGTCGACCACGGTCGAGCACCACGCGCGCGCCGCGCAGAGCAAGTACGGCAAGCGCTCGCAGGCGATGGCGATGCCGGTCACCACCCTGCGCGCGCTGTGCGAACAGCACGCCAGGGGATCAATCGATATCCTGAAGATCGACGTGGAGGGCGCGGAACGGGAGGTGCTGCTGGGCGGCGACTGGCAGCGCTTCCGGCCCAAGATCGTGGCGGCGGAGGCCCTCGCCCCCGTAACGCTCGCGCCGGCGTGGGACGCGTGGGAGCCGCTTCTCATTGACAAAGGCTATCGCTTCGCGGCCTTCGACGGGCTCAACCGCTACTACGTGACCGAGGAGCACGCGGAGCTTGCCGAACGGCTGGCCGCCGGCCCGGACGCATTCGGTGCGGTCGAGCAAATGCGCAGCTTCGGACCGGCGCTGGACGATGCACGCCACCCGGACCACCGCCTCGCCCGGCTGCTCGAGGGCGAGGACATGGTGCGCCTGCCTCTCCTCAGCCCCGGCGCGCTTTTCGCCCGTCTTACCACCGGACTCGATCCTGCCGCGCTGCAGCGTGAAGTACAGCCCGGCGATCGCGACGACCTGCATGACCGCCTGTTCGGGATTTCGGCGTCCGCCTGGGACGACAGCCTGCAATCGGCCGGTGGCTTGAGCCTGCGCAACCTCTATGAGCGTGTTATTGCGACCGACGCGTTTCGGGCCGCCTGCGGACGCATTTCGGCGAGCTACGCCTGGTAACAGGCCGGTCGCATTGACCGGTTAAGAGCGCTTTGGCTTGCAGCTTGCATAGGGCATTCGCTATAGCCCTTGGATCAATGCGGCCCTGAGGAAAATTGCCATGCGTGGCGCGCTCGGCGGTCCGCGCGTGCTGTTACGCCGGCTCCGTGAGGTAATGGCGGAACCGGTCAGCGCGCAGGAACGCCTGGACAAGATCGTCGTGCTGATTGCCGCCAACATGGTGGCGGAGGTCTGCTCCGTCTACGTGTTGCGCGTCGACGGCACGCTCGAGCTTTACGCCACCGAGGGCCTCAAGCACGAAGCCGTGCACCAGACCGTGCTCCGCCAGGACGAGGGCCTGGTCGGCCTGGTGGCGAGCGAGGCCAATCCGATCAACCTGTCGGACGCGCAGACCCACCCGGCGTTCTCCTATCGCCCGGAGACCGGCGAGGAAATCTATCACTCCTTCCTCGGCGTGCCGGTGCTGCGCGCCGGCAATACGCTCGGCGTGCTGGTGGTGCAGAACCGCGCGCGGCGGACCTATTCCGAGGAGGAAGAGGAGGCGCTGCAAACCACCGCCATGGTGCTCGCGGAGATGATCGCCTCCGGCGAGCTTGCTGTCGATCGCCAAACCCGGCGCCGAGCCCGCCATCCGCCCGCGCCTGCATCTGACCGGACAGGCGCTTGCCGACGGTATCGCGCTCGGCCACGTGGTGCTGCACGAACCGCGCGTTACGGTGAAGAACGTCATCGCCGACGATGTTACGGGGGAACTCAAGCGACTTGAGGACGCGATCGCCACGCTGCGCGCCGACCTCGATCTGATGCTTGAGCGGCGCGACGTCGCCGACGGCGGCGAGCACCGCGAGGTGCTCGACGCCTACCGCATGTTCGCGCACGACCAGGGCTGGATGCACCGTCTGCGCGAGGCGGTGATGACGGGCCTCACCGCAGAAGCCGGCGTCGAGCGCGTGCAGTCCGACACCCGCGCCCGCATGCTGCGCGTAACCGATCCCTATCTGCGCGAACGCCTGCACGACCTTGACGATCTCGGCAACCGCTTGATGCGCCAGCTCATGGGCCAGGATCACGCACCGCCGCGCGAACAGCTCCCGGACAGCGCCGTGCTGGTAGCCCGCTCGATGGGTCCGGCCGCGCTGCTCGACTACGACCGGCGCAAGCTGCGCGGCCTCCTGATCGAGGAAGGCGGCGCCACCTCTCATGTCGCCATCGTTGCGCGCGCGCTTGGGATCGCGGCAGTCGGCGAAATCGACAACATCACCGGCCTCGTCGACTCCGGCGATGCCATCATCGTCGACGGCTCCACCGGCGAGGTGCATCTGCGGCCGCCGCCCGATATCGAGACGGCCTACGGCGAGCGGGTCAAGCTGCGCGCCCGCCGCCAGGCGCAATATCGCGCGCTGCGCGACAAACCTTGCGCCACCAAGGACGGCGTACCGGTGTCGCTCATGATCAACGCCGGCCTCCTCGTCGACCTGCCCCACATCGCCGAGACCGGCGCCGGCGGTATCGGCCTGTTCCGCACCGAATTGCAGTTCATGATCGCGACCGAAATGCCGCGTATCAGCGAGCAGCTATCGCTCTATCGCGCCGTGCTGGATGCGGCCGGCGACAAGCCGGTCACCTTCCGCACCCTCGACATCGGCGGCGACAAGGTGCTGCCCTACATGCGGTCCGAGCAGGAGGAGAACCCGGCGCTCGGCTGGCGCGCCATCCGGCTCGGGCTCGACCGGCCCGGCTTGATGCGAAGCCAGGTGCGCGCGCTTCTGCAAGCCGCCGCCGGCCGCGACCTCAAGGTGATGTTCCCGATGATCGCGACCGTCGCCGAGTTCGACGAGGCCAAGGCGCTGATCGAGCGTGAACTCACACAACTGCGCCGCCGCCGCCACAAGCTGCCCGACCGGATCGAGGTCGGCGCCATGGTCGAGGTGCCGTCACTGCTGTTCCAGCTCGACGAACTGATCCCCAAGGTGGACTTCCTGTCGGTCGGATCGAACGACCTCGTGCAGTTCCTCTACGCGGCCGACCGCGGCAATCGCCGTGTGGCCGACCGTTTCGACCCGATCTCGGGTCCAGTGCTGCGTGCGCTCAAGGACATCGCCGACCGCGGCCGCGCCGCCGGCAAGCCGGTGACGCTGTGCGGGGAGTTGGCATCGAAGTCCGATCGGCGCGCTGGCGCTGGTCGCGCTCGGTTATCGCGCGCTGTCGTTGACACCGTCCGCGCTCGGGGCGGTGAAGGCCATGCTGCTCGATCTCAACGCCAAGAAGGCCGAAGAGCTGCTGCACCCGATGGTCGAGAAGCCCGCAGGGATAGCGATCCGCAAGCGGCTGGAGGAGTTCGCAGCCGCCGAGGGACTGCAGCTGTGACCACCCTGCCCGACGTCAAGCTCGACGCGTTGGTGACCCGCCACGCGGCGGTCGAAGCCGAGCTGTCGCGCCAGCTCGCGCCTGAGCATTTCGTCAAGCTGTCGCGGGAGTTCGCAGAGCTCGATCCGGTGGTCGCGAAGGTGAAGGCCTATCGCAGCGCCAACTCGGAGCTGGCCGACCTCGAGGCGCTGATCGCCGATCCCGGCACCGAACCCGCGATGCGCGAGATGGCGCACGAGGAGAAGCCCGCGCTCGAAGCGCAAGCGCGACCGGCTGATTGAGGAGATTGCGGGTCGCATTGCTGCCGAAGGACGCGATGGACGAGCGCAACGTCATCCTCGAAATCCGCGCCGGCACCGGCGGCGACGAGGCGTCGCTGTTTGCCGGCGACCTGTTCCGCATGTACGAGCGCTACGCCGCGCGTCAGGGCTGGGCTACCGAGGTGATCGCAGCCAACGAAGGCACCAAGGGCGGCTACAAGGAGATCGTCGCCGAGATTCGCGGCCGCGGCGCCTTCGCCAAGCTGAAATTCGAGTCCGGCGTGCACCGCGTCCAGCGCGTTCCCGATACCGAGGCGCAGGGCCGCATCCACACCTCGGCGGCGACAGTCGCGATCCTGCCGGAGGTCGAGGACGTCGACATCGAGATCAAGGACGACGACCTGAAGATCGACACCATGCGGTCGGGCGGCGCCGGTGGCCAGCACGTCAACAAGACCGAGTCCGCCATCCGCATCACCCATATCCCGAGCGGGATCGTCGTCGCGGTGCAGGAGGAACGCTCGCAGCACAAGAACCGCGCCAAGGCAATGACCATGCTGCGCGCCAAGCTCTACGACGCCGAGCGCACCAAGCGCGACGCCGAGCGCGCGGCCGACCGGCGCGGCCAGATCGGCAGCGGCGACCGCTCCGAGCGCATCCGCACCTACAACTTTCCGCAGGCGCGCGTCACCGAACACCGCATCAATCTCACGCTCTACAACCTTCCGAAGGTGATCGAGGGCGAAGCGCTTGGCGAAATCATCGATGCGCTGGTCGCGGAGCACCAGGCCGAGCTGCTCGCTGCCGAAGCATGATCGCGCAACCGATGCACCGGCCGGCTGAGCGCGATTGCGCGCGGCATGACCGTCGATGCCGCCCGCCGCTGCCTGTCCGATGCGTTTCGCGCAGCCGGCCTCGATACGCCAGAACTCGACGCGCGCCTGCTCGCGAGCCACGTTCTCGGCCTCGACCACGGCGCACTCGTCGCCGCTGCCGGGCGCAAGCTCGATGGGCCAGAGGTTGCTGCGCTGATCGGCGCTCGCGGAGCGTCGACTGGACCGCGAGCCGGCCGCCCGCATCCTCGGCCGCAAGGAGTTCTGGGGCCTCACGCTCGACATCAGCGCGGCCACGCTGGTGCCGAGGCCGGAAACCGAAACCGTGGTCGAGACCGCGCTCGCGGCCCTCGACGCCAGTGGGCCACGCACGCGGGCCCTGCGGCTCGCCGATCTCGGCACCGGATCGGGCGCGCTGCTGCTTGGCGCTGCTCGTCCGAATTGCCCGGTGCCTTCGGTATCGGCACCGATCTCGACGAGGCTGCGCTCGTAACCGCGCGCCACAACGCCGACCGGCTCGGATCTGAGCGCACGTGTGCGATTTCGTCGCCTGCGATTTCGGCGCGGCACTCGTCGACGGCTTCGACCTGGTCGTATCCAACCCACCCTATGTCGCAAGCCGCGACATCGACGACGCTCGCGCCCGAGGTCCGCTACGATCCGCGGCGCGCGCTCGACGGCGGCTGCGACGGGCTCGACTGCCTATCGCGCCATCATCGGCGATGCGTCGCGCCTGCTGGCGCCCGCGGGCGTCTCTGGTGCTGGAGCTCGGATACGATCAGGCCGCGAGCGTCACCGCGATTGCGCAGGCTGCAGGCCTTGCACCACGGCCGTGCGCGGCACGATCTATCCGGTGTCCCGCGCGCGCTTGCTGCAAGTGTTGCCACATTGACGCCATGAGCAACGAACATTGGGGACCGTCAAAAAAGCACTTGGATTATGCGGCCGGAACCGACTAGCTTGACGGCACGGAATCGACCCGAGGGTCACGCCGCGTTACGCCCGGAGCCGATGGCTCGGCGAGGCTAGACGGCGGGTCAGATCAAGAGCCGGGTCAGACGGCAAACAGGATCGCCGAACTCGGATCATGTTACCGGTCGAGCGCGCATCGGGCTTTACGACGCATTAACGACGCGAATGACGACAGACGGGCAACGCCGCAGCTGGAGCGCGGGGCGTGATGTTGTTGTGGCTATGCATCGCAGCGGGTTCATTCGCCCCGCTGATCAGGTTAATGCGGACGTGCTTCGACGGACGGCATCGGGCCCGGCGGCGCGGAGCTGGGCCGGCAGCTGGGCCAACGAATGCTGTTTGGACGTGATTGACGGGCGACAATCGCCCCAAACTGGGAGTCGGCGAACAGGCAAATCATGAGAAACGGTCAGAACAAGCGCATGCGGGGACGCAACCGCAACAACAAGAGCCACCACGGCGGCATCATCATCACAATCCGTTGACACGCGTCTACGAGTTCGAACGGACCCGAGGTGAAGATCCGCGGTACGGCGCACCATGTCGCCGAGAAATACCTGCAGCTCGCGCGCGATGCACAGACCTCCGGTGACCCGGTCACCGCCGAAAACCACTTCCAGCACGCCGAGCATTATTTCCGCCTGATCGCCGCGGCGCAGGAACAGTTTCGCCAGCAGAACCCGTACTATCAGCCGCCACCCGCGCCCGGTGAAGGCAACCGTGACGACGCCTTCGACGATGGAGACGACGACGACGACATGGGTCAGCCGATGCAGCAGCCCATGCAGCAGGGTCAGCCGATGCAGTGCCCGACCGAGCTTCGGCAACCAGCAACAGCCCTACCCGCAACGCGAGCCGCAGCCGCACGGCGGACCGCATCGGGGCGCCAGCAGCATCAGCCGCAAGCGCAGCAACAGCCGCAGCACCAGCAGCCGCAGTATCCACAATCCGCAACCCGTCGACCGCCGATGCCAGCGACGGTGAGCGGCTGCCATCGTTCATCACCGGCGCGCAGCCGCAGAACCGCGCCGAGCCCGCAGGGCTTCAACCGAACGGCCACGACAACCAGGGCGGCGAACGCTTCCCGCGGCATCGTCGTCGGCGGCATCGCGGCGCACGGCCGGACATGGCGTCCGGGCGACGTGCGCGACGATGGGCCGGACGATTCGCGCCCGGGCAACTAGCTGAGCTCGGCGCTCAGTTCGACTGCCGCGCGGCACCGCCCGGCGAGGGCGCCAGCACCGGCTCAAGCGCCGGCACCAGACGGCGCTTCTCGCGGCGTGCCGGAATTGCGCGATAGACCTGCTTGGTCGCCTCGACGATGTGGACACCTGCGAACGGCGCCGAGATGGTTGCGCCGGCGCGCTCCCACGCCACCGCCGAGCGCAAGAACCAGCCGCGCGGGATCGGAGGCACGTAGAGCGCCTCGCCCCAGGCCACCGGCGTGAACCACGCCTCGCGCAGCAGACTGCGTGATCTGCGAGCGCGAATAAGGCCGACCGTGCCCGAACGGCGTCGTGTCCATGCGCGCCCACACCCCGCGCCGATTCGGCACCACCGCGAGCAACTGTCCGCCACTTTCCAGCACTCGCCAGACCTCGCGCAGCAGTGCGGTGGCGTCGTGCGACATTTCGAGTGCGTGCACCAGCAGAACGCGATCGACCGCGGCATCCGGCAGCGGCAGTTCAAGTTCGTCCACCAGCGCCGCCAGCGCCGGCCGCTGGCTCGGCCATTTCACCACGCCCTGCGCCGCCGGCATGAAGGCGAGGCAGCGCTCGGCCTCCTCGCGGAACAGCCCGAGATAGGGCGTGGCGTAGCCGATGCCGAGCACGCGCAGCCCGCTGGTGTCGGTCCAGCGCCGGCGAATGCCGCGGCCGACGAAATGCCGCGCGACCACGCCGAGCCGATTGGCGTAGAAATCGCGCAGATCGACAACGTCGAGTGACATGCCCGCATCCTATCATGAACCAGGCGCGGCATGCGGCGTTGAACGGTTCAACCGTGGTAGGTTCGAAACAGCGATCCAACGAGGAAGCGACATGGCCGCCGAGACGCATCTGTTCCTTTGCCTGAAGGACAATTACGGCGTTCTGGTCCACGACTCCGCCAAGCGGCGAGACCGCCGCGATCGACGCGCCGGAGGCGGCGCCGGTCGAAGCCGCGCTCAAGACCACCGGCTGGAAACTCGGTCATATCCTCGTGACGCACCACCACGGCGACCACACCGGCAGGCATCGCCGACCTGAAGAAGCGGCACGGCTGCCGCGTCGTCGCGCCGCAGGCCGAGGCGGCCAAGATCCCGCTGGTCGACGAGACCGTGCGCGAGGGCGACACGGTCAAGGTCGGCGGCCTGTCGGCGAAGGTGATCGAGACGCCGGGCCACACCGCCGGCCACATCACCTACTGGTTTCGAGGCGCGACAAGCTCGCGTTCGCCGGCGACACGCTGTTCTCGATCGGCTGCGGCCGGGTGATCGAAGGCACGCCGGAAATGATGTGGGCACTCGCTGCTCAAGCTGCGCGGCCTGCCGGGCGACACGCGCGTCTACTGCGGCCACGAATACACCGTCGCCAACATCAAGTTCGCGCAGACCGTCGAACCCGACAACGCCGCGCTCGCCAAACGCGCCGCCGAGGCCGCGCGCGAGGTGGCGACCGGCACGCCGACGATCCCGACCACGCTTGACGAGGAGAAGGCGGCCAATCCGTTCCTGCGCGCCGATGTGCCGGCGGTCGCAGCCGCCGTCGGGCTCGCCGGCAAGCCGGCGGCACAGGTGTTCGCCGAGATCAGGGCGCGCAAGAACCGGTTCTGAGCCACTCCGGCTCGGTCGCTGCGGCACGCGTCGGCGGCGATCTAATCCTTGGCGCGCTCGACGTAGGAGCCGTCGGCGGTCATCACCACGATGCGGGTGCCGGCGGCGATGTGCGGCGGCACGCTGGTGCGCACGCCGTTCGACAGCATCGCCGGCTTATACGACGACGACGCGGTCTGCCCCTTGGTCACCGGCTCGGTATCGACCACCTCGAGCGACGGCCTTCTGCGGCAGCTCGATCGACACCGGAACGCCCTCGTGCACGCTGAGCATGCACCTTCATCTCCGGCTGCAGATAGGCGGCCTGGTCGCCGATCAGGTCGTCCGGCAGCGTGATCTGGTCGTAGTTCTCCGAGTTCATGAAATGGAAGCCTTCGCCGTCGCTGTAGAGGAACTGAAACTCGCGGTCCTCGACATGAGCGCGCTCGACCTGCTCGGTGGTCTTGTAGCGCTGCGACACCTTCACGCCGTCGCTGATGCGGCGCATGTCGACCTGGGTGGTCGGCGTGCCCTTGCCGGGATGAAAGCTTTCGGCGTTCAGGACGACGTAGAGCTTGTCCTCGATTTCCAGGATATTGCCCTTGCGGAGCGAGCTGGCGATGACCTTCACAGATGCTATTCCTCTGCGGCTTCGGGGCCGTGTCGCCCCGCCAAATTCGGACCGCAACATACTGATCCTGGCCGGCTTCGCCAGCATTTTCCCAGCCACGGGACCCCGATGAGGCCCGTGTGACCGAACCAGGCCTCTTCGCCCTGGTGGCGCCCCGACATCCACGCCGACCGGCGGCCGTTTCTGCTGGCCCGCGGCCGCATCGTGTCGGCGCTGCGCGGCTGGTTCGGCCGACCAGGGCTTCGTCGAGGTCGAGACCCCGATCCTGCAGGTCTCGCCCGGCAACGAGACCCACCTGCACGCCTTCGCGACCGAACTCGTCGCCCCCGACGGCCGCCGACCGCCGCGCTATCTGCACACGTCGCCGGAATTCACCTGCAAGAAGCTGCTCGCCGCCGGCGAGACGAGGCTGTTCACCTTCGCCCGCGTGTTCCGCAACCGCGAGCGTGGCGCGCTGCACCATCCCGAATTCACGATGCTGGAATGGTACCGCGCCCGCGAGCCCTACCCGTCCTGATGGCCGATTGCGCGGCTATCCTTGATGTGGCCGCGAAGGCCGCCGGCAGCCGGCACGGCTGTCGTGGAACGGCCGCAGCGCCGATCCGCGCGCCACGCCAAGGCAGCTCACCGTCTGCGACGCCTTTGCCACGTTCGCCGGCATCGACCTGCTGGCGACGCTGCGCCGGCCGGCGAGCCCGACCAAGCCGCCCGCAGCGGCGGTCAGTCCGCCGGCATCCAGGTCGCCGACGACGACACGTGGTCCGACATCTTCAGCCGCGTCCTGGTCGAGCGGATCGAACCGCAATCTCGGCCTCGGCGCTGCGACGCTGCTCGACCGAGTATCCGCTGCCGGAGGCGGCGCTGGCGCGGCCGACCGATCGATCCGCGCCTTGCCGCAGCGCTTCGAGCTCTACGCCTGCGGCGTCGAACTGGCCAACGGCTTTGGCGAGCTGCACCGACGCGCAGAGCAGCGCCGGCGGTTCGAAGCGGCAATGGCCGAGAAGGAAGCGCCGCTACGGCGAGCGCTACCCGATCGATCCGGACTTCCTTGCCGCGCTTGCCGTTATGCCGCCGACGAGCGGCGTAGCGCTCGGCTTCGACCGGCTGGTGATGCTGCTCACCGGCGCAAGCCGGATCGAGCAGGTGCTGTGGGCGCCAGTGGCCGACGGCGGCCGTGACCAAGTCGTCGCATTGACCGCCGCGTGCGGTGCGCCCTATAGGGTGCCACGCGCGACGGCGCGGCTGGCGTCGATTCGTTGCAGATAGCAGAAGGAGACTGCCATGTTGCGCTGCGAGGCTTGGATCGCGCGCTGATCGCCGGCGCTGTCGCTGTCGTTGGTCTCGGAGGCCCGGCCGGCGCGCAGACCTATCCATCGCAGAACGTCACCATGATCGTGGCGTTCCCGGCGGGCGGCCTTGCCGACATCATCGGCCGGCTGGTCTCGACCAAGCTCGCCGACCGCCTGAAGCAGAGCTTCGTGGTCGAGAACCGCGGTGGCGCCGGCGGCAACCTGGCGGCCAAGGCCGTCGCCGGCGCCGCGCCGGACGGCTACACGCTGCTGACCACAACCTCCGGCCTCGCGGTCAACCACACCGCCTCGAAGAACAAGGGCTTCGAGCACCAGCGACCTGCGGCCGGTCGCGTTCGTCGCCTACAGTCCCGACGTGATCGCCGTGCATCCGAGCAATCCTGCCAAGGACCTGAAGGAGTTCCTCGCCAACGCAAAGGAGAAGAGCTTCACCTACGGCAGCGCCGGACCCGGCACCGGCCCGCAGATCGGCGCCGAATATTTCTTCCAGGAGATCGCCAAGGTGAAATACGTGCACGTGCCGTTCCAGGGCGGCGCGCCGGCGATCACCGCGGCGCTCGGCGAGCATGTCGATTCCATCGTGCTGACGCTGCCGCCGATCGACGACCGCACATCCGCAACGGCGCGCTGCGCGGCCTCGGCGTCGCCAACGACAAGCGCAACACGGCGATCCCGGACGTGCCGACCTACGGCGAGATGGGCTATCCCAACGTGATCATCGGCTCGTGGGTCGGCGTATTTGCGCCCGCCAAGACGCCGGACGCGGTGGTGGCGAAACTCAACGCGGAGATCAACGCCGCCATGAAGGAGCCGGACGCGCTCGACCGGTTGGCCAAGGCCGGGTTCGATCCGGTGGAGAAGAACCTTGCGGAGGCAGTCGGCTACTTTAAGCAAGAGGTCGAACGCTGGGGCACGATGGTGAAGGCGGTCGGATTTTCGAACTAGGTGCGAGTCCAACGGAGCCTGCGTCATGAATGCCGCCCCGAAAACGCTCCGCCGACTGTCCGAACTCAGCGAAGCCGGACTGATCGACGCCGCCGACAAGCACGATGCGCTGGAGCGCGTCGCGGCCCAATATGCGGTCGCGATCACGCCGCCGATCACCGAATTGATCGACCCGGCCGACCCGCACGACCCGATCGCGCGCCAATTCGTGCCATCGGCGGCCGAACTCGACGCACGCCCAGAGGAAACCGCCGATCCGATCGGCGATCGGCGCCACAGCCCGGTTCGACGGCATCGTTCATCGCTACCCGGACCGCGCGCTGCTCAAGCTCACCCATGTCTGCGCGGTCTACTGCCGGTTCTGCTTCCGCCGCGAGATGATCGGCCCGGCCGAACAGCCGCTCACGCCGAAGCAACTCGATGCCGCGCTCGGCTACATCGCCGACCATCCGGACATCTGGGAGGTCGTGCTGACCGGCGGCGATCCGCTGGTGCTGTCAGCGCGCCGGCTGAAGCAGGTGGTGTCGCGGCTTGCCGCGCATCGCCCACGTCAAAGTCATCCGCGTGCACACCCGCGTGCCGATCGCCGACCCGGCGCGCATCACGCCCGAGCTGGTGCGCGCGCTGAAGGCGCCCGGCAAGGCGACCTACGTCGTGCTGCACGCCAACCACGCCCGCGAACTGACGGACGCCGCGCGCGAAGCCTGCGCACGCTTGGTCGATGCCGGCATTCCGATGCTCAGCCAGTCGGTGCTGCTCACCGGCGTCAACGACGATCCGCAGGCGCTCGGCGCGCTGATGCGCGCCTTGGTCGAATGCCGGATCAAGCCGTACTACCTGCACCACGGCGATCTCGCGTCCGGCACGTCGCATCTGCGCACATCGATCGAGCGCGGCCAGGACCTGATGCGAGCATTGCGCGGCCGCGTGTCCGGCCTGTGCCAGCCGACCTACGTGCTCGACATTCCCGGCGGCCACGGCAAGTCGCCGATCGGCCCGAACTACCTCGTCGCGCGACGGCGCGGGCCGCTACACGATCGAGGACTACAACGGAGCGCTGCATTGCTATCCGCCGCCGAAGTGATCCGCCTGCTCGAGCTTGGCCGCACCCCGAGGGCGGACACTACCGCCAGACCTTTCGCGATTCCCGCAAAGATCGCCGACGGACGCGCCGCCTCGACCGCGATCTATTTCCTGCTGGCGCGCGGCGAGCGCTCGCATTGGCACCGGGTCGACGCGGTCGAGGTCTGGCACTGGTACGCCGGCGCACCGCTGCAGCTTGCAGATCGATGACGGCCGCAGCGCCATCGACGTGCGGCTCGGTCCCGATCTCGCGGCCGGCGAGCGGCCGCAGGCGATCGTGCCGGCCGGCGCTTGGCAGGCCGCCGAACAGCCTCGGCGACTGGACGCTTGGTGGCTGCACGGTCGCGCCGGGCTTCGAGTTCTTTGGCTTCGAGGTCGCGCCGAAGGATGGACGCCGGCTGGCTAACTCGCGGCCCTCAACCTACGCGAAATACTGCCCGCCGTTGGCGGTCAGCGTCGAGCCGGTGATCAGGCCGGCGTCGTCGGAGGCGAGGAACACCACGCAGCGCGCGATCTCCTCCGGCTCGCCCAGGCGGCCGATCGGAATCTGCGGCAGGATGTTCTTTTCCAGCACATCCTTCGGCACCGCCTGCACCATCTCGGTGTTGATGTAGCCCGGCGCAGATCGCGTTCACGGTGATGCCGGAGCGCGCGCTCTCCTGCGCCAGCGCCTTGGTGAAGCCGATCTCGCCGGCCTTGGCGGCGGAATAGTTGCACCTGGCCGAACTGGCCCTTCTGGCCGTTGATCGACGAGATGTTGACGATGCGGCCGAACTTGCGCTCGCGCATGCCCTCGATCACGTGGCGGCACATGTTGAACAGCGAGCCGAGGTTGGTGTTGATCACCGCGGTCCATTGCTCGGGCTTCATGCGGTGAAGCGTGGCGATCGCGGGTGATGCCGGCGTTGTTGACCAGCACCTCGACCGGACCGAGATCGGCCTCGACCTGCTTGATGCCGGCGGCGCAGGCGTCGAACGACGACACGTCCCACTTGTAGACGTGGAATGCCGGTCTCGGCCTTGAACTTCTGCGCCGCCTCGTCGTTGCCGCCGTAGTTGGCCGCGACGCTTGTAGCCGGCCGCCTTCAGCGCCTTCGAGATCGCAGCTCCGATACCGCGTGTACCGCCGGTCACCAACGCGACGCGAGCCATGCTGTGCCTCCCTGAACATCGTTGCGTGTCATGGCCGGGCTTGTCCCGGCCATCCACGTCTTGCATCGGAACATTAAAGACGTGGATGCCCGGCACAAGGCCGGGCATGACGCCGAATGACGTGCTGCTGCAGTGCGAAAGACTGCGCGCGGTCAGCGCTCCACGCACATGGCGATGCCCATGCCGCCGCCGATGCAGAGCGTGGCAAGGCCCTTCTTGGCGTTGCGCTTCTGCATCTCGAACAGCAGCGTCGTCAGCACGCGCGCGCCGGATGCGCCGATCGGATGGCCGATGCGCGATCGCGCCGCCGTTGACGTTGACCTTGCCGGTATCCCAGCCGAGGTCCTTGTTGACCGCGCAGGCCTGCGCGGCGAACGCCTCGTTGGCCTCGACCAGGTCGAGGTCGCTCGACCTTCCAGCCGGCCTTCTTCAGCGCGGCGCGCGAGGCCGGGATCGGGCCGGTGCCCATGATCGCCGGATCGACGCCGGCGTGCGCCCACGACACGATGCGCGCCAGCGGCGTCTTGCCGAGCTTGGCGGCCTCGCTCGCCTTCATCAGCACCACAGCGGCGGCGCCGTCGTTGATGCCCGAGGCGTTGGCCGCGGTCACGGTGCCTTCCTTGTCGAACGCCGGCCGCAGCTTGGCGATCGAGTCGATGGTCACGCCGGCCTTCGGGTATTCGTCGGTGTCGACCACGATATCGCCCTTGCGCGACTTGATCGTGACCGGGGCGATCTCGTCCTTGAACCGGCCGGCCTTCATCGCGGCCTCGGCCTTGTTCTGCGAACCGACCGCGAATTCGTCCTGCTGCGCCCGGGTGATCTGCCACTTCTTGGCGACGTTCTCGGCGGTGTTGCCCATGTGGTAGCCGTTGAAGGCGTCCCACAGGCCGTCCTTGATCATGGTGTCGACCATTTCGAGCGAGCCCATCTTGACGCCGTTGCGCAGGTGCGCGGCAGTGCGGCGCCTGGCTCATCAACTCCTGGCCGCCGGCCACCACGATCTCGCTGTCGCCGTTGAGGATCGCCTGGTAGCCGAGCGCGACCGCCCGCAGGCCGGAGCCGCAGAGCTGGTTGACGCCCCAGGCCGGGCTCTCGACCGGAATACCGGCCGCGATCGACGCCTGGCGGGCCGGGTTCTGGCCCTGCCCGGCCGTCAGGATCTGGCCCATGATCACCTCGGACACCTGCGCGCCCTCGACCCCGGCGCGCTTGAGCGCGTCCTCGATCGCGACCTTGCCGAGTTCATGGGCGGGCAGGCTCGAAAGCGCCCCGTTGAACGCAGCCGACCGGCGTGCGGGCCGCGCTGACGATGACGATATCGTCCTTCATCACGAATTCTCCTTGCTGGGGTCGGCGGAATGGCCTACGCCGGCGCTGACTGTCTCCGGCCCTTTGATAATACCTCGGAGGCCTGCCCGCCAAGGTGGCGCACTGCACAATAACCGACTGGCGCACTGCACAAAACGGTGGCCGCCCATTCCGAAAAAGCCTACTTTGAACAGGCTGACGCTGGCAGGTGCTGGCGTCCGGGCGAAGCGAACAGCGCGATGGACCAACCGGGTCATACGATCACGATCGAGCGATGCACCAAGGGCGGCTCTACAATTTCCACTGTTGTGCGCCATTCACGCCTGATGAACTCGCCGGCGATGATCGGGGACGACGACGACTTCGTCGGTCCGCGATGCCAGGTCCGGCGATCACATTATCCGCATTTTACTCAAGCCAATCATAGTCGAGCGTGTCAGCCATGGCTAAGTCGGACGAACCGGTCACGATCAAGAAGTACGCCAACCGGAGGCTCTACAACACCGGCACCAGCACCTACGTCACGCTTGAGGACCTCGCCTCCATGGTCAAGGCCGGCGAAGACTTCGTGGTCTACGACGCCAAGACCAACGAAGACATCACCCGCTCGGTGCTGACGCAGATCATCTTCGAGCAGGAAAACAAGGAAGGCGGCCAGAACCTCCTGCCGATCAACTTCCTGCGCCAGTTGATCCGGTTCTATGGCGACAGCATGCAGATGCTGGTGCCGCGCTACCTGGAAGTCTCGATCGATTCGCTCACCCGCGAGCAGGAAAAGTTCCGCGAGCAGATTTCGCAGGCGTTCGGCATGGGCGGCTTCGGCGCAATCGAAGAGCAGGTGCGTCGCAACATGGAAATGTTCGAGCGCACGTTTGCGATGTTCGCTCCGTTCGCACGTCAGGGCCAGAGCGCCGAGACCGACAAGGAGCCGAAGGCCGGCGGCGACATCGACGATCTCAAGCGCCAGATGGAAGAGATGCAGAAGCGTCTCGATCGCTTGAGCGACAAGAGCTAGCGCAGAATTCTGTTCGCCCTAGCCAATTCGATAGGTCCCGTCTGCCCGGCCTTGTGCCGGGTATCCACGTGCGTTGGCTGACGTGACCGAACGGCACGTCGCCGCCGTGCGCTCGCGGAAGCAAGCCCGGCCTGACGACGCTCCGGAATTCAGCAAGCAGGTGCGCAACGCGACCTAATGCGCTGACAGCTTCCGGCCGATGCCGAAAAAAAGTGGGGACGGGCGGCGGCCCGTCCCCGGAGTGCATCTTGTCCGCGGAGACCGACGATCGCGGACGCAATGCCCTCCACCAGGTTACGCGTTGAGCGGAACTGCCACGAACCGCGTCGCGTCCTCACTCTTCACGCGCAAGAGCACGTTCTTCTTGCCCTGCGCTCGGGCATCGGCGACGGCCTTACGAACTTCGGCCACGTCCGACACCGTCTTGCCGCCAACGTCGAGGATGACGTCGCCGGTGCGCATGCCCCGTTCGGCTGCGGGGCTGTCGGGCTCAACCGCCACGACCGCGACGCCCTGCGTTGCCGGCGCCGCTCACGTCCTTGGCCGGCGCGAGCGTCAGGCCGAGCCGTCCCGCGGCCTTGCCGGCGGCATCGCGATCGTCCGCGCTGGCCCGTGCCTGCCGCTCGTTCGGCATGTTGCCGAGCGTCACGGTCAGGGTCTTCTCCTCGCCCTTGCGCAGGACGGTGACCTTCACCGCCTTGCCCGGAGCCATCATGCTGATCTTGCGGGCGAGGTCGCGCGCATCCTTGACGGCCTCGTTATCGATCATGGTGATCACGTCACCGGTCGCGATGCCGGCTTTCGCTGCCGGGCTGTCGGCCTGCGGCTCGTCGACGATCGCACCAGCGGCATTCTTCATGCCGAGGCTGTCGGCGATGCCGGGCGTGATGGTCTGGACCTTCACGCCAATCCAGCCGCGGGCGACGTAGCCCTTGTCCTTGAGCTGCGCGACCACCGTCTTCACTGTGTCAGACGGAATGGTGAAGCCGATGCCGACCGAGCCGCCGGACGGCGAGAAGATCGCCGTGTTGACGCCGATCACCTTGCCGTCGCCATTGAACGTCGGCCCGCCGGAATTGCCCTTGTTGATCGAGCGCATCGATCTGGATGAAGTCGTCGTACGGACCGGAGCCGATGTCACGGCCGCGCGCCGAGACGATGCCGGCGGTCGCCGAGCCGCTCAGCCCGAACGGATTGCCGACCGCGATCACCCAATCGCCGACGCGCGGCGCCTTGTCGGAAAACTCCACGAACGGGAAGTCCTTGCGGTCGTCGATCTTGATCAGCGCGAGATCGGTCTTCTCGTCGCCGCCAACCACCTTGGCGTGATAGGTCTTGCCGTCGTCGGTCTTGACCTCGACCGAGTTGGCGCCGTTGACGACGTGGAAGTTGGTGACGGCGTAACCGTCAGCCGAGATCAGGAAACCGGAGCCTTCGCCGGTGACCATGCGGCGCTGTCCGGGCATGTTGGGCGTCGCATTCGGCATCTCACCGGAGCCGAAATCGCGGAAGAAGCGCTCGAACGGCGAGCCGGGCTGCATCGGGATTCGGTTCTCCGAACCGCCCATGCTGGTCTGCCGCGCGCCCTCTTCGACTTTGACACGCACGGAGACGACGGCGGGCTTCACCCGCTCAATCAGATCGGCGAAGCCGGCTTGCGGACGGACCTGATCGGCGGCCCACGCCGCCGTGGACCGGAGTTCGATCGTACGGCCCTCTGGACCGGCGAACAGCACCAAGGCGCCGACGCCAGCAACGGCCGAGGCCAACAGGATGAGACGACGCGCTGAAAGTCCCCTTCGCGCCGCCGCGACAACTGGAAGTGTCATTGGTGATCTCCATCAAGACTGCACACACGCCCGCAGGCGCCGTGGTGCCTATGATGGTGATTGCGCCTTACCGGGCGCTGGCGGGCCGATTAATTGTTGTCCATGCGGCTTTGCACAGTCGCCACATGCGCGGCGGCCAACCGCCATTTATACCCGAGGACCCGCGTCGATCCGGCGGACTGGCCGCATGTGGCGGTCGCGTTCAATGGGCCGGCAAATCTGCAACGATCCCGGCCGCTCGGCTGTCGCAGCATCGAGTGCCGCCTGTGCGCGCTGCAACGCCTCGTCCACAGTGCCGGCGGGGCGCGGCGAAGTGACGCCGCCGATGGTGACGGTCACAGAGATTTGTCCCGCCGATGTCTCGATTGCCTCGTCGTGCACGGCGGCAAGGAAGCGCGCAGCCGCCTGCGCCAAATCGTTCGGCGAACAATTGTTGAGAACGAGCACGAAGGTGTCGGCGGAGAAGCGGGCGAGCCGGTCACCACCGCGCATCCTGGTGCGCAATCGCTCGACGACCGTACCGACCACCTGCCCGGCGATGTTCGCGCCGTGACGTTGTTCGATGCGATCCAACCCATCGACGGCGACCAGCAGCAATCCGCAGGATGAGCGCTCGCGCACCGCCTGCGATACGGCCGATCGCAGAAATTCGGCCAATTCGTTGTCCGGTGCGAACAGCGCGGCCCCATCGCCGCCGATGCTGAAATCAAGCGCGCGATCCTTCGACACGATTACCTGCCCCGGATTGCAACACAGTCGCCCAACCAGCGCGACGCTAGCGCAGAACTCTTAAATAACCGGCAATCGGTTACCCGCATTTGCACCACGGCATGCCGCAGCAATCGCAATTCCGACCAAGACGCGCAGTAATTATCGTCGCGCAACCGAGTTCCGGCGATGTCGGCAGGAACTCATTCACCATCTTCGCGGACCCGCCGGCCGCATTCGCTCGCGCATCTGCGTCAATAGCCGATCGCGCAGCCATCCTTGCGCGGCTCCGAGCCGCCGACCAGCACGCCGCGCTGCCAGTCGATCCGGATCGCCTGCGCACCGCCCCACGGCGACGGCGCCACCACCACCTCATGGCCCATGCGGCGCAGTGCCTCGACGGTCGCAGCCGGCAGGCCGCGCTCGACCACCGTGAGATCGCCATCGAAGAAGGCGCGCGGCGCATCGATCGCAGGCTGCACGTCTATGCTGTAGTCCACCGTGTTGGTCACGAACTGGACGTGACCCATCGGCTGGTAGTGCGCACCCATGACTCCGAACGACGTGTGACATCGGCCGTCCCGCATCAGCAGCGCCGGAATAATCGTATGCATCGGCCGCTTGTTCGGACCGAGCGCGTTCGGATGGTCGGGCTGCAGCAAGAAGCCAGAGCCGCGGTTGTTGAACAGAATGCCGGTGCGCTCCGTGCAGATCGCCGAGCCGAAGCTTGAGAACAGCGAATTGATCAGCGATATCGCGCGGCGGTCGCGATCGACCACCGTGAGATAGACGGTGTCGCCGCCGGGCGTGGGCGCGGCCGGCAGCAGCATGCGCCGGTGAACATCGATGTGCGCGGCAAGCCGCTTGGCAAACGCCTTGTCATTGAGCGCGTCGACCGAGACCCGCATGTGCGCCGGATCGGCGATGTGCGTGTTGCGCACCGCAAACGCAAGCCGCGCCGCCTCCAGCGTCAGATGGAAACGCTCCGCGCCGAGCGCGTCGAGCGCGCCGAGGTCGAAGTTCTCCAGAATGTTGAGCAACACCAGCGCGGTAAGCCCCTGCCCGTTCGGCGGCAGCTCGACCACGTCGAAACCGCGATAGGGGGTCAGGATCGGTGTCTGCTCGAGCCCGCGATGGCTCGCGAAATCGTCGAGGCTGAGCACCGAGCCCGCGGCCGCAAGCGTCGCCACCATGTCCTGCGCGATCGCACCTTCGTAGAACGCCCGCGCGCCTTTGCCCGCGATCATCTTCAACGTCTCGGCAAGCGCCGGCAGCCGGATCACGGCGCCTTCGTCGGGCGCGCGGCCGTCGAACAGATAGTGGCGCGTCGCACCTGCGCTGTTGCCAAGCTTGCCGGCCAGGGCCCTCCAGTCCGAGGCGATCCGCGAGGCGACCGGGAAGCCGCCCTCGGCGTAGCGGATCGCGGGCGCGAGCGCCCGCTCGAGCGGATAGGTGCCGCGCGCCTTGAGGATCGCGTCCCAAGCCTCGACCGCGCCCGGAACGTTAACCGAGTGCGGGGAGGTCGGCTCGATGATGCGCAGGCCTTTGGCGAGCAGCGCTTCGGTCGAGGCGGCGGCGCCGGAACGGCCGCAGCCGTTGTAGCCCCAGATCGGCTTGCCGGGCTCCGCGACGAGGGCAAAGCAGTCGCCGCCGATCCCGGTCATGTGCGGCTCGATCACGCAGAGTATCGCAACGGCGGTGATCGCCGCATCGACCGCGTTGCCTCCGGCGCGCAGCACGTCGACGGCAGCGAGCGTCGCAAGCGGATGCGAGGTCGCCGCCATGCCATCGCTGGCGATGGCGGGCGAGCGGCCGGGCAAATGGAAATCGCGTGTCATCGGGATGGCTGCCGCCGGCGGGCGGCACTCACGCCGTGGGCTCGACCCGCTCGATCTGCAGGTCGCGCTGCGCGGTGCGAGCGGTGACAATGAAGCCGACCAGGACGTCGACGAGGGCGATTACCATCAGCAGGAAGAAGGTCGAGGTGCCCGCCTGCTTCACCAGCAGGAACTCCACCAGCATTACGATGAATACGAGCATGGACAGCACGTGGTCGACGATCGCCCGCACGCTCATGCGGGTCGACTTCATGATCTCGATCGACAGCAGCAGTATGGAGAACGCAAGCAGGATGTCCGAGGGCGTCACCGTCCAGTCCTGCCCCGACACCAGCCGGAAGCTCACGACATGATCGGTCCACGAAAAGGTGGGCATCAGGAACGCGATCATGTTGTAGATCGCGAACGGAATGACCAGCAGCGGGAACCCGATCAGGTACATGGCCGAGCCTCCTCAGGCGTGCGGACGACCTCGACCCCGGTCTCAGACGTTCTTGCTAGACTTCAGTTTTCGGCTTGAGGACAACGCGCCCCTTGTACATGCCGGTCTTGAGATCGATGTGGTGGGACCGGCGCAGCTCGCCGGAATCCTTGTCCTCGACATAAGACGGCTGTTTCAACGCGTCGGCGGAGCGCCGCATGCCGCGCCGGGACGGCGATGTTTTCTTTTTCGGCACAGCCATGACGTCGATCTCCTCAAACTTGCGGCGCGGAGGGCACCGGACCACAACTCCTGCGGGAAACCGGGCTTATAGAGGAACGCCCCTGCCAAGGCTAGGGCCTTTTGGCCGAGCTCGTGACGGGCGCAAAACCGTTTGCGGGCTCAGCGCGTTCGGCCGGCGCCAAGCCGCAGGCAGTCATCGATGGAACGGGCCTGCGCGGCGCGGGCCTGGATGCGGGCGGCAATTCGCCGGACCGCCGGACCCGGCGTGCGCGCGCTGCGCCGGATCGGGTTCGGCAGCACTGCGGCGAGCAATGCAGCTTCCGGCGCGGTCAGGGTCTGGGCCGACCTGTTGAAGGCGCGGCGCGCCCCGGCTTCGACGCCGAATTCGCCGTTCGGCCCCCATTCGGCGATGTTGAGATAGATTTCCATCTGGCGGCGCTTGGGCACGACGAGGTCGAACCAGAGCGCCAGCGGGAACTCCAGGGCCTTGCGCACCAAGCTGCGGCCGGGCCACAGGAACAGGTTCTTCACGGTCTGCTGGGTTATGGTCGAACCGCCGCGCACATCGGTGAGGTCGTCGGCGTCCTCAATCGCGGTCTGCAGTTCCTGCCAGTCGATGCCGCGATGGCTGCAGAATCGCGCATCTTCCGAAGCGAGCACGGTCAGCGGCAGGATCGGCGCGATCCGGTCCAGCGGGACATAGCTGTGAGTGACCCCCGCGCCCGCAATCCAACGCCCCAGCATCAGGGTCGAGACCGGGTTGATCAGCCGGTACAGCGGAGCAAGCAGGTACGGCAGCAGCAGGAACAGCAGCACAACCAGAAGCACGACCTCGGACAAAACGGCCCATGACACCGCGTGACGCGCGCTTGCTTGAACCGCGGGACGAAGGAGCGCTTGTCATTGCGGCGGAGTTAAGCACAATTCCCCCCATGGCACGTGCAGCCACCAAGGCCGGAACCGGCCCGAACCCCTCGTTTGCCGCCAGGCTTGACGCCGCCGCGGCCGACACCGAGCGCGTGCTCGACCGCTTGCTCGCGACCCGGCCCGGCGAGGGCGAGATCGCCCGCCCGCGCCGGCTGATCGACGCGATGCGGCACGCGAGCCTCGGCGGCGGCAAGCGGTTGCGGCCGTTCCTCACGATCGAGACTGCAGCGCTGTTCAGGGTGCGGCGCGAGCACGCGCTGATGGCAGGCGCTGCGATCGAATGCGTGCACTGCTATTCGCTGGTGCATGACGATCTGCCGGCGATGGACAACGACGACCTGCGGCGCGGCCGCCCGACCGTGCACAAGGCCTTCGACGAGGCGACAGCGATCCTCGCTGGCGACAGCCTGCTGACCTTCGCCTTCGACATTCTGGCGCGGCCCGAGACGCATCCGGACGCCGCGATCCGGATTGCGCTGGTGCAGGGTCTCGCGCGCGCCGCCGGCATCGGCGGCATGGCCGGCGGCCAGATGCTCGATCTCGCCGCCGAAGGCCGCTTCGGCAACAAGGACGCCGCGCGCACCGAGCCCGAGATCATGCGTCTGCAGGCGATGAAGACCGGCGCGATCCTCAAGTTTGCCTGCGTCGCGGGCGCGATCCTCGGCGCCGCGCCAAAGTCGGCACTGGACTCGATCGCCCGCTACGGCCAGGCGCTCGGCCAGGCGTTTCAGATCGCCGACGACCTGCTCGACGTCGAAGGCGACACCGCAACGCTCGGCAAAGCCGCAGGCAAGGACGCAGCCCACGGCAAGGCGACGCTGGTCGACCGGCTGGGCCGCAGCGGCGCCCACGCCAAGCTTTCAGCACTGGTGCAGGAGGCGGCAGGCACGCTTGAGCCGTTCGGCGCGGACGCGGCCACGCTCGCGGCGGCGGCCCGCTTCGTCGCCGAACGCAAGGCCTGATGCGTAGCGCCAACAAACAGGGCGCCTGAATGGCTGCCAAGGTCAAGCGCATGCCCTGGATCGTCCGGGTGATGCGCGCGCGGATACGGCTCAGCAGCTCGATCCTGCTGGGCGTAATTATCGCCTTCGCGCTACCCGCCGATTGGACGTGGGTCACGCGGCTGCTGATCGCGTGGAGCGCCACGCTGCTGTGCTATGTCGTTGCAGTCGCGGTGATGATGGCGCGCGCCGGCGCGGGCGAGATCAAGCGCCACTCCAAGGACCAGGACGAGGGCGCGGTCACCATCCTGGTGCTGGCTGTGATCGCGGTGAGCGCGAGCCTTGCCGCAATCTTCATCGAGCTTAGCGCCGTCAACCGGTCCGCGCCGCGCTATCCGCTCTATCTCGCGCTCGCAATCGCGACCGTGGTGTTGTCCTGGGTGTTCACCCACACCATCTTTGCTCTGCACTACGCCCACGAGTTCTACGGCGAGCACGCCCGTGCCAACGGATTGCGGTTTCTCGACAAGGGCCAGCCGGACTATTGGGACTTCATGTATTTCGCCTTCGTCATCGGCATGACCTTCCAGGTGTCGGACATCGCGATCACCAACAAGTGGATTCGCCGGACCGTCGGGATCCACGGCGTGCTGTCGTTCTTCTTCACCACCACGATCGTCGCCCTGACCGTCAACATTGCGGCGAACGTCATCCAGCGATAGCACTGCGAGCGACCGCCACGACCGGCCATGACCGCCATCATCCAGACCATGCTGTTCCTGCTCGCAGTGCTGGTCGCGGTCGCCGTCGTGGCACAGCGGCTCAAGACCGCACCGTCGATCCTCCTGGTCGTCGCCGGCATCGCGCTCACCTTCCTGCCCGGCCTGCCGCCGGTGACGCTCGCGCCCGAACTCGTGCTGCTGGTGATGCTGCCGCCGCTGATCTATTCGGCCGGCGTGTCGATGAGCTGGCGGGAGTTCCGCTTCAACCTGCGTCCGATCGGGCTGCTCGCCTTCGGCTGCGTCGTGTTCACGACCTGCGCGGTCGCGATCGCCGTGCATTACCTGCTCGGCTGGCAATGGGGCACGGCGTTCGCGCTCGGCGCCATCGTCGCACCGCCCGACGTGGTAGCGCCGCTTGCGATCGCGCGCCGGCTCGGCCTGCCGAGGCGGCTGCTCGTTGTGCTCGAGGGCGAAGGCCTCGCCAACGATGCCACCGCGCTGATCCTGTATCGCTTTGCGGTCGCAGCGGTGGCGACCGGCGCGTTCTCGCCTACCACGGCCGCCGGCACCTTCGGTCTGATCGTGGTCGGCGAGATCATCTACGGCATCGGCGTCGGCTGGCTCAGCCTGCGGATGCGGCAATGGGCGCGCAATCCGCGGGTCGAGATCACGCTCTCGCTGATGACGCCCTACGTCGCCTACTGGCTGCCCGAGCATCTCGGCGGCTCCGGCGTGCTCGCGACGGTCGCATGCGGGCTGTACGTGAGCTGGAACGGGCCGCGGCTCATTCCCGCGGCAACGCGTCTGCAGGGCATCTTCTTCTGGGACCTGATCGTCTACCTGATCGAGGGCTTCGTGTTCCTGCTGACCGGATTGCAGGCGCGCACCCTGATCGACAAGGCCCATGTCTTCCCGATCGGCGAACTGATCGCGGCGACCGTCATCACCACCGTCATCGTGATCGTTGCGCGCTTCGTCTGGGTGTTTCCGGCGACCTACATGCCACGCTGGGTCAATCCGTCGCTGCGCAAGCGCGATCCATCGCCGCCGTGGCAGCAGCCGTTCGTGCTGGCGTTCACCGGCGTGCGCGGCGTCGTGTCGCTTGCGGCCGCGCTCGCGATCCCGCTCACCACGCAGAGCGGCGAGCCGTTTCCGCAGCGCGACCTCATCCTGTTCGCGACCTTCGGCATCATCATCGTCACGCTGATCGGCCAAGGGCTGCTGCTGCCGAACGTGATCCGCTGGCTCGGGCTTGCCGACGGCGTCGAGGCCGAGCACCGGCGCGAGCAGGAGGCCGAGCGCGCCGCACGGCTCGAAACCATCGACGCCTCGCGGCGCCATCTCGAACGGCTGGCCGCCGAGCGCAACCTCGACGCCGCCGCCATCGAGTTCCTGACCGCGCGGCACGACCTGCGGCGGCGCCAGGTGCCGGACGATCTCGACGAGGGCCTCGTGCAGGCGCACGCCCACAACGACCTGCGCCTCGAACTGCTCGCAGCCGAGCGCGCATTCCTCTCCGATCTGCTGCGCCAGGGCCGCATCACCGACAAGTCGCGCCGGCGGCTGGAACGCGACCTCGATCTCGAAGAGGCCGGGATCCTGGCGCGCCGCGAAGCGGACACGCCGCTGTAAGCGGTGAGTAGCGGATTTCAAAAAGACGTTTAGCCAACGCTCCGCCCTCCCGGCGCTTGGTTTTCGGGCGGCCAGGGTTCGCCCGTCTCCCTGTTTCCATAGTCCCCTCAAAATGAGGGGATGGAGCGCCGGGAGGCGCCAGGGAGCTTGCGAGGCTCCCTTGACCGGCCTTGCGATCGGCCGGCCTGACGCGCCGAGCTTCCGAGACCCATCGTGTCTTGAGGGGATGGGGGTCCCGGGGCGCGTGGGCCCTCAGCGTGAGAGCCCTGCGCCTCCCGGCGCTCCACCGCGGCACGCGTTGTCGGCGGCCGCACCTTGCTCCGTCTCGCAACGCCGCGATCGACGACGCCCTCGATGAGCAAGGCGGTGTGGAGGATAAAAGGTACTAGGAAAATAGTCAAGATATAAGAATAAATGCTGAGAAGGTCACTGCCCAGCGCGCAGCAAACCGGCGCGCGAGTTCGGCGGCGACGCGTCAATCGTGCCCGAACCGGCGCTCCGAGGCGACTGGCGTCGGTCCTGCGGGTCGCCTGGTCAGCGCGGTTGCATCATCTGCTCGACGAGCGCGTGGCCGACGTCGCCGTCGAAGAATCCCAGGTTGAAGGCGTCATGGTTGAGCACCTGTTCGGGCGTCGGCCGCTGGCTCGGATCGGGATGCATGAGCTGGTTGATCAGATCGTCGACCACCCGATTGCCGGTGGTCGATCCGAAGTAACCCTGCCGTATCACATTGCCGTTTTCATCCCGCACATCCAGCGCCCGGTTGTTGGGGTCGGCGGCAAATGCGAAGTAGTCGTTGCGGACGTCGTCGGAGAATTCGAAGCGGGATGGCGAGCTCCCCATCAGCAGCTCATACGCGACAACGCCAAGCGACCAGACTTCTGCCTTCTTACCGAGCCTTTGCCCGACGTCTTCGGTGGACGGCGTGTCCTGCAGATATTGGTCGAGGCGCACCGACTTGGCGAGCTCGTCCTTTTGCCAATTTTCAAAGCCAGCCCCTCGAAATTCCTCTCGGGCCTTGGCGCGGGTCTCTTTGTATTCGGGGGTCGTTTTGAGATCGAGAATGGTGTCGTGCTCGCGCAAGAGTTCGGGTGCATACTGTCCGGCGTTCAGCGGCAACGTCTCCAATCGAAATTCCGACACTTTCGTGGCTCGTCCGAAGTCCGCGATCTTTGCGACGCCCCCATCGCCCACGAAGATGTTCCGGCTGCTGAAATCGAGATGGAGAATGCCTTCTCCGGACGACTGCATCCGCCCGAGACCCTTCAGCATGTCCTGCACCAGGGTCAACCCGACCACAGTGCGCTGCTCATCGTTCAAACGCGGCGGCTCGATGGCATCGGCCCCGGTGTTCTCGAACATCTTCTCCTTGACGCCATGAAGAAGGCCGTGTTTCGCGTACTCAAGCGCAATTGCGACCTTGCCGTTCTGCGTTCGCACGGCTCCGATCAGACCGACGATGTTTTGGTCCCCCGTTTCGCCGCTGACTTCGCGGTGCGCACCGATCTCGCGTGAGAATTCCTCCATCGCCTCGTCATCCTTGGCGATCTTCAGGACAATTTCCTTGTCCCCGCAACGATAGAGCTGGACAATTGCATGGGCGCCGTCGCCGAACGGTTCGCCGACCTTGGTGTAGATCTCGTCGCCAATCTGGACGCTGCCGTCCTCCAATTCGTGGTTCGGAAGCAACTCGACTTTGAGGCGGTCGAAAACCTGATCGAGGAACGCATCAAGCGCCTCGCGATCCTTCAGGGCGGGATGATCGTCTCCCAGACGGTTCTCGAACTCCCTGATCAGATCGTCCTTCAGTTGGCGCCCGCTGGAGAGCGCGAGGTTTTCACGAATGGCGATCGGCTGGCTATTGAAGTATCCGCCGAGAGCGCCGGCGAATTCATCCGAAAGCTCGGTCAGCTGGCGGCCGGTATCGGCAATGTTTTTGATTCGCTCCTGAGCCCAATCGAGCACGTTCTCGACCCCGGCTCCGGCTTTGTCGAGGCCGGGACCGCTGAGGCGGCTCTTGTCGAGGCTTTCCATTTGTGCGCTTGAGCCCAGCAGCTTGACCGACAGCGCCTTCATTTCGCCGACCGAACCGGTGCTGAGAGCAAGCCGAGCATTGCCAAGCACTACCCCGCCGATCGACCGTTCCGTGTTGGTCAGCACTCTGTTGACGGCTTCGCGCGCCATCTCGTGCTTGCGCAAGGACTTTTCGGAGTGCCCGAACAGCTTGCTGCCAACCCCGCGCTTGGCGTCCTTGGCATAGAGCGTGATGCTGCCATCCTCGTTCTGCTTGCCTCGCAGCCGCTTGGTGTCCTTGAGATTGTCGGTGAACTCCCGAAGCTGGGTCAGCGTCGTGTTGCGATCGACGGTGATGGACGGTGGACGTGTCATGGCGTGCCCCAATTTGGCCGCGGGCGCCTACACCCGAAGACCGAGTGGCATGAGCGTATTGTCAGGACTTCTCATTCCCGGCACCGCCGCCGGTGATGATGTAGGCGCGCATCAGCCGCGCCTTGACCGCAAAGTTTCGCAGCACGGTGTCGAGCAGATCGAGCGTCACTTCAGAACCGAACAGGGTCAGGAGCTGGACAGCGGTACCGTCGGCCGTCAGCGCGATATGCACGCCGCCGGTATCGCGCCACAGCAACGAGTAGTTCAGAAGCGTGGTGTAGACCGCGAGCCGCTTGTTTCGCGGCGCGTCGCCGAGATCGGCAGACAGCACCAGGCGGTCGGTTTCCGCCTCGAACGTCAGCGTCACTTCGAGATCGTCGTAGTGAACGACGTAATCACCTTCGGGAAGCTGAACGACGGCTTCGATATCGTGGTCGCGGGGACCAGCGGCCTCGATGAGCGATCCGATCTGTTCGGAGCTGGCCATGATCGCCCTCCGTATCTGCCAGGGGCGGAGGCGTGTGTGCGCTCTGCACAGATCAGTCTAGCATGGGGACGACGGGTTTCACGACCATTTGCACAATTAGCAAACGACCACCCAAGGTCGTCTCAACAATCTGTCTCAATTCGGTCCAGTTGCCGGCGTCCGGGCGATAGCCCCATGCTATCGCGCCGCGATGAGTGTTCGCAGCGCCGCGACGACGCGGTCCATCACCTCGCCCCAGTCGCCGAGCTGCTGCTGCACGAACAGCCGCGCGGTCGGATACCAGGGGCTATCCTCGCGATCGATCAGCCAGCGGCAATCGGGCACCGCCGGCAGCACGATCCACACCGGCTTGCCGAGCGCGCCGGCGAGATGCGCCTGCATGGTGTCGGCCGCAATGACGAGGTCCATCGCGGCGGTCAGCGCTGCGAGATCGCCGAAGTCGGCGAGCCACTCGGCGTGGTCCACGACCCCGAGTTCGCCGAACGGAATGCTCGCGCTCGGGCTTGCGAAACGCGCGCTGCAGTGAATGAAATTCCGCATCCTGCCCGAGCAGCGGGGTGAGCACGTCGAACGGAACGGCAAGCACGCGCTCCAGCGGCGAGCGGGCGCCCTCCGACCACGACAGCCCGACGCGCAGTCTGCGGCGCTCGCCCAGTTGGTCCTGCCATTTCCGAAGCTTGCCGGGATCGGCGGCGAGATAGGGGACGGTCGCGGGAACCGTCGCAAGCGTGGTGCCGAGCGCAAGCGGCAGGCTCATCAGCGGACAGCGCAGATCGTGCGCCGGCATCGGATCGGTCTTGGTGATGACGCCGATGGTGCCGCTCAGCGATGCCATCAGCTCCGTCAGCGGCACCGGCACGTGCAGGATGACCCTCGCCCCCTGCCGCTCGACCTCGCGGGCGTAGCGGCAGAATTGGATGACCTCGCTAAATCCCTGCTCGGCGTGCAGCAGGATGGTTTTGCCTTGCAGGCTTTCGCCGCCGAGCCAGGGTCGTGTGTCGTACTCCCGCCCGTGCAGGCTGAACTGGTTGCTGGCGAACTGCGCGCTTTGCCAGCGCCATTCATACTGCCGCAATCCGTCGCGGAAATCGCCCCGCTGCAGGTGCAGCAGCGCCTTGTGCCAGTGCGCCTCGGCGTGGTCGGGCCGGATCGCGATCGCCCGGTCGACGCTTGCCATCGCCTCGTCGCGGCGCTTGAGCATCCGCAGGACGGCGCTGCGGTTGGTATGGGCCTCGGCGAATTCGGGCCGCAGCGCGATCGCGCGATCGTAGCTCGCCAGCGCCTCTTGGAAGCGCGCCATGGTGTGGAGCGCGCTGCCGCGGTTGTCGTGCGCCTCCGCAAGCTCCGGATTGGCGGCGATCGCCTTGTCGTAGCTTGCGACCGCGTCGTCGAGCCGCCCCATGTTGCGAAGCGTGTTGCCGCGGTTGCTGTAGGCCTCGGCATAGTCGGGCCGCAGCGCAATCGCCCGGTCGTAGCTCGACACCGCCGCGGCATAGCGCTCCATATCGTTGAGCGTGATGCCGCGGTTGAGATGGATCGGCGCCGAGTTCGGATCGAGCGCCAGCGCCTTGTCGTGGTCGACCAGCGCCTCGCCGTGGCGATCGAGCGCGCCGAGCATGGCTCGCGCGCATGCTGAAGGCCTGCGCGAAGCTCCGGTTCGATCTCGATAATCCGCTCGCAGACCGCGAACGCCTCGGAGAACCGGCCTTGCGCCCGCAGGCAGCCGAGCATGACGAGATGCGCGTCGACGTTCGGCCGTCGATCGAGACCGCGCGGGTCGCGGCCTGATAGGCCTCTTCGATCTTGCGCTGCTCGAACAGCGCGACCGACAGCCGGGTCAGGATCGGCGCGCTGCTCGGCAGGATCTTCAACGCACCGCGCAGATGGCGCTCGGCGCCGGCATAGTCCGCGGCCGCCGTCAGTTCGACGCCCTTCAGGAACAGGGCCTTGGCGGTCTCGAGGTTGCTCATGGCGAGCCGGCTGTTCCCCGTTCATTGCCAATTCTGCAGCGAGATTGTAGCTCAAGAGGTCTGGCTGGAACGCCCGAGAATGCCATTCGAGCCGCGCGGCCCGGCCGGCCAAGGACACATCGACCCATGAGCAAGGCAACCGCCATTCTGCAGCCCGGCCGACCCGTTACGCTGCCGCCGGCCGGCAACATCAGTTTCGAGATCGAGACCGGCCAGCGCCTGAAACTCACCCAGCCCGAGGGCGAGCAGGTCGCCGACCTGATCTCATTCAACCGCGACGACACGCGCGAGCTGCTGTCGATGCTGACCAGCCGCGCCGTCAACCTGAGCTACAAGTTCACGGCGCCGATGACGCTTTACTCCAACCTGTCGCGCGAGATGTGGCAGATCGAGGAAGACCTCACCGGTGAGAACTACTGCGGCGGCGGCTATTGCAGCGAGCACATGAACATGCGCCGCTACGGCGAAAAGGCGAGAGGCGCGCCGAACTGCCAGCAGAATTTGGAGAACGCGATCCGCGGCTACGGCATGGACCGCTGGAACTTCAACGTCGACGCCTGCTTCAACATCTTCATGACGGTCGCCTACGACGCCGACGGCAAATGGGAAATCCGCCTGCCCAAGGGCAAGCCCGGCGACCACATGGTGATGAAGGCGCTGATGCCGCAGATCGTGGCGATTTCGAACTGCCCGATCCTGTTCAACGCCTGCAACAACTACCGGCTCAAGCCGCTGACGGTGGAGATTTTGGCGTAGCCAAGGGGTGGTCAAGCGGCGTCGCTTCCGCGGTTAAGTAATGACAATGTCCTTACGGACGCCTATAGTGGCTCAGCAGGAGGCGCTCCATGAGTTCAACCCCGCCCACCAAGCGAGAAACCCTCAACCTCCGGATCGAGCCGCAGGAGCGCGGGCTGATCGACCGCGCCGCAAGAAGTCTCGGCAAGACGCGCACGGACTTCGTCCTCGACGCGGCGCGCCGGGCTGCGCAAGACGCGCTGCTCGACCGCACGGTGCTGACCGCAAGCCCGAAAGCCTATGCCGAATTCCTTAAGCGCCTCGATGCGCCGCCGCGGCCGAGCGAACGGCTGCGAAAAACGATGATGGCCAAGGCTCCCTGGGATTGAGCGTGGCGTTCCGCGCGCCGCAGCCGATCGAGGCTGGCCACCGGCTTACGGAGTTCGATTCCGGCGTCGCCGCGCTCGACGACTGGCTCCAGCGCCGCGCGCTGGCGAACCAGGCGAGCGGCGCATCCCGCACTTTCGTGATCTGCGAGGGCCAAGTTGCGGCTCCGCTACCCGCCTTGCCTCCGGTGCGGTGGACGTAGAGCGGCAACGGGACAATTGGGAAGATCCGATCCATTCCGCCTGATCCTCGTCCGCCTCGCTATCGACGATATCAGGTCTCGGTCTTGGTGGATGCCTGTTCCGGACGCCGCTGGCGCGTGCTACGCGCCGACGTCATGGCATTCCGAATTCGGGCATGCCATTTCCGACGAGGCCGCGAAGTACTCACCTGCTGTACTCGATTGCAGCCGAGACAGATCGTGGATCGCGTGTTGGACTGTCTGACGAGGGCAACGATCTTCTCGAAACGAGGCGCTCCGGAATCGAGCGCTTCTAAAGCAATGCGCGGCTTCAGTCCCAGGTAAATCACGCAGAACAGCAGCGGCCGCAATAGTGGGAGGTAGGCCGCATCAAAAGGACAATTCACAAAAACATTGTCCTTAAAGGCCATGAATATCTCTCACGAACGCTTGTCTCTCGGAGGATACGGGTCCCTGCCGTAACTGTCCCTTTCTCGAATTCTTCCATCCGAATGATGAATATACAGATCACCGCCCTCTCTCTTGGATATCTGCTTTGCAAATCTCACAGCATCCTGTTGCGTCGCAAATATGCGAATGGCTCTGGATGCCCCCAGATTCCGGACGCTCCAACCTCCCTTAGGATTACGAACCGCATGCCTGCTTACTGCCATTGCGCTTTCGAACTCTCTCTTTGCATCACAAGACAAGGATACCAGTGATCCCTACATATGATCCAGCAAAGTCGGACTTTGTCCTCCCTACTCCGCCGCAGTCCTCCCCGCGCGGCCCGCGCCGTAGCGCCGCTCGATGTAATCGATCACCAGCTTCTGGAAGTCCTGCGACACCGTCGGGCCGCGCAGGGTCACCGCCTTCTTGCCGTCGATGAACACCGGCGCGGCCGGGGCCTCGCCGGTGCCCGGCAATGAGATGCCGATGTCGGCGTGCTTGCTCTCGCCCGGGCCGTTGACGATGCAGCCCATCACCGCGACGTTCAGCCCCTCGACGCCCGGATAGCGCTTCTTCCACTCCGGCATCGATTCGTGGATGAACGACTGGATGCTGCCGGCCAGTTCCTGGAACGTGGTCGAGGTGGTGCGGCCGCAGCCGGGGCAGGCCGCGACCAGCGGCACGAAGGTGCGGAAGCCCATGGTCTGCAGCAATTCCTGCGCGACCTTGACCTCGAGCGTGCGGTCGCCGCCTGGCTCGGGCGTGAGCGAGACGCGGATGGTGTCGCCGATGCCCTGCTGCAGCAGGATGCCCATCGCCGCCGACGAGGCGACGATGCCCTTGCGATCCCATGCCGGCCTCGGTCAGGCCGAGATGGATCGCGTAGTCGGAGCGCCGCGCCAAGCTCGCAATAGACCTCGATCAGGTCCTGCACCGCCGACACCTTGGCCGACAGGATGATCTTGTTGCGCGGCAGGCCGATCTCCTCGGCGCGCTGGGCCGACGAGCAGCGCCGACTGCACCATCGCCTCCTGCGTCACCTTGCGCGCCTCGACCGGGGTCGGCGATTTGGCGTTCTGGTCCATCAGGTGGGTCGAGCAACTCCTGGTCGAGCGAGCCCCAGTTGGCGCCGATGCGCACCGGCTTGTCGTGCTTGATCGCCATCTCGACGATGGCGGAAAACTGGCGGTCCTTCTTCTCCTTGAAGCCGACGTTGCCGGGATTGATGCGGTACTTGTCGAGCGCCTCGGCGCAGCCGGGATGGTCGGCCAAGAGCTTGTGGCCGATGTAGTGGAAATCGCCGACGATCGGCACGTCGACACCGATCTTGCAGCAGGCGCTCCTTGATCTTGGGCACGGCGGCGGCCGCCTCGTCGCGATCGACCGTGATGCGAACGAGTTCGGAACCGGCGCGATGCAGCGCGGCCACCTGGCGGACGGTTCGCATCGACGTCGGCGGTGTCGGTGTTGGTCATCGACTGCACGACGATCGGGGCGTCGCCGCCGACCGTCACCCCGCCGACCTTGACCGGCACCGAACGGCGCCTGGCCTGCATTGCCGCTTCGTTCATGCGGTCCTCCTGGATGCGCAGAGATATAGCCCTAACGCGGCCGGTTGACGAGTATGAGACCGGCGGCCACCAGCAGCGACCGCGAGCGCAAACGCCGGCGTGAGCGGGTCGCCCAGCACCAGATGGCCGGCGGCCACCCCGAATAGCGGCGTCAGGAAGGTGAAGGCCGACAGCCGGCTCGCCGAAGAACGCACGATCAGCGCGAACCAGCCGATGAAGGTCGTGCTCGACCACCAGCGTCTGGTAGGTCAGCGAGCCGATCGCGACCGGCCGACGGCATGCCGGTCATGCGCTCGCCGAACGGCCAGCGCGCCAAGACCACAACATCGGCACGCAGACCACGAGCTGATAGAGCAGCGTCTTCTCCGGCGAAATCCGCGGGCGAGCGGGCTCGCCTTGATGACGAGCGTGGTGGCGGCCCAGGCCGCGGCCGCCGCCACCATCATGAGGTCGCCGAGGAGCTGGTGCGGATCGGCGGCCGGCGTGGGCGCGCCGAAGGCGATGACCATGCCGGCGAACGACAGCAGCGAGCCCGATCCACTGCATCGGGCCGAAGCGGTCGCCGGGAAACAGCCAGTGCGCGCCGATCACCACCAGGAACGGCGCGAGATAGACGAACAGCACCGCGCGCGACGCCGTGGTGTAGAGCAGCCCGCGATAGATCAGCAGGAACTCGAGGCCGAACAGCGCACCGGCGACGAGGCCCGGCCGTGAGCGTGCCGTCGACGGCCGCGATCGGCAGGCCGCGCAACCGCATCCAGGCCGAGCACGATCAGCGTCGCCAGGAAGCCGCGGATGGTGCACTGGATCAGCGGCGGGACGTCGGGCAGCGCGAGCTTGATCGCGGGCTGGTTGAAGCCCCAGATCAGGCACAGAAAAACCACCAGCGCCATGCTGGCGGCATCGAGCGGACGGGAATGATGGGCGGGACGTCGTGCACTTTGAATGTCGAAAGCGCGCGCCGCGTTACGCCGCCTGACGGCAATTGGCACAGATGCCGGAGATTTCGATCACCGGTGCCTTCGGCGTGAATCCGGCGGCGCGGGCGGCGGACTTCAGCTCTCTGGCGACCGCGGCCGGCGCCGCCTCGCCGACATCGCCGCAGCGCTCGCAGATCAGGAACACCACGAGCTCGCCGCTGCGCGTGATTGTTGACGCAGGCGATGAAGGCGTTGCGGCTCTCGATGCGATGGACGAGGCCGTTCTCGCGCAAAAAATCGAGCGCACGGTAGATCGTGATCGGCGCGGGCCGTGCGCCGGCGGTCGCCGCGCGGTCGATGATCTCGTAGGCGCCGAGCGGCTTGTGGCTCTCGAGCAGAACCTCCAGCACCTGGCGACGGATCGGCGTCAGCCGCTGCGCGCGCTCCGTGCACAGCGCTCGGCGTGCGTCAGCGCATCCGCGGTGCAGCGGTCGTGGTCGTGGCCGGGCGCGTGGAAGACCGGTTGCGACATCAGGTTCGCCTGGCGAAATGCCGCATGGCGAACGTCGTCCGCCGATTTTAGCAATTGTAAACGATCCGCCGGATCGCGGAAAAGTGACGCGTCGCAACAAGTATATGTTGCAATGCAACAATACAAGCCCCACCTTCAGCAAGCCAGCGGGCCCCGAACGCGCCTCGCACGGCTTCGCGTTTGCAGAGGCAATTCAAATGCTTAAGGGAAAGAACGCAGTTGTCACCGGTTCCACCTCCGGGATCGGGCTCGGCATCGCCCGGGCGTTGGCGCAGGACGGCGCCAATGTGGTGATCAACGGCTTCGGCGACGCCAAGGAAATCGAGCAGGAGCGCAGCGGCATCGAAAAGGACTTCGGCGTCAAGGCACTCTATTCGCCCGCCGACATGACGAAGCCCGCCGACATCGCCGCGATGGTCAAACTCGCCGAGACGACGTTCGGTTCGGTCGACGTGCTCGTCAACAACGCCGGTATCCAGCACGTCGCGCCGATCGAGGAGTTCCCGATCGAAAAGTGGGATGCCATCATCGCGATAAATCTGTCCTCCGCGTTCCACGCGATGCGCGCCGTGGTGCCCGGCATGAAGGCGCGCAAGTGGGGGCGCATCATCTCGACCGCATCGGCGCATTCGCTCGTCGCATCGCCGTTCAAGGCGGCGTACATCTCCGCCAAGCACGGGCTTGCCGGACTGACCAAGACGGTGGCGCTGGAGGTTGCGACCTTCGGCATTACGGTCAACTGCATCTCGCCAGGCTACGTCTGGACACCGCTGGTGGCGATGCAAATTCCCGACCAGATGAAGGCCCGCAACATGACCGAGGAGCAGGTCAAGCGCGACGTGCTGCTCGCAGCGCAGCCGACCAAAGAGTTCGTCACCGTCGAGCAGGTGGCGGCGCTCGCGCTCTACCTCACGTCGGATGCAGCCTCCGCCATTACCGGCGCCAACCTGCCGATCGACGGCGGCTGGACCGCGCAGTGACGCGGCTCACCCGGACGCGCGCGACACCGCTGGAAACGGGAAACCGGTCGATGGTGGCGGCATGAATCTACTCACCCGTGTGCTGCGCAAGAACCCGCAGTCGAAGGCCCCCTCCGGCAAGAAGCATATCAACCTCGCCCTGCAGGGCGGCGGCGCGCACGGCGCCTTCACCTGGGGCGTGCTCGATCAGTTGCTGGAGGACGGCCGGCTCGAGATCGAAGGCATCTCCGGCACCTCGGCCGGCGCGGTCAACGCCGTGATGCTGGTGGACGGCATGGCGCGCGGCGGGCCGGACGAGGCTCGCAAGCGGCTCAACGACTTCTGGCGCGCGGCGAGCCGCGACGGCGATCTCTCAAAGCTCAACCGGGTGATCGCCGATCGACTGTTCTCGCTCATCCCGATCGCGGTCTCGCCGTTCAAGCCCTGGATCGACGCGATGTCGCGCTACCTTTCGCCCTATGACCTCAACCCGCTCAACATCAACCCGCTGCGGGACCTGATCGTACGCTTCGTCGACTTCGAGGCGGTGCGAAAGAGCGAGATGCCGCTGTTCATCGCCGCGACCAACGTGCACACCGGGCGGCTGCGGGTGTTCGCGCGCGACAAGATCGACGCCGACGCCGTGATGGCCTCGGCGGCGCTGCCGTATGTGTTCCGCGCGGTCGAGATCGACGGCGTGCCGTACTGGGATGGCGGCTACACCGCCAATCCGCCGATCTATCCATTCTTCCGCACCACCGAGACCGAGGACGTGCTGGTGGTGCAGATCAACCCGGTGCTGAGGCCGACGACGCCGCACTCGGCGCAGGAGATTGTCAACCGCGTCAACGAGATTACCTTCAACGCCTCGCTGGTCGCCGAATATCGCGCGATCGAGTTCGTGCGCCGGCTGATCGACGACGGCACGCTGCCGCACGGCACCGGGCCTGGCCAGTATCGTCGGATCAACATGCACCGCATCGATCTCGGCTTCATCGGCAAAAAGCTGACGCCGGCGAGCCGGCTCAACATCGACTTCGATTTCTTTTCCATGCTGCACCGCGCCGGCCAGCGCGCCGCGCGGCGCTTCCTCGACAAGCACTTCGACGACATTGGCGTGCGCAGCACCATCGATCTGCGCGCCGAGATGAAGGCCGAGCACGACGCCGAAATGCCCGCAGGCGTGGACCAACTGGGCCGGTAGCCGAGGGCGTCGCGTTTGACTGAATTGGTATTCAGATCAGCCCAGCAACTCGCTCGCTTCACCCTCCCCTGGAGGGGGAGGGTCGCTTGCCGAAGCGAAGCGCAGGCAAGCGGGGCGGGGTGAACTTGTCGCGCGGCACTGAGGTCACCCCACCCCGGCTCGCGACTGCGCCGCTCGCCGACCCTCCCCCTCCAGGGGAGGGTAGCAGAGCAAGCGGCACCGCCCTGACTGACCCCTCACTATGGAAACGGTGAAGCACTACTGCGGTTCGAGGCCTGCGGTCTTGGCAACCTCGCGCCAGCGCGCGACCTCGGTGGCGATCAGGTCGGCAAACTCCTGCGGAGTCGAGCTCACCGGCAGCGCGCCCACGTTCTCGAGTTGCTTGCGCACCGCGTCGCGCGCCAACACCTCGTTCAGCGCCTTGCTGGTCTTCTCGACGATGGCGTCGGGCACGCCCGCCGGGAACACGAAGCCATACCAGCCGAGAACGTCGAAATCCGGAATGCCCGACTCGCTCACCGTCGGCACATCCGGCAGCGGCGGCCAGCGCTTGGCGTTGGCGACCGCGAGGATCTTCAACTGCCCGGACACGACCTGGCCGCGCAGCGTGTGCGCCGGATCGATCGCGTAGGCGATGTCCTTGCGCAGCAGCGCCGTGATCATTTCCGGCGTGGTGCGGAACGGCACCGACTGCGCCTGGATGCCGGCACGAATGCGGAGCAATTCCGCGGTCAGATGCTGCGTCGAACCTTGGCCGACGCTGCCGTAGTTGAACTTGCCCGGCTCTTTCTTGGCGAGTTCGATCAGGCCCTGGAGGTCGTCTGCGGGAAAGTCCTTGTAGGTAACGACCGCGAACGCCGAATGGCCGACGATCCCGACCGGCCGGAAATCCTTCACCGCGTCGTAGTTCTGCGACTTGATCATCACCGCGGACACGCTGTGGCCGGCGCTGATCATCAGCGCGTTGTAGCCGTCCTTCGTTCCCTTCGCGACAATGTCGCCCGCAATCGTACCGCCGGCGCCGGGCTTGTTCTCGACCACGATGCGCTGGCCGAGCACGTCGCCGAGCGGCTCGGCGACGATGCGCGCCGCGATGTCGGTGCCGCCGCCGGCGCCGAACCCGACCATCAGGCGGATCGGCCGGTTCGGCCAGTCCTGCGCCGCGGCGGGCGCGGCATGCAGCGCCGCGACGGCGAACACCGCTGCGACGCAGCCCACGATCGATTTCATGGCTCCCTCCCTATTGATTTCGTTGCCGTCAGCAAACGCGGCGCGCAGGTTGCGGTCAAGCGACCAAGCATCGCAGGCCCACGAGGATGCTGGACGACTTCCAGGCGGGCACGATTGCTACGTCGAAGTGTCCGGCAAGGCGTTAAGAAGCCCGCTTGGGCGGAGAGCCGATACAGACGGCAGCAAGTTATGCCGCCGGCTTGAGCCGAAAGGCCAGCAGCGCCGCTACCAGCAGCGAGAGCGCGATCCCCAGAACGCAAGCGGTCCAGCCGACCGCATCGAACAGCTGTCCGAGCACCGCGCTGCCGACCAGGCCGCCGAGAGAAATAGCAGGCGAGATAGATGCCGCTGGCCGAGCCGCGATCGGTCGTGGCCGCGCGGCCGACGAAGCCGGTCGCGGCCGCCTGGGCGAAGAAGGTGCCGACGCCGACCAGCATCAGGCCGACAATCACCGCGGCAGGCCGCGGCACGCAGCAGCAGCGGCAAGCCCAAACCCGCGAGCGCCGAGCGCGCCCCAGAACGTCGGGCGCGTGCCGAAGCGCTGCACGGCACGTGCCCGCGAACGGCGTCGGTGACGATCGACGGCAGAAACACGAAATAGACGAAGCCGAGTGCCATCGGCCCGAGCGACAGCGGTTCGCGGACGAGCACGAAATTCACGTAGGTGAACGTGCCGATGAAGGCGAACAGGATGCAAAAGCCGATGCCGAAGGCCGCGCGCAGCGGCGGCGTTGCGCAGATGCTGCATCCAGGCTGCGAGCGGAGCGGCTGCGGCATCAGCCACCGGCGCTATCGGCATGGTCGAGCGGATGGTGAAATAGACCAGCACCGCGCCTGCGAGATTGAGCGCGGAGAAGAAATAGAAATTGGCGGCGAGGCCGAGATGATCGGCGACGCCGGCGGAGATCAGCCGGCCGATCAGATTGCTTGCGACATTGCCGGTGATGTAGGCCGCGAACGCGCCGCCGGCATCCATCGCGCTGCATTCCTCGCCGAGATAGGCGAGCGTCAGCGTGAAGGCCGACGCCATGCAAAGTCCCTGGACGATGCGCAGGATCGTAAAGGTGGTGAGATCCGGCGCCACGGCGAGCAACGCGGTCGGAATCGGCGAGCACGCAGAGGCTGAGCAGAATCCCCAGCCGCCGGTCGATGCGCCGGCTGAACAAGGCGACCGCAAGCCCCGCGACCGCCATGCCCATGCGTGCTGGCGTTGACGGCAAGGCCCATCGCGGCCGGCGTCACACCATAGTGCTGTGTCAGCGACGGCAGGATCGCCTGGGTCGGCGAACAGATCGACGACGGTGAGAAAGGCCATCAGGCCGATGATGAAAGTGCGGCGCACGACGTGCAGCGCCGCCGTGCACGGGCATGTGCGGCATGTCCATCGCGGGTGACATCTGCGACATGGCCGATCTCCCTTCGTCCCGTCAATGCGCGCCGCTATTCGGCGGCCTCCAGCACTTCGACGTCCGGCTCGTGCAGGATCACGCCTTCGAGCGGATCGAACTCGCTCTCCCAGGGCGCCTGTTCGAGCGCGCGCATGGTCTTGGCGTAGCCGGCCTCCCAGCGCTGGCGGATGCTGGACGGGCTGAAATCGACGTCCTTGGTGTGGTTCTCGTTTTCGAGCTGCGGCGCCAGCAGGCGCACCACATGCATGATCGTCGGGCAGCCATAGGCCGTGAGTTCGCGCACCTCCGGCGGCTTGCGCACGTCGTCGGGCAGCAGCTTGGCGAGATCGTTGATGATGTGGCGCATGTGGTGCATCTGCCGCTGGCGCGCGATATGGCTCGCGACGCGGCTGGAATACTGGATGTCCTTCTGGCGGTTGAGCACCTCCCAGATCGTGCCGGGCTCGTCGCCCATCGGATTCCAGAGATGCACCGCGAAGATCAGCGAATTCTTGCGCGGATTGTCGTCGAAGATCGCCTCGGTCGGCGTGTTGGAGAGAATGCCGCCATCCCAATAGAGCTCGCCGTCGATGCGCACGGCCGGAAACGCCGGCGGCAGCGCGCCGGACGCCATGATGTGCTTGACGCCGATCTCGCCGTCGCGGCTGTCGAAATACGTCATCACGCTGGTGCGCACATGCGCGGCGCCGACGGTCAGCCGCGGCTTGCACTTGTTGACGAGCGAGAAGTCGACCAGTTCCAGCAGCGTCTTGTTCCAGCGGCGTGGTGGAATAGAAGCCCGCACTGTCGCTGCCGAGCGGCACATGGGTGCCGAGAAACGCGCCGGGATTGGGCTCTGAAGAAATCCGGGATGCCGCGCAACAAGCGTCTGCCAGTAGGCGATGGTGTCCGGCAGGCCGGTCCAGGCCGGCACGCCGAACGGCGGCCGGTAGGCCATGCGCGTCCAGAATTCCTTGAGGCGCTCCAGCCGATCGCGCGGCGCGGATTGCCGGCGATCAGGCTCGCGTTGATGGCGCCGATCGAGGTGCCGATGATCCAGTCCGGCTCGATGCCGTGCTCATGCAGCGCGTGATAGACGCCGGCCTGATAGGCGCCGAGCGCGCCGCCGCCCTGCAGCACCAGCACGATCTGGCGTTCGTCCTGCATCTTGCTCAGTGCGCGCGGCGTCGGCGAATCTTGGTCACGTGTGTCCATCGTTTCCTCCTGGAGATTCGGTCAGCGGGCCGCCCGCATCCAGGTGGCCCCGCCGCCTCAATGCGCGGTCCAGCCGCCATCGACCGGCAAGGCAATGCCGGTGATCGAGGCCGCCGCGTCGCTTGCGAGAAACACGGACAGCGCGCCGAGCTCTTCGACGGTGGCGAAGCGCTTGTTCGGCTGCTGCGCGAGCAGCACGTCGCGGATCACCTGCTCGCGCGGAATGCCGTGCGCCTTGGCCTGGCCTTCGATCTGCGCCTCGACCAGCGGCGTATAGACATAGCCCGGGCAGATCGCGTTGCAGGTGATGTTGGCCTCGGCGGTTTCGAGCGCCGTGACCTTGGTCAGGCCGACGATGCCGTGCTTGGCCGCGACATAGGCCGCCTTGAACGGCGAGGCGACGAGGCCGTGCGCCGAGGCGATGTTGATGATGCGGCCGAAGTTGTTCTTGCGCATCGACGGGCAGCGCCGCGCGCGTGGTGTGGAACGCCGACGACAGGTTGATCGCGAGGATCGCGTCCCATTTCTCGGCCGGGAATTGCTCGAGCGGCGCGACATGCTGGATGCCGGCGTTGTTGACCAGCACGTCGAGGCGGCCGAACGTCGTCGAGCGTCATCGCGATCATCTCGGCGATCGGGCTCGGCCTTCGACATGTCGGCCGGCGAATAGCGCACCTTGACGCCGAACTCCGAGACGAGCCTGGCCTGCGTTTCGGCGATGTCCTCGGGCTTTCCGAAGCCGTTGAGCACGACGGCGGAGCCTGCGGCGGCGAGCGCGCGGGCAATGCCGAGCCCGATGCCGCTGGTCGAGCCGGTGACGAGCGAGACCTTGCCTTCGAGCGAGCGCGGCGTCTGTTCGAGCGCGAAGCGGCATCTGGATGTTCATGGCCTGATCCTTCCGTTGCAGGGCGCGGATGCGCGTCGTTGCCGCGAACCTGCCCGGTCGCTGGATCGGCGCGGAAATGCCGGTTGGCTACATCGACGATAGCGCGCGGCTTGGGTCGCGAGCTCGCGCGCGGCCGATAGTCGCGGCTATGGCGGACATCGCCAATCGGTATTTCTGCATGCGCGCGCGCGATCGGCTTCGATGCGCGCAGCGAACATCAACCGACAGGAGACACCGATGCATGCGCGCGACATTCTGGAAAAGGGCCGCAGCCTCGCCGAACGAATTCCCTAAAGCCTCATGCGCTGGCGGCCCGCATCGCGGTCGCCGACATCTTCTGGCGCTCGGGCCAGACCAAGGTGAACGGCTTCTCGATCCGCGAGGAGACGTTCTATCTGTTCCGCGAAGAGTACAAAGTGCCGCTGCTGCCGCCGGATCTGGCGGCCTATCTCAGCACCATCGGCGAGCACGTGTTTCCGATCCTGCTGGTGATCGGGCTCGCCACGCGGCTGTCCGCGCTCGGCCTGTTCGGCATGACGATGGTGATCCAGCTCTTCGTCGTTCCCGGCGGCTGGCCCGAGCACATCCTGTGGTTCTCGCTGCTGACGCTGATCATCGCGCGCGGCCCCGGCGCGATCTCGCTCGATCATCTGATCTGGAACGGCCGGCGTCGCCGATGCCCGGCGCGCGCCCGCGCCTGACATTCCGGTCCACGCCCAGAGCCGCCGGACCGAAGCGTCCGGCGGCTTTTCTGCTTTGTCGATGCACGCTCCGCTATCGGATCGAGAGAGCATCGATAATTCAGCACCGGCCGCGCCGGCGCATGGTGGCGCGCGAGACTTGCGCAATCACGCGCAAGTCAGATCCGGAGGATGACCCCATGTTGACCAGAGCGAAATTCCTGCGCCTGTCCGGCGTCGCCGCGGCGGCGCTTGCTGCCATACGCCTAGGCCGAAGCCAAGGCGAAGACCGAACGACGGCGTCGTCCGCGTCAAAAGCGCTTACGGCTTTCAGGAGACGATCGAGCGCCTGAAGGCGGATATCGCCGCGAAGGGCATCCAGTTCTTCGGCGAGATCGACCAGTCGAAGCTCGCCGCCGACGCCGGCATCAAGCTCAATCCGTCCACGCTGCTGGTGTTCGGCAATCCGCCGCTCGGCACGCAGTTCATGACGGCGAATCCGAATTCGGGTCTCGACTGGCCGGTGCGGCTGCTCGTGACCCAGGACAATGCCGGCACGGTGTGGACCGTCTACACCGATTTCGCCTGGATCGCCGCGCGCCACGGCATCGTCAACCGCGCCGACCAGTTCAAGATGGCGTCGATGGTGATCGCCTCCATCACGTCGAGCGTGAAGGCCTAGAGCGCACGCGATGCCGGTCGCGAATAGCGCAGTGCTATCGAGACCAGAGCGACCCGGCATTTCCTTGCAAAGCGCACGCGCCGCATCATCGCATCACTGCACGGCTCGAATGAGCCGCAGCCAAACAGAGGAGATCAGGATGTCCAGCTTCAACACTCAATCGCGGCTGGCTTCGTTCGGTCGCCGTCGCATCGCTTTCGTCGCGCGGCTTCTGCGATCGCCGCGCAGGCCGGCGAATGTCCGGCCGACAAGGTCCAAGCCGAACGCCCGCCAAGCCGTCGATTTCAAGCCGTCGGCGTCACCGACACCACGCTCGGTGCGATCGATCTCGGCAAGGAAATGGCCAAGATCAAGGGGCGCGAACTGCGCTTCCGCAAGATGGTGATCCAGCCCGGCGGCATCGTGCCGTGGCACAGCCACGACGACCGTCCGGCGCTGATCTACGTCGCCGAAGGCGAGATCATCGAATACGCCAGCAATTGCGCGGCACCGATCCATCACAAGGCCGGCGAGATCCGCGCCGAGACGCAAGGCACCGCGCACTGGTGGAAGAACCTCAGCGACAAGCCGGTGGTGCTGTTCATCGGCGACGTCCGCGCACGACCCGAACGACAAGCATATGTGACGGCTGCCCCTCCCCCGGCTCCGTCGCATCGGACGCCCCGCCATGCCCCGGGCGGGGCGTCACTTCGTTCGCGTGCCCGATGGCGCCAAATCATAGAGGGCGGCTATCGTCGAAAGCGCCGAAATGGCTGGAAAATCGGCGCAATTCCAGCCTATGAATAGGCCGCAATCGCTCGCTGTCTCGGCTGCAGCAACATGGACGCCGGACCATGACGACCGTTCGCCACCGACCTGAAGCCAGGCTTTCGAGCAGGCTCGCGACCTCGACGGTTCGATGAGCGAGCGGCTCGACGTCTTGCCGACGCGATGCGGAGGCTGACACCCGTCCACGAGCGCGATCGTCGATCGGCTGGTCAACCGGCTGAAGGAACACAACGCCGGCGAAACGGCGCCCAAGCCCGGCGACGTGATGCCGCCCTTCGTACTGCCCGACGAAAACGGTCGGCTGGTCAGCCTGAAGCAGCTTGCTGCAAGCGCGGTCCGGCCGTCGTGACCTTCCATCGCGGCCACTGGTGTCCCTAGTGCCGCATCAGCATCAACACGCTGGCGCAAGCGCACAGCCGCGCATCGAGGCGCTCGGCGCGCAGCATGGTCGCGATCGTGCCGGACCGCGAGCAATTCGCCGCGCGAGATGAAGGCCGATTCCAATGTGCGACTTTCCGATCCTGTCCGACATGGACAACGGCTACGCGATGTCGCTGAACCTCGCGATCTGGGTCGGCACCGAAATGGAGGAATACATGACCGCACGCGGCGCATGCGCTGCCGCAATATCAGGGCAACGAAAGCTGGATGCTGCCGATCCCGGCGACCTTCGTGGTCGGCGCAGGACGGCCGCATCAAGGCGCGCTTCGTCGATCCCGATTATCGCAAGCGCATGGCGATCGAGGATCTGATCGCCGCGCTGAAATAGAGCTCAGCCGGGACTTGCTCAGTCGGTTTGCGCGGCCAGTTGGCCGCGCGCAGCATCTTCATGAAAGTCGCGGCGACCGGCGTGCGCTGCCGCCCGGCGACGCCGTAGAGACAGACCGTGCGACCGAGTTCGATGCCCTCGACGGAGGTGCGCACGAGCGATTGCGGCGCATTGACCGTGCGCGGCAGAAAGCCGATGCCGATATTGGCTTCGAGCAGCGCCAGCAGATCCTGATCCGACGACACCTCGTGGCGATGGTCGGCATTCAGTCCCTTGGCGCGCAGCATCGTCGGCAAGGTCGGTGCACTTTCTCGCAATGGCTTCGCAGCAGGAAGCGCTCGGGCTTGAGATCGTCGAGCGTGATCGTGCTCCTGGCTGGCCAGACGATGCGCGCGGCTGAACACCATGTCGAAGGATTCGTCGAACAGCTTCCAGCATGTCGAGCCGGTCCCAGGCCTCGCCGATCGACGCTGCGATCGCCAAGCTCGGCTTCGCCCGATCTTCATGTACTCGACGAGCTGCGGGCCGGTGCCGCGCAAGATCTTCAGCTCGATCTCGTCTGACGCTTTTTCGCAGCTCATTGACGTGAGACATGATCAGGCCAAGCTCGATGCTGCTCGACACCGCGAGCTTGAGCGAGCCGACCTCGCCGTCGTTGATCATGGCCGCGAGCGCGCGCGCGCTCTGCGCGCTGTCGTAGCATTGCTTGAGCAGGGGATACATGCGCTCGCCGAGCGGCGTCAGCATGGCGCGCGGCCGCTCGCGCCGGAACAGGTCGCCGCCAAGCTCGCCTTCCAGCAGCTTGATCGCCCGCGTCAGCGAGGGCTGCGCGACGTTGCACTCCTCCGCGGCGCGCGTGAAATTGAGCGTGCGCGCGACCGCCAGGAAATATCGGACCTGGTGCATTTCCATTCGAACGTCCCCTCGGACCAGAGCGACTTGCCCTAGCCCGTCATCGAACGAAGCTCTGATCTTACCCCGCATCGACGCTGCTGAGGACGAAGACGGGATTCGGACTCGCTCACGACCCGCTCCATTGCGGTTTCGATGTCATTGCGACAGACCGAAGCCGCCGGAACAAGGTTCCATTGCCTATGTGCTCCATACCCAACGGCTATGGTCGCGCCAATCCGCGGGCCATCTCAAAAAGCTGCGTATTCTCAATCGATTAGACGCCAACGAACGACTCGACGCCGATCACGATGCGGCCATCGACCAGGACGTTGAAGGCCTCGCCAAGGTCCAACCCCGGTTCCTGGTCCAACGCCTGTTCGATCGCCGCACCGATCATGCAGCCGCTGGCGAGCGCGGCGATGAAAGCGTACGTCCCGGCCGCGATCGTCCGGACCTCGACATCGAGATACGGCCGCGCGACCAGCGCGCATTCCGGCTGCCACACGCCAAGCATGTTGTCGTTGGTGGTGAGATTGGCCTGCCACACGCTGACCACCGGGAAGCTGGATTTGAGCAGCGCCAGCGACGGATGCAGTATGAGCCGCAACTCCGGCCAATGCTCCGGCGGGACGGCGGTGAATTCGTGAGGCGCGAGTGGCACCGCATCGGCTGCGTGATAGGCCCGCGTCCGCGCCGACTCGAGTTCGGCAATGTCGGCCACATAGTTCGCCGCGGCACCCTCCCCGATGTCGCGAAGAAACTGCGGAAAGGTCTCCGCATAGTCCAGCATGACCGGCGAGCGCGGCGGCTGTGTCGTTACGTAAAGGTAAGCCGCGCGGTTGAATGCCTCCTCCCAGAGCAGCCGTCGAACGACCGGATAGCGAGCCGCGACGGCGTTGATCAGGCCGGCGATCACGTTGTTGCGGTAGACGCCGAAGCGACTTGCGTACGCGGACCCCGAACCTTGCCGAATGGTCGCCGGGATCGGCACGTCATTGAAGAAGATCGCTTCCGCGCACGACCGCTGAAGCGCGGCCAGTCCATCTTCGGGCGGCAGCGCAAGCATGTCACGCGGCCTTCATCGACGCAGATGCCGCCATCAGGGTTCGCACGCGCCCGGCTTCGGCGGCGAGTGTGTCGAACGGTGGCACGTCGTTGTCCCATTCGACCAAGGTCGGCGCGCTGCAGCGCATCAACGCCCGAGCGTAAAGCTCCCAGACCGTCTCGCCGACCGGCCGGCCGTGGTCGTCGATGAGCAGGCGGGCACCGCTGCTGTCGCGATCCTCGGCGAATCCAGCGAGATGGAATTCGTCCACGTACTGAACTGGAAACGTGTCGATGTAGGCCGCGGCATCGAAGCCGTGATTGACTGCAGAAATATGAACGTTGTTGACGTCGAGCAGAAGGCCGCATCCGGTGCGCTGCGCAACGGCGCGCAGAAATTCGATCTCGGTCATGGAGCTTGCGCCAAAGGTCACGTACGTCGACGGATTTTCCAGCAGCATCCGCATGCCAATCGCTTCCTGCACCTCATCGACTTGGGCGCAGACATGCGCCAGCGATATGTCGTTGTAGGGCAGCGGCAATAGATCGTTGAGGAAGATCCCTTCATGCGTGGACCAGGCGAGATGCTCGGAAAACAGCGCTGGCCGATAGGTATCGATGAGCGTCTTGAGCCGCTTGAGGTGCCCGCGGTCGAGTACATCGGCGCCGCCAATGGATAGGCCGACGCCATGGATCGACAGGGGATAGTCCTCGCAAATTCGGTGCAGGAGATGGTGCGGCGGCCCGCCGGCGCCCATGTAGTTCTCGGCATGGATCTCGAAGAAATCGACGCGGCGGGGGCCAGCGAAAATGTCCTCCGCGTGCTCGGGCTTCAGACCCACACCCGCTGAACGATGCGCCAGCACTTCCGGAAGCAACGGCAGCGTGACCGAACGCATGGTTCCCTCCCTCGCGTTGGACGGAAGCCGGCGGCGCTCGCCGGCTCCCGTCAGGTGTTGCCGTGTCAGGCCGGCCGCTTGATCGCGGTGAGCGAGCCCGGGCCAAACGGGGTCTGCGTGGTCACGCAGCTGCCCTGATCGACGAGCTTCCAGGCATTGCCCTGGTAGTCGACCTTGGCGGTCGCAGCGCAGGTGGTGCCGGCGCCGGCCGCGCAGTCATTCTGGCCTTTCAGCGCGACGCCGTAGCACTTCTCCTTGGCGCCGGCCTGCGCGGGCGAGGAGACCGCAGTCGCCGCGAGCGCGGAACTCAAGGCGGCCGCGATCGCGAGAGACATCGTGAGCTTTTGAGACATCGAAATTCTCCCATTTGCAAACGCTCATGATCGAGCGTTGAGGAGACAGTGCCGATGTTCACGCTTGCGCTGAAATATCGTCCGACAATGGTTCCGATAGCGCGGTGCTATGCTTCGCCGAATTGAGCGGGCGCAGGGCTGAGCCGTTCCAGTGCCGCAAGGATGGTGGTGGGCTCCATGCGCTCGCGAAATTCGATATTGACCTGCCGGGCTTTCACGAGGCCATCACGATCGACGATGAACTTGGCCGCCATCGGCAGGAAGTACCCAGCGTTGCCATGGTACCTCTCGAGGTCGACGCCGACATCCCGATAAAGTCTCTGCACTTCCGCACCGACCCAGAAGATCAGACCGAGCGAAAGCGAATAGCCGAGATCGATATCGCTCAGCACGGGAAACGGCAGATCGTTCGCTTTCACATATCCGGCCGTGAAGGTTCCGCTGTCCGGCATGATCGCAACGGCCCGCGCACCGAGCTTTCTGATATCGTCATGGATGGCCGCGAGCACGCGCAGCTCAAGCTTGCAATAGGGGCACCAGTGCCCACGGTTGAAGCTGATGACAACGGGGCCGCCATGCAGCAGCGAGCCGAGTGAGAGCAGTTGCCCCTTCTCGTCGGGAAGCTGGAACGGCGGCAGCCGATCGCCGACCTTTGGACCGACTTCACCGCGATCAAGCGCCGTCAGCCGCGCGACCAAATCGTCATAGGCCTTGGCGAATTCCGGCCGGTTGGCGCGGCTTTGCTCGCGATAGGCTGATAGGCGGGAACCCAGCGTAGCGGTCGGGGCCTCGACATCGATCGGTTCAGTTGCCGGGGGCTGGTTCCCCAAGTTCACGTTTTTCAATTTTGCCTCGCGGACAACACGCCGGGCGACGTCGCCGGCGCGCCTACAAGTGAATATCAGCGCTTGGGATAGCGGTGGGCTATGAAGTCCATCGCTTGGATCGCGCAAATTTCATGTCCGTGCGCTGCGCATCCATCCGGCGTCCAAAAGAACACCGTCTTGCGGAGCGAAGAACAGCAGAGCGTCGCCGGTCCAACGGGATTACGATCTCGGCTCTTGTTCAGATCTTCATGTGTCCTCGCGCTAATTGCGGCATTCGGCTTCGCTTTATGCGCACCTCTTGCTAAGGAAGCTCCCAAACCGTCATCGCGAGATGGCCGGCTGAGACGACCAATGAACTGGCCATCGCTCATCCTGGTGAACGGACCTTCGAGTGCCGGGAAGACGACACTCTGCCGGGCGCTACAAGCTGCGAGCGAGCACCCCTATCTCGTGGTGGAATTCGACGATTTCATTTTCATGTCTGCTGCCCGCTACTACCGTGGTGCCGATACGAAGCAGCAACGGGAGACCGACGCCCAGACCGCGCTTGGCGTGGAGGTGGTGCAGACTTCGCCGCCGGGCAACCCGATCAGCGTGACGGCGAGGTTTGGCCCGGTGTTCCGTCGCATACTCGACGGAATGGCACCCGCCGTGCGCACCCTGATCGACCACGGCAACCCCGTCATCTTCGATCATGTGCTGCACGATCGCGCCATGTACGACAGTCTCCTCGCCGCCACGACTGATCTGTCCGTGTTCGCGGTCGGCGTAACCTGCCCGATTGACGTGCTGGAGATGCGGGAACGCGCCCGGGGCGATCGCGTGCTCGGGCGCGCGCGAGGCTTGGCGGAGGTGGTGCACAGCTTCTGCCGTTATGACGTGATGGTCGACACTGGTGCGATGAGCACGGAAGCCTGCGTCCTCAAGATTCTCGAAGCGATTGCCGCTGTGCCAGAGTGAAAAAGTCTGCGGGAACAAGAAAGACGGCCACTGATGCGGACTAGGATCGTGCGAGCCGCCCGGCGGCGAGAAATCGCAGAAACATCGTTCGGAAGTCGGCAGAAGCAACTGTCACTGTCCCGTTGCTTTGCCGCTTACTCCGTCGTCAGACCCATAGCCTTGATGAATTTCTCCTCCTCTGCGATCTGACGCACCACGCTCGCGAGATAGTCACTGCTGTTGAGGTAGAGCAACTCCTGGTCAAGACGTCGCAGGGTTTCGAGATAGGATGTCTCCTCCATGCCGCGTTTGAAGGCATCGTGAAGGATTGCCATGGTGGCAGGTGCCATGCCCTTCGGCCCAGCCAACCCATAGGGTGCGTTCGCGATCAGATTCACGCCGACCTCCCGCAGCGTCGGCACGTGCGGCCAATTCGCTGTTCGGCGCGCGCCCCAGGTGACCAGCACACGCATTTGATCGGCAGACGCCTCCGACCCCCATGACGTCGCGTCGCCGATTGCATCGACATGGTCACCCATCAGGGCGTTAACCGTTTCGGCTGTGCTCCGGAACGGAACATGGGTCCAAGCAAAGCCGGACAGCCTGGCGATTTGCTCCATCGTCAGGTGTGGCGTGGTCGCGGTGCCGGCGGTTGCGTAGCTGAGCTTTCGCAGTCCCGCCTTCGCGTCAGCGACCAGGTCCTGAAACGTCCTCCACGGCGCGCCCGCTCGAACCGCTATCCCGAACGTGTATCCCGAAAGACCAATCACAAAGCTGAGGTCACGGACTGGATCGAACGTCGTTTTTCGCAGCAGCGCGACGCGAAGAACGCTGACGGGAATTTGCGCCAGCGTATAGCCGTCTGGCCGCACGGTGGCGGCCATCTGCATCGGAGCAAGCGTGCCACCCGCCCCTGGCCGGTTCTCAATGATGATGGGTTGCCGAAGGTATTGCTCTGTCGATCGGGCAAGAGCTCGCATACCGGCGTCGGTCGTGCCGCCGGCCGGCCACGGGACAATCAGAGTGACCGGCCTTGTCGGAAAATCCTCCGCACGCGTCGCGCCGACAGTGCAAATCGCGAGGCCCGCGATCCCACAAGCCAGGGCATAAAGCGTGCGCCGCAACATGCCCGCAGAGGTTGTGTTCACGGATCGCGTGTCTTGGACGGCCAGGTTGCCCCCACGCTCGCGGCGCAGGGCTTGTACGCGCCGTTCATTATCCAAAGGCGGTTTGCGCCTGTCGAATTGGACCTTGGTCCAACCCGGTTGGACCTTGGTCCAATCGTCCCCGCCGCTGAACTGTCCCACGATGGAGGGAGTTGCGCTCTGGCGAGCGTCTTTGAGATTTTGCCCGACATCGGATTTCTCGCGGATGACGCGCAGCGCAGCATGGCAGACCTGGGGTGATGTCACATGACCTACAAGGTCGGCTTGTTAGCTGCTGTCGCGGCAATGCGCATGTTTACCGCCATCGATGACGTTTGCGGACTGGATTGAACGCGAATGACCGGCAGCGCTGTTCACACGTTCGACGATCCACATCCTTATCAGGCAGCAATCCGCGCGGCCGACCTGGAGGTGTTTCCAACCGCAAAAGGAACGTTTCGCGCAGAGCTGACGCACATTGACCTGAACAAGCTCTGGATGCAGCACTGTCAGGAAAATCTACCGCGCATCTTTCGGGGCGCGGTAAAACGGCACCGGGCCCCGATCGGATTTCTCGTCAGCGACGATCATCCGGCAATCCGGCATTGCGGCATGGCGGTGTCGTCCGGCGATATTATCGTCAACGATGGCCGGTCGATGCATCGAAGAACATTTTCGCCGACGTGCTGGGGATCGATGTCGCTGGCGCCAGAGGATCTGGCGGCTGCAGGACGTGCGATTGCCGGCGTGGAATTGACCGTTCCATCGCAAACTTATGTTGCAAGGCCTGATGCTGCAGACATGCAGCGTATGCTGACCGCCTATCAGGAGGCGGTCGCGCTCGCCAGAACCGCGCCAGATCGGCTGTCCCATCCTGAAGTCGCCCGGGCCATCGAACAGACCTTGGTCCACGCCATGGTTACGTGCCTGACGGCAGGCACGCGCTTTGCGATGAGCGCTGGGGATCGCCGCCACTCGGCTGCGATGGTCCGATTTGAGGACTTTCTCGATGCCAATGCTGAACGGCCTCTCTACATCGGAGAAGTCTGCGCCGCTTCGGGTGTCTCGGAGCGGACGTTACGCGCCAGTTGCCAAGATCATCTCGGCATGAGCCCCGTGCGCTATCTTTGGCTCCGGCGCATGCATCTGGTCCGTCGCAAGCTGATCATGGCGGCCCCTCAGGCAGCTACAGTGACCGAAATTGCGACCGAGCATGGTTTCTGGGAATTGGGCCGTTTTTCCGTTCAGTATCGATCGCTGTTCGGCGAATCGCCTTCAAGCACGCTCAGGAAGCCAGGCCGACTGTAGTGGCCACCGCCGCGGCCTTCGTTGCCAATTTCCGAATTTGCATAGTCCTGCTCCCGACCTCACGCGTAGGGTTGCGCTTGAGTCAGACCGACGCGCCTGCGGCTTGCCTCTACGGAAGGCAAAGCGATGCCGAGTATCGGGACAGCGACTTTCACCAACGCTTCGGATTACGAAGCGAGCTTCCCACTCGCAAAAATCAATCTCGTCTTCGCCAGCGGCGCGGAGTTCAAGGCGCGCCTAACGTCAATATCGTTGCCAAATCTGCAGTTGCTGAGTGCCGAAGAGTGGCTGCCACGCATTGCGTACGTAGAGCTCAAGCCGAAATCGGTGTTCATTGGCTTGCCGGGGCATGTTGGTCCCCCGCCAATCTGGGGAGGGACCGCTGTTGAACCTGGCGAGGTGGTTTTTCACAGCCGTGGCGACCGAATCCATCAACGCACCGGTGGGAAATACCGCTGGGCGGCGCTGTCGCTTGCGCCGGAGCATTTGACGAAATTCGCGAGGGTTCTTACCGGCGCCGAGCTTCCGTTGCCGCCGGCTGCGCGAGTCATCCTGCGGCCGCCACGACGTGCCGCAATGCTGCTGCAGCGATTGCATGAAAAGGCCTGTCGCCTCGCGCGCACGCATCCCGACTTGATTACACAGCGAGAGGTCGCCCGCGCGATGGAGCAGGAAATCCTGCACGCGCTGGTCAATTGCTTGGAGTCGGCCGGCGCCGTCGACAGTGATGATGCCATGTGGCAGCGCCGAGCCAGAATCATGGGGCAATTTGAGGACGTACTGGCACGACATCTGGATTGCCCGTTGCGGACGGCAGACCTTTGTGAATCTGTTGGAGTGTCAGCGAAAACCTTACGCGCATGCTGTCAGGCCTCCGTTGGCATGTCGCCGAGCCAATACGATCGGCTCAAGCGGTTGAACTTGGCACGCAGCGCCCTTCGGCAATCGGACTCATCGGCTGCCACGTCTGTGCACTTCGTCCAACGATATGGATTTTCCGAACCTGGCAGTTTTTCCGCGCTCTACCGCTCTGTCTTCGGAGAGGCACCGAGAGTGAATGCCAGCCATGCGCAATGAATTTGGGCTGTCCGCACATTTTGCCGAAAACGCATAGCGCATCCATGGACATATCGAGCAATTTGCGACGATGGGCATAGGCCGCCAGGACGCGGCGTGCGGAAGAGGAGTCCACATGGCCTGCTGTCCCGCCACCTTCATCAGACTGATCGTTGCTGCGGCAATTGCAGCCCCCCTGCCTGCGAGGGCCCGGTCGGACAGCAGCCCCTATCCGTCCTGCTATTGAGCACGTTCTCGATGTCCGCCCGTGTTCCTGTGGGCGGACGCCCAACGATTCGGCATCGCGAAATTGGAAAAGAGAGTCATGCGCAATCCAAACGCAATCATCGCCGCCACGACCGTTCTCGTGGCTTTGGCAGCTCCGGCAAACGTCAACGCGCAGGCATCGTGGACGCAAGCCGGGATGCTCAACTGCACGCTCGCGCCGAGTGTGGGATTCATTATCGGGTCGGAACAGCGGATGAGTTGCCGGTACACGCCCAACGGCCCGCTTCCGCCCGAGCTGTATGTCGGGGTCATGACCAACATCGGCATCGACATCGGCGTCGTTGCCGGCGGAGCCCTGGCATGGGCCGTGCTGTCACCCACCGCCGGACCACCGGCCGGAGCACTCGCCGGCACGTATGTCGGCGCGAGTGCTGAAGCAACTGTCGGGCTTGGCGTCGGCGCCAACGTTCTGATCGGTGGCTCCGCACGCAGCATCGCGCTCCAACCCGTCTCGGTCGAGGGCGCCGCCGGGCTCAACGTGCAGCTCGGGCTTTCAAATCTCGAACTGCGGCCGGCGTTTTAGCCCGGCGCTATTTCAGGGAGTTGAAGAACTCGAAGTTTGGACAACAAACCAAGTCGTGTTGCGGCTCGGGATGTCCTCGGGCCGAAGACTCTATCCCTCTATCCGAACGAGGAGTCTGCAATGAGCACTATACGCAAGACCCTACTCGGCGCGGCCGCGCTGATCGCCACCGCGATGGTGGCGGGAACGCCGGCCGTTGCACAGCAGCAACCGAAGCCCAACATCCTGTTCATCATGGGCGACGACATCGGCATCATGCAGCCGAGCATCTATCACCGCGGCCTGATGGTCGGCGAGACGCCGAACATCGATCGCATCGGCAACGAAGGTGCGCTCTTCACGCACTATTATGCCGAGCAGAGCTGCACGGCCGGCCGCAACGCCTTCTTCACCGGCATGCATCCGCTGCGCACCGGCATGATCCCGCCGCAACTGCCCGGGCAGCCCGTCCTATCTGCGGCCCGGCACGCCGGCGATCGCCAAGTTCCTGCTCGATCTCGGCTACAACACCGGCGAGTTCGGCAAGAACCATCTCGGCGACCACACCGACGCGCTGCCGACCGCGCACGGCTTCCAGGAATTCTGGGGCTACCTGTATCACCTCGATGCGATGCAGGGCGTGAGCTTCCCCGACATCAACAAGACCCCGACCCAGCAGACCGTCGCGCCGCCGTGCATCAACACGCCGATCCCGGGTCTTCCCCCGGTTCCCGGCGCGGTGGATCCGAGGACAACGATCTGCCTGACGCCGCCGCGTCCGGTGATGTTTTGCACATCCTCCAACGGCACGGCGGCCAATCAGACGTGCCGGGACGAAGGTCCGCTGACGCTGGAGCGCTCGAAGGGCGTGGACGAGGAAATCTCCGCCAAGGTCGTCGACTTCCTCGACCGCAACGATCCGCAGCGGACCAACAAGCCGTTCTTCGTCTGGTACAACCCGGCGCGCATGCACATCACGACCGTGCTGTCGGACAAGTACGAGGCCATGATCGGCGAGCCCGGCGGCAAGGACTGGGGCCTCAACGAAGCCGGCATGAAGCAGATGGATGACAACATCGGCGTCGTGCTGAAGAAGCTCGAAGACATGGGCCAGCTCGACAACACCATCATCGTGTTCACCACCGACAACGGCGCCGAGACCATCACCTTCCCGGACGGCGGCACCACGCCGTTCAAGGGCGGCAAGCTGACCACCTGGGAAGGCGGCATGCGCGCTCCGGCGCTCGTTCGCTGGCCGGGCGTCATCAAGCCGGGCACGGTCAAGAACGACATCTTCGCGTCGCTCGACTGGATGCCGACGCTGGTCAACATCGCCGGCGGCGCCAAGGGCGACGCGCTGAACGAAGCGGATCATGGCCGGCAACTATCCGGGCATCGTCAAGACCAAGCTCGATGGCGTCGACCAGACCGAATACCTGGCCGGGCGCTCGGAAAAGTCGGCGCGCGATACGTTCTTCTACTATTCCGGCAAGGACCCGTCGGCGGTCCGGTACAAGAACTGGAAGATCTACTTCGCGATGGTGTCGGACAACGTGCAAGGCTTCATTGCCGGCGTGCAGCCCTATCACTGGGCCCAGGTCGTCAACATCAAGCGTGATCCGTTCGAGACCTCGATCGGCTCTCAATACAAGACGCTTCATGGGCCTAGGCGGTGCGATCGGCTCACCCTCCACCGCCTACATCTACGATTGGAACATGCTGCCGATCGGCCAGGCGCTGTGGCTGAAGGAGCTGGAATCCTACAAGGAGTTCCCGCCGATGCAGGACCCGGCGAGCTACAACCTCGATCAGGTCATGAACCAGATCAAGAACGCGAAAGGCCGGTCGGACTGACGGCTGTCGCAAACGTCAGACTGCGATTTGAGAATGCGGGCGCCCCACGGGGCGTCCGCTAACCACGAGCAGCCCTTCGACATGAGATTGGCGATGCGTACGAGCAGAAACATCATGCTTGCTCTGCTTGCATCGGTCGCTCTGCATCGCCGCCAAACCCGCCTCGGCGCAGCAGCCGAAGCCGAACATCCTCTTCATTCTCGCCGACAACATCGGCTATGGCGACATCGGCGCCTACGGCGGCGGGGAATTGCGCGGCGCTCCAACGCCGCGCATCGATCAACTCGCCGCCGAAGGCCTGCGGCTGACGCAGTTCCTGGTAGAGCCCGCCTGCACGCCGTCGCGCGCCGCGCTTGATGACGGGGCGCTATTCGATCCGGTCCGGCCTGTCGCTGGTTGCCGTCGCGGGAACGGCCATCTCGCTTGCCGGCGACGGAAATCACCATGGCCGAGATGCTGCACGACGCCGGCTATGCCACAGCGATCTTCGGCAAATGGCATCTCGGCGCCCAGCCGTACAGCCAGCCGCAGAACAAAGGCTTCGACGAGTTCTACGGCATTCCGCCCGGCGGACACCTGGGACGCATTCGGCATGATTCGGCAGGGCCGCCAGACCAAGTCCCTCGATATTCCGCTGGACAAGGGACCGCACATCGTCGCGGCCAAACGCGGTGAGCCGCTTAAGATCGGTCAAGCCCTACACCGAAGAGGTGCGGCGCGAGATCGACTGGGAACTGGTCGACCACGGCGTCGATTTCATGAAGCGCCAGAAGGCGGCCGGCAAGCCATTCTTCCTCTATCTGCCGATTTCGCGAACACACTTTCCAAACCTGCCCTCCAAGCGCTTCGAAGGCGCCTCGCGCATCGGTCAGTTCGGCGACTCGCTGATGGAAGGTGACGCCGTCGTCGGCAAGATGCTCGATACGCTCAAAGAGCTTGGTCTGGAGAAGGACACCATCGTGGTGTTCGCCTCCGACAACGGTCCCGACGGGCCTGGAGCACGCACGTTCGGCGGCGACATGCCCGATATGGGATCGCCCGGACCGTTCCGTGGCGCGCTCGGCGACGTGAGCGAGGGCTCGATCCGCACGGCCGCCATCATCCGTTGGCCGGACCAGGTACGGCCGCGATCGATCCTACGCGATGGTCTCGATCATGGATTTCTTCCCGACGTTCGCGCGCATCTGTGGGCGGCAAAGTTCCGGACGACCGGCCGATCGACGGCGTCGACCAGACCGACCTGCTGCTCGGCAGGAGCGATATCGGGCGTCGCGAGCACTTGCTGACCTTCGTCGGCCCCGATCTCGTCGCGGCGCGCTGGAAGCAATTCCGCGCCTATTTTGCCGATGTGGCGCCCGGCCGCAGCGGTTGGGGTGGCGCAACCCTCATGGGCGGAGTTGGCGCCAGCGCGGCGCCGATGAACGGATACCCCAAGGTGTTCAACATCGAGTCGGACCCGCGCGAGGAACACAACATCGGCGAGATGTACAACTGGGTCATCGGGCCGGTGCTGAAGGTCGTCGAGGAATACAAGGCAAGCCTGCCGAGACATCCGAACCCGCCGCCGGCGAACATGACTCGATTTTTGAAACAACGAGCCCGAGATCAGATTAGCGGCGAGCAAACACATAGGAGCGTCAACATGCGGCCGATCAACTCCACCATGGGTCTCAATCGGCGGTTTCTGCTCTCCGCCCTGGCTGCGCTCCCGGTTCTGGGCGCGTCGCTGCGTTCCACACCCGCTCTGGCGCAAGGCCGGACTGACTGGCTGCCGTCCTGGAACGACGGGCCGACCAAGGCATCGATCACCGATTTCGTCGCGCGCGTCACCAGCGGGCCGGATTTCGTGCCCGAAGACCAGCGCATCGCCACCTTCGACAACGACGGCACGTTGTGGGTCGAGCAGCCGATGTATGTCCAGCTCGCCTTCATCCTCGACCGCGTCAAGGCGCTGGCGCCACAAAACCCGAGCTGGAAAACCAAGCAGCCGTTCAAGGCGGTGCTGGACGGCGACATGAGAGCGCTGGCGGCCTCCGGCGAAAAGGGGCTGGTGGAGATCATGGCGGCCACGCACGCCGGCATGACGACGGCCGAGTTCGAGAAGATCGTCTCCGAATGGCTTGCGACCGCGCGCGATCACCGATTCAAGCGGCCCTACACCGAGCTCGTCTACCAGCCGATGCTGGAACTGCTCGCCTACCTGCGCGCCAACGGCTTCAAGACCTTCATCGTCTCGGGCGGTGGCATCGAGTTCATGCGGCCGTGGACCGAGAAGGTCTATGGTGTCCGCCCCAGCAGGTGGTCGGCTCCTCGATCAAGACACGGTTCGAGATGCGTGACGGCCAGCCGGTGCTGTTCCGGTTGCCGCAGATCAACTTCATCGACGACAAGGCCGGCAAACCGATCGGCATCAACGAGCACATCGGTCGGCGCCCGATCGCGGCGTTCGGCAATTCGGACGGCGACCTGGAAATGCTGCAATGGACGACGATGGGCGCAAGCGGCCCGCGGCTCGGGTTGATCGTGCATCATACCGATGCGGAGCGCGAATACGCCTACGATCGCAAATCGCATTTCGGGCGCCTCGACAAGGCGCTGGATGCGGCCGCCGTCAACAAATGGACGGTGGTCGACATGAAGCGGGACTGGAAGCGCGTGTTTGCATTTCAGTAGACGAAGCGGAGCCTGGCCATGACTTGCGCCAGGCCGGGCCTTGAGCCGCGTCGCCAAAGCCCTCTTGCCCTTTGCGTTTGCCATGGTTGCGCGCGCTACCAGCTTACCGCCGGGCAATCTCCATGAAGGCGCGACTTTCGCGCCACGCACCCGGGCTTTGTGCTGTGCGCAACACGTCTCCGCGCTCACAGATGTCGACGCAACCTGAGAGCCGATCTAAGGTTCACTTTTGGGGGAGGGCTGAAAATGATTGGAGCGACCAGGCGGCCATTGAATTGTGCGGCGGCCGTGTCATTGACAGCGCTGCTTGCTTTCGTGGTCGCGACCTCAGATCCGGCGAAGGCCGACGAAGGCGGCGTCAGTTTCTGGCTTCCTGGCTTGTACGGAAGCCTCGCAGCCGTTCCAGCCCAGCCTGGATGGTCGTTCGCGACGGTCTACTATCACACATCGGTATCGGCAGGGGGTGATGTCGCCGCCGCCCGCGAGGTGACGATCGGAAGGCTCAACCCGACGGTCAAGGTGAACCTCAACGCCAATCTGCAGGCCAACGTCGATCTCGTCCTCATCAACCCGAGCTATGTCTTCGCAACGCCGGTCCTGGGCGGACAATTCGCCGTCAGCATGATGGGCATCGTTGGCCGCAACAACACGTCGTTGGACGGCACGCTGACAGCCGCGATTGGCCCAGTGGTGGTCACTCGATCTGGCGCGATTGACAGCTCGGTCGGCGGTTTCGGTGATTTGTATCCGCAGGCTTCGCTTCGCTGGAACAAGGGCGTGCACAACTTCATGACCTATGTGACCGGCGATATTCCGGTCGGTGCCTACGACTCTAGCCGTCTCGCCAATCTTGGTCTCGGCCACGGAGCGGTCGACGGCGGCTTTGGCTACACCTACTTCAATCCGCAGAGCGGGCACGAATTCTCCGCCGTGACTGGTTTCACGTACAACTTCGAGAACCCGGACACCAACTATCGCAACGGCATCGACTGGCATCTCGACTGGGGTGCGTCGCAGTTCCTGACCAAGCAATTCTTCGTCGGCGCGGTCGGATATTTCTACCATCAGCTGACCGCCGACAGCGGACAGGCCGCCTTCCTGGGTGAAAACATTTCACGGGTCACCGGCATCGGCCCGCAGATGGGCATCCTGTTTCCGGTCGGTGACAAGCAGGGCTATCTCAACCTGAAGGGCTATTACGAATTCAACGCCTCCCGTCGCCCTGACGGCTGGAACATGTGGCTGACGTTTGCGATTTCACCGGCTGCGCAAACGCCGCCGCCGACCCGCCCCATGATCTACAAATAGCGCCGTTGGACGGACACTCGAGCGGAGAACTTAGCTTCAGGAAGGACTGGCGGAAGGGGGCTTGTGCAATGAGCTCAATTTGCCTCACCGGTTCTGACCGGCAACATGCCGTCACTAGTCGCTAGTGCGTCCGGGCATGATTTTCGGCTACGACACTGAGGCACTCCTCGTACTTGCCTGACGCTGAACGTTCGATCTGGGCGACACTGCGCACCGATATCTGGACCGGCTGGCGCAGAACGGTCCGGATTCGCGCTGTCAGTGCCGGCAAGTCGATCGGGCGATCCGCGTCAGCCGGTACGTACCTGATCTCTAGCTGGTCAAAATCCGTCTGAACGATCTGGTACTGCTTAAGCGAGATGAAGTCGGAAATCTGGAATGAGCCGGTCACCGGCCATATCACCGTGCCGTCGCGAAACCGGAACATATTGCGTGTGCGCCCCAGAATTCGGCGCAAGCCGGGCAGGCCGCGGCCACAGGCCGGTGCCGCCGAACCCCGCTCCGCCCAGTCACCCAGCTCATAGCGGATGAGTGGCATGGCGTAGCTATAGAGGGGCGTGACAATCACACGCCCGATTTCGCCATCCGACGCAGGCGAGCCATCGGGACGAAGGATTTCGACGATGGCGGATTCCGCGCTGACATGGAATTCACCGCAATCGTGGCACTGCGCGGCGAGATGGCCAGCCTCCTCGGACCCATAAGTCTCGGCGATCTCGGCGCCGAACGCCCTGCGGACGAGATCGCGCGTTTCGATATCCAGCACAGTGGCAAAGCCAAATACGAGATCGAACTTCAACGCGAGGCTGCGTTGGCAGGCGTTGAGGGCCAACTCCTTGAGCAGCGGGGGATAGCTGCTGAGGTAGCGCGGCCGGCGCGCCAGCAGCCACTGCAGGATCGCGTCAGCATCCGCCGCAGCCGCAATAAAGTGTTTAAGTCCGTCTGGATACTTCGAATGCCAGCCTTCAGTCGTGCGGCCATCAGGTGGGCGAGCCTTGCCGGTCGGATCATTGGCAACCAAGGCATGTGGTTTGCTGCCATCAACCGACCACCAACCCATCATGCGCTCTGTCATCGCAGTGGCGACTGCGTCCATCATTGCGCTGCGCTTGAATTTGAAGGGAGCGCCGGTCGAACCCGATGTCCTGCCTTCCCGGACCGGCCCGCTTTCGGGCGGCGTTTTTCGGGCGATCAGATTCAGGCGGTTCTCCACCGCCTCGCGCCGGGTGATGATCGGGAAATCGGACCAGATTTTTCCAAGCGCCGCCGGCTGGTCGAGGTCACCGTCGAAGCGATTTTTATAATACTTGGTTGTCTTGCGGGCATGCTGAAGCAGCCTGCATGCGCGCGCCGCCTGGTACAACTGAAGCTCCGACGGGGTCAGCCACTGCGTTACGGCGAACGTGTCACCGAGGCTGCGAACCCGGGCGACGTTGTCCGCGGTCATTCGCCGTCGCCACGCTTTCGAACCAAGGTCACACCTTGGTCGAATGGCAGATCGAAAACCTGCAGCCGTGGATCCCGCTTGAGCTCGTCGACGAACAATTTGACCTCGCGGCGGTACGCGCGGTCGGCACCATATATGCGTGACATCTCGCATTTGGTTGAATCATGGAAGAGCGCCACGGCATTGGGTGTCAGCATTCCCTCAAATGCCTGATAGTCGAAACGTGCCTGTTCTTCGGAGTGATAACCGTCGACGAAAACCATTCCGACACTGCCTAGCGTCCGGTAGGCCGCCGATTGCACAAATTGCTGGGTGGTCATCAGGTAATGATCGATATTCGTCACTTCGAACCGATTGAAGTGATCGCGTGCCGCGTTCGGGCCTTTCCAGAAGTCATCTGCCAACGAGGGATCGATGAAAACCACTCGGCCACCGTTGCCGTTGTCGGCGAGCGCCTTGCCGATGACCAACGGCGAAAATCCACGATACGACCCGATAACGACTGCGGTCTGGGGCGCGATCACCCGCGCCAGGCCGTAATAGATCCAACCCAGCCCGAGGTTCAAATCAGCGACGGATTGGTCGTGCCCATATTTCGTCAGGGCCGGCACTTCGAACAGTTTTGCGATCCAGTCTTTCATCCGGCGACATGGTCCAGCGTTTCGAGCGCGAGGTCGACCCATTGGTCGGGAGTGCCCGCATGTTCGTCGCGCACGACGGGGCGGCAAGCTTCGATCACCGCGCGCGTGATCGCAGTCGCAGCAATCGGATTTGCGTCCAGCAAATCCTTACGAAGAACCATCATCTCGACCGGACAATCGGGCAAGATATCTGCAACTGATTCAAGCAGCCTGAGGTTGGGATCGCGGGCGGCTTCCATTGCGAAGTCGACGTACAGTAACGCCCCCTTGACTCGGTCGGCCCGCAGCGCAAACAGGCGCCCGAGTGCCCCGCCGACCCCAATCCGTTGCACGTTATTGCGCGCCACCATCGCGCCGTCAAGCAGCGGGCGAGATCGTGCTCGAGCGCGATATGGCGAACGGTTTGCACCCGCAACTCGGAGATCGAGGTGGCCTCGTTGCGCACCGCCAGCATGCAAAACAGTCGCGCGCCCGGCGCACCCACGCCGCGGATGGCATGGCCGCTGCGCGCCGCCGCCAGCAGGCCTTCCGGATGGGTCGGCACGACCTTGACGGCGTCGCTTCGAAACAAGCCGCGTTTCGGCGCAACATGAAGTCAAATGATTTAGGTGAAGGCAGGCAGCATCCTGCACCACCAGCCTCGCCAATTGTCCGGCGCAATCAAATATACGAGTTAGAAGCCCACCTCGTTTAGGTTTGATAAAACGCATCGGTCAACCTCGTAGAAAGGTCGAGATTGACCTCGGAAGTATTGACATGGCCTTTTTCTACTGCGTCGAGCGCCCGCAAGATCAAGTCATCATTCTTATCATGGCGACAAAATGCGTCTCTCATTTCGTTAAGTCCGCGCTAGCGGACGGATCATGGAGAAGTCGACTGGCAAAGTCATCAAGTCGGTCTATCGACGGAGTTCTGATTATTGCCAGCCCTAGCTTGTGGTAAACAACACGAGCCGCGTTGCCGGGTTGATCGGCTCTGTCAGGCAGCAGGAGCATGGGGACGCCGTGAAATATTGCTTCCTTGATTAGATTTGCGCCGGCTTGGCTGATCAGGAGTTTCGATGACCGCAGCACTTCGAGAGCGGGCGCGAAGGGCACGACTCGAGCGTTCTGAGGAATTGCACTTTGGTCAATTTGATCGGCTTGCTCGCCGGCAGATATCAGCATCCTCCATTCTGGATGTCGACGAGCCAGCTCGAGGAACAGGTTTAGCAATAGCAGGCGCTTGCTACGCCGATTTGGAACTTGCACTGTTGAAAGCACGGCAAATATGAGTGGGCCGTCGCCACCACAAATGGGAAGCTGCGTCACGGGTGGACGACGCGTATCTACGCAGGGTCCTAAATAGTAGACTTGCTCTTGAACCTTGTTCCTTCTGGGAAATTCGAATTCTTCAGCATGGAGAACCCATTCTGGGCAGACATCAAATCTTGTGTCGAAGTATACTGGGCGCGTCTTCCAAAGGGTGTTTGTATTGACGCCGCACTGCCTGGCAAACCGGAGCACGAGATCTTTGTAGGAGGCTCCAGAAACCATCTTCTCCCAGCCGTCCCAGCCTAGGTAGTTAAGGCGTTGCCACGTCCAAAGCCAATTGCAGCGCTCCTGGAACAGAAATCGGCCGGGATACAAGAAACGTGTATAAGGCGGCACCATCGGATCCGGCGTCAAAAGGGGCTTTGTGCTTAAGGAAACGACAGGTCTTGATTTTGCTATCAGAGGCAATGCATAAATCAGAAAAAATGGATCAAAGATATATGTTTGGGGTCCGCGGTCCTTTTCTAGATCGCCAATTGCGTGTGCCACGCTCGGCGCGGCCTCCGAGAATCTCCGAACCTCATCTTGCCCAAATTGGACCGTTTCTGCGAGCCATCCAAGGCCGTGCCCTTTGAAGCCGTCGAGCGGCCTCCGGTCCCTACCGAACGGCATGTTTATCGTGCTTAACACTTCAAGGCTCTGATACTCAAAGCCCAATGACGTAATTAAGGGACCCACTTTGGGCGAAGCGATAAAACGCACACGTCTGCCAACGGCTTGAAGCCGTCTCGCAAGGCCGAACGATGCATACAGATGGCCACGCGAATTACCCATGAACAATGCTATGTCGCGCTGATTCCCGGACATGATACGCATTCCAACTTTCTAACTATTTCTTAGGATGCGCGGCCAAGCGTTTCGAGCGCGCGCGTCTGGAACCGGAAGTCGACCCATTGGTCCGGGGCGACCGCATGATCGATCTGGCCGTTCTGGAGCGCGAGGTCGTGCGCGGCCTTCAGTCCCGCGGCGGTCATGCCTCCGTTAACGCCGAATCCGTTGATCCGCATGAGCTCGTCGTAGGCCGCAGCGAGCAATTCCGTGTTCGCTCCGGGCACATACTTGGCAACAACCGCGATTGTGCCGGCCTTGTCGCGCGTGATGTAGCGGCAAGCCTCGATCACCGCGCGCGTGATCGCAGTCGCTGCCTCCGGATTTGCGTCCAACATATCCTTGCGCAGAACCATCATCTCGACCGGGTAATCAGGCAAGATATCCGCAACGGATTCGAGCAGCCTGAGGTTGGGATCGCGGGCCGCTTCCATTGCGAAATCGACGTGCAATAACGCCCCCTTGAACTCGGTCGGCACGCAAGGCCAACAGACGCTCGAGCGCCCCGCCGACCCCAATCCATTGCACGTCGTTGCGCGCCACACTCGCACCGTCAAGTAGCGGGTACATCAGATATTGCGAGATCGCACCCGGGCGCGATATGGCGAACGGCTTGCCGCGCAACTCGGGGATCGAGGCGATCTCCTTGCGCACCACCAACATGTAAGACAGTCGCGCGCCTGGCGCAGCCACGCCGCGGATGGCGTGGCCGCTACGCGCCGCCGCCAGCAGGCCTTCCGGATCGGCCGGCGCGACATCGACATGGCGCGACGCGATGGCTTGGATGGCGAGCGGTCCGCCGCGCAACTGCATGAAATCGGCGACTTCGACACCGTTGCTTCGAAAGAAGCCACGTTCCAGCGCAACATGAAGCCAGATGGTGTGGATGGAAGGAGGCGTGACGCCGCTTGCAATCTTCACCACAGTCCGCGTTTGCGCGGGTACGATGGAGGGCGCTCCAATCGCCGCGGAAGCGCCGGCCGCTAGGGCGAGGAAGTGGCGACGCAACATTGTCGAGCTCGTCCTTTTCTCTTGCCATCCTAGTGAGTGGATCGATCGTGTGCAACGACGGGCCAGTCAACTCCATGATTGCTTGACGCGCCACGGCTCGAACCTTCGTTCGACGCGATAGATCAGGTGCGTGATGGCGATACTGAGCGCCGCAAGCACGACGATCGGAACGAACAGCTCGGCAGTGCGAAACGTGTTGCCGTAGAGAACGACCATATAGCCGAGCCCGGCCAACGCGGTGAACATTTCGGCGACGACCACGCCCACCAGCGCGCGCACCAGGCCGACACGCACACCGGCGATGAAAAACGGGAAAGCAGCCCGTAGAATCACACGCTGGAAGATCTGCCAGCGATTGCAGCCGAACGCTCGGGCAGTCTCGATGTATTCGAACGGAACGCTGGTGACCCCTATTTGCGCATTAATGATTACGGGAAAGATTGAAACGAGCCAGGTTAGAAATACCTTGGCTTCGAAGCCGAGCCCTAGCCAGATGATGACCAGTGGGATCAGGGTCACCGTCGGCATGGCGGAAAAGCCGTTCACATATGGATCGAGGACTCGGCGCAAGGTGAGGGACATGCCCATTGCGACGCCGATCGCCAGCCCGGTTACGATTGCAAGGCCGAAGCCGACCGTGAGCACGCTCAAGGTCTGCCAAAGTTGTCTGGGCAACTCTCCGGACTCCGTCGTCGTCACAAACGCGCGCGCAATCGCGCTAGGCGGAGGCAGAAACTGCGGCGGGATCGCGTACCGCGACAACAGCTCCCACAACAGCAACACGCTGCCATGCGTCGAGATCTGCACCAATCTGGTGTTCCATCGTCCGGTGGCTGATCCAATCACGGTTGATTGCCTTTCTGTGACAGCAGCGACCATAGGTGCTCGCGGATTCCTCTGAATCGCGAGCTCGCACGCACCGCGTCTGCCTCGCGCGGCCTCGGCAGATCGACGCGCACGATCTCAAGAATTTGCGCGGGGCGCGGGCTTAGCACTACGATGCGGTCGGAAAAGAAGATCGCCTCGTCCATGTTGTGTGTGATGAACACGATTGTCTTTGGTGACCGTGCGAGTATCTCGGCGATCTCGCGCTGGAGTTGCTCGCGCGTGATGGCGTCGAGTGCGCCGAACGGCTCATCCAGCAAGAGAACCTGCGGATCGAGCGCGAGCGCTCGCGCCAAGCCCACGCGCTGCTGCATGCCGCCGGATATCTCGTGCGGATAGTGTCCCTCGAATCCTTGCAGGCCCACCAGACGGATGAAGCGCTCGGTGCGCTCGTCACGCTCCACAGCAGAGATTCTGGCGACCTCAAGTCCGAACGCAACGTTCTGCTGCACAGTCAGCCACGGAAACAGATTGAACTGCTGAAACACCATCGCACTTGATGGTGAAGGCGCCTCGACGCGCTTTCCGGATACGAACACTGCCCCACTGCTGGGAACCTCAAGGCCATGCAGGATGCGGAGAAGCGTGGTCTTGCCACAGCCGCTTGGGCCGATGATCGATACGAACTCGCCGGCGGCGACGTCGAAACGTACATCGCGCAGCACTTCAAGATCGCTGCGCCCGCGTTCTGCGGCGAAGGTCTTGCATACCCGCTCTACCCGCAACATTATCGAACTTCAGATCGCAATGGCGGGCTTGGCACGTAACCGAGCATGGATGCAACCGACCTCAGACCTGACCGGGATGCCGACGACTTCTGGGCGATCACTGCTTACTTTAATCCGGCGGGCTATCGGAGCAAGTATGCCAACTATCGGCAATTCCGAAAGCACCTCGCTCTTCCGCTCATGGCTATCGAGCTGGCCTATGGGCCGGATTTTGAGCTCAAGGATGACGATGCCGAGATCGTGCTACGCCGGCGCGGCCGCGATGTGCTGTGGCAGAAGGAGCGATTGCTGAACATCGCGCTGGCGGCCTTGCCAAGTCGCTGCCGCCGAATCGCCTGGGTGGATTGCGACGTCATCTTCGAGACAAAAGACTGGCCTCGGCATACCCGCGACCTGCTCGATCGCTTTACACTGGTTCAGCCATTCAGTCATGTACACCGGATGCCGCGAGGTTGCGCCCCAGATCAGGAGAGGCCTCCGAATACCGAGTCGCTAAGCTCCGTGTCATTTCTGATTGCCGCAGGCATGCCGACTGCGGAGTGTCTCGGCAATCCAGCCTCACAGAACCAATGCACGCCCGGTTATGCGTGGGCGGCGGACCGCGATGTCCTTGAGAACCACGGGCTGTACGACGCCTGCATCGTCGGTGGTGGTGACAGTGCGATGGTGCGCGCCGCCTATGGCCGCTTCGAGGATGCGCTTCGCCTGCAATGCTTGGACAGGGATCACTATCTGGCTTGGGCGACGCCATTCCACCAGACGGTGCGTTCGAATGTCGGGCACCTCGCGGGCAATCTACGCCACCTCTGGCATGGCGACACGTCGCATCGCCGCTACCGTCAGCGCAACCTGGAGTTGGCGAAATTTGAGTTCAATCCGGCGGCTGATATCGCCGCCGATTGCGACAATGTGTGGCGGTGGAATTCGGATAAGCCGACATTGCACGAGTTCGTGCGCGACTACTTTAGTTCGCGCCGCGAAGATGGGTAGCAACGCGGACGTTCGAGAGCTGCACCAGCCTGCTGTTCCACGGTCGAGCGGCAGCTTCAATCACGGCTGATTTCCTTCCGGCGATAGCAGCGACCGAAGGTGCTCGCGCGTTTCTTTGAATTGCCAGCTCACACGCCTCGCGGGGCCTCGGCAGGTCGACACACGCACAATCTCCCGGATGCGCGCGGAGCGCGGGCTAAGCACTGCGATGCGATCGGAAAAGAAGATCGCCTCCGTTGCACCCGCGTTCTGCAGCGAAGCTCTTGCAAACATGCTCTACCCGCAACATTATCGAACTTCAGATCGCAATGGCGGGCTTGGCACGTAACTGAGCATGGGCGCAACCGACCTCAGACCAGACCGGGATGCCGGCGACTTCTGGGCGATCACTGCTTACTTTAATCCGGCGGGCTATCGGAGCAAATATGCCAATTATCGGCAATTCCGAAAGCACCTCGCTCTTCCGCTGGTCGCCATCGAGTTGAGCTATGGGCCGGATTTTGAACTCAAGGATGACGATGCCGAGATCGTGCTACGGCGGCGCGGCCGCGATGTGCTGTGGCAGAAGGAGCGATTGCTGAACATCGCGCTGGCGGCGTTGCCAAGTCACTGCCGAAGAGTCGTCTGGGTGGATTGCGACGTCGTCTTCGAGACCAAAGACTGGCCTCGGCATACCCGCGACATGCTGGATCGCTTTACACTGGTTCAGCCATTCAGCCACATACACCAGATGCCGCAAGGTTACGGCCCAGATCAGCAACCGCCTCCGAATACCATGTTGCTAAGTTCTGTGTCATTTCTGATTGCCTCAGGCATGTCGACTGCGGAGTGTCTCGGCTCTTCAGCCTTACAGATCCAATGTGCGCGCGGTTATGCGTGGGCGGCGGACCGCGATGTCCTTGAGAACCACGGGCTGTACGACGCCTGCATCGTCGGTGGTGGTGACGCTGCGATGGTGCGCGCCGCCTATGGCCGCTTCGAGGATGCGCTTCGCCTGCAATGCTTGGACAGGGATCACTATCTGGCTTGGGCGATGCCATTCCACCAGGCGGTGCGTTCGAATGTCGGGCACCTCGCGGGCAATCTACGCCACCTCTGGCACGGCGACACGTCGCATCGCCGCTACCGTCAGCGTTACCTGGAGTTGGCGAAATTTGAATTCAATCCGGCGGCTGATATCGCCGCCGATTGCGACGATGTGTGGCGGTGGAATTCGGATAAGCCGGCATTGCACGAGTTCGTGCGCGACTACTTCGGTTCGCGCCGCGAAGATGGGTAGCAACGCGGACGTTCGAGAGCTGCACCAGCCTGCTGTTCCACGGTCGAGCGGCTGCTTCAATCACGGCTGATTTCCTTCCGGCGATAGCAGCGACCGAAGGTGCTCGCGCGTTTCTTTGAATTGCCAGCTCACACGCCTCGCGGGGCCTCGGCAGGTCGACACACGCACAATCTCCCGGATGCGCGCGGAGCGCGGGCTAAGCACTGCGATGCGATCGGAAAAGAAGATCGCCTCCGTTGCACCCGCGTTCTGCAGCGAAGCTCTTGCAAACATGCTCTACCCGCAACATTATCGAACTTCAGATCGCAATGGCGGGCTTGGCACGTAACTGAGCATGGGCGCAACCGACCTCAGACCAGACCGGGATGCCGGCGACTTCTGGGCGATCACTGCTTACTTTAATCCGGCGGGCTATCGGAGCAAATATGCCAATTATCGGCAATTCCGAAAGCACCTCGCTCTTCCGCTGGTCGCCATCGAGTTGAGCTATGGGCCGGATTTTGAACTCAAGGATGACGATGCCGAGATCGTGCTACGGCGGCGCGGCCGCGATGTGCTGTGGCAGAAGGAGCGATTGCTGAACATCGCGCTGGCGGCGTTGCCAAGTCACTGCCGAAGAGTTCGTCTGGGTGGATTGCGACGTCGTCTTCGAGACCAAAGACTGGCCTCGGCATACCCGCGACATGCTGGATCGCTTTACACTGGTTCAGCCATTCAGCCACATACACCAGATGCCGCAAGGTTACGGCCCAGATCAGCAACCGCCTCCGAATACCATGTTGCTAAGTTCTGTGTCATTTCTGATTGCCTCAGGCATGTCGACTGCGGAGTGTCTCGGCTCTTCAGCCTTACAGATCCAATGTGCGCGCGGTTATGCCTGGGCGGCGGATCGCGATGTCCTTGAGAACCACGGGCTGTACGACGCCTGCATCGTCGGTGGCGGGGACGCTGCGATGGTGCGCGCCGCCTATGGCCACTTCGAGGATGCGTTTCGGTTGCAAAGCTTGGACAGGGATCATTATCTGGCTTGGGCGATGCCATTCCACCGGGCGGTGCGTTCGAATGTCGGTCACGTCGCGGGCAATCTACGCCACCTCTGGCACGGCGACATGTCGAATCGCGGCTACCGTCAGCGTTACCTGGAGTTGGCGAAATTTGAATTCAACCCAGCGGCTGATATCGCCGCCGATCGCGACGATGTGTGGCGGTGGAATTCGGATAAGCCGGCATTGCACAAGTTCGTGCGCGACTACTTCGGTTCACGCCGCGAAGATGGGTAGCAATGATTCGAAAGTTCCAAGCCTGCCTCGTGCACGATGCCAGAGGAGGATTTGAACCTCGACCTTCCGGCTACGAGCCTGACGTCCAGGCGCCGCGTCTGCCAAAGGCTGATCGTGCGGCTTGCTGTCCGTCGCATGACGATTGGCCGAAACACGCCTTCACCCCGTACCGCACGGGAGGACCACGGTGCTCACTGTCACGCACGATATGATTCTGCCCACCACCATCACGGGCTCCTACCCAAGGCCGCTGTGGTTTCACCGCAGCCTCGCCGGTCAATCGTTCAAGTCTGCACTCGGCGATTCCGTGTTCCGCGAACAATATCTTGATGCGGTTGCGAGCATCATTGCGGATCAGGAAGCGGCAGGGCTCGATATCGTCACGGACGGCGATAGCCGCTTCGACCTGAGTGTGGGCGGCAAGTCCTGGTTTTTTTATGTCATCGAGCGACTCGGTGGCGTCAGCGGCCACCGCGACACCTCGCGGAGCTGGATGTCGCGCCACGGTCTGCGCCCCGGAAAGATATTGTGGGAGGTGCAGGAGGCCTATCAGCCCGGTGTCGTGCGCGAAAAACTGACTCGCGGCCCACTGGAATACGCTGCGCTGTGGCAAGTCGCTCAGCGCATGACCGATCGGCCGGTGAAATTCGGTGCCATCTGCGCCCCCGTCCTCGCGGGGATGCTATGGAACGAGTTCTATGCCGACGAAAGGGCTATGGTTCTCGATCTCTGCGACATTATGAACGCAGAGTTTCGCGACATGGCCGCCGCCGGCTGTCCGCTGATCCAGGTGGAGGAACCGCCGCATCATGGCCGCGCCCAGTCGCCAACCTGCACCGATGCCGATCTTGAATTCTTCACCGAGGCGTTCAATCGCCAGCTTACCGGCGTGAACGCCGAGATTTGGGTGCACACCTGCTGGGGCAATCCAAATCAGCAGCGCGTTCACTGGAATGTGCCGAGCTATGAACGCGCGCTACCGCATCTGTTACAACTAAACTGTGATGTGTTGACGATTGAATGCGCGAGCTCGGACGGAAAAGACTTGCACCTCTTCAAACACATCAAGACCGACAAGAAAATCGCCATCGGCGTCGTCAATCATTGCAATACGGTGGTCGAACCGGCAGAGCACGTCGCGGCGCTGATCCGTAAAGCGCTGGAATACATCCCCAAGGAACAGCTTGTCATCAGCACCGATTGCGGTTTTGGCCGCGAGGGCCTATCGCGACGGATTGCGTTCTACAAGTGCGTCGCCCTGGTCGAGGGCACCAATATCGTCCGTCGAGAGCTTGGCCTGCCGGAAGCACGCGTGCGGGCGGCCGATCCGAAGCTGTGGTTCGCCGGGCGGGAACCCGTCGGATAAATTCCGTATCGGATGTCGCGGAAATGCCGGTCCCGCAGCAACCTCACTGCGGCTTGATGCCGGCGAACCTGATCACCTTGCCCCACTTCTCGGTTTCGTCTGCGATCAGCCTGCCGAAGTCGGCCGGCGATCCCCCGAAGGGCGTGCCGCCGAGATCAGCGAGACGCGCCCTCAACTGCGGATCGGCAAGCGCCGCGTTGACCTCCTTGTTGAGCTTGTCGACGATTTCGGCAGGCGTGCCCCGCGGCACCCCGATTCCATACAAGGAGCTAGCTTCATAGCCCGGAACGGAATCGGCGACGGTCGGCAGATCGGGCAGCCCGGCCAGGCGTGTCGCGCCCGTCACTGCGAGGCCGCGCAGTTTGCCCGTCTTGACGTATTCGATCGCCGAGGCCGAGGACGGAAACACGAGCTGCAACTGGCCCGCGATCAGGTCGGTCAGCGCCGGCGCGTTGCCGCGATAGGGTACGTGGACCAGTCTGACGCCCGTCATCATTTGCAGCAATTCGCCGGCGAGATGGCCCGCACTGCCGATACCAGCCGATCCCATGTTGATCCCGCCCGCATTGGCAGGGGCATAGGCGATGAACTCGGGAACCGTCTTGGCCGGCAGCGATGGGTTAACGGCCATGATCAAAGGCGCGCGGCTGATGCCCACGACGGGCGCCATGTCGCGCATGAAATTGAAGTTGAGTTTCTCGTACAGGCTCGCGTTGACGGCGTTCGACAAGTTGGTCAGAAACAGCGTGTAGCCGTCGGCAGGCGCATTGATCACCGCCTCGGCCGCAATGTTCGTGCCGGCACCGGGACGGTTTTCGATGACGAAGGGTTGCCCCATCCGTTCCGTGAGCCAGTGTCCGATCAGGCGCGCGGTAATGTCGTTTCCGCCGGCAGGTGTAAAACCGACGACCCAGCGCACCGGGCGCAATGGATAAGCTTGTGCCATGGCAATACGCGGCGCGAACAGCAACGCAGCGACACCCGCGGCCAAGCCCAGCAGTTGTCGGCGAGGAGGTTTCACGGCATTCCCCCACAAGCTCCCGAGCCTGGTCACCGCCAATCAATCGTGCTTGATGCCCGCGACCTTCACGACCCGATCCCATTTTTCGAATTCGGCGGCGATATAAGCCCTAAACTCTCCGGGACTGAGCACCATTGGAACGGTGCCGACATCGGCAAATCGAGCCTTGATGTCCGGCTGCGCCAGCCCTTCATTGACCTCGCGGTTGAGCCGCTCGATTATCTCAGGCGGAGTCCCTCGCGGTACGCCGATCCCAGCCCACGTGCTGGCCTCGTAGCCCGGCAATGTCTCGGCGACAGTTGCCACGTCCGGCAACAAGTCAAATCGCCTGCGGCCCAAGACACCAAGAGCGCGTAGCGCGCCGCTGCGGACCTGTGGCAGCGCCGTCACCATCACGTCGAACCCAACATTGACCTGGCCGCCGATCAGGTCGGTCGTCATGGGTGCGCCGCCGCGATACGGTATGTGCACCATGTCGATGCCGGCCATGAACTTGAACAACTCGCCCGCCAGATGTGACGCCGAGCCGGTGCCGAATGACGCCATCGTGACCTTGCCGGGATTGGCCTTGGCGTGCGCGATCAGCTCAGGAACAGTCTTCGCCGGCACCGAAGGATGCGCGACCATGATCATGGGATAACTGACAATGCCGGCGACCGGCGCAATGTCGCGCTGAATGTCGAATGGCAAATTGGTGAACAGACTGGCGTTGACCACCGATGAGAGGCCGTGCCACAGCAACGTGTATCCGTCGGGCGGCGAACCAACCACTGTTTGCACCGCGATGTTGGTCGAGGCGCCCGGCCGGTTCTCGATGATGACGGGTTGCCCGAGGCGCTTCGACAGCCATGGCTCCATGATCCGGGCAACCGTGTCGGCACCGCCGCCCGCGGGAAAGCCAATGATCCAGCGCAGCGGCTTTGTCGGATAGGCTTGTGCCCGCGCCATGCGCGAGATTGGGAGCAGTGCAAGGCCGCCGGCCGCCAGTTGCAGAAGTCGACGCCGAGGAAGTTTCATGGCGTCCTCCCAATGCTGTACGGACAATCGAAAGCGGGCGTTGACTGCCCCCCTCGACGTTGGTCTAAGTTTTTGAGTGCCTGCCCGCCGATGGCACTAACGCTGCCGCAAAATTAAGTGGGCCTCGGCATGCCCCGCCGGCAGCTCGGTCAACAGGCTATCCCATTGTCGTGCCTGGGTGGAAGGGGTGGCGTCTGCACGCCCGTGCCAAGCGAGCTACTGCGAACTGGTAACCGAACTGGAGGGGCTAAAGATCAACAGCGCCGAAATCGTACCCGCCCGAGATTTCTCAAGTCCTAGTCGGCCGCTCAGGGTCACGCGCCTTCAGACTTCTACCACGACAATGCCAGGGGAATCGGGTTCGACGTTCGCTGTGCGAAGGACCGATCGCAGTTTGATGCGCGCAAGGGCTATCGAATCGTCCGGCCGGAGATGAATTCTCTCAGCGCTGCCGCCTGACGCGAAGGCCGGCTCGAAAGATCATCAGCGCGCGCCCGGTGAAGGCCGCGGAAGAGGCGGTGTAGCTGCGCACATATGCAGCGCCGTGACTGACTGAGCCGTCGGCTCTCAATAGCCCCTCCGCCGCTCCTTCTTCGCTGCTTTCCGCGCAGCATATCGAGCGTCGCGCTCTGCCTTCTGCTGGGCTTTCAACAAGACCTCCCGTTCGGCCTGCTCAGCCGCCTCACGAGCTGCCTGCTCGGCGGCAATACGCTCGGCCTCCGCAGCGGCCGCCGCCGCCAACGCCGTTTGCCTGGCGAGTTCGCGCTCCTGTTCCTGTCGCGCAATCTCGCGCTGCTCCGCCCGTTCGACACGCGCTGCCACAACGGCTTCACGCTGTCGCCGTTTCTCGATGGCCAGGGGATTCTCGGGGTCCATTGTTCGCTTGACCTTGGCCAACATCGCGCTTCTGGCCTCCGAAGCGCGGCTGAGGCGGGCAAGAAAGCTTGTATCGTTATCGTTGCTCATGGGAATAGGGCGCCTAGTCCTTGATTGAGGACAATCGGAAGCGCCCCTGAAAGGGCGCTGGTTTCGTTGGCTGTTGAATTCGCTGCGCTGCGGGTGGGGCTCAGCGCTGAACCTTCAGGTTCTCCGCCGAGGTCTTGCCGCGGTTCGACACTTCCTCGTATTCGACCACTTGGCCCTCATTGAGAGTGGAGAGACCAGCCCTCTCGACCGCCGAAATATGGACGAAGACATCCTTGCCGCCGCCACCTTGCGGTTGAATAAACCCATAACCCTTGGTCGGATTGAACCACTTCACAGTCCCTCTAGCCATATGACACATCTCCGGAGAAAAACGTGGCCCGCGCAATTCGCGAGGTTGCCAGCCAATCGGCGCGCCCGACGACCCCAAACATATAGCGGCACAATCAGCGAATTGGTAGGTCCCAGTGAGGCAAAGGAAGCTGTTCTTCACATCCGACGGCACCCATCGCCCAGCAGAGGTGCGGCACCTGCATCGACCATGCCACGGTCAAGGGCGGTCGCTCGCGCATCCCGCCTGTAGGGTGGGCCAAGCAGGCGCCCAAGCATTCTCGACGTCGTTGGTCCCCAATCCCTCAAAGGAGATGCGGCAGCGGAGCCCAACTTGGGCAGCACAGCCTATGCCTAGTGCCCTGCTTCTGAGGCTCGTGATACACCGCAGCACTCTCTGATACGAACTTCGGAAGCAAAGGGCCACCAGCAAGTCTATGAATCTAGTGCCGCTTTTGATTTGAAGTTCCTGAACGTGATTGCGGCAAGGGGTGCAGGAACTTCAAATCGGCGGCACTAGTCTAGAAGAGCGAGCCCCCAATGTCGTCTGCTCGATCCCGCGGTCTGATCGGAAACACCCTTGCACTGACCTCTGCCATTGCCTTTGCCGTTTCGAACGCTTCGGCAAGCGTTGCGTTTTACGGCGGCAGCAATCCGCCCACATTGGCTGCGACCCGCTTTATCCTGCCGACGGTTGTGTTGGTGGTGTGGTTACGCTTCCGGGGCAATTCGCTCTGGCTGTCCAGTAGAGACGGCTGGATCGCAGTTGGATTGGGTGCGATCACCGCCGCCTACAGTTGGGCTCTATTGGGTGCGATTGGCACCATCCCGCTGTCGCTTGCAATTCTGATCTTCTACCTCTTCCCGCTCGTGGCAGCCGTCATCGTCGGTGTCCGTGGTTGGGAGACAATCAGTTGGACAACGATCGCTTCTATTTTCGTCGCCTTGATCGGCCTCGCATTGGCGCTCGATCTGCGCGTCGGAAACCACGATACCTTGGGGATTGCGTTGGCTTTCAGCGCCTCAATTGGCCTCGGCACCGTCGTCGCTGTCTCTGGCCAAGTCCTGCGTACTGGCGATTCGCGGCGGGTGACACTCTATATGGCAGGGGTCTCGGCCACTCTGCTGATTGCGCTCTGCGCGTTGCGGGGCGACTTCGCACTTCCCGCAACGGCCACCGGATGGCTCGGATTCTCCGGGGCCGCCATTCTATACGCCTTCGCGATAATCGCGTTCTTCATGGCCGTATCGATCATCGGGCCAATGCGGACTTCACTGCTGTGCTACGCGGAACCTGTGGCGTCTGCCGGTCTTGGCGTGATGGCGCTCGGCGAGGTGCTGACACTCGTCCAGGTTGTCGGCATAGCGCTGGTTGTCGGCTCGCTCGTGGGGGCGACGCTTTGGCAGCAGCGTGCCAAGTAACCCGAAGGAAATTCGGTAGCATGATTGCTGCGTGAGGCAACGTTCCCGGCGCTGTACGTCATGTCAAAGCGTGAAGCAGCGAGCGCCTTAGCGACGGCTGCAATCTTGCGAGCGATGGTCTCCGGCGAACCAACGTACAGTGGGGCCGGTCGATCTCGCTATCGAATTCCACCCGGCTCATGCAGGCCAGCCAACACCAGCCGGGTGCCGGCGCGCACCACCCGCTTGGGGTCACCGCCGTCAATTGTCGAGGAAAGCTCTGAGGTTTCTCGACCGGCTCGGGTGCTTCAGCTTGCGAAGCGCCTTGGCCTCGATCTGGCGGATGCGCTCGCGAGTGACCGAGAACGTGTTGCCCACTTCCTCCAGCGTATGGTCGCTGGTCATTCCAAGGCCGAACCGCATGCGAATAATGCGCTCCTCGCGGGGAGAGAGAGATGCCAAGACTTCCGCGATCGTATCGCGCAGGCTCGACTGGATCGCCGTGTCAAGCGGCTGGATTGCGTTCTTGTCTTCGATGAGGTCGCCGAGACGGGAATCCTCCTCTTCACCCACCGGGGTCTCCGTCGAAACCGGCTCGCTGGCGATTTTTAGCGTTCTGCGAATCCTCTCCAAGGGCATGCCGAGTTTCTCAGCTAGCTCCTCAGGAGTGGGCTCCCGACCAATTTCGATGAAAATTTGGCGACGGGCTCGCACGATCTTGCTGATAACTTCGATCATATGTACCGGAACGCGGATGGTACGTGCTTGGTCGTGGACGCCCCGGCTGATCGCCTGCCGAATCCACCACGTCGCGTAGGTCGAGAACTTGAAGCCGCGGCGGTAGTCGAACTTGTCAACGGCCTTCATGAGGCCGATGTTGCCCTCCTGAATCAGATCGAGAAACTGCAGGCCGCGGTTGGTGTATCCCTTGGCAATGGAGATGACGAGCCGGAGGTTGGCCTCTACCATCTCCTTTTTGGCCTGCCGCGCCTCACGCTCACCATCCTGCACCATGCGCACGATCTTGCGGAACTCGCCGATCTCGAGCCCAGTCTCGCCAGCGAGCGCGTGGATCTCGTGGCGGTGCTGTTTGATCTTGTCCTTGTCCTTCTGGACAAGGCTCTTCCAGCCCTTGGCGGCGAGCTTCGACACCCGGTTGAGCCATAGCGGATCAAGCTCAGAACCCAGGTAATGCTTGAGGAAGTCGTCGCGCGAGACACCGTGGCCTTCGGCCAGCCGCATTAACCGACCCTCGTGGCCAACCAGGCGCCTGTTGACGTCGTGGAGTTGATCCACCAGTGAATTGATGCGCGTCTGGTTAAGCCGGAGCGACTTCACCTCGGCAACGACCTCGTCCTTGAGCTTCTTATACCGGCGCTCCTGCGCGGGCGAGAGCGAATCGTTGCGCAGTTGATTGGCGATGTCTTGATCCTGCAGCTTGCGCAGCCGCCCATACGCATCGGCAACTTTGTCGAAGGTTTCAATCAGGCTGGGCTTCAGCTCTTGCTCGAGAGCTGCCAGCGAAAGCGAGTTCTCCATGTCGACGTCGTCGAACTCACTTTCAAGCTTACCCTCCTCGTCATCACCCGCGCCCTTCAGTCCCGGCCCAAAGGGAATTGGGGTCGCGGGTGCGGCCGGCGGCGCCGGCATTTTCGCCAAGACGGACTGTTCGTTCGAAACGGCACCCTGCTGTGGCGCCATCGGTTGACCGTCAGAGCCGATTGCCTGTACGGGGGCGTTGTTCGCGTCTGGGCCCGCATAGGTCGCTTCCAGTTCGATGATGTCGCGCAGAAGGGCCTTTCCCTCGTTGACCTCGTCGCGCCAGATGATGATGGCCTGGAAGGTGAGTGGGCTCTCACAGAGTCCGGCGATCATCGCCTTGCGGCCTGCCTCGATGCGCTTGGCAATGGCGATTTCGCCCTCGCGGGAAAGCAGGTCCATGGCACCCATTTCGCGCAGATAAAGGCGCACCGGATCGGCGGTGCGCTCGGTCGCCTCCTTGGTCTCGGGCTTGGCCGGAATCCTCTGCCGCACTTCGACCAACTCATCGCCTCCGGCTTTTGATTCTTCGTCGGCCTCTTCGTGATCCTTCTCGTCGTCGTCAGTCGACCCCTCGTGCTCGACCACGTTGACGCCCCTCTCAGAGAGCATCGCAAGCACGTCCTCGATCTGCTCGGAATTGAGCTCCTCCGACAGCGATTTGACCTGATCATGGGTGACATAGCCACGTTTCTTGGCGATACGGATAAGGTCCCTGACGGCCGTATCTGGCAAGTCAAGCAACGGCAGCATGCTGTCCGTGGTCTCAGTGGCCACCACCACCGGCAACTCGTCCTTTTCGTTCACGGCCTTCTTGCCCACGACTTCCTTGGCTTTGCTCGCCATGCCTGTTTTCCTCAGATGCACACCCTGGGAGACCGCGCCGACAACCAATACCCGCTACCCCACGCAGGGACGATCGGGCGGGCAAAGCGCACTGACTTCTCGGCAAGTCCTTGTACCGAAGAATCAGTCGGGCCGCTGGGAAAACGACTGTACGCGCTGCAAGAACAAATTGCAGTAAGCCGCGCACGTCCTGGATGTCTTGCGGCTAGTTCCTCGAGGCCGCCTCGCCTCGGCGGCCTGCCCGATATGGTCGAAAACGGGCGATCCGCTTGATTGGACCAAAGGGCACCTATCAAATGCGACCTCGCACCGTCAGGATGGCCGCGGACGATGTCCCCGGGAGAAAGATGTATGATTGGAATATTCAACCGCACTGATCGCATGATAGCGGCTGTCATGGCCGCGCTGTTTGCGCCCGCCATGGCGTTGGCACAGACCGCTCCGTCGGCGCCGCCGCAGGCCCATTTGGAAAAGACCATCGGACAACCGCAGGCGTCAAAGACCCAGGTCGTTCCGTCCCTCTTTGTCCTGAATTCTCGGGGCGTCAGCCTGCAAGGCGGCAAGCTTGTGCTGATCGGGGTCACGCCGAATTCCATCGTATTTGCTGATCGCCCGGTGCGGGCCGCAGGCCATGACCTGACGTCCCGGATCATCGAAGATTGGTCCAAGGGGCACGACAACTTTGCCCAGGATCCACCGAACGCCACGGTGTCCGGGTTCACCAAGGACGGCTCCGGCGTCAAGGACGCCGTCGTGGTCCTGAAGAATCCGAAGCTCGAAGGCGATCGTCTGACGTTTGATGTGGACGTGCTGGAAGGCGACCTAAACGGCGCCGATGGCGCCGCTTCGCTCTTCATCGACATTATCGGCCGGCCGCTGACACCGATGTCATTCGCAGGCGTCGCGCGCCGCACCGCCTATCGCGGCGCCTACTATGCCGGCGCGGCTGCGGTCGGAGCAGCGGCTGTTGGCGCCGCTGCCTACTACCACCCGTACGCTTACCCGTACGCCCGGCCGGCCTGCGGCTACTACCCGCTGCCGCCCTGCTACTGAGGCGTGGGAGCCCAAAGCGCCGTTGCCAGCCCGCTCGAAGCGGGCAACGGCGCGACTTGCTCCTTTTCGACACGCAATCGCAACCAACGCGAACTGCCGGCCTGGCAGCGCGTGCAACCAAACAATGCGGCACAGGAGATTACCGATGCGAAAATTTCAATTCGCGGCCCTGATTGCGCTTGCGCTCGCAAGCTTCGATGCCAGGGCACAGACCGATCTCAGTGCTTATGCCGATGCCAACGGCTATCTCGACGTGCAGACGCTGACCTGCGCTCAGCTCGCGAACACCTGGCAGGGCGACGCCGACCTGCTCACCGCCTGGTACAGCGGCTGGTACAACGGCCTCGCCAAGAAGCACTTCGCGAACCTGCGCAGGGGAAAGCTCGTTGAGCACGAGGTCATCGAGTACTGCAAGGCAAACCCCGGAATACGCATCATCGATGCCATGGCTGTGGTGTTCCGCGACGAGCGGATCAAGGAAGGTATTCACATGAAATAGGTAGCGGCGCTCGAACGGCCCGATTTGTCTGGTGATGCGGCTCTACTGGCCGAAGACCACGCCGCCTTCGATCCTGCCGGTTGGCCACGGGACATGGCAGCCGCCCGGTATTAAACGGCTTTCGTAGTTGCATGCTCGAAGCCAGTCCTATTCTGAAGCGATCAACGCACCTGGAGGATCTCGGATGTTCAAGAATGGTTCCACCTTGTCAGCATTCGCGCTCGTTGCGATGCTTGCCGCGCCGGCCCAAGCCCAGACGCCGTCCGGATGGACGCAGGTCGGCATGCTGAATTGCAGGGTCAACCCCAGCATCGGCTTCATCATTGCCGGACACCAGTCAATGGAATGCCGGTTCACCCAGACTGGGCTTCAGCCGCAAGCTTATGAGGGCGCGCTCAATATGGTGGGGCTCAATATTGGCATCTCCGCCGGCGGCGTTTTCGCCTGGGCCGTATTTGCGCCGACCGCTGGGGTGCCGGCCGGGGCACTCGCGGGCGAATATGTCGGCGCCAGCGGTGACATCGGCATCGGTCTCGGCGTGGGCGCCAACCTCCTGATCGGTGGCTCCGGACGCACCATCGCTCTGCAGCCGCTCTCGCTCGAAGGCTCGATATCCCTCAACGTCGCGCTCGGCGTCTCCGCGCTCCAGCTGCGGCCGGTGTACTGATCACGGCAACCGACAAGAAAGAAGCAACCGGCCAGATGCCGGCGTACACCGCCGGCGGTAGCTCATCAGCAACCGGTCAACGGACAGCGCGAGCCCGCCATTCGCATGCGGCCGGGCGTCGACGGCCTCCGCGCATCTAAGTTGGCACTTGGAGTCCCGGCTGCTGCGGGTGGGGCTCACTTTTTGCGGGTGCCCATCAGTGCGCGACTATCTCGCTCGACACCGTCGGAACAGCGGGCCTCTTCTGACTTCCCACCCAAAAGACAACTAGAATGACCATGACGACAATCCCAAGCAATCTTTTCATGAACTGGCCGCCCCCGATTGCGCCGCGATATTTTTCGCTCAAACGAGCGGCCTCCCGGCGAGGTGAAGCTCCGGCCAAGGGCCTAGCTTTAGCCAAAGGAGCGACCTTGGCTCAGGCTGCCATCAACTCTATTCGATCCAACGATCAAATGCAGTGCAGAGCGAAAATATTGCTACTGAAAAACGGTTCGACGAAGGATCGATCTCTCCTGGGAGCCCCTACCGCTTGTGCGACCGCTCGCGCTCGCCCTTCAGCCATTCTTCCTCCGCTGCAAGGGCCTTAAGGCCGGCGGCGCGCCGGGTATGGCGGACCTTCCTTGCGGGTGATGTGGTCTTCCGTCCACCGCGCAACTCCTTGGCGGCGGCCTTACGTAGTTGCTTCGATTTGCTGGACACGACGACCCCCTTTCGTTCCGAATGGGGTACAGACGCTGCCATTGTGCGGCGCTCGGGGCGTTGTTTCAACATCCCAAATAGCAACGAGGCCACGACCGAGCAGCTGACGATTGCCACAAATGAGTAGCTTGTCGCTGCCCTGCGCGCTACTGCTTCGTCAGCAGCATCTTCGGCAAGAATAGCGCGATCTCCGGGAAAATCGTGAGAATTGTGATCGCGACCAGCATGGGGACCACGAAGATCATCGCGCCGTTTGAAACATCGTTCAGATTGACGTTAGGAACAACCGACTTGAGCACGAACAGATTGAAGCCCACCGGCGGCGAGATGGCAGCGATCTCCGACTGAATCACCACGACGATGCCGAACCACACCGGATCGTAGCCCAGGCTGATGATCGTCTTGAGGAAGATCGGGATGACGATCACGACCATGCTGCCGGCATCCATGAACGTGCCGAGGATCAGCAGCGTGAGGTTGATGATCACCATGATCGCCCAGCCCGGCAACGGCAGACCGGTCATAAAGTCCGAGACCGCCTGCGGAATACCCAGCCGGGCCAGCAGATAGGAGCTGAATACGCCCCCGGTCAGAAGCAAGAGGAACATCGCCGTTGTACGGATGGTCTTCTGCAGGCTCGCCCAAAGAATCGGCATGTCGAGGCGACGCATGAAAAATGCGATCGCCAGAGCCCCTGCGGCACCCACCGCACCGGCTTCCGTTGGCGTGGCCGCTCCCGAGTAGATCGACCCGAGCACGATGACGGTGAGGATCACCACTGGCAGAATGGCGAACAACGACCGCCACTTTTCGGCGCGCGTGACTTCTTCGCGGACAGGCGGCGCCCATGACGGATAGCGCAGCACAAGAACCACGATCGTGACCGACATGAGAGCCGCAAGCATGATGCCCGGCACAATACCCGCCATGAAAAGATGGCCGACCGAGGTGTCGGTGATCACGCCATAGACGATCATCGTGATGCTCGGCGGGATCAGGATACCGAGCGTTCCACCGGCTGCCGTGGCTCCGAGCGCAAGCGTACTCTTGTAGCCACGCTTCATCATCTGCGGGACCGCCATCGCCCCGATCGTGCTGGCCGTCACCGGGCTCGAGCCGCAGACGGAGCCGAAGCCGGCGCAGGCCCACACCGTGGCGATCGCCAGTGCTCCGGGCAGCCGCCTGAACCACAATTCGGCTGCGCGGAACAGCGCGGCGCCGATGCCGGTCGCAGACAGCACCTCGCCCATCAGGATGAACATCGGGACGACGACCAGAATGAAGTTGCTCGATAGTGCAAAGGCCGCAGACGCGAGCTGGCTCAGCGCGCCGGGCGAGATGAACACCACAACGCCGGCGACCGTCACCATCGAAAGCGCAACCCCGACCGGGGTGCGCGTGGCCATCAAGACCAGAAGGCACACAAGGAAGAGGGTGAAACTGCCGACGGCGGCCATCATACGGCTCCGGCCGCGAATCGATCGCGCCGCGCGGGTTCGGTGCGTATCGCATCGATGACGTTGGCTGTCCTAGTCGGCACTGGCCACCGCGTCGTCGTTTCTCAACGGGTCCCGCCAGAACCGGATCAGCAGGACGACGGCGGTGAGCAGGAATTGCAGGGCGCCGAGCGGTCCGATCCAATAGAGGTATTTCAACTGCACGATCAGCATCGTGAAGGACACCTCATCGACTTCGACGATGTCGTAGTAGAATGCCGCGACGTACCACAGAAAGATCGCGGCAAAGATCACGGTCAGGATCTTGCCGATCAACCGCACCGGCTTCCGGTAACGGTCCGCAATCATCGCGTCGAACATATCAACTTCGATATGGCTTCCACTTTGCAGCGCGGGTGCCACCGACAGAAAGAACACAAAAACCAAGAGGAAGATTGTGATATCGAGCACCCAGGCGACCGGATCGTTCAATACGAAGCGGTACATGATCTGCACCACGATCGCTGCCATGATCACCAGGACCAGAAGGCACGCGAGTGCAGCAAAGATGCGATTGACGGCGCGTGTGAACGCTTCGAGCCGTTCGAACCAGCCCGCGCGGTCGCGCAACTGACCTACTGGCGCCACTTGACCTACTTCTGCAGCGGCAAGATGACGTCAGCGAACGGCTTGCCCTCAGCGCCGGTGAACTTTTCAAGCTCGGCCCATACCGGCGACATGGCCTTCCTCATCTCGGAGATTTCCGCGTCGGTCGCCCGGTAGACTTTTGCACCGCCTTTTTCCAGTTCCTTCAGAGCCTCTTCCTGCTGATCCTTGAGCTTATACGTGCCTTCGACGACGATCTCGTTCGAGACTTGCAGGATGGTCTTTTGATCGGCGGGTGAAATCTTGTTCCACAGCGCGAGATTCAAATAGTACATCGAAGCGTTCGCGCCATCGCGCCAGTAGGTGACCTGGGGTGCAACCTCATGGACCTTCGAGGACAGCGTGAGGTTCGCGAGGAACAGGATGCAGTCGACGGTCTTATTCTGAAGGGCGACGTACACCTCGCCCGGATCGAGCGTGACGGCCGACGCGCCGACCGCGCGCAATTGGACGCCTTGCCAGCGTCCCGCCGCGCGCACCTTCCTGCCTTTCCAGTCCGCGGGCGTCTTGATGTGCCCGTTGCTGCAGTTCGACACCAGCCCGGTGGACGGGAAGCTGAACAGAAGCTTCAGGCCGCGCGCCTCCAGGAGTGCCTGCGCCGGCGGGAGCAGCGCGCCAACTGTCTCGAGCGCGATCTTGGGATCACCGGGGATCCAGAACAACGCCTCGAAGTAGGAGACCGGCCGAGCGAGCCCGGCGACGAAGCTCGCGCTGGTCGTGCCTCCACCCGCAGCGCCAGTGCGCACCGCGTTGACGGTCTCTCTGGCTGCGACCAGCGCGCCGGAGAAGTGCAGCTTCATTTTCACACGCCCGTCGGTCCGCCGTTCAATTTCGGAGGCCCACTTGCGCACGTGATCGGCATAGAAGTCGCGGTCGGAAAACCACACCGCAAACTCGATCGTCTCGGCGCGCGCACCACTCGGCCAGCCGACGAGCACAGCAAGCCAGGCTCCCAATAAGACTGCGGCGTACTTGAGACTGGCGCCCGTCATCGACATGTCCTCCGCGACAAAAATATACGTCGGCCCTAAGCCTTCTGTTTTGCTGAAAGTGTCTGTTGTGACTGCTCTTGATGTCAAGCTCACAGGCTCGATTGGCGTTTCCTGCAGTATTTGCCGCTGCTGCGTACGGCCCCACGCAAGGGAAGAAATTCAGGTCGAACCGTGTGACGCGGCTCGGTGCTTCACGGCCACGTGGCGGACGGCGCGCCGGCCGCACAGCGCGATGGCGGTTACCGGGATGACGAACCCCAGCGCCACCGCGCAGATCAACAGCGGACCAAGTTCCGTGTATTGACCGCGGCTGACCACAAACATGTCGTTAAGGTACTTCGTCTGGAGCTGCGAGGCCACCAGTGCAACGTTCATCAGGGACGCCATCAGCGCAAACCAGGCGGCACGGTGGCCGGGCGGTGCATAGTAGGCGATCAGCGCCAGCAGTGGGATCATGCCTACTTCGGCGAAGGGTGACGTGGTGGCGGTGTTCACCAAAGCGATACCGTGAGCGCCGAAACCCAGCGTTGCCTCGGTCCAGCGATGCAAACCGTACACCAGCCCAATATTTGGCAACGACAGCAACGAGCTGGCGAGCACGATCCAGAGGAGCGTCTTGGTCACGGAATATTCGGTGAGCTGCTTGCTAAACACCCACATCACGACGATCGACAGCACGGCGCCGGTCTGGCGCAGAACGCCGTAGAATGCGGCGTCGAAGTTCAATTCGTCCAGCGTCCACCAGAAGAAACCGTCGCCGACCGTCGGCGTCGCACGGAAGGCAAACACCATCAGCGCGGTGAACAGAATGCCGATCCGCGACTCGTGATCGAGCTCGCGCGTTACCAGCACCAGCATATAGCAGACCACGGTCAGGGAGATCGCGAAGATAATCTCCTGCGCGAACGGCACGTTGCCGAAGCCGAGTGCCCCAACGACCACGCCGAACACGATGCCGCCGCCGAGAATGCGCCAGTCGATCGGACGACGCCCGACGTTTTCATGGCCTTGCACAAAGACGCCGACGATGGAAATCAGCGGGATGACGAGCCCGATCAGAAAGACATTCTGACGCGACATGACATTGGCGAGCCAGCCCGACAATCCGGCCACAACTAGGACGCCGGCCGAGACGGCGAGCCTTCCGAGCACCTGGACTATGCCGAGCTCGGTGCGAACCGTCGTATCCGAGCGCTCCTTGCCGTCGGCGTCGACTCGCGAGACGACTTCGGTCGACATGGCGTCGGCGACAACGTCCTGCACCACCGTGCCGATCGCGATCGCCATCGCGCCGAGGATGTAGAGGCCGTCGGGATGCATGAACGTCAGCCAGCGCCCCGCCGCACCGGCCAGGATGATCATGCCTGCCGCGGTAAGCACCGCCCCGATCAGGATGTAGGACTTTCGCTGCGAGCCGAAGATCGGCACCGTGTCGACCAACTCGCCAAACACCATTTTCACGGTCCAGGGCAACATCAGCCAGACGCTGATGGCCGCAAGCTGGGACGGGCTGAACGACAGGCTCTCCTTGATCCAGAGATCGCGAGTGACATCGATCAGGCCAAGCGCGCCGTAGGCGAAGTAAACCATCACCACCGGCACGTATGGCAGCCGGAAAGCCTGGATCGGCCGCAGGATGCTCTCGATCCAGGCCGGCTGAACGCTAACCATCGGCCCGTGCATGGGCGAAGGCTGCGTTGTCTCGGTCACGGGCACCGATGTGTTGGTCATAAGTGGCGGCCGCCGTCGGCGGCAAGCTCGGCGGTAGGCAATGGGGCAGCGGCAACGAGCACCATCAGCGCCCAGTCGCGCCGCAACCAGATTCCGGCGATGGACATCTCAGCCGCGCCTGGCTGAGGAACGAATGGACGCGAGCGCCGCCCGACTGCTGGAAGGCAAACCAAGCCAATACGGCGGATCACCACTTGAATGATGTCGCTATTTCATATGTACGCGGCGCGCCGAGATAAATCTGATCCTGGTAGCCGGGATCCGAAAATGCGGCGTATATCGCATCGGTGATGTTGCGGACTCGGAACGCAACGCGCGTGTTCTTGAGCTCCGGGCGGCCTAAGGCTTGGCCGGGGATATCTACGAATGCGTACAAGTCGGCCGTGGTGTACGGCTCCATCGTGGTCAGGTCGTCCTCGAACACAAAGCGCCGGCCCACATGTCGCACTGAACCGCCGATCTCAACAGGCCAGTGCCAGGAATTGTCCCAGCGGTAGGAAGCACCGACGTTGATGATTTGCGGCGCAACATTCGACGGCGTGTTGCCTGTGAAACTGCCGAAGTTGCTGTAGGTCGCATCAACGAACGCCAGATTGCCCCAAACCTTCAGCCCATCGATCGGACGGACCGCCGCAGCAAATTCGATGCCCTGCGAATTGACCTCTCCTGCAAGGGAGAACGTGTTGTTGGTCAATGGAACGTACACATTGCTACGCGTAATGTCATAAGCGGAGAAGGTCCATTCGGCCCTGTTGTCCCAGAACAGGTGCTTGATGCCCGCTTCGTAAGTCAGCGTTTCGGTGAGCTCCAGTGAGGTTCTTGGATTGATCGAGAAGATGCCGGCGGCGGCAGGATTGTATGCGGTCGAGGTCATTCCGTAGAACATCAGGTTGCGGATCGGCTCGACGGTAACGGCAGCGCGGTAGGACAAGGGGGTCCAGGTCTTGCTGAATGGCTGCCCGGCCGGGATCGAACCGTCGAAATTGATCCCGTTGCTCTCGAGGGTAATGCTCTCGAGGCGCACCCCGCCGATCAGGGCCAGCCAGGGCGTCGGCTTAAGGCGGTCTTCAAAGGACAAAGAAATAGTATCGAGCTGCTTGTTCCGGATATCCGGTTCGAGCACGCCGAAGTAGCCCCGCCACGGATTGATGACATCAACTGTGTCTTCGGGAAAACCGCCCGCGAACTGCGTGAACTTTATCCTGTTGCTGCTCACCTGCAGCTGGCCTGCGAGACGGTTTTCCATGCCAGCGAACTGCGTGTCCCAGACCACGTCGGTATTGTTTCCAACAACCTGCTGATCGTGTCCCACATAAAACCGATCGCGGTCGATCGTCGAATTCGTCGTCGTGTTGAACGCGTACGTTTCGGCATCCTGCCAGTGACGGCGAGCGTGATAGAAGTAGGTCTGGTTCTTGACAGTTACGTTGTCCGCAACTGCCCACTCAAAACCGCCACGCACCCACCACTCCTCGGCGCCAGTCGAGTTGTCGAGAACGTTGTAGTTCGTCTTGAGGGTGCGGCGGTCGATTGTTACCGGCCCGATGATCGAACCGTCGAAGGTGCTGACGGCAACACCCGAGACCACTCCGCTGACAGCGTTGGCTCCGGAATAGGAGGTAGGAACGAGCGGAGTGCCCCAATAGGCGTATCCCTTGTCCTTCTTGTACTCGACGGCGAAGAACGTTTTGAATACTTCGTTTACCTGATAATTCAACTGGCCCGAGATGCCGGTCAAATTCCGAGTGACGTCGTCGATAAAGCCGTTGAGCCGCGTGCCGGAGATGTCGAAGCGATAATCGAGGCCCTTCACCAACGTACTGCCGCCAGACCCGTAGTGCGACCGAATTGTCCCAAGTGAACCCGCGGATAGATTCAGCTCACTCTGGATGGGACCGGTCGTCGGCTGTTTGCTCACGTAATTGACCGATCCGCCGATCGCGTTCAGACCGCTCATCAGCGAGGATGGCCCCTTCAGGAACTCGACCTGTTCGAGGTTCGCCGTATCCAGCCAGCGTGACGTGATGCCCTGCGGACCGATCCATATGCCGTTGTAGAGAACATTCACTTCGCTGAAGCTGAATCCCCTCATCGAGAATCCCGCAGGTGCGCCGGCAGCATCGACGGAGATCACGCCGACGGCGCCGCTCGCGGTCTCCGCCGTGGTGCGGTAGCCCTGCTCCCGCATGGTTTGCTGGCTTACAACCTCGACGGTGGCCGGGGTCTCGAAAACGGTAAGACCGAGCCGGCTCGCGCTTTCGGCAACCACCCCGGTGTTGAGCGGGGACGGGGACGCGGGGCCGATGCTTGGTCCTGTTTCACTCGTCGATACCGGCGGCTGAACTGCCGCAGGACGCCCGCCGGTCGCGGCGCGACGCGGCCGGCGCGGCTGGGTCGAGATGACCTGGATCTGCCTGAGCTGCTCCGCGCTTCTCTGCTCCGGGACCGTTTGTGCGGCCGCGGTACCGGCACCCAGAATTCCGCCAATCATGATTGCCAGTGGACAAGCCGAACACAACAACAACCGCTTGATCGCCTCACCACGCGAATGACGACGCACCTGCTTCATGACCGCCCCCTTTGTCGCCCAACCGTGGTGCCGAAGCAGGCTTGGCCGTTGTCCCCCAACACGAAGCCCACGAGGTTGGCCCCCGCCAACCTCGTATCGTTGCTCGCTCATTACGTCCTGAGACGGACGTGCGGGAGCGCTTCGGTTGTGAATGTGCTGCAGTCGACCTAATGCACGGCCCGATGGCGAACGCCCAATTCGTCACCGCGACCGCTGGTTGCTTCAACTCCGCCCGAAAGCGAAGCACCAGCGATGATCGTCACGCCAGGACACCCCGCCCAGCGCCTACGCGCATGACCGTTGCTGGTGGCAGATGTCCTGGCTTGCGGGTTATCGCTTCCGTCTACCTTCCCAGGAAGAAAGCGCTTCCCAGTGGTGTAATTGACGGGCGCTCGCCGCTTACAGTTGCGGGGGCAGCCGTGGCTTAACGAGCCGAAAGCCCGCGCACCACGTTCCCTTTTGATCCCTTTCGGGAACCACCACGTGTAGGGTCGCACCAGATTTCAGCCGGGTCAACTGCAATGTACGCAGTCGGTGAAGCAGGTTGTGCGTCATGCGATTGTGTCACTTCGTCGGCGAGGCGAGCGCACGAATCCCACTTGCGAAACTTGAGCCGCAACGTTGTTCGAAGGTCGCTGGCTGATTCTACGTGCTACGCAAGGCGGCTTGCAGTCTCCGCCAACCCATGTCGTGGCCGGGAATTCCCCAACGAAGCCGGCTCGGAGCATCTTCGAATCGACGAACGAGAATCCCGGCAGCGCCTAGCCGCATAAACAACTCTTGGGCGTTGCGCAACTCGGTGAGCCGAAAGAGCGCCGTGCCGCCGACGACACCAAGGCCGACGTCGGCAAGCATTTTGTCGAGAGCTTTGGCGCCATCAGTTAGTTTGTTGATTGTGCGGCTTGCCCATGCCGCGTCGGTCATCGCGCATTCGGCGATGGCAATGGTCGGTCCGCTGATGGCCCATGGACCGAGCAGAGCGTCAATGCGGCGCCCTAATGCAATCGATGTCAGCGCAAAGCCGAGTCGCACGCCAGCCAGGCCGAAGAACTTTCCGAATGAACGGAGCACGACGACATTGTCGAAACGATCCACCTCAGCGGCGAAGCTAACTGCAGGAGGCGCCACGTCCGCGAATGCTTCGTCGAGAACAAGCAGTCCACCACGCTTCCCTAGGTCTCGAGCCAGCGTTCTGAGATCGCTGCGGGAGACAATGCGGCCATCCGGGTTGTTCGGATTGACAACGACCGCAAGATCGACACTGCCGAGTTGTGTGCACGCGGCCACCTGTTCTGCGCGGTGTTTGGCCAGTGTCGCGGCGCGCAGATGTTCCGAATACGTTGGCCCGAGAATCGCAGCGCGGCCGGGCTGGACTAGGGCCGCTACGATTGGGAGCAGTATTTGTGTGCCTGGCGCAGGGATCACACCGTCCGCGCAATTTGCCCCGTACCATCGGGCCGCTACGGCGGCGAGATTGCGGATTCGGGCGCGGTCCGGGAGGCGAGTAAAGTCGTTGGTGGAGAAGGTCGGAACGGGATAAGAAAAAGGATTGATGCCGGTTGAGAGGTCAATGAACGGTTCGGGCGCGCCCGGAAACATCCGCCGTGCTGCGTCAAGATCGCCGCCATGCATCAGCGGTGCAACCGCGCTTGAGCTGTAATCGTCGATGACCATTGTCACAACATTACTGGCTCTGCTGGTTGAGGCAATTGTCGGATACCCCGATTGGCTTTTCAGCCGCGTCGGCCACCCTGTTGTCTGGATCGGTCGGCTAGTCGGCTGGACCGAAACGATCCTCAACCGCGAAAGCTGGAGCGGTGCTGGCCGAAAGCTTGCCGGGTTCGCGGCGTTTTTTGTCTTTGTCGGCGTTCCCACCGCGCTTGCGATGGGTCTCGAGCGCGCCTTGGGAATGGTCCCGCTTGGCTTTTTGGCGACCGGCATTTGTGCCAGCACGTTGATTGCGCAGCGCGGTCTCTACATGCATGTCGCTCGTGTCGCCGGGGCTCTTGAACAAGGCGGCCTCGCGGCTGGCCGCGAAGCGGTCTCGCATATTGTTGGCCGCGATCCGAATGCGCTCGACGAGGCCGGCGTCTGCCGCGCCGCGATCGAAAGCCTCGCGGAGAATTTCTCCGATGGGGTCGTCGCACCGGTCTTCTGGATGGCTGTGGGTGGCCTTGCGGGTGGCACTGCCTACAAGGCTATCAATACGGCCGATAGCATGATCGGTCACCGGACCGCACGGTTCACCGACTTCGGCTATGCGTCGGCCAGGATCGACGATCTTGTCAATTTGCCGGCCTCGCGGCTATCCGCGCTGCTGATCTCTGCCGCCGCCGCGCTCACAAGGTTTGCGTCGGGTTCGAACGCGTTGAGTACGGTTTGGCGCGATGCGAGCCGTCACCGGTCGCCGAACGCCGGCTATCCGGAAGCGGCGATGGCCGGCGCGCTTGGCCTCAGCCTCGCAGGGCCGCGCGTATACGACGGGGTGCTGGTCGACGATGCCCTGATGGGCTGCGGACGCCGCGATGCTCGACCCGCAGATATTCGGGCGGCGTTGCGACTCTATCAGTTGGCCGACGTCTTGCTGATCTTGCTTGTTGCCATGATCGGTCTTGGCCTTATCGCGCTAGGCTGAGGAGCCGATCCGGGTTGGCGAACGTCGTTAAATGGTTCGCGAGCCGGTCGAGCGTGGCTTCTACCAGATCCTCGTAGGCAACCGTGCTGGGGCCCGCGCCGAGCTTTGAAAGCCAGGCGGTGCGCTGGCGGTCGTCGGCAAACAATCCGTGGACGTAAGTCCCGGTAACGCTTCCGTCCTTTGACGTTGCGCCTTCGGCGAACCCGCCTGCCAAGTGCGCAAACGGACGAAGGCGATCGGGGCCCTCGGTCACACCCATATGCATCTCGTACCCGGAGAATGGCACGCCATCGATCGTCGCACCGCTGGCGTGCGCTAGCGTCTTGTCCGGTGTCAACACGGTGTCGACGTCCAACAAACCGAGGCCGGGCACGGTGCCTGACGGGCCTTCTATGCCGCTTGGGTCGGTAATCGTGCGTCCCAGCATCTGATAGCCGCCGCAGAGCCCCAGGACGCGGCCCCCTCGCCGGACGTGGGCAGCGATGTCGATGTCGAAGCCTGATTCGCGCAGCGCTTTGAGCCCAGATATGGTCGACTTGGAGCCTGGCAGGATGATGAGGTGAACGTCGCCCGGTATGACCTGGCCCGGGTGGACGCGTTGAACGTCGACGTTTGGTTCGGCCTGCAGCGGGTCGAGGTCATCGAAATTCGCGATCTGCGGCAAGATTGGAACGGCAATCCGCACTGGCGCGCCCTTCCGTCGCTCGTGACGATGATCGAGCGCCAGCGCATCTTCGGCGGGGAGATTCCTTGCTTCGGAAAAATAAGGGACGAAACCGAGCGCAGGCCAGCCCGTTGCCGCAACGATCGCCTCCTTGCCGGCGATGAACAGGCTCGGATCGCCGCGGAATTTGTTGATGATGAACCCGACAACGAGGGCTGCGTCCTCCGGGTCGAGTACGGCCTTGGTGCCGACGAGGCTCGCGATAACTCCCCCGCGATCGATGTCGCCGACGATCACGACGGGGATGTTCGCAACGCGCGCGAATCCCATGTTTGCGATATCGTAACGGCGCAGGTTGATTTCCGACGCGCTGCCCGCGCCCTCGACAAGAACGAGGTCTGCATCGCGCCGCAAGATTTCGTAGCTCTCGACGACGTAAGGCATGATCTTTGGCTTCATGGCCATATATTCGGCTGCCTTCGCTGTGGCGAAGACCTTGCCTTGAATGACGATCTGCGAGCCGATCTGACTCTGCGGTTTGAGCAGGACCGGGTTCATATGAACGCTGGGCGGCACGCCGGCGGCCCTTGCTTGAAGCGCCTGGGCGCGGCCGATCTCGCCGCCATCGACGGCAACCGCAGCGTTGTTCGACATGTTCTGAGGCTTAAACGGCCGGACGCGAAGCCCACGCTTGGCGAAAACGCGCGCGAACCCCGCGACCATCAGCGACTTGCCGACGTCGGAGCCGGTGCCCTGAAACATGATGGCGCGGGCCGGCACTGTCAGTACTCGATACCGGGCTGCGCCTTTACGCCGGCTTCAAAGTGGTGTTTGACGAGCTTCATCTCCGTCACGAGGTCCGCGGCCGCGATCAATTCAGTCTTGGCATTGCGCCCCGTCACGATCACATGCAGATCGGACCGGCGCCGCTCAAGCGCGGCGATGACCACCTGCAAGTCGACGTAGTCATATCGCAGCGCGATGTTGAGCTCATCGAGGATGATCAGGCTTAGTGTCGGATCGGCCATGAGTTCGCAGGCCGTGGCCCAAGCCTTCTCCGCGGCGGCGATGTCGCGCTTGAGGTCCTGCGTGTCCCACGTAAATCCTTCGCCCATCGTGTGCCACACGATCCGGTCACCGAAGCTCTCCAGCGCATCGCGTTCGGCCGAATGCCAATGACCCTTGATGAACTGGACAACCCCAACGCGCCGGCCGCGTCCGAGCATGCGAAGGGCGGTTCCGAATGCGGCGGTCGATTTTCCCTTACCGGTGCCGGTATGAACGATCAGCAGTCCTTTCTCGACGCTCTTGCCGGCGACCTCTGCGTCCTGCACGGCCTTACGCTTTTCCATCTTCGCGCGATGGCGGGCTGCTTCCGCATCGTCGATCGGTCTGTTCATGATTGGCCTTTCAGGATGACCGGCAGCCCGGCAACGATCAGTACGACTTGATCGGCACGAGCGGCCACGCGTTGATTGAGCCGTCCTTGCAGGTCTCGAAATCTCCGGGCCAGCGCATTGTCGGGGACGACTCCAAAACCGACCTCATTGCTGACCAAGACAAGCGGCGACTTTCGTGAAATCGACGGCCGTTTCGAGGCGGGCGATCTCGGCTTCCACATCGCAATTGGCGAACATGAGATTTGAGAGCCAAAGCGTAAGACAGTCCACCAGGGCGGTCGCGTCGGGCCTAGCCTCCAATCCTGCGGCCAAGTCGAGCGGCGCTTCAAGTGTCTGCCATTGGTCGCCACGACGAAGCCGGTGTTCTGCGATCCGCGCCGCCATCTCATCGTCAGAACGTTCGGCTGTGGCCAGGTAAGTCCACGGCGGAGGGAACGACATGATCAATTGTTCGGCGTAACGGCTTTTCCCGGAGCGGGCGCCACCGATCACCAGCGTCGACTGAGCCGTGTGGTTTGGCATATCGCGATCATATTGGCTGTCGTGTCGCTCCGAAAACAGCATGTTAGCCTATCGCATTGACAAATTTGGCTTGAGGGCCTCTATTGGAACTAGACTTGACGGTCTCTTCGGAGTCGAAGAGCGAAGAGGGAATGCGGTAAGGAGACTTCCGAATCCGCAGCTGCCCCCGCAACTGTGAGCGGTGAGTTCGTGCCGATACGCCACTGGGAGCACCCGGGAAGGCGGTCACGGACGGTGATCCGCAAGCCAGGAGACCTGCCGTCAGGTTGGTGGTCAGTCGGGCGGGGTGCTCCGGCACGGATCAATGTCGCTTCGCGGGCGGCCCGTCCGAGTGACGCGCCGCTCACGCACCCCACGAACCGGGCTTCCGGGAGTTGTGGGTGACTGTGACAGAAATTCCACCCTGTAGCGAAGTTGGTGCACAAACTAGCGCCACCGTTTACGTCTGCACGACCTGCCGGCGTCACGGAGATCCGGCCGATGCGCCGCGCTTGGGCGTAGACTTAGCTGCCGCCACCGAACAAGCTGCCAGGAATTCCGGCGTCAACGTCCGACCGGTGCGTTGCCTCGCAAATTGCAAGCGCGGCTGCACCGTCGCGATGCGCTCAGAGGGGGCATGGATTTATGTCTTCGGGCAGCTTGAGCCGACCAATGCGGACGTTCAGGCCATCATCTTTGGAGCACAGCTTCTGGCGGCTTCCGCCGATGGTCTGATGCCCTGGCGGGGGCGGCCTGAAGCATTGAAGCGGGGCCTGATCGCCAGGATACCGCCGATCAACTTTTCCCTGCAGGAGAATGAGTAATGTCCGCATCGCTCGCGCGTGTGCCGTGCACGATCGTCACCGGGTTCTTGGGCGCGGGCAAGACAACTCTGATCCGCCACGTGCTAGCGAACGCAAACGGGCGCAGGCTGGCGGTGATCGTCAACGAATTTGGCGATGTCGGCATCGATGGTGAAATATTGAAAGGCTGCGGAGACGCCTCGTGCCCGGAGGAGAATATTGTCGAGCTTGCGAACGGCTGCTTGTGTTGCACAGTGGCTGACGAGTTCGTGCCGGCGCTAGACATCATCCTGGCGCGCCAGCCGAAGGTCGAGCACATCGTCATCGAGACTTCAGGATTGGCGCTGCCCAAGCCGCTGGTTCAGGCTTTTCATTGGCCTTCGATCAAGAGCCGAGTGACGGTCGATGGCGTCGTGGCCGTCGTGGATGGTGCCGCGCTGGCTGAAGGCCGGGTCGCGGCCGATCTCGATGCCGTGGCCGCCCAGCGTTTCGCCGATGAAGCGCTGGATCACGATGACCCGATTGAGGAAGTGTTCGAGGACCAGATTGCCTGCGCGGACCTTGTGGTTCTAAACAAATGCGATCTGCTCGACCGCCCGGGAGTCGAGCGTGCCTCTGCGGCGATCGCGGAAGCCTTACCGCGCTCGGTCAAGATTGTGACTGTCGCCGGGGGCAAGGTCGATGCGTCGGCTCTGCTTGGTCTCAACGTCGGCACTGAGGCGGATATCGAGAATCGGCTCACTCACCACGACGATGAGCTTGACCACGACCACGACGATTTCGACAGCTTCGTCGTATCGTTGCCCGAGATCGACGATCCGGAGGTCATTTCGAAAAAGGTCAGCTCGGCAGCCGCGCAAAACGGCGTTCTGCGCATCAAGGGTTTCGCTGCGGTCCGCGGCAAGCCGATGCGTCTTTTGGTGCAAGCGGTCGGTCCGCGCGTCGCGTCGCACTACGACAGGCCGTGGAATGGGACCGAACGGCGCGAGACCCGGCTGGTGGTGATTGGTCTGAAGGGGCTCGACCAAGAAGCCGTAAGGCGCACTCTGGGCGGATAACCGATGCATCTGCTGCCGACCGTCAGCGCCACGTTCGACGATATCGCAGAGCCCATTGATCTGGCGCAGCCGCCCGGCGACGTGACGATTCTGTCATTCGCGGACAGCGATCTTATCGGTCTCGCAACGGCCTGGGAGGCTGAGCGTGAGCTTCTGCCAAGCGTTCGCCTGGTACAGTTGCGCGATCTTCGCCACCCGCTTTCGGTCGATTTGTGGGTCGACCGGGTTGCCGCCAAGGCGAAAGTCATCATCGTTCGCTTGTTAGGCGGACTCGACTGGTGGCGATACGGGGTCGACCGTCTTTCGGCGCTGGCCAGAGAGCGCGGGATTGCTCTGGCGATTCTGCCCGGCGAAGACCGTGACGATCCGCGTCTCGCAGAGGCGTCGACGCTTTCAACCTCCGAGCTGTCGTCCCTGCTGTCGTATTTTCGGGAAGGCGGTAGCGACAATCTCCGCTCGTTGCTGCGCAAGCTCGCGGGCTACGCAGGCATCGTGCTTCCGTTCGAAGTTCCCCAAGCGGTGCCGCGCACTGGTGCGTACGGGCTGCCGGGAACGGTGATGACGCTCGAAGCCTTGCTCGCGAGCATGGCGCGAACACGACCGGTGGTTCCGGTTATTTTCTATCGCTCGATGCTGCTGGCGGCCGACGTGGCTCCCATCAATGCCCTCTGCAAGGAGCTAACGTCGCGCGGGCTTGAGCCGGCGCCTTTGTTTGTCACCAGCTTGAAAGACAAGGTATCCGCGAGCTTCCTCATGGAAGCCCTACCACAGCTAAACCCCGCGGTGATCATTACGACGACGGCATTCGCGGCGGCCGAAGGTGCCGGCCTGTCGTCGCCGCTTGATGTATGCGGCGTGCCCATCTTACAGGCCGTGGTCGCCACCACCAAGCGTACGGCATGGGAAGCGAGCCCGCGCGGCCTCGGCGCCTCTGATCTTGCGATGCACGTTGTATTGCCCGAATTGGACGGGCGCGTGTTGGTGGGAACGCTTTCTTTCAAGCATTCGTCACAGGTCTTCGGCGGCCTCGCGTTCGCCGGCAACACCAATCATCCGGAGGCGGATCGAGTTCGGGGCCGTTGCCGATCGTGTTGCGGCCTGGGTTCGCCTGCAATCCACGCCGCGAGCCGAGCGGCGGCTTGCGGTGCTGCTGCCGGACTACCCCGGTGCTCCAGGGCGATCGGGATACGCTGTAGGTCTCGACGTCCCTGCGAGCGTGATTGCCTTGCTGGAAGACCTGCGAGATGTCGGATATGCGATCCAAGATGTCCCGCGGTCGTCAGCGAGTTTGCTGAAGACGCTGGACGAGGGCTCCGTCGATCTCTCGTTGCCGCTCGATACATATCGCGCGCTGTTGAAAGAACTTCCGACCGCGCTGGCGTCTAGAATCGAGGCCGCTTGGGGGACAGCCGAAGCAGATCCTGCGGTGAGCAACGGCGCATTTCGCTTCCGCGCTTGTCAATGCGAAAACGCGATTGTTGCGCTGCCACCGGATCGGGGCTCTGCGTCGGATCGTCGCGCGAACTACCACGACCCCGTCTTGCCGCCACGGCACGCTCTGCTGGCCTTCGGGCTGTGGCTGAGAAATGTGGTCGGCGTGCACGCCATTGTGCACCTGGGCGCTCATGGCACGCTTGAATGGCTCCCAGGCAAGGCCGTCGCATTGTCGCAAGCGTGCTTTCCTGAAGCGATCATTGGACCGGTGCCGGTCGTTTACCCGTTCATCATCAGCAATCCCGGCGAAGCCGCGCAGGCCAAGAGGCGGATCGGCGCGATCACGATCGGCCATCTGCCGCCGCCGACCATCGGTCAGGGATTGTCGGGAGATGCGCGTGAACTCGAACGGCTCGTGGACGAGTACTCGCAGGCCGATGGCCTTGATCGGCGTCGGCGGGATCGCCTGGCCCAATTGATCGTCGAAACGGGGCGGCGCAACGGATTGGCGCGCGAAGCGGGTGTCGCGACTGACGCCGTGCAGGACGAAGCTCTGCGCCGGATCGATGCCTGGCTCTGCGACCTCAAGGATATGGCTGTTAAGGACGGGCAGCACATCTATGGCCGTTCGCACGTCACGCCTGTCGACGATCCGGCCTGGGCAAGCAGCGCGGACAACGAGCGTGCGAATCTGATTGCCGCGCTGGACGGCCGCCGGATACCCGCAGGCCCAGCTGGCTCGCCGTACCGCGAGCGGCGGGATGTATTGCCGACGGGCCGCAACATGTTTACGGCGGACCCTCGCACGCTGCCGACCCCGACGGCCATGGAGCTCGGGCGGCTGGCCGCCGACGAGATCATCCGCGGATATCTGCAGGCGCACGGCGAGATGCCGCGCAATCTGGTCATCGATCTGTGGGGCAGCGCGAGTTTGCGGAGCGGAGGCGAGGAGATCGCGCAAGGTCTGGCGCTGATGGGTTGCCGGCCGGCCTGGGATCACGGCACCGCACGGGTGATCGGTATTGACGTTTTGCCCTGCGCGGCCATGGGACGGTCGCGCGTCGATGTGACCTGGCGCATCTCCGGTCTGTTCAGGGATTTGTTCCCCGCGCAGCTCGCTTTGCTCGATGCGGTGGTGAAGTCGGTCGCGGCGCTGGACGAATCCAGCGACGAAAATCCACTCGCCATGATGCGCCGCTCGGGCGGCGCCTCTCCGGTGTTGCTGGCCCGCATCTTCGGTACAGGGCCTGGCGTCTACGGCACCGGCACCGAAGGGCTGTTCCGAGCGGAAACCGGGCGGGATGAGCTTGGTGCGGCCTATCTCGATGCGGCGTCGCACGTCTATGGCGGTGCGGATGGCAACGGCACGTTTGCGCCGGGCGCCTTTGCGTCCCGTGTCGCGAGCGCCGATCTGCTTGTGCATTCCAGCAACGACCCGGGACGTGATCTGCTTGAGGGTCAGGACGATGCAGCGTTTGTCGGGGGATTTGCCGCGGCGGCCGCGACGCTGGGGCGGCAGCCGGATCTCATCATGCTGGACACGACCGATCCGCGCCGCCCGCGTGGCCGTCCGCTCGACGTAGCGCTGGCGAGAATTGTGCGGGCGCGTGCAATCAATCCTCGGTTCATCGAAGGGCAGATGCGTCATGGCCCGCGTGGCGCGGCGGAGCTCGCCGAAACGGTCGATCGTCTCGTCGATTTCGCCAAGAGCACCGGCGCGGTGTCGAACGTGCTGTTTGACCTGATACACGAGGCCTACCTTTGCGACGAACGCGTACGAGACTTCCTCCTGCGCGAAAACCCGGCCGCAGCGCGCGCGATCGCCGAACGGTTTGAAGAGGCATGCAGGCGTGGCCTGTGGCACCCGCAGCGCAATGACGTTCACGCCGGGCTGTCCGCGTTCCGCTTGGAGGCCATGTCATGAACGTGCCCGGCCGCCGCGGCAGCTGTCCGCGCCTCGCCGCTCCGATGCAAACGGGCGACGGCTTGCTGGTGCGGCTGATCCCTTCGGGGCAAACGATAGGTTTCGGAGCGTTGTCAGCGCTTTGCCAAGCGGCCGAGCGACACGGCAATGGCGTCATCGAGGTGACATCGCGGGGAAGCTTCCAAATTAGGGGCTTGAGCGCTGCGACGGCACCGCGCTTTGCCGCCGCTGTCGACCCGCTTGGCATCGATTGCGGCGATACGATCCCCGTTATGGCGCATCCGCTGAGCGGCCTCGAAGCGGCGGAAGCGCGTGACGTTACCGGGCTCGTCGGCGTCCTGCGGCAGAGGCTTGCAGAGGCACCCTACTTGGCACGGCTGTCAGCCAAGCTTTCGGTGATCGTGGATGGCGGCGGCACCGTTCACTTGGACAACGTCAGCGCCGACATCAGGCTGCGCCCCGCTGAAAGCGGGCTGTTCGATGTCTCGCTGGCTGGGGATTCGGTAACGGCGATGCCACTCGGCAGGGTCACGGCGGACCACGTGCAGGGGTGTACGCTCAGACTTCTCGAATGGCTTTCGCGTCATGCCCCGCATACGCGAATGAAGGCCATGATCAATGCCGAGGGGCAGATGTCGATTGCCGATGCCGTTTCGGACTTGCTCTTGGCTCGGCGCCCGGTTGAAGCGCGTGCGCCGGCGCAGCCGATCGGCACTCACGCGCTCCGCGATGGCCGGGTCGCAGTGGGGATCGGTCTGCCGTTCGGGCACTCGCTCGCAAGGACCATGTCGGCCCTTGCGGAGGTTGCGGTGCGCGAAGGCGCGTCCGGCGTGCGGACTGCTCCCGGCCGTGTGCTGCTGCTGGTGGGATTGCGCCGGGAGTGCGCCCGCCGTCTGTTGGCACAGGCCGCAGCTTTGGAGTTCCTCGTCGACCCGGGGGATGCTCGCCAGCAGGTGGTGGCCTGCCCGGGATCGCCGGTTTGCGCGTCGGGCCAAATTCCCGCGCGTGCCTTGGCGCCGATCGTTGCGGAGGCTGCCGGGGCACATCTGGGCAGCGGCAACGTCATTCATGTCTCCGGCTGCAGCAAGGGCTGCGCTCATCCGTCACCTTCCGCCGTCGCAATCATCGGCATCGACGGAATGTGCGATATTCATGTGGACGGTGAATCGTCGGGCGCCGTGACGGTCAGCGAACTGCCGGTGCGGATACCCATGCTCCTGCAATCGTGGAAGGGCAAGCGTGCCTGAACGGCATCAATACTTGCGCGACGGCGCCGAAATCTATCGGCGCTCGTTTGCCATCATCCGCACCGAAACCGATCTTTCCCGGTTTTCGGACGATGAGGCCGAGGTCGTGGTACGCATGGTGCACGCCTGCGGCAATCCCGAGGCGGCGCGGCACATCGAGTTCGGGCACGGCCTGGTGGACGCGGCGCGCTCCGCGCTCATGAAAGGGGCGCCGATCTTCTGTGATTCCGAGATGGTCGCGCATGGCGTCACGCGGGCCCGCTTGCCGGCGGGCAACGAAGTGGTGTGCACGCTCCAGGACCGCCGCGTTCCAGCGCTGGCGGAACAGCTTGGCACCACACGATCTGCCGCCGCACTCGAACTCTGGGCGCATCGGTTGCAGGGCGCCGTTGTCGCGATTGGAAATGCGCCGACGGCGCTGTTTCACCTGTTGGGCATGCTATCTGACGGCACCGCTCGTCCATCCGCCGTCATCGGAATTCCCGTCGGTTTCGTCGGCGCCGCCGAGTCGAAGGATGCACTGGCCGCTGATGCCGCCCGCATCCCGTTCCTGATCGTTCGGGGACGGATGGGCGGCAGTGCGATGACAGCCGCCGCCATCAATGCATTGGCGAAGGCCGAACGATGAAGACGGGCCGCCTGATCGGGGTCGGCGTGGGTCCCGGCGATCCCGAGCTTCTGACGTTGAAGGCCATGCGCGCTTTGGCGCAGGCGGACGTGGTCGCGCATTTCGCCAAGGTCGGGAACGCCAGCAATGCCCGCGCCATCGTCGCATGCCACTTGAAGGCAGGGACCGAAGAATTGCCGCTTCTCTATCCGGTCACCACGGAGATTCCCCGCGACGATCCGGCCTACGGCTGCGCGATCATCGCATTCTATGAGAAGAGCGCTGCATTGGTGGCGCGTCACCTCGATGCCGGCCGCACGGTGGCAGTCTTGAGCGAAGGCGATCCGTTCTTCTACGGCTCATACATCCATCTGCACGTGCGGCTGTCGCCGCGATACACCACCGAGATCATACCGGGCGTCACCGCCATGTCCGGCTCTTGGGCCGAGGCCGGTGTCCCGATCGCTCAGGGCGATGACGTTTTCGTTGTCCTGCCTGCCACGTTGCCTGAACTGGAACTTGAGCGGCGCCTGGCCGATGCCGGCGTTGCCGTTGTAATGAAGATCGGGCGCAACCTAGCCAAGGTGCGGCAGGTGCTCAGTCGCACCGGCAAGCTCGCGCGAGCGATCTATGTCGAACGTGCTACGACCGACCGCTCGATCAGCATCCCGCTCGCCAGCAAGTCGGACGACGTGGCGCCGTATTTTTCCATCGTGCTGGTGCCCCGTTGAGCGGTTCGCTCTCGATCGTCGGGCTGGGTCCGGCGGGACCCGAGACGCTGACCCCGGAGGCCGCGGCTTCGCTTCATCGCGCTCACGTGCTCTACGGCTACGGTCCATATCTTGACCGGGTCCCGGTCCGTGCGGAGCAAGCCCGCCATGCTTCGGACAACAGGGAGGAGGGCGCGCGGGCGCGCGCTGCTCTTGCACAGGCGGCGGCCGGCGCAAACGTCGCCCTCGTTTCCGGCGGCGATCCCGGTGTTTTTGCCATGGCTTCGGTCGTTTGCGAGCAGATCGATGGCGGCGCTGCCGATTGGCGCAACCTCGACGTCGTGGTCGTGCCCGGTGTCACGGCCATGCTCGCGGTGGCTGCGCGGGTCGGGGCGCCTCTAGGCCACGACTTTTGCGCCATCTCGCTGTCCGACAATCTCAAGCCCTGGCCCGTCGTTGAACGCAGGCTCGATGCGGCGGCATCCGGAGGCTTCGTCACTGCTCTCTACAATCCGATTTCTCGGTCCAGGCTCTGGCAACTCGGCGCGGCGTTCGATCGGATGCGGCGACACCTGCCGAATTCCACCCCGACCGTCTTTGGCCGCGCCATCGGCCGAGCCGGCGAGCAGGTGATCGTCACATCGCTGGGCGAAGCCGACCCATCGATCGCCGACATGGCGACGCTGATCATTGTCGGTTCTGCATTCACGCGGGTGATCGAGCGGCCGGGCATGGCGCCGCTGGTCTACACGCCGCGATCTTTGCCGGCCGACAGCGCGTGATTGAGCCACGACACGGCGGCCTCGACGCTTTCGACCGATGGCACGGACGGCAGCGCAGGGCGTTGGAGCATCACAACCCTGACGCCCAATTCGCGGGCCGCGACGATCTTGCCGTAGGTCGCGGTGCCTCCGCTGTTCTTTGCCACCAGCTCGTCGATGCGATAGTGAACGAGCAGCGCGCGCTCGTCTGCCGCCGTGAAAGGACCGCGCGCGACGAGGTATTGAGCATGCGGCACCGCGATCCGCGGCTCGACGGGGTCTACGCTCCTCACCAGGTAGTGGTGTTGGGGTGCTACGGAGAATGCTCCGACCTCGGTTCGCCCGATGGTCAGAAACACATGGCGCGGCTCACGCCCCAGGACGCGGATCGCATCTGCGATCGTGGCGACATTTGTCCACCGATCCGTGTTGGTGGCCGTCCATGCGGGCCGTCGAATGGCGAGCAGCGGCACGGCGGCTTTGCGAGCGGCTATTGCTGCGTGAGCAGAAATCCTTGCGGCATATGGATGTGTCGCATCGACCAGGAGATCGGTCCGGTTCGAACTAAGATACGAGGCGAGCCCCTCGACACCGCCAAATCCGCCGACACGCACCAGCGCCGATTGATCGGCGGGCCGGCTCGTGCGGCCGGCGAGCGACAGTGTCGCTGTCACGTCATGCCGTCCGGCAAGCCTTGCGGCGAGCTCCCTTGCTTCAACCGTGCCGCCGAGTATGAGAATATGCCGCATGTCCTCCTCTGATCCGCTGGCATCCCACAGTGCCGGACCTCGCCGATGGCTGTCTATCGTCGGCATCGGCGAAGATGGCGTGGAAGGACTGGGCCCGGTCGCACGCCAGCTCGTGGCTGGCGCTGATATCGTGTTCGGCGGCGCTCGCCATCTCGATCTGGCTGCGCCCTTGATCCTCGGCGTGAAGCAGCCATGGCCCAGTCCGTTCGATCGGGCTGTTGCGGAGGTCCTCAAGCACCGCGACCGACAGGTCTGCGTGCTGGCGAGCGGCGATCCGTATTTCCATGGCGTCGGCTCGACGCTGGCGCGTCATGTCGATCCCCGCGAAACGGTGGTGCTTCCGGCTCCTTCCGCCTTCAGTCTGGCGGCGGCGCGGCTGGGCTGGCCGCTGCCGGCCACCACGCTGCTTTCGCTGCATGGCCAGGCGTTGGACTTCATTCGCCCGCATCTTCATCCGGGCGCGCGGATCGTCACATTGACGTCGGATGGAAAGGGGCCGGCTGCCATCGCAAGCCTGCTGTGCAATCTCGGATTCGGCGCGTCACGCCTGACCGTCCTGGAAGCGATCGGCGGCCCGCGCGAACGCATCCGTTCGACACGCGCTGCCGACTTCAACATCGATGCAGTCGACCCGCTCAACGTCGTGGCTCTTGAACTGGTGGCGGAAAAGGGTGCGCGTGTCCTGGCGCTTGCCGGGGGATTGGCCGACGAGTTGTTCGAGCATGACGGCCAGATCACCAAGCGCGAGATCCGCGCTATCACGTTATCTTCACTCGCGCCAAGACAGGGCGAGCTGCTTTGGGATGTGGGCGCTGGTGCCGGTTCCATCGCAATCGAATGGCTCCTGGCGCATTCCTCTCTCCGCGCCGTAGCAATCGAGCGGCGAGGCGACCGCGCGGGGACGATTGCGCGCAACGCGAGCGCCTTTGGCGTCCCCCACCTCGAAGTCGTCACGGGTGAAGCACCAGTCGCGCTGCAGCGCCTCGAAGCGCCCGACGCGATCTTTGTCGGAGGCGGAGCGACCGGCGCTGTGCTGGACGCGGCCGGGCACGCCCTGCGATCCGGAGGACGCATGGTGGTGAACGCGGTGACATTGGACACCGAAGCCGAATTGCTTCGCCGGCATTCAACGTCAGGCGGCGGGCTTATGCGTATTGCGCTCACGCGGGCGGATGCGGTTGGCGAGAAGCTGGGGTGGCGGCCGGCGATGCCAGTAACCCAGTGGACCTGGGTTAAGCCGTGATCGTCGCCGGCATCGGATGCCGAGCCGGCGTAACCGCGCACGAGATCGAGGCCGTGCTCGAGGAAGCCTTGGCGCGCGCAAAGATGGAGGCCGGCGTGGTCGGCATTATCGCCACCTCTCACGCCAAGAGTGGCGAGCGAGGCATCGCTGCGGCTGCCTTACGTCGCGGCGCCAAGCTCGTGATCGTGGGGCAATCGGAGCTTGAGACGGCGTCTGTTCACGTCGTGACCCGTTCCGAGCGGGTCTCGGCTCTGATCGGCCTACCATCGCTCGCGGAAGCTGCCGCACTGGCAGCGGCAGGGCCGAATGCGCGCCTCATCTTGCCGCGCGTCGTGGTCGGCCGTGCCACTTGCGCCTTGGCCGCGCCCGGAGGTGTGTCTTGACCGTGCATTTCATCGGCGCTGGTCCTGGCGCTGCAGATTTGATCACCGTGCGCGGGCGTGACCTCATCGCGCGCTGCCCGGTCTGCCTCTATGCCGGCTCGCTGGTGCCGAAAGAGCTGCTGGGATACTGCCCGGCCGGGACACGCATCATCGACACTGCGCCGATGTCTCTCGATGAGATTGAGGCCGAATTCGTGTCGGCCCATCGGCAGCGCCTGGATGTCGCCCGATTGCATTCGGGCGATCTGTCGATCTACAGCGCGATCGCTGAGCAGATGCGGCGCCTGGAGCGCCATGCGATCCCTTATACGCTCACGCCGGGCGTGCCAGCATTCTCGGCGGCCGCTGCCGTGCTCGGTCGCGAGCTGACCGTGCCCGAGGTGACGCAGAGCGTCGTGCTCACCCGTGTGCCGGGGCGCGCGTCGTCCATGCCGTCTGCCGAGCGGCTGTCGGCCTTTGCAGCGACGGGGGCTACGCTCGCCATTCATCTGGCCATTCAATCGCTTGATCGGGTCGTTGAGCAGTTGGTCCCGAGTTATGGCGCCGGCTGCCCGGTCGCCGTCGTCGTTCGCGCGACCTGGCCGGATGAGCGACTGGTGTGCGGCACGCTCGGCGACATCGCGGGCCGCGTGGCCTCGGAACCAATCGAGCGGACAGCCCTGATATTGGTCGGGCCGGCGCTCGGAACGAGCGATTTCCGGGAGAGCGCGCTTTACGATCCGGGCTACCAGCGCAGATTCCGCGGGACTTCGACGTGACCAAGCTCGACGCCATGAAGGAGTTGCGTGGCAACTATCCGGTTCTGGATCCCGGCCACGTCTGGCTTGCCGGCGCAGGCCCGGGCGACCCTGGCCTGCTCACGCTCGACGCGGTCGCCGGCCTGCTTCAAGCCGATGTTATTCTGCACGATGCGCTGATCGACTCCCGCGTTCTGACGCTCGCCGGCCCGCAATCGATCCTGGAATATGTTGGCAAGCGTGGTGGTCAACCTTCGATGCGGCAGGCGGACATTTCCAACCGCATCATCGAGTTGGCGCGCGCGAACAAACGCGTGGTTCGACTCAAGGGCGGCGATCCATTGATATTTGGCCGCGGCGGAGATGAAGCCATGGCGCTCGCCGCGGCGGGCATCCCGTATCGAATTGTCTCGGGTGTGACCGCAGGTCTTGCCGCGCTCGCCGCAGCTTTCATTCCGGCGACGCTTCGCGGCGTGAATCAAGCGATCGTATTCGCCGCGGGGCACAGCGGGACTGATGATGCCCTGGACTGGACGGCGTTGGCGAAGACGGGACAGCCGATCGTGGTCTATATGGCGATGCGGAACATGTCGAGCATCGCCGAGGCACTGATCCGTGGCGGGCTTGCCGCGGCCACTCCGGCCGCCGTCATCATGAGCGCAACAACTCCCGAAGAGCGTGTCGTCGTCTCAAGTCTCGCTCGACTGACCGAGGACATTCGAGTAGTCGGGGTACAACTTCCCGGATTATTGGTCGTGGGCGACATCGTGGCAGCGCGCGATCGGCTGATTCAACGGATGGCAAAGCAGGGAGCCGGGTAGTGCCGGTCAGCGGACTGATCGTGTCGGCGCCGCGGTCCAACTCCGGCAAGACCACGGTGACACTCGCCCTGCTGGCTGCGTTGGTGCGCCGCGGCGTGATGGCTCGCGCGGCCAAATCGGGACCCGACTATATCGACCCCGCATTCCACGCCGCTGCGACGCGCGCAAAGGGCGTCAATCTCGACACCTGGGCCATGCCGCCGGCGTTGATCGACGCGATGGTCGTCGATGCCGCGCAGGGCGCCGACGTCCTAGTCATCGAGGGGGCGATGGGATTGTTCGACGGCGTTCCGGGTGACACTGGCCGCTCCGGCGCAGCGGCCGATCTTGCCGAGCGTTTTGGATTGCCGGTATTGCTTGTGCTCGACGTCGCCGGTCAGTCGCAGTCCGCCGCAGCCGTTGCGCAAGGCTTCGCGTCATATCATCCGTCAGTCACAGTCGGTGGTGTCATTCTCAATCGGCTCGGCAGCGAGCGACACCGCACCCTGATCGCCGACGCGCTGAAGCCAACCGGAATTCCGGTCCTCGGTGCCATCCCTCGGGATGAGTCCTTGGTCCTGCCGGAGCGGCACCTCGGTCTCGTCCAGGCACGCGAGCATCCGGACCTGGCCGATCGGCTCGATCGGCTCGCCGCGATGGCGGAACGCCATCTCGATCTCGACGGCATCATGGCGATGGCGCGCCCCTTGAAGCGGATGGAGGCATTGAACTCCGTGCCGTTGCGCCCGCCCGGTCAACGGATTGCGCTCGCCCACGATGATGCTTTCGCATTTATCTATGCGCACGTTCTCGACGGCTGGAGATCGGCGGGCGCTGAGATCGCGACATTTTCGCCGCTCGCCGATCAGTCTGCGCCGGACGATTGCGACACCTGCTGGCTGCCGGGCGGCTATCCCGAGCTCCACGCCGGGCGGCTTGCCGCGGCGAACCATTTCCGGGCCGGGCTGCTAAAGTTTGCGCAAAGCCGTTCAGTGCATGGGGAGTGCGGCGGGTACATGGTTCTGGGTGAGCATATCGAGGATGCCGAAGGCGTCTCGCATCAGATGCTGGGCCTGCTGGGCCATGCGACCAGTTTCGCAAAGCGCAAATTGCAGCTGGGCTATCGCCGAGCGCGGCTCCTCGCCGACTGTCCGATCGGCACGGCCGGGCAGATCATTCGCGGACACGAATTCCACCATGCGTCGGTGATCGCCAAGGGCGCGCGTGACGCTGCGCTGGTGGATGCAACCGATGCACAAGGCCGTCCGGTTTCAGAGACGGGCAGCCGGCGGGGGCTCGTCTCGGGCACGTTCTTCCACGCTATTGCCAAAGAATAGTCAGTGCGGCCGGTTGGCGACGCCCGCCTCGGCGAATGTCGACATCCCGGAGTAGCAGGCGAGAGCAGCGCGCAGAACCGAAACAGCGAGGGCGGCACCTGAGCCTTCGCCAAGCCGCATCCCGAGATCGAGCAGCGGCTTCAGGCCAAGCTCCTCCAGCAGCGCATGATGGCCACCTTCCGCGGACACGTGTCCGGCCACGACATGCGCCAGGGCGTCAGAGCGCAGCCGCGCCAGCGGCGCGAGCGCCGCGGTGCAAACGAAGCCGTCGATCAAAACGGGAACCCGGCGATGCCGTGCGGCCAGGGCGGCGCCCAGCAGCGCCGCCAACTCGCGACCCCCGAGCGCCGCCGCAACCCGCAAGGGATCGTGCAGAATGGCGGCATGCGTCGTCAGTGCTTCGTCGATTGCGCCCTGCTTCCGCGCAAGCCCGCGATCGTCGATTCCGGTGCCACGCCCTGCCCACCGTTTGCCGCCGCCGCCGAACAGGCCCGCCACGATCGCTGCGGCCGCCGTCGTATTGCCGATTCCCATCTCGCCCAGGCATATGAGGTCGACGTCGCGCACGGCGTTGTAGCCAGCGGTCACGGCCGCCAGAAAGCCCGCGTCATCCATCGCCGGCGCGTGCGTGAAATCCGCAGTCGGATTTTCCAAATCCAAAGCTATGACGTTGAGCTGTGCCGACACCGAGCGGGCGATCTGATTGATGGCCGCGCCGCCGGCATCGAAGTTCGACACCATTTGTGCCGTAACGGCTGCGGGAAACGACGAGACGCCGCGGGCTGTGACGCCGTGGTTTCCGGCAAAAACCAGAATGTCGACGCGATCAAGACGTGGAGGGTTATGACCCCATTCTGCGAGCCACGCGACAATCTCCTCAAGCCGGCCCAAGCTGCCGGGCGGCTTGGTGAGCTGCATTTGCCGCGCTCTGACCGCGTCCGCGGCGGAAGCGTTCCCGGTCGGCAGGTCGAGGCAGGCATCGCGAAGCTGATCGAGAGTACGGAAGCTCATCGAATGCTCGGAAATATCGGTCGCCGTCAACTCACCCATCGTTCAGTCTCTCGTATGAAAGGAGGGAGGTTACATCTTTGCCACTCGGCTTTCCAGAAAAGCTGTAGTCTCGGGTCTCCAATGCCTGCGCGTGATCGATGCAAGCTCAGCCTCTGCTAGACTTGAAAATCTGCGCGATCTTCCTGACGCGCCTGCCTCTGCCGCACGTCGCGCAAATCGAGCAGGGCGCGTTGGCACGCGCGCTTTGGGCCGCGCCTGTCCTGGGTGCCGTGATCGGCGCAATCGGCGGTGCCTGCTACGCCCTTGCTTACGCCATGCATATTCCGCCGTTCGCTGCGGCGTCCGTCGCGATTGCCGCGACGATGGCCGTGACCGGTTGTCTGCACGAAGACGGCCTGGCCGACGTGGCGGATGGCTTCGGTGGCGGTTCGACGCGCGAGCGGAAGCTCGCCATCATGCGCGACAGTCGCATCGGGACCTACGGAGTGTGCGCGGTGGTGCTGTCCTTGGTCATGCGGATCGGGGCTTTGGCGAGCCTCGGCAGTCCCGAGGCGGTGACCATGGCTTTGGTTTGCGCCGGCGCAGCGGGTCGGGCTGCGTTGCCCGCGTTCATGATGATGGTGCCGCCTGCCCGGACCGACGGCATGAGCGCCTACGCTGGCGTTCCGCCGCCGATAAGCGCGGTCACGGCAATGCTGCTAGGCGCGGCGGTATTGTTTGGCGTGTTCGGATTGGCCCTGGGATTGGCCGCGTTGGCCGCCCAGGCCATGGGGTTCGTTCTCCTGGCCTGGCTGTGCAAGCGGCAAATCAACGGACAGACCGGCGATGTCCTGGGTACGCTTGAGCAGATCGGCGAAGTGACGGTTCTTTTGGCCGCTGCCGCCGCTATGACTTAGAGCCGTTCCGGCGCAGCAGATAGGTATCCATAATCCAGCCGTGGCGTGCGCGTGCGGCCTCGCGCAACGCCTCGATTTTCGCGCCGCAGTCGCGAAGCTTGCCCGAAACCAGAATCTCATCGGACGTGCCCAGGTAGGCGCCCCAGAAGATCTCGACGTCCTTGTCTTCAATGTCCTTGAAGGCGCAGCCGCCATCGAGCATCACGACGACATTGTCGCTCGTCATACGCCCGGCGAGCTGCCGCCCGGTCGTGATATGGATCGGTTGGCCGACGGCATTGAGAACAATGCGATGGCGCGCCGCGAGAACTTGGATGCTGGTAACCCCTGGGATCACCTCGATCTCGAATTTCACGGTTCCCATTGCCGCAACGCTATCGAGAAGCCGGAGTGTGCTGTCGTAAAGCGAAGCATCGCCCCAGACCAGAAATGCTCCGCATTCGGTATCGCCCAGTTCCTCCCGGATCATCTTCTCGTAGAGGGTTGCCCGCTTCGCGTGCCAGTCCTCCACGGTTGCATTGTAGTCCGCGGGCGAACGGTCACGCGGTATCTCCTGCGCTTCCACGAAGCGAAAAGGCTTCTTGATGTAGCGGGCGCAGATCGTCCGACGAAGTGCGGCCAGGTCAGCCTTCTCGTTTCCCTTGTCGACCAGAAAGACGACGTCCACGGCCTGCAACTTGTTGAGCGCCTCCACGGTGAGGTGATCTGGATTCCCCGTTCCGATTCCGATTACGAAAATGCGTCTCATCTGTGGCCATCCGCAGCGCCTTCGCACGGGTCACATCACTGGAAACCGGCTATATCATAATCCAATTGAGACCAACGTCGCACTGACAGTGCTGGACCGTATCCAAATGCCTGCACCGGGTACAAACTGAACCTTGCGGCACCTTCGTACGTCACGGCCGGCTTCGCTGCGAGAGCATGCGGTTTCCGTCGCGCGGGTTCGAAGCCTCCCTGACTGGCTTGGCTTCGTCAACGTAACCGGTGATTCCAGATACCACCTTCGATGGTGGTGTGGTTTCTGTCATGGCTGTTTGGGAACTCGACAGCGGTCACGCAAAAAGACCGTTCCCTCGGCACTGAAAGCGATTTGTTCTGAGCAGCGCTGCGGTACCTTAGATTATTCGCTTTGATTTCGGACGATTCTTGCAGCGGGCATGTCGACTACGAGAGTTTCGTAATCGGTGTCGACCGGAGTGCTTATTATCGGTTCGCCCGGCGGTTCCTCGGACGGTTCATACCACGGTCGCCTGCTTGTCACTCCTGCTTCAACGGCGCGCGCAATCAGTCGTCCGATTTCTTCGCCTTGCAAAGGAACAAGCTTCTTATCTGCGTCGTACTTGAAAAGTTGGGGACAGAAGTACACGGCATGAATTCGCGGATCGTGGCCTTCCACGACGATAAAATGCTTCGCTCTTCTCGATAGGATGCTGCGTTGCTTCACGATCTTTTTTTCTTGCGTCCACCGGGCAACGCGCACTTTTTCTGGTGAAGGCCCAATGATGGTGCCCGCCTCCAGCAAAATTACCCAATCTTTGTTCGCAACGTTATCCGGATGAACCGGGACAAAGTCACTTGGTACTTTTCTCCGGAGAATGCCCATGTCGGCCACCTCGGATTGGCAAGATTGCAGATTGACACCTTAAGCGAAGTCGGTCCGGCACCACAATCACTCGAAATCGCCGTTTGTTCATCACCGGATCGGGAGCCGCTACCGGGGCCCAAAGTGAAATGCATCTGAAGGGAGTTTAAACCGACCACGGTCGCGATCTGGGGTAAAATGTTGAACTCTGCCAACTCAGGTAGCGCCAACGTCGGCGCCGAAGCTGCGGAACCCATCATTGGCGGCGAGCGCTGCGGCGAGTTCTATGTCGCCAAAGGGGTGCCCCTGCCGAAGATCACATAGCTCTCCCCGCTGTCGTACTTGACGTCACCGGTGGCATCGGCGCCGTGCGCTCCGATGATCAGGTCATCGAAGCCGTCGACGTCGCCTGCCGAGGAGACCGATAAGCCCGTCAGGTTTCCCGCGGTGGCGCCGAACATGCGGAGCCCCGGGGAACGGCGAGTGTCGCAATGTCGATTGTGCCCGTATAGACTTGCAACTTGCTCTCGATCAGCGGCGTGGCGGCGCCGCAAGTGACGAAGTCGCGGGTCTCGCCGGCCGGGTCGGTGACCGTCGCGCCCGCGCCTTTGATAAAAACGGCGTGTTATCGCCGAAAAACATCTCCGTCGGTGCCGGCCATGTTTGAGCAGGTCTCGATGTCGCCGTTGACAATTTCTTGCCACGGTCTGCCACACTCTTGTTCGATGCTGCCATCGGGGAGGATCGGAATACCGATCCTCAACTCACTGATTCTTTGGAAGGCTTCAGGCGCGACTGAAAATTCACTGGCCCTGTTGCAAATGGATGCGCTGACGTGCGCCGGGGGACATGACACGTACCCGCAGCAAGGCCGACGCGTTTACTTGCCGCGTCTCAGCGCTCAGTGACCACCACGATCGGCACGCGCCGAGCGGAGCCGTGCCTGCGAAGCAACGCGTGTTGGCGTTCGGCCTCCAGCAGCAAGTCTGCAGCGAGTAACCTCAGCGTGCGCCTGACACGCTCGCTTCTGCACGTCTCGGCGAGCGTTATGCAGTTCGCAGCCTGCCAATGGAGCAGATGTACCTTTGAAGGACTGTAAACGCTGACGCGCATACGGCTGGGCCTTGGCCGCTCACCGAGCCGACCTCCCCTAAGATGAGGGCAGACCCGATCGTGGTGAAGCCATATCTTTCAATGCGCACAGCCAAAATGGGGGCGGTATATCTATTGGAAAGCTGCCGAAGGGCGTGCTTTCGGCTGCAGCATCGTCGGTGCCGACGTTCGGCCATGCTGGCAGGACGCGCCGAAGCGAGCCCGAGGTGATCGAACCGGCCCTCGGGCGGACTGCCGGCGGTTTTTTCAATCCGAGGTCGCCCCCACTGCGATAAGGGCTGTGACCTTTCCTATTGTTGCCGACTTGTTCTTAGCACCGCTGCGACGGGGCCTGCCTTGACCCGCAGCGTGTCGTTGTCCCCGTCGTGGGCTCTCTCATCGCGAGGCGCGTTGCGCACGCGGTTGGCAGGCCTCGGTACAGATGCCACCGCTTTTGCATCGTTATCCAATCGAATAGTTTTTTCTGATCCTTTGGTTCGCAGCCAATCCAGAAACTGTTGAAACAACAGTTCCCTCTGCGCGGCATTTGGTTGGCGAGCGCGACCTGGGTCACTTGCTCGTTCAGCCGCGGGCTTGGGCCTTAGGGGCAGATCGGCCCCGCCCGCCGTTTGGATGCTGGCAACAACCACCGCCAAAACGAGGGCCACGATCTCCGTGCACCTCAATGACATTGGTCTGGTCATCCGTGACTTCGAAGATGACACTGAATGTCACGAGATTGCTAACGTACGCTTAACTATGCGGCCTCCTGCGTAAGACAATGCGCGTTGCGTGTTCCCCGGCCTGCCGGCCCCGGGGCGACGCGGGACCGAATGCCAGTCGCCTGCGATGGCAACTGGGCGTTGCCGGATGCACGGAGAGGGCCTCAACGAGCGCACCAAAGGGCAATCGTAACGCTCGGAAGCATAGCCGCTATTCGGTTGCGGGAATTGCTCCGCGGCGCGCCATTGCTGAGCCGCCGCTCCCCATGCCGCGGCAGATGGTTCGATGAGTGCACATGATCAAATGGCATCATGTGCATCGAATTGGGCGCTGGCCGGGTCGGCTCACTAGAAATCAATCGCAGCCACTCCTACAATCTTGCCTCGATCGGTTCTCGCAGGGATCTGTCGAATGGCGCGAGAGACAGGTCAGCTTTGGGTGCGCAAAAGCTTCAATCGGTTGTGTTGTTGTGGACCCGTGCACAAGCCGCTACCACGAGGCGTTGCATGGGCAGCGATGGTGAACTGTCATGTTGAATTCCAAGCTATTGTTCTACGGCTTTGGGTTGACTGACGGGCCGGTCGCACTGCCGATGTGGACGGCATTTGGCGTGGCGATATGCCTGGTCGGTCTCGGCGCGGTTGCCTATCGCCTCAGCGCGCAAAAGGGGCTGGCCGGTGTTACATGGCGCGTGGTGTTGGCCACCGTTGGTTGCCTGCTCATATGGCTAGCGATCAGGCCGTCGTCCTTGCCGGACCAATCGACATTGCCAGAGCAATTGACGGCCCGCCGCGCACTCGAGAGCCGCGCCGCCGAGATCAGCGCTCGCGCCCTGGCGCGTCATCCGATGCTCGCTTGTCTCGATACAATCTCGAATGCAACCATTGAAATGGCGTGCGAAAAGGCTCTGTTCGCAAACGCCGAAACCGTCATGGCCGCGGTTGACTACACCCAGGCCCGGCTCTTGCTGCTGGCCGACAGTGTCGAAGTCGCCAAGCAAGACCCGAGCTACGAACCGACGGTCGAATGGTTGCGGCGCGCGATCGAGGCCGACCGCTTCGGTCTGGTCGCGCAGGTGTTCACGATTCGCGGCTGCCATGCAGAGTGCGACGCGCTGAAGCTCTTGCGCGACCCGCAGCATGTCCTCGACAACCTGAACACGCGCACGTTTGACTCCAATGTGGTCCTGCATGCCGCGAACTGGGGAGCACCGGTCGGGCCGACAAGCACGGACAGTTCGACTGAGGCGCCCGCGGCGCACGCACCGGCATCGCTCGCGAGCCGGTTTTCAGCGGCGGGTTCGGAGCCGCCGACGCCAGAGGTCGTCGGCGCGACTGCGCCACCGGCGCCGCCAAAAAACAGCAAGACCGGCTCGGCGCCGCCCAAGGTGAAGTACGAGTTTCCGTCGGCGGCCTCGATCCCAGCCATCAACATCATGAACGATGAGCCGACCACGCCGGAACTCGCCGCGCCGACGCCAACACCTGAGCGCCGGGCGACATCGCGCGAGAAACAGCCGCAAGCGCCGCAGCGGATCGCCCCGAACGCACCCGCAGTGCCACCCGCCGCCGCTGCGGGCAGCAACGCGGCGAAGCGATAGCGGGTTGGGGCCCTTGCCTCCGGTCGAATGCTGCTTGGGAACGAGCCAGGCGCCTTCATGCGCAATCGGCATGGCTGTCGCCGTGGCGGGGTCTGACGCCACGGACGCCAGGTCGAGCCAATATTGCCACCCTGTTGTGGTATTCGTGTAATGGGCCTGGGCTTGGCAGCGCCTGCGCACGAGCGAGCAGGGTTGCGACACTTGCCATCTTCCGCCGGGCGGCGAACACCGCCTTCGGGGCTTAGAGACAGCGGAAGCCACGCCGATAAGGCGCACATGACGTCGCCCCGCGCGGGAACTTTCTCAGGATATACTTCGTGGCCACGTCAGTCGAAGGCGAAATCGCCGACACCCAATAATTGCACGAGAGTAATTTCTCCCCATTGATGACCCTGATCGAAGCTGACACAAAGCTCCCTTGTTGGGGCAGTTGAGACCACGGCGCAGGAAGCGGGTCGGTAATTTCGGCTGTGACATTTTTCAACGGGCAGCGGGCGTAGTAGACTCCTCGTTTCTGCGCAAATGCTGGAAAGGCAACAAAGGCGCAGAACGCCAACGCAGTAACGATGATGGCAAGGCAGCGCACAGACATGGTTCGCCTCCAGCTTGGGGTTCGCCACACCGTCATACTAACCACGGACGGACAATACGAACGCTAATGTAAATGGCGTATCGCGATTTCCGGACACGTGACTACTTTACTTTCTACTCCTGCAAAAATGATCCTTCGTGATGTCGTGGTCGTCTGGCATGAGCGACATTTTCTGGCTGCTGCTGCTGCTTGCCAGAAGCAGCGGCCCCTCGAGGTCACGCGCCACCATCGTCTGGACTAAATCTAGGTCACGCACCGGAAGCCACGCGAAATAGGAACGCATGAGCTCGCACGCGGGAACTTCCGCATGATCAGTGACATAGTGGGGAGCGGAGTTTGATCATCCCAATAAAAACACATGAGTTTCTTCTCGCCGTTGACGACCCAGATTTTTGTAGTCGATAGCAAGCCCACCGGTTGGATCACTTGAAACCATGGCGCAGCAATGGGATCCGTTATTTTGGGCGTGACGTTTTGCAATGGACAGCGGACATAAAAAAAGCCGCGTTTCTGCGCTGATGCGGGAAACGTTAGGGGGATGGAGAGCGCGATCGCAGTAGCAATGATGGTCGGGCTACGTGCAGACATGGTCGCCTCCAATCCAAAAAGCTCTCCACATCGATATTCTAACCACGGATAGACACCCTCGACACCACGAACGCGAACCTGGGGCATCGCGGCGGCCGGACAGAACTCGAGACTGGGTACGTCTGTGTGTATTCGCCGGGCCTGTCGACGAGTTTCACGGGCTGCGCGGGGGATCGAATTGCTGCATCCGGTCACGCGCAAGACCTTGGGGCCGCCCACGGGGAAGCAACGCGTGTTGGAGTTTGCACCGCGGCTGTTCAGAACGAGCTTCTGCGAAAGCCGACGCGGTCGATGCGTGAAAACGAACGGCTCCGTGCAACCCCGACGTGAGGTGTGGCGCGAGATGTTTCGTTACAAATGGGATACGGCAAAGAGCGGCCGAGGAAGGGAATCCTTGACACACCCCTCAGCAGAATACGCTCAAGGCGGAACCTTCGAGGAGATCAAGAATTTAGTAGTCGGACGGGACCTCATGACTGAGGGTGCCAGATAGGTTCGGTCGGTGGCAGATCATGTCTTCAGCTCTTGTCACCGGTGGTTGTGGATTTATCGGACTGCATCTAATCTCCGCTTTGAACGCAGCAGGGGTGCCCGTTCGCGTCATTGACCTCGAACCCCGCGCTGAACTTCCAAGGGATGTGGAATTTGTTCGTGGAAGTATCTTGGACGAAGGCGTCCTCTGCGAGGCGATGAATCAAATAAGCTGCGTCTATCACCTTGCTGGTGTCGCAAATCTTTGGTTACGCCGCAAATCGGATTTCGACCTTATCAATGCGTCTGGCACGGAACTGGTGCTAAGAACCGCTCTTAAGCGAAAGATCAAGCGTTTCGTACACTGCTCTTCGGCGGCGATCTTGCATCCAAAAGTCGAGGAACGGGGAGCTATGATCAATGAGCACACTCGAGTAGCTGAAGGCGACTTGGCCGGCCCCTACACGCGTTCCAAGTATCGAGCTGAACAGAGTGCCGTGGCGGCATTCCGGATGGGACTAGACATTGTCATCGTCAATCCGACATTGCCGATAGGGTGCAGCGATCGAAACCTGACTCCACCCACGGCAATGATTTCTAGGTTCCTGAAAGGTTCGACGCCAGCATTCCTCAACTGCACCCTCAATCTAGTCGACGTTCGCGACGTGGCCGCAGGGATGGTCCTTGCCGCAGAACGCGGTCGTCCGGGAGAGCGTTACATACTAAGCGGGACGAACATTGGTTTGAGAGATTTGCTTGGATCGTTAGAGGAACTTTCAGGCCAACGCATGCCAAGGCGTGCGATTCCTCCCTCGGTCGCCCTTGCTACAGCGACGATTTTGGAATGGATTGCTGACTGGACTGGCCAGGAAGAGCCGCCCGCCGCGACGCGCGAGGGCGTCCATCTCGCACTGCGTGCTGCGTCTTTCGACAACGGTAAAGCGCGACGTGAGCTAGGATTTGCGCCACGGGGAATTCAGGACGCTCTGCGAAATGCTGTACGGTGGATCCAATCGCAACAAATGCGCGGTACAGCGTCAGGTTTCGGGGAGAACGTTGAGAACTCCTTGGCGCCCGCTCGGAAGACCTACTCCGTTGCGTCTGGAATTTCCCCTTCAGCGGACCTGGAACGCAAGGGCGTCAGGACTAAGGCGTCATCTTGAATAGGGCTCGGAGCCAGGCGCTCCGCTCTAGTGCCAACTCCGAATTCTTCGGATGCTTTCAGGATTGAGCAAATGCGATCCCCAACCCTTCTCAGGGAGATAGTGAGCTGCACGCGGGTCTACCAACAGCCAAAGCGCAGTCACAATCGCTGGGATGCCGCTTAACCAATCAAATCGCACAGGCGTGAGCTCTTCGCGGCTACCGTTAAAGGGGGGCCTCTTGAGTAGCAATCGACAGCATTCCCGAAGAATTCGCCAGCGTCCGGCCCCCTGCAGCGCGCAGCCCAACATGGCTTGAATGGCCAGATGCGTGCGGACACCCTTCCTACCCCCCGGCTGGATCGAAGGTGTCTCGCCGCGGGAAACGCGGAGGAGCACTTCCGTCAGATCAAGCCCCGCATACCAGGCGCTCATCGGTTCCACCAGCCGCGGGTTGCAATCGATGAACACCGGGCCTGCCGGCCCGACGATGTAGTCGACCGACAATGCCCCGTGCCAATCCAGGTCCTCGCCCATGCGCGTCAGGTAGGTGCGGACGACGGGCTGATGGATGCTTTCCTTGAGCGCGTCACCGCCGCCTGCGCCGCGAGCGAGCTGTCGGAAGGCATGGAACGCCATCAGCCCCCCATTGGCGAACACGGCCTGGGCATGCTCCAGCGGACCTGCGACGAACTCTTGCACGAGCACCGAGCCATCGAGATGTCCAAAGATCTTAAGCGCCGCGATCGCTCGCTCGAGATCAGCTGGGCCATTCACGACAAAGGTCCCACGACTGGCGGTCCCAATTGCAGCTTTCAAAACAACAGGGAAGTGGTGGAGGTCCAACAGATCGTGTTCTCGTGTGACAAACCGCGTCTCTGGCTGCGGCAAATTCAGTGCCGTGAGGAAGTTGCTGAACGCCGCTTTGTCGAAAACGCGTTGATAGCTGTCAAAGCTTGGAAGCGCCACCGCGACGTGTTGGGTCATTCGATCACGCACCTTTGCGAACAGAAAACCCTGCTCATGGATCGGCAGGAGGACATCGATCCGCCGGGTTGCAAGCCGGTCCAATACGAATGCGAGATATCCCTCGGCGTCCAGGCCGATGCCGGGGCAACGGTGATACTTGCTGACGTATCGAGAAAACCGGCCGAGACAATGCGGATTAGGATCGCAAATCTCCACATCGTGGCCGTTGAGGCCCAACGCGGTGATCGCCTGACGGGCCGATGTGCTGGTGCCCTCTGACAATAGAACGCGCATCTGCCCTCTAATGACTTGTTTTTCCCGTTAATAAAAGGCCGTCGTTCGGGAGGGCGGCTGCGCGCGTGATTAGGTTCCCGACCGACGACACGTGTCCTTCGCCGCCGCGTGGCGATCGAATGCCCCGTTGATTGAAGGCTTGCGAAATCGCTTCGAGCGTGTTCGCTCCGGTACTACGTTCGCCGCGTTGCCAGTCTCGGCTTCGATGAACTCGGCGATGATCATGAGCCCTAGGAGATCCAACGGTCACCAGCCTTCGCTTGCCGCGCAGACCTTATCGTTCTGCGGCTGGGCTTGCCTGTCACTGTTGTGGTGAGGTGGGGGCCGTTTGAGTAACCCAGGCCTCAGGGCCTGGGGACATTGAGCTCGATCTCGCGCTTAAGGTCTGAAATCAGCGCTCGCATGCGTTTGATCTGGGGTTCTCCGCGTAGCGCCCCGCTGGGCGGGGCGTTATGCGCCAAAACTCCTTCTAGAAGGGCGAGTTCGTCCTCGATAGCTTTTACAATGTCGAGTGTCTGTTTCATTCGGGCAACTCTCAGACAGGGGTTTGGGCAAAGGTCCGCGTCACCAAGGTCAGGTGAGCTTATCGTAGTCCGACTAACCCAAGCGTAGGGCCAGAGAGAGGTACTGGAAGTTGCTTCGGTGTTCGCTAATCGGATTGTCGGCCTCGGTGGTGATGAGCAGACCGGCAACCGATACCGCACCCCCTGCAGCGCTCATGGGGTCTATTCCCACCGAGACGATCTATCGGAAGTTCCGGGTTCGCCCTTCGCGCCATCTAGGCCGGCGACGCCGCGCTCTCCTTGAGGCCCGATCTCTCCTTGACGCCCGATCTCTCCCTGCGGCCCGGCGGGGCCTGGTGGGCCTTCGAAGCACCCAGCAAGGGCAAGTGCGCTCAGGCACGTGGTAATGATCGCAATGAAGGTTGCTTTGCGCATTAATAATCTCCCGATGACGCAATAGCGCGTGCCCTATGGGGGCAACCGCTCGCGAAACAATCTTTGTGGGCTCACCGGCCTAGTAGAATAACGCTGCCGAGCGTTGCTAGACCGCTTGTCCCTGCAACTAGACGTGCAATTCCAAATCTACAAGGCCCAAACGCAAATTAAGTCGGCTTCCTCAAGCCGATGACACGTGGGGCAATATTGAGATCGAACGCGAACACTCGTCGTTTTCGGAGTTACGCCCCAAAAGTGGACAGCTTTTGATTTTGACCGGGAATGTTATCTGGTTTCACCCAAATCTAGAGAGGTTCACCAATGCGTGCGCTTTTGATCGGTCTGCTGACAGTGGCAGGTATCGCGATCGCTACGCCCATTTCTGTGTCGCCGGGTTCGGCTCAAGGCGTTTTCATCGAAACCCAGTCGGGGGCGTGAGAGTGGGTCCTCAACGGGATTACGACAGCAACTACGACCGCCCCCGAAATCGCGAAACTACTGGATACAGGGACCGGTCATATGACCGCGAATGCCGTATGATTACGGTCCGCCGCGATGATGGCTCGGTCCGCAAAACCCGACGTTGCGACTGATACCGTAGGTTAGTTGAAAGAGAGAAAGCCCGGCGCTCTTGCGAACGCCGGGCTTCGCTGCAACTTTCTATCGATGTTCTTCACTCCGGTGCTGGCACTGATCGTGCGTTGATAAGCGGACCATGATGGCGCGCAAGAGTGCAGTAAGTAGAAGCGAGAACGCAACCGATGCCTCCTACACTAACGAGGCTTGATATCCGGGCGCTTCCATTCTTTGGCTCTTGGAATGGGTAGCAGCTGGGACATGTCATCTCCTACGGGCAAGGATCGCTGTCCGGATCGCTATTGATTGTCGTCGCCGGCTCCTCAAGACGTGTCGAACACGTCAATCGCGAGCGCGTATGGCGTCCGATTGCTGCAAGAGCACGAAGCGGGGAACGCGCGAGCTGTCCCAGCTATACATCGGTTTCGAGCACCTCTGACAATTGGCGTAACTGCGCTGCCGAAACGAGATAGACGCCATGATGAGCTCATATTCAGTCTTGCAATGGGGGCATTTGAAAACGGTCATGAAGCTACTTGCGGCTTGGCCGCTCGGTCGCCATTGCGGGTAGCCGTCCCTTTCAAGCGCTGTTGCTCGGCCTCACTGTGCCGTTCTCGCTGATCAGCCGATGCCGTTGCCGCGATGCATGAGTCGGCTCCTGGCGCAGAGACACGCATCAATGCCTTGAATGTGCGTTAGCTTTCGATGCACTGCGGAAGCACATGGCCGTGTGATAACGGTCTTTTGGCGGCCCGAAGGCCCTCAGTCTCCTCGGCTGCACCAGGGCACTTCGTGTCGGCCCCTTCAGTCGCTTGTGCCTTGAGATGATCATGCAACATCATGCTCAAGACCGCATGCTTAATTGCTCTCGTTGACGGTAGCTTGAGCTTTTGTCCAAAGCGAAGTGTTTGCATTGCAGGCTCCTTTGGCGGCCGCGGAAAAGAAATGGCGCGCCTTGCGCCGCGCCATTTTTTTGTAACTCGATCAGTAGTCCATACCGCCCATGCCACCGCCCGGCATAGCCGGAGCCCCACTGTCCTTCTTCGGCTTTTCGGCGACCATGGCCTCGGTGGTGATGAGCAGACCGGCGACCGATGCTGCGCCCTGCAGCGCAGCGCGCACGACCTTGGTTGGGTCGATAATGCCCTTCGATATCATATTGACGTACTCGCCCAACTGCGCGTCGAAGCCGTAGCCGTACTGATCCTTCTCCAAGATCTTTCCGATGATTACGGAGCCGTCCTCGCCGGCGTTCAGGGCAATCTGGCGCGCCGGCGCGCTGATCGCCTTGCGAACGATCTCCACTCCGACCTTCTGGTCGTTGTTCTGGACCTTTAACTTTTCAAGCACCCTGGTGGCTCGCAAGAGCGCAACCCCGCCCCCCGGAAGAATGCCTTCCTCGACCGCGGCACGGGTCGCATGCATCGCGTCGTCAACCCGGTCTTTGCGTTCCTTGACCTCGATCTCGGTAGAACCGCCCACCCGGATCACTGCAACTCCACCCGCGAGCTTGGCCAACCGCTCCTGCAGCTTCTCCTTGTCGTAGTCGGACGTCGTCTCCTCGATCTGCGCCTTGATTTGCGCGATGCGGGCCTCGATGTCGGACTTCTTGCCGCCACCGCTGACGATGGTTGTGTTTTCCTTTTCGATCGTCACCTTCTTGGCGCGCCCGAGCATGGCGAGTGTGACGTTTTCAAGCTTGATGCCGAGATCCTCGGAGATCGCCTGGCCGCCAGTGAGGACGGCAATATCTTCGAGCATCGCTTTGCGGCGATCGCCGAAGCCGGGAGCCTTGACAGCCGCGACCTTCAGGCCACCGCGCAGTTTATTGACCACAAGCGTCGCAAGCGCTTCGCCCTCAATGTCCTCCGCCACAATGAGCAGGGGCTTGGAGGTTTGCACCACCGCCTCTAGCAGAGGCAGCAGTTCCTGGAGGCCGGACAGCTTTTTTTCGTAGATGAGGATGTAGGGATTTTCCATCTCGACGCGCATCTTATCGGCGTTGGTAATGAAGTAGGGCGATACATAGCCACGATCGAATTGCATGCCCTCGACCACTTCGAGCTCTGTCTCCAGGCTCTTGGCCTCTTCGACAGTGATTACGCCCTCGTTGCCGACCTTCTTCATGGCGTCCGCCAGAAAGCGCCCGATCTCCTGGTCGCCGTTGGCCGAGATGGTTCCGACCTGAGCGATCTCCTCGTTGGAGGTGACCTTCTTGGAGTTCCTCTTGAGATCGTCGACGACGGCCTCAACCGCGAGGTCGACACCACGTTTGAGGTCCATCGGATTCATGCCAGCGGCAACCGCCTTGGCGCCTTCTCGCACAATCGCGTGGGCGAGAACGGTCGCTGTGGTCGTGCCATCACCTGCTTGGTCGGAGGTCTTCGATGCGACCTCGCGGACCATCTGAGCTCCCATGTTTTCGAACTTATCCTCAAGCTCGATCTCCTTGGCGACGGTAACCCCATCCTTGGTGATGCGGGGTGCCCCGTAAGCCTTGTCGAGCACTACATTGCGGCCCTTCGGGCCGAGCGTGACCTTCACCGCATTGTTGAGGATGTCGATCCCACGCAACATTTTGTCGCGCGCATCGACTGAGAATCTAACTTCCTTGGCAGACATTTTTGCTACTCCATGAATTTCTGTTTTCGGCAGGGGGAAGACTCAGGCGGCCTTCTTCTTGGCCACGGTGTCTTCGAGCACGCCCATGATGTCGCTCTCCTTCATGATCAAGTAATCGATGCCATCAAGCTTGACCTCGGTGCCCGACCACTTGCCGAACAGCACGTGGTCGCCAACCTTCAGGTCGATCGGGATCAGCTTTCCGCTCTCGTCGCGGCCGCCCGGGCCGACGGCGATGATCTCGCCCTGCGATGGCTTTTCCTTCGCGGTATCGGGAATGATGATGCCGCCGGCGGACTTCGCTTCGGCATCAATACGCTCGACAACAACACGGTCATGTAGGGGGCGAAATTTCATGAGGTTGCTCCAATGTTTTGACTGGTGAGAAACAGAGTGATCTGCGCCTTTGGGGACCAATTCCAATTGTAGCCATCCGATTCGACGTGAGCTTAAGGCTTTGTCTGCCGCATCATGAACGATGCCACGCCAAGGCAAATGGAAGCCGCCAGAACGATCGTGAGTAACGAGAGCCACATGTTCGCGGGCCCTCCTCGGCCGGCCTCCTCCTGTCCCCAGCACGCCCAACTGAAGCGCCTCGGTTCAACTCCAGAGACGAGTTTCAAAACCCAATTATCTTGACGTACAGCACAACCAAGATGATCAGTCCGAGCACGCAAGCAAGCATCGTAAGGTTCGGTTTCCTGCTTGGACTAATCGTCGTTGCATGGGTCAACTCATTAGCGTTGGTCATAACAATCACCTGAGGTCAGCACTTTCTGTGCAGCGGAGACGACACCCCGGCATACAAGTCGGGGCCTCTTTTGCATTGGAATTTACTTCGCCTGGCTAAGCAGGTTGGCGCAGGCCTCTGCCACTTTGCGGTCAGGCTCTGAGCCCGGGAACGTTGCCCATCCGGCCTTTGCGATCATCTCATCCCGCCTCCACGAGTCCGCCTTCTTCAGCGCCTCCAGATTTGCGCTGACATCGACAGACCGCTGGAATTTGTCGGCGCAGATGGGTGACAACACTCGCACGATACTCGCCTGCTCAGCATTCTTGACCTGCTTCTCAGCGGTACTTCCGAGAGTCCATCCGCCCCAGTAGAAGCCGATGACTATGGTCGCTACAGCGCCGACCGCTGCGCCTTGCAGAAGACGGGTCAACGACTCGCCTTGCAGGATTGAAGGAACTTGCATGGCTTTCGCCTTTCGATGAGGGGAACGCTCGCCACTGGCGGCTTGCGGACGTACGGACAACACAGTGCTGATGGCACTCGTGCCGATCGCAGCCAGTACTTGACGTGATGAAGGTATATTGTGCCTGCCGACGGCACCAACGCTGCCAACTGTAGGAAGCGGAGACTTCGGTACGTCTCCGCTTTATGGGCAGCTCTCGGGCAAGCCGCAGCTTGTCATCACAAACATGGGGTGTCGGACGCAAAGCACAATAGCGGGTCGAGAAGTTTAGTGTGGCCTGCACCCGGTTTCGTTGACACACGCCTACCCGGCTTCTCAGTCACCGGCGCTTGGCCGTGATTATACGGTGGTCAGCGGAAATAGAGACGACAAGCAAAGACAAAGAGTGAGGCATGCGCCTGCACCTAACCTCACCTATCCACGCTCAGGGCGAAAAGCGCTTCCGAATTCTACAATTGTGCTCTGATCGGCGTCCAGCCTTCCCTAATCGCAGTTTCACTTGGGGAGCTGCAGGCTTGCGAGCCGTTGATAGGCTTGCGGAAGCAATCTCGCAAACAACGCCGATCACAAAGCGACCCGCGCGATGGGGGCCGCGTTCGATCAGGCTTGCAGTTCACTTGGGCACCTGGCGCGTGCCGAGAAAGTACGTGTACTGCTCGCGAAGCGGATCATTGAAGCGGCCAGAAACGGTGAGTTCGATCCGGTGCGCCTCCATTCGCAAGCATTGATGGGTTTTAGCATTGATGATGTATCGATGCTTGTTGTTAGCGTAGGCCGTACTGCCCCCATCCCTGCCTACGCTGTGGTTGCGCACGCTGCGTAACCCAGAGAGCCCGGCCCGTCCCCCCGAGTTCGGGCTCTCTACCCTGTAAGCCCCATCGACCGGAGAAAGCCATGACTCTCTTCTATCAGATCAGTCCGTGGTTGATTCCCCCACTGCTGGTGCCCTTGTTGCTTGCGCTTTTGATTGCCGCAACGGGCCTCATCCAATGACGATCACCACACGATCTGGAAAAAGAGCTCATGGTCCCATCTTCTGCTCTTTTGGCTGAAGGACCAATTAGCAAAAGAAGCTGCCGAAGCCGCCGAGGGTGGCCAGCAGGGATGAAGCGCCGACTCAGGTGGCAAGAGCGCGCCGACCGATGCAAGTTGTGCCCCCCCGCTCAAGAACTCAAAGAGCCCACCGCCCCGACAATTCAGGGTGACGTTCTGTTTGGCATAGATGCGTAGTCCGGCCTCACATTCCAACATCTCGGCTTCGATGTCGGACACGCGCTACCGAGAAAACAGATGAGAATCAGGTGGCTATGCTCCTATGTGGCCACCTCAGCTGGTCGATGAGGCTTGTTACCTTCGGGTGAATGTGCGCAATTGACCGCCCGTAAAGCTTAGGACCGAGCCATACTGTCCGACCTCGCGGAACGTTCAGGCTATTGGGGGGTTAAGCCTGCAGAGGCCGTGGGGAGGACAGAAGTGAAAATCGCGCAGATCGCGCCGCTGATCGAAAGCGTTCCCCCACGGTTGTATGGCGGCACCGAGCGGATCGTCTCCTACTTGACCGAAGAGTTGGTCGCGCTCGGCCATGACGTGACATTGTTCGCGAGCGGCGACTCGATCACGGCGGCCAATCTCGTGCCCTGCGTGCCCAAGGCATTGCGGCTTGATGCCAGCGTCGTAGATCCCATTCCCTATTATATGTTAATGCTCGATCGCGTCCGCCGCCGCGCCGCTGATTTCGATATCTTGCATTTCCATATCGATCAGTTTCACTTCCCCCTGTTCCGCCCGATCGCGGGCCGCACGCTCACCACCCTACATGGCCGCCAGGATCTGCCCGATCTGATTCCACTCTATCTGGGCTTCGATGACATGCCACTGGTCTCGATCTCCAACGATCAACGCCGGCCGGTGTCGAATGCCAACTTCGCGGCGACCGTTTACCACGGCCTTCCGATTGACTTGCATCGCCCCGTCACAAAGCATGGTGACTACGTCGCCTTTCTCGGCCGCATCTCACCGGAGAAGCGTCCGGACCGCGCCATCTCCATTGCCCGTGCGCTCGGCATATCGCTCAAGATCGCAGCCAAGGTGGATCGTGCCGACGAGGCCTATTTTCGGACGCAGATCGAGCCGCTGCTCGAAGGCCCCGGAGTCGAGTTCATCGGCGAGATCAACGATCGTCAGAAGTCTCAATTCCTGGGTGAAGCGAGAGCCTTGGTGTTTCCCGTCGACTGGCCGGAGCCGTTCGGCCTCTCCATGATCGAGGCTATGGCCTGCGGCACGCCGGTTCTGGCGTTCCGCTGTGGGTCCGTTCCCGAGATCATCGAGGACGGTGTTACCGGCGCCATCGTAGAAACCATGGACGAGGCGTTGGCGGCGCTGCCGCGCGTTATGGCGCTCAATCGGGTAAACGTTCGTCAGTGCTTCGAGCAGCGTTTCTCCGCCACGCGTATGGCGAGGGACTATGTCGGCGTCTACCGGTCACTGCTCGCGTCGTCAAAATCCCTTGGAGGCGAGATCCAGCGTCGCCTACGGAACGGCAAGGATTCCCTCAACCCGAGGTCCCTCATTGCTTAGGCAAGGCTCAACCGCAACGCTGGTCGGGGAGATTCCGGAGACCCCTTTCTACATTCCCGGGACCGGATCCTCCACACGACCTCGCCGCACCCTCAAGCATGGCGATTGTTTCGCCGTGCTCGATAGCCATGCCGACATCGGAGCGACCCCCGGCGGCCCGGACGGCATCTTCTTCAGCGATACGCGCTACCTTTCTCACCTGGAGATGCTGCTCGACGGCAAGCAACCGCTGCTGCTGGGCTCCAATGTCCGCGACGACAACTCCATCCTCACCGTCGACCTGACTAACGCCGACATCTATCTCGATCAGAAGCTCGTGCAGCCGAAGGACGTTCTCCATGTCGTGCGTACGTTTTTTCTCTGGCGAGGGGCCGCGTATCAGCGCCTGCGCATGCAGAACCACGGCGACCGACCATTCGAAGTCGGACTATCGCTTGCCTTCGCGAGCGATTTCGCCGATCTGTTCGAGGTACGGGGGCTGCGCCGCGAACGCCGCGGCACCGCGACCGCGGATGTCTACGGTGACACCGGGGTTGTGCTGAATTATCTCGGCCGTGATGGCAGCACGCGGCGCACGACGCTGCTGTTCGAGCCCAGGCCGACGCGGCTCTCCACCGGCGTGGCATCCTATGCGGTCGAGCTGCAACCTCATGAGTGCCGGTCGCTCTACGTGACCGTGAAATGCGACCGCGGCGTCGGGGAAATCCATCCGCTGCCGTTCCGCCGGGGTCTGCGCGCGGCGTTTCACGAACACCGCACCGCAAATCGTGGCATGGCCACGATCGCAAGCTCAAACCAGACTTTCAACGAGGTCCTGTGCCGCTCGATGGCCGACCTCTCAATGCTGACGACCGGCACGCCGCAGGGTCCCTACCCATACGCCGGTATTCCCTGGTACTCGACCACGTTCGGCCGCGACGGAATCATCACCGCGCTCCAGATGCTGTGGTGCAATTCCCGCATCGCCAAGGGCGTGCTGCGGCGGCTCGCGGCCTATCAGGCCAAAGAATTCGATGGGCGCGCCGACGCCGAGCCCGGCAAGATACTGCACGAGATGCGTGGCGGCGAGATGGCGGTGCTACGCGAGGTTCCATTCGGTCTGTATTACGGCAGCGTCGACGCGACGCCGCTGTTTGTGATGCTGGCCGGGCTCTATGCCGAACACACCGGCGATATCGAAACGCTGCGGGAACTGTGGCCCAACGTCGAGGCGGCGCTCCGTTGGATCAACGGTCCGGGCGATCCCGACCACGATGGTTTCGTCGAATACTGCCGCGCTGACGGAAAAGGCCTGGTCAACCAGGGCTGGAAGGATTCCCACGACGCCGTCTTCCATGCCGACGGCTCGCTTGCTGAGGGGCCGATCGCACTTTGCGAGGTGCAGGGCTACGTCTATGCGGCTAAGCACTTGGCGGCGCGAGGTGCCCGACGGCTTGGCATGCATGCTCTCGGCGACGTGCTCGATGCGGAGGCTGCAAAACTCGCCGAGCAATTCGAGGCGGCATTCTGGTGCGAGGACATCGGCACCTATGCGCTGGCGCTCGACGGGCAGAAGCGGCCGTGCCGAGTGCGGACCTCGAATGCCGGCCAAGTGTTGTTCAGCGGCATTGCCGCGCCGGAACGCGCGGAAGCGGTAATGCGCGACCTGATGCGGCCATCGTTCTTTTCCGGTTGGGGTATCCGCACGGTGGCGCGCGATGAGCACCGCTACAATCCGATGTCGTATCACAACGGCTCGGTCTGGCCGCACGACAATTCGCTCATTGCGGCGGGCTTCGCGCGCTACGGGCACAAGAGCGCGATTGATCGTGTGTTCCAGGGTCTTTTCGATGCTGCGAGCTATATGGACCTACGGCGGCTACCGGAGCTCTATTGCGGTTTCCAACGCGGACGTCAACGCGGACCGACGCTCTATCCGGTCGCTTGCTCGCCTCAAGCCTGGGCCGCGGGTACGCCGCTTCTGCTCTTGCAATCGTCCCTTGGTCTCGAATTCGACGCGGACCGCAATGAGATCTTGTTGCGTAAGCCTCGGCTGCCATCATTCCTCGAGGAGCTCACATTGCGAAACCTGCGTCTTGGCCAATCGGCCGTGGACTTGATGCTACGCCGACATGGCCACGACGTGTCCATTCAGGTGTTGCGCAACGAGGGACAGATTAGGATTGCCGCGGTGTACTAGGACTGCACCCGGCCAAGTTAGCCGACGACGACCGCCGGCCGCCAAGCGAATTAGTTGCGGTTCTGACCGCCCGATGGCCGCCCTGTCCGGCAGGCGTCGTGTCAAAAGACATCACCGCGAATTCGCAAACGTCGGCTGGAACGTTCGTCACCATCGTCCGTTGGGCTTCTACCCCGAAAGGAGAAATCCAATGGCGAAAGAACCCAAGCAACTCGATGAGCTTTTTCACGACACCCTGAAGGATATCTACTACGCCGAGAAGAAGATCCTGTCGGCGCTGCCCAAGATGGCCAGAGCGGCGCAAAATGAGGACCTCAAAGCGGCCTTCGAAAAGCACCACGCGGAGACCGAGGAACAGGTGGCCCGTCTCGAACAGGTCTTCGAGATGATCGACCAGAAGCCCCAGGGCAAGAAGTGCCCGGCGATCGACGGCATCATCGAAGAAGGCCAGGAGATCGCCAAGGAGTACAAGGGCTCGCCTGCGTTGGATGCCGGCCTACTCTCGGCCGCGCAAGCGGTCGAGCACTACGAGATCTCCCGCTACGGCACCCTCAGCACATGGGCAACCGAACTCGGCATGGAGGACGCGGTCGAACTGCTGCAAGCCACACTGCAGGAGGAGAAGGCGACCGATGAAGCGCTCACGGAGCTGGCTGAGACTGCGGTCAATCAGCAAGCCGAAGCCGCTTAGTTGCAGAATCGCGAGTTCTCAAATGACAACGGCCCTCGGTGACGGGGGCCGTTGTCCATCACCCAATTCACCGCTCGGCGCACCAGATGGAACAAACTGGCGCGAGACCCAGCTTCCCAAGCCTCCTGACAAGAGCTGGCGGAGCGATGGGCGCGTCAATTAGGTCGGGGCTTCCCTCTTGGAATGGCGTAACGCGACGGCCGATGGCATAAAATGTTGCGTGACCCCACACTGACCATCTTCGTCGTGACTGACCACAGTGGTGACGTGCGCGCTGCTAGCCGCCGTCTTTATTTGACATTGAATGGAACGGCCCGGCGCGGCTACAGGCGCGCGACCGTCTGGGCCGCGGGGCCTCTTTTTTGGAACGATCAGCGCCCCAGGGCCGTTGTCCAGCGGGTGTGGCGAGGCACCTTGCCGCCGCGTCCATAGAGCCCCATCCCCCAGACCAAGTGGGCCGATGGGGCTTTCCTATTCTGCGACGGCGTGGCGGCGCCGGGCGGCCACACGCCCTCTCTCGTGGGTGGTCGTGGTCAGCGTGGGCTGGCGGCTGCAATAGCGAGACGGCGAAGAGCGGCTAGATCGTACACGCCTCCTCTCGTTGCCGCTGTCGTATTTCTGATCGTTCCTGCTCTCAGGCCGTAGTGGATTTTTCTGTGGCTCAATGGAAACGACTTACTGGCACTGACGGCGCAAAGATCGACGTGAATATGGATGCTGTTGCGTTCATGCGGCCGGATAGCGGAGCCACGCAGATCGTTTTTGGGGATCGCGGCGGTTCGATGCCGGCGATCCTTGTCAAGGAATTGATTGATGAAATTCAAAGGACCCCCCACGGTCCGGTAGCCTGAGACGTTCAACGGGTGCCACCAAACGTGAGACTTTTGGCTTCGGCATGACCCCTCGATACGACAAAGCACCGCGGCGCCCATCGACCTCGGCAGCATGCCCGAGAATGGCGTCCGCCCGCTCTACTAAATATTAACCGCTTACGAGTTCTGTACTAAATCCGCGCAGTCGGGAGGTTTGTACGCGAAGCCCGTGGTTATTGGGCTTCTATTCGGGCTCGCAACCGGCGAAGAAAGTTCCTCTCGCAAGGACTGGCGGAGGGAGAGGAGTGCGACCAGCAACGTTCTCCGTTTTGTGGATAACCGAACGGAGAACGTTTCAAGGGTCGGGAATTGAGTGCCGCCCAGGCTTTCGGTCCGGGCGGACCCTTTGGTGCCAAGGTGCCCCTACCTGGACATGCTGCGGGGTGACCCAAGGTGTGAAGCTCCGGGGACAATGTCGGCGGTTCTGCCAGCCTCAGGGCGGAGCGCGGCTAGGGGGAGGCGTGGAAGGCTGAACACGCGTGAGAACTCACTGGGCTCGTCACTCCGAAGCGGCCAAAGAGGCTGATAGGCCGCAGCCAAACGGCGACGTGGAACGGACCGTCGGACCTGTCTCTGCCGGCGGCGGCACCCGCATGTTCCACCGGGTCATAAGTCCAGCCTCCCCACGATACGTGTCGATCCCGATCAACTGGGTAAGCCCCACGGTCCCCACCCTCTGGGTGGTATCCCGACCGCAAGGAAGGGGGATGGGCCAGGGGGTAAAGGATGCCGGAGAAAGCCAAGGCCGGCCTGTAATCGGCCGGATAGGGCGATGCCCGTCCCGAAAGGGAGCCGACTTCCGGCGGGTGTCACCGAAAGCGATGCCCCTGCTCCGCGGAACCTGCCGAGACGTTAGACGATGACCTTCATCGAACCGACGGCAGGACGTGGCGCCCTCGACGACTGGTCCGGCATCGACTGGCCTGGCGTCGAACGCAACGTACGCCGGCTTCAGGAGCGGATCTTTCGGGCCAGTCAGAACGGCGAGCACGCGCAGGTGAAGAGCCTGCAAAGGCTCCTCGTTCGGTCGAGTTCCGCGAAGCTTCTGGCGATCCGCAGGGTGACCCAGATCAATCGCGGCAAGAGAACACCGGGTATCGACGGCGTGGTGTGCACCGGGCCGTCGAGTCGTCTCGCGATGTTCCGGAAAGGCCTGAACTTCAGGGGCTATCGTCCGAAGCCGGTGCGACGGGTGTACATCCCCAAAGCCGGCGGAAAGCAACGGCCCTTGGGCATACCGACGATGCTGGATCGGGTGATGCAGGCGCTCGTCACGCTGGCGCTGGAGCCGGAATGGGAGCCTCGCTTTGAGGCGAACAGCTACGGCTTCCGGCCAGGACGCTGCACCATGGACGCAATCGAGGCGATCTACCGGGCGCTGTCGCAGAACGGCAGCAGCCGATGGGTGCTCGATGCCGACATCGCCAAATGCTTCGATCAAATCGATCACGCGGCGCTGCTCGGTCGTCTGCCTGTGTTCACCACCACGATCCGGCGCTGGCTCAAGGCCGGCGTGGTTGAGCTTGGCGCGTTGAACACGACGACGATGGGCACGCCGCAAGGCGGCATCATCTCGCCGCTGTTGGCCAACATCGCCCTCGATGGCATGGAACGACTGTTCGGGGCTGAACGCTCCGACGGTCGCCGGATCGTTCCTTGTATGCGCAAAGGAAGCGATCGGGGCATCAACCTCATCCGGTATGCCGACGACTTCGTGGTCACCGCCCCATCCAGGGAGGTGCTCGAAAACGATGTCGTGCCACGCCTGGCGGTGTTCCTCGCCGATCGTGGGTTGGAGTTGAGTGCAGCCAAGACCCGCATCGTCCACATCGACGACGGGTTCGACTTCCTCGGCTTCAACGTCAGGCGTTTTCCCAACGGCAAGCTGCTGGTCCGACCGCAGAAGGAAAAGGTCAGCGCGCATCGCAGAGCGCTCTCGGCCTTTCTGCGCGAAAACCGACAGCGGCCGACGGCCGAGGTGATCATGGCGCTGTCGCCGGTGATCCGGGGATGGTGCAATTACTACCGTCATGCGGTCGCCAAGCGCACCTTCTGCGTCTTGGACGATCACATGTGGCGGATCACCTACAAATGGGCCAAGCGCCGTCATCCCAACAAGACACGCCACTGGGTAGTCAATCGCTACTACGGTGTCGATCGGGGGCACGGCTGGGTCCTTTGCGACGGCCGGCTCCGGCTTCCACGCCACAACGAAACCAGAGTGTCACGCTTCGTGAAGGTCAAGGGCAAAGTCAGCCCCTTCGATCCAAACCTGCGCGGCTATTGGGAAGATCGCCGGCAACGGCGTCTGGTGCGGGAGGCTGGGCGATTCAATCGCGTCCACCTGCTCAAACAGCAGGAGGGTCGGTGCGCGGTCTGCAAGACGGCGTTCGATGCCGATCTTGATCAGCACGATAACACCAACGTTGTGGTGCGTCGTGACGCCGCCACCGGAGACAATGTCCGCGTTCTCATCCACCGCTGGTGCCGTCCAGGACGGAAACCAAAACGGCGGACACTCGACATGCTGGCAGATGCTTGAGCCGTATGCGAGGAAACTCGCACGTACGGTTCTGAGGGGGCCGGGAAGATCGCAAGATGTTCCCGGCTACCCGACACTGGGATCCAACGGTCTTCGCTAATCGGGTTGTCGTGTGCAAGCCCCTCCAAGCACTCCCCTTCGGCCAAGATAACGGCAGGCAGGATTCACTCTTCGCTCCGCGGTCGGCGCCGAGGCCGCCGCAAGGTGGGGTCAGAAGCGGGAACCGGTGCATCAATCTCTAAGAAAGCGTGCTTGTCACCAACCATGGCGGCAGCGGCAGACCGTTGGACGATGTCACCAGACCCCTACGTCCTGCCGGACGTATCCGCCGAAACGGAAGCCTAGTATATTGAATCTTCTCCCCGGTTTAGCCGTTAAGCGACAGACATTTCCGCTGGGACGTCTTTGGTCCATCGGAACGTCGTGCCATCGATCCACATTCGATGCATAATCACCGCCAGCCGGCGTGCAACAGCGATCTTCGCGCGCATTTGCCCCCGCCTTCTAGCAATCTCTACGCCCCAGTGCTTGAGCCAGCTCCAGCGCTGAACGCGTGTCATCAGGGCGTTTGCGGCTTCGCACAGCAGCGAGCGGGTCATTTTGTCCCCGCATTTGCTGATGCTGCCGGTGCGATCTGTTTCACCTGACGCATATTTCCGCGGCGTCAGACCGAAATACGCTCCGACCAGCGATGCGTTGGTAAAGCGCGTCGGGTCCTCTACCGCTGTCCGAAAGGCCAGCGCCGTCAACGGGCCCACACCGGGCACGGTCATTAGACGACGACAGACTTGGTCGGCCCGAACAACTGCCAAAACCATGCGGTGCAAGCCATCGAGACGTCGCATCAGCTCGGAGCGAACCCCCAGAATGGCGCCGACGACTTGCTTGAGAATAGCGTCGTTCTCGACCAACTCGAGCACGCGTTCTTCAAATTGATTGGGTTTTGCCTTGCCCACCTTGAGACCGAACGCCTTCAATATTCCGCGCAAATGATTGTCCAGGTCTACCCGCGAATTCACCAGCATAGCGCGACTGCGCAGCAAAGCTCGCAATCTGTGCGTCGCCTGGCTCTTGACGTGGACAGCACGATACCAACCCGCGTGAAGAGCCCACGCGATATTGCGAGCATCGATCCGGTCGGTCTTCACCGGCATCGCGCTCGTCGCTGCCTTGAGGTGCCGGGCATCCAAACACACCACTGGCAGACCGGCCTCTGCCAAGCCATGATGGATTGCCGGTGACAACGAGCCGGTCTCGAGCCCGACCAGTTCAAATTGCAGTTCCTGCTTCTGCAGCCACACCGCGATCGCTTCGGCGTCGGAGGCGACTTTGCCCTCCTTCACTACAGTGCGCGCCTCGTCAACGATGCAGACCGACGTTTGCCTCAGCGAGACATCCAAGCCGACGTAATACTTCATGCTGTCCTCCATATCTTCACTTGTTCTCGGATCATTGATCCGCGTCGCAAGCTTGGAGGACAGCTCACGTGGCCACCAGCACGGTGGCCCGAACAACCCGATTACCCCATCTCCTGAAGTTGGAGTGTCCGAAGCCCACATGGGAGTGCGACTGGGGTCCAACTCGACCGTTGAAAACACAACGAAATTCGATGCAGAGAAAATTGGCATCTCACTCGCACATCAAGTCTGACTTTCGGAAAATCGTTGATCGGACTGGGCCGGTACTCCGTAACGCAGCCGGATGGGCCTTGGGGGCGCTCCCGCGGGTTCAAGTTGCGGGCCTAGCATCGCCGCTAACCCGGAAATGATGGTCAAGCGCTAGCGCTAAAACACACCCAACGATGTCGACTAACGTATCGGGCGCTGAAGGACGTTCGTCTGGGTCGAATGCGAGTCCGATGACGGCAGACTGGTTCACCGCCGTTGCCACAGGCCAAAAGTCAAATCGCGAGGCCAAAGCCGGGTAGATTCCGGCGCGCACGACAGTTCCCATCGTCAACGACGATCGCGCCGCCTCGAAATCGGCCTCCTGAGGCTCTATGTCGCCGACTCTGTTGACGGAAACCACTTCGCCCTGCGTAACGATCATCACGACGACGGGAACTTGGAAGAGTGCTGCAAGAGCTTGGGAAGTGATTGAGACGATCGTTTTCGCATCGTCGGCCACCACGACATCGCGGCTGTAGCCTTGCAGCACCGTCGCCTGCCTTCTCAAGAGCGCCGCCTCGGTCGCTCTCCGTTGGGAGGTGAAGGCAACGCCACTCACTATAAGTCCGACGAGAAAAAGCAGTCCGATCGCCCAGATATCGGCCGGGGCGTTGACGGCGAATGAGTAGCGAGGATCAGTCAGGAAGAAATTGTAGGCGAGAGCACCAAGTACGGCCGAGCAGACGGAGGGCCCCAAGCCGAAGGCAACGCCCGCGATGATCACTGGCACCACAAATACTAGGGAGAGGTTCGGGATCGTCACCCCGCTGTCGACACCGACAGCCACGACCGATGCGACGGCGGTCATTAAGACCGAAGCAAGGTAGCGCGTCACAGCCGAAGCCTCCGATGGTACCGAGCCCAAAAGCGGATCGGCATCCGGCATCGGTGTGATGTCCTGTCGCAGCTTCAATTCGACACCGGCCATGGTTCAACTCCTGACCAACAACATGCCGTCCAGGGCGGCGGTTGCGGCCGCGGTAAGCCAACCGAGTGTACACCAGTTCTATTCGTGCGTGAGCCACAAGCGCTCAATGCTTGTCCGGCGTTTACTTGTCCGGATCGGTCTTGCGGGTCGCAGCAGTTGCTTTACGGCGCGGGGGTCGCGGGGCAGAGCCGGGTACGCTCGTTGCGTGATCGACTTTACGGACGGGCTTGAGGGCGCGAGCGGGTAGAAGCTCGGGAACGCTCGAAATCTTTTTCGCGAGGAACACCGCAGCGTCAAGCTTTTCGAAGTCGCGATCTCGATAGAACTTCATCGCTCTGGGATTGTTCTCGGCCACCTCTAAGACGATGTGAGTGCAGCCCCTCAACTTGGCCAAGTGCTCGACCTGATCCAATATGAACGAGCCAACGCCGCACCCCTGTAAATCGGGATGAACAGCCAGCTCCTCAACGAAGAGCGGGCGCATCTCGTGGCTGCGGAAGAAGCGCTCATTGAGCCAGTTATCGCTTCCAGAGATCTCGTAGGCGCATTCTGCGTAACCGACGATTTTCTCCGGCTTGGTTTTATTCGTAACGAAAAGAAGCTGTTCGGTCCCGTCCTCATCGTAGATTTCGAAGAAGCGACGTTTAGAACGTGGTCGTTGATACTCCACAGTCCTCCGATTGACCTCCCGAAAGACAAGTTTCAAAAATTCCCACGTGCGGTTGAGATCGCGACGCCGGATGTGCCGCACTCGAACTTCGAGGGCGGGCGTGGACCGTGTGGAAGCGTTTCCGTCTGGTGCCGTCATTGAGGAGCGAGCGGTTGAGTGTGGAAATCGATGGAGCCTGCAAGTTTCGACCATTCTTGAAGAAAATCAATGCGCCAAAGAGCGAAAGCGGTGCTTGTGAATCGGGGCCACACCCGCCCCAATAGCCGGCTCGACAACGCAGCAGGTGAAGACGGACGTTGCATCCACCTTCCTCCACGTGCTGCACACCCTCCGCCGGAGGGAGCGCCGAGTTCGCATGACGTGGACCGCGTTGCCTATTAGTCTGTTGGTCGCTTTTCGCCTTTAGGACCTGGGGGATTACAGGTTTCCAATAGTTCGCAAATACGCGCCAGTTCTCCCAGAACACCTGCGAGCCCTGTGCAAATCGCTTTTGCCCCATGGAATGTGGCATTTTGGGTGTCTTTATCGAGCAAAGAAATCTCGGCCAGCTCCTTATGCTATTAGTATGCCGAATGGCGGCGCGCCCGCGTCGCCCCGGATCGGCTCTTGCAGCGTTAGGACTTCTCCGCCGCACGATTGGTGGCTCGCCATTCACATACGCACCCGGTTCTCCGGCGCGATGTACATCGGATCGTCAGGGCCAATCTTGAAGGCGGCATACCAGTCCTCAATGTTTCGCAGCGGCCCATTAACGCGGAATTGTTCCGGGGCATGCTCGTCGGTCTTGAGTTGCTGGATCGTCGCCTCATCGCGAGTTTTCGCCCGCCAGCTCTGAGCATGCGCCAGAAAGAAACGCTGGTCGCCGGTCAGGCCGTCCAGGACCGGCGGTTCCTTGCCTTGAAGTGCGGCATGATACCCATCGAGCGCCACCAGCAGCCCCCCGAGATCGGCAATGTTTTCTCCCATGGTCAGCTGGCCGTCGACAAAATAGCCCTTCACCGGCTCGAACTTGTCGAACTGGGCCGCCAGACGAGCGGCCTGAGACTTGTACTCGGTGACGTCCTCGGCGGCCCACCAATCCGTCAGAGTGCCGTTGCCGTCGTACTTGCGTCCCTGATCGTCGAAGCCGTGGGTCATCTCGTGACCGATGACGGCGCCGATGCCGCCATAGTTGACCGCCATGTCGGCCGTGGGGTCGAAAAACGGCGGCTGCAGGAAGGCTGCGGGGAAGACGATCTCGTTGTTCGAGGGATCGTAATAGGCGTTTACGGTCTGCGGGGTCATGCCCCATTCCTGTCTGTCGACCGGCTGATTTAGCTGCGCCACGCGATAGTTCCAGTCATAGACCGCAGTCCGTTTGGCATTGCCGTAGAGATCGTCCGCGCTCATGGTGAGCGGGCCGTAGTCGCGCCACTTCACCGGATAGCCGATCTTCGTAGTCAACTTCGAGAGCTTTTCCTGCGCCTTGGCCTTGGTGGCCGGGCTCATCCAGTCGAGGCGATCGATCCGCCTGTGCATGGCCGCAATCACCTCCTTCACCAGAGCATCCATTTTGGCCTGGGATTCCGGCGGGAAGTATTTTGCGACGTACATACGCCCGACGGACTCGCCGAGCGAACCGTTGACGAAGCCGACAGCTCGCTTCCAGCGTGGCCTGTTCTCAGGCTGGCCGCTGAGTGTCTTGCCGTAAAGGCCAAACCTGGCGTCGGCGAAGCGTTTGGAGAGATACTCTGCCGCACTATTTGTGAGGTGGAATGCCTGCCATGCCTTTAGTGTATCGAGCGGCGTGATATCGAAGATCTTGGCGACCTTGGGGAACGCCGTGTTGGTGGTGACGATCACTCGGTCGGTCGAGGCGAGACCACCACTGTTCAAGAGCCTGCGGAAGTCGAAGCCCGGCGCGTAAGCGGCGAGTTCCGCCATTGTCATCGGGTTGTAAATCGAATTGGGATCGCGAGTTTCGGTATTGGTCCAACTGGCTTCGGCAAGACTGGTCTCGAAGGCGACAATGGCGTTGGCATTACCTTCCGGCTCGCCCCACCCGATCATGCCGAGGATAAGAGCGATATAGCGCTGGTATTTGTCCTTCTTATCGGCCAACTGATCGGTCAGATAGTAATCTCGGTCGGGCAAGCCCATCCCGCCGTTTCCCAGGTAAACAGTATATCGGTCCGACGCCTTGAGATCGGCTTGGATTGAAACGTCGAAAACACTTCTCTGGAACCCTGGCTCACCCATCAGAGTAGCAACATCGCCCTTGGTCTTCTGGGCGCGGATCGCAGCGAGATCGGGCGCGAGCGGCTTGGCGTCCAATTCTTCCGCCCGCGTTTCATCCATGAAGGCACGATAGGCGGCGCCGATCTTGGCGGCGTCAGGGTCATCGGAGCGGCCGGTCGCGGCGTCCTCAATCAGTTTGCGGGTCATCCTCTCCGAGAGGTCGTTCAATTGATCGAATATGCCAAACGAGACGCGATCTTCAGGGATCTCGGTGCGCTTCAGCCAGCTTCCGTTTGCGTAGAGAAAGAAATCTGTTCCCGGCTTCACTGTCGGGTCCTGGCCTGTGAAGTCGTAACCCCAGGCGCCATAATGCGGCGCCTGGATGCTGGGCGAATCGTCGACCGCTCCAACGGGGTCAGCACTGAAGGTCAACAGGATCAAGGCAGCGATCGTTACCGCGGCTGGGTACAAGTGTGTCATCTTGAACGCCTTTTCATGCATCCAAAGAGCGCAGCACTCTATCGGCTAATTCCGCGCCAACGTCCTTGGCCGATCGCTGAATTGCATGAGGAAGTAGTAGTGCTCAATGTAGTCAAACACGTCAGATCTGGCCTCATCTCTAGTTCGGAACACTTTACGCGCTGTCCGTTCGGTCTTGAGTGACGAGAAAGCGCATGGATGCTATGCTACAAGCTGTTAAGACGGTGCGGCCTGCGCTAGAGGCGCTCTATGCAACGCTGACAGACGACCAGAAAGCAGCGGTCAACTCAACGACAGGCCGACGCCATCGTGGCCGTTTCTGGCGCTGGCGTGATCGTTGGTGACCGCGCGACGCACTCGCCGGATATCACTATTCGGCTCTCGTGGGCGCTGCTACGAGAGCCTCGTGAAGCGCAGCCGTGGCTTCGGCGATAGAGGCCCTGTGGTCCTCGTCATGAGCAGGAATTCCGGCGGCCGTACGAGCTAGTTCGTGCAAGATTTCTGCGAAGAGACCGTAATGCACGTGGATATGTACTGACTTCTGAGTGCTGGCGTCGCCCTTTCGCTCCAAGGTGAGCGATATGCCAGTCTGATCAAGATGGGCGTCAAAGCGAGATGATCGCTCAAACGTCCCAATGTAAAGCTTATCAGGGTATTCGATGGCGACTTCAGCCTTGTCGGGAATGGGCTTTGTCATGCTGATCTCTGTTTTCAACCAGGTGACTGCTTTGACCGACCCAGCGGGGCGCGCATCCCATGGACGCCATCGACCATGACTGGAGGTTCTCGGCAACCTCAATTACAGGACCAGGGTGGATTTTAGTCTAATTTCGGTTCGGTTGAAACAGAATACATTTTTATATCCTTTTTCTACATCACCCGCATCGCGAAAGTCTCTATCCCAGGTCCACGTGGCTCGCCGACCACGTTGCCGGCCCAGCTTTCGAACCGGCTGGCTGCTTTGAGCGGCGAGATCAGCAGGGTGAGAAACAGAGACAGCAGCGCGACCATCGACCAGGATGGTCATGCGTTTCCCTCGCAAGATCAATACGCACGACGTTTCAGTATACACAACCAAATCTGCGCTATTTTGCTTGAGCGCGGCGTTGTCGTCCCAAAGCAAGCTCGAGGTCAACCGAGGGCTTCAAAAAGCGCGAAGTAGAGTGCGACCAGAAAGCCTAATACGGTCGGCAAAACGACGACAGAGCCGCCCTCATGGATGGCCTCCGGAATCATGGCATGAGCAACGAGCGCCAAGACAGCGCCACCGGCAACGGCCTGAGAGAAGATTGCCGTCAGAGATTCAGAACTGCCAATCAAGATTTTGCCGGCGATAGCTGCAAAGATGCCGGCCACGAGGACTGTTGACCAGACTCCAAAGATGGCTCGGGCCGAATAGTCCGCCCTGCTCAGCAGCGCAGCACTGGCCGCTGCTTCCGGAATTCCTCCCAAGAACATTCCCATCATCAGGGTTAGGGAAAGGCTTTCGATTCCGTTGAATTTCGCCCCAATCACAAGACAACCAGGAATCGTGTCGAGGATGTTGCCGAGCACAATAGCAAGACCGGCGCCGTGGCCTGTCTTGACAAGAAGGCTGGCTGCCTCGTCACGACTTAAGTACTGAATATTGCTGCTCGCGATCCTGGCCCAGGTCGAAGAATTGGGGCCCCCGGCGCTCAGATTGCTGATGGCACGGTCGTGACTGAGCTGCCGAACGGCATTGGCAAATTGGCGATCCCGTTTAACGAGTCGCTCAAAATCGGCCTTTTCGATCTCTAGCAATTTCGCTGCGGTGACCACACGGATGGTAGCGGTCCGAGGACCGCCGGTAAGCAAAGCCATTTCGCCGAAGGCGTGACCCTCTTCAAGGATGGCAATCGGCTGCGAGGCCGGGGTCAAATCATTCTCGGCAGTCAGCACTTCGACGCTTCCGCTCGCAATAATGTATAGCGCGTTGCCTGCATCGCCCGCCCGGAACACAATCTTGCCGGCATCAAACCGTCGCGTGTGTATGCTTGACAATATAGCTTCGATCCCGTCCGGCGGCAGATGTCTCAGGAGATCGCATTTCGACAGCAATTCGATAAGCTCTTTTGACTCCCGCCGCTTGCGAAGAAGCGCATACTCCTTAAATCGCGTCGGAAAGCGGATTGCAGCGCCCTTCGCTTCGAGAAAGAGCGTCGCCGAGTAATACGCGACGGCCCCCAACGCGAAGCCACCACCCACAAAAACCCAGGCGGATCGCACGTCGAACCCATGATGATGAAGTTGGCGCGCACTTTGGTAGGCAAGCTCAATAGCGAGCGCACTGATTAAGGCACCAGCAGCAAAAGCAAGGATTGCGGCAAGGACGCCCCGGGGAAACCGAACATAAAGGCCGATAGCGACCCCTACGAGAGATGAGGAAGTCGTGACCAGGCCGAGGAGGGCTACCAGGATCAAGTCGAACGCTGTTGCCATGCGTCATCTATGCGAGTGCGACCATCGCGCGAAACAAGTCCGAACTGTCACGAGCACGGCGCAGATTCTTTACGGAGTTCGGGTTCCTCAGGATTCTGGCGACAGACGCAAGTGCATCGAGGTCTAGCTTACTTGACGTGACAGGAAGAAGAAGAAGGAACACCAGATCGACGGGTTGGTCGTCAATCGCGTCGAAATCGATCGGCCGTTTCAGGCGAACCAAAAGTCCAAAAGACTTATCGAGAGCTGATATTCGAGCGTGTGGGATCGCAATTCCCCCGCCGGTGCCAGTTGAACCCAACTCTTCGCGCTTCAAAAGCGGTCTCAGAATCGATTCTGTAGGCACACGTAGTGCGTCAGAGGCGCGCTGAGCCAGCTTTTGTAGCAGAAGACTTTTTCCGGCCGCCGCAAAGTCAACCAGCACGTCAGCGGGCGATAGAAATTCCTTGACGTTCATCGATGCTCCAAGATGGCACTTCGATCAATTTCCGTCTGGCAGTCGCAACCGGTAGCCGATACCCGTTTCCGTCAAAACATGTTGTGGTCGTTCGGGATCGACTTCGATCTTCTGCCGCAACTGCCGAACATAGACACGCAGATACTGAGCATCGGTCAAATCATCCCACAGTTCTCCAAGAAGGAACTTGTGTGTCAGCACCTTACCGGCGTGCTGAACGAGCACTCGCAGCAAATCATATTCTTTTGGGGACAGCTTGACCTCTTTGTCGCGCACTTTGACGATGCGTCGCACCAGGTCGACGGAAAGATCACCGGTGCGAAAGATCGGACGCTCGCCGTGTGTTTGAAGCTGATGGCGAAGCGCAGCACGCATTCTTGCAAGAAGTTCGTCCATCCCGAAGGGTTTGGTAACGTAATCGTCGGCGCCGAGATCGAGTGCCTGGACCTTTCCAGCCTCGTCACCACGGCTGGACAGTACGACCACTGGAACGCTCTCGTTTCTTGACCGGATCATTCTCAACAGTTCATGCCCCTGAAAATCCGGCAAGCCTAGGTCAAGAATTATCAAGTCCGGCTTTTGGGTCAGCAGCTCAAGCGCGACCTTGCCGCTGGGAGCCTCAAGAATTTGATAGCCCTGCGTCGTCAACCCCATTCGCAGCAGTTTTCGAATTGGCGGTTCATCGTCGATCACTAATATTTTCAGCGGAGTCGCGGTCATGCGGCGGTGTCCAACTGCCGGGTGCCCGTCGGTACCGGCAGCGTAATCGTGAATATCGCTCCCGTCCTATCAATCCGATTTGCCGCGACGATGGTGCCGTTCATTGCCTCGACGAAGCCGCGGGAAATCGCGAGGCCCAGTCCCGTCCCGGCTCGCACATGATCGCCCTTTCGGGCCCGGTAGAACTTGTCGAAGATATGTTCCAGGTCTTCGGGCGGAATGCCGTCTCCTTCATCCAATATGTACAGGCCAACAGCAGCGTGATTTCGCCAGCTGTCGAGGCGTATTGTGGTTCCAGCCGGCGCGTATTTGGCTGCATTGTCCAACACGTTGAATAGGACCTGTTCGAAGAGTACCGGATCGATCGAAACCATCGGCAAGTCCTTGGCGAGATCAACCTCGACCCGATGCTGCGCAAGGATTTTGCCGGCCCGCCGCAAGACGCTGCCGACGATCTCGCCCAGATCGTACAGTGCAGCGTTTGGCATGATGGCTCCCGATTCTAGTTTGGTCATGTCGAGCAGGTTCGCAATGAAACGATTAAGTCTCTCGGCTTCATCGATGATCGTAGCGATCAGATCGGCCTTCTCACTCTCGACCAGCGAACCGGAGAGGCTGCGGAGCGTGCCGGCGGCTCCGAGCACCGAAGCGAGCGGTGTCTTCAGGTCGTGCGAAATCGAGGTGAGGAGCGCATTCCGCAAGCGATCCCTCTCAGCCGTTCGTTTGGCCCGGTCCAAATCTTCGACCAGACGAACGCGCTCGACGGCCAGGGCAGCTTGATCCATCAGAGCATCGAGCAAGCGTCGCTGATCCGGTGTCAGCAACGGCCCAGGCTTGTCAGCGTCGATACCGACAATCCCGATCAGACCGCGGCCGGTATGCATCGGGAGGAAGAGGCGTTTCGCACCCGGCAGCGTATCGGAGCCACGTCCTGCAGGCCTGTCGTTCTCCCACGACCACGTCGCAGCCGCCAAATCGGCTGCGTCGAGCGTGTCCTCCGGGGGATATCCCGACTTCACTGCGACGGTGCCATTCTCAGGCAGTAGCAGGACCACGCGGACGTTGAGCATCAACGCGGTCTGGTAGGCAGTGGCCCAAAGCACGTCATCAAGCGTGCCGGTACCGGCTAGTTTCCGGCTGAAGGCATAAAGCGATTCAGTGGTACGCGCGCGCGTCATCGCCATAGCGGCTTGTCTGCGCACCCGCGCGGCCACGTTGGAAACGATGACCGCCATGATGATGAAGAAAACAAACGCGGCGACGTTGGTCGGATCCGTAATCGTGAACGTATAGATCTGGGGCAGAAAGAAGAAATTATAGCAAAGCGACGCCACGATGCTGGCGAACAGCGACGCCAGCAAGCCGTAGCGTACCGCGACGCCAACCACGGCCGTGAGAAATACGAGATCGACATTCTCGATGCCGAACCATGGTTGAATTACAATACCAACGCCGAGTGCCACGGCGATCGCGACAAGCGACACCAAATACGGCCGCAGGTCGAGCGGCTCCGTTCCTTCGGCGGCTCTTACGGTCTTCTTCGGGACGGGATCGCCGGCAATCGCATCGCCTGCGATGACGTGTACGCTGATATTGCCCGATTTTCGCACGAGCTCATGCACGACGGAGCCGTGCATGATTTCGAACCACCGTGATCGGGTCGATTTCCCGATGATGATCTGCGTGACATTGTTGGATCGCGAGTAACCGATGACACTGTCGGCGATGCGGCCGTTCACCTCGGGGATCGTGATCGCTTCCCCACCGAGAGACTCTGCGAGACGGAGAGTATCGGCAATCCGATCGCGCTCTTCTTCGCCAAGTTGCAGGCTGCGCCGTCCCTCGACGTACAGCGCAATCCAGGGCGCATGCAGGCGGTCCGACAGTCGTTTGGCATAGCGCACGAGTTCCTGCCGCGCGCGGATCTTCGCTGACGCAGACCAGAACGCGCTCGCCTGCTGCCCACGGACCAGGGATCGCTCGCGCCTGCATTTGCGTAAGCAACTGCTCATCGACACGCTCCGCAGTGCGCCGCAACGCGAGTTCGCGCAGCGCGGTCAGGTTGGCCGGCGAAAAGAAATTGGTCAGCGCGCGTTCCGCCTGCTTCGGAACGTAGACTTTTCCCTCCTTGAGGCGCTGGATCAGATCGTCAGGCGTCAGATCAACCAGTTCGACCGCATCGGCGCGATCGAACACGGCATCAGGCACGGTTTCACGCACCCGGACATGGGTGATCTGCGAAACGACATCATTCAAGCTGTCAATATGCTGGATGTTGACTGTGGTGTAGACGTCGATGCCGCGGCCCAGCAGCTCTTCGATATCAAGATACCGCTTGGGATGACGGCTGCCCTCGGCATTGGTATGGGCGAGCTCATCGACCAGAACGATCTGGGGGCGCCGGACGATGATGGCATCGAGGTCCATCTCCTCCAGCCACTGCCCCTTGTACTCGAGCCGGCGACGAGGAATGACCTCCAGTCCTTCGAGCAGCGCTTCGGTTTCTTTGCGCCCATGAGTTTCGACGACTCCGACGACGACGACGTAGCCGTCTTTTTGCCGAGCGTGGGCTTGTTGAAGCATCTCGTAGGTTTTGCCGACGCCGGGCGCCGCGCCCACGAAGATTCTAAGCTTGCCGACGCGGCTATCTTCCTTTCGCGCCGCCTCGAGCAGGGCTTCTGGCGAAGGTCGATATTCAATGTCGCTCCGCTGATCTGCCATCGGTGACCGAATGCCTCAGGTTACCCCGAGCTCTGCCATCCTATTTGGCCTCGTCGAGCGCCAGATTGAGGAGCAGGACGTTCACGCGCGGCTCGCCAAGAAGGCTGAGAGTACGTCCCTCGATGCGGTCCTGCACGAGTTGGCGAATACGATCCTCCGCCATGTTGCGCGCCTTTGCGACACGCGGCACCTGGAATAGCGCCGCCTCTGGGGAAATGTGCGGGTCGAGCCCGCTGCCCGAAGTCGTCACCAGATCGATTGGCACGGTTGCCGACGAATTCTCCTCCTTGAGCTTGTCCATCTCGCCTTTGACGCGGTCGATCAGCGCCTTGTTGGTCGGGCCGAGGTTCGAGCCCATCGAGTTCGAGGCGTTGTAAGGCGCATCGACGGTCTTGCTCGGATCCTTGGGGTCGGGCGCGTTGGTTGCAGACGGCCGACCATGGAAATACTTGTCGTCCGCGAACGCCTGGCCGATCAGCTCGGAGCCGACAACCTTGCCGTCCTTCTCGATCAGGCTGCCCTGTGCCTGGCGCGGAAAGATCACCCCGGCGATACCGGTCATCACCAGCGGATATAGCAGGCCGGTGATGACGGTGAGCGCGATGATGAAAACAATTGCCGGGCGGATTTCCTTCAACATAATTCTTCTCCTCAGGCGAGATGCAGGGCCGTGACAACCATGTCGATGGCCTTGATCCCGATAAACGGAATGATCACGCCGCCGACGCCATAGATCCACAGATTGCGGCGAAGGAGCGCAGCCGCACCAATCGGGCGATAGCGGACGCCCTTCAGCGCCAGCGGAATAAGCGCGACGATGATCAGCGCATTGAAGATGATTGCCGACAGGATCGCGCTTCGCGGACTGGTCAGATTCATGATGTTCAGGCTCTGCAGCTGCGGATAGAAGGCCACGAACATCGCCGGGATAATGGCGAAGTATTTCGCCACGTCGTTGGCGATCGAAAACGTGGTGAGCGAACCACGGGTCATCAGCAGCTGCTTACCGATCTCGACGATCTCAATGAGCTTGGTCGGATTGGAATCGAGGTCGACCATGTTGCCGGCCTCGCGCGCTGCCTGAGTACCGGTGTTCATGGCGACGCCGACGTCCGCCTGAGCGAGCGCTGGCGCATCATTGGTGCCGTCGCCGCACATCGCCACGAGCTTGCCCTTGGCTTGTTCGTCACGGATCAGGCGAAGCTTGTCCTCGGGTGTGGCCTGCGCCAGGAAGTCGTCAACGCCCGCTTCCGCGGCGATTGCAGCGGCTGTCATCGGGTTGTCGCCAGTGATCATGATGGTACGGATGCCCATGCGGCGGAGCTCTGCAAAGCGCTCGCGGATGCCGCCTTTGACGATATCCTTCAGGTGAATGACGCCCAGCAGCCGTCCGTCTTTGGCAACGGCCAGCGGAGTGCCGCCGGCCTTCGAGATGGTCTCGGCGATCGCATTGACTTCTCGCGCAACATCCGAGCTCACCGCCGATTGGATCCGGACCGCGCTCGACCCGACGGATACCGGCGACGGACTGAGGAAATTCAGAACCGCCTCCACCGCGCCCTTGCGGGCCCACGAATTACCCACTTCTACGCCGCTCATGCGGCTTTGCGCCGTGAACGGAATAAAGTTGCCGTGGAAATCAGCGAGCGCGCGCTCGCGGATGCCATACTTCTGCTTCGCAAGCACCACGATGGAACGGCCCTCCGGAGTCTCGTCGGAGAGCGAGGCGAGCTGCGCCGCATCGGCCAGTTCCTGCTCGGTGACGCCGCGAACCGGCTTGAATTCGGTCGCCTGCCGGTTGCCCAGCGTGATGGTGCCAGTCTTGTCGAGCAGAAGGGTATCGACGTCGCCGGACGCCTCAACGGCTCGCCCTGACATCGCCAGTACATTGAACCGAACAAGCCGGTCCATGCCGGCAATGCCGATCGCCGACAACAATGCGCCGATCGTGGTCGGGATCAACGTGACAAATAACGCCACCAGAATGATGACGGAAACGGTCCCGCCCGCATAGGCCACATAGCTCGGGATCGTTACAGTTGCGAACACGAAGATGATGGTCAGGCCGATGAGCAGGATGTCCAGCGCGATCTCGTTCGGCGTCTTCTGGCGCTCAGCGCCTTCGACCAGCCGGATCATGCGGTCGAGGAATGTCGAGCCGGGTGCTGCCGTGATGCGAACACGAATCCAATCCGACAGCACCTGGGTGCCGCCGGTCACTGCCGAACGGTCGCCGCCCAACTCCCGGATCACGGGCGCCGATTCACCGGTGATCGCCGCTTCGTTGACGGAAGCAATTCCTTCAATCACCTCGCCGTCGGACGGAATGATGTCACCGGCCTCGACCAAGACAATGTCACCAACCTTGAGGCCGGTGCTGGGCACCAGCTTATGGTTCTTGCCTTGACCGCTGAGCAGTTTCGCCTGGGTCTCGGTGCGTTGGCGGCGCAATGCATCGGCCTGCGCCTTGCCGCGCCCTTCGGCGATCGCCTCGGCGAAGTTGGCAAACAGCACGGTGAACCACAGCCAGACCACGATCTGGAATTCAAATGCCAGAGTCTCGCCGCCTATCACCAGATCGCGGACCAGGATAACCGTGGCCAGGGCGGTAACGACCTCCAGCACGAACATCACTGGATTCTTCATAAGCGTGCGCGGATTGAGCTTGGCAAACGCTGAGCCAATGGCCGGCATGACGATCTTGGGATCGACCAGCGCCGAAACCGGCATGCGCTTGCGGATACGAGAGGTTTCCATGGAAGAAACTCCGGATCAATTCGATGAGAACGTGGTGCCGGCGATCTGCGCGAAATGCTCGACGATGGGACCAAGCGCGAGCGCCGGGAAGAAGGTCAGTCCGCCGACGATCAGGATGACGCCCGCGACAAGGCCAACGAACAGCGTGCCGGTGGTCGGGAAGGTGCCGGCCGAAGCTGGAACCGTCTTCTTGGTCACCAGCGAGCCGGCGATCGCCATCGCCGGGACGATCATCAGGAAGCGGCCCACGAACATCGCGACGGCGCCGGTGGTATTATAGAAGAGCGTATTACCGGTAATGCCGGCAAACGCCGAGCCGTTGTTGCCGGTGCTTGATGTGTACAGATAGAGCATCTCCGAAAAGCCATGCGGGCCCGGGTTGGCGAGTTGCGAGACGCCATCCGGATTGACCGCGGCCACAGCGGTCCAGCCGAGAATCATCAGCGGCAGGATCAGGATGGCGAGCATCGCCATCTTGACCTCTTTCGCCTCGATCTTCTTGCCGACGTATTCCGGCGTGCGGCCCACCATCAGCCCGGCAACGAAGATAGCCAGGATCACAAATAGCAGCATGCCGTACATGCCCGCGCCAACGCCGCCGACAATGACCTCGCCGAGCTGGATGTTGACCAACGGGATCATACCGCCGAGCGCGGTAAACGAGTCGTGCATGGAATTCACCGCGCCGCAGGAGGCGGCAGTCGTGATCACGGCGAACAAGGCGGACGAAACGATGCCGAAGCGAACCTCCTTACCCTCCATGTTGCCGCCGGCGAGGCCCATCGCATTCAGGATGTCGTTGCCATGGGCCTCCGCCCAATAACAGACGAAGACGCCGGCAACGAACAGCACACCCATCACAGCCAGGATCGCCCAGCCCTGGCGCTGATTGCCGACCATGCGGCCGAACACGTTGGTCAGCGACGCTCCGATTGCGAAAATCAAGATGATCTGGAGGAAGTTCGACAGCGCAGTCGGATTTTCGAAGGGATGCGCCGCGTTGGCGTTGAAGAAGCCGCCGCCGTTGGTGCCGAGCATCTTGATCGCGATCTGCGAAGCAACCGGGCCGACCGCGATGGTCTGCTTGGCGCCTTCCAGCGTCGTTGCCTCGACATAGGGGCCGAGCGTCTGCGGCATGCCTTGCCAGACCAGGAACAGTGCAGCCACGATGCAGATCGGCATCAGGATGTAGAGCGTGCAGCGGGTGATATCGACCCAGAAGCTGCCGATACTGCGCATCGAGGCGCGGGCAAAACCGCGGATCAGAGCCACCGCCAGCACGATGCCGGTCGCCGCCGACAGATAGTTCTGGTGCGTCAGGCCGAGCATCTGCGTGAGGTACGACATCGTGCCCTCACCACCGTAGTTCTGCCAGTTGGTGTTGGTGATGAAGCTGACCGCCGTATTGAAAGCGAGGTCGGGCGCCACCGCCGATTGCTCGGCCGGATTAAAAGGCAGTGCGGCCTGGAAGCGCATCAGTGCGTAAAGAATGAGGAAGCCGCCAACGTGAAAGAACAGCATGCCGACCGTGTAGGAGAGCCAATGCTGCTCATGCTTCTCGTCGATGCCGCCGATCGAATACAGTGCCCTTTCGACCGGACGCAGCATCGGCGACAGGAATGTGCGCTCGCCGTTGAACACGCGCGTCATGTAAGCGCCAAGCAGCGGGGTGATTGCGACGATGATTGCGCAATAAAGGATAATTTGTATCCAGCCGATGACAGTCATGGACGTGAGCCCTCAAAGCCGTTCGGGATGCAGCAAGGCGTAGACGAGGTAGATCATGAGCCCCACGACGACGAGGCTCGCGAGCGAATAGTCGAAGATCATGATTGCCTCCTCAGAGCCGGTCGCAGGCGTAGGCGTAACCGACCGAGACAACGAAAAATCCGAGCCCAAGCGCGAGCAATAGAATGTCCAGCATTGGTTGCTCCTGGCGACTAATGGCCGTGCCGATTGAACCAGATCACTCGAGCGGAAGTGTCGTCTTGACGCAAATCAACGATCCGCAGAGTGTCCGCGCAATTCAGCGGGCATTACTTGCCACTTGCCGCATATGTTTTCGAGGTGGAGCGAACCACGACGTTATAGGAATTCCATATAGATGCAGCGCGATGCGATCCGGGTGGCGACGCTGGCGCAAACGCTCGACGTAAAGCCCAGAAGAACACGGTGCTTTAATACAAGTTGTTGTTGCAACTATGGAATTCGTGACACGCCATCCGCGATCGTGCATGCGCATTTATGAAATCCCTATCCTAAAGCCGTGAAAACCGACTCGAATTCTTATGCCCCCTCGGTCCATCTGTGGACCGTAAGAGGACTGAGCTCCCGACCGACCAAGCAGACGATGATCGCTCCATTCAATACCGGTGACAGGGAAGATTCACGGGTGCGGGAGTGGTTGCTGTTGCTGCTTCGCTTTGCCATCACTCACGAGCCCTCAGACCGTTCCGCCGCGCATTCGATGGCGCAAATGCTGGATACGCTGTGGACGCCATGGGAACCCGCGGGGCCTCGATTTTTCGTCAAGACCAGTCATGAAGTTTGCGAGGCTTTGCTCGAAGCCAGTGACCGGTCACAACGTATTCTACAGAGGCACATCGAACGAATTGAGCATCCTCGATTGCAACGGGCCTTTCGGGCGGCCGTAGCTGCGCGGCGGTCGATCACGCAACAAGAATGCACGAAGCGCAGCGAGGACGAGAGAGCGGATGGAACGGACTGCCGAAACGGCTGAGCATTGGCCTTTATGAAAACGTACTCCAATTCTTATGAAATCCATATGCTATCGGCCTTCCTCCTGTCTCGTTTTTTTATGGCCTTTTGACCATCTTACGGATGTGTTCCGTGAGGTGGTGTCATGCTCCTCATACCAAAACATGAAAGCCAACTCGTTCGCTTGGCGGACAAGCTCCGGCTTGCGGAAGCGCCCACACCCGACCTCGTGGCCGAGATTCTCTCCGCATGCACGCGAATCCCATCGCTTAGTAAGTCGCGCGCCACCGCCGTCAAGTTCGACCAGCTGGCGAAGATGTCCGCCTGGACGGATTTGGCGATTGCGCTGATCGGGCTAGAGCTGCCGGGATGGAATCTGCGTCGCCTCGTCTACGAAGACGGCACATGGTTCTGCTCGCTGTCTGAGAAACCTAACGTGCCGTTGGTACTGGACGATACTGTTGATGCAAGCCACGAAAATCTGTCGCTGGCGATCTTCAGCGCGTTTGTCGACGCATGCAGCAGGAATACTGCATGCGAAATCGAGTTTCAGACGGTGCCGCAGATCCGGCCCACGCAAGGTGATGTCTTTTGCTGCGACAACTTCGCCTGACGTCTCCGCTAGCAATGCAGATTGTGGGCGCAATCGCATTCTGCATCGTTTTCGGACTACCGTTCTGGCGGGCCTCGAATGAGCCCACAAAGATCGGTTCTCCGCAGTGCGGCGTCATGAAGGACAATTTGGAGCGCCTAGCCTGCTTTGACGCAGCCTCTCAACGCGTTTCGGTAAAGGACGCGACCCACATGACCTTTGGGGAAATGCTTTCAGGGCTTCATCGCGGCGGGGACGAATGGGCGCCCCGGAAATAGCCCATCGGCACCATGCAACAGCCGCATCCCAAATCGCCAATTCCGCTTCAGCCCAATTCGTCGCAGGTCCTGCTTCGCTTTGTGTTTCGGCTCACCTTGCTCTGCGCCTTTGCAACCTTTAGCGCACGAGGCTTTGGCGCCACATTAGCCGCGCTTTCTGTCTTGTCGGCGTTCTTCTGCGCCATCGTGGGCACCATGCGCCGCGAAGCGATATTCGGGCCCGAACTAACCAATTGGGATGAGGCCGTAGCCTACCTCATCCTCGGCCGGCTCGCCGCATGGGTTTGAACGTGTTTTCGCGGCTCGCCGATCTTTATACCGCACTTATGAAATTGGCTTTGGCTCGCTCTCGAATTCATATGCGCTCATCGGCACATTGGCGGTGCGCAAACCGCTACTGATTCATCTACGCGGGCGCATTTGGTTACGCGTCAACACTTAAGGAGACGTGTCATGAACATGAACAAAGGCGAACCTCCCTCGTCAAGCCGTACGAAATCATCCCCGTACCTGATCGGCCGAAATAGTCACGGTGACTGGGTCGTCCGAGATCAAACCGGCCTGCGTGGCGGCCTGTTTGTCAACCGTGCCGAAGCGCTCAAATTTGCAATGTTCGAGAATGGGCATTGCCCGCGGGCCGTTATCATGGTGCCTGGCACGTTGGAACTCGATTTTGCCGGCAATAAGTCCTCGATCCGTGGCACGCCGACTGAAGTTGCAGCGCCCCTTCGCCGGCACGCCGCATAAGTGTCCATCGAAGACTTCTGAAATCTGGTCACTCCCGGCGATTTTGCGCTGTTGTCAATGGCACAGGTCCAACCAACTCGCTCCAGCGTGCAGATCATGGAGACCATGATCGGCCTCACCCGTTTATCCAAATCGAACCGGGTAATCGTCGCTGGGTCGGATGCTTTTGATTTCTATGTGACCTTGCACCTGCGCGGCTTTTACAAAGTAGCGACGACAGCCACCTGCCGGTTTCCCTGCGGGCAACACGATGTCGCTCTGATCGCCGGACAGCACTCGATTCAAGCGCTACAACAGCTTCTGGCCCGCGTCGCACCCTTCCTGAATGCCCGGGCCACGGTGGCCGTGTGGATCGACGCTGCCGATGCGCAAGGGGAAGAAGCTCCAAGCGATGCTGGAACAATTGGGCTTTCGCATCGAAGCCGGCGCCAAATGTGAAAATGGTTTCATACTTTCGGCTCACCGCCGCGAGCGGAACCAGATGGCAGCCGCTGCATGAGGATTTAAGACGATGTCATCAGTTAGCCCCCTCACCCAAATATCGGTTGAGGATAAAAGGTCTGCTGCGAGATTCAGCGGCGATCTATAACCAGGCCGCTGACAGTTACGTCGCCTATGCGGACGGCGATCCAACGCAGCTATTTGCATTTAACGGTATGCATGCTTATGCGGATCGGTGCGTCTGGACGGTACTTGAGACCAAGTTGAGCCGAATTGCGGGCCTCCGGCGCAACTTCGATCAATTTTCTCGATGCAGGTTGCGGTCCCGGCACCTGGCTGCGCCGGCTGGTCACCCGCGCATGCGAACTCGGCTTCACCAACATCACCGCCCGCGGCTTCGATATCGCTCAGGCACAGGTCCAACGGGCGCAGTTGCTGTCTCGCAATCTCTCGAGTCTTCCCGGCGTCAACATGACCTATGACGTCGCGGACCTCACAGAACGGCTGCCTGAAGCTGATGGTTCAGTGGACATCGCGCTCTGTCTTTACAGCGTCATCAGTCACCTTCCCCTCGCAAACCTGGACGATGCAGCGACGGAGATCGCCCGTGTCACGTCGGGGCATTTCATCGTCACTGTCCGTTCGATCGGAAGCATGCCCACCGCGTTCGTCGACGCGATCGAGAACGTACGCCAATTGAAGCAGGACAATGTGCAGGACCGATGCGAGATTGAGTTCCGCGATGGCCGCCACAATGCATTCAACTTCCACCTGTTTACGGCGTCCGAACTGCGGGCGCGTTTCGAGAAACACTTCGAAATTGAGGATCTGCGAGGCTTAGACCTCTTCCACACTCGATTCTCGCCTGACCCCCGATGGAACCCCCAATGTTTGCTGGCCGATCTTCCTCGCTCTCATGAATTCATCCGTCTCGAAGAATTATACGCCAAAAATCCGGAGTTCATGGACCGTGCCACGCATCTACTGCTGATCTCTCATAGCCGACACGCTGGAGCACGGGCACAATGCAAGAGGTAAGGAGCTCAGCCCATGTTCGCGGTTGATCAAAAGGTCACCTGATTGCGAATGATCCTGTCAGCGAGCAGGAGGGTCTCTCTGAATGCATCCAACGTCTTAATGTTGGCATGGTGACGCCTTTGGTCGACGCAGGTCCGCCGAATGCCATCCGTTCACGGTCGGATCCCAGCGACCGCAGCTTCAGCACTTGGGCTGGTGTTGCACTCAGAATCATGTCGATACGCCGGCCGTCAATGTCGACCACTTCGAATCGCCAATCAGCCCACACAAAATGATCTCCCGGCTTCGGCAGTTCATGCAGCTGCGCGAGGACGAAGGCTGCCAGGGTCACATAGTCGCCAGCAGGTGCCTCGCTCGTTCCGATGAGCCGCATGACGTCAGCGATGGGAACGAAAGCATCGATGAGATAAGAGCCGTCCTCGCGCCGCGTGACCTTGGGCCGTGCCGGGACATCGATCTTGGGCAAATCGCCGGCGACCGCCTCCAGCAAGTCCGTCCTGGTGACGATGCCTTGGAGGACACCGAACTCATCGACCACGATGGCGGTGTGGACCGGGGTCTTACGGAACAGATCGAGCGTTCGCAGAATGGTCGTCGATTCGTGCACGATCAGCGGAGGACGCGTGACCTGTTCCACGTCCGGTGATTGCCCGTCCAGGATATGGTCGGCCAGGTCCTGCTTGCGCACGATCCCAACAATCTCGTCGATCGAGCCGCGGCAGACCAGAAGCTGAGCATGCGGGCAAGAACGGATACGGCTGAGGATTTGCGGCTTAGGCCCGTTGAGGTCCACCCATTGCACGTGCGGCCGCGGGGTCATGATCGTTCGCACCGGGCTATCGGCCAGGTCGAGAACGCCTTCGATCATATCGCGCTCGACGGCGTGGATCACGCCAAGTCTGGCACCCTCCGCAACGAGGTAGTGAATGTCGTCTTCGGTCATGGTGCGTTTGAAGCGCGGGCGGAAACGCAGCAGGCGGAGGAGGAGACGTGTTGACCCGTTCAGCATCCAGATTATCGGCGATGCAATCCTTGCCAGGAAAGCGAGCGGCTGGGCGACGCGAATCGCAATCAACTCCGGATTGTTCAGGGCGATGTACTTGGGCGCCAGCTCCCCTATGATGAGCGCGGTATAGGTGACTACCGCCGTCATGACGGCAATGGACAACGTCTTGCTATAGTCCGCCAGGACAGGGACCAGCAGCAGCCCTCCCTCCAGCCTTTCGGTGAGCGTGGCGCCACTGAAAATTCCTGCCAGCATCGCGCTGGTGGTGAAGCCGATCTGAACGGCGGCCAGCATGCGCGCTGGATCGTCAGCAAGCGCGATGGCAACCTGCGCTCCTGGTCGTCCCTCCTTCGCCAAGCGCTCCAAACGCGCGCGGCGCGAGGACACGATGGCAAGCTCTGCCATGGCGAAAAAGCCGTTCAGCACAAATAGCAACAAGACAGCGATGATTTCTAGGATCAACATTCCGCAGAGATGCTCGGAGTTGCGCGACTCCACACTATGACTCACAGCGACACCGCCGAATACGCCGTGCCCGCTCCGATCGCAAGGGGCGCGGCCTAGGCTGGCTCCTGATGGAGACGCTGATCGATTACGCCCGCGGCGAAGGCATTCGCGAGCTTTCCGGCGAGGTGCTCGCGGAGAACTCCGCGATGCTGCGCATGTGCGACGAGTTGGGCTTCCACGTCTCCAAAAGCCCGCACGACGCCAACGTCCGGATTGTCACGCTGTTGATCGACCCGGTTGCCCGATAACCGGCGTGAACGGCAGCTTCTTAGCGCTCAAGCCATTTCAGATAGGATATGATATCCTCGACCTAGCCCGGGTCGAGACGCCACGCAGCTGCCCGGCATCGACCGGATCGATGATGTGAACGATCTCGGACGCAGGGATGCGCACGATCTCGCCCGCCAGTCCCGGACCTGTCATGTCGCCCGGATGCCGGCGAAGAAAATGGTAGGCCACGCGCCGCCCGATCGCATCGAACTCGATCCCCTGACGGATCACGTTGCCGCCGGGTGAAACCTCGTTCCGGTTCAGCGGCAACATCTCAGAGGGGAGCATCTGCAGCTGAAGCGGGACCGCAAGCCCATCCGGCGGCCGACGCGAGCGGAAGCGCAAGAATACCTCGCCGGCGATGAACACCTCGCGTGCGGCACGACGTTGCAGGCCATAGAAGTCAGCAAAACTCTCGGCATCGGCTTCGTCCGTCCATTCGAGCCAGAGCTTTTGCACCTTCGGCTTGATTGTGGCGTCCGCGATTAGAGACGACGGCTTGATACCGGCGCCGACCACGTTGCCGGCCCAACTCTCGATCGCGTTGGCGGCATAGCCGTTGTTGCGCACGAGCCAGCAGGCCCGCGCCGTGATGTCAGGACCCGCCGCCGCGATCAGCGTGTTGAGATGCGCGCAGCTGGGCTGGAAGCCCTTGAGACGGCGATTTGCCAATCCCGCCTCGAAACCGCCGATGAACGCACCGACGCGGCGTCGGAGATGCGCTAGCGACGCGAGCATTCAAAGTCCCTTCGACGCAGAGGTCAGGATTCGGCGACTTCGGACGCCTTCGGCTGCTGCAGCGATCCGTCGCTCGAGGTCCGTGATCGCTACCGCCATCTCCGCGTCAGTCGCGTAGGTCACGCGCCGGCCTTCGATTTCGACGGTCCGCAGGCCGCGGTAGCGCGCGGCGAGCAGCGCATCGCGCTGCGCCGTCATCTCTTCCAGCGTCATGGGCGTGGGAGGCGTACCGATTCCGAGAGCTTGGGGTTCACACTAAGGGACTGATTTCATGTCCGGTTTTGAACTAGCAACGGCAAGCTTCCCCGAGCGATCGTCGGTTGCGTCATCCGGCAGGCGGAACGGAGGCCGGGCCGGCTCACGAAGCGGGGGCGTGAGCGTCCTACACGACGGTCCCGAAAATCGCGCCGATTCCCGCGGTGAGGCCCATCGCAAGCGCACCCCAGAAGGTGACACGAGCTGTCGCCTTGAGCACATCGGCACCGCCGGCCTTGGCTCCGACCGCGCCCAGCAGGGCGAGGAAAGCCAGGGAAGCGATTCCGACGACCGGAACCAGCGTGCCCGGCGGAGAAACCAGTACCGTCAGGATCGGCATCGCAGCGCCGACCGCGAACGTGGCAGCGGACGTGAGCGCCGCCTGCACGGGCCGTGCCGTGCTAATCTCCGAGATGCCAAGCTCGTCTCGTGCGTGCGCGGCAAGGGCGTCCTTGGCCATCAGTTGTTCGGCGACCTGGCGGGCTAGTTCGACGTCAACGCCGCGGCCGACGTAGCTTTGTGCAAGCTCCTCCTGCTCGAACGGGACATTCTCGGCGAGCTCTTTCCGTTCGCGTGCAAGATCGGCGCGTTCGGTGTCGGATTGCGAACTGACCGAGACATATTCGCCGGCGGCCATCGACATGGCCCCCGCAACAAGCCCGGCGACGCCCGCAACAAGAATGTCGCCGGGCTTCGCCGACGCGGCGGCAACGCCGAGAATCAGGCTCGCAGTCGAGACGATCCCATCGTTGGCGCCCAGAACCGCGGCCCGCAGCCACCCAATTCGGGCAACGTTGTGACTTCTGGATGCGCATGAAGTCTGCTCATAGGGCGCTCATGTGGTTCTCATGACGGTGTGAATTCCGCCATCGCCAAACCTCCAGCGGGCCGCGCCGGCCTTTCACGGAAATGGTTTCGGCCGCACCGAAGCTCGTTTCGCCCGCTGTCTTCACGGTTTCGGCGTCGGCGACGATCTCACCGCGCGAAGCCGCGGTGCACAGGCGCGCCGCTAGATTGACGCTGTCGCCGATGACCGTGAAGTCCATGCGATCCGCAGACCCGACCGTGCCGGAAATCACCTCGCCCGTATAGATGCCGATGCCAACGCCACGCGGCAGGCCGGCCTGTTCCAGAAGCTGAATCGCGTCGCGCGCCGCGCCGATGGCGCGCGCCTCCGCCCCCGCACCCTGAAAGCGCGCCAGAATCGCATCGCCGATCAGCTTGTCGACATCGCCGCCCGCGCGTGTGATCGCACCGACGATGATCGACATCGTCTGGTTGAGAAATTGTACTACTCGCTCCGGTTCGTTTGCCTCGGCAAACGATGCCGGCGGTTCGCCGCGCTTCAGACGGCGCCAGTGATCTGGGGCGACCTCGCTCATCGCGCGATCGATGATCTGTGCGCGCCTTGAAGCAGAGGATAGGGCTGTTCGAAAGCATGCGCATTCATAACCTTTTATTTTCTCTTCCTTGCAGCCATGCCACCTTGACACAGATCAACGGCATTCCGCGCCGCCCGGCGAACGTTGCCGTCCTAACGGCCAGCGACACCGCTCGCGGACCCGCCTGAATCGGGATAGGCTGCACCACGCAGCCGACATGCCGTTCAAATCGAAATTCAGATGGAGGCTTCAATGACGAGGTCTTGGACGACGAAGCCCTGGATGACGAAGCCTCGGATCATGTCCCGATCGTTCCTCCTCCTCGTCGGAGCGATATGCGCCGCGCTCCATGGATTTTCCGGTCCAGCGCGCGCGGATGCGATTGACGGCGACTGGTGCCGCGCCGACGGCAAGCGAATGACAATCCGCGGCCCTGCCATCGTTACGCCTGGTGGCCGCGAGACGAGCGGCAATTACACCAGGCATTTCTTTTCTTACGTCATCCCATCGGGAGAGGCCGGTGCAGGAGCAACGGTGTCAATCCAGCTGCTCAGCGAGTACCTAGCGCATGCGCGACAGGGCGCCGATGAACCGGTGCAGGAATGGCGGCGGTGTCAGCCGGGGGTGAGTTGAACTACTTAAGGAACGTCCCAACCATGCAGACAATGTCGGTTGTTGGAAAGGCGGTAACTACCCCCAACAATTCGCTGCAACTCCCTATCTTTTCCGTGGGACGAATGACTGGTTGGGGAACGGCGAGGTCGCCGGCCGTTGAACGACGATGAAGCTCCGATTTGCAGCCTCATGACACCCATTGCAGGCCGCCGTGAGCTTGTCGAAGGCCGCCGTAAATTGTGCGCCGTCACGATCCTTGATAGCTCTTTCGATATCGCTGATTGGCGGCATGGTTGCAGTCTCAATCATTTTTCCGACCGGCGTGCCTTTGTAGTCGTGCACCCGTTTAGCAATGTCTTCTAGTGTCTTGATCGACAAATCACTTACATTCTCGCGGCCCTGAAGCAAGGAGGCGGGAATGGCGAAAGGCCGAGCGGTGGCGATCGTACTGGACGCCGCAGAGAAGAGCGAATTGGCAGCGCTGACGCGTAAGCACGGTGCACCGCAGGCGTTGGCGGAGCGGGCGCGCATCGTTCTGGCAGCGGCCTCTGGGCTGAACAACAAGCAGATCGCTGCCAAGGTGGGTGTTTGTGCGGCAACGGCCGGCATATGGCGCAATCGCTTTGCGGAGAGCCGAATGGCTGGTCTCCACGACGAGCCGCGCCCTGGCGCACCGCGCGAGATCGGCGACGATGAGATCGCAGCCACGATCCGCAAGACGCTGGAAACGCGTCCGAAAGGCGCGACACATTGGAGCCTGCGGACGATGGGGAAGGAGATCGGCCACGCGCGCTCTTGGTCGCCAAGGCGGATGCGACCGCGCCCAGCGATTTCTTTTTTGGCAACCAGTCGGCCGCGCACGCGCCAACAAAGGTCAACTGATCAATGATAATTTTCAGGGCTTCTGGATTTGCGAAAAATGCGGCAGCTCCCACACGGAAGAGCCCGCCGCCGGGCCGCACCCGCGTCCCAATCTGATCGAATTCGCTTTCAATCAGCCAAGACCTTCGCGCCAATGCAACGGCACATTCTAAAATGTGTTTCTCGGCAATGCATTCACGACCGATCTGTTGTTGCTGCGGCCGCTTCACCTCTGCCACTGCGGAGCTAATCACGCGAAGCCCGCCGTTATTGGGCTTCTATGCGCGCTCAAAGTCAGCGGAGAACGTTAGTCTCGACAGGACTGGCGGAGGGAGAGCAGTGCGACCAGCAACGTTCTCCGTTTTGTGGATAACCGAACGGAGAACGTTTCAAGGGTCGGGAATTGAGTGCCGCCCAGGCTTTCGGTCCGGGCGGACCCTTTGGTGCCAAGGTGCCCCTACCTGGACATGCTGCGGGGTGACCCAAGGTGTGAAGCTCCGGGGACAATGTCGGCGGTTCTGCCAGCCTCAGGGCGGAGCGCGGCTAGGGGGAGGCGTGGAAGGCTGAACACGCGTGAAGACTCACTGGGCTCGTCACTCCGAAGCGGCCAAAGAGGCTGATAGGCCGCAGCCAAACGGCGACGTGGAACGGACCGTCGGACCTGTCTCTGCCGGCGGCGGCACCCGCATGTTCCACCGGGTCATAGAGTCCAGCCTCCCCACGATACGTGTCGATCCCGATCAACTGGGTAAGCCCCACGGTCCCCACCCTCTGGGTGGTATCCCGACCGCAAGGAAGGGGGATGGGCCAGGGGGTAAAGGATGCCGGAGAAAGCCAAGGCCGGCCTGTAATCGGCCGGATAGGGCGATGCCCGTCCCGAAAGGGAGCCGACTTCCGGCGGGTGTCACCGAAAGCGATGCCCCTGCTCCGCGGAACCTGCCGAGACGTTAGACGATGACCTTCATCGAACCGACGGCAGGACGTGGCGCCCTCGACGACTGGTCCGGCATCGACTGGCCTGGCGTCGAACGCAACGTACGCCGGCTTCAGGAGCGGATCTTTCGGGCCAGTCAGAACGGCGAGCACGCGCAGGTGAAGAGCCTGCAAAGGCTCCTCGTTCGGTCGAGTTCCGCGAAGCTTCTGGCGATCCGCAGGGTGACCCAGATCAATCGCGGCAAGAGAACACCGGGTATCGACGGCGTGGTGTGCACCGGGCCGTCGAGTTGTCTCGCGATGTTCCGGAAAGGCCTGAACTTCAGGGGCTATCGTCCGAAGCCGGTGCGACGGGTGTACATCCCCAAAGCCGGCGGAAAGCAACGGCCCTTGGGCATACCGACGATGCTGGATCGGGTGATGCAGGCGCTCGTCACGCTGGCGCTGGAGCCGGAATGGGAGCCTCGCTTTGAGGCGAACAGCTACGGCTTCCGGCCAGGACGCTGCACCATGGACGCAATCGAGGCGATCTACCGGGCGCTGTCGCAGAACGGCAGCAGCCGATGGGTGCTCGATGCCGACATCGCCAAATGCTTCGATCAAATCGATCACGCGGCGCTGCTCGGTCGTCTGCCTGTGTTCACCACCACGATCCGGCGCTGGCTCAAGGCCGGCGTGGTTGAGCTTGGCGCGTTGAACACGACGACGATGGGCACGCCGCAAGGCGGCATCATCTCGCCGCTGTTGGCCAACATCGCCCTCGATGGCATGGAACGACTGTTCGGGGCTGAACGCTCCGACGGTCGCCGGATCGTTCCTTGTATGCGCAAAGGAAGCGATCGGGGCATCAACCTCATCCGGTATGCCGACGACTTCGTGGTCACCGCCCCATCCAGGGAGGTGCTCGAAAACGATGTCGTGCCACGCCTGGCGGTGTTCCTCGCCGATCGTGGGTTGGAGTTGAGTGCAGCCAAGACCCGCATCGTCCACATCGACGACGGGTTCGACTTCCTCGGCTTCAACGTCAGGCGTTTTCCCAACGGCAAGCTGCTGGTCCGACCGCAGAAGGAAAAGGTCAGCGCGCATCGCAGAGCGCTCTCGGCCTTTCTGCGCGAAAACCGACAGCGGCCGACGGCCGAGGTGATCATGGCGCTGTCGCCGGTGATCCGGGGATGGTGCAATTACTACCGTCATGCGGTCGCCAAGCGCACCTTCTGCGTCTTGGACGATCACATGTGGCGGATCACCTACAAATGGGCCAAGCGCCGTCATCCCAACAAGACACGCCACTGGGTAGTCAATCGCTACTACGGTGTCGATCGGGGGCACGGCTGGGTCCTTTGCGACGGCCGGCTCCGGCTTCCACGCCACAACGAAACCAGAGTGTCACGCTTCGTGAAGGTCAAGGGCAAAGTCAGCCCCTTCGATCCAAACCTGCGCGGCTATTGGGAAGATCGCCGGCAACGGCGTCTGGTGCGGGAGGCTGGGCGATTCAATCGCGTCCACCTGCTCAAACAGCAGGAGGGTCGGTGCGCGGTCTGCAAGACGGCGTTCGATGCCGATCTTGATCAGCACGATAACACCAACGTTGTGGTGCGTCGTGACGCCGCCACCGGAGACAATGTCCGCGTTCTCATCCACCGCTGGTGCCGTCCAGGACGGAAACCAAAACGGCGGACACTCGACATGCTGGCAGATGCTTGAGCCGTATGCGAGGAAACTCGCACGTACGGTTCTGAGGGGGCCGGGAAGATCGCAAGATGTTCCCGGCTACCCGACCCTGCCAGCTAACGCTCTCTGAATTTGTAGCAATAATCTTGCTTGACCGAGAGGCACTGAAAGACAACGACCGCATTGATGATTCACAGGAAATACGCCCGACCACATCCCGCGCCTTTGGCCAGGATCGTTTGCCGACATGAGCCCGGCCGTCGTGCCGGTCGTTTCGCGGGTCGTGACCGTGCCCGTGAGCACGCGGGTGCAGTTGGCTTAACGACAGGCGGTAGTCAGCTTATACCCTTTGCAGCGATGGCGGCTGCGGCACGTTGCACGCCCAACCCTAGCAAAACAAACGGCCGGAACTGGGAGCGAACGAGCGAACCTAATCCCGGCCGCCTGCTGGGCTGCCGAACGCCGGGCTGTCGGAGGCTGACCGATGGTCGCCCGACGCTCGGCAGTTCAAAGCCTACTCCGGGGGGCCCACGTGCAAGCAACGGTGAAAGGAAACACACGCGTTGACGGCCCGCATGGCGATGAAGCCCGCAGAATCACCTTGGCAGAGCCAATGCGGGCGCGACTGAGAAGCTCCAGGCTTGGCGGCCGGGTCACGTAACTGACACGCACAAGCTATAAGTCTGGTAAGCTTCCCATAGTGCGATTACTGGCCCCGCTTCGGCGGGGCTACTTTTTGGTCTGAGCCACGCGACGGCGCCGGGCCACTTTTTTGACGGGTCCGTTACCTGCGCCCTCATCCAACGGTCTGCTGTTCGCCTCCTGCGCTTCGCGCATCGCCCGTAGCTTCTTGGTTTGGTCCCGCAGTGCCGCCTCGGCTGCGCGATAGTCGGCCATCGCTTGCAGACCTTCGCGAGCGTGCCGCGCCCGCCGCTCCGCGGGGGCTTCGTCCGGCCGCTGCCAATTAGGGTCGCCAACAGGCTTTGGCCGAGTGTCTGGCGTCTTTCCCACTTTGAGTTAAGCCGTGAGGTGGCGGGAAAGTTCCGTACGAATTCGGACAGACCCGCTATTGCCCCGCAGTTAGCGCGGCCCTCCGGTTTGAAGGTCCTCGCCAGGGTTGGAGGCCATGTTGTCGGGTTTGATCGGGGACGGAGCGGTACGACCGGCTCCGGCTTTCTGCGTAGCGGGTTCACGCGCTGGCACCCCGCCCCCACCCCCAAGGTCAGCTGGGGTTGAAGAAGTCGTAGGTGAAAAGCGGTCCGCGATTTGTAGACGAGATTGCGCGGGATTGTTTCCGCACCTTGGTTATATCCCACGATCAACAAACAATTATCCAATTGTTAGTCCCCCTTGACCTATCGTCCGAGCATGCTCGCGCTGGAGGCGGAATGGTTTTTCACAGACTTGCCGCAATCGCATTTTTGCTGATTGGCATTGCCGGGCCGGACCACAATGCATTGGCGCAGTACTCACAGCCACTGGATGCGCGTCCTCTTATAGAGACGGCTCCTCTCCCGCCGCCTAGCATGGCGAATACCTCGACCATCCGCGGCGACCGGCAGTACGAACTTCGTCCACCGCAAGCGATTAGGCCGGCTACGAATATCACGGGAGCTATTTCGCAGACGCGTAGTGCGCTACCGCCCGAAGTACAGCCGGAGATCGGTCCGGAAAGGGAATTGCCGCCGCAGTTCCAACGGACTCTAGTTGATTACAGGACTACCGAGCCGATCGGCACGATCATCATCGACACGTCAAACACGTATCTCTACCTCGTGCTCGAAAAGGGCAAGGCGATGCGCTACGGCATTGGCGTCGGCCGTGAGGGCTTCACCTGGGCTGGCTCAGAAAGAATCTCAAAGATGGCGGAGTGGCCAGACTGGCACCCCCCGTCTGAGATGATCGAGCGACAACCGTACCTGCCACGCTTCATGGCCGGTGGTGAAGGCAACCCACTCGGCGCGCGCGCGCTCTATCTGGGGAAGTCGCTGTATCGCATTCACGGCACCAATCAGCCGTCGACCATAGGCACGTTTGTATCGTCGGGCTGCATCCGGCTCGTCAATAACGACATCATGGATCTCTATTCCCGCGTCCAGGTTGGCACGCGGGTGGTGGTGCTGTCCGGCCAGCCACCGGCGACCGCAACGGCATCGCCGGGAAACTTTGCCGCGGGGACGCGGCCAGTTTCGCAGACTGATGTGCTGTCAACTTCGAGTTGGCCGGCACCGCCCCTCCTACTCCAACAATCGCCATTTGTACGATAACCGAGTATCCCGTCCGCGTATTTCTCCACTAACCAGCGCGCCGGGCGGAGCGGGTTCATTTCAAGATCCCCAACGCCAGCGTAGCCACCCCCGAGCAGATGACGATTGTCACGATGAGCAGTTCGACTGCTTCAATCATGATCAACAATTTCACAACGTGGTGAGCTCCGACAGTTGGACCAAAGGCCCACCGGCGCACTTGTCAACACATCGCGACAATTCCGACCCACAGTCGAAGCGGTCGCTACTGGACTGGCAGCGGACATCGCTTGGCGTTGACGCTGGATCGGTGGTAGCGAACGCCCAACTGCGACATCGGCCCGAATCCCATGCCGCGGTAGCGAAGCCGATTTGGCCCCTACCAAAGGGCTCATTTGAACCGCTACGATTTGCCTTGTGACCCTGAGGACGCATATGAGGCGGCGAGAATTTATTGGTCTAATCGGCGGCACGACGGCGGCGTGGCCGCTCGCCGCGCGCGCGCAGCAGCCCGACCGTATGCGGCGGATCGGCGCGCTCGCTGGTTTCAACGATCCAGACTTAAAGGTGTTTCAGCAGGAGCTGGAAAGGCTTGGATGGTCGGAGGGGCGCAACATCCATATCGACCATCGCTATGCGCCTGCCGGGTCACAAGTGCAGACGCTCGCCAAGGAACTCGTTGCGCTTCAACCTGAGGTGATCTTTGCGCAATCGAGGCCCGTCACGGCGGCGTTGCAGAAAGAGACCCATACGATCCCGATCGTATTCACCTTTGTCATCGACCCAGTCGGAGCAGGCTTTGTCGCAAGCCTCCCGCGTCCCGGCAGCAATCTCACCGGCTTCATGGTTTTCGAGCCGAGCGTCCTTGGTAAATGGCTGGCGATGCTTAAAGAGATCGCACCAAAGACTTCCCGCGTGGCGCTTTTGGCGAATCCGAGAACTGCCGTCTACTACGACTATCTTCTACAGGCCGCTGAGGTCGCGGCGCCGCAGCTCGGGATCGAACTGACTCCCATTCGCATCGAAAACGATGCCACCGAGATCGAGCGCGCGATCGCCGCGTTCGCAAGCGTATCGAACAGCGGCATCGCTGTGCTGCCAGACAGCACGACGACTATCCATCACGCTCTCATCATCGCGCTGGCAGCGCGCCATCGCTTGCCAGCAGTTTACAACGGCCACTTATTCATCGCCGCGGGCGGTCTAATGTCCTACGGCTTCATCTATAGCGATCAGTATCGACAGGCTGCGTCTTACGTCGATCGAATCCTTCGTGGCGCTAGACCAAGCGACCTCCCCGTACAAACGCCTACGAAATATGAAACCGTCCTCAATCTCAAAACGGCTAAAGACTTGGGTTTAACTGTACCTGCTGGCCTGCTCGTCGCCGCCGATCAAGTGATCGAATGAACGAATTTTGCTGCGGTACGTGAGTCCGGTTGTGGATCGCGACAATTCGGGCACACGGTCGGAACGGTCGCTATTGGACTAGGAGATGGGGTAATCGGCCGGCAGCTTGTGGATAGCTGAAGGATTTTGGGTGCTGCGCTTCAGGCTGATGGTGAAACGAGGTCCGTGGTGACGGCCTCAAGCATCAGAAGGAGAAGCGCAGCATGGACCATTTTGCTGGACTGGACGTTTCGGTCAAGGAGACCAGCGTCTGCATCGTGGATGACACGGGCAAGATCGTTCGCGAAGTGAAGGTGGCGAGCGAGCCTGACGCTTTGCTGGCGGTACTGAAGAACCCCGCCTACCACTTCAAGCGAATTGGATTGGAAGCTGGACCACTATCGCAATGGCTGTTCAGCACGCTCGCCGAAGCGGGTTTGCCGGTGATCTGTGTCGAGACGCGACACATGAGGGCGGTGTTGAAGGCGCAGATCAACAAGACCGACCGCAACGATGCGCGTGGCATGGCGCAGATGATGCGAGTTGGGCTTTACCGCCCGGTGCATGTGAAGACGTTACGCAGCCAGAAACTGCGGATGCTGCTGACCCATCGCAAGCTGTTGCAGTCGAAGGCCATCGCCATCGAGAATGATCTACGCGGCACCTTGCGCAACTTTGGCCTTAAGGTCGGCATGGTCGGGAAGGTGAAGTTCGAGACGCGCATCAGGGAGCTTGTCGAGAACCTCCCCGACCTGGCGGTGCTGGTCGAACCGCTGCTCATTGTCCGACGGACACTTCGCGAGCAGTTCTGCATCCTGCATCGCCGCCTGCTGGCGATCGTCCGGGATGATGAGGTGTGCCGGCGCTTGATGACGACCCCTGGTGTCGGCCCCGTGGTATCGCTGACCTATCGCGCCACCGTCGACGTTCCGGCTCGCTTCCGCAAGTCCAAGTCAGTCGGTGCAGTTTTTGGGCTGACGTGCGCCAAGTATCAATCGGGCGAGGTCGATTGGAACGGCAGAATATCGCGCTGTGGAGACGAGATGATGCGGGTCATGCTCTACGAGGCAGCTCAGAGCATGATGCGTTCGAAGAAGTGGTCCTGGCTCAAGGCTTGGGCGATGCAGATCGCCAAGCGTTGCGGGATGAAAAAGGCGATCGTCGCGCTGGCGCGCCGGTTGGCCGTGATCATGCACCGCATCTGGGTGGACGGCACCGAGTTCCGCTGGACCCGGGAGCACGCCGCGGCAGCAGCATGACAACCGTGCAAGATCAGATCCGATAGGAGGAAACTCGAGCTCCACCCTGCGGTGGAAAGATGTCCCTCGCGGGACGATGGATGAGGTGAGTCCGCATGTCCGCTCGGACCTGCCGTCAACCTGACGGCAAGGCCGCCCCAGAGATTGTTCCGCCTCGTCCTCGAATCCCATGGTGGAAGGGCCCTGGTGCCGATTCCGTAGAGAAGCGAGAGTCCGTGAGCGACATCGACACTGCAGTGGTGGATAGCCTGAAAGTGCTTGACCTAAACCGGCCGATTAGAGAAGCGGACATAGCCATCGGCACCGAAACAATGTAGCGTTCATACGCGGGGAATTGTTTTTGCTTTCCTGAGAGCTGCCCAAAAAACGGCGACCTACCGAAGTCGGCCGCTTCTAACAGTTGGCGGCCTGGTGTCGTCGGTAGGCACAGAAACCGATCTCAAAACCGGTCCTGGCGCGGATTGCGGACGCAACTGGCCCCGCTTTCGGCTGAGTTTTCACAGGGGCTTCCATGAAGCGCCGCGAGTTCATCACGCTGGTTGGCGGCACGGCGGCTTGGCCGCTCGCGGCGCGCGCGCAGCAAAGCGAAAGGGTACGCCGTATTGGCGTACTTATGACGACGGCCGCCGACGATCCGGAAGGGCAGGCACGAATCGCAGCGTTCCTGCAGGGCCTGCAGCAATTGGGTTGGATCGACGGCCGCAACGCGCGAATTGACACCCGATGGAGCGAGGGTGATGTCGATCGCGTTCGCAGGTATACGGCAGAATTGATCGCGCTCGCGCCGGACGTCATTTTGGCCCCTGGCAGCGCGACAGTGGGACCTCTGCTGCAGGCGACCCGCATCGTTCCGATCGTGTTTGTGCATGTCCCCGATCCGGTTGGCGCCGGCACCATCGCAAGTCTGGCGCGGCCGGGCGGCAATGCCACTGGTTTCACCTTGTTCGAATACGCCACGAGCGGAAAATGGCTGGAGCTGCTCAAAGAGGTCGCGCCGGGCGTGACGCGGGTGGCAGTCATTCGGGACTCCGCCATAACTGCTGGGATCGGACAGTGGGGCTCAATCCAGTCGATGGCGTCGTCGATCGGTGTAGAGGCAATCCCGGTCAACATGCACGATCCAAGCGAGATCGAGCGCTCCGTTTCGGCATTCGCGAGCAGGTCGAATGGCGGTTTGATCTTGACGGCAAGCGGTTTGGCCTTCGTTCATCGCGATCTGATCATCACGTTGGCGGCCCAGCGCAAGCTACCTGCAGTCTACTTCGAACGCTTCTTTGTCACCAACGGCGGTCTGATGTCCTATGGGCCTGAAGTGCGTGACCAATACCGCCGCGCGGCCGGCTACGTCGATCGCATCCTTAGGGGCGAGAAGCCTGCCGATTTGCCGGTACAGACGCCGACCAAGTACGAGTTGGTGATCAACCTCAAGACCGCCAAGACGCTCGGCCTCACCGTGCCACAAGCGCTGCTCGCCCGCGCCGACGAGGTGATCGAATGAGGCGGCGGGAGTTCATCGCGGGGCTTGGCGGCGCGGGCGCAGCTTGGCCGCTCGCAGCGCGGGCGCAACAGCCGGCAATGCCAGTGATAGGTTTCCTCAGCAGCGCATCACCTGACCTGTGGGCGGGCCAATTGCGCGCGTTTCACCAGGGCCTGAGCGATGCTGGCTTCGTCGAAGGGCGCAATGTTGCGATCGAATATCGCTGGGCGGATGGCCAGTACGATCGATTACCGGCGCTGGCTGCCGATCTGGTTCGCCGACAGGTGGCTGTGATTGCCGCGAATGGCCCCGCAAGCGTGGCGGCCAAAGCAGTGACCACGACAATCCCCATCGTCTTTCTGACAGGTTTCGATCCGGTCCAGTTTGGACTTGTCGCCAGCCTGAACCGGCCGGGCGGCAATCTCACGGGCGTGAGCAACTTGAATACGGAGTTGGGGTCGAAGCGGCTGGAACTACTGCACCAATTGGTTCCCAAGGCGAAAACTATCGCGTTCCTCGTCAACCCCGACAATTCCAACGCCGAGGCTCAATCGAAGGAAATGGAGGCTGCAACCCGCACCATCGGGCTTCAGCTTCGTGTCCTGCAGGCAAGTAAGGAAGGCGATTTTGATACGACCTTTGCAGCTTTGGGCCAACTGCGCATCGGCGGGCTCGTGATCGGAACCGATGGGTTCTTCGTCAGCCAGAGCGGATACATGGGCGCGCTGACAGCCCGTTACGCAGTGCCTGCAATCTTTCAGAATCGCCAGTTCGTCTCGGCAGGCGGCCTGATGAGTTATGGTGGCAGTGATATGGAGGCTTTTCGTTTGATGGGCCTCTACGCCGGCCGGATTCTCAAGGGCGAGAGGCCAGGAGATTTGCCTGTCCAGCAATCCACGAAGGCTGAGCTGATCGTCAACCTCAAGACCGCCAAGGCGCTCGGCCTCACCGTGCCGCTTCCGCTGCTCGGCCGCGCCGACGACGTGATCGAGTGAAATTTTCTGAGGGAGCGGAGACGGCAAATGCCTGAGCCATGGGAAACACCGAAGGGGCAGGCGTGCATTGAGAAGTGGATCGCCGAATCCATGGCGAAACTCAACAAGTATGTCGGCAACTCCACCTTCAACGCGAACAAGCCGTGGAGCATCGATCAATACGGGGCGGTGGTTGGCCGCCACGTTGCGTCGGTGCCGGGCGGACCGACCGATTTCCCGCACTTCGGCTACAACAAGTATCACTGGATGTGGGCGCACTATCAGGCGACCGAGCCGTCCGAGTGGCACACGGTGGAATGGCGTGCCGCAAAGATCGCGCCGCTGCAGTCCTTCGTACTGGCATGCATCGCGTAGCAGGATTGACCGGGCTCACTCTCCAGGGGGCCGGGGGCTGGCATAGTGGCGCAGAAAGTGGACCGGTTGGATTTGACAAACTCAAGAGCACCAAAGAGAGAACAGTTACATGAAGTTTGGTAGCGTCCGAACTCGTCAAGCTCACTGGACGGTGTTAACCTTCGCGCTCACAGTGCGGGGCTGATCCGCCAGCAGCACACCCACTAAAGAATTATGCACTTCAAGGTGTCCGTTGTAATCAATGAACCCCAATTGACGAAACTTGTTCATGAAGTGACTCACGCGCGATCGGGTAGTTCCAATCATTTCGGCAAGTGTCTCCTGACTAATCTTGGCTAGAATTGGCTCTGTCTTGCCTTCCTTTCCGAAATTGGCCAGCAGCAGCAACAGCCGCGCTAGCCGTTTCTCAGTCGAATTGAAAAGCTGATCGACCAAGTCTTCTTCGATCCGGGCGTTCCTGGCCAAGATATGCGCGACAAACATTTGCGAGAACGCAGGCTCGTCGCGAAGGACCCGATGAATTTCCGCCTTGGTCACCCGCATCGTCTCGCATTCCGTCATTGCCGACGCTGTCGCCAAACGCTTCGGCTGTCCGATCAAGCATCCCTCGCCGACAAATTCATCCGGCCCTAGAAGCGCGACGACGGCTTCCTTGCCCTGTTTGGATACGACGGCGACTTTGACCTTGCCTTTCTTGATATAGAAAACGGCGTCCGCATCGTCGCCCTGTGCAAAAATGACCTGCTTTTTTAAAAACTTGGAAATGTCGCGACCGAGAGCCGCGGTCGTTAAGAACGCCGCAGGGTCAAACAGCGCAAGGGCCGCCGATTTGCGGCTTGTGCTTCGCTTGATGGGCTTTGATCTAGGTCCATAAGACATCTCGGCTTCCTCCCCTCAGGCGGGAGCGCGATTGTCTCTCAGCCACCAACGCCTGGCCCAGGGCCGCTGCAGGTGATGGGCTATCGTACTCCTCCAGACATAAGGGTCCTAGATAATTCGGTGGCTATCGATCAGAACGACGTAGGTCACGATCGCGTGAGCCCCCGCCCAGCGCACGAAATGCCGCTGTCAAGAGCCGAGAAATGGTCTGTTTAGAACAGCCATCGGCCGACCCATGGGGCACCCTGGTCGCATCACCGAAGCGTCCTTGGGCATCGGTGACTGAGAGACAGCACCGCGCTCCCGCCCATGCTTCACGGGAGGTGAAGGTGATCATCGTTCCTATCCAAGATGCATCCTTCGATGACAAAGCGACCCGCGTGATGGGGGCCGCGTTCGATCAGGCTTGCAGTTCACTTGGGCATCCGGCGCGTGCCGAGAAAGTACGTGTACTGCTCGCGAAGCGGATCATTGAAGCGGCCAGAAACGGTGAGCTCGATCCGGTGCGCCTCCATTCGCAAGCATTGATGGGTTTTAGCATCGATGATGTATCGATGCTTGTTGTTAGCGTAGGCCGTACTGCCCCCATCCCTGCCTACGCTGTGGTTGCGCACGCTGCGTAGCCCAGAGAGCCCGGCCCGTCCCCCCGAGTCGGGCTCTCTACCCTGTAAGCCTCATCGACCGGAGAAAGCCATGACTCTCTTCTATCAGATCAGTCCGTGGTTGATTCCCCCACTGCTGGTGCCCCTGTTGCTTGCGCTTTTGATTGCCTCAACGGGCCTCATCCAATGACGATCACCACACGATTCGGAAAAAAAGCTCATGGTCCCATCTTCTGCTCTTTTGGCTGAAGGACCAACTAGCAAAAGAAGCTGCCGAAACCGAAGCCCCATTCCCGCGACGCGCCCGCTGGTTGCAACCCGAGTCCGGATTCTACAATCGGCGACGACGACTTGATCCCGGTGCCGACACATACACATAGGCCGGGGTTGTTCACGTAAGACGAGAGGTTAGTTGTATTTGAACTCAGTCATGTTCTTGAGCTGGTCCTTGGTGACCCCGCTCAGAACTGCGTGGTCCGGATACCACTTCTCGTCGGTGGCGCGAACAGTGGTTGTTCGTTCACCCGTGGTGGCTGACCTTTCCGCCGATCCTGTCGTAGTGGTGGAGCGCGTCATAGTGGTCGCCGACACAGGCTCGTTCACAAATTTGAGTTTGTTCATCGAGACCATGATGTAGCGCTCTCCCATACCCAGGAAACCGCCGACGCCGATGACTACGCCGGTCACCGCGCCAGACTGGTCGAGCAGGATTTCATTGATGTCGCCCAACTTTTCGTTTTGGTCGCCGTAAACATTCAGGCCGACGAGCTTGGAAGCTCGCCACTGGCCGCCAGAAGCCATCGGTGCGAGGGCGGTAGTTCGCGCTTTGGTGGGAAGGGCCGGATCCATCGCCGGAGCAGGAGGAATGTTCGAGGAAGGTGCGGCCTGCTGTGCGAGAACGGGGAATGTCATGACTGCAAGAAGACCGCCAATGAGGATTTTCGAACCCATGAGACAACTCCAATTTGTGTGAGGGCGCAGCTCAACTCCCTCATGCCACTATTTGTTCCTGCGAACGCCCCAAATCTCCCGGCGCTGTTTGATCACGGATGATCTGTTTACGAGAACTCCTTACGACTTTGAGAATCTCCTCCCGCGTTCCGCCCAATGAATTCTGGATCGATCCAATGCCTGTAGACGACTTTAGCTCTTCGTCGAAAACGCCGGAATGTCCAATCAGGCTGAGTATAATGAATGCGTTCGGCATTTTTCGACGGAGACGTCGTACGGCGTAGTGTATCCGCGCTGCAGTCGCACCCCCAACAAAGCACAGACAGATCAATTCCACATCCTGAGTATCGAGACCGAATATTCGCGATATGGACAGTGCGTCACTCCGCTCTGTGCGAACGCCTATTCCCTTTTTCGAAACCAACTGAGCCACGATCAGCGCAAACGCCTCACCCAGCAGATCCCGGCCAGGCACGCACAAAACGCGCTTCGTCGTGCGCCACTCTTCAGGCACATCAGCTAACTGCCCGATCGCATCATCGCTATTCCTGATGGTCCCCAGGGTAGTCGCCCCCGCGTTGTCATCGGGCACAAGTTCGGGTGCGTCCTCGTGCGTTTCGAGGTCGTCCAAAATTTCAGCCACCACGTCACGAATGCGCTGCTTCCGCTCTTCATCGAGATGGCCACGATCGGCATCGGCCTGCGCCAGCTTCAGCGCCTCAATGAGAACGTCTTCGTAATAGGCAATGAGCGGCTTCGCCTTCAACACTTGCCGCGCCTGTTCAATAACCTCGATTGGATCACCTGCAAGCATGCGCTGATAGGTCATTTCTTCCGGCTTGAGAGCCGGTTCGTCGCCAAACATGATGTCCAGAAATTTCAGTCGATCGACATGCCTGCCAAGCACCACCATGCACATCGTCAGCGGCGTTGCTAAGACGAGTCCGATAGGCCCCCACAGCCAAGTCCAGAATGCGGCAGACGTAACCACCGCCACAGGCGAGAGACCGGTGCTTTGGCCGGCGAGCGTCGGCTCAATGACATGCCCGACTATGGGTTCTACGATGACAAACAGTGCCGCGGTCCATGCGACCATAGTCCAGTCCAGTCCGACTGCTGCAGCCAGGATGAGCGGAAATATCGCGGAGATCAGCGCTCCAATGTATGGGACAAACCGCAAAATCATCGCCAGCATGCCCCACAAGGGGGCGCTGGGAATGCCGATCCACCACAGACCGGATCCGATTACGACACCAAAACCTGCGTTCAGGGCGAGCTGTGTCAGGAACAACCGGCTAAGACGTTCGCCCGCATCGTCGAGGGCAGCTGTCGTCCGCTGAAGATCCTGAGCTCCTGCGAGGCGAATCATCCTGCCTTTTGGATAGCACTCAGCACCTCAACATCAGAGATACTGAGATGTTTCTTGAGGTCGGTTGAAAATCGGCTGCGATCAGCGTGATGATCTGGGTCTAGGCGGTGTCGCGCGGGACGATGCCGGCGGCGGCGAGCTGAGCGTGCTTGGCGGTCTTCTCGGCCGGCTGGTCGACGGAGGCGTCGAACACGAGCGCCGCCTTGGACACGATCGCGGGGCCGCGCGCGACGACGAGGCCGGTCTTGTCGGCCGCGGTCGCGTCGACCGCCTCGATCAGCACTGCGACCGCGGTTTCGGCGCCTTCGTCGCCGGCGACCTGCGGCGGCCGGCGAAAGCCGATACTTGCCGGACGCGGTGATCTTGCCGAGCACCGAGCCGAGCGCGTAGTTCGTGCCGGACTTGAGCGTCACGGTCTCGCGGCTGTAAGTTGCCGTTGAGCTCGTACTTGAGCAGATCGCCGAGCGTCGGCGACATTGGTCAGAGTGGTCATGTGTGAGTGCTCCTTAAGGTGATCAGGCGCGGGCCGCCGCGGCGCGTTCCTTGGCACGCCGCACGATCGGGCTGTCGCCGGCGGCGGCGTGGATGGGCGCCGCCGCAATGACGCTCGTTGCCTCGGCGCGCGACGGCGAGCGTGTCGAGCACGGAGCGGCGAAGCGTCGTCAGCCGAGACGCCCTTGCGCATGGCGTCCGCCGCATCGACCGTGACGCCAAGCCGGGCGGCCTGCGCGGCGACGCGCGGCGATCTCGGCGAACTCCGCGCGCAGCTCGTCCGGCCGGGTCGGGCTCGGCCACAGGCTCGGGCGTGGCTCGGCGCCGGCGCCTGGATGGGCGGAGGTGCCGGCTTCGGGTGCGGCGCTGGGGCTGCGGCGCGGCCTGCGCTGCGACCGTTGCGGTTCGTCGCGAATGCCTGTTCGGTTTCGTTCGTCGCCATGGACGGGCTCCTCTTCGGTGTTGGGTTGATGATGCTGCGCGCAGGCGATGCCGCGCGGTCGAGCTCGGCGGCCATCTCGGCAATCGCGAGATCGAGCGTGCCGAGGCGGTCGGCGAGACCGGCGCGGATCGCGAGCTCGCCGCGATAGATCGCGGCGTTCGTTCCGCGCACGGCCTCGCTGGTCAGGCCGCGATTGGCGGCGACCAGCGCGCAGAACTCGCGCATAGAGACGATCGACGTCGGCCTGGATCGTGGCGCGGGCTCGCTGCGGAGAGCGGCTCATGGGCGTTGCCGTCGACCTTGCTGCTCGCCGGCGAACACGAAGGTCCACGCGAGCCCGGCCTTCGCGTCGGCGCCGCTCTCGTCGACATGAACCGCGACCACGCCGATCGAGCCGACCTCGCCGGTCTGCGTCACGTAGAGCCGATCGGCTGTGCTCGCGATCGCGTAGGCCGCCGACAGTGCGCTTTCGTTCGCCACCGCCCAGAGCGGCTTGTCGCGTGCCAGCTTTGATCGCGCCGATCTGCTCGACCAGGTCGAACAGACCGCCGACCTCGCCGCCGGGTGAGTCGACATCGAGAATGACGCCGCGCACGCGACGGATCGTGCCATCGCGCCTGCAATCGCGTCGCCGATGTCGCCGTAGGACAGCGAGGCCGCTTGCCGCGTCGAGATAGCCCGACCGGCTCACCAGCGTGCCGATCACCGACACCACCGCGATCCGCTCGACGGTGATCGAGGTCAGCGGCGCTGGATCGACGTCCGGATCGATCGGCTCGATGGCGCCACCGGCGAGGCGCGGCGCCAGCACGCCGAGGATCACCTCGAGCTTGGCGCGCGCGATCATCAGCGGCGTCCCGAACACGCGGGACGCCACGTGAGGCAGATCAAACATCTGCGGATAGCCGTGTTCCGGATGCGATGCAGGTCAGTTGTTGATGCAGATCGATATGCGGATCTGGGGATCGTGGATCGAGCGTTGCCATGCCGAGCTTCATGTTATCGCTGTCCCGTGCTACGCGGATCCACACGCATGCTTGGATCGCCGATGACGTTCACGCGAGATCGCTGGCGAAAGACGATTACGTTGCGATTCCCTGCATGGCCTGTCGAGCACGTCGCACTTGATGAATCCCAGTGACCGCGACGATCGCTCGGCGGCTGACAACGATGCGAATGCCAGCCGTCGTCCTAGTCAGCGATGAGCGCTTCTGGCCGCTCGCCTTCGGCTGCTGCGCCGTTGGCTTCGCGATGTCGATGCGGCGTCCGGCCGTAGTGTCGACGAAACGTCAGACCCAAGTGATTTCTCGCGCGCCTTGTCGGCCGCGATCTCGGCATCGACCTGCTCGGCGTCGTAGCCGCGCTCGGCGAGCGCCTGCGTGCGGCTCTTGAGGCCGGCATCGATCTGCTCGATCTCGGCGCGGGCGTCCTTCAGCGGATCGACCCAGTCCCACTTCGGCGGCAGCCAGCCGCAGGCCAGATACTCACGCCGGCGCTGGTCGTAGTCCGGGAGATCGAGCGCGCCCGCGAGCACCGCGGTGTCCATCCAGCGCGCCCACACCTGCCGGCACAGCTGCCAGACGATCACGGCATGCTGGTAGGCCTCGATGCGCCGGCGGAATTCGAGCAGCGCCAGGCGCGAGTTCGAGTAGTTCGCCTTGAGCATGTCGTTCGACAGATACGCGTAGGGCACACCGAGCGCCGCCGAGACCTGCAGCAGCGTGCGGTACTGGAACGGCTCGTAGGTCTGGCCGGAGTCGGCCGGCGCCGAGGTCTGCACCTCCTCGCCCGGCTCCAGCATGGTGATCTGGCCCGGCTGCAGGTCGATCGTGCGCTCGTCGTTCTCGTCGCGGCCCTCCGCCGCATCGAGCGGCTCGGCCGGCGCCGGCGTCGTGATGAAGAGCGCGTGCATCGCCGCGACCTTCTTCCGGTCGAGCTCGGCGTCGTCGTACTGGTCGAGCAGGAACAGCTTCACGATGCCGGCCGCGAAGCGCGAGACGCCGCGCAGCTGGCCGGCATCGACCGGATCGATGACGTGCACGATCTCGGAGGCCGGGACGCGCACGATCTCGCCCGCCAGGCCGGGATCGGTCATGTCGCCCGGGTGCCGGCGCAGGAAGTGGTAGGCGACGCGCCGCCCGATCGCATCGAACTCGATCCCCTGCCGGATGACGTTGCCGCCGGGCGAGACCTCGTTCCGGTTCAGCGGCAGCATCTCCGAAGGCAGCATCTGCAGCTGCAGCGGGACCGTCAGCCCATCCTGCGGCCGGCGCGGCCGGAACCGGAAGAACACCTCGCCGGCGATGAACACCTCGCGCGCGGCGCGCCGCTGCAGGCCGTAGAAGTCCGTGAAGCCTTCGGCGTCGGCCTCGTCGGTCCAGTCGAGCCAGAGCTTCTGCACCTGCGCCTTGAGCTCGGCGTCCGCGATCAGCGACGACGGCTTGATGCCGGCGCCGACCACGTTGCCGGCCCAGCTCTCGATGGCGTTCGCCGCATAGCCGTTGTTGCGCACGAGCCAGCGGGCGCGCGCCGTGATGTCGGGACCGGCCGCCGCGATCAGCGTGTTGAGATGCGCCCGGCTCGGCTGGAAGCCCTTGAGCCGGCGGTTCGCAAGCCCCGCCTCGAAGCCGCCGATGAACGCCCCGACGCGGCGCCGGAGATGCGTCAGCGACGCGAGCATTCAGAGACCCTTCGAGGCAGAGGTCAGAATCGCGCCGGCGGCGACCGTCGCTGCCGGCGAGCGCGATGCGCCGCTCCAGATCGGTGATGGCCGCCGCCATCTCGGTGTCGGTGGCGTAGGTGACGCGCCGGCCGTCGATCTCGACGGTGCGCACGCCGCGATAACGCGCGGCGAGCAGCGCATCGCGCTGCGCGGTCATTTCTTCGAGGGTCATGTCGGATGGCTCGTTCAGCTCAGGTAGAGGCGTGTCCGGCAATCGCGATCGGCTTGCAGCCGTAGCCAAGGCCTTGAACTGCATGTCCGGTTCTGGCGGTGACACGCGTCAGCGCGTGCCTGACATGCACCGGTCGCGAATGATCAGTTCGACACCCCGGTCGTTTCCACATCTCGATCGACTTCGTCGGTGCTTCTGACACGCTGCAGAGAGCGCTGCATGAGCCTGATGAAAGCATCAGGAGCGCGTGCAGTGTCGCGATGCTCGAGACCGCCATGTGCTTGCGACGATGATCAAATTGCGATCTGTGCTGACGCCGCGAGCGGACTGGTGGTGCGCGCAACGCAGCTCGTATACGCCGTCAGTACGAGTGCTCACGTCTTCGTTGGCAGGATGCGTGTCCGACGGCGTCGTTCGACAGCAATGAGCGCACAGCGACCTTCGTGACTGATCAGGATGCTCGACGTCGATGCAGGTCGTCAACTCGTCGCACGATCTGATGCGCTGCATGTGGCGTCGCGTCATGCGACGTGCGATATGGCGCAAGAATCGCCGCGCGTCAACGCGCCGAATTGTCATTGGAGCTCCGAACAGACGAACCTGCCGGATCAATGCGCCGATGCCACGGCGTCCCAGCATTCTGCGATCAGACTGTCGCGCTCGCGACGCGTCACTGTGCCGGCACCGAGCGTCAATGCGCGCGTCGACGCGCATCGTCGGATCACGGCTTCGGTGCCCTTGTCCGCCGACTCGGGCTAAGCCGCAGGCGGCGATCTCGAAGTCGTCCGAATGCAAATCGGCCGATCGTCGAGGTCGATCTGCTGCGATGTCGATGTCACGCTCTGCGCACGGCGTCTGTGACCGATCGGCGGATTCGAATGACGCACGGTGCGCGCAGTAGCTGATCAGACAGCTCGGCATCTGGTCGATTCGCCGGATACGACGCATCGACGCCGTCGCGAAATGGCTGACCAGTGACATTGGATCGTTGATCTCGAGCTGGCGATACAGCATCATTCTCGTCGCCGGACGACACTGCGTGCGAAGCTTATCGACGATGAATCATCTTCGCCGCTGAGCGATCGATGCGCCGCGCACGTATCAGTTGGCGCGAGTTCGACCTGCGGATCGCGAACTTGCCGTCGGCATGCGTCGCCGAATAGCTGACTGCACGTCGTCCACGAATGCAATGGACGGATCTCTGCATACAGTGCACCGCTGCGGAACGTCGAGCATGTGCACAGCTCGAGCATTGAAGCGAGCAAAAGCTTCGCTTCGGATCGACGTGAACCGGATTGCCGGAGATGCCGTCGCCGCCGTCGCAACATCGTGGGCCGCCGTCGAAGCTCCAGCTTGATCGCGCGCGATACTTCTGATTGACAGTTCAGCGCCGCTCAGTTGCTATTTCAGGCACTTCGGCGACATGTCTGCGTCGCACGCGAAATGCATCAACAAGTCTGGTCTGCTATGCGGATCGCGCGTAAGCTGATCTGCGATGATCCATCAACTCATGTAGCTCGACCGAAACACGCGCCGGCTGCGCCGCTCCGGTCGTCGTCGGAGCATGCCGGCGATGCTGTCGATGGGCGCCGCGGGCTCTGTCAGCTTGTCCTCACCTTCGAGTTCTGCCGCAACGCCGACCTGCTGCTCGAGATTGCGCCACATGGCCTCGGTCCATCGATCGGCGCCGGCGATCCAGGCCGCGGCGCGCGCATAGACACGGCAGTCGAGCGCCTCGTTGCGCTCGCGCAGCTTCTGCCATTCGAGCCGGCTGAAGCCGCGCTTGGTCTTGACCGTGACCAGCTGCTCGCCGACGAGCTGCTTCAGCCACTCGGCCTCGGTGCCGTTCGGCAGGTGCACGTAGCCCGCCGGGCATTTTGCACCCGCGGCGATTTCCTCGTCGGTCGGCGCCGACAGGCGCAGATAGCGATAGGTCTCGCTCTTGAAGGTCGCGACCGCGATCGTCCACAGCCGCGCGCCGCGGCGAAGCTTCTTGCCGCCCTCGGTCACGTCGACATGCGTCGGGCCGATCACCGGCGCCGCGCGGTTGAAGCCCTCGACGCCCTTGATCGGCGCGACCTGCGCGTGACCGGCGCGGCGCGCCCAGGCGTAGACGGCGGGCGACTCGTAGCCGGTGTCGATCGCGAGCTTGGCCAGGCCGAGCTGCGCGCCGTGCGCATGCGGCCACGTCTGGCTCAAGCAGCCGATGGAGCGCGTTCCAGCTCTCGGCGTGCTCGGGTCCGCCGTCGATGACGATGTGATCGACCAGCCAGCTTTCGAGACCGCGGCCCCAGGCCCAGACATCGACCTCGATGCGGTCCTTCTGCACGTCGGCGCCGGCGGTCAGGAACAGCCCGCCGGTCGGCACGGTGCCGATCTGCCAGGCCTCGCGCCGCTCGTAGAGCCGCTGCCAGTCCGGCGCCTCGCCGGTCTCGACCCAGGTCAGGCCCAGCACGCCGTTCTTGAAGCTGCGCTTGGCCTCGTCGGTGGCCTGCGCCGCCTCCCACATCCGGGCGATATCGGCCCAGGAGAACCAGCCGACCGGCGAATAGAGCGCCGAGAGATGGAAGCCGATCGTGCCGGGATCGGCGCCTTCCGCGGTGGCCCGCCACTCGCCGGCCTGCGAGCATCGCGGTCTTGTGGTGCTCCTCGATCCGGCCGTCGCAGGCCTCGCATATATAATGTGTGGTCTCGGGCTTCCCCTTGTCCCAGCGCAACCGCTCGAACTGGAGCCACTGCATGTGCTCGCAGTGCGGGCACGGCACGAAGTAGCGGCGCTGGTCCGACGCCTCGTATTCCCGCTCGATCCGCGAGATGCCCTGGATCGTCGGCGTCGACCCGAGCAGAACCTTCGACCGCCACGAGAAGGTGCGCGTCCGCGCTTCGGCGAGCGCAACCGGATCGCCCTCCTCGTCGGCCGACGGCGGATAGGCATCGACCTCGTCCAGGAACAGGTAGCGCGCCGGCATCGAGCGCAGGCCCACCGCGCTGTTGGCGCCGGTGATGATCAGCAGCCCCGCCGGGAACTCCTTCGACAGCACCGTGTTGCCGGCGTCGCGCGCGCGGGACGGCTTGACCCGCTCCCGCAACGCCGGGCTCTCGGCGATCAGCGGCTCGATGCGCTGCCGCGAGAAGCGCTTGGCGAGCTCGACCGTCGGCTGCACCGCCAGCATCGGCCCCGGCGCGTGGTGGATGACGTAGCCAATCCAGTTGTTGCCGCCCTCGGTGAAGCCGACCTGCGCCGACTTCATCAACACGACGCGGCGCGCCGGATGCGACGGCGACAGCGCATCCATGATCGCGCGCATGTAGGGCGTGCGATCGGTGCGGTAGCGCCCGGGCTCGGCCGAGGCGCGCGGGCTCAGATACGCGATGCGCGTCGGCCCATTCCGAGACCGTGAGCAGCGGATCGGGCCGCAGCCCATCGCGCCAGACCTGGCCGAGCTCCTCCGCGCCCTCGAAGCTGAGTTGATCGTCCAAGTGCGTCATCGAAACTCGGGCCGCACCTCGGCGAGCTCGGCGAGCTGCGCGCGGACATGCGTCTCCAGGACCTTCTGCATCGGATGCGCCTCGACGCCGAGCTCGGCCGCCATCAGGGCCGCGACCCGCGCCGGCCAGTTGATCCAGGCGTCGCGCTCCTCGCGCGCCAGGCGGAACACCAGCGCGGCCGCGCTTGGCGCGATCGACCAGCTCGCCCTTCATGCGCTCCTGCAGCCGCAGCCGCGCCAGATGCGCCTTGGCGATCTCGTGCGCGGTGCGCGCCTGCACGAAGGTGACGATTGCCGCTGGACGGCAGGCCCTGCTCCTTCAGCGTCTCGCGCACCGAGCCGACGGCGGCCTCTGCGACCGGGCGGAGCTTTTCCGCGGGCGCCTTGCGGCGAGCCGGATCGCTCGATCGCTCCCAGGACGCATCGGCCTTGGCCGCATCAATGGTGCCGTCGGCTCCAGAGCGACGCGGCCCTGCTTGACGGCGCGCAGCACCGCGACGTGGCTGACGCCGCGCTGCCGCGCATAAGCGCGGATTGATAATCCCATGATTGTTCTCGCGCGGACAAAGCAATCAAATTGCTCGTAATCAACTTGGCTATCGATCAGATCGAAGCATTCATGCGCGTCACCCACGCAGGAGACCGCCATGCGCCGCAACGACAAGCAGACCGCCCTCGACGCCTTCATCGCCCGCAAGGCCGAGATCGACACGATGCTCGAGCGGCTCAAGGCGCTGAGCGACGAGCACTTCGGCGTACAGCCCCGACGAGATCAACTGGGGCCATGTCGGCACGCTCGCGCACTACGCCGAACTGCTCAAGCGCATCACCGACGCCGCCTTCAAGGAAGGCGAACACGCCGCATAGCCGGCTCCGCTCCCCAGCCCCGCCCCGCACGGTCACGGCCCGCGGGGCTTGGGGCAGTAGCAGGGCCGCGATGGTCGTGGCCCTCCTGCTGATGGAGCAAGACCATGTCACGCTTGTCGGATTCTCAACTCGTCATTCTCTCCGCCGCCTGCCAGCGCCCGGATCGCTGCGTGTTCCCGGTCAAATCCAAGCTCAAGGGCAATGCGGTCGGCAATGTGCTCAAGAGCCTGCTCAAGAAGGACCTGATCGAAGAGGTCCGCACCAAGAGCCGCGATGACACCGTCTGGCGGCACGACGAGGAGCACGGTCGCATGACGCTCGTCGCCACCAAGGCCGCGTTCGCCGCGCTCGGCATCGACCCGCGCGACGAGGCGGAGGATGCCTGAAGCAGATGGCGGCAGATGCGGCAGCCAGCCAACGTCGAGGCCGAACCGAATACGCGCCCGAAGACACCCAAAGCCAAGGAGCCGAAAGCAGCCGAGCCCCGCGAGGGCAGCAAGCAGGCCCAACTCATCGCCATGCTGCGCCGGGCCAAGGGCGCCACCATCGACGAGATCGCCGAGGCGCTCGTCCTGGCAGCCGCACACGGTGCGCGGCGCCATCGCCGGCGCGCTGAAGAAGAAGCTCGGGCTCGACGTGACCTCGGAGAAGGACGACAAGCGCGGTCGTATCTATCGGATCGCGGCGTGAAGGCGAGCCCGCTCACGAAGCTGTGAAGGTGAGCGATGCGCACCTACCGGGCCATTGCCGAAGAGGCCGAGGCTGACCGTTCCAGCTCGACCGGGACGCGTCAGGCCGACGGCACATGGCTCCGGTGCCCATCGCCGACGACATCCTGGGAGCGGCTGCGAAGGCAGCGGCTGCCCGGCGAGTACTCGACGAGGACCATTTGTCATGCGCTCGCTCCGCGCCATCTGCGGCCAGAAGCTGAGCTACGGCCGCATCGAAGCTCTGCTCGCCGACGCAGCGGACAACAGTTGACCGGTGGCAGCGTGCGTTGCGCTTGCCGCCGGTCTGCTGTCTGCCAGCGCTGAACGATGACATCGACGTACTTCGGATCGAGCTCGATCAGCCGCGCCCGCCGGCCGGCCCGCTCCGCCGCGATCAGCGTCGTGCCGGAGCCGCCGAACGGATCGAGCACGATGTCGCGGCTCTTGGACGAGTTGCGGATCGCCCGCTCGACCAGCGCCACCGGCTTCATCGTCGGGTGCAGATCGTTCTTGTGCGGCTTGTCGAAGAACCAGACGTCGCCCTGGTCGCGGGCGCCGCACCAGTAGTGATCGGTGCCATCCTTCCAGCCGTACAGGATCGGCTCGTACTGGCGCTGATAGTCGGAGCGGCCGAGCGTGAACGTGTTCTTGGCCCAGATCACGAAGGTCGACCACTTGCCGCCGGCCTTGCGGAACGCCTTCTGCAGCGTGTCCAGCTCGGACGACGACATGCAGATGTAGACCGCGCCCTTGGTGACGGTCAGGATGTTGACGCAGGCGTCGTAGAGCAGCGCGCCGAAATCCTCGCCGAGAGTGTCGTTGAGGATTGGCCGGTTCTTGCCGCGCAGCTTGTCCTTGGCCGAGTTGGCGTAGTTCACGTTGTACGGCGGATCGGTGAAGCGTCATGTCGGCGAGCTCGCCGTCCAGCACCTTCTCGACGTCGGCCAGCACGGTGGCGTCGCCGCACAGCACCCGGTGCTCGCCGCAGATCCACAGATCGCCGGGGCGGCTGATCGGATCGGCCGGCGGCTCGGGCGCCTCGTCGGCGTCGTCGTCCGGCTCGAGCTCCATGGCCAGCAGCCGGTCGAGTTCGGCGTCATCGAAGCCGAGCAGATCGAGGTCGAAGGCATCCTCCTTCAGCGCAGCCAGCTCGGCCGCCAGCATCTCGTCGTTCCAGCCCGCGTTGGTCGCGATCTGGTTGTCGGCGATCATCAGCGCGCGCCGCTGCGTCGGCGTCAGGTGCGACAGCACGATCACCGGCGCCTCGGTCAGTCCCAGCTTGCGCGCGGCCAGCACCCGGCCGTGGCCGGCAACGATCACGCCGTCGTCGCCGACCAGCACCGGGTTGACGAAGCCGAACTCGGCGATCGATCCCGCGATCTGCGCCACTTGCTCCTCGGAATGGGTGCGGGCATTGCGCGCGTGCGGGATCAATCGCTCGAGCGGCCAGCGCTCGACCTTGGCCGAAAACCCTGATGTCATGGTGTGGTTGGACTGCTAGAGTGAGTTTGTTGCGAGCAATCTGGAGGGGCGCCATGAAACTTCCCCGCCGCACATTCCTGCATCTGGCCGCGGGCGCTGCCGCGCTGCCGGCGGTGTCGCGCTTCGCGGGCGCAAACCTATCCGACGCGGCCGGTGCGCATCATCGTCGCCGTCCCCGGCGGCACGTCCGACATCGTCGCACGCCTGATCGGGCCAATGGCTGTCTGAACGGCTCGGCCAGCCGTTCATCATCGAGAACCGGGCTGGTGCCGCCGGCAATCATCGCCACCGAGGCGGTCGTGCGTGCGCCCGCGACGGCTACACGCTCCTCCTCGTCGCCCCCGCGAACGCGATCAATGCGACGCTCTACGACAAGCTCAATTACAATTTCATCCGCGACATCGCGCCCGTCGCGAGCGTCGTCCGCGAGCCCTACGTCATGGTGGTCAATCCATCAGTTCCAGCCAAAACGGTTCCCGAGTTCATCGCCTATGCCAAGGCCAATCCGGCAAGCTCAACTATGGCGTCGCCCGGGATCGGCACCGGGCCCCATTGGCCGGCGAGTTGTTCAAGGTGGTGACCGGCGTCAACATGGTTCACGTGCCTTATCGCGGTGCAGCGCCCGTGCTGACCGACCTGCTTGGCGGACAAGTCCAGGTCGCGTTCTTCGGGCTGCCTGCCGTCGATCGAGCACATCAGAGCGGCAAGCTGCGCCCGCTGGCAGTGACCGACGCGACGCGCTCGGAGGCGCTGCCCGACCTTCCGACCGTTGGCGATTTCGTGCCGGCTACGAAGTGAGCTCGTGGTTCGGCCTGGGCGTGCCCAAGAACACGCCCTGCGAGATCGTCGACAGGCTCAACAACGAGATCAACGCGGCTCTTGCCGATCCGAAGATCGAGGCACGGCTTGCCGACCTGGGCGCGACGGTGCTTCCGGGCTCGCCCGCCGACTTCGGCAAGCTCGATCGCCGACGAAACCGAGAAGTGGGCCAAGGTGATCCAGTTCGCGAACATCAAGCCGGAGTGACCCACGCCGCGCCTTTCCGTAATTCCGATCCGCGAACGGCAACGACCGACCGGTGGTAACGTCAGGCCGTACCACCCTGGTTACCGCCCGAGGTACCACCCGCGCGTGAGCCAAAAGTGCCGTTCTGCGGGCTTTTCGGGGCTTGACGCGCCTGCCTGGTAACTGGTGCCCGGTAACTCAAATTTTGCGGCTGACGGTAGCGATGTTCCGGGCCGTTGCCCCCCGCATAGGTTTAAGCGCCAGGGAGGACCCGTCGCTGTTGTGTAAGCGTGCCCACTCGCGAATCTCGCGATCATGCGAGAAACATACAGATCTGAACTCGGCGTCTGTCTCGCCTCTCGATGTCTCACCGAAAAATGTCTCACGTTGCGAAATCAACTTGACAATACGATCGTGCGTTGAATGTCGGCTGTGATCCGTTTGCGACCGAAGTCGTGTGGCGATGCAGTATATAGCTTCGTGCCAGTCGCGTCGCTAACCCAACACACCAGAAGGTGTCTCTATTCGATCACCTCGTCACGTGGGCGAGCAGGGTCGGCGGGACGATCAGGCCGAGCGTCCTGGCAGTTTTGACATTGATCACCAGTTCGTATTTGGTCGGCGCCTGGACCGACAAATTGGCTGGCTTCTTGCCCTTGAGGGTGCGGCCAACGTAGCCCACGGCGGCGCGCCATTGATCAATCTGGTCCGGCCCGTACGAAATGAGGCCGCCTTCCACCGCAAAGTATCAGTATGGGTAGATAGCTGGCAGTTTGCTGCGAGCTGCGAGCGATATCGCGCGTTCTATGTTGCCCCTGTCCTTGATATCGACCACGGTCACGGAGACGCCAAGCCTGGAAGCTGCAGCTTGCGCCGCGCGCAGGAACGACGCATGAGGCGCCGCGTCACTGCTGAAGAGCGCGCCGGCCCGCTTCATGCCTGGCGCAATCTCTTTCAATACGCTGAGCCATTTGCCGCCCATCGCATCACGCGACGATGCTAGCGCGCGCGCCATTCGGGATTGTCTGTGGCGCTTTGTTGAGATTTTCGGTCGCAAAGCCTGCAGCGGCCTTGTAGCCTGCCATGAACTCGGCTCGCTCCTTCGCCGGGATCACGTCCTCGATATTCTCGAACGTGCCGCCGCAGCGCTCGTCCACCATGTTTAGCAGCCCGAACGGCCCCGCGCCGCGGTTGCGCAACACCACCTGCCCAATGGGCCCGCAGAGTTTCTTGTCGAAGGCCTCAAACGCCGCGGGCGTCACGCCATGCTCGACCAAGCAAGCCCCCAGCACGCGCGCATCGACAATCGCCTGGCTCCCTCCGTTCGACCCGGTCGGGTACATCGGGTGCGCGGCGTCGCCTATCAGCACCACTGGGCCGTCCTGCCACGTCGGGATCGGGTCGCGGTCGATCATTGGGTTCTCGAAGGCGCTGTCGGCGCGCCGGATCAGGTCCGGCACGTCGAGCCAGTCCCACACCCAGCCGTCGAAGTGATGCGCGAACGCGGCGGTCTCGACCTGCCGGAACCAGCCGCTCTGCTTCCAGCCCTCGCTGTTGTCCATCGTCACCTCGGCGATCCAGTTGATCATCGAAAGGCCGGTCGCGGGGTCGGGATGCGAGATCGGATAGAACACCACGCGCTGGCGATGCGTGCCGAGACCGACGAACGACGAGCCGGTACGGATCGGCTTGCTCCAGGTCGTGCCGCGCCACATCACCGCGCCGCCCCAGTGGATCGGCGGCTGCGTGGGGTGCATCTGCGCCCGCACCGCCGAGTTGATGCCGTCGGCGCCGATCAGCAGCGTGCCGTTCGCCTCGGCGGCCGAGCCGTCGGCGCGTTCGATCAGCGCGGTGACGGAGCCGCCGGCATTCTTGCGGTAGCCGGTGACCCGGTGGCCGAGCCGGACCGCGTCTCGCCCGGCCCGCTCGATCAGCTTGTCGTGCAGCAGCATGTGGAAGCGGCCGCGGTGCACAGCGTATTGCGGCCACTTGTAGCCGGCGAGCAAGCCGCGCGACTCGGAGTAGATGTCGTTGCCATTTAACCCCACCAGCGCCCATTCCTTGGCGGGCAGGCCCACGCAGTCGAGGTCGGCTTGCGTGATGCCGAGATCGTAAATCTCGCGCACGGCGTTCGGCTGCAAGTTGATGCCGACGCCGAGCGGGCGCATCTCGCGCACCGCTTCGAATACGATACAAGGCACGCCGATCTGGTGGAGCGTAAGTGCCGTTGCCAGCCCGCCAATGCCGCCGCCGGCGATGATTACCTGATTATTCGTCACACGCTGGGCCCGATCTACAGCCTGATGAATTTCATTATCCTTTGGATGACGACGGGAGCAAGCCGCCTTCGACCGTCGAAGCTAGGGCACAGCACATGTCCGCGATGGGTTCAATCGCTACCGATTTGAACACGCGATGTTGCAGTGCGAAGCCGCTGTGCCCAGAAACCGGACATGAATTCAACTGGATAGTCGAGCATTGCCTCAGCTCAGCGAGGCCGGTCCCACCATCGCGGTCACATATTTCTTCGACCGCTTCGCCGGCACCCTCCGCCCATTGAGCCGCCACGCGATCACGCTCAGCCCGTACTGCCATCGTCGATTCGCCGTCGCGCGCGCGATGCCGAACTGCCAGCAGATCGCCTTCCACGGCGTGCGATCCGCCCGCGCCCAGACGAGCTTGGCGTCCTCGGCTTCGAGCCAGCGCAGCCAGCCGAGCGTCTCCTCCATTCGGCTGATCGCGGCCGGGGATGGCGGCGGCAGCCGCATCGGCTCGGGCTGCTGGCCGACGCGATCGGCGAACTCCACGACCATCTTGGGCCAGGTGTTGAAGTAGCCCGGCACGCGCACCGGCGGCAGACGCCGCATCACGGCCGCGGCTTCGACGAGGCGCTCCTCGACCATCTCGACGGTCCAGTTATCCATGCTCGGCCTCCCGCTTTCTTGCCGTAAAGCTTCTCGCCGAGCTGGCGAATGAACTCGCGCTCGGGCCAGGTCAGCCGCTGATCGTCGACGGAGACCGCGAGCAGACCCTGCTCGCGCCATCCGTCCTGCTTGACCTTCTCGGGCGGACGCCGCTCGCCGCCGTAGCCGCGTGGTGTCCACCTCATCGCGTCACCTCCGGCAGCAGCGCGGCGTAGCCGATCACGTCGAGCAGCGCTGTCGTGGTGCGTCGGATCGTGCGCGAGGCGCGTGAGCTTCAGATCGATCATGCACAGCACGACCTGCGCCGGCGTCACGGTGTGGCCGAGCGTGATCGACCAGCGCGCGGCGACCGCGGACATGGACGCCGCCGCGTCGCCGTAGGCCGCGCCCCGCTCGGCGATGATGGCGGCGGCGTGTTGGAGCATCTGTTCGGAGGTCATGTGCTGGCCTCCGCGACAGGCTGCTGCTAGGGCTGCGCTTGCAGCCGCGACCAGATCGACGACCGCGCCGATGATCGAGGCGGGCTCGGCGTTGCCGAGCCGGCCCATGCTGGCCGCAAGCTCCCGCGGCTCGACGCCGTGCTGGATCAGGCACGACACGACGACGCAGGCGTCGGCCAGGAGCGCATCGAGGCTCGAGCCGCTGCGCGCGCCGTGGGTGAACACCTCGCCGGGCCGGCCGTCCGGATAGAATCCGATCGTCACCATGAAGCGCGTGCCGCCGTGCTCGAGCTTGACGGTCTCGGCGGCGCGGCGATCCGGGAGCCGCGTCCGTGTCATCGCACGCCTCCGTCGGTCTCGATCGCCCACAGCAGGATGGCGATGGCGTCGGCCTCGTTGTCGTCGGCGGGGCTGAACCCGCGGGCGCGGACGGCGGCGATGACCGCGGCCTTGTCGGCGTTGCCCTTGCCGGCGATGAACCGCTTGATCGTGCCGACGGGCACGCCCTGGTAGGCGATGCCGTGCTGCTCGCACCAGGCCGTCAGCGTGGCGAGCAGACCGCCATAGACATGCGCGGCGTCGGTGCTCAGGTGTCGGCGGACTTCTTCGTAATGGACGACGCCGATGCCGGCTGCGTCCTGCGCCATGCTGTCGAGCCAGGCGCGGAAGCGCAGGTAGCGAATGCCGCCGCCGTCGTAGCGGCTCGGCCGGAACGACACCGTGCCGCTGACGATCGCGCCGTCGGCGGCGCGCAATCGCGTAGCCCGTGGTGGTGCCGAGATCGAGTGCGAGGGAACTGCGGCGCTGCTGCGCCGTGAAGGCAGACATGGTGACCTCTCGAGGTTCGAGCGGTCGGGGCGAATTCGGCATCCGGCCGAGGATGCGGCTCTCGCCCGAACCAAGAGGGGTTCGGTCCAGTCGATCAGCGACTTTCGTCATTTCGTCAAATCGCGATTTGACGAAACTTTGACGAAAGTATCGGCGGTCTAACTGTTATGATATATATATAATATATATCATAATGATCAATTTCGTCATTTCATCAAGCAGGTCTACGGCCCCCGGCGATTGCGATCCCTACCCCCTCGGGTGGGGTACCAAACGCCGATTTGCTTGACGAAATGACGAAACTCAATTTGTTGAGTCCTTTCATGGCGTTAGCCCCTGAATAACGTCAATTGACGAAGCTTTGACGTTTGACGAAAGTCCCGGCGCCAGCTCGGACGAGCCGATAGAGGACGCCCGGGCGGCCACGCTTCTGGATCGGCGTCGCGACAACCTGCTCGCTCTCGATCAGCGTCAGCAGAATCTCTCGCGCGCAGCTTGGGCTCGATGAACTGGGTTCGCCGCGTCAGCTCGTTCTGCCTGATGCCCTTGGCGCCTGCCGCGCGGATCAGTTCGATCACGCGTTTGTGGAAGCGCTCGATCTCGTTGTCGGCGAGATGCCGCCCGGCCTGGATCAGGAGCGTCGCGACGCAGTGATCGACAACCTCGCGCGCCCACTGCGCATCGACACCGCGGATGACGGGCTCCGCCGGATTGGCGCTCACCGCCTTGACCAGCGCGACCTTGGCGGTGTTCTCCCACACCCGGGCCAGCACGGCGCTCTGCTCGGAGCCGACGGCGGCGCGCTGGCGGCGGGTCATGTCCTGATCGAGATCGTCGAAGATGGCGAGCGCCTCGTCGTCCATCGGCACGGTGAGCGGCGCGGGCCGCACATTCGGCGCGCCGAAGGCGACGAGATTGCCGGCGGCCTGCGCCTGCGCCAACCGCGGCCACCGCCTGCACTCCGGCGAGCAGCTCATCCGGCAGATCGGACAGCGCGCCCGCGCGACGATTGCGATCGGGGATGTCGTCCTCGCTGCGGAACACCAGAAAGCGCGCCAGGCTGCCATCCTCCAGCGAAGCCGGCGCTGCAGCGCGCCCCAGAACGGCCCCGGTGCGCTGACGCCGTGCACGCAGGCGCAGGGCTCGATGATGTCCTGGCGCGGGCGCTCCTTCTGGTCGGCGTATTCGGCGCCGAAGAAGGTCGTCGCCGGCGCTGGTCGCCAGTTCGGTGAACAAATCCCAGATCTCGGACAGATGCTTGGGCGCGCGGCGCTTGTCGACCACATTGGCCAGGAACCGGCCGAACTCGTCGATCTGGAACAGCGCGGCCGGCTGGCGCACCAGCGCGGTGATCAGCCCGGCGCCGGAGGCGAGCCGCTCGCCGCCGAGATGATGCGAGAGGCCGGCCTGCACCAGGATTTCCTTGATGGCCTTGCGGGCGTGGTCCTTGCCGCCGCCGCTCTCGGCGATGCCGAGCACATAGAGGTTGGAGCGCAGATTGGTGGGCGTGCGCACCTTGCGGCCCATCAGCGCGCCCAGCACCGCGAGCGACGCGCCGACCGCGAGCCAGGGCTGCGGCCGGATCGCGGTCGCAAGGATATGCCCGACCATGAGCGCGAGCACGCCATCGAGGCGGTCGAGCGCCGGCAGCGGCGGCAGCACGAGCTGCGGGCGGGCCGGCATCGGCGCGTCCGGATCGCCCTGCACCTTCGCCAGCAACCCCGCCGCCGGATGCACCGCATCGCGCGGCGCCGAGCCATCGAGCACCAGCGCCGGATCGGGCTTCCAGCCGCGCGCCATGGCGTGGTGATAGAGCGTGCCGGCGCCGATGCTGTTGGGCTTGAAGCCGGCCCAGGTCTTGGCGGTGACGGCGGGATCGTTCTTGGCCGACTGCGCCGACCAGGCGGCGAACAGCTCGGCGCCGGCATCGCCGATGGCGCCCTTGATCGCCATGCCGATGCGCACCCAGCTGTCGTAATCGAGATCGGCGTTCGGGATGAAGGCGAGCGCCGCGCGCACCGCGTCCGGCGTGCCCTGCTGGGCGTGGCCGCGAGCGGCCTTCGCCGGCTCGCAAGCGCCGCGCGGCTCGCAGCTGCTCCGGCAGCAGCGCGATGGCCTCGTCGAGAAACGCCCGCGCCTTGGCCTCATCGATCGCCGGCAGGCTGCCGAGATCGAGTTCGGCCAGGCTCTCGTCCGGCCAGTCGTACGGGCGGCCGGTGGCGGGATGAATGGCGTAGGCGACGAACTGCTGGCCGAGGCACAGCACCTCCAGCGGATGGCGCTTGATGCCCTTGAACGGCGCCGCCGTGCGGTAGACCAGCAGGCGCTTGGGCGCGCGGCCGATGCGCAGCGCCGGCGTGTCGCCGAGCCGCTCGCGCGCCAGCTGCTCGATGCGGTGCGCCAGCTCAGCATCGTCGGCGATGTCGATGTCGACCGCGGCGACGGCGCCGCCGACGATGCCGATGCCGGCGTCGGGCCAGCCGCTGCCACTGCTGCGAGCTCGAGATCGGTGGTGGCGCGCGCGGCGTGCCGGGTCCAATCCGGATAGTCGCGCCAGCCGCCGCCACGATGACAGCCCGGCTTCTTGGTGCCGGGCTGGATCGGGATGATCGGATAGCCGTTGGCGATCGAGCCGCGCGCCGAACCGATCCATGAAGCTCGACTGGTTCGTCATTGCGGCGCTCGATACGCGGGCGATGCGTCTCCTCGGCGGTGCGACCGAATTCCAGGCGTTGGGCGAAGCTCTGCATCAGGTTTCTCCCTGACCCGAGAACTTGCCGACCTCGGCGCCGGCTGCGACCCAGCCGGGCCGTGCCTCGCCGCGCGAACAGCTCGAGCCGGCCGTCCGACCGGCGCCGGGCAAAGGCTCTCGACCAGCGCGTAGAACTCGTCGGGCTTGCGGCTGTGCTCGCGCATCGGCGCATTGCAGCAGCGTCGTCTGGTTGGTCAGTGTCACGACCGGCTTGCCGCGCACCGCCATCAGGCAATGCTCGGTCTGGCCGCGCAGCCAGTCGCCGGTGCCCATGCGATCCTTGGCCCAGGTGAGGATGGTGCGATGCCGGAAGCCCCAGGCCTCGACCACGCTGAACGCGTCGCGCATGTGGCTGTTGGTGGTCCATAGCCAGAGCACGGCGTCGTCATGCGCCCGCTCGATCGACCGGCAGGTTGCAGATGTCCTCGAGCGACATCTGCGGATACGGATTGGCGGCGCGGTGCGAGGGATCCTCGGCGCGGGCGTCGTACGCCCACGGCGGATCGGCAACGATCACGCGGAACGCGGCCTTCGGGCAGCGGCGGCGGCTCGGCGGCGATCGCGTCGGCCCGGCGGCTGACCATCAGATTGCGATGAGCGCCGCTGACCTGGCCGGTGCGGCCGATGGCGTCGAGCAGCCGGCCATGCGTCTGCGGATCGACCGCCGCCGCGTCGGCGATGTCGGCTGCCATGTCGGCGACGCGGGCGGCTTGCCGCAAGCCGACGCCGCGCACCACGGCGAGACGGCGGCGGGCCGGTACGCGCGCTGGCCATCAGCGCCGACGGTCTTGCTCAACTTCGGAAATTCGCGAAGTTGATTCGCAGGTGACGGCGAACCGCAGCCAACGGTTTTGTCGTCGCACTCCCAATTCTGCGGCGATCTTGTCGATTGCTCTGCTCGGGCGTGCGCATCAGGCGCCGTTCGATGAACAGACGCATCTGCTCGCGCGCTCAGATGCGCGTCTGTTCGTCATACGGCACCCGCTCGATCATGTCGTCGAGACGGTCGCGGTCGTGGCCGGCGAGATCGCGCAGGTGGTCGCAATAGCCGGTGACGATCACCTCGATCAGCGTGTGCCACTCCTCGACGCTGAGCTGCGCCAGATCGGTCTTGCCGAGGCTGTCGAGATACTCGCCGGCCATGGCGCCGCCGTGCGCCATCGCGGCGCGTTCGTTCGGGGTCGGATCGATCATGCCGCGCCTCCGGTGACAGAGGTCCTGGCAGAGGCTGTGAGCAGAGCTGGCGGTAGCTCTGGTCGCGTCCGGGATTGTCGACCGAGAGATGGGCGTTGAACCAGCCGAAGCCGCGCGGCTCGCGACGGCAGACGGCGCAGAGGCCGGAGTCGATGCATGGGTCGAACCTGTAATTGACGATCTCGGTGAAGCGGCCGCTCGGGCGCACCTCGATGGCGGTGGGTGTCGGCAGCGCTGTCGCTCGCCGCCAGCGCCTCCGCGATGGTGCCGGGCACCGGCGCCGTGCTGCGCGCTGCGCCACCAGGCGACCGCCTTCTGGCGGGCGAAGCCGGTGTGCTCGAAGCAGATCCACTCGCTGTGGCGCACCAGCCCGCAGCGATAGTCGACCCGCAGCGACGGCGGCTTGCCGGGCTTCTCGTGCCGGCTGTAGGTGATGCCGGACACCGCGACCCACTGCGGCCGGATGGTGGACAGGATCGCCAGCGTGGTGGCGGTGGCCGCAACCTTGACCTCGGGCGGCGGGAACTGGTGTCCGCAATCCGGGCACTGGCGGACCGCCGCCGCCAGGATGCTGTCGCAGTCCGGGCAGACCTTGGTGGGCGCGGCGCCCTCCGCCTCGCTTGGCCGTCTTGCGGCGTGACGGCATCGACCGGGCCGTGCCGGGCGACGTTGCCGGCGAAGTCGAGCACCAGGCAGTTGTCCTTGCCGGGCGCCAGGCGGGTGCCGCGGCCGGCCATCTGCACGTAGAGGCCGGCGGACTTGGTCGGCCGCAGCATGGCGATCAGATCGACCGCCGGGGCGTTGAAGCCGGTGGTGAGCACGCCCATCGAGGCGAGCGCCCTGATCTCGCCGCGCTTGAAGGCCGCGATGATGCGGTCGCGCTCGGCCGCGGGCGTATCGCCGAAGATGGTGGCGCACGAGACGCCGCGCTCGCGGACGGCCTCCGCGACGTGGGTGGCGTGCGCGACGCCCGAGCAGAACAGCAGCCAGGAGCGGCGGTCCTCGCCATAGGCCATCACCTCGTCGATGGCGGCCTTGGTGATCGGATCGCGGTCGACCGCGGCCTGCAGCTGCCCGGCGATGAACTCGCCGCCGCGGCTGCCGACGCCGGCGACGTCGAGCTCGACATCGGTGGCCTTGCTGACCAGCGGGCAGAGATAGCCCTGATCGATCAGGTCGCGGATCGAGACCTCGTAGGCGATGTCGGTGAACAGCCGCTCGTCGCCCTCGTGCAGCATCCCGCTGTCGAGCCGATAGGGCGTCGCGGTGAAGCCGATCACCTTGAGGTGCGGATTGATCCGCGCGAGCGTGTCGAGGAACCGCCGGTACATGGTGTCGGAGGCGCGCGGAATGAGATGCGCCTCGTCGATCAGCACCAGATCGCACTGCTGCACGTCGTAGGCGCGGCGGTGGATCGACTGGATGCCGGCGAACAGCACCCGCGCGCCGATCTCGCGCTTGCGCAGTCCCGCCGAGTAGATGCCGGCCGGCGCGTCGGGCCACAGCCCCATCATCTCGGCATGGTTCTGCGCGATCAGCTCGCGCACATGGGTGACGATCAGGATGCGCTGATCGGGCCATTGCCGCAGCACGCCCTGAACGAAGGCCGCCAGCACGATCGACTTGCCACCGGCCGTCGGGATGACCACGATCGGATGCCCCGACTTGTCGGCAAAATAGTTGTAGATCGCCGTGATGGCGGCCTGCTGATAGGGCGCAAGCTCAGCATGACGCGGCCTCCCGCGCGTCATTGATCCAGCTGCGTGCCGTCGGCCATGCGGTAGACGACATGATCGTCGCCGGCGTCGGCCACCTCGCCGGGCACGAGATCGGGAACGAACAGGTGCTTGGGGCAGGCCTGGCGCTGCGCGGCGCGATCGAGCGCGTGATCGAACCGCGCGCAATGCCAGCCGCCCTCGACCGGCGTTGCGTGCAGGCACGACCGGCAGGTGATCTCGGCCGCGGCGCCCTCGTGGCAGACGGCGTGATGGTCGCAGAACCGGCATTCCCACCAGTCGGGATCCTCCGAGATGCGCGCCGGCGGGCGCTTGGCCTCGATGACCCGGCGTGCCTTTTCGAGCAGACGCGCGGCCGCCTCGGCGTCGGCGCGCACCCGCTCGATGTGCAGATCGTCGGTGTCCTTGCACACCGCCACGTAGAGCGCCCGGGTGATGCCGGTCAGATGCATGTAGATCTGCATCTGCGCCCAGTGCTGCGGCTTCGACGGCGCGACGCCCTTGGCGACGAGATCGCGAAAGCTCTTGGCCGAGTGGGTCTTGAACTCGGCCACGTGCCAGGTCTTCGGCGCTTCCTTGAGCCCGATCGCGACCGCATCGAGCGAGCCGCCGAAATGCCCGCCATGGGCCTCGACCCGCCACTGCCGGCCGCTCTCGGGATCGACGTCGAGCACGGTGGCGCCGGTGGCGCGCAGATTGCGCACGAGGCGCGCCTCTTCCAGCTGGCCGGTCTCGAACAGCCGCAGGATGCGGCCGGGGAACTGCGCCCGCGTCACCCAGCGGAAGTCGTACCAGAGCGCGCGCTCGCAGGACTTGCCGATCAGCGAGGCGCCGAGATGCTCGCGGAAGCCGTCGCCGCGGGCGGCTTCGTAGGCCGCGTAGATCGCCGACAGCGTCGGTGTCGGCGGTGGTGGAAGCGCGACCATCACGGCGCCTCCCCGTCGAGACGCCGATGCGCCTCGTCCATGACGTCCGCCCAGCTCGCCTCGTCGTGGCGCTCGCGCAGCACGGCGATGACCTGGTCCTTCAGCGCATCCCTGGCTTTGGGCAGCGTGGCCATGTGCTGCGACCAGCTCGGCCCGCTCGCGCTGCAGGTGGCGCAGCGCGGTCTTGGCGCGGTGGAACCAGCTCGGGTCGATCGGCTTGCGGTGCGCCTGCCGCTGCAGATCGTGGGTGGCGATCTGCGTGCGGATCGAGGCGATGTTGTCGTCGATGGCGGCAATCCGGGCGCGCGCCTCGCTGCGCGTCGCTGGCAGGTTGCCGGTATGCATGGTGTGCTGTCCATGGGTGTCTCCGCGATATCCTGGGCAGGGCACCGCCGCCGTTCATGTTTGGCCGACGTGCCGGCGGCGGTGTCGCTGTTTGCTGACCTCACGCCTGGCGCTTCCAGGGCGCCGAGGTGAAGCCCTGCGGGCTGCGGGGCGGCTGGCTGGGCCTGCGGCGCCGGCGCGGATGCGGTGCGCGGCGCGGCTGCGGCGCGGCCGGCTTCGGCGCCGGCATCGAGCGGCAGGTAGCGCACCTTGTTGCTCTCGCCGTAGCCGTTCTTCGGCGGCTGCACCTGCACGTCGGCGATGAACGGGATCAGGTGCAGCTCCTCGCTGTCCTGCACCTGCATGCGGCCGGTGGCGTGGCAGATCGCCGACAGCGTGCGCTGCGCGATCTCGACCGTCTGCGGATTGGCGTTGACCAGGTTGAGCCGGTCGAACAGCTTGCGGCCCTTGTAGGGTCCGTCGAGCACATCGATCTCGAGCCAGAGGTACTGGCCCATGCCGTCCTTGGTGACGCGCATCTCGCTGTTGACGATCTGGGCCGGGTATTTGCCGGGCGGCAGCACCTCGAGCGCCTTGGCCGGCTCGATGCTGGTGGCGTCGAAGGTGGTTCCGAGATTGGCCATGGTACGTTCTCCTGTTCTGATGGCATCAGAGTTGCGGCATCGCCGCGGCGAAGGCCTGCCAGTCGAGCGGCAGCACGTCGGGCAGGCCGTAACGGTTCTTGGCGAGGAAGGCGGGACGCTCGGCGGTGTAGAGAACCCGCTCGCCGCTGCCGAGCGCGCGGGTCACCTTCTTGTTGAAGCCGACGTCGGACTTCACGGTGCTGATGCGGTAGTTGGCGAACAGCACCACGTCGGAATGCTCCTGCAGCAGCGCCGCGGCGCGGGCATGCAGCTTGATGACGTAGCGGTCGTAGGGCTCGTGCTCGGGGCTGTCGAAGCGCTTGATGTCGGTGTGCGCGATCTGGATCACCGTCATGCCGCGCTCGTCGCGCAGCGCGTTCAGCCCATCGAGATACTGCCGCCACAGATCGAGCGCTGCGACATAGCCCTTGCCGTAGCCCGGCTCCTCGATCGAGCCCCAGCCGTTGTCCTTGCAGGCGCGCGCCCAGACCAGCGGCTCGAGCCAGTCGACGCTGTCGACCACCACGGTCTTGTAGTCGTGCGGCTCGCTGTAGAGCGCGGCGAGCGCCTCCATCACGTCGTCGAAGCTGCGCGCCAGCGGGAAGTGCGGTCACCTTGATGCATGCCGAGCCCGTCCTCGGTCAGCACGAACGACGGCCTTGTCGCTGCGCGACGCGAAGGTCGTTTTGCCGACGCCGGCGACGCCGTGGATCAGGATCCGCGGCGGCGCCGGCGCGGTCGTGGACTTGAGCGAAGCAAGCGAAATGGCCATCAGCGGTTCTCCTTGGCATCGAGCAAAGCTTTCCCGTTCGGCCGAAGCGGCTTTGCCGCGGCCGTGGGTTGGTCGACTGTTCGTTGATCCCGCCTTGGAGCGGGCTCCTACCTACTTAGTAGCGATCGAGGGGTGGTTTTTTCCCAAGAGGTCTCTATCGGTAGGCGGCGTGGTGCCTGGCGCCCAGGAGCATAAGCCAGCCGCGAGCGCGCGTGACTTTGAACGAAGCGCTTCTTCATTGACAATCGCCGTCAGACTACGCAGAAACCCGCAGCGATCCCGCAATGTGAAAGAATCTTTGTCGATTTTTGCGAGCTGGCTTGCGCTCGTGCGTCGACGCGACTGACGACCTTGCGTCGGCATGCGATCATGAGATCGCCTCCGACGAGCAGCAGCGACGACAGCGAGGCGTTTTCGGCCGCTGGCGCGCGACGGCGAGGTAGCTGAACTCGGCTGTCGCCAAGGCGGCGCTGCACCAGATGGACAAGCCGCTTGTCGGAGGCCCATCGCGCGCGGCTTGCGAGCTGAGTGAGTTCGAGCCGCTCGCCGTTGGGCAGCTGCTGATGCGCGGATCGATGTCGAGGACAGAAAGCCGCGGTGATATTCGAGCGCTTCGCCCGGCGCGGCCTGGCTCAGCCAGGCACAGAAGTCGATTTCGGTAATCGGAGACAATGGGCTCATGCCAGACTCCTACCGAGAGGTCTTGCAAGGCGTCCCAACCGGCGATCTGGAGCAAGATCATCGGCAACGAAGCGAAGCCGCAGCTCGGCAAGCGCCCGATAGAAGCCCGCAGGCGACAGCGCACTTTCGTGCCGCGCATCGGCGATGCTGCCGGTCTCGGCGATAAGGTCGACGATCCCCTTCAGGCGGCGCGGCAGGCGATCACAGGAACGTCGCAGATCGAGGCCAAGCTCGATGCCGTCGACCCGACGGCTATCGTCGGCGACGTCGTGATCTCCTGACAGCGATGTCACGGCTTGGGCGTGCCGCAGCTGACGATGGGCAATTCGTGCCGCGGAATGACGCGTCACGACCGACACGAAGGCGCCCCACGCGCCACGGCTTGGATCGAAGCGATCGGCGCGGCTGATCAGATCGAGCAGGATCGCCTGCTGGAAATCGTCCTCATCGGCGGCCTGCGCCCGGAGGCTACGATTGAGCGAGCGGGCCCGAGCCTTCGCGGCGGCGATCGCCACCTGGACCTTGGCGGGGTCGAATGCAGGGGTGTCGAGGTGTTGGCGAAGCATGGCGGGGCCCAATGAACGGGTGACGTCTGATGGGCCGAGCACAGCACGGTCGGAGCAGGGAAAACGAGGCGGAATGGGGAATAATGGGGATTAAATCCCTTTAGGAGAATTATTCACCGCTGGATTATCAATGGCTTACAAAGATTCTGCACGGGCAAGCGAGGGATTTGGGGAATTCTTCCTTGATTTTTGGCCCCAGCCTCTGGACTCCCTATCGGCTCGAACATAGAGTGAACAAAGGTGACGCCAAGTCGGTCACCTGAGCCCTCAATATCCGTTGTTTTTTGCCCCGCGCAGCTGCGCGTTGGAGCCAGCTCTCGTTGGCTTCGCGACACGCGGTTCGCGCGAGATAAGGAGCCTTCGAATGAACCTTGTCGATGCCCGTCGCCGTCCGTCGCAGGTGCGAGGGAGGCTGCCATGAGCAGGCTCCGCAAGCCATTCTATCATCTCGACGAGATGCTGAGTCGCTGGGAGATGACTGAGCGCGACATCGCGGCGTTCGTGCTGGCCGACGAGCTGACGCTGTCGGCGACCGTCGGTGGATTGCGAATCGAGTATGGCGCGATCGATGAGATTGGTGATGACCGATGTTTCCGGATTCCTGAGGGCACGCGGTTCGCCATCGGAACGATCGACCTTGCCCGCGACGACGCCTGGCGAATCCTGCGCGAGGGGTCTTGGGCAATAACGTCGCTGAAGGCAGAGCCTGGCCGTTATCAGAACATCGACGGGCTAAACTGGGAGAACAGGCATCTGGTTCAGCGCGAGGACCTGGTGATCTGTCGCGCCGAGATCGAGCGGTTCGAACAGGCCCAGGGCCTCTCGCTTGAAGCCGACGCCCCGATCCGCCGCGGCGCGCCATCGCGCTTCGACTGGGATGCATTCTGGGTCGAGGTGTGCCGGGTGATTCACGCCGATGGCCTGCCCGATACACAGAACGAACTGGTCGGCCGATTGGCCGAATGGTTCGAGATCAATCGCAAATCGGTGCCGGACGAGAGCACGATCAAGAAGAAGCTCAAGCCGCTTTGGCGGGAGCTGAGGCGGCAGGACGAACCACCGTCATTGGCCAAGGCACGCTGAGAAAAATCGAGCAGCGCGCGGGTAATTGAAAGGGAGAGGTCTCCCTTTCATGTCCAACCCACTTGATCCCGCGCACATGTCTGCCAAAGAGCGCCTGGCCGAAGTCGCCGAAATCCTGGCGGCCGGCCTCATGCGTCTTCGGGCGGGACAGTCCAGCTCTTTATCTGCGCCCGCCGGAGACAGTTTTCTCGACTTCTCGCCCCCGAAGAGCGGTCGTGGTCGCAAACCACGCTGCCGAGTTGGAGGGCAATGATGCGGACTGCACGAACGACCACCGAGGCCGGACCGCCGCGGCCGGGCGAGCACAAGGACCGAGACGCGACGGTGCTCGCGCGGGTGGCCGCTCTGAAGCGGATGCCGGTCAACGATCTGAAGGCGGAATGGAAGACCCTGTTCGGAACCGACGCGCCGAACAACAGTCGCGGCTTCCTTGAGCTGCGCTTGGCGCATCGAATTCAGGAACTGACCTACGGCGGTGTCGCGCGCGAGACAAGCCAAGCTCCTCAATGCGCTCGCCGACGAGGTCGAGGGCAAGCCGGGCCGAAAATCCATGATTGCAGATTCCCGCAATCCGGTGGTGGGCACGCGGCTGGTGCGCGAATGGAACGGCGCCGAGCACACCACGATCGTGCTGCGCGACGGATACGAGTTCGAGGGCCGCAAATACAAGTCGCTCTCGGCCATCGCCCGAGACATCACCGGCACGCGCTGGAACGGCTATCGCTTTTTTGGCCTTCGCGAAGCGCCGAGGCAAAACCAATGACGAGCACAAACGGCGGCTCCGTCATCACCATGCCGCGCCGGATGCGCTGCGCAGTCTACACGCGCAAATCCAGCGAGGAAGGCCTCGACATGGAGTTCAACTCGCTCGACGCCCAGCGTGAGGCCTGCGAGGCCTATATCGCCAGCCAAAGGGCCGAGGGCTGGGTGACGGTACGCGACCAGTACGACGACGGCGGCTTCTCCGGCGGTACGTTGGAACGCCCCGCGCTGCAGCGCCTGCTCGCCGATATCGCGGCCGGGTTGATCGACGTCATCGTTGTCTACAAGATCGACCGGCTCAGCCGCGCGCTGATGGATTTTTCCAAGCTGGTCGAAATATTCGACCGGCACAATGTCACCTTCGTGTCGGTCACGCAGTCGTTCAACACCACGACCTCGATGGGACGGCTGACGCTCAATATCCTGCTCTCCTTCGCGCAGTTCGAGCGCGAGGTCATCGGCGAGCGCATTCGCGACAAGTTCGCGGCCTCCCGCAAGAAGGGCATGTGGATGGGCGGCTTCGTGCCGCTCGGCTACGACGTCAAGGACCGCAAGCTGATCGTGAACGAGGCGCGAGGCAGCGACCGTTCGGATGATCTTCGAACGTTACACTCAAGATCGGCTCGGCGACCGCGCTGGTGCGCGCGCTCAGGGCAGAGGGCATCACCGGCAAGCGTGGCAAGCTGGTCGACAAGGGCTATCTCTACAAGCTGCTCAACAACCGGGTCTACGTCGGCGAGGCGGTGCACAAGGGCACGGCATATCCCGGCGAGCACGAGGCGATCGTCGACCGGGCGCTCTGGGACAAGGTCCACAGCATTCTGCAGGAGAGCCCGCGCCAGCGCGCCGCCAACACGCGGAACCAGACGCCCGCCCTGTTGCGGGGTTTGATCTTCGGACCGACCGGCAAGGCGATGACGCCCACCATGACGAAAAAGGGCAGTCGCCTTTACCGCTACTATGTCTCAACGGACGTGATCCGCGGCCGGGTGTCGGATCGGGGTGCGGCCCCGCAACGGTTGCCTGCCGGCGTGGTCGAAGCCGCCGTGATCCAGGAGATCAGGACGCTGGTGCGGACGCCCGAGATCGCGGCGCAGACCATCGCCGCGGTTCGACAGCAAGCGCCCGAACTGAACGAACGGGACGTGATCGCCGCGCTCAATGACTTTGATGCGCTGTGGGGCTCGCTGTTTCCGGCCGAGCAGGCGCGGATTGTGCACCTCATGGTGCAGCGGGTCAGTGTCTCGCCTGAAGGGATTGCGGTCGATCTCCGAACCGAAGGGCTCGGCTCGGTCATCCGCGAAATGATCGCGCCGCGCACCGAGGAGGCCATTGCATGACCAGCACGCCTGACACCATCCGCGTCTTTATTCCGCTCACCATCAAGCGTCGCAATGGACGGCCCCGCATTCTGCCGCCAGCCAATATGGAAGCCGCAGAACCGCGGACCCAAGACCCGCACGTGTTGCGTGCCATTGCCTGCGCCTGGGGTTGGCGACGTAAGATTGAGACCGGCGAGGTTGCGACCATCCGTGACATTGCCGTCGCCGAAAAGGTCTCGGAACGGTTTGTCAGCCGCACGATGCGCTTGGCCTATCTCTCACCGATTGTTCTGGAGAGGCTCGTCGCCCACCGCCGGCCATGCTCGCTCTCGATCAAGGATCTCATCGCCGCGGCCGAGCGGCCGTGGTGTGAGCAAGAGGCTTTGGTGTTCGAGAACTGATCGTCTCTCGCAAACAGGGCTCGCATACCCCCTGATCATCACGACAGCGGCGGGGACGGCTCTGGCCGAACGGCAATTGCCGCTACGGCCGGAGCCGGCACTCGTGCAGCGCAAAACTTCGAGGCGCCCTAGAGCCAGTTGACCGGGCCGAGGAAGTCCCGCTTTCCGAGCGGTACGCCGCGATGACGCAGGATGTTGTACGCCGTCGTTACAAAGAAGAAGAAATTCGGCAGGGCGAACTGTTGCAGATAGTCGTTGCCCTTCATTTTCCGGTCGTTGGCGCCGCCGGTCCAGGCGATAACCTTGTCCTCCGCGCCGTCGACCTGTGCGCGAGTCAGGGACTTCACGAAGCCTAGGGCGGTTTCGACGCGGCTTTTGGCGGCGGCGAAGCTGGTGTCGTCCACAGCCGGCATGGCGGGGGGAGTAACGCCAGCTAGGCGGCCGCCGGTGTTCATGGCGAAATCCGCTGACTGACGGATCTGGCGGGCGAGGCAGAACATGTCGGGATACAACCGGTCCTGCAGCAGAGCCGATTCCTCAATCTTGTTGGCGACACAATGCGCGGCGGCCTTGTCGATGATGCCGGCCAGTGCGCCAAGCTGCTGGGCGCAGGGGGTTACAGCCGCGTCGTACAACGAATATGCCATTTGGGTTTCTCCTTCGGGTGGGATTTTATGGGAGAGACCATAGGGGAAGCCCGGTCCTCCTGCCAACAGGCCTATCCTTACCGAATACTCCATTCACGACATTTGCCCGCTGCTAGCATGTCTGCTGTTCATCCAGTAAGCCGCGAACGCAACCCAAGTCTTGAAAGGTCGCTATTGGCCCTTCTCGACAGGCGGCATTCTTCGGGCCGGCCGACGCAAACGGAGGATAGCGGACATAGAGCGATTTTCCCCGCGCACCAAATCTGTCGCGAATGACCCGAACCGGGCTTCGAGTGATGGGGCCTAGTTTTGAGTTTGGCCACTTGTCAGCGGTGCTTGTTACATAGGCGAAGCGATACGAGTGCTTGGGCTGCTAGCGGCGCGCGCTACGAGGAGGATTTCAGACGTGGATGGCAAAATCGCGTTGGAAGAGCACTGGGCGATTGACGAGACATTGAACATCGCTGGGCAACCGGTCGGAGCAGGCGCATTTTGGGATGCGACGCGCCGGTTGCTCACCGATTTTCGTGACCGCCGCCTCGCCGGTATGGATGCATATGGCATTGAGGTCGCCATCCTCGGACTGAATTCGCCTGCGTTGCAGGCCATTCTTGATCCAGCCGAAGCCGCGAATGTTGCCCGCAAGGCCAACGACATCTTGGCTGGCGAGATTGCGCGAAGTCCTGGTCGTTTTGCGGGCTTTGCCGGGCTGCCGATGCAAGACCCCGAAGCGGCTGCACGAGAGCTTACTCGCTGCGTTACCGAACTCGGGTTCAAAGGCGCAATGGTCAATTGCTTCACTCAGCGTCACGTGCCGGATTCGGCAATCTATTACGATTTGCCAGAATTCCGTTCGTTTTGGGCGACCGTAGCCCAGCTTGACGTGCCTTTCTATTTGCACCCCCGTTTGACCATTCCATCGCGGGCGAAGTCCTACGAAGGGCAACGTTGGCTCTACAGCCCAATCTGGGATTTCGGAAGCGAAACTGCGACGCAGGCGCTACGGCTGATTGGATCGGGGCTTTTCGATGAGTTTCCGAGCTTGCAAGTGGTACTCGGCCATCTTGGTGAGCGCATTCCGTTCGACATGTGGAGGATCGACAACCTCATCGAGAAGTTACCGGTGAAAATGTCGGCAAAGAAGCGGGTCTCCGACTACATGAGGAGCAACTTTTATCTGACCACAAGCGGCCAATTCCATGACACACCATTCCATTGTGCGTTGGCGGAGATGGGAGCATCGCGGATCATGTTCTCCGTCGACTATCCTTATGAGGAAATGGCACCTGCCGCCAATTGGTTTGACAACACGAAACTTTCGGACGTTGACCGGCTCCTCATCGGGCGGACAAACGCAGTTAAGCTGTTCAAGCTCGGTCTTGGTTAGAAGTTCATTCCAATGTGTGGTTTGGGCGGACCCACGAAGTAGACCGAATGGGGCCGCTGACTTCCTTCTGGCACTGAGCGTCGGTTTTGAAGTGTCTGATCTTTGGTCGCGATCGGGGAATAGCGGACATGCAGCCAATCGGCCGAAAACGACGTGATTGACCCATCTCGACATTTGGCGAGCATCTCATGTTGCATTAGCGAAGTTGGTTTCAGCCTCTATCAAAGCACTCGTTTGAGCCGATACGATGCCGTCTCCTGAGCCAGGGGCGTACATGAAGCGGCGGGATTTTCTCGGTGTTGTCGGCGGCGCAGCAGCGGCGTGGCCGATCGCCGTGCGTGCGCAGGAGCGCGAACGCGTCCGCCGCGTCGGTGTACTTGGAGGGATCGGGGAAGACGATGCTGAAGGTCAGGCGCGACAAGCAGCGTTACGACAGGCGTTGCGGCAGTTGGGATGGACGGAAGGACGGAACATCCGGCTCGACTATCGCACGAGGTCTGGCGGAAATGTCGAAACTGTACGTCGAAACGCAGCAGAATTGATTGCACTCGACCCGGACGTCATTGTCGTTACAGGCGACTTGAACTTGGAGGCGTTGCAACAGGCGACCCGCACCATTCCAGTTGTATTCGTAAGCCTGATCGACCCCGTTGGCGCGGGCTACGTCGAAAGCCTCGCACGACCGGGCGGCAACACCACCGGCTTTACAGCCTTCGAGTACGGAATAAGCGCGAAATGGCTTGAACTGCTAAAAGCAGCGGCGCCGTCAGTTACGCGTGTCGGCGTTATGCGAGAACAAGGTGTCTCAGCGGGCATTGGCCTATGGGCCGTAATGCAAGGCGTGGCTCCATCTTTAGCGATGGAATTGAAATCGGTCGGAATACGTAACGCCCTCGATATCGAGCGTGACGTAGCAATTTTTGCAAGTAGATCCGACAGCGGCATGATCGTAACGGTTGGCGGTCTTATAAATCGTCATCGGGCCTTGATCAGTACACTGATGGCTCGACACCATTTGCCAGCAGTCTATGCATTCCGCTACTTCGTCACGGCTGGTGGGTTGATGTCCTACGGCCCCGATTTCAACGAACAATTCCGAGGAGCAGCAAACTACGTTGACCGCATCCTCAAAGGCGAAAAGCCCGCTGATCTGCCAGTGCAGGCGCCGACCAAGTACGAGCTTGTCATCAACCTGAAGACCGCCAAGGCGCTTGGCCTCACCGTCCCGCCAACGCTGCTCGCCCGCGCCGATGAGGTGATCGAATGAGACGGCGCGAATTCATCACGTTGCTCGGAGGCGCGGCGGCAGCGTGGCCATTCTCGGCGCGCGCGCAGCGGTCGGCGATGCCCGTGGTTGGGTTCGTCAGGAGCACGTCAGCCAACGCTTCGGCAAACCTTGTGACGGCATTGCGTCAAGGTTTAAAGGAAACGGGCTACATCGAAGGTCAAAACGTTGCGATTGAGTACCGCTGGGCGGAGGGTCGGAACGATCGGGTGCCAGCGTTGGTGACCGAACTCGTTCGCCGCCGGGTCATGGTGCTCATCGCTGCCAACAACGTCGTCATGGTGGCAGCCAAGGCGGCAACTTCGACGATCCCGATCGTCTTCGTGAGCGGTGATGACCCGCTCAATCTCGGCTTCGTGTCGAGCCTCAGCAGGCCAACAGGCAATGCCACCGGAGTGACCTTCTACGCCGGCACCCTAATTGCCAAGCAGCTGGAATTGCTGCGCGAGGTGGTGCCGAAGGCGTCTGTCATAGGCATGCTTGTCAACCCAACCAGCCCGGCTACCACGGGCCAGATTAGAGATGCGGAAATCGCGGCGCGCACCCTTGGGCGGCAGATACGTGTGGTGAACGCCAGCAATGAGCGCGAATTCGACACTGCCGTTGCCACCTTCGTCCAGCAGCGGGCCGAGGCGCTCATCGTCGGGGGCGACGCGCTGTTCACTGGTCAGCGCGAACGACTCGTTGCGCTGGCGGCGCGCCATGCACTGCCCGCGGTCTACGTTTCGCGCGTTTTTGTCGATGCGGGCGGCCTGATGAGTTATGGCAGCAGCATGACGGACGCCTACCGGCAAGCTGGGATTTATGCTGGCCGCATTCTCAAGGGCGCGGCGCCTTCTGACCTGCCAGTGCTCCAGCCCACCAAGTTCGAATTCGTGCTCAATCTCAAGACCGCGAAAACGCTCGGGCTCGACATGCCATTGTTCTTGCAGCAGCGCGCCGACGAGGTGATCGAATGAAAGTGCCGTTTGCTGCGATGCATATGGCAGCTTGTGTGCAGGTCACGTCATTTCGCTGTGATGCACCAATTCGATGGCGATCGGGCCATAGCAGACATGGTTCGAGCGTCCAAACGAGACGAACGTCATGTGGCAGCACAGGATAAAGTGAGCACGACCTGCGGCCCCACGGAACGGTTTCTCCGCTACGCATTGCTACGCTTCGCTACGTCCACCTCGGGTTTTTGAACGTCTTGGTAGCCGAGAGACGCACTGCGAAAGGTTCGGTCGGCCAGATTTTTAAACGCTTGAAAAAACTCAATGATTTCCATGCGAACCCAAAACGTGCGGGTTCGGTCGAAAAGAGACGGAAGGGCTTCGGAGACGCGATTTGGCAGTTTGTGGAGTCTCTGAGGTTCGCATGCCTGCGGCAAAACCCTCGGAAACCTAAAGAAAATTGGCCGCTGTAGCGGCCGTCTTGTCAGTTCGCAATTTTATGTTGGCGGAGCGGGAGGAACTGCCAGCTAACGCTCTCTGAATTTGTAGCAATAATCTTGCTTGACCGAGAGGCACTGAAACACAACCGCCACATTGATAGTTCATCAGAAAATTCGCCCGCCGCGCCTTTGCCAGGATCGTTTGCCGACATGGACCCCGCTACCGGAGACAAAACCCGTGTCCTGGTCCAACGTTGGTGCTGTCCTGGACGGCAACCGAGACGGCGGACGGTCAATCTGCTGGCAGATGCTTGAGCCGTATGCGAGGCCACTCGCACGTACGGTTTCTGAGGGGGGAGATCGCAAGATTTTCTGGCCACCCAACACTTAGAACCAAGGTTCTCCAAATGTCGCTGTGGAATTTGTGCGAGTTTATACGAACCACTTCGGGGCGGAACTGTTGCAATCCGATAGAACTCTCACGTCCTAGCATTACAGGTGCATTTTTCTTTTGAGATGTGCGGCGCGTGCTTCGGCTTGACGTGGCGCGCCGCCACAGTGACCACGCGATGATATGAGCGGGCTGGTTTCGGGGCTGGGTGAGCTTGGGATGGCGATGCGGCGGATTTCCTGGATTGACCAGCGGATCAGGAACGACGTTTTTTCGGAAGACGTGGCCGCGTTTTTTTGAGCTGCACGGCATTGGCCTTGTGGCGGATGGCGGCCATCATGGCGAAGGCAAGCATGACGAGCGAGACGTCCCAGCTCTCTATGGTCGGATTGGCCGGGCCCTCCAATGCTTCGAGCCAACCGAATTCAAAAACTACTTCAGAAACTCCGGATATGTTCCAACCTGATCAGATTGTGCTATAGCATCGAGGATGGTGGCTCGGCGCGTCATGCAGTGACGACAACGACGGCGGCGCATGGCGATGGGCCGTTGCGCCGGTAGCTGTGGGGGTGCGCCGAGTTCGAAATAGATCGCGTCGCCCTTTTTCAGCGCGTAATCCTCACCCTCGACGTTGATCACCAGTTCGCCACGCAGGACAAAAACGATTTCCGCGCCCGGATGCTCGTGCGGCTCGGATGATTCGTCCTGCGCTTCGACCTCGACGTAGTAGCTGTTGAGTTTGCGCTCGCTCACCGGATAGTCGAGCGACTCGAAGAATAGGTGGGCGGATTCTGGGTGGGCTTGTCAGGCAGACGAATGCGGTCGCCCTTTCGCACCACGGCGACGATCGGCCGGTCGCGATCGGCTTGGAAGAAATGCTCGAGCCCGACGCCGAACACCAGGCTGATGCGCAGCAAGGTCGGCAGGGTCGGGAACAGATGCCCGCGCTCAATCTTGGAAAGCAACGCAGGCGACAGTCCGGTGTGCTCGCCGAGTTGGACCAGCCCGAGCTTCTTCCGCAGCCGCAGCTTGCGAACTTTCGGTCCGATCGCATAGCCCTCAAGCGCAGTGGTCAGGGTTTCTTGGCGGCGTCAAGGTTGGAGGTTTGAGCGGTGATCTTGCGCATGCTGTCTCCCTTCAAGATGAGGCGATGTGCGTTGTGGACGAGACGGTCGAGCACGGCGTCGGCGATGGTGGGATCGGCGATGACCTCATGCCAGTGATCGACCGGGACCTGGCTGGTGATGATGGTCGATCCGCGCTGATGCCGATCGTCGACGATCTCGAGCAGATCGCGACGCTGTTCGCCGCTGAGCGGAGCGAGGCCCCAGTCGTCGAGGATGAGGAGCTCGACCCGCGATAGCGCTCTTGAGCAGCCGTGCATGCCGTCCGTCGCCGCGTGCCAGCGCGAGGGCCTCGAACAGCCGCGGCATGCGATGGTAGAGGACGGAGCGGTTGTCGCGGCATGCCTTGTGACCCAGCGCGCATGCGATCCAGCTTTTGCCGACGCCGGTAGGGCCGGTGATGAGCAGGTTCTGCTTGCGGCCGATCCAGTCGCCATCGACCAGCTTGGCGAAGAAGGCGCGCTCGATGCCGCGCGGCGTGCGCAGATCGATATCCTCGATGACGGCCGCTTGGCGCAAGGCGGCGAACTTCAGGCGTGCCACGAGCCGCTTGTTGTCGCGTTCGGTGACCTCGCGGTCGATCATCAGTCCGAGCCGCACCTCGAAGGTCAGGGCTGCGGCATCGGGCTGGCGCTGCTGATCGTCGAAGGCCTTGGCCATGCCGGGAAGTCCGAGGGCGGCGAGGCGTTCATGGGTGTGGTTGACGAGCATGAGGTCTCCTTCTGGCTGGTCAGTGGTAGTAGCCCCGGCCGCGGATGTTGCCGTGATGGATGGGATCGGCGTCCGGTCCGGGATCGGGCATGAAGGCCTTGTCGAGGCCGGTCTTGAGGATGGAGGCGATCGAGCGATAGCTCGCCGCGCCGATGACGACGCCACGGCGGCAGGCCGCTTCGAGGCGGGCCGGGCCATAGGAGCGGGCGAGCGAGAGGATGCCGAGGCAGGACCGGAAGCCCTGTTCGGGATGCGGCTTCGCCCGCATGATCGCCTCGCACAGCGCCACCGTGGAGGGGCCGATCTTTTTGGCGGCGGCGAGCATGCGCTCCGGCGTCCAGAAGGCATACCGACGGTGCGCGCTCGGCATGTGCTCGGGGATGGTCGTATGTCGGCGCCTGACGGGCGAGCGCGCGTGACTGGCAACCCGCACGCCGCGATGGAACACCTCGACGGTGGCCTGCGTGGTCCGCACCTCGACCGACCTGGCGGATCAGCCGGGACGGCACGGAGTAGAAGTGCCCCTGGACCTCGACGTGGTAATCCGGGGCGACGCGGGCGCGCCGCCATTCGGCATACTGATAGGGCTCGCCGGGCAGCGGCATCAGGGCGGGCCGATCGATGGTCTCGAAGAACTCCCGGCGGCTGGCGCCGAGCTTGCGCATCAGCCGGTCGTTGAGTTCATCGACCAGCGCGCGGATGGCGACGTTCAGCTCGGCCAGCGAGAAGAAGCGCCGGTCGCGCAGCCGCGCCAGAATCCACCGTTCGACAATCAGCACCGCACCCTCGACCTTGGCCTTGTCGCGCGGCTTGCGCGGCCGCGTCGGCATGATGGTCGTGCCGTAATGGGCGGCGAGGTCCTGATAGGTCCGGTTGACCCCCGGCTCGTATCGGCTGGCGGTCGTGACCCCGGCCTTGAGGTTGTCGCAGACGATCGCCTTCGGCACCCCGCCGAGGAACGCAAGCGCGTTGACGTGGGCCCCGATCCAGTCCGGCAGCCCCTCGCTGAAGCGGGCTTCGGCATAGGTGTAGTTCGAGGCCCCCAGAACCGCGACGAAGATCTTGGCGTCGCGCACCTCCCCGGTGATCGCATCGAACACCGGCATGGTGTCGCCGGCGAAGTCCACGAACAGCTTCTCGCCCGCGACATGGGTCTGGCGCATGGTCGCCGTCACGCCGCGGCGCCATTCGCCGTAGAGGTCGCAGAATCGGCTGTAGCCGTAGCCGTCGGGATGCTGGCCGCGATAATCCTGCCACAGCAGCGCCAGCGTCACGCCGCGGCGGCGCAACTCGGCATGGACATGGGCCCAGTCCGGCAGCGGCTTCGACCGCGGCGGGTTATAGCCCGCCGGCGCGAACAGCTTGCGCTCCAGCGCTGCGTCGTCGAGCTCGTCCGGGACCGGCCAGGTGATGCCGATCACCGCCGCGCGCCGGATGTACTCCCCGACCGCCGTGCGGCCGATCCCCAGCGATTGGGCGATCACCCGCTCGCTCGCCCCGCAGGCGTACCTCTGGCGTAGAACTTCGCGAACCTTGCGCATCGGCAATCTCTCGGCGGGCATCGGACCTCCCCTGCTGGAACTGCAAAGGGAGCGACCTTGCCTCGCTCAGACTGCCGACAACGGACCCCGGTTCACCCCATCAACAGGGTGGCCGCCTTCGATCGGAATCGGTGGCCGCTTTGGATCGGATTGGGTGGCCGCCTTCCGTCGGAATCACTGGCCGCTTTGCCTCGGATTCCGCACCTAGCTCTAGGCGCGGCGCTACCGGGCCTTTCCACCATACTCATCGCCGGCGTGGTCGGCTTCTTCGGATACGGCGTCAGCTTGGCCTTATTCGTAGTCGCCCTGCGACACCTCGGCACGGCGCGGACAGGTGCCTATTTCTCTACAGCGCCCTTTCTCGGCAGCGTTGCTGCGATCTTCGCGCTTGACGAACCAATCACGGGCCATCTCGCAATTGCCGCTATCTTCATGGCGGTCGGAGTTTGGCTACATCTGACTGAGCGGCATGAGCATGAGCATGTCCATGAGCCGATGGCTCATGCACACCCGCACGTGCATGACAAACATCATCATCACGCTCACAGTCCTTCAGACCCGCCTGGGGATTCCCACACTCATTTCCACCAGCATGCCCGGCTGCGGCACTCGCATCCGCATATGCCTGATATGCACCATATGCATCAGCATGAACGACCGCATTGGCTCTCGTTTTTTCGTTTCAAGTGGCGCGAGCACGACTAGGATCGATTGCTGGCTCAACTGCATTTTCGGCCGTCCTTCAAACAACCGTACCAAACAATTTTCCGATTCCAGCGGTAAGCGCCATTGCTAGCGCCCCCCAGAATGTTACGCGGGCTGTAGCCCGCAAGACGTTAGCACCACCGGCTCGTGCACCGATCGCACCCAGGAGAGCAAGAAAGCCCAACGACGCAGCGGACACGATGAGGACAAGCAAGTTCACCGGTGAAACGACGACCATAAGCAAGGGCATGGCCGCGCCGACAGAAAAGGTTGCAGCCGATGTCAATGCGGCTTGTATAGGGCGCGCTGTGGTGATTTCCGATATCCCAAGTTCATCGCGTGCGTGCGCACCCAAGGCATCTTTTGCCATGAGCTGCTGGGCAACCTGCCGCGCAAGGGCCTTATCGACACCGCGATTGACGTAGATTTCGGCAAGTTCTTCCTGTTCGAACTCCGGGCTGTCCCTCAACTCCTTCCGTTCACGCCCAAGGTCCGCCCGTTCCGTGTCGGATTGTGAGCTGACGGATACGTACTCTCCAGCGGCCATCGACATGGCGCCGGCCACCAGCCCTGCGATGCCGGCAACCAAGACATCGTTCCGCGTCGCAGCCGCTGCGGCCACTCCAACAATCAAGCTTGCCGTGGAGACAATCCCATCGTTGGCACCGAGCACCGCGGCCCTCAGCCACCCAACGCGGGCAACGAGATGCGTTTCCGGCAGGTGAAGACGGCTCATGACTTCCTCTCGCTCAGACTTCAAAGCTCGTTCAAGGCCTTGCGAGCCAGACCGCACGGCCGGGTCCGGATAAGCAGGTTCATCGTCGCGCCAGTGCTTCCAGCACACAGACTGAAAGCGCGAGCGATCATCGTCACTGTGAGATGATCGCTCGCGGGGTCGCTTTCAGCGAGCGTTTTTCTTCAGCCATTCTTCCATCTCGGCGATTTCGCGCTGTTGATCGCGAATGACATTCTCGGCCCATTTTTTGGTCTGCTCATCCTTCCCGTACTGCAAGCGAACTCTGGCCATATCAATTGCGCCCCAATGATGAGCGATCATTCCACGCACGTAGGCGACATCCGGATCACCCGCCTCGAGCCCCTGCATCATAGGTCCATGCATCCGGTCGGCTGAGGCCAAGTAGGCTTTTGTCGCATCAGATGACGTGACCGCTTGCGCGGGCATTCCCAGCATTGCCCCACTCGGTCCCTTCTGCCCGGGCGTGGCGCCGCCTTGCCCCATCCGCCCCTGCATCATCTGGTGCATCATCCCCATGCAGGACTGCATGTTTTGCATCATGCCGCGACACTGTTCGGGCATGCCTTGCATCATTTGTCCCATCGGCATCTGGCTCTGTGGTCCGGCTGGCGGAGCTGCCGGAGGCGATGTTGCCGGCGGTTGTGCTGGCGCAGGTTGGGCCTGCGTCGCTGGAGCCCCAGGATGGTGTTGCTGATGATCTTGAGTTGCTTGTGCGAGCGCGCTGCCCGCAAAAGAGATAAGGACCACCGATGCTAGCAAAGTCATATGGGTTTTCATGGTCGTCTCCGTTGTCTGGTTTCACTCAGCTAGAATTTGGCCTGCATGGTGCCTCCGGAAGGTGTTGTGATTTGCACAGCACCTTTCGGGGTATCTGGTAGAGCTACCGACGCGGTTCCGCTCAGGCGGTTCTCGCCGGCGGGCGTCAACGAGATGCGCTGAGGCTTGCCCTCGATGACGAAGATTGCGGTTCCTTTGAACCCGTCGGTGGTCACAGCCTTGTCGCTATGGTCCCTTAGAAACACCTGGAGGTTCGTGCCCTTTGGTACGACCTCCACGTGGAAGCTTCCGGCATCCGCTTGAACGCCACCATTCGCGCCGATCTTCGGGCCATGCGCGAGAACGATCGATGGCACCGCAAGCAACGCGGCAACAGTCACAATGGTTTTCAGGTGCATCGCGGTCTCTCCTTTCGGTTCGTCAGAAAGCTTCTGCGGGCGATGGTCGCCCGGCGGTTGCTCACCGTGCGGCGGTTCGATCTTCGGCGGCCTGATCAAGCGCCACGCTGCTCAACTCATTCCTGGGACCGGCTGCGCCGCGAAGTCGCCTTCGTGACGCGCCATGGTACGACGACAAGCGGGGTCTATCGCTGGATCTTCGGCTACGACCCGGTCGTGCAATGGCGGGGCTAGCAAGTGTAGCCCCGGCGTCAATTCACTGCGTCGCCGACTTGACGCCGAGCACCGCAGCGACGCCCACGAGGCCGGCACGCTGCTTGTCGATCGTCACCGGCAGCTTGATCGGAGCACAATTGTTGCGTTCGGACCGCTTTTCGCCCTGAACGTGGACAAGTGAGGTTAGTGCAGGCGCTTGCCTCGGACATCGAAGCTTTGGAATTTTTGTCATCCTCGTTGCGGGCACACCGCGGTGATTGTCACACCTGCTGTTTTCGAGAACGGTCAATAACTGCCGAAACTCGGCGGAATTGCGCCTGGGGCACGCGCGCGATGCAGACCTTGCGATAGGGCGTCGACCTGGTCGTCATGTCTGCCACGGGGGAACGACAGAATCTCCTTCTTGAACTCATCAAGCCACGGCGCTGTCGTAGGAAGGTGGACGGCTGTGTGTGCTGAAAACGTCGTCCGTATTGATCTGGCGAGGGAATCACATGACCATCATGGGTCATGGTGCCGCTGCTATTCCTGTTTCTCAACCTGCTGATCTCGCCGCTCAAGCCAACCGGCCGGCTTGAGGCGGAAAACGCTGCGCTGCGCCACCAGTTGGCAGTGCTGCAACGAAAGCTGCGGGGTCGGATCGAGTTCACCAACGGCGATCGCCTGTTCTTCATTCTGCTGTATCGACTATTTCCATCGGTCCTCAAGGCGATGATGATCGTCCAGCCTGAAACAGTCGTCCGCTGGCATCGGGCGGGCTTTCGCCATTACTGGCGCTGGAAATCGCGCCGGCGGGGAGGGCGGCCCCCTATCAGGGCGGAGCTGCGCGCTTTGATCCGGCAGATGAGCGTGGAGAACGTGCTTTGGGGCGCCCCGCGCATTCAGGGCGAGTTGCTCAAGCTGGGCTTTACGGTAGCGCAGTCGACGGTCGCCAAATACATGGCCAAGCGAGACAATCCACGCGGTCAGAGTTGGGGGACGTTCCTGCGCAACCATGCGCCGCAGATCGCCGCGATAGACTTGTTCATGGTTCCAACCATCAGCTTTATCCAGCTCTATGTCCTGGTGATTGTCCAACTGGGCCGGCGCGAGCTTGCCTGGATCAATGTCACAAGGCACCCGACGGCTGACTGGATCGCGCAGCAGATCACCGAGGCCTTTCCGTGGAATGAGGTACCTCGCTATCTGGTCCGCGACCAGGACGGCATTTACGGCACAGCGGTCACACGTCGGCTACGCGCCATGGGCATTCGCGACAAGCCGATTGCGCCCGGATCACCCCGGCAGAACGGCTACGCGGAGAGACTGATCGGCACGATCCGGCGGGAATGCGTCGACCACTTGATCGTGTTCGGCGCGCGCCATCTGCGCCGGGTCCCTCGCGAGTATGCCGTCTACTACAACAGTTCACGGACTCATCGTGCTCTGAACCAGGATGCCCCCATCCATCGGACGGTTCAGACCATAGGCACCATCACATCACGCCTTGTTCTCGGCGGGCTTCATCATCAATATTGCCGAATTTAGTTTTCGGCACACACACCCGTCGTCTTTGCCATAGCCATCGCTGCTTACGCGGCTGGCAATGGCATCGGTTCCATCGCCAAGGGCACATTGCCGCTCGCACTGTTCGGACCTGTGCGCTATCCAATCTCATGGGAAGGCTTGGCCTGCCGATCCTGTTGGCGATGTCGCTTGCACCATATGCCGGCGCGATGACGTTTGAGGCTGGCGGCACGCGCGCAACGCTCTCGTTGTTCGCAGTTCTTGCAGGATCGAACATTGTTCTAGTCGTAGCGCTGTTGCTGCTATCGCGCCGGCAGCGCCATGCGCCGCCAGATTCATAGTGGCGCTTGCACGGTTCGGCCAATCGCTCGCGACTTGGTGGCGTCTTCAGACAGTCGAGGAGTTGCGTTATCTCGCCGGGCTTGCAAATCAGGCGCCAGTCCATTGAGCGTCGTGCGCGCTTGGGGACGGTGCTAGATCGCTAACGATGTACAAGTCGCCAAAGAACGCGGAGCGTTCCAAGACCGCAAAGTTTTCCGTAGGGCACTGGAGCAAGGTCAACCGCAAGCAACATTGCTTGACTACCTGCCCCTGCCCAAGCCGCTCGTCGAGCAAATCGAAACGTATCGGAACACGCAGTTTGGCGCGACTATGAACTGACGCTGACAAAGTCTCCTACCCTGGCCGGTCCTTCGGGGCCGGCCTTCTAGTGGTCAAAGCAAGAAGAGACAGCTGCCTTGCGCCACGTTATTCACCTCATTTGATTCGTTTTCGGTAGAGCTGCGATCCACCGTAATCCGGAACGGGCAAAGCTCTCCGCCCCCTGTGCAACCGTTTGGCGGAAACGGGAAATGGAGGTCGGTCTCATTACCCGGCGCAAGCGCCGGGGTCGGCCGCATGACGGATGCGTTCACTCTGGTGAACAAAACCTCGGTGATGGAGGCGGCGGCGGCACCGTCGCCTTGGTTCCGGACGGTGATGAGGACGCCTTTGTCCTTGATGCGGCAGAAGGCCTCGGGCGGATAAGGAGGATCAGCCTTCGGCACGGGGATCAGGTCCGCGAGCTTCGGCTTATCACCGTCGTCTTTGATGATTCGTTCGCGGATCTGTTCAACATGAATTGAGCTGTGGCCACCCAATGCCGTGGGTCCATTCCCATCGTTGCCGGGGTGGCAGCATTCGCCCTTCTTCCTCCCGCAGCAGTCGTCCGTCCCCTTGTCGCAGCAGTCCTTCTGTGGTCTCGGACAACAGGGGCCGTCAAGACTGCGCGTCGTGTAAACACCAGTGACGTCAGAGACTCTCATCGCTCCTGATAACCACAAAGCCTTTGATGTACTGGGCAGGCAATCCGTTTCGGAAGAGTGTGCGTTTCAGATCCTCGCAGTCCACTTCCAGCGCTTCGTCAGTCGCCAATTTATCGGTGCTGATGTTGTAGACAGCGCCGGGTTCTTGTGCGTCGGGAGGATAGGTCAACGATAGCTTTTTGGTGAACTTCACGGTCCTGCTGTTGGGATTCAGAATATTGATCGCGGTGGCATATAGGCCGCGGGCAAGACGCAGATTATCTGGATCATGCTGGATACCGCACACGATCTTCGCAGCGTAATGGTATGCGACCTTAGGCTTGGGTTTCCCGCAGTCGGGGTGCTTGAAGTTGGCAACGCGCGTTCGCCAACCAGCAACTGACGTGGTGGCGTAGTATTGGCTCGTGTACCAGAACGTACAATCGTCGACCGGGTCGACATCCAGCGTGCTGTAGTTGCCCCAGCGGCCGCTGCTATGCGTCTGTGAGCCGCTGCCCGCGATAATTGTCGCTTCGCCTTGACCCATAGTGCCCGGCGGATCGCTCGGAATCCGCATGGTGTATCGGATTCCGGGAAACACCTCCCGGCTGGAGACGCTGTAACCGAGCGCAATATTGCCGGCACTATCCATCGCCGCGCTGCCCATCCATCGGTGTGTCGCGTCGGGAGCATGATTGCCCTGCTGAAAGATGGACCATGCTCCGCCGCCAGAGCGCCGCAGCTCGTACCAGCGAACGCCCGCGTGATCGTTCCCATTTTCATCAACGGTGTGGTTCACCACCATGCTCTCGTGGGTTCCGAAGTTGCGGTACTGGAGTCGCCACATCAGCCAGACGGTCAGGGTCTCGAGGCGGACGTCGGTCCCGGGCTGTGGAATGCAGCGCCCGATCAGGGTCGGCTCGCAGAGTACGGTGTCGAATGGAGCCGTCGGGAGAGCTGCCGACGGGGTAAAGGTCGAACTGGCTGGATTCATCCAATCGACGCGGAAATCGAAGAGTTCCAGGCGATCCGTGCCGCCGAACCGCTGACCATCCACGTGACGCGCGAACGTGTTGGGTGTCTTGGCTGGCGGCGGGGCGCCGTTGAGGTCGCTCGGTATCAGGAACAGTGAGGGCGCCCGCACGTGGAACTGAACCTGTCCTGCCGGCAGCCCGGCAAGCATGCGTTCACGGTCGAAGGCCCAAACATCAAGGCCGCCGTTTGGGAAACCCCGCTGCGTGCCCATGTAGTAAGCGTCCGGCCATACGCCGATTTTCGGATAGTCGGGAAAAACAAAAGCCCCACTGGCGGTGTCGATCGTTGGAAAATCATAGAGGTACCAGCCGCCCGCGACGGGATCGCCAGTACGCGATATCGCGACGCACTGATGCAGATCAGGCCCTGGAATCGCGAACTGGCTGATCAGCCAGCGATCAGCCAAGTGATCGTAGCGGACGATCGGATCACCATTGTTCTGCTTTTCGCAAGCGCCGCCGAAACCAGCCCAGAGCGCGTTAATCGGCAGCGGCCCGACGAGCAGAGTCCCGGCCTTGTCGTACACAGCGAAGGCGGTGTTGACGGCCTGGACGTAGTGCTTCGGACCAACGGCCCCGACCGTATCGGGCGGCAGAAATCCGGTTGCCGGAATGCCTTCGAAGTTGACCTGGACCGGGGGAGGAGCGGCTGTGCCCGCCGGCAGCTCCAACGTACTTCTCGGCGGGATAGGAGGCGACGCGGCCGGGGGAGCAGCCTCGATTGGAGGCAGACGTACTCCCGCACGCGGATCCGGTGGAACGCCCTGGAGTCGCTCATCTCTCTCCCGGTCACGACCTCCGGGCTGTAGACGCTCCTTCATGTCTTCGATGATTATGACCGGATCGCCCTGCCGCCATTGCCGCGCCGGATAGCGCGGTGCCAGCACATTTAGGTTCTCTGGCCGGACTTGTGGCGATACGGGGGCACGGACCACCGGCCCATCGATCTGCGGCGGCCTGCTTTGCTCGGCTTGAGCCTGAGCGGGCGACGGAGTCCACGCCAGCGCTGCGGCAAATACAGCGCCAACAACGGAGATGGAACTGCATCGGTTTTCACGGAGATGGAGCAGTTGCCTGGCGTGCATTGCTACCTCCTTTATTGGATCGGGATTCACCTCCAATTTGCGACCGCGCTCGGAACGTACCGCGACTAACGCGGATGCGCTTTGCCATCCCCAGGCTGCACACGCTCCTTCATGTCTTCGATGATCGTGACAGGATCGTCCGGACGCCATTGCGGCGCCTGTGGCGCCAGCATCATTCAGGTTCTCGGACCGCACCCGTGGTGTAATCGGGGGACGGACCACCGGCCCATCGATCTGCGACGGCCTGCGATGCTCGGGCTGAGTCTCGTCGCTCACTGAAAATCCCCTTCTCGGTGCAGGGGCTTGGCTTTTAGCTTAGTAACTCCTTGTGCCTCTATTTCAACGATAAGGCGCGATTGCTGCAAAGTTGTGTTCGAGATCCCAGCCAGACCGGAATACCGCTTAGCACTATGGCGGTCCCCCTCAACCATCGCCTTCCGTCCCGCATCTCGTTCTACGAGGTGCCATTCGCCAGCGGATCCAGGAAAGCTGACGGGGAGTGGGTGGCGGAGCCCAGGCTAGGGGCAGGCCTACAGGCCACCCGTTGCGCCGGCATCTCAAAGCGCCTCTGGATTTGGCGCGCCGGGCGTTAGAATCGTCCAACGCTCCTCGCATTGAAACACACCCGCCGCGACACATTGGGTTCACGGTCCCAGCTTAAGAGGGTGGGCCTTTTGAGGATGCGCTATGCTCGCGGTAGGGCGCATCTTCCGACCGAAGGGCAAATCATGATCACAACGCCGATCTGTGACCTTTTGGAGATCGAACACCCCATCGCATTAGGCGGCATGGGATCGGCATCATCGCCGGCGATGACCGCCGCGGTGTCGCGGGCGGGAGGGCTTGGCGCGATGGGCTGCCACTACCTCACGCCGGACCAGATCCGCGAGGGTACGGCGGCAACCCGCAAGGAAACCAACAAGCCGTTCGGGCTGAATTTTCTACTGTTCGATACACGCGAGGACAGCCTAGCCACAGCGCTCGAACTTCGTCCGGCCGTGATGCAGTTCGCCTGGGCGCGGGCGGATCAGGAGCTTAAGCCTTTTTTCGACCGTGCCCATGAGGCCGGCTGCAAGGTCACCTACATGGCAGGCGCTGTGAAGGAGGCTGTTCGCGCTGCCAAGGCCGGTGCCGATGTGATCGTCGCACAGGGCAGCGAGGGTGGGGGCCACGTCGGATGGATGGGTAGCATGCCCCTGATCCCGATGGTGGTCGATGCAGTCGGGCCGCTTCCGGTTTTGGCCGCCGGTGGCTTTGCTGATGGCCGCGGTCTCGTTGCTGCGCTGTCGCTCGGTGCACAAGGCATTCTGCTCGGTACGCGGTTCCTGGCGAGCGTCGAGTCACCGCTACACCCAAATTTCAAGCAGGCCATTCTGGATAGCGATGGTCACGACACGCAGCTATCTGAAATTCCGGATATTGCAGCGGGATTAGTCTGGCCTGGCGCGATGACGCGCTCACGCCGCAACAAGTTTATTGAGCGTTGGGCCGGACGCGAATGGGCGCTGCGACAATCCCGCGCTGAGGCGATCGCCAAGCTGCGGGCGGCGCGGGAGGCAGGCGATGTGGATGAAGGGCCGCTCTCGATGGGTCAGGATGCCGGCCTCATTCGCGACATCCCGCCCGCGGCCGAAATCGTCACCCGCATCGCACACCAGGCAGAGGAAATTCTGACACGGACGCTACCGCGCCTGGTCGTGAGATCCTGAGCTTGTGATCGAAGGGTCGCGCTTAAGGGGCTTGCGCACGACGACCCGAAGTGCCGGTAGCATCTTCCCGTACCTGTGCCTGGCCTCAGCTCGGGTCCACCGACTTTAGCGGCAGAACCCTGACGGCAATTGGTTAAAAAGGAGAAGATCTGGCAGGCGTCAGTTGTGTTAGCTCCAAGGCGAGACCGCGACGCGAACTATATTCTGGGTTCTGAACGACATGGCCTGCATCAGAAGTATCGTAGCCGCCTAGTTCCTGCGCGCGGTCGCGAAATGACTGACTTGCCATGAATTTGATGAGCGTCTGTGGCCCGAGGCGGAAATAGTCCCGCATTCGTATCACCAGATCGAAGCGCCTCAGACGAGGGGAATGAAGTCGAGACGCGCCGTCCGTGCGACGGAGAGCGGCGCGATCCCGCAGTCCACCCGGCTGGCGCGAATGGCCTTTGCAATTTCGGGGCTTGGTGAGTGCTCGGGGTCGGTTGGACCCTCCAAGGCGTTTGGTTCCCAGCAACTGAAGAGGATACCGTGGCGAAAAAGGCAAAGGAAAAAAAAGCAAAGGCAGCCAAGAATGCCCGGAAAAGCAAATAGTCCTGCTGGGCTCGGGCAGACTATCTCTGCGCGAGCCATTTTGTGCAACTCGTGCCAATTTCAGTTTATCGAACAGTAGAACGATCGCAATTCACAGCGGGTCAGTGCTTGAAGCAAGCGACGATCACGGCAAGATCGCAAGTACGGCGATCTTCCTGATCCATCCGCGGGACCGAGTGAAATCGACCTGGATACGTTTGCCGCATGCGTCAATGGCGCCGATTGGAAGGTACGCGCGGGCCCCTTGTCGAATGCTGGGTCGCTGATCACCGGGGCCGCCCGATCGGCGCGGTGCCTACGCAGCCCCCCGTTTTGAAGTGCACGCCACCCCGAAGAGCCTGCACGCAGTTCAGTCGCGAACGTCAGTTATCTTGATCAGCTGAATTGACGCGAAACCGGGTCTAGCAACGAGAAATCGCGAGCGTTACGCTGTCTATGCTCGCAAACCATCAAGGCCGGTCTGGAGAGTCGTTCTGGCCGGAGTCAGTGCCGACACCGGGAGGTATGCATGCGTGCATTTCGAACGCTGGCTGCTGGTCTGCTTTGTACTGCCGTGCTCGGCGTGACGGGCACGGAGCTGGTCCAGGCGAAGGACAAGGTCAAGGTCGGCTTCATCGGCTCGCTGACCGGCGGCAACTCCGCCAACGGCCTTGGCGGCCGCAACTCCGCCGATCTCGCAGTGCGGCTGCGCAACGCCGATCCGAAGGCCAAGTACGAATACGAGATGGTCGCGCTCGACGACGAGTGCAAGCCGAATGTCGGCGTGCAGCAGGCGACCAAGCTCGCGGCCGACAAGGAGATCATCTCGGCGGCGACGCATTACTGCTCGGCCGTTGCCATCGCCACGGTCGACGTCTACCACAAGTTCGGCCTGCCGATCATCGTGTGGGGCGCGGTGCTGCCCGACATCACCTACCGCAACAAGTACGCCGAGGTGCACCGCGTCAACGGCACCATGATCAACCAGAACCAGCGCAACGCCGAGCTGCTCTTCGAAGCTCGGCTACAAGACCTTCGCCGTGATCCACGACACGACCGACTACGGCAAGGGCCACAACAAGTATTTCAGCGAGGCGCTGGCCAAGCACGGCGGCAAGATCGTCGGCACCTTCGGTGTCACCTCCGACCAGCAGGACTTCAGCGCCGAGCTCACCCAGATCAAGTCGCTCAATCCCGAGGCGATCTATTTCGGCGGGCTGACGCCGATCGGCGTTCGCATCCGCGCGCAGATGGACAAGCTCGGACTCAACAGCGTCCTGCTCGACGGCACGTCGGGCATCAAGTCCGACGCCTATATCGAAGGGCTCGGCAAGCTGGCGGAAGGCTCGCTGTCCTTCATCGAGGGCGCCCCGACCGAGCGGTTGCCGGGCGGCAAGTTCTTCCTGGAGAAGTACAATGCCCAGAACTACGCCAACCCGCCCGAGGCCTATGGCGCCTTCGCCTTCGCCGCCATGAACCTGATCCTTGACGCCATCGAGCAGCAGGGGCCGGACCGCAAGAAGGTGCAGGCCGTTCTCAACAAGGTGAAGGATCGCGATTCGATCGTTGGCAAGGTCACCTTCGATGACCACGGCCAGAACACGGTCGCGATCATCACCGCCTTCGTCGTCCAGGACGGCAAGTGGGTCGTATGGGAGGACAGCGAATACGCCTCGGGCAAGCGCAAGCTGCCGGGTCAGAAATAGCTCGGGAACACGAGGGGAGGCCAGTCGAGCCTCCCTCATTATTCCTTGTCGGTCGAGACAAGCTGAGGTCGCCGCGTGGATCCGGGGCTAATCGCCCAGCACGTCATGAACGGGCTGATGCTCGGCATGATGTATGCGCTGGTGGCGGTGGGCTTCACGCTGTTTTTCGGCGTGCTCGACGTCATCAAGTTCTCGCACGGCGACGTGCTGACGGTCGGCGCCTTTACCGCGCTCGCCGCCTTCATCGGGCTGCAAAGCCTCGGCGTCACCTCAGATGCGCTGAAGCTTCTCGTGATCTCGGTGGTCGCCATCGGTATCATCGCAATGCTCGGCGCGGTCATCGCGCGCCTGTTCGTACTGCCGCTGCGTTCCGCGCCGGCGCTCAATACGCTTCTGATCACGCTGATGCTCGGCACCGTGCTGCGCGAGGCCGTCCGCCTGTTCTATCCCGACGGCGCCAATCCCAAGCCGTTTCCGCGCCTGCTGCCGACCGATTCAATCAACATCGGCAATCTCAATCTCCGGCTCGACAACGCGATCCTTCTTGGCGGCCGGCGCGCTCGTCATCGTCGGGCTACAGTTCCTGCTCAACCGCACCAAGCTTGGTCTTGCCATTCGCGCGGTCGCGCAGGATGAGGAGACCGCCAGGACCATGGGCGTGAACTTCAACGCCATCGTGCTGATCACCTTCGCGATTGGCTCGGCGCTTGCCGCCTTCGCGGGGCTGATGAACGGGCTTTATTACAACGAGATCAATTTCGGCATCGGGCTCTATCTCGGCGTGGTCGGATTCAGCGCCGCCATCATCGGCGGGCTCGGCAGCATCTACGGCGCGATCCTCGGCGGCTTCCTGTTCGCGGCGTTGCAGATCGATCGGCGCGGTCGCGCTGCCGTTCGCCAGCGCCTACAAGGACGTGTTCGCCTTCGCGGTGGTGATCGCGCTGATGGCGTGGCGGCCGACCGGTCTCATCCCCGAGAAGCTGAGCGAGCGGGTGTGACATGGCGCTGGCGGGGAACGGGGGAGGGCGATCGATCCTGCCGGGCGCCGCGGCGGTGATCGCTGGCCACGCTGTTCCTGATCGTCCTGCTGCGGGTCGAGAACCAGAAGGCCATCATCGCGTTGCTCGGCGTTCGGCATCGTCGCGGTTGTCGCTGCCAACTGGCTCGGATGGCTGGCGCCGGTCGCGCGCAGCTTCAGCGCACGCGAGGACGCGCTCGGGCCGCTCGCCATCGTCGCCGCGCTCGCGGTCGGCGCCGTGTTTCACGAGGACCATTTCGTGCTGCTGCTGGTCTGCACGGTGCTGCTCTACACCGTTGCGACGCTCGGGCTGAACATCCAGTTCGGCTATGCGGGCGTGCTCAACTTCGCGGGCGCGTCGTTCTTCGGCATCGGCGCCTATACCGCCGCGGTGCTCAACCAGCACACGGCCGTGCCGCACCTGCTCGTGCTGCTGATCGGCGGCGTCATGGCCGCGCTGATCGGCTCGCTGCTGCTGCTGCCGGTGCTGCGCACGCGCGGCCACTACGCCGCGGTCGTCACCATCGCCTTCGCGCTGCTGCTCAAGACGTTTCTCGAGGTCAACGATATCCTCGGCGGCCCGCAGGGTCTCCAGGTCCGCAGCATGAAAGTGCTCGGCTGGTCGTTCAACGACAATTTCGAGATCGGCGGCATCCAGTTCTCGTTCTACGTCAGCTATTTTCTCCTGAGCCTGATGATCCTCGTACTCGCCTTTGTGCTGGTGCGGCGGATCGAGCGTTCGTGGATCGGCCTCAATCTCGACGCGCTGCGGCTCGACGAGACTGCGGCGAGCTGCTTCGGCCTCAACATCGTGCGCTGGAAGATGACGGCCTTCCTGCTCGGCAATTTCCTCATCGGCATCGCCGGTACGTTGCACGGCATGGTGGGCGGCTTCGTGCAGCCCAACAACTACACGTTCGCCGACTCGCTCATCCTGGTGTCGATCCTGCTGCTCGGCGGCATCGGCAACCCCTGGGGCGTGGTGGTGGCGACCGTCATCGTCGTCATCGTCCCGGAAAAGCTGCAGGCGATCCAGGAATACCGCTTCATGCTCTATGCGGCGCTGGTCATGATGGTGCTGCTATTCCGGCCCGAGGGCCTGCTGCCGCGCCCGGTGCGCAGCTATTTCCCTGGGTGGCGGCCATGACGGGAATCTCCGCCCCGCGCGGATGCTGCCGCGCCTGTGCTCGCGGCGCGCAGGCCTGACCCGGCGCTTCGGCGGCGTCGTCGCGCTCGACCAGCTCGATCTCGACGTAGCGCCAGGGCGAGATCGTCGGTCTGATCGGCCCGAACGGCTCGGGCAAGACCACGTTCTTCAACGTCATCACCGGCATCTACGCAGCCGACGCCGGGCAGGTGTCGTTCGACGGCGCGGACATCACCCGCGCCTCGCCGCAGGCGATCTATCACGCCGGCGTGTCGCGCACGTTCCAGCGCTCGCGGCTGTCGCTGCCGCTGTCGATCTTCGACAACATCATGATCGGCAACCACAAGCGCCTGAACCAGGGCCTGTGGTTCAACCTCGCGAGCCGCCGCGCCTTCCGGGCGGAATTCGAGGCGAGCTATGCCGAGGCGCAATCGCTCGTCGCCGTGTTCGATCCGCCGCTCGCCGAGCGCATGATGGAGCCGGTCGCCGGCCTGCCGATGATCGACCGCCGCCGCATCGAGATTTGCCGGGCGCTGATCAGCCGCCCCAAGCTGCTGCTGCTCGACGAGCCGTCCGCCGGCATGACGCACGAGGAGACGACCCAGCTCATGGACGATATCCTCGAGGTGCGCACGCGCCTCGCAGGCCTCACCATCGTCATCGTCGAGCACGAGATGGGCGTCATCGAGCGCATCACCGACCGTTGCGTGGTGCTCAATTTCGGCCGGAAGATTTCGGCCGGCACCTTCGCCGAGATCGCCGCCGACCGGCAGGTGCAGGAAGCCTATCTGGGTCTGCAATGACGAACGACGACACCCATGCTCTAGTGATCGAGGGCGTCTCCACCGCCTACGACAAGGCCAACGTTCTGGAGAACGTCTCGCTGACCGCGGCATCGGGCAAGATCACCTGTCTGCTCGGTTCCAACGGCTCCGGCAAGACCACGCTGATCCGCTCGATCCTCGGCCTGACGCCGCCGAACAAGGGCCGCATCCGCTTCGGCGGCAGGGACCTTACCGGGCTGCCGACCCACCGCGTCATCGCCGCCGGCGTCGCCTGCATCCCAGAAGGGCGGCGGGTGTTTCCCAAGTTCACGGTCGAGGAGAACCTGCGTATCGGCGCCTATCAGGAGACCTCCGATGAGGCGGTCGCCGAGCGTCTCGCCAGCGTCTACGCGACGTTCCCGCGGCTCGCCGAGCGGCGCGGTCAGCTTGCCGGCACCATGTCGGGCGGCGAGCAGGCCATGGTGTCGATCGGGCGCGGGCTGATGCGCGCGCCGAAGCTTCTGCTCATCGATGAGCCCTCGTTGGGGCTTGCGCCGATCCTGGTTCAAGAGAATTTCAAGATCATCCGACGCATCAACGAACAGGGCATCACGATCTTTCTGGTCGAGCAAAACGTCCATCAGACCCTCGCCATCTCCGACTACGGCTATGTTCTCTCCAAGGGTCGTGTCGTGGTCGGCGGCAAGCCTGACGACCTCAGCAAGACCAAGGAAGTGCACGAGGCCTACTTTGGATAGGTCCGCGGCTGACATTTCTGCTGCCCTGGTTTGGAGACCGGTTCGACCGTGACTGCGTGCCTGGCACGCAGTTCGAGTCCTCTCAGGTCCACCACGCACTCTTTCGCAACCGGAGATTTCCTGAGAGACTGCCAAATGCCCGCCATTGGCGGGCTTTGTCGCGCGGCTTCGGTCTCTGCAGAGACCGTGATTGTGAGCAGAAGTCAGTTTTCGGGCCGTGCTGTCTCTGGCCCGAAATCTCCGTTTCCTGGGAAACGGAGACCGCGCGTGCGGAGACTGGTTCGAATGCGGCGGACGCTACGGCGCGGGAAGGCCGAGCATCTGGTGCTGGCGGGACCATTCGGCGGGCAGGTCGCAGAGCCGGGCGACACCCATGCCGTGCGGGAGACGTCCCGTCGATGGCCGCCTTGACGAGATCGGGCGCGAGGAAGGCGAGCGAGATCGTCATGTTGACCTTGCGGACGCTGCAGCCTTCGCGCTCGGCAATGCTTTCGGCACTGGCTGTCGGGATCGTTGACGAGTTCGTCGAGCCAACGGCGGCCCCGTGCAATCGATGCGACCAGCAGGGCGCGGTTCTCGGATCGGATGGGGCGGTTGACTTGAGAAGTCGAAGAGGCGGGAAGCAAAATCTCGCGGCGCCGGGTCGGGGGAGTCTTGCGCCAGGGTACCTCGATCCGTTGCCGGTGCTTTCGCGTCGGACGCCGCTTTGCGTTGGACAGTTCGATGACGATCCGATCCGGTTGGACCTCGACCCGGACGACGTGATCTGTGAATGAGAGATCTGTCGTCATTCGCCTCGATCAGCCGAGGTGATTTCGCACTGATCTTGCAACCAGCGCCTCGATCTCATCGGCCGGGACGCGGCTGACGGTGCCGGCCTGTTCTGGCGCGCCCTGCAGCAGAGCAGCGACGAGATGTAGTACCGGTACTTGACGCCCCGCTTGCGGGCGTGGCTCGGTGTCATGCGATGGCCGCGGTCGTCGAAGATGCGTCCGGTGAGCAGGGCCTCGGACTTCAGTCCTTGCGGCTTTGTGATTGTTGACCTGCTCGTTGAGCTTGGCCTGAACCGCCTCGAACAGGTCGCGATCGACGATGGCCGGCTGCTCGCCCGGCAGCATCTCGCCCTTGAACGTCGACCTCGCCAATGTAGAACCGGTTGCGGAGCAGATGGGCAAGCGGACCGCGGGTGAAAGGGATGCCGCCGACGGTTCTCGCCGTCTTCAGAGTGCGGACCTTGGTGACGATGCCTTGCTGGCGCAGATCCGCCATCAGCAGATTGAGGCTGCCGAGCTTGAGATAGCTGCGGAAGATGGTCCGCACGCGTCTCGGCCTCGGCCTCGTTGACGGTGATCTTCCGGTCCTTGGTGTCATAGCCGAGCGGAGCCATGCCGCCGACCCACAGCCCCTTGCGCTTGGAGGCCGCGATCTTGTCGCGGATGCGCTCCGAGGTGACCTCGCGCTCGAACTGGGCAAACGACAGCAGCACGTTCAGCGTCAGCCGCCCCATCGAGGTGGTGGTGTTGAACTGCTGGGTGACCGAGACGAAGGACACGTCGTGCTGGTCGAACAGTTCGACCAGCTTGGCGAAGTCGGCCAGCGAGCGGGTCAGGCGGTCGACCTTGTAGACCACGATGATGTCGACCTTGCCGGACCGCACGTCTGCCAGGAGCCGCTGCAGCGCCGGGCGATCGGTGTTGCCACCGGAGAAGCCGCCATCGTCATACTTGGATCGGACCAGGGTCCAGCCGGCATGGGCCTGGCTTCGGATGTAGGCCTGCGAGGCCTCGTACTGGGCATCGAGCGAGTTGAAGTCCTGCTCCAGCCCCTGGTCGGTCGAGACCCGGGTATAGATCGCGCAACGAACCGGCTTTCGCTGATCCGGCCTTCATGGTGAGGCCCTCTTTCGATGGCTTGTCGCGCAGGCCGAAGAACTTTGGTCCGTTCCAGCGGGTGCCGGTGATCGCGAAGGCGACCTTGGACAGGCTCGGATAGGTCTTGCCGTTCCAGGCAAAGCCATCGCTCAGCACGGCCACCCGGTGCATTCGTCCGTTCCACTCGCGGGCCAGCATCGTGCCCGGGACGGACAAGAGCGGCCGTGCGATTTGTCTCCGCCGCTCGCTGGCCGGCGGCCTCGGGCGAGGATGTCCGATCGAGCAGGCGCCGGCTTGTCATCATCCAGGTCGCCCAGCCGATCGGCCTGCAGCCGGTAGGCCAGCATCGCGAAACAGCAGATGGCGCGGCAGGTGAGGGGGTGGCTGACGCCGAAACACCGCGTGCCAGCGGGCGTGCAAAGCGCCGAGGTCGAGATCGCGCAATCGCGCGATCTCGACCTCAATCGTATCCCGGTCCGGCTCGACCGGACCGAGTTTCACGCGTGGCATGACGATCAAGCCGCCCGACGCTTGGAGCGTCGATCGCTCGCTCCGGGCGAGCTGTCGTCCTCGATGCGGTAGATACGCTGACCGTCGAGCTTGCTCGATTGCAGGTTCAAATTCAGCTTCCTGCGCACCACGCCGGCCAGAAAGCCGCGCACCGAGTGCGGTTGCCAGCCGGTCTCCTGGACCATTGCGGCCATCGTTGCACCCGATGATGATCGCAGCATTGCGATCACGCGTGCTTGCTTCGAAGCAGAAGCTTTCTTCTCACGGGTCTCGGGCGTGGTGACCGCGGCCGTTAACCACCGCATCGTTACCGTTCGCGCCGGCTTGGATTTGGGCGAACGTCTCTTTGCAGGCCTCTTGGCAGGCTTTCGCACTGGGATCTCCATCGGTTATGACGGCGTTTCGCCGCACCACCGAAGCCCCGCGTCAGCCAACCGGCCGGCGGGGCGCGATCCCGAGGCGCCCATAGCGCCCATGAACTGCTGTCAGTACCGCTCCAACGGCCAACGAATGCCAGTCCTTTCTGAGCAATCTTGTTGCTCAGTCTGCCGATATTTGAGCGTACGATGGCTGGCCAAATAGCGGCTGTGTCTCGCATTTCTGCGCTGATGGGCTCCTTGTAGGGACGCATGGCAGGATCAGGATCATGCTCGTGCGCCAACGCAAAAGATTGGCATCAGTGACCCGCCGTTCATCATCAAGCAGTACTGACCAGTCTTGCCTGCGTAGCTCCATCCCGCGCATGAACCCTGTCGCCCAACCGTTACCAGGAAAGTGTCCCTGCTCGTCTTGAAGCAGCAAGGGCGTAAAAACATCGCCCGACTGGAGAATGTGCGTGATGGCGGCGCGATGCCGGGTAATGAGGGAAATGAAGTCTCGCAGCAGGGGCTGTTCCGCGAAGGCATCCTCGCTGATGGTATCGTCGCCCCAGATCGCTCGGAGGCACTCGCGCTCAGGGATATTCTCGGGACCGTAGACCACGGCAGCCAAAAAGCCATCGAGCTGCTCCAGGCTCATTGAGCACCGCTCGCCGAAGCGCTTGAGCATGTCGCTCAGTCGATCAAGCTCCGAATTGGTCAGGGGCTGTGAAGCCACGTGCACGCAGGCAAATGGCACGTCTCCTCGATGCGAAACTTGCTCACGCGTGCGCAGTGCTGCCAAACGCGGTTTTTTTATAGCGGGAAATTCGGGGCTGTGGGCCGCGGCTTGGGCCGCCGGGGGTCGCTCCGATGTCGGCATGGCTATCGAGCACGGCGAAACAATCGCCATGCTTGAGGGTGCGGCGAGGTCGTGTGGAGGATCCGGTCCCCGGAATGTAGAAAGGGGTCTCCGGAATCTCCTCGACCAGCGTTGCGGTCGAGTCTTGCCTAAGCAATGAGAGACCTCGGGTTGAGGGAATCCTTGCCGTTCCGTAGGCGACGCTGGATATCCCGCTGCTCGCCTCCAAGGGATTTTGACGACGCGAGCAGTGACCGGTAGACGCCGACATAGTCCCTCGCCATACGCGTGGCGGAGAAACGCTGCTCGAAGCACTGACGAACGTTTACCCGATTGAGCGCCATAACGCGCGGCAGCGCCGCCAACGCCTCGTCCATGGTTTCTACGATGGCGCCGGTAACACCGTCCTCGATGATCTCGGGAACGGACCCACAGCGGAACGCCAGGACCGGCGTGCCGCAGGCCATAGCCTCGATCATGGAGAGGCCGAACGGCTCCGGCCAGTCGACGGGAAACACCAAGGCTCTCGCTTCACCCAGGAATTGAGACTTCTGACGATCGTTGATCTCGCCGATGAACTCGACTCCGGGGCCGTCGAGCAGCGGCTCGATCTGCGTCCGAAAATAGGCCTCGTCGGCACGATCCACCTTGGCTGCGATCTTGAGCGGTATGCCGAGCGCACGGGCAATGGAGATGGCGCGGTCCGGACGCTTCTCCGGTGAGATGCGGCCGAGAAAGGCGACGTAGTCACCATGCTTTGTGACGGGGCGATGCAAGTCAATCGGAAGGCCGTGGTAAACGGTCGCCGCGAAGTTGGCATTCGGCACCGGCCGGCGTTGATCGTTGGAGATCGAGACCAGTGGCATGTCATCGAAGCCCAGATAGAGTGGAATCAGATCGGGCAGATCCTGGCGGCCATGTAGGGTGGTGAGTGTGCGGCCCGCGATCGGGCGGAACAGAGGGAAGTGAAACTGATCGATATGGAAATGCAAGATATCGAAATCAGCGGCGCGGCGGCGGACGCGATCGAGCATTAACATATAATAGGGAATGGGATCTACGACGCTGGCATCAAGCCGCAATGCCTTGGGCACGCAGGGCACGAGATTGGCCGCCGTGATCGAGTTGCCGCTCGCGAACAATGTCACGTCATGGCCGAGCGCGACCAACTCTTCGGTCAAGTAGGAGACGATCCGCTCGGTGCCGCCATACAACCGCGGGGGCACGCTTTCGATCAGCGGCGCGATCTGCGCGATTTTCACTATTGTCCTCCGCACGGCCTCTGCAGACTGAACCCCCCGATAGCCTGAACGTTCCGTGAGGTTGGGCAGTAGGCTGAGGTGGAAGGTCTCCCCGCACCATGGAGGTCGGTGCGGGCCAGAAGCGGAGATTGGGGTAATGGTCGAATCATGTAGTTACCGAGCTGAGACAATTCCGGCGGTGCTGTGCAGACCACATTCGTGGTTGATACGGCTGGCAGCTTGGCGTAATAGCCGAGCACTTCTCTGCCGCGCCCAGCGGTTAAGTCGAGTTCTCATGGAGAACGGCACCCGTCACCGAGAGGGCCGTAGTCAGTTGAGAACTCACGCTTCTCGCTAGGCGGCTTCGGCTTGCTGATTGACCGCAGTCTCAGCCAGCTCCGTCAGCGCTTCGTCGGTCGCCTTCTCCTCCTGCAGGGTGGCTTGCAGCAGTTCGGCAGCGTCCTTCATACCGAGTTCGGTCGCCCACGTCCTGAGGGTGCCGTAGCGCGAGATCTCGTAGTGTTCGACAGCTTGCGCGGCCGAGAGCAGGCCGGCGTCCAAGGCGGGCGAGCCCTTGTAATCTTTGGCGATCTCCTGGCCTTCTTCGATGATGCCATCGATCGCCGGGCACTTCTTGCCCTGGGGCTTCTCGTCGATCATCTCGAAGACCTGTTCGAGACGGGACACCTGTTCCTCGGTCTCCGCGTGATGCTTTTCGAACGCCGCTTTGAGGTCCTCGTTTTGCGCCGCCTTGGCCATCTTGGGCAGCGCGGATAGGATCTTCTTCTCGGCGTAGTAGATGTCCTTCAGGGTGTCGTGAAAAAGCTCATCGAGTTGCTTGGGTTCTTTCGCCATTGGATTTCTCCTCTAGGGGATAGAAGCCAAACGAATGGTGGTCACGAACGTTCCAGCGCGACGCTTGCGAATTCGCGGTGATGTCTCTTGGCACGTGTTGTTCGCTCTGATCGCCGTCGCGATCTCCAAAAGCGGCTGCCTCTTCTCAGGAATGGTACGACTTGGCGAATGCTTGACACGTGCGTGCGGGCAGCCGCGTAACCCCCAAGGGACAGCAGAGACCTGCAATCGTGCTCGCGGTCGAGCCGAGAAAGCGATCGACCGCTATAGGACATCGATCCTGAGCGCGCACACCGACGCGCGCGCATTTTATAAGCACCCATTCATTCACTTCGAGCCAAGTCAGCGGTTTTGCCCCGATTGAGCAGGCAGGCTGTTTCGATCTTTATCCGCGTTTCCGAGGAACGGCGGCCATTATGTCGGGTTGTCAACATATGGAGCGCGTAGGCAAACTCGACTTTGGCGCCGCGAAGCCGGTCCCCGCCTTTCAGGAGGGGGCTAAAACGAGTGTTCCCTGCCATCAAGCGATTTAGGCTGCCAAGTTTGAGATAGCTCTCGAAGATGGTTCGGACCCGTTCGGCCTCGGACGGATTGACCGTGATCTTTCGGTCCCTGGTGTCATAGCCGAGGGGGGCCATGCCCCCGACCCAGAGCCCCTTGCGCTTGGAGGCCGCAATCTTGTCCCGGATCCGCTCGGAGGTGACCTCGCGCTCGAACTGGGCAAACGACAGCAGCACGTTGAGGGTCAACCGCCCCATCGAGGTCGTGGTGTTGAACTGCTGGGTGACCGACACGAAGGACACCCCATGACAGTCGAACAGTTCGACCAGCTTGGCGAAGTCCGCCAAGGAGCGGGTCAGGCGATCGACCTTGTAGACGACAATGATATCGATCCTGCCGGCTTGGACATCTCCTAACAGCCGTTGCAACGCCGGACGGTCGGTGTTGCCGCCGGAGAAGCCGCCATCGTCATATTTGGACCGGATCAGTGTCCAGCCGGCATGGGCTTGGCTTCGGATATAGGCTTGTGATGCATCGTACTGCGCATCGAGCGAGTTGAAGTCCTGCTCCAGCCCCTGATCGGTCGAGACCCGGGTGTAGATCGCGCAACGAACAGGTCTGGCCGATGCCCTCGTCATGCTGAGGAGGGCTTGTTATGCAGGCCGAAGAACTTGGGTCCAGACCAGCGGGTGCCGGTGATCGCAGAGGCAACCTTCGACAGGCTGGGATAGGTCTTGCCGTTCCATGCAAAGCCATCGGCGAGAACGGCGACCCTCTGCATTCGGCCATTCCACTCGCGAGCCAGCATCGTGCCGGGTTGCAGATAAGTGGTCAGTCGTTTGATCTCGATGACACGTTTGCCGGCATCCTCAGGTGAGGCTGTTGCATCGAGCAGTCGTTGGCTCTCCGCATCAAGGTCGCCCCAATGATCGACCTGCAGCCGATAGGCCAGAACGCGCAACAGCAGATGGCGGGGCAGGTGAGGGGGTGGTCGCCGTCGGAACAGGTTCCGCCAGCGGGCCTGGAGAGCACCGATGTCGAGATCGCGCAGGCGCGCGATCTCGACATCCAGCGCGCCTTCGCATCCGGCAATGCCGGGCCGATCTTGACGCGAGGCATGCCCGTCAGGCGGCGCGGCGCTTGGATCGCTGCCGCAGTCATTCAACTCGCGCAGATAAAAATTGCACTGGGATTGCCACCGTCTCGCCCTCCTTCCGTCACACCGGATCGCCCTGCTTGCGGCGATAAAGAGGCTGCAGTTAAGGGGGGTCTAGTATGTCTTCCTTGCGTCAACGTCTAAACAGTCACGTTGATCACACAAAGGTCGCGCAATTTTTGCCGATTACTCAAAAGACGTCCGAGCTGGACAGCGGCCACCCATCCCATCAGTGCGCAGCGACTGGTCCCCAAGGATCCAACCATTCGGGGCTAGGGGCGGAGAAATCCCACCCATCTTTCGGCTCCTCTCGCTCAAGGAGCGCTCTTGTTCCGAGGCCGTCGATTAGTCGGCGACTATTTCGAAGCACTGCCCGCTTCTTCATTACGGCCCTGATTGGGGTGGGCTGCACGCTCGCTTGGCAATCCCACGGTGAAGATGCAAAGAGGGTGGTCGCGACCTGGGTTCCATCACTCAGCTGGCTGTTACCTGTGTCGATAGCAAACGCTTCCACGTCCGCTGTCGCATCACTTACTTCTCCCGAATTGGGTCGACAGCTTGGCCCGATGGCTAGCAATATCGCACTGGTGCTGATCAACCTGGAACAACTCGCTGCCAAGCAGGAGCAGATCACCCGAGACATCTCGGCACTGCAGGCTATTGAGCAGAACAAGCAGGTGCTTTCGGCACCGCCACCCTCGTCCCAGGCGATCCCCGCCCCGACGCCTAAACCCGCAACGCGATCATCCGCGGCGCCGCCGCGGCGGGTTTCCGCCGCGCTGCCACCGACGCTTCCGACAGCCCGATCAGGATCCCGCTCGCCCAGGTAAAGCCTACCGCAAACGCAAACCTGGATGACGATCGCCTGCGGAGTATGCCCCGGTCCATCGGGCGGTTCAGACCATCGGCACCATTACATCCCGACCTGTTCTCGGAGGCCTCCATCACCAGTATTGCCGAATCTAGGTTTTCGGCACACACAGGTCGGGAGCAGCCACTCCCGGCCGGTGCGCCTAGATTCCGCTGATCGTCGTTGTGGCAGTAGCGATGACCGTCTTGATCCCGGCCGTGTTGACGCTGCTGGGCTTCGACGAACCTTCCCTGTTGCCCTAGTTGGTCAGCTGCACCTGCTGCGGCATCATCAGCGCCGAGAGGCAAACGACTGCACGATTACGTGGTCGGGGTAGTCCTCGACATTGAGCACGGCTTGGCGGTGGCAGAGCCAGCACGACACATCGAGCTGGCGCACGCCGTTCTCGCGCATGTTGCCGAGGTCCATCGGTGCTGCCGGCGTCATATGACCAAGGGGATGAAAACGGAGCGGCGCGCCGGCAGCCATGTCGCCTTTGACTGTCGAAGCGACTTCGCAAAAAAAAGCCGCGGCCAGGGAGTTGCGCTAAAACCGCACACCGAGAAGTTGGGCTACACCAACGCACATCAGGAGGATCATCCAAACGAACACTACGCGGCAATAGATTTGCCCTTCGCGAGAATGGCCTTCGTTCTGGCGCTCAACTTCCACTGACATGCTTGTCGCTCCCAATTTGCGAGGCCAGCACCTTGCCCCTTTGCGAATACCCGCAATGCTGCGCTTAACCCTTGTCGCGCATTTTGCCCAGGTCCATGGGCGGGGCGCTGGTAGAACCGGAGCGCATAGGAGCATTTGCTTCGCGTGCAAGTCCTGAAACAAGGAGACGCTTTAGGAGAAGCCAGGCTGCGCCGCCGCTGTGTGGCGGCCGCAATTTGAAATGGGCGCGCCGATGAGGTGATCGAATAACGATGCTTCTCGCCGCGGCACGGAATGTCGGCTAATGGGCACCAAGCGGACACCGTAATCGAACTGACAAATGTTCGCTTTCGGGGGTAAAGCGGACTACGCGCCTGACAGGGTCACGTCCTAATCCGCGGTCACGCCGGCCTTGCGGATGAGCGGCACCCACTTGTCGATCTCGGACTTCAGATGCGCGCGCAACGCCTCGGGCCGCGCCCGTTCTGGCGACACGGTATCGGCGCCGGCCGAGGCCAGCCGGCTCTTGACCTCGGGATCGAGTAACGCCTGCTGCAGCGCCGCCGAGAGCTTGTCGATCACCGGCTTAGGCGTGCCCTTGGGCGCCCACAAGCCGAACCACACCGTGATCTCGAAGCCGGGTAATCCCGCCTCCGCCGCAGTTGGCAAATCGGGAGCCCCTCCCAGCCAAATCCTCCTTCGAGCACCATGACCCGATGGTGCTTTCCGCCCCATTCGCGGGTCAGCATCGTGCCGGGCGAGAGCTCGCGCCGTTGTTGGTCAAACGCGCGGGTCAGTGGAACGGCCTCGAGCTTGGAGGGGGCGAGCTCGATCTTCGCCAGGAAGCGTATTGTCTCGGCATCTAGATCGCCCATGACGTCGGCCTGCAGGCGATAGGCCAGGATGGAAAACAGGAGGTGCCTGGCTAGGTCGAGGGGCGCATCCCGACCGAAACTGGTCCGCCAACAGGCGCGCAAGGCTTTGATGTCGAGACCGCGCAAGCGCGCGATCTCGACATTGATCGAGGAGGGGTTTTGTCCCTCCGCAGCGATTTTGACGCGCGGCATAGCGGTCAGGACTTCTGCCCGGCCTGTGTCCTCATCGCGTTGGCACTATGCTCGTTCGGGACCCGATAAACGCGGACACCATCGACGACCGTCGATTGCAAATCGAGCTTCAGGCGTTTGCGCACGACCCCGGCGAGAAAGCCACGTACCGAATGCTGCTGCCAGCCAGTGGCGCTCGTCAGTGCATCGATCGTGGCACCTGGCGGGGAGCGCAACATCTCGATGGCCGTCGATTGCTTTGTGCCGGTTCGCGTGGAGCTCCGATCCCTAGCCTTCTCCAACTTCGTGGACTTCGGGCGCTTGCTCGATGGAACCGCGGACACGGTCGCCGTCCGCTTCCTTGCTTTCTTTGCCATTGGAATACCTCTCGGTTCACAGCAGCCACCAGGCTGCACCGCCGAGGCCCCGCACAGGCAATCAAGCCGGCGGGGCACGATCCCGGAGCGAGATGAGCGCTCCTGAAGCGGGCCCAGTAGCGCTCCAATCACGCTGGAAGGCCAGCGGTTTCTGGATAATGTTGTTGCTCAGTTCGCCGTCAATCGAGCACAGGATGATCGAAGCCGGCCGACACAAGGGCAAAGTCCAGTCCCTTCGATCCAAACCTGCGCGACTACTGGGAAGACCGCCGGCAACGGCGTCTGGTGCGGGAAGCTGGGCAATTCAATCGCGTCCACCTGCTCAAACAGCAGGATGGTCGGTGCGCGGTCTGCAAGGCGGCGTTCAATTCCGACCTTGATCAGCACGACAACACCAACGTTGTGGTGCGTCGTGATTCCGCCACCGCAAACACCCTCCGTGTCCTCGTCCACCGCTGGTGCCGGCCAGGACGGACCCGAAACGGCGGACACTCGATATGCTGGCAGATGCTTGAGCCGTATGCGGGGAAACTCGCACGTACGGTTCTGAGGGGGCCGGGAGACGCAAAAATCTCTCCCGGCTACCCGACACCCGGATCCAACCGTCTCCAGGTATACAATAGTAACCGCCCCACCTTCGGGGCGCGCGCCCGACACGGCCAGCGGAAAGCAGACGCCCTAAAATATTAGTGGGCACGAAGACCAAGCGTAGCCGGACGGGGTAGCTCGGCGAGCCTGCCTTGGGCCGCCGCGATTACCCCTTTCGCCACGGTTTCCCAGCTGTAGAGGCGCGCCGCCTCGTCCGCCAGCGCCACCCTGGCGCGCTTGCGCTCGGCGGCATCAAGGGTCAGCCACGCCACCAGCTTTTCGGCGATTTCCTCCACGGCTCCAGGACCGATTTCGAACGAGAGGAGTGGCCGCAGATCGTTGGGCAGCGCAGGCGCTAGCATGGCAGTGACTTCGGCCATTCCTGAGTGTCCGGCCGATAGCGGTAGCGCGCCGCACGCCGCCGCCTCGACAGCGACCATGCCGAAAGCCTCGGGGAAGGTACTTGGCATCACCTGCGCCTCGCAGGCTGGCAGCAGGCTTGGCAGGTCGTGGTGCTCTATTCGCCCGGTGAAGTGAATGCGCGCTGCGGCTTCGGGCGCGGACTTCCAGCCATGCCTTGCCCACGTTCGCAAGAAAGCTACGCAGATGCTTCAGCTCCCCCGGAGGGCCGCCCTCGAGCTCACGTCCCTGAGCTGCGGATGCTTGCGCAGCGCTTCCAGGTCTCTGCGACCGAGCGCGTCCACGAAACGGCCCAGAGCCTGCCGGTAGGTCCCAAACCCGACTACAACGAGCCGCGCCTGCGGCGCCCGCCGCTCCACCAGCGGCCAAGCGGCGAAGAGCAGATCGACGCCCTTCGAGACGATCAGTTTCCCCAAGTAGCTCACGATCCGATCGCGGCGCGGATCGAGCTTGCGCAGTGCCTCCGCAGCGCCAGCCTCGCCTCCCCAAGCAGCTGTCTCGCCGACTTCAAGCCTGTCGGCAAGCCGGCTCAAGCCGATGGCAGCCTCGCTGTCCGAGCGAGGGCGGAAGGAGTGCACATCTACTCCTGGCGGTCCAAGCCGTGTCCACTCGGGCAGCGCGGGCTCGTCGGACAGCACCTCCCACAGACTTTCGGCCGTATGACGCGAGCCCACCAGCACGCCTGACGCGCCGCGAATCCCCTCCAGCGCGTACCGGCAGAAAGCGCTCCGGGTGCGGCCGAACTGTGATTCCAGCGCGCTGCCGTGGACCTTGACGGCATAGGGCCGGCCCGCCAGGCCGCGTGCGAGGATGACTGGACCCATCACCAGATGATTGGCCAGTGCGATGTCCGGAGACGGCGCCGCACGGATCGCGGCGACGTTGGCGTCGAGATAATGTTGAAGCGCGGCATCGTCCAGTTGCGGGAAGGGCAACGCATCAAAGCCCTCATATCGATCGGCCACGTACACGGAAGAATTCGCCCAATGTCGGGTGTGTGGATCGTCACGCCGTTAAGTTTCGGTGCCGTTCGATCCTGGCAGAACAAATGCACCTCGTGGCCTAATCCGGCCAGCGCCCGCGCCAAGTTGGCGTTGTAGATATTGCTGCCGGTGCCACGCAGCAGGTAGCCGTGGAAAATTAAATCCGCATGGGGTTGCTATAGCTCGGGCAGTTGGGCTTGGTGTCAGATCGACACCGGTTGCTGCTCAACACCCGATTTAGCCCGGTTAATCTACTCGTGTCACCGCACCCGGGTAACCTGCCGGTGGGCCCCGATCAAATTCAGGCTTGTGATCAACCTGAAAATGGCGAAAGGCACTCGCCGCCATCGGTGCTCGCCCGCGCCAACGAGGTGATTTGAATAGTCTCGATATCGGCCTACGGCCACATCGCTACCTTCGCGACGGCGAACCTCGGCTTCAGATCGACGATGAATGCGCAAATCAGCCTGCTTCGACCACCATCACCGAGGAACTGGTCGATCACTTGGACGGAGACAAAACCAACAACAACGGCTGCCAGCATTGCCGTTCGCCCTGCGGCCAACAGTCCAACCGGCGTATCCGATGACGTAATAACGCTGCTGGCCTCCGGCCTCGTGGTGTTTACCGATGACCCGGCCACCTGGGCCTGCGGATGGCGTCGTTGCTATGGACCTGTTCGTGGTGCCGACCATCTCGTTCCGGCTGCTCTATGGGCTGCTGATCGTTAGGCACCGACGGCGGCGGATCCTGTGGCTCGGCGTGACCGCGCATCCGACCGCAGAGTGGCTGGCCAATCAGCTCACGAAATCCTGCGGCTGGGAGCCTGCGCCCGACCATTTGGTCCGTGATCGCGATGCCTGTTACGGTAGAATATTCGTCCGTCGCATGCGATCTCTGGGCATCCGTGATCAGCCCATCGCTCCGCACCCGCCTTGGCAGAATGGGCCCGCGGAACGGTTGATCGGCTCAATCCGCAGGGAATGTCTCGACCACATCGTGGTCATGGGGGAGCGACACCTGCGGCACGTTTTGTTGTCGTACATGGAATATTACAACGGCGCGCGCACCCATCTATCGTCATGCAAGGATGCACCGATCGGACGTGCCGTCCAAGCGGTCGGACGCGTCTATGCACAACCAGTCCTCGGCGGGCTCCACCATCAATATGCTCGGATATGAATTTGCGACAGGGACAACCAGCTGATCGCGCAGACTGGCGGCCACGCTGTCTCGGGCGCGATCTACAAGTCGCTGCCGTTCGACCCGGTCGACGATTTCCAGATGATCTCGACGGTCGGCTATCAGTCCTTCATGGTCGCGGTCCGCGCCGACAGCCCGATCAAGACCGTGGCCGGCCTGGTCGCCGCCGCCAAGGCGCAACCCGGCAAGCTCACCTACTCCTCGGTCGGCGTCGGCTCGACGCAGCATCTCGCCGGCGAATGGTTCAGCGCGCTCACCGGCGTGCAGATGACGCATGTGCCGTACCGCAGCGGCAGCGCGACCATGACCGACTTGCTCGGCGGGCAGATCGACGTCGCCTTCGACACCATCACGGTGGTTGATCCGCAGTTCCGCGCCGGCAAGGTCACGGTGCTCGGCGTCACCAGCGGCACCCGCTGGTGGAGCACGCCGGACGTACCTCCGGTCGCCGATCATGTGCCGGGCTACGATGTGCGCACATGGGTCGGCATCGCGGCGCCGCAGGGCTTGCCGGAGTCGATACTCAAGAAGCTGAATGACGCGATGCGGGCCGCGCTCACCGATCCGGCGATCGCGGATCGGCTGCGCAAGACCGGCGGTATGGATGTGCGCGGAAGTTCGCCCGACGAGATGCGGACCCTGGTCGCCGGCCAGGTCGCGCGCTGGAAGAAAGTGGTAGCAGACGCCAATATCCCGCAGCAATGAGCGTCAGTCGCGCATGACGTCGATCGGTCCGCGATTCGCGACGCTTTAAGCGGACGAAGCCGGTGAATAGGCCAAGACTGAGCTTGTGCTCGATCGAGGCGATCAGGTCGATCTCGGGTACGGTGTCGTGTCCGTAGTCCATCCCGGAGTAGCTGCCGTCGGTCGAGATGGTGCGACCGGAATAGCGCTAGCGAGGAGCTTGCCGTTGCTGTCCTTGATCGCGACATCGACCATTTCGATTCCGTACGGACCTTTTTTGCAGCCGCTACTGTGTTCGGCAGGGTGGTGATCTTCAGATCCGATCGATAGGTGTGCTTGAAGACCGGCAGATAGGTGAGCGCGATCCGGCCCATGTGGCTGATGTTGCCTACGATGCCCCCGTGGCCTCCGGCCACATCGCCGCCTGGACGCGCATCGACCTTCGCAACCTCGCGGGCGGTAAACAACTGCTGCTCCTGGATCACCACAACGCCGGGGTATTTTGGATGGTTGCCGTCGGCCCCGCTAGGTGGGCAATGCGTGTCTTCCTGCTCTGGTTCATACGTCCTCCGAAAGTCGGACCAAATGCATAAGAGCCGGGATGTGGTGTTGGGGCTAGCATTACTTTGGCCGTTTCACTCGAACCGGGTCGAGCATGTGCACATCAACGAGGGCGGCCACCCCGGTGAATTGCCGCCGAGAATTGCAATTGCTCTTCCGAATTGATTTCGACGTGCGGGGCAAAGCCAGGAATTGATATTGGCCCCCCTCCGGGGGGCCATTTTTCGGCGAACAAGGGGCCTCCCAACCGCACGGGGTCTAAGTCGCAGATTTTTTTCTCGCCGCGGAATTTCAGGGACCGGTGGGGGTCACGACAGCGCGGGGGGATGCTGGCGGTAGGCCGATGGGTTATTAGCGGAAAATTGCAGTTTTAGGGCCTGGATCATGTCGCGTTCACAGTGCTTACCATGCGCTTACATGCGACAATTTCGTTGTTTCCCCGCCAAAGTAATCAGTTAAGATATTGATTATAATGGATTATTATGGCTGGGGGACTAGCGATTCGAACCTAGATTAACGGAGTCACAAGTCCCACATTCGACCTTTCCGGTGGTTTCGTCTTGCTTCTGTCCGTGTCAAAAACGCAGTAATGCTCGGGATTTCTGTATCTTCTTGCTTCCGCCGCTTGCCGGGACTATCCTTTAATTTGGTAGCCCAGTGGTAGCCGGGCGGTGAAGGCAGGCATGTCTCGAACGAAGCTGAGCAAGCGTACGATTGACGCGCTTAGTCCGAATCCGAACGCTACACCGTATGGGACACGGCGATTTCAGGGTTTGGGCTTCGCGTGACCCCCAACGACCAGCGCGTCTACGTTTTGAAATACCGCGTTGGTGGTACGCAGCACTGGTACACGATCGGCAAGCATGGCTCGCCTTGGACGCCCAATGCGGCGCGTGACAAGGCAAAAGAACTTCTCGGGGACGTTTCCAAGGGGATCAATCCGGCAGCGAAGCGCGCCGCGGACAAGCAAGCTTTAACACTTTCCGAGCTCTGCGACCTCTACTTAGTTGAGGGCGTCGCGCACAAAAGGAAATCGACCCTGAGGGCCGATCGCGGCCGGATTTTACGCCATCTGAAACCCATGCTCGGACGCAAGCGCGTCGATGCGATCACCCGTGAGGATGTCACTCGGCTGTTGCGCGACGTTCAAGCGGGGAAAACGGCTGCACCTGAACCGAAGAGGGATGAACGACGGCCGGGCAGCCTGGTGCGCGGCGGTCCAGGCGTAGCCGCACAGTGTGTCACACTGATGGGGACGTTGCTTGCGTTCGCCATTGAACGAGGTCTCCGCAAGGACAACCCCGCGCATGGAGTGAAAAAGCCGCCGGTTCGAAAAATGGAGCGGTTTCTGTCAGAAGCGGAGATCGCTCGACTAGCGACTGCGCTCGACGAAGAAGCAACAGAGAGTGAAAATCCCTATCCGGCAGCCGCCATGAGCTCTTTTGCTTCTGACGGGCTGTCGGCGTGGCGAGATATTAAATCTGCGATGGCAGCACGTTGATTTCAGAGCGGCAATGCCTACGTCTCCCGGACAGCAAGACCGGCGCAAAGGTGGTCTATCTGAACGCGCCGGCAGCAACCCTATTGCTGGAACTTCCGCGCGTTGCGGACAATCCCCACGTGATAGTTGGTGCCATCAAGGGCGCTCCGCTGGTCGGGATAGACAAAGTTTGGTTTTCGGTTCGGAAGAGGGCAGGACTGGAGGGATTGCGATTGCACGACCTGCGACACTCGTTTGCCTCCGTGGGCGCGATTGGCGGCCTGAGCCTTCCGATCATCGGCGCGCTGTACTTGGGCACAGACATGCGATGACGACCGCGCGTTATGCACATCTCTCCGCGGACCCGATCCGAGCCGCCAATGAAGCGATCGGAGCACGTATTGCTGCGGCAATGGACGGGCGATCGGAGGGCATGAGGGCGGTGGTCCCGCTGACGCGGAAAACGTAGAGTTTGCTCGCGCGGCTAGGCTGATCCCCGAAAGCCGGGTACCGCACCCGGTTGCCGCGTTCACGCTTTATTGCGGATGCGCCATGCGGAGGTGCACAGGTGGCCGCTTCGCTTATTTCCGTCTATGAGGCGGCGCTCTTGTGGTTCGGTAGAAATCCGCACGAACGGCTCGATGGCTATGGTGGTGTGTACGATTGGATCATTCTGCTAACCAGAGATCGCGAGGTGCGCGATATCGCGTGCGACATCCTTTTTGAAATAGAAAGCGGGCGCATGCAGGCCGTCAATCCATCTTGGCGGGATGGGAATACCATCATCATGGATGGAAAAATTGGGTACGATGGGGCAACCTCAACCCGCGTTACACGATGGTGACGCTCCTTAGCCTGGTAGACTTGGCAAAACGCCGTGGAGACGCGCCAATCTTCCTGTCTCATTTGATGCACGATCCTGCCCCCGATCCAGCAACGCACAGCGGCGGAGCCGGCCGCCCAAGCGCAATGCATTTGATCGACAATGAACTATTACGGAGGGCCGGGAAAGGCGAGTTAGAAGACACCCGAAATGCGCAAGCGCGTGTTCTGGTTGAATGGTTGAAGCGCACACATCCAATAGAGCGACCACCCACACCAAAGGCTGTTGCAAACCACTTCAGCAAAACCGCGCTCTACCGAGACCTAAAGAAGCAGAGCCCAAAATAATAATTTTGGGCCCATTTTGGGCTACTATTTCGGGCATCTCAAACATGCTCCGCTTCCTGCGCGTTGCTTCAATAGCATGCAGGAATACAATGATTGAAACCCTGATCTCAGACCGCGAACTGTCGGAATTGACCGGCCGCTCGCGCTCAAGCCTTCAAAAAGATCGGCTAACGGGCAAAGGCGTACCGTTCGTCCGAGAAAATGGACGGCTGGTTCGGTATCGGACTTCCGACGTTCAGGATTGGCTTAAAGCGATGCCAACGCTCCAGTAGAGCCTCGGAAAGAGGTCGAGCACAACGAGCGGGAGCACGATGAGCCATGACCAAAGAAACACCGCGCCACCCGGCGGCTCGTGACAGAGCCAAACGGGGCGGGGGATTGGAAGAGTTTGGGAGACGCGGCGCGATGACCCGATCAGCATCCCGCGCGGCGACGGGCTCCGCCCGATTGGTCGTCGGTTTCCGGTCCATCCTCTTGACAGCCGAGAATTTGCCAGATCGCGATTGGTACGTTCTCGACTGCTTCCCCCTGACAAGCAAAACCGACTGCGACTTGTTGTTGGTTGTTCAACACTTGCGACAGGTCGGTTACGGGCTGAGCTATCGGGTTAAGGCCGAATTGTCGCCGGCAGTTTTCTCACCCCGCGGAGTGACAGATCGCGAAGCAATCGAAGCAATGGAACGGCTTGCCCGCCGTGGGTTGGCTGCTTCCGATCGGGTTACTGCGATTGCTGACGCAAAGTTCCTTGCATTGTGTGATGGAGTGACGACACGCGCTCGTCGCTATAAGCGGTGAGCTGCGGAAATGTTGGCGCGCACCTCAACTGAACTGGACGGCAGCAA